>NZ_QUWK01000030.1 GCF_003429665.1 Sphaerochaeta halotolerans | reverse complement strand
CATCATCTTATTCCATACAGGTGCTTCAATTCATCTTCGTCAGTTGTCCAGAGAGGCTCCTCCTTGCCCCCACCTTCGGGTTCTGTGGATTCCATAGCCTTGCGGATGACCTCTGTTGAAATCCTTGCATAATGGGCTTCGGTCGTGGCAATGTTTTCATGGCCGAGCAATCTGGCAACCACCTCCATGTTGACACCATTCTGCACCAAGGCTGTTGCACGTGACCGACGGAGCATGTGCGGATATACGGACAAAGGCATTGTTGCTACCTCCTTCCTAGCCAAGTCGGCATACTTTTGGACGATTCGTTCAGCGTTTCCACAGGACATCCTGTCAGCATGTCCTTTTATGACAGTATAAAAAATATAGGTTGAGGGTTCCTTCTCACCATGGAAAAGCCGCATATACTGTTGGAGATGCTCAATGGTCAACGTCAAGAGGGGTATGATCCTTTCTTTGCTCCCTTTTCCGACCACACGCAGGTAGCCGTTTTCAGGGTCCATATTGATATCGCGGACCTGTAGGTTAAGGAGCTCCGACACCCTCATTGCAGAATCATAGAGCAGGACAAGAAGCATCTGGTCCCTTATCCCGAGTCTCGAGACTGGGGGAGCGGACAAAATTGCAGCGGTTTCCTTTTCATCCAGGCACCTCAGGATTCCTTTCGGCACCTTGGCATAGGGAACCGTACCGACCGAGAAAGTGATGGGATAAAGCGATACATCATTGTCCGCCGCATACTTGAGATAGGAATTCAATACTGCCAGCCGTTGGTTTCTTGTCCCGGGTTTACACCCTGTTTCCCTTAGCCAGTCGAGAAAATCAAAGATGAAACTCCTGGTACACTCCTCAAAGGTGAATCCATCCAGCCTCAGGCTTTTTACGTCTGTGATGAAACGGGCAAAAACGGTAAGGCTGTCCCTGTAGGATCTGACAGTGTCAGGAGATCTCCCCAGCTGGGTAGGCATATAGACATTGAGGAAATTGAAGGTCATCGAAAAGAACAAGGGTGTCCGTCTGTTTCTACTGTTCATATTCCACCACCTTTGGGATAACGGTTGCGGAAGTCCCATCTTTTTCCCGTATCACTTCGAAGATAGGCTCCTTGATATGGAAATAATAAAAAGTCTCGGAAATACTGGAATGGCCGAGATACACGCTCAGATAGGGAAGCATAGCTTCCGAAATCCCCCCCTTCATCCATGTATTCATCTTCTCTATGACGAATGCGTGCCTGAGGCTATGCACCCTGGGGGCCTTTGGGGCCGTCTTCGATGCCTTTGTATGTTTCCAGATTTCAGCGAACATCTCATCCACCGTCGTTTTCAGAATGGGAGCCTTCCCATCTATGCGGGGGAAAAACCATATGCCATCGGGGAACCTTGCCTGCATCCTTTCATCATACTTCCGGCACAGGTCCGTCAGGTCACGCGCCATTGGGACAAGCCTGTCCTTGTCACCCTTTGAATGCATGATATGCAGTACCCCCTGTTCCAGATCCACATGTTCCCGTTTGAGATAACAGGACTCAGCGAGCCGGAGACCACAACAATAGTATAGCCTGAACAACACCGAAAGCTCGATTTGCGGGTATCTCGCACATGAATGACGCAGCCTGTAAGAATCAACGGACTGGTAAATTTCCTCGATCTCCGACTTGGATGGGATATACGGGACGGATGTCGACTCCGAGGCCATCCACATGGGGATGTATGCCTGCTTGCCCAGAGAAAGAAGGTAATAGCCGAACTGTCTTGTAAAAGAGACCCGCTGGTTCCTGTAGTTTATGCTTTCCGTCGGTGTCTGAATCGCCCACTCGAGAACCAGCGTCCGCGAAAGAATCCCATCATCCAGATCATGTTCAATGATGAAGCTGTCGAACCTCTTCAACATATACTCCTCGAATTCATAGGAGAACCCGTTCCCTCTCTTCTCGTTGATGAATCCGGTTATGAAACTGCCGAGCTTGCTTTTGAATGTTCTCATAGCAACCTCCCTGGTAATCCGATCCCCTCGAGATTGATGGGACAGAGCCGAAGATGGACAAGGTCGACACCAAGATAATGGTTCAGCTGCGTGAGGTTGCTTTGTCCCAGTGCGGACTTTACAGTCTGTATCCCATTGCCCGACAGGAGCAGGTTGGTCGCAAAGGTTCTTCGTGTGACATGAAAGCCGTGAGAAGTCCTGGGAATGTCAGCCAAAGCCCTTTCCAGACAAAGACTGCATTTGCTCGGTGTATATTTTGAGAAGGGAGCGTCATGATGAAGGAAAATATAGGGCAAATCCGATTTGGGCCTCCCCTCTGTAATGTATCTGTATAACAGATTGGCAACACCCACGGGTAAAGCAGTTTCCAAAGGCACCCCTGTTTTCTTCTGGATTATCTTTATGGTGCTGTGGTTCCAGTCTATGTCTTGCAGCTTGAGCCGTACGATATCGGAAGCCCTGAGTCCGAGTTGAAGTCCCAGGGCTACAATGGCGTTATCCTTCAATTCGTCGGGGGTTTCACAGTGGGAACTCCTGTAAGCAGCAATCCCCTTGCTTTCTTGTTCGGACAGGACAGTCGCGATTACAACCTTTGGGGCGAATATCGCCGGGACGGCAAGCATCATCGCGGAAGGCAGAATACCACGGATTACAAGGAAGCGGAGAAAAATCCTCAGCTTGCAGTTATAGGCCCGTTTTCCCCCGATGGTCATATGTTCGTCCTGACTGATATATTCCTTCACCAGATCCACCGTAATGCCGGCAAAGGAATGGATATCCCTTGATTCTGCATACACGAGAAATTTGCAGCAGGAACTCCTGCTCATGCATAATGTCGAGGTATCCATTCCTTCCCGCTTGCGCTCCGATAGGTATTCCCGGACAATCCCCTCCGCCCAAGGCGGTGGAATGTATTTCCATGCCCTATGGCAATTCGTAGGAACCTCACGGGCGTCCATCCTCGCATGGGAGCCCAGGAGACCTATCAGTTGTACTGTCTTCGTAAGGGAGGCATAGAACGGGTAACCCCATTCAGGCTTGTTGGCTTCCGCCCAGTCAAACAGAATCCCACGCGAAAAGCAGAGCGAGTTGACAGATAAGAATGCAAGTATGGAAAAATAAGGGATTATGGTTGCATTATATATGGTCTTCGAGTATCCATTCTCATCAAGATAGTTGATGAGCCTGCCATAAAGCTCCGGCTCCAGAACGAAGCCACCGACCCGGCTCCCACTGCCCCCACCGGTTCCCATTTCGGGAATGGCATACTTTGAGGCATTGTTGATTCGATCCAAGTCAATCCCGAAATATTTCCAGATTCCGTTATCGTCGACGCAAACCAATCCTTTCAGATAAAGGAATCTCATTATTTGTGGAAGGTAGGACCTTTTCATGACCGGCTTCCCCTCCCTGCCAAAGTATTCATCAAGGAAAGAAGATTTTATTTGGCTTGTATCCAAGCAGGATCCGGTTTCCTGCAGGTACAGGAATAAAGACGACAGGATGCGCTTGAAATTGTTTTTGTCGTGGTTGGCCCTTACCTTGCCTGCAAGAAATTCATCGACAAGGCTTTTCTGCGGTTGGTTCAATGCATCATATTCCAGAAAGTCTGTATAGAGATATTCCCGTTGGGTGATGGTACCATTAAGAATGAAGTCATTCACCCTGAAGATCATCCTCCTGCAAACCTTGTATTGGCCATATGGGAGGATTTCAAACTCCCTCGAAAGCCATGCCAAGGCTTCCTTGTGGGAATACTCAATTCCCTCACTTGCCAAATAAGCACGAAGCTCCGTCAGGTATTTGCGGTAAGTGCACAAACAACACTTGCTCTTTCCGTCCTTGGAGTAATAATCCAGAACGAAACCTGTTGCTTCATCAAAAATTTCATACATAGATAGCCTCCTAGCATTTAATCACTCCATTATGGGGTATTAAAGCCAGGAAGCCCA
>NZ_QUWK01000029.1 GCF_003429665.1 Sphaerochaeta halotolerans | reverse complement strand
GTATAGATGAGCGTCTGATCAGGCATGTTACCGACAGGAAGGGGCATGACCGGCGCTACGGCATAGATCCCACCAAGATCAGGGAAGAGTTGGGCTGGGAGCCCGAGACGATGTTCAGTGAAGGGATCAGGAAGACCATCGACTGGTACCTGGAGAACAGGCAGTGGATGGAGCATGTGACCAGTGGGTCCTACCAGCAATACTACCGGTCGATGTACGCAGGCAGATAATAAGGGAAAGAGAGAAACATACAATGGGACAGTTCACATTCACGGAGACAGAAATTGAAGGGGTGTTCATCATCGAGCCGAGGGTGTTCGGGGATGAGCGAGGCTACTTCATGGAGACCTACAACAAGGCTGACTTCAAGAAGGCCGGTATCGATTGTGAGTTCGTACAGGACAACCAGAGCAAATCCAGCAAAGGAGTCCTGAGGGGATTGCACTTCCAGATTCAATACCCGCAAGCAAAGCTGGTCAGGGTCACCAAAGGCGAGGTGTATGACGTAGCTGTTGACCTGAGGGAAGGGAGTCCGACCTACGGCAAGTATGTAGGGGCTGTCCTCACTGCAGAGAAGAAGAATCAGTTCTTCATCCCACGTGGCTTCGCCCACGGGTTCCTGGTCCTCTCCGATGAGGCAGAGTTCGTCTACAAGTGTGACGAGTTCTACCACCCCGAAGATGAGGGTGGCATCAGATGGGATGATCTATATGTGGGGATAGACTGGCCAGAGATTGACGTTGAGATTTCTCTGAGTGAGAAGGACATGCAGTATATTGGATTGACTAATGAGACTTTTGAATTGGTGAGCAGATGAAGGCTTCAGCAAAAGGGGTTCTTCAAAAGATGCTTTATTCGGTAACAGCCAATCTAACATCTTTGGCAATCTCTATTATTCTTTCTTTAATAGTCCCCAAGCTTTTGGGCATTGAACAATATGGCTATTGGCAATTATATACCTTCTATGTGAGTTATGTTGGATTTTTTCATTTTGGTTGGGCAGATGGTTTATATCTGCGATATGGAGGAAAATACTATGACGAACTAGACAAAGCACTGATGCATTCCCAATACTGGCTTCTGACTTTTTTGGAAATATTTATTTGTATAGGGATCGCATTGATTGCATTTTTTTTTATCAGAAACAGTAACAAGACGATTATTTTGATTGCAACAGGAATTAACTGTATACTAATTCTGCCAAGGACTATCCTTCAATTTCTCTTGCAAACCACTGGAAAAGTAAAAGAGTATGCGAGAAATTCAATTATAGAAAGATTACTATACGCCAGTCTTGTTTTAGTATTCTTATTTATTGGGCATCAAAATTATGAATTTATGCTCCTTGCTGATATCATCGCAAAAACTGTTGCGATGATTGGAATAGCATGGTCCTGTAGGGATATAGTATTCACTAAAGGAGTCAAACTTTCCCTTTCGATTGGAGAAGGCTGGCGGAATATATCAGTGGGAATCCAACTTTTAATCGCAAATATTGCTGGGATGCTCATTATCGGTATTGTACGTTTTTCGATAGAACAGGTGTGGGACGTTTCTACGTTTGGAAAGGTTTCTTTTTCATTGACCATCTCGAACTTGGTTTTGACCTTTATTTCTGCTGTGAGTATTGTCATCTTTCCCATAATCAAGAGAAGCGACCAAAGCAGACTTCCTGTTATTTACGAGACTGTGGGAACATTGTTGTCAGGTGTAATGGTAATATTCTTAGTTCTATATTATCCAATAAAGGTATTTCTGACATTATGGTTACCGCAATATATTGATGCTATTAGCTATTTTTCTATCCTATTCCCTTTAAGTTTATTTGAAGCAAGAAGTTCCTTGTTGATCAATACTTATTTGAAAGCATTACGAAAAGAAAGAGCAATGCTCTGGTTAAATGGGTTTTCAGTTGGACTTTCACTTGTTGTTACGGGTATAACTGTATTTTGGCTTAAGAATCTTACGCTTGCTATCATTTCGATTATTTTTCTCCAAGCGGTAAGATGTTTTGTCCCAGATTTGTTCCTGCAGAAGGAAATGGGAATGAAATATTCCTATGAAGTGTTATGGGATATATTGGTTACAATAGTATTCATTGCTTGTAACTGGTTTGTTGGAGGTTTGCAAGGATGGATTATCTATATCGTGATTATTGGCTGTGTTGGGTTCATTAGAAGAATGGAGTTTATTAACTATCTAAATATAGTGAAGGGAGTTGTTATGTAATTGCTCCGATTTTTGATCAGAAAAGTGCGTCACTTTCGGGAATAGTATCATCGGTACTGTACTAAACCGCTACGCGGTGGCCTAGGCTTTTTCTTTGCCCGACCAGCTGCATCTGTTTGATATCATCGGTACCAGGAAGGATTGTCACATTTTCCACAAAAAACGGCATTTTAGGGTAATGAAAGCGTGATTTGGCGAATTGAGGTACCGGGTAGAACTGTCACATTTTCCACATCGTCTGAAAGATAATTTTTTTTGGACCGTAGTAATCAATATTAATATTGTGAATTCTAAAAAAGTTTCTACTGTACCAATGGCTATAATGTCTCTCATGGGGCCCTCTTCTGTCTCCAGATGGCTAACACTTAGAAAGTCTCTACCAAACAGTGCGTAGCTCTCAATTCTGGTTCTGGTGGCGGCACTGCTTCCCGACGAGATTCTTGTGACTTCTGATAGATGGTATATTTTCTTAGCCGGAGCTTGCTTCATTGACGTATCGAAATTGCAAGGGTATAATCATTTAACATATCGATTTGTTTCGGCACCTCATATTTTCTGAGTGCTCATTAGGCATATTATTGTTAACAACTTGGTTTGTAGCACACTACGTAATTCTTCATCGAGGGACCGAAAAGGAGCTACGATGAAGACCAATATATTGGTACCAGGAAGAATTGTCACATTTTCCACAAAAATCGGCGTTTTAAGACACTGAAAGCGTGATTTGACGATTCGAGGTACTATCGGTATCATCGGTACCAGGAAGAATTGTCACATTTTCCACAAAAACCGGCTTTTTAGGGTACTGGAAGCGTGATTTGGCGATTTGAGGTACCGGGTAGAACTGTCACATTTTCCACACAGTTTGAGAGATGGATCGTAAGCGCACTATAAATCGCTATTCAAATCCTGTCTGAAAACCAATAGCCTCTCATCAATGGAGGCGAACAATGGAAATCAAACTTGAGGATTATCATTGGTATCATCGGTACTAGGAAGGATTGTCACATTTTCCACAAAAACCGGCATTATAGGGCACTGAAAGCGTGATTTGACGATTTATGCAATCGTAGAATGGTTGGGATTCAAAGAGGCTAAGCAGGAATAAGGTTTTATAATAATGAAAATGAATTGCAACTATACGTCGGTCTCGTACCTAATGGGAAAAAATAGCTATTTCACGACAGAGGCGGTTTGATTTGAAAAGCAAAGATCTCAGAGCCATCGTTAAGGAAATTATTGTTCCTCTATTCACTGGTTCAAAATTGCTGGAGGAAGATTTTCCTTCAGATAACTCAGAATGGAAGGTTGCCTTGCTCGAGGGGAATAGGACCATTCGTATCAAAGTTGATAAGACCGACAATTATCGCGTGGGAATTTTTAGGGAACAGCCCTTCTCGACTAATGATACATCAATCATAAAAGCAATCATTCAAGAGCTTTCTGGATATCATCAAATTCCAGCAAAATATAAAAATGAAATGCTTGTGTTATATGTTGAAAATGCCATAGCAAAATTTCTAAGTGGTAAAGATGAAGATCCTACTATTATAATTCAAGTTATCCGCGAATTGAGGAAGTGGGCCGGGAGGATGTATGAAGGGCGGGATGTCTCATTCGGTATTGAACTAGATATGAATGATGCTGGAATCGAACAGAACGAGAACATTTTGGACAATCTTGACCAAGACTATTTTGCTTTATTATCAGATGGAATCGATTCGATACTTAGAATTAACAAATCAGGCAATATACTTGGAGTTAGTCAGTGTCAAAAATGTGATGACGATATATTGAAAGTACCTTATAGATTTATAAATTTTGCACATGCGATTGGTGAGGATAATATTGGTTTTATTTTGCTGAGAAATAAAGAGATTATGATAATTAAAAATCATGAGTTGATGTTTGCTTATATATCGGTACCAGGAAGAATTGTCACATTTTCCACAAAAACCGGCTTTTTAGGGTACTGGAAGCGTGATTTGGCGATTT
>NZ_QUWK01000028.1 GCF_003429665.1 Sphaerochaeta halotolerans | reverse complement strand
GCCTCCTCCATGGAGGCAATCCCATGGCGGGTGAACTCCACCGGCAGCCGGCCTTGGAGTGTTCGGTTGAGGCGTTCGATCCGTAACCCTAAGATGAGGGTTACGGATCTAACTCTCAGCATAATTTAACCCTAAGGATTCAGGGAAATCATGTTTCTGGGCCATGCAGACGAATGGTTCCCGTACAGAACTTAGGGTTATCTTCTTCTGAATCAACGCAACCCGCTAAAATTTCTACAGTTCTCCTTGTGGTCTTTCCATTTCTTGGTGAGAGGCCGTTCAGCGATAGGCTGGATGGAAAGAATGGCGTTTCTAAGCATCTCGTCTGAAGGTTTGGCATACAGTCGTGTCGTCTCAATGTTGCTGTGGCCCAATAATGAGGAGACAAGGGCGAGTGAAGTTCCCTCCTGATACAGCTGGGTTGCCAAGGTTCTTCTGAATGCATGAGGATGGACATGTGCCGGGACCTCAGGGCACTTCTTCCTGGCTGCCTCTGCATGTTGCTTGATGATTCTCTCGGCGTTCCCGACCGACATGCGCCCTTTCCTCCCCCTGATGATTGTATAGAAGAGATACTGGTTTGAATCAGTGGCTTCAGGATGATACAGGGACATGTAGTTTTTCAGGTGGTTGACAGTTTTGTCAGACAAATACAACGGCCTTTGCTTGGACCCCTTTCCAGTTACAATGATGTATGATCCCTCCTTCTTGAGAAAAATGTCCGTCAACCTGATGTTGAGCAACTCGGATATCCGTGTGCCGGTATCATACAGAAGGATCATCAATGTCTTGTCACGAACACCAAGCCTGCTGTTCTTTGGTTCCGCGAAGATTGCATCCAGGGCAGCTTCAGATAATACTTCTCTTTCCTTCTCGGGGTTCTTGGTCGCCGTAACCCCCTTTGCTCCGATGTATATTGGAACAATTGAAATATCGTTTTGGGAAGCAAACTCAAGATAGGACTTGAGGGTCGCCAATCTTTGGTTCCGGGTACCGGGGGCATTACCTTTGTTTTTCAGGGATTCCAGGAAGTGTAGAATACAATCTCTGGTGCAGTCTTTGAAGCCAAATGTAAACACCGTCCCATGCAATTCTTCCTCGACAAAACGCTTGAACACAGTAAGGGCATCCCTGTAGGAGTCTATGGTCATGGGGCTGCAGCCTCTTTGTGCCGGCAAGTAGACATCAAGGTAGGCCAATGTCTGTGAAAAGAAGAGAGTGCTTGTTTCAGGCTTCTTCATGGTGCTGCACCTCCGGAATCACTCTAGCTCTGGTGGAGTCATTGCCACTGACCAAGGAGCCACTGAAAACGACCTGATGGTAATAATACAGTGTTTCAGGTGCACTGGCATGACCAAGATACTTGACCAGATACATCAGTTTTGCATCGACGTCTACTCCTTCCTTGATCCAGTTGTTGATTGTGTTTACAACAAATAAGTGCCTTAACGTATGCACCGTGGGGCTTTTGCAATCGGTCTTGGCACCACACCGCCTGTTCCAGAAGTATTTGAATTTTGCATCGGCGGTTGTTATCGGCAAGGATTTGTGCTTTTTCCCCGGGAAGAACCAGATGCGGGATGGGAGGTAATCGTTCATCGCCGCATCATAGGAACGACACAGTTGACGGCAATCTTCCGAAAGGTAGACGAGCCTGTCCTTATCCCCTTTGGAATGCAGTATTCTCAATATTCCCATGGAAAGATCAACATCATCACACCGAAGATTGCAGGCTTCTGAAATCCGCAACCCGCAGCAATAGATCACTCTGAATAGGCAGGAATACTCGATGGCAAACATTTGGTCTTGCCTTCTATGCGGTGAATACCGGTCGACACATGAGAAGAATTCCGAAAGTTCCTGACTGTCCATGAGATATGGTATTGGTTTCTCTGATGATGCCCCACCAGATTCAGGAACGCAAGCATCAATACCGATTGAAGTCAGATAGTAAGCAAATTGACGTACTACGACCATTCTCTTGTTCCGATAATTCTTTCCTTCCGTCGGAAGTTGCATGCTGAATTCAGATATCATAGGTCTGCTAAAAGTTCCGTCATTGAACCCGTTTGCCACGATGAATCTATCGAATTGCCCCAACAGCCGTTCCTCGGTGTCATAACAGAAGCCCATGGACCGTTTTTCTTTGACGAAGTCCTTCATCAGGGGGCCGAGTTTGCTGGTGAAGAGGATGCTTGTTTTCATAGCAGGCCCCCTTGGTATTCGATTCCCTGAAGGGTCATGGCACATTGGCGGATTTCCGGCTCATTCGAAGCTAGATACACTTTGAGTGTCGTGTTGTCGGAATGCCCCAGCAAATCTGAGATCGTTGAAAAGGGAGTTCCTGCCATCAGTAGTTTCGAGGCGAAGGTTTTTCTCGTGATGTGGAATCCTGTACATGGTGCCAGCTCGGCGTTTTTCATAATCCTGCCGATACTATCCCGACAGACCGAAGAACCCATGTTCCCATGTGGCGCCTTGAAGGAGAGAAAGACATAAGGGGAGTCGGATTCAGGCCGAGCCTCGGTAATATAGGCGTAGAGAGCATTTCCAACATTGACGGTGAACGGTATGGTAGTCCATACCCCCGTTTTTTGTTGCCTGAACCTAATTATCTCCTTATCCCAATCGATATGCGAGAATTGTAGGGCAACGATGTCTATACCCCGGATGCCCAGGTCATAGCCCAACGCAACCAACGCATTGTCCCTCTTTTCCATCTTTGTTCTTGGGTTGTTGAATTGTGCCTCAATTGCTGTTTGTTGCTCAAGACCCAATACAGTGATAATCCTGTCCTTTCTGGCCGCCATCGCAGGCAGGGCCAAATGCAACGACATTGGAACAAGGTTCTTTGTTGCCAGGAAAAACAAGAAGTTCCGTATCCTGGCATTGTAGGCTTGTTTCCCTCCGATGGTGGCATGGTGGTCCTGAAGGTTGAAGTCCTTGACAATCTGTGGTGTGAGCTCTGAAATGTCCCGAATACCTAAGGATTCAACGAAACCGAGGAATCTGCAACAAGATGAATGGATCATCGATATGCTCGAGGGCTTCAAGCATTCATGTTTTCGGTATTCGATATAGTCCAGAAGATGATGTTCCAAGTTTTCATTGATATGGTATTTCCTGCGGTCCACATGAGGAAAAAATGGAGAAATCGGCTTCCCCATCAGCAGTTCATGGATTAAATGAACTGCCCGAAGGTTTGAGTAGTATTCACTCTTGCTCCAGAAATGACGCCTTGATTCCATCCATTCATCCGCAATCCCAATCGAGTACCCCATATCATTGCAATAGAGGAACAATTCGAATTCTGTTGCTCCATGTATCAGCGCTTTCTTGTGGTTTTGAGAATATGAGCATTTTGTCAGGTATTCTTCTAGCTTGGCTACACCTTGTTCATAAACTGCAATCGGCTCCGTTCTCCTCTTTACAGAAAGTACTTTCCAAGGGTAGGCATTGTACTGTATCGGGTCAAGTAGAATGGCTTCATTCTGGAATGAGGGTTCCAACACCAGATGAATGGTCGGTTTCACCAGCCCCAACTTTTCCAGATATTTCAAGAAGGACTTCACATCGGAGTTCCGATTCCTTTTGCTTAGCTCCGGGGTTTCATCTGCCGCCGAATACCTGATGATTGCTTTGTGAGTCAGCTGGCTTGTATTCTTAACAGTTTCAAGGTCCAGTCTGATGAAGAAACAACTCAGAGACACCTCATAGTTGGACAGTGTCGTCAGACTCATCAAATGTTTACAGGATTCCTGGAAATCTCTTATTGCTTTCCGACACCAGATGGGCAAATCCCAAAAGGCCTGGCATATGGATATGTGAAACCCCTCGGGTGGCAGATCGTGATGAGCAATAAAACAGATGATCGTCAAATCCCTGCGTAAATCATGACGTTCGGCTCGTCCCATTGTAACCGAGAATTCTGAATCGTACTCCCATATGAGCTCTTCTGATAGCGAGTTTTCAGCAGGTCCCAGAAAAACTTCCAAGTTTTCCCAATACCTCAGGAAACGTCTGATCCTGTTGCTTGATCGTTCAAACCTCGAAAGGTATGAGAGGCAAGATACTTTCACGTAATCAAGTTGTTTTGACATAAACACCTCCAGATGTTTTTGTCAGTATCGGTCAGAACTTGATGCCGGACAATGCAAGATAACCCTAAGTTCTGTACGGGAACCATTCGTCTGCATGGCCCAGAAACATGATTTCCCTGAATCCTTAGGGTTAAATTATGCTGAGAGTTAAATTCGACCCTTCCGCTGAGGTACGGAGGTTGCCTCGAGCTCGATGCCCAGGGTCTTGCAGGCTGCGGAAAACTGGG
>NZ_QUWK01000002.1 GCF_003429665.1 Sphaerochaeta halotolerans | reverse complement strand
GCTTAAAATCGATAGCAAAAACATGGGGGGAAAACAAAGATTGCTCAAGAAGAAAAACCTATACCTGAGCAGTTACCGATTTTTTTTATATAGCAAGAGCAAAATTCGATTATAGTCGATTCTTATGTATTTTTTTAAAATGATATGGTTACGCTATAGTTTACACTTTTAGAAGTGACGGCGCACGCTTTGGAGACGCTTTCTCCTCGACTGCCACTGTAATAAAGTACTGCCTCCCCTGTCTTTTCAAGAGGAGGCAAAAGAATCAACGTGAGTGCGATACACTCAGAATGCAATCTCCTGGTCAAGGGCATCGAGCTCTTGTACTTCCTCTGTCTTGCTCGTGGTATTTGGGTCTTTCTTGAATTCAACATGTTCTGCAACAACAATAATCCGTTCATGGTTGGCCCCTTCCTTGTCCGACCAACGCTCTTGGCGTAGTCTCCCGACCACCCTCACTCCCCTACCTTTGTGTAGGTAGTCCAGGCAGTTCTTTGCCAATGTGCCCCATGCCTGAACGGTGATGAACATCACCTCTTCCACTGCTTCAGCCTTTGCATTACGGAAAAAGCGGTTGACGGCGATAGAAAACTTCGTCATTTCGCTTGCATTTTCCCCGAGTTCTACACGCTCAGGGTCCCTTACAAGGTTTCCTTCCAATAATACTGAGTTCAAATTATTCACTACTACCTCCAAACCCCATGGGAAAGATCCCCTCCAAGCACAAGCTTGGCACTTGGGGTACGTCCCAAAAGGGTGTTCATTACCTAAGGTGAGGTGTGGAGTTTTTTGCTTCATCAATGGAGAAGCTCACATGCGTGCACCTGCTTCTGTCATAGCTATATCTTGCTCATCCGATCAGGCATGCTTCCCTAAAGACTGTTTTTACTACCACTGTTTGTCTTTATGAGCCCGATTTTAGAACATCTAAAAAATACATTTTTTGAAGACATGTAAAAATACTGAGATAATTATTAGTTGCGACTCCAGAGAAATACAGTACAATAGCAAAAAATACAAGAATGAGGTCAACATGATTACTATACATTCTGTCTCCTCGAAACGTGACTGGAAGCAGTTCTTTGAATTTCCAAACCACCTCTATAAAGACAACCCTTACTATGTACCTACCTTGGTACTCGATGAAAAGTGGAACTTCAATCCAAAGAAGAATCCTGCATTCGAGTATATTGATTCTGTCGCTTTTCTTGCGGAAAAAGATGGGAAGGTTGTAGGTCGCATAGCTGCCCTGATTAACCACAAGCTGAACAAAGCCCAGCAGAAAAAGTATATGCGATTCACCCGCTATGACGTAATCGATGACATCGAGGTCAGTACACTACTTTTTAAAAAAGTCTTTTCGTGGGGCAAACAAAAAGGAATGGATACTATCATTGGTCCCATTGGATTTTCAGACCTTGATAAGCAGGGTTTGCTGGTAGAAGGATTCGACCAACTGGGGATGTTCATTACGTTGTACAACCATCCCTATTATCATGAACACCTGCAACAGCTGGGATTCACCAAAGATGCCGACTGGGTGGAATACAAAGTCTATGTACCGGAACAGATTGACCCAAGAATCGCGAGAATCAGCGAAATTGCACAAAAAAGGCATGGTTACCGGTTGCTCTCATTTACAAGGAAAAAAGAAGTGCTCCCCTACGCACACCAAATGTTCCATATGTACAATGAATCGTTTGCAAATCTCTATGGGTTCTGTCCGCTCACTGATGGACAGATCAACCTTGCCATAAAACAGTTTTTAAGTTTGGTGAGCCTTGAATACCTCTATATAGTTGTGGATGCTACCGGGACAGTCATTGGCTTTGGTATCATGGTCCCTTCCCTCTCTCAAGCAATGCAGAAATCGCATGGACATCTGTTTCCTCTTGGTTTTGTGAGGATTCTTCAATCCCTCAAAAAATATGACGTACTCGACATGTACCTCATTGCCGTAAAACCCGAATATATGGGCAGAGGAGTGAATGCAATCATCTTGCATGAAGGTCTTAAGAAAGCAATGGAAAACGGAGTAAAGTATGCAGAGACCGGCCCAGAGCTGGAGGACAATGACAACATACAAACCCAATGGAAAAGCTTCAGGACAGAACAGCACAAGCGTAGGCGCTGCTACATTCGCCCCCTCGAATAGGATACCTGTCCGCCAAACAAAAATTCCCATCTCCCAAGAATACTCTTCCACGAACACTGTCTTTGAGGGGCTCGCGCAGCTTTTATCAATTTCAACCGTAGCAGAAGAGGTTTTTCTTCGTGGTTATCTGCATTATCACTTATTTCACGTTTTCACAGATTCCAAACATATCCTTCATATATAACAAATTTATCTTTCCTATATTCAAATTGACTTTACAGTAGCCAAGACGTACGATATTTATGAGGTGATGGCTACAGAAGGAGATAGTCGTGATCAGAGTTAGTAGAAGACATCTTACATTCCTAAGGAGGAATTCTGTATGAAAAAAGTTGTCCTTGTTCTCATGGTCCTTACGATTTTGGGCAGTGTACTCTTTGCCCAAGCTTCAGCCGAGACGAAGAATCCCGTGCTACGAATCATCACATGGTCAGGGTATGCACCACAGGAACTGTTGGATAAGTTCACTGAGCAAACCGGCTACAAGGTTGAGGTGACACTCAGCAACAATGAAGAAATGATCAGTAAGCTCAGAGCAACCCGTGGCGGTGGTTTTGACCTTGCCCAGCCCTCGCAAGACCGCATCTCTTCGGTCGTTGAGCAATATGCTATCTATCAGCCCATTGACTATGCAAGAATTAATACCGAGCAGATTGATGCTTCCCTGCTTGAAGCAGTGAAGAAAAACACTTTGGTAGATGGGAAATCCTATGCTGTCCCTCACGTGTATGGAACCGAGGGTTTGGTTGTCAACAAAGCGTTGGCTCCAGATGTAAAGGACTTCAAAGACCTTCTCGATCCAAAGTATGCCGGAAGGGTATCCTATCGTTTGAAGAGACCTACTCTCATTGGAATGGGATTCTCCCTTGGGTATGATCCATTTGCACTCTACAGTGACCCAGTAGCCTACCAAAAGTTCCTGGACGAAATGGAGAAAATACTCATTGCTGGCAAGCCTTCAGTAAAAACCTATTGGGACAATGGAGACCAGCTTCTGCAATCGCTTCGTTCTGAAGAGGTCTGGGCTGCATCAGCTTGGGAGCAAGCCGGATGGAAGCTTCATGCTGAAAACCCAAACATTGACTATATAGCGCCAACCAGTGGGGCGCTTGGTTGGGTTGATACCTTTGCCATCCCGGCAAAGAGTGAAAACCTTGATGCGGCGTACGCATACATCAATTTCATGTTGGAGCCTGAAAACGCTGCGTTCTTCACCAACCGAGAAACCTATGGAACAGCATCCAAGGACGCTGTGAATTATCTTGATCCTGAGATCAAGGCAAACTTCACCCGCGGCCTCCCTCCTGAGGTGCTTGCCAACATCAACTGGTATCCTACCGTCCCAGCAGGAATCGAAGAGATGGAAGGAAAGACGCTCGACAAGATAAAAGCTGCTCGCTAGCAGAATTGATCAACGTATTGCCAATAGCTGTTACACCACAGCTATTGGCATTTTGTCAAGGTAAACAACACTATGGATAAGGCACTCTCAGTACAAAATATCACCAAACGTTTTGGTGATTTTACTGCAGTTAACCAGGTATCATTCGATGTAGAGGATGGTAAATTCTTTTCAATTTTAGGTCCTTCAGGATGTGGAAAGACAACGCTGTTACGAATGATTGCAGGATTTTACAAACCTGATAGCGGGACCATCCTCTTCAATGGGAAAAACATGGATGGAGTTGCCCCGAATAAACGACCGGTTAACCTGGTGTTTCAAAATCTCGCACTCTTTCCCATGATGAATGTGCATGAAAACATTGCATTCGGGCTACGCCGAAGAGGGGAAAAAGGCCCTGGTGTCGACAAGAAGGTCAGAGAGCTGTTGGAAAGAGTCGGCCTGCCTGAATCAGGGAAAAAGCAGATAAGCCAACTCTCTGGTGGACAGAAACAACGCATTGCAATTGCACGATGCCTGATAATGGAACCAACGGTACTCTTGCTCGATGAACCCTTGGGAGCACTCGATGCGAAGTTACGTGAACATATGAAGGTGGAATTAAAGAACCTTCAATCCCAAGTCGGAACCACTTTTGTCTACATTACCCATGACCAAAGCGAAGCTATGGTCATGAGTGATATGGTTGCGGTAATGAACAATGGACACTTTGAACAAATAGGGACCCCCCAAGAGCTCTACCACAAGCCAAAGTCATCGTTTGTCGCCCAGTTTGTGGGAAACAACAACAAGTTACGGGTAAAGCTCCACGCTGATTCCAGTGGAAACACCATAGCGCGATACGCTGATCAGTATGACTTCAAACTTGCCCAGAAGCTTGAGACAGCCAATGAAAATGAGGAATATGATCTCTTCATACGTCCTGAGGCTGTAATCATAAACCCAGGAGATGGCAGGGAGAACTTTCATATCCTTCCCGTTGATGTTACCTCAATCCTTTTTGATGGAGGAAACAGCCGGCTCTTGGTGCAACCATTGGGAACTGAGGAGGAATTGGTGGTAGCACTTCCTCAGACAAGAGAGTATGATTATATCCGCTCAAAGGATCGCATACAGATTGGGTGGGATATGAATAAGACCGTCTGCTTCAAGCGCAGCGATTGGAAGCTATATGATGAAGAATAGACGACATATCAAATGGGGTTTCCTCTTCTTTTTCCTCCCTGTAGTTCTGTGGCTTTTCCTCTTGATAGTACTCCCGCATCTTGAGCTATTACGACTCTCCTTTACCAAGGCAAATACAGGAAAATTTACCTTGGACAACTATTTAGCCTTTTTCAATGAGCCCATCTACTGGCTCACGTTTGTGCGTACAGCAGGATACTCGATCATTGTTACTTTCATCGTAATGGTCATTTCCCTTCCAGTTTCATTCTACATCTCTAAAATAGTTAAGGAGAGGATAAGTGGGGCACTGATGATTCTCATCCTGGTCCCCTTCTGGGTCAGTGAACTCATCCGTGTCTACGGATGGATGATCCTACTCAGGGAGAGCGGAATACTGAACCATTTCTTTGTTTCGATAGGTCTGTTCAAGGAGCCAGTTGAGATGCTCTACAATGACATCACCATGATTATGGGATTGGTGTACACCAGCATGCTCTTCATGGTGGTACCTGTCATAGGAGTCATGGATGACTTGGATAATTCTCTTATCGAAGCTGCCTATGACTTAGGAGCCTCGAAGACAGCCATCTGGAGAACCATCATCATTCCCCACTGCGCTTCTGGGCTCGTCAATGGAGGAATCATCGTATTCATGCTGGTGCTTGGAAGCTACTTGACCCCGAATCTGATGGGAGGCAAGAACTCTCTCTGGTTTACCGAACAGATCTATAACCAGATAATTCTCTATTTCAATTGGAATCAGGGTGCCGCCTTTGGGTTCCTGCTCTTGGCCCTCTCCTCGCTCATCATCTGGGTTCTTCTCAAACTAACCAAACAAAACCTGAAGGAGGTGGTAAAATGATCAGAAGCTTACCTTCCTCAAAGAGATATCGTGGGGGTTTTACTCTCTTTATCGTTCTGTATTTCATCTTCCTCTTCGCCCCACTGGTGGTAACGATGGTTCTTGCATTCAATGACTCCATGTACCCTTCTCTTCCTTGGCAAGGGTTCACCCTCGACTGGTTCTTTGGCAATGGACCGGAGAAATATGGTATCTTTCATGACCAGACCAACTTGAGAAGCCTTTACACTTCCTTCAAGGTAGCACTAGCAGTCATGATCGTTTCTACCTTCCTGGGTACCTGTGCGGCATTTCTCTTTGAACAGGAGAACTTCCGTTTCAAGAACGCACTTTACTTTCTCATGATAGCCCCCTTGGTCATTCCTGGAGTCATCCTGGGAATCTCCATCCTGATGTTCTCCAACACCATAGGGTTGTTCATCGAGAACCACATGAATGTTTATGCATCATTTCTTGGGCCCGGGTTTCCTTTGGTAGTACTCGGGCAATCCTCATTCATCTCTACCATTGTAGCGTTGGTTGTTTCTGCCAGACTAAAGAAGTTTGACCACACCCTGGAAGAAGCAGCTTACAACCTAGGAGCAAACAAGGCGGAAGTCCTTTGGTTCATCACCCTCAAGTACCTGAGGCCTTCGATTATTGGAGGGGCGGCAATGGCCTTCCTCATGTCCTTCGAGAATTTCAACACGACTATATTCCTCGTAGGCTCACAGGCCACGCTACCCATAAACATGTACATGCAAGTGCGTGATGGATCCACCCCGGTGATCAATGCCATCTCATTCCTGCTCATCCTTGGTACTTCCATTTTTGCAGTGATAAACCTCTCCAAGGGGAACAAGAAAATTCTATGAGAGTGGAGTGTATACTTGGGAATGCGCTGCTCCATTTACTCCCTTGATTGATACAAGGAACGAGAAACAATGGTTAGAACCGGGTGCTTGTTTCTGTGCTCTTGCAGTATAAGACCAAATACGCGTATGAGACTCCATTTACCAATGCTGAGCCACAGTCTTGGTTTATTGGCAGTTTATTTTAGGCTCTGTTTTCGAAGAATGTTGTTAAGCGCCAGTACAATCCAGCACATTAATTTTTTTTTACTTTCCCCTCATTATGCCTTATACTAGGCTCAATAACGAGGAGGAACCGTGAAAATTCAAAAACAACAAGCAATGCGTACTGTTCTGTATGCGCTTGCTCCACTCTGCCTTGCTGCAATTTATTTTTTCGGTTGGCGTTTCATTGCCACCTTGGTGGTGGTTGGGGCTACAGGACTGTTGTGTGAATGGCTCATGGCACGCCGCTATGGTTTTAAGATCACCGAGTCTCTGTTCGTCTCGTGCACCCTCTTTGCACTTTCACTACCACCTACTATCCCACTGTGGATTGCAGCGGTAGGAATTGCATTCGGCATCATCTTTGGTAAGATGATTTTCGGTGGATTTGGAAGAAATATTTTCAATCCTGCAATCACTGCCCGTGCATTCATCTACATCAGTTTCGGGGTCCCCATGACAGCAGCCTTCGTCGGTAATGCTACACAAGGAGGCTGGTTCCCTGCTGGTTTTGGTTCTTGGATGAGCCAAGCGGACAGTGTTTCAGCCGCTACTCCTTTGGTAACTGGAGATGCTTCGTTGTTTGAGCTCTTCCTTGGATTAACCAGCGGAAGTTTTGGGGAAACCAGTGCCATTCTCATCCTGCTTGGCGGACTCTACATTATGTTCAAAAAGGCCGCAAACTGGAAGATTGTGGTCGCCTCCCTTACCTCGTTTCTGCTGCTGCAGAGTATCTTCTGGGCAACTGGACTGCAAATAGCAACAGAGAGTGGATTGAAAGGCGTTTCTGACCCCCTTACAGCCCTTCTGAGCGGTAGCTTTCTCTTTGCTGCATTCTTCATGATTACAGACCCTGTCTCATCTTCCCAGACAACAAATGCAGGAAGATGGATCTACGGAGCGTTTTTTGGCATACTCACTGTTTTGATACGCACCTTCTCCACTTGGGATGAAGGTGTTACATTTGCCATTCTTCTTGCCAACATGTTTGCTCCTCTGCTCGATACACTTATCAAAGGTGCTAAAGCCAAGAAAAAGCTCAAGAAAGCAGAAGGAGGGAAAGCATGAAAGCAAAAAGAACCTTTTATAGCGAGCGTATTTATCCGCTCCTATTCATGTTTGCAGTCACGTTTTTCTGCATCCTACTCACCTCTGGCTTGCATCTTGCAACCCAAGACAAGGCAATTACCAACGAACGCTCATTTACCAGACGGGCAATCCTGAACGCCGGTGGTGTTGACTTTGAGAATACTACTGAAGGAATTGAGGAAGCGTATCAGAGCAAGATAGAGGAAAAGGACGGGTACTACGTCGCAGATAGCGAGAACGGCAAGCGCTATATCATCCCCGTGGAAGGCCCGGGACTCTGGGGTGCCATTACCATCATGGCAGGATTTGAAGAAGACCTGAGTACCTTCTCCGGTATCGCCATTGTAAGCCAAAATGAAACCCCTGGTCTGGGGGCTCGCATTGAAGAACCTTGGTTTACCGAACAGTTCAGAGGGAAACAAGCCCCCTTTACACTGGTCGAAGAAGGTACAGCGGATGCAGCTACTGAGGTTGATGCCATTACTGGGGCTACCCGCACTTCAGAATATTTCAGGAATCTAACAAACCGCGCAGCAGACGATGCAAAGCGCATAATTGGAGGTGAGTAGAATGGCCAATAAACTACTACGAAAAACGTTTATGGAACCACTGGGGAAGAACAACCCTGTGTTTGTCCAGATTCTTGGCATCTGCTCTACATTGGCAGTAACGAACAAGTTGCAGAACACCATGGTCATGGTCTTGGGAGTAATGTTCACTACAGCGCTCTCCAGCTTGACCATTTCACTGCTTAGAAACCACATTCCTTCACGCATCCGAATGATGGTGGAGACCATGGTCATTGCAACCTTCGTAATCATCGTGGATATCGTATTGAAGGCCTTTTACCCGGAGATGTGGAAGCAACTCGGCCCCTATGTCGGATTGATCATCACCAACTGTATCATCATGGGGAGGATTGAGGCTTTTGCATTACAGAACAAACCAATGCTCTCCCTGGTCGATGGATTGGCATCTGGTCTGGGATACGCGTATGTGTTGCTTGCAATCGCCTTCGTACGAGAGTTGCTGGGAACCGGCAGTCTGTGGGGCTACCAGATCCTGGGGTCTTGGTGGACAAACTGGTCCATCATGATCATGCCGCCTGGAGGATTCTTCGTCCTCGCAATCATCATCTGGATCATTCGAGAAAAATTCATGAAGGAGGCCAAGAATGACTGATTCATTATTGCCCTTTTCCGTATTCTTCGCCTCAATCTTTACCGGGAATATCCTGCTTACCAACTACCTCGGAATGTGTTCCTTCCTTTCTGTCTCAAAGGAACTGAAGACCTCAACAGGTCTTGGAATGGCGGTCATCTTTGTGATGGCAACGACCACTCCTCTGAACTGGATTGTATACCAGTACCTACTCATTCCCTTTGGATTGGAATACCTCAGGTTCATCGTGTTCATCATTGTCATAGCAGCCTTCGTGCAACTTACTGAGATGACGCTGGAGCGATACAGCGAACCACTGTATCAATCACTGGGCATCTTCCTCCCACTGATAACGGTAAACTGTGCAATCCTGGGAGTAAGTCTCTTCATGGTCATTAGGGAGTATACACTACTTACCTCCTTCTTCTTTGGACTGGGAAGCGGAATCGGATGGTTCATCGCCATCATCGCAATGGCAGGCATCAGACAGAAACTGAAGAATGCCAAAATACCCCCAGGATTGGAAGGTCCAGGAA
This sequence comes from Sphaerochaeta halotolerans, assembly GCF_003429665.1. Lineage (GTDB taxonomy): Bacteria > Spirochaetota > Spirochaetia > Sphaerochaetales > Sphaerochaetaceae > Sphaerochaeta > Sphaerochaeta halotolerans. Next base: position 304,420 of record NZ_QUWK01000002.1, on the reverse strand, counting down.
TCGCCTTGGTAATTGCAGGATTCATGGCCATGGCATTCATGGGCTTCTCCGGCATGATCGCTCTATCCTAAGGGGGAACAGATGGTTGTAACACTACTGATCAGTATTGGGATCATCAGCCTCGTCTCGGTCTTCTTGGCCATCTTGCTGGTAATCGCGGATGCCACCATAGGTAACTATGGGGTGGTAAAAATCTCCATCAATGATGGTTCGAAGGAGTTGGAAGTCCAAGGTGGACAGCCGTTGCTCAAAGCCCTCAGCCAGGAAGGTGTCTTCATTCCATCAGCCTGCGGGGGGCGTGGTTCTTGTGGAATGTGCAAAGTACGGGTGGTCTCAGGAGGTGGAGAGTATCTTCCCACAGAACTCCCCTGGATATCCGATGAGGAAAAGCAAAGAAACGTGAGGCTATCCTGCCAGTTCAAGGTGAAACAGGATGTAGCCATTGTCATCCCTGAAGAACTCTTCTTGGTGAAGGAGTTCAAGACCGTTGTGGAGAGCATAAGAGACCTTACCCATGACATCAAGGAAGTGAGACTCCGCTTGAAAGACCCAACTGAGATTACACCCAAGGCTGGCCAATACATCCAATTCGAGGTCCCTGAGTATGAGCTAACCGATGAAAGAGTCTATCGTGCCTATTCAATGGCATCCTCTCCTGATGATAAAAACCATGTGGAGTTGGAAATTCGTCTTGTCCCGAATGGTATCTGCACCACCTACGTACATAAGCATCTGAAGGAAGGTGATGAGATCATTATCAATGGGCCGTATGGTGAGTTCTTTCTTAGGGATACCGATAAGAACATCATTTTCATTGCTGGTGGGTCGGGTATGGCTCCGATCAAATCAATGTTGCTTGATATGGAGAAAAAAGGTATCTCACGAAAGGCATCATACTTCTTTGGAGCTCGCTCAAAGCGTGACCTGTTCTTGCTTGATGAAATGCGTGCATTGGAAGAGAAGATGCCGAATTTCTCATTCATCCCTGCGCTCAGTGAACCTCAAGAGGAAGATAATTGGGATGGGGAGGTCGGCCTCATCACCGATGTGGTACGGAGGATGGTAAGTGAAGGGGCGAACAGTGAAGCATACCTCTGTGGCAGCCCAGGTATGATCGACGCTTGTATCAAGGTCTTGGATGAAGTGGGTGTCCTTCCAGAGAACATCTTCTACGATAAATTCTCATAACAAGGAGCTGATGATGAAACAAACCGTTGAATTTGACAAGATACAGCAACAGATGCAAAAAGGTGTCATCACCCTCCATGGATTTCTGGGAGATGATAAACGCAAACTCGTTGATATTCTGGAGAGCGACAACCTTACAGTCAGAAAGCACCATACCACGCACCAGGCGATTGCAGACCGGATGGAATACTTCCGTCAGAGAGGCCTTTCCGGACTGGGTGAATTCATTACTGTTGATGAGGATTTTGAGGTGAAGGTGGAGACGGTACGGGGTATGCTCCCCTCCCCATTTGGAGGAAAGGGCATGTACGGGAAAGCCAACACCACGGTGAGAAATAAGAAGCTGGATAGAACCATTGTCTTTACCGACCTGCACATCCACTTTATTGGGGATCATGGGTTCTATGAGGGAAAGGGATCCCCTTTCCGCTTGGAACCAGAGGATTTGATTGCAATTCTGGAAGTGCCTGTCGTAGAGGAGTAAATGTAGATTGGACCGTCTTCTTAGCTTACGGGCTTCTTCATCCTGAAGAGCTATACCGATCAAGCAAAGCAGGCTATACGCAGCATAGGAATGCGAGTATCTTCATGCATTGGAATCATGTCATAAATATCAGGAACTAACACATACCTCCTTGACACTTATACCCCTGGGGGGTATCTTAATGATAGACAGAGATCCCAATTTGTAGAGAGATCCCTAAGGATGCAAACAATTCGCTGCAGGACAGTTGCTCTATGGAGTCATAGTACAATACCTGCTGTTGACGTTTTCAACCGAAAGCTAAAGGGTTACTTGGGATAAGTTAGAGAACTACTGTGAGGAGGTATCATGAATCACACAGAACATCACCGCATGATGATTAAGGATTTCCGGAACCGGTTTTATTTCAGCCTTGTGCTCACCTTGCCCATCCTTGCACTCACCCCGTTAGTGCAAAATATCATTGGGATCGATTGGACGTTTCCCGGTGCTGGGTATGTTGTTTTTGTTTTGGCTACGATTCTCTATTTCGTCGGAGGCTGGCCCTTCCTTTCCGGGTTGGTACAGGAACTCAAAGACAAAAACCCTGGAATGATGACCCTCATAGGCATGGCCATCACCGTTGCCTATGGGTACAGCACAGCCGTCACATTTGGTCTGCCTGGAATGCCCTTCTATTGGGAGTTGGCAACCTTGATAGCCATCATGTTAGCCGGACACTGGATAGAGATGGCGAGTGTAGTAGGCGCTTCAGCTGCTCTCGAAAAATTAGCTCGGCTTATGCCCTCAACAGCACACAAGAAAGAGGGTGACGTTATTCAAGACATCCCCTCTGAACAAATACAAGATGGTGATTTTTTAGTAGTAAAACCTGGAGAAAAAATTCCAGCAGACGGGCACATTACAGAAGGCGAAAGTTATGTTGATGAGTCAATGCTGACTGGCGAATCCCGTCCTGTCCATCGCAAACAGGGAGACAAACTCATCGGTGGATCGATCAACGGGGATGGAAGCTTCACTTTGGAAGTTGAAGGTGTCGGAGAAAACGCCTATCTCTCAAAGATCATCCAGATGGTGCAAAGTGCACAGGAAGCGAAATCAAAAACACAAAAACTCAGTGATCGAGCTGCAAAATACCTGACCATTGGCGCTCTTACAGTTGGTATTGTTACCTTGGTCACCTGGCTGCTTGTTGGATTTGACGTACAATTTGCCATTACGCGAATGGCCACCGTCATGATCATCACGTGTCCTCATGCGCTGGGGTTGGCTATCCCTCTTGTGGTATCGGTATCTACTGCAAAATCTGCTCAGAATGGACTACTCATACAGAACAGAACAGCTTTCGAACAAGCACGGAACATCAATGCCATCGTATTCGATAAGACGGGAACCCTGACAGAAGGTACCTTCACGGTTACTGATGTCACTTCACAGAAGCCAGAGAAGGACATTGTGCAGCTTGCAGCATCTCTGGAAACCTACTCTGAACACCCTATCGGGAAAAGCATCGTTGCATACGCAAAGGAACAATCCATCGAGCTTGTTCCTGTAGAAGACGCTAAGGCAATACAGGGAAAGGGCATAAGCGGTACCATAAAAGGAAGCAAGATATTGGTAGCCAGCCCATCTCATGTCAGAGAGATTGGAATTGAAGTGCCTCCAAGTGACGACGAGAAGGCTGTCACCCGAGTATTCGTCCTTTCTGATGAGAAACTCATCGGTTCTATCACACTTAGCGATACAATTCGAGAACAGTCATACAAGGCGATCTCATCCTTGCAAAAGATGGGTATTACCTGCTGGATGCTCACCGGGGACAATGAAGCAACCGCTCGCGCCGTTTCCAAGGAGTTGGGAATGGACGGCTATTTCGCGGAAGTGTTGCCGGACGAAAAGCAATCGAAGATCAAGGAGCTGCAGAATAAAGGCTTGTTCGTGGCAATGACAGGAGACGGTGTCAATGACTCCCCTGCTCTTGCCCAAGCCAATGTGGGTATTGCAATAGGGTCTGGAACCGATGTAGCTGCATCCACTGCAGACATCATTCTGGTGCACTCGAATCCCAGGGATATTGTTACACTCATCCGTTTTGGGAAGGTCACATACCGGAAGATGATCCAGAACTTGGTCTGGGCCACAGCATATAACCTATTGGCTATCCCCTTGGCTGCAGGAGTTCTGTACTCTGTAGGATTTGTCTTGCAACCGGAAGTAGGAGCAATTCTCATGACTCTCTCCACGGTGATTGTTGCCGTCAACGCTCGCTTGTTGAAAATACCCAAGGAAACGGAATAGTTCAATGAGTACCAAACCAGTATACTGATTACGACTGTGTACTGGTTTGGTCAGGAGGAGATATATCAATATGGCACAACCTCGTATATATACCATGAGCTTTTCACGTGTATATCCGATGTATGTTGCAAAAGCAGAAGTCAAATCATCTATTGGTGGTATGATGATGCATCCTTAAAAAAGCCTCAAAACAAGAGAAGAACTTCGAAGCATTTATTGACGAAAGCCCTAAGAAAAATCCACTCAGAAGAATGATAACCGGAAAAGTCTGCGGTGTACAAATTGAAGAACCGCTCATGAGGGAAATCAGATACCTTGACAAGCTCATTGATGAGTTGGCCAAGGGAAGGCAGATGGAGAGCATACTCCGGAGCAGCTAGCACTTTCCTCAATTCACATAAAATATATCTCTACAAATAAATAGAGCTATATATCTGTGGATGCAAAGCATGAAAATACAGCTTTATAAAAAAACCCTTGACAAATACAGGACTTGCCCAAATACTATGTTTACCGGTTGCATTTTAAAGGTACGAATGATTCAGTGTTATGTTTACAACAAAATGTTACCGGTTGCATTGAGTAATGAGGTAAAGCATGAACCTTCTAAAAATTGGTATTATTGGATCTGGTGAAAGAGGTTGCTACGTATTAGGAACCAGAATTGTTGAGTTGTCAAGGGAGTTGCACATCCAGATTACTGCAATTTGCGATGTCAATGAGAAGCGTATTGAAGATGCAAAACGCTATCTTCAGCAGCAGTGTCGATCACAGAACCTTGATTGGGGAGACTCCATTATCGGCACCACTGACTACAAAGAACTCATCGACTTACCCTCTGTCAATTGCGTACTGATCACCACACATACCGACCAACATCGGCTACCAGCTGTTTACGCCGTCGAATCAGGGAAGATGGTGTACCTGGACAAACCCATTGCGGTAACCATGGAGGATGCAAAAGCAATAGTAGCCTCAGAAAAGGATGCGGGTAGACCAATCATCATGGGATTCACGCGTCGGTATGAATCATCCTGGCGTAAGGCAAAAGAGCTGTTGGATGCTTCTACCATCGGCATCCTGCAGATGATCCAGATCCACTCAGTCATTCCGTATACACGATACTTCCAGATGTGGCACCGGAAGAATGCATATTCCGGAGGAGCTCTCAATGACAAGGCTTCCCATCTGCTGGACGTTTTCAGATGGATGGTTGGCCCTTCAGCTTCCTGCCGTTTTGTAACCGCGGTAGGCGGAAGAAGCACCATCTTCCAACCGAGAAAAGATGCTCCGCTTAGATGCCTCTTTTGCAATGATGAAGTCTGTCCATACAGGCGGATGGCAAATGACCAGGATGATCATGAAGGTACACACGTTCTTAACCAACATTCTTGGAAATATGCTACACAGGAGCGGGATATTGCTGATATGTGTGTGTATCGCCCAGGGAGTGACATCATCGACCATGCTATCGCAACCTATGTATTCGACAATGGGGTCAAAGCTAATCTTTTTTGGGCAATCTATGGACCCCATGCATATGACCAGGAAACCATGGAGCTGGTAGGCTCACGGGGAAGGATCATCCTCGAGCGTGAAACGGGAAATGTAACCGTCCATGCGCTGGGAAAAGGTCCGAACAATGAGACACACATCATTTACGACACAAAGGGAGAACATTTCTCCAGCAGCCATTATGGAGCAGATATTCAACTGATACGAGATATTCGATCCTATTTTGACGGAAAAAACCTGGAGGCTTTGGGATGCGCAAGAGCGGAGGATGGGTTGCTATCCCTGGCCCTTGTACAGGCAACAACAGAGTCCATTGAACGGGAAGGAATTCCCTCCCCCATGATATAGGAGCGTATATGAACATCAGGGAAATAGCCCAAAGAACAGGAATAAGCCATACAACCGTTTCTAGAGCATTGAATGACAGTCCGCTGGTTGCAGAAAAGACAAAGCAGCGAATCAAGCAGGTTGCCAAGGATTTGGGATACGAGTTGGATGCAAGCGCGAAGAGCCTGGCAACAGGAATCAGGATGACAATCGCTGTCCTGTACCCTTACTCAACGCTACGTAGAATTGGCTCACAGTATACCTCTGAGTTGATCCAATCTATTCGAGCGGCATTGCATGAGTATCGATTCGACTGTATCGTAAATGGCTACGACACCGTCGGGGAAGATCTGTCTGAGATGACTCGACTCATCAGGGAAAAAAAAGTTGACGGCATCATCGTCTTAGGATACGAGCTCAACCGAGACGCAGTCTTAGCATTGCAGCAATCCACACAAAATATTGTGTTGATCAACCCAAATCCCACTCTGAATGCAGACGGCTGCGCAAGAATTCTGATTCATAACGAATATGGCGGGGCCCTAGCCTATGAGGCATTGCGAAACGCTCCTAAGGAACAGCTGTTTGTGCTTTCGCATGACCGGCAGCAATACGCAGTCCGTACGGAAGGGTTTCTCAAGGCAATGCAATCGGATAACAGCCATGTGTGGCTTGCAGAGGATGAGTCATTCGAGACTGCCTACCGGTACATCATGGAACACAAGGAACGGCTTCCCCATTGCAAAGGGCTGTTTGTTGTTACTGACATCATGGCTTTCGGTGTATGCAAGGCTCTCCTGGAACTTGGATACTCCATCCCCGATGATATTGCAGTAGTTGGATATGACGATATTGAGTGGTGTGCATACTGCACCCCGTCACTCACTACGATTCATCAGCCAAGATCAGATGTTGCAAGACAAGCTGCATCCCTTATTGTACAGGCGGTCAAGGAAAAGGCATCTGTTTCAAGCACGGTAGTTCTTACACCAAACCTTGTAAGACGTGAAAGTACATCAAGTTGAACATTCAGCTGATGCATACAAGACCATGGAAAAGGAGGAAATCCATGAAGTACCAAAAAAGTATCTTTCTGTTGGTGGCTGTCCTGGTAATAACCGGCGCTACACTCTTTGCAGCAGGGGCTACAGAATCCGCAAAGCAGGACTCTGTGACTGTCGAAATCTATCACCACAAGATTCCCTGGATTGATGCATGGGAAGAGATGTCCGAGGAATACGAACAATCTCATCCAACAGTCAATCTGGAGACTGAGGTTGTGGGAGGTGCAAGTGACTGGAGGACTTTGCTCAAAACCAAGTTTGCCGCCAATAAGGCGCCCGATATCTTCATCATTGAAGGATTCTCAGATTATCAACTCTGGAAAGAGTATATCGAAACCCTGGACGAAGAACCTTGGGTGGACCATCTGCTGCCCATCAGCAAGGATGCAGCTACGCAAGATGATCATGTAATTGCCTTGCCGGTCACTATAGAAGGCTATGGATACATTTACAACAAGAACTTGTTCAAGAAGGCTGGAATCACCGAATTACCTACAACATTCTCCGAAATGAAGAAAACTGTAGCAACACTGAAACAGAATGGCATCACTCCGTTTGCTTCAGGTTTCGGAACTTGGTGGGTAATCTCAAACCATTTCACAAATATTCCATTTGCCCAACAGGAGAATCCGAGAGGGTATATCTCCGATCTCAACAACGGGAAAGCAAAGATTCCTGGCAACAAAGAATTCCTCGATTGGAAACAGGCATTCGACCTCGTATTGCAGAACAGTGAGCCAAATCCATTGACTACAGATCACAATATGCAGGTCACCATGTTTGCAAACCAGGAAGTTGCCATGATCCAACAGGGAAACTGGAAACAGAGTGTCATTTTTGAGACTGACCCTGACCTCGATATCGGCCTGCTCCCCATCTTCACCAGTGATGATGAAGAGAAGGCAAACAGGATTCCTGTAGGCATTCCATTCATGTTTGTCGTGAACAGCCAGTCCCCAGAGACCGAGAAACAGGCTGCAAAAGATTTCCTCACATGGCTGGTAAGCAGTGATGAGGGGAAGCAGTATCTTGCTGAAGAATTCGATGTGATACCTGCATTGGACAATATTGAAGCATCGCCATCACTGGGTGGGGTATCGAAGGACATTGTCTCATTTGCCCAGGCAGGAAAGACGATTCCTTGGATGTTTAGCTATTGGCCGGATGGTGCGGTAAATGAGTTCTCTGACCTTGCACAACGATATGTTGCTGGTCTCGACTCATTCACCACATATCTGGAAAATCTGCAGAATTCCTGGAAACGATTACAAAAGTAACACAGCGAGGAGGAACCCGTGAAACAACAGAACCGCATCAATCGTATGAATGGCTCATATTGGGTAGCTACGCTTCCCGGGTTCCTTGTCTTTCTTTGTGTGGTTCTCATACCCTTCTTCATTGGGTTTGGGTACTCATTCACAGCCTGGAACGGTATTGGAAAACATGCTGCGTTTATTGGGCTGGAAAACTACAAGGATGTATTGACTGATGATCCCAAGGCGATTGCCTCAATCTTCTTCACTGCGCGCTTTACCATCTCTGTGGTGATCATCAGCAATCTTCTAGGTTTTTTCTTGGCACTTGGTATAACGGCGTTGAAACGTGGGCAAGGACCACTTAGAGTAGTTTTCTTTCTTCCCAATGTCATAGGAGGTCTCATTCTTGGTTTTATTTGGAGGTTTCTCTTGATCAACGGCCTTCCTGCGGTAGGGGAGTTTCTTCACATTGAGTTGATCTCCTCCCCTTGGCTTGGGGATGCGTCCACAGCCTTCTGGGGTACGGTTATCGTCTATGTTTGGAAAACAGCAGGGTACTTAATGGTCATCTATATTGCTGCACTGCTCTCGATTGACCAGAACCTGTTTGATGCAGCACATATTGACGGGGCAAGAGCATTGTCCATTCTGTTTAGGATCAAGATACCACTCATCATGCCTGCTATTACCGTATGTCTCTTCTTGATGCTCTCCTGGGCATTCAAGCTGTTTGATGTAATATTCAGCCTCACCGGTGGAGGTCCTTTCGGTGCTACTGAATCGTTTGCACTCAATATTTATAATGAAGCATTCCTCTATAACAACTATGGATATGCTTCTGCTAAGGCAGTTGTTTTTACGCTCTTGGTTGCATTGCTGACATTACTGCAGGTAAAGGCCACAAAGAGTAGGGAGGTTCAGGCATGAAGAACAAGATGGGGATATCACAAATTGCACTGCTTGTGTTGCTTACTCTGCTTGCATTCGTATTTCTGCTTCCCTTCTATTTCATTACCATCAACTCAGTGAAGACATTCAGTGAGATTATGAAATCTCCCGCCGCACTGCCGTCTTCGTTGCAACTTAAGAACTATGAGATTGCAATACGCCAAGTTTCGTTCTTCCGTATGCTCTTCAACTCATTGGTCATCACCATCGGCAGTGTAGGAGGCATGGTCCTCCTGGGATCCCCTGCAGCCTGGAAATTGGTACGGGTCCCTTCGAAGATCAGTGCCGTCTTTTTCACAATCTATGTTGCGGCAATGGTCATCCCGTTTCAATCTGTCATGGTCCCTCTGGTAAAGGTTGCCAGTGAGGGGAATCTTCTTGACAATCGATTAGGGTTGATTTTGATCTATTGGGGTTTTGGACAACCCTTTACCGTTTTTCTCTATCATGGATTCATAAAAGGGGTTCCCTATGAGCTGGAGGAAAGTGCCCGTCTTGATGGATGCAATGATTTCACCATGTTCCACGCGATAGTTTTCCCACTTCTGAAAACCATCACTGTCACGGTCATCATCTTGCAGACGCTGTGGGTCTGGAATGATTTCCTGCTCCCTTCATTGATTCTCTATGCAAAGGATCTGCAAACGATACCTTTAAGCATCAACAGGTTTTTCGGACAATATAAAAACCAATGGGACAAGGCATTGCCTATTCTGGTTCTTGGAATTCTTCCTATTGTCCTGTTTTTTCTGAGCCTACAACGGTTCATGATCAAGGGAATTGCCGAAGGAGCTGTAAAAGGATGAATCGAGTACTGCATTATTTCTCTGAGGCTCTCACCCATCGTCTCGAGCAAAGGAAATGGCTGGAAGAACATCAATTCCTTGTTGGAGATCTCCATAACCACTGCAACATAAGCTATGGACATGGAGATTTGGAAGATGCAATTGCTTTCGCAGCTGAACAACTTGACTTCTTTAGTGTAACAGGACATTTTGCTTGGCCTGATATGGAGGAAGGAACCATTCCACCTGAGGTACAGGCATACCACAGAGAAGGTTTTGCACGACTACGAACACAGTGGAGTCACTATAATCAACTACTTGAGAGAGCATCAGAACGATGCATTTCCTTTCCGAGCTATGAATTCCATAGCTTCCAGGCAGGAGACTATACCATCATCCATAAGAACCTTGGAATTGCACTTCCCGACCCCCCTCCAAGATTCAAGAAGGATGAACGGTTGATGAAATTGCTTGATTCAACCGATGCGAGTAAGGATGAGCTGTTTTGCATGCCACATCATATCGGCTACAAGCAAGGATACAGGGGTATAGGGTGGGAATTCTTTCATGCACAAGCATCCCCAGTGATTGAAATCGTATCAATGCATGGGAGTGCTGAAAGTTTGGAAGCCTCACCAAAATACCTACACACGATGGGCCCTCGCAGTGGCATGAATACCATGCAGGGAGGTCTGTCACTGGGACATAGGTTTGGGGTGGTAGGGTCAAGTGATCATCACAATGCTTCACCTGGCAGCTATGGTTGTGGAAGAACCGGCCTCTGGTCGACTGACAGGAATCGAGAAGCAATCTGGGCGGGATTATCCAGTAGGCAGACACTCGCATTGACGGGCGACCCCATAGAATTGATGGTGTTCCTCAATGACAATCCAATGGGATCTGGGTATGACTTCCCAGGTGATGGGATTGTTTCTCTCGATGCCTATGTTGCCGGGTATACGGTAATGGACAGAATTGAGATACTGAAAAACAACCGGGTCATTCATCGAGTCCACCCCTCTGATAATCAGCATACCCAACACATGGAAAGAGGGTTTCTTGATGTTACATTTGGATGGGGAGAAAAACACAGTCTGTGCCAATGGGAAGCAGCAATCACGATTGAAAAGGGAATTATTCGTAGCGCTTCCCCGCGGTTGAGGGGAGAGGATATTGTAGATCCACTGGATAATTCAGATAATGAACGAATAATACCTCACTTCACAAGCACAAGAAACACTGCTTCTCTGACAGTGGTCACCAGGGGAAATCCAACAGCTACAACAGACGCGACCCAAGGCTTTGCGCTTGAGATAGAGGGTTCAGAACAGAGCGTAGTTCATATACACGCCAAAGGATTCTGGCATGAAGAACTACACTATCTTGAAGCATCATACCTTCTATCCTCGCTCTCTTGCACTTCCCGGGTTGCGTATCTGAATGGATTTGTCAGCCCCGCTGTATCCATTTCACAATTTCATCCCATTGAACAGTGCATAGGCGAGGTACATACCGAGGTTAATGCACAGCCTGGTGATTTCTTCTACGCACGGGCATTCACCAATAATGGTGACTGTGCTTGGTCCAGTCCCTGTTGGGTGAGGTGAACACGCAGAGCTCGGCATCTTTCATGCGAGCGAATGCATTTTATCCAACTTCCCCTTACTTCAATATTGAGGGGAGTGAAGAAATCTGCTACCATGGCCGGCGGAGGACTCCATGTATAATAATTTGGCAGTTATTTCATTGGGCGGATCAATCATTGCACCAGAAAAAGTTGATTACGCTTTTCTTAAAGAACTCAACAGTGCTCTTAAAACCTATTTGAAAGAAGATAAAAGCAGAAAAATCATCCTCGTATGTGGAGGCGGTGCCCCTGCACGCCTCTATCAAAACGCCATGCGAGAGATCAACCCTGATGTTGACAATGAGGAACTTGACTGGCTTGGAATCAGAGCAACGCATATCAACGGACAACTTCTGAAGGCCATGTTCAACGAATTTTGCACGGACAACCTGATCACTGACCCTACAGGCCACATCAACTTCCAAGGCCAGGTGTTGGTTGCAGCTGGTTGGAAACCCGGTTTCTCTACTGATAACGATGCTGTCATCCTTGCTGAACGATTCGAGGGAAGGCTGATCATCAACCTAAGCAACATCGCAAAGGTCTACACCGATGATCCCAAGAAGAACCCTGACGCCAAGCCGTTGGATGCAATCAGCTGGGATGATTATCGTACTATGGTCGGAGAGCAATGGACACCCGGGAAAAATTCTCCCTTTGACCCAATCGCAAGTAAGCGGGCTGCAAAAATGCATATGGAGGTAGTGTGTGCTGATGGAAGAAACATCGAAAACACCATGAACATCCTCTATGGCAGAAAATATGAGGGAACTTTGATCAGCTAGTTTTCGCTTTGAGTGAAAGAAAATAGGGAAGTGGGGTGGCAAATCCCTCGGGGAACGGATTCTCCTGGGTGAAATCAGGAATCCAGGAGACATTCTCCCCCAATTCCTGTACAAATCCATCCTCAATTTCCAACTCCTCCAAAGCAAGGAGCAGGTCATTATATTCCTCTTCTCGTATCGCAGGGAACCGAACATCTCCCTTGGGAGGTTCAAACTGGACCATGAGAGAAAGATAACATGATGACTTCAATTCCTGCGCAAAATATAGGAGTACCTCTTTTGTGGCATCAAGGGTACCAGGAAATACCAGATGACGGACCAGTATTCCTTTGAGGAGCCCTTCTTCATCAATAAATGTAGCCCTCTGATTCTGGAGAATATACTGCATAACAGGGCGAATAATACTAGCATAACGTGCCAATCCACAAAACTCAGCACTCACGTCCTCTCGCAAAGTCTTTACATCTATGAGATATAGATCAATGTAGGGGTCGATGTGTGAAAGTCCTTCAGGAGACTCAAACCCAGAGCTGTTCCACACTACATCCAGAGTAAATCCCTGACTTCTTGCAAGATTCAATGCTGCAACGATTGAAGGAATGAAATGCGTTCCTGTTACCAAGTTTAGATTAGTCGCCCCCTGATCTTGTAATCCAAGCATCATTTTGGAAAGCTCAGCAACACTTACCTCTATTCCCACAGCCTTGGTTCCTGACTCCCCTTTCCCTGAAATCTGATGATTCTGGCAGTAGGCACAATGCAAGGGACAACCACTGAAGAAAATCATTCCAGAACCAAGATCCCCGGTTATAGGGGGCTCTTCACCACGATGCAGCCCAGACCAGGCTACACGTACAGTATCAGTCTCCCCACACCTTCCTATACGCCCTTCCCTACGGTTAACCGTGCAGTAAATGGGACATAACCTGCACTGATTATAGGCGCTCATTCCTAGTTCATCCATGCTGTAAGTCTAGCGAAAATATTCTTACTTTGCATAGCTCTTTATCATAAATTTATCAATGTATAATCCTTTTATTATTCTTATTTCGGTATAGTATTAGTGTATATTATATAACTTTCAAGTAAGATACATGAGAGCATGCTTGACCCTTAGCTACAAATTCATCACTCTATTTACATGGCATTACGGGATTTCAGGAATCATAAGGAACCATCATCTCCTCAAGAAGATCGATACATCCTCTCCATCGATGGAGGTGGGATGCGTGGCCTTATACCTGCCGTGATGCTTGCAAAACTATCAGCTCTCCTGGAGTCAATGGGAGATAACCGTCCCCTTTATTCACATTTTGATCTTTTGGCTGGAACATCGACTGGAGGTTTGCTGGCTCTTGCCCTCGGAGCCCCAGTTTTAAAGACAAACCTGCAGCCTGATACCCGATACATCAGCTACATATACGACGAACTGCAAAGAACCCTTATGCAGAGATTATGGGGTAAGCCAGGAGAAAAAATCTTGCGGGGGACCCTTCCCTTTGGAGTGGATGTCACTACGCTGGAATCATTCTATCTACAGAATGGACGACAAATTTTCCCCAAAAGCCAAGGCCGGTTTTTCAGTCAGATTTTTACTGATAAATATGACGTACAACCTTTGCAAAGACTTTTACAGCATATGTTTTGTGATGTCCCCCTCAGTGAAGCGGTAATCCCCACCATGGTAATGACCTATGATGCAGCACATGGCAGACCGTTCGTCATGAGCAGCCATGACTCACATGGATTTTTGTTTTGGGAAGCAGCGAGATCTACCAGTGCAGCCCCTACGTTCTTCAAACCAGCCTATCTCTACGATAGGGAAGAGAACACCATGCAGACATTGATCGATGGAGGTGTGGTTGCAAACAACCCAAGCCTCTATGCATACCGTCTTGCAAAGGAGCTGTATCCAGATGCAAAACGTTTCCACATCCTCTCACTCTCCACTGCAAGCAGTGATTTTACCTTCACTGTCAGCGGAGCTGGTACAGGAGTCATCGGTTGGATAGATCCTGCAAAGGGCGCGCCGATTCAAAAGATTTATGCTACAAGCCAGATGCAAGTAGTTGACCAGATAGCCCCCACGATTCCAGACATCTCCTACTACCGTATCCATGGGACGCTTGGACAAACATGCAAACTGGATGAGACCACCGCCGTAGCACTTTCCACCATGCATCAGGGTGCACAGAAAATCTATCAGGAAAACGAGGAACAACTCAAAAATTATGCACAGTTACTCTCCCAGAGAACACATTTCGACCAGATGAAACTAGGTCCGAAAGAAGTCCTTCCCATGAGTCAGCCTCCAGTTCAGATTGAAGCACCGAAAGAAGAAATCCCTGCACTTGATTCCTACCATAATTTTCTCAGACGATACAAAATTGAAGATGTAGATAACCAGGAGAATACGCAATGAGCACCCATCCCAAACAAGTAGAACTTGAATCGAAGATGCGCAAGTTGTGTGATGATCTCGATCGCTATCTTGAAGACACCTTCGGCGATGCATATCCATTGCATCCAAACAGACCCGAGCGGGGCAAAGCTGCAAGTGTGGCCTATGATGGACTTTTTTCTACAGGTACGCAGTTTACTCTCGGCTATGGAAGCGACCATGGCCGTGGTTATATCCTCTCTGTTGAGATACGGACCCTATCATGGGTTCAGAAGGATAAAAAGCGAGCTATTGAGGAAGCCGCCATGGAATATATAAGGAAAATCCTTCCCCTCTATTTCCCAGATCGTGCAATAGAACTCAAGCATGACGGCAATGTCTATAAGCTTGTCGGAGATTTCTCACTTGGAGCTTCAAGCAATAGCTGAAGTGCTTCCTGCAGCTTTTCGTTAGCTTCCCTTATAAACTGTTTGAATTGCTTTGGGCGGTTGCCTTTAGCATCATCACTGACGACCCGGAGTATTGCACAGGGAATGGTTACGCTGTGGCAAGCATAAGCAACAGCATACCCCTCCATATCACTGCAATCGAGTTGCAATACTTCCCTCAGCTCAGGGTGTTCGTCACGGTAGGATCGAAGCAAAAAGCGGTCGGCAGTTCCCATGACTACCGGTTTCACCCCATCAATCGCAGGATGATAGAGAGGCAAGGATTGTGGAGCATAAGAGCCATCCCAAAGAAACGTGCTACCCCAATCAAGACCGAATGCCCTGAGATCGAGGTCGTACTGCACAACCCGGGTTGCACAGACAACATCCCCGAGGGCCAGATGTTCATCCAACGCCCCGCAATATCCAACAAGCACCACGAGAGCCGGATTATACCGGGCAATTGCCCTTGCAAGGGTAACCCCGCTGGCAATCTTGCCAACCCCGATTATGGTCCCCAATACTCGCTTGGATGCAATAATCACTGGCTCATCCAATTTAGTTAGGACCCCTTCCAATTCATGACGAAGGGGTGCAACTACCAGTACGTCAATACTCATCTTGCCCTCTCTAAGGAAAGGTCAGGAAGAATCAATGTAGGACTTACTCCCAGCCTACGCTCCCTTCCAAGCTGCTTTGTGCGTTCAATAGCTAAGGATGTATAGGTCACAGCATGAATTACTGATGTTT
This sequence comes from Sphaerochaeta halotolerans, assembly GCF_003429665.1. Taxonomy (GTDB): domain Bacteria; phylum Spirochaetota; class Spirochaetia; order Sphaerochaetales; family Sphaerochaetaceae; genus Sphaerochaeta; species Sphaerochaeta halotolerans. Next base: position 288,564 of record NZ_QUWK01000002.1, on the reverse strand, counting down.
GAAAGGAATGCTTACGAAGTAGGATCCCCAGAAGAATACTGGCAAAGAGATCACCACATCCTGGATACGAAGCATCAATGGGGCTGTAGGGAACCAGGAACTGCTCACCTTCTGCATAACAGGCTACTGCGTAGCCTCCAGAGAGGGGTACGCTGGTAATCGCTACCCGGGCACCTGTTTGTAATGCAAGCTTACAGGCCCAGGAGAGGGCATCCTGTTCTTCAAATTGCTCCTGATAGGGAAGCCCAAGCAATAGAGCAGCCTCTGTGGTGTTTGGTGTGATGATGTCTGCCGATTGTACCAACATGCGCATCGCCTCAACATGTGCATCGGTAATTGGACCATAGAGAGCTGCATCATCGCCCAACACAGGATCCACCAACACCAAGGGGGAACCTAGCTTTCGTTGCTGCGCAATGAACTGCATGATGAGCCGCACTTGATGGTTGCTACCCAGGAACCCTGAATAGATTGCATCGAAGTGAAGAGACAGATGCTTCCAGGAATCGAGAATTCCTTCAAGCTCTGATGTGGTATCGTGGAAGTAGTAGGAATCGAACCCATCGGTCTGGGTGGAAAGCAACGCGGTTGGAAGGGGACAGGTTTCAATTCCCATCGACTCAAGGACGGGAAGCACAACAGTGAGCGAACTCTTTGCATAGCAACTGAGATCATGAAATGTAGCACAGGTTGGTAGCATGATTTTACCCTATCGCACATCTGCAAAACAGGCAATATATGCTATACTCCAAAAATTGGAGGTCATATGCTTATCTATGATACCTTGAGCCACCATCCCATAGCTGATGAGATGTTCGATATACTCGATTTCCCCTTGCCAAGCAAGGAGGCACTTCAGAATGCCCTGTCCACTATGATTCTCTCCTCCTCAGGTTGGAGAAAGGTCTTCGCTGAAAGTGGAGACGAAGAAGATCAAACACCAAAGATTTCAGAAGCCGATGCCATGCTTGCAGCCTTGGCAGCTCTTGCCCTTGCACGGTTTCTTGGTGTGCCGGCTGCAGACAAACAGCGAATACAACGTGGCGAGATGAAAGGGGAGCCACAGGACACCACCATTCTGGTTGGTCTCGATGCAAGGCCGACAGGAAGAGTACTCGGTGATATTGTGTGCAGGACGCTTACCATGCTGGGTTGTTCGGTACGGTATCTCTACATCTGCGCCGCTCCGCAGATCATGGCTGACTGCAACCAATATCCTGAGGAAGCAGACGCATTCTTCTATATTTCTGCCAGTCACAATCCAATCGGGCATAATGGATTCAAATTTGGCCGTTCCGGCGGTGTGTACACTGCCAGAGAATCAGAGACAATCATCAAACTATTCAAGGAGATTGTCCTGGAAGAACCCTTGGCACCTGCCTATCTCCAGTCCCTCTCCTCCCATATGGACACCAAGCGCTATAGAGATGTGCTTACATCAGTGAAATCCGAACAAACAAGAAATCTTGAACGGTATGCGCAGTTTGTTCTTACTACAGCAGTGCAATCAGAGGACCAGAATGAACATAAGAGGTTCCGGGAAATGCTGGTAAAGGCCCACAGCAGAGAACCTCTTGGAGTTTTAGGAGAGCTCAATGGCAGTGCACGTTCAGTGAGTATCGATTACCAATTCCTGACCTCTCTCGGACTCAAGGTGCACCAAATCAATGACCAACCAGGACAGGTCGTCCATGCTATCGTACCTGAAGGTGAAAACCTCCAGCTTTGCCAGCAAACGCTTGAGATGCTGTATGCAAAGGATCCTTCTTTCCTCCTTGGCTACGTTCCTGACAATGATGGAGACCGTGGAAATCTGGTATACATCCAAAAAAAAACAGGCAAAGCACTCATTTTGGAAGCACAGAATGTATTTGCTCTGGTAGTACTCGCTGAACTCACACTCTGCCGATTGAAACATCCCTCCTCATTGTTGGCTACGGTGGTGAACGGACCTACCAGCAACAGAATAGATCAGATTGCACAAGCACTTGATGCAGAGGTCTTCCGTTGCGAGGTTGGAGAGGCAAATGTTGTTGAACTGGCTGAACAGAAACGAAAAGAAGGGTACCTTGTTCCCGTACTGGGAGAAGGATCCAACGGTGGCAACATTACTCATCCTGCCAAGGTAAGGGACCCTTTGAACACCCTGCTCAGTCTGGTGAAGCTGCTCAGGAACCGAGATATTGCAAAACTCTGGTTCCGTGCAAACGGAAGGGAAGTCCCCCACCCGATCACGCTTGAGAAAATCATTGAAGGCATGCCTATATACACCACGACAGGGGCTTTCTCAAAGGACGGCAACATGCAGATCCATCATGACCATTCGGTTCTGAAGAGTCGGTATGAGGTACTGTTTCAGGCTGACTGGATAGAAAAACAAGCGATGCTCAGGGAACTGGATATCTATACATACACTGTGTTCCAGAGCGAAGGGACCAGTACTGTGGAAGGTATGGGAGAAGCATTCCGCTCTCCACCGTATACCGGAGGATACAAGGTAGCTCTGAAAAACAAGGATGGTATCATCACTGATTTTCTCTGGATGCGGGGTAGCAAGACAGAACCTGTCTACCGTGTCATGGTAGACAGCAGGGGAGATGATGTGAGCCGGCATGACAGGCTCCTTGCATGGCATCGTAGTCTCATCGCCCGTGCAGACCAGGATTAAGAACCCTGCCAGATCTCATTAACCAAACCGTTGAGTGTCTCCTCCCGCTTTTGGGAAGGAGATAGCTCACATTCCCATACAACCAAGACATGATATCCCATCTCCAGCAACCGGGCACAGACCTTCTGATCTCGTTCCCTATTCTTTCTAAGCTTTTCTTCCCAGAACAGACGGTTGGTTTTGGGAAGCACAAAATACTTACAACCTTGATGGGCATGCCAAAAACATCCATTGATAAAAATGACAGTGTTATACTTGGGAAGTACAATATCGGGTTTCCCAACCAAACGCTTGTCATTGACCCGGAATCGGAATCCATGACGAAACAAGTAACTTCGCACCAAGAGCTCGCTCCTGGTGTCCTTCGCCTTGATACTTGCCATGATCTTGCTGCGCTTGGCAAGGGAAAAACAATCACCCATCGGTAGTACCTAGAGGCTCAACCCTGCAATTGCTGCCCCGATGGTCGGAGAATCGTCAATATGGACGAAACGGTAATACCTTCTTCGAGCCAATTGCAAATGGGTATGCAAATAATACTCCGTATATTTCTTCAGATACTCAGTCTTGTAGAATGTGGTACCATCAGCATTGATACAGACTGGCACACGGGGGTCAGTCCCAGCCCCACTCTTGAGGATGGTGGCTGCAAGGTTTGCGGCAGTGAGTTTGGCTGAGCGGGCGATCAAGGCGTCAATGATCATCCAAAGCGAGACTGCATCCTCTTTGTTCCCTTCACAACAGGCTACGAGTTCATACTCATGGTTGAACGGCATCTCAAGGTAGTTGCTCATCACCGTGGTATTGATCCCACCAAGCTTGGAAAACCGTGCCTTGAAGGTATCACTGAGCACCCGGTCCTCAATGGCTTTCTCAATGACAAGGGTGCTCAAAGGACCAAGATAAGCTCCACTGATCATTTTCTCAAGATGATATTGCTGGGGCGCCTTGGTGGCATTAAAGAACTCACGATCGAGTTCACTCGGGCAGAAGTCAAAGTTACCAGATTCTATATTGATAATCTGGCTTCCACTATCCTGAAGTCCAAGTTTTTCGATAGAGGAATTCTCCTCAACATAGGCCGTATTCGTACCGGTTCCAAGGATGAACCCTATATAGCCACTATAAGGAACTTCTCTTTTTGCACTCTGGCCGGCTAGAAGCGTAGCAACAGTATCATTGAGCACGGCTACCTTCTTATTGGAAACATCGTATCCGCGGCGGGCAAGCTCCTGCAACAGTGTTGCCCCAACAGGTTTTCCTATTACTTCGGGAGCTTTGATCTCCTTGGAAAACACCAAGGGAATTCCATCGTGGTCAGCAGTTATGGAAGCAGCATAAGAGAAACAAAACCCAATCTTGTCGCTCTTGTCTATCAGGCGCTCCACTTCATTGGCAAAGGTGGAAAAGAATTCCTCGGCACTCACTTCTTTTTTGACCCCCGGCATTGATACTTTCCTGAAATCTTCAATGTGAGCAGTCCCTTCAGTATCAAAGGTAACCAGGCAGGTTCTAAAATTCGTGCCTCCTGCATCAAGAACAATCACCGGTTCATTCTTGAGAATCTCACTTACCACAGTGGTGTAGGTAGGGATCATTTTCAAGCTACTTGCATGCTCATCTCTCAAGCCTTTTTCCATCTCACTGAGGAAGGTATTGAGCAAATGCTCCATATCCACCGTAGCTGGGTCAATTCCCCTTCTTTTCAAGAACTCCTCGGTTTTCTGGACACAATCAGACATGCTTCCTCCTATAGGGAAAAAAGAGGTTTACCTATACCTCTACTTCCCTTCCGTTTATTTTCAAAGTAAGCGGACGTACCGCAAAATAGCCTTCATCATCGCTGTGTAATATGAATTTTCCTTCTACCCTGACAGATGTGCTGACCCGTCGCCCAGCTACTACCACATCAGCTGTGAACAGGATATCAGGAATCTTTCCACTCTGTATCACTGAACCCATCAGGGAAGGAAGCGTGACTCCTTCACCCCATTCGGTAATTGCAGCTCCCTTGAGAATCGCATGCCCCTTTTCCCATGCATGAACGGTCAGATATTGGATTGCCACATCATTGAGCGGTCCTCGTGCCGATTGCATCAGGGAGGCAAAAAAGGAGGTTCCTCCCTCCTTTGTCGACATGAACAAGGGAAGATAGGTCCCTAAATCAGCTTCCTGGAATGTCAGGATATGGGGGAGCGTCTCACCATCCCTGAAATAGAGATTGCTTCCAGGAAGGTCAATCCTCGGGGTATTAAGGAAGGCCGCAACTGCACAGATGGTCGAGTCAGTGATGGCAGCAATAGCCACTGTGACATCGTTTGGAGTAGGCTCTTTTGCCCCAAGGGGAAAGAGCAAACAAAACATCAACAGAAAAGGTATCAAGTATTTCATGGGCATCCTTTGTGATATGATAATTCACCACACAAAAGAGAACAACCTATTCATGGAAAAAAGACACAACTTCACTTCTATGGTACACTGAAGCCATGAATATGCACCCTTCTAAACAAACAATCTTCTGGTATGACCTTGAAACCTTCGGGCTTGACAGCCGATATGATAGAATTGCCCAGTTTGCAGGGCAACGCACAGATCTTGACCTCAATCCCATTGGGGAACCTATTGTCCTCTATTGCAAACTCAGCGACGACTATCTTCCCGATCCTCTCTCCTGCACCATTACCGGTATCACTCCTCAGGAGGTGAACGAAAAAGGCATGAGCGAAAGCGAGTTCATTGCTCGTATCAATGGGGAATTCTCAAAACCCTATACAGTGGTTGCAGGGTTCAACACTATTCGTTTTGATGATGAGTTTATTCGAAATGCTCTCTATCGTAATTTTTTCGATCCCTATCAGAGAGAGTGGAAGAACAACTGCAGCCGATGGGATATCATTGACTTGGTACGTGCAGCGTACGACCTCCGCCCGGAAGGCATCACCTGGCCTCCAAGGAAGGAGACCACGGGAAATCCCACGTTCCGCCTTACCAGCCTGACCGAAGCAAACGGCATCAGCCAGCAAGGAGCACACGATGCCTTGGTGGATGTCAGGGCAACGATTGAAATCGCCCGGTTGATCAAAACCAAGCAACCAAGGCTCTATGATTATTATTTCTCTCTCAGGGCAAAGAGCCAAGTCAAGCGGGTGGTTGCTACTCCCTTCGGGCAACCGGTCCTCTATACCTCTGCAATCTTCAGCAAAAATGAGGGTTGTTCACGCCTTATCACCCCGATCACCCATATGAAAAGTAATGCCAATGCCATCATCTGTTTTGATCTGAGCAAAGATACCGCTCCACTGCTGAGAGCAACCGAGGAGACATTGCTCAAGACAGAGGGAGTATTCACGCTGGCGATAAACAAGTGTCCGTTTGTCTCCCCGTTGAATGTGCTTACTGACCAACTTGCCGTAAAACTCGGAATAGACAAGGACCTTGCCCTATTCCGTCACCAGCAAATCGCCAGTCATCCAAAGTTGTTGCTCATCGCTCGGAATGTCGAAGATACCTTTGAAGGGGTTGATGATGTGGATTTCCAACTCTATGACCGCTTCTTCGGGGATGCAGACCAGAAGCGTTTTGCCTTGATCAGAGAAGCCGAGCCAAAGGAAAAACTCTCCCTCCATCTCGATTTCGAGGATACCAGGATTCCTACTATGCTCTTCCGGTACGTTGCACGGAATTGGGAGGAAGTACTCACCGAGGAACAACTTCGTAAATGGCGCAGCTTCTGCGCTGAACGTACACTCAACCCACCAGGGAACATCAAGATGAACTGGAATTTCTTCAAACGTAAGATTGAGGAAAGATTGGCAAGCACCGAGACTCCAGCACAGGAAAAACGGGTACTTGCCGATCTTAAGCAATACGGTGAAGAGCTTGAGAGGCGAATCTTCTTCTAAAGCAGGTCCATTTCCTTTGCTGTCTGCTTGAATGCCTCCACAGCCTTATCCAAGTCTTCCAATGTATGCGTTGCAGAGAGTTGCACCCTGATTCGGGCTTTGCCCTTGGGTACCACAGGATAGCAGAATCCAATGACATAGATGCCCTTTTCCAAGAGCAAGTCTGCCATTTGGACTGCTTTTGCCTCATCATAGATCATCACCGGGACGATGGCAGTCTCCCCTTTTACCAAATCGAAGCCTGCCTCTTCCATCTTTTGCCTGAAGTAACGCGCATTGCGCATGGTGACTTCCTTGTACGGGTTTCCTGCTTCCAGCAGATCCAGTACCCGTATTGTTCCCCCACAGATTGCCGGTGCCAAGGTATTGGAAAACAGGTACGGGCGTGCCCTTTGTCGATACAGGTCGATTAAGAGCTGGCGGCCAGAGATACAACCACCACTCGCCCCACCACAAGCCTTCCCAAAGGTGGTGGTTATCAAGTCCACCTTTCCTTCAACACCACATAATTCAACGGTTCCTCGACCATGAGGCCCAAGATATCCAGTGGCATGGGAATCATCTACCATTACCAGGGCATCATACTGCTGGGCGAGTGAGCAAATCTCTGCAAGCTTAGCAATATCGCCGTCCATGGAAAAGACACCGTCTGTAGCAATCAGACGTCTTCGCTGTGCCTTGCTCTCCTGCAGCACTTCCTCCAGACTCGCCATATCGCTGTGCTTGTAACGATAGCGTTTTGCCTTGCACAGGCGAATCCCGTCGATGATGGAGGCATGATTGAGTTCATCGCTGATGACCGCATCCGCCTCCCCTAGCAATGGTTCAAACAATGCTCCATTGGCATCGAAGCAAGATGTGAAGAGAATGGTGTCATCAGTTCGGAGGAAAGCACTAACGCGCTTCTCCAACTCTTTGTGAATTTGTTGGGTCCCACAGATGAAGCGGACCGAGGAGAGCCCGTAGCCCCATCTGTCCATAGCATCTTTTGCTGCCTTGATGACTTCTTCATTGTCGGCCAATCCCAGGTAGTTGTTGGCGCAGAAGTTGAGAACCTCTCCCCCTGCTACAGCAATCGAGCGTTGCTGTCTGCCTTGCAACACCCTCTCCTTTTTCATTAATCCAGATTGTTCTTGTTCCTCAAAGAATGCTTTCAGGTCCTTTTCCAATGATTCTGTCATGGTGTCCTCCTCAGTATGGTTTCAATCATATCCAGGGTCATGGTCTCCAGATTGTAGGTAGGATTCCAATCCCACTCAACCCGTGCAGCATAGTCCTCCAAGCAGTTTGGCCAGGAATCTGCAATTGCTTGTTTCACTGGATCAACCTCATAGGAAATGGTAAACCCTGGAATGACGGTACGTATATAGGCAGCTTGCTCCTCAGGGCAAAAACTCATGCTGGCAATATTGAACGCATTACGATGCCTAAGCCGACTGGGGTCAGCTTCCATAATCTGGATTGCTGCTTCCACAGCATCAGGCATATAGATCATATCGAGATAGGTGTCGCCCCTGAGGAAGCAGGTATAGTGCTCCTTCCTAACCGCCTCATAGTAGATTTCCACTGCGTAATCCGTAGTACCACCACCGGGTGGGGTCATATTGCTGATGATGCCAGGGTATCGCACCCCTCTGGTGTCAACGTCATAGGCATGATGATAGTAATCACACAACAATTCGCCCGCCACCTTGGTTACCCCGTAGATGGAAGTTGGACGTTGGATCGTATCCTGAGGAGTAAACTGCTTGGGAGTGGTAGGACCGAATGCCCCGATGGAGGATGGGGTAAACACCGCACAATGGTTCTCTTTTGCCACCTCCAGGGTTGCAATCAAACCATTCATGTTGAGATCCCATGCCGCCAAAGGATTCTGCTCAGCCCTTGCAGAAAGCAATGCAGCAAGGTGATAAATGGTATCAATCGTATGTTTCTTGACGATTTCATTGATGGTTTTCCCATCACGAGCATCAACTTTGTAGAACGGCCCTCCACCAATGAGTTCCTTGTTTACATCATCCCGAATGTCAGCCAATACCACATGGTCTGATCCATAGCGACGACGACATTCCAGTGCAATCTCTGAACCGAGTTGACCTAAAGAACCAATGATCAGGATGTTTTTCATCAGACCCTCCGAGCGCACATTCCTTGACAATCCCCTTTTTCGGGGCATACAATATCTATGTTCATTATAGTAAACAGAATTCACTATGTCAAACTTTTACCACAAGGAGCGACGCAATGGAAACCCCTCCCATGATCGGCAAGAACATACAGCGGATACGCACCAGTAGGAAACTCACACTCAATGTACTTTCTGAGCGTTCAGGCGTGTCAAAGGCGATGCTCAGCCAGATTGAATCCGACAAGGTGAACCCCACTGTTGCCACTGTCTGGAAAATTGCGAGAGGCTTGAATGTTGAACTCAATGACCTTCTCGATTCAGATGATCAGCCCAAACGCATTTTTACCCTCAACCCCGCAGGGGAAGATTCCCCAAAGCTTGAAACCCATGAGAACGGGGTATCCATCCGAATCCTCAGCCCCTTGAGTATGGTGGAAGATCTTGAGATGTACCTCGTTACCCTTGAGCCTCATAGCATTCTCAGCAGTGAACCACACTATGCAGGGACACAGGAGTACCTAACTGTTGTCAAAGGTGCAGTAAAAGTACAAGCCGGAGAGAATCATGCGGAAATCAGGAAGGGTGATTTTCTTGTCTACCACTGTGATGTCGAACACTCCATTTCCAACGAAAGTAACCAGGTTGCTGTAGTACACATGGTGGTACGATTTACGGAGGACAAGCGTTAGTCACCTGCTTTTATTTGACGTGAAAGACTACCTGCAGTATAAAGGAGCAAGGCAGGTATATCATGGCAAAAAAAGGCATTATGGTCTCCTATGGAATGGGGAAATTCATTGCTGAATTTCTTACCGGTGCATTTGGCAGTATTGTATTCATGTTTTATGAGACAGAGGTAGGTTTATCAGCCGGATATGCAGCGCTCGCAACCATCCTCTACTCACTCTGGAATGCAATAAATGACCCGATCATTGGGTATGTCACCAACAAAGGCGCACCATTTTCAAAGAAATTTGGCAGGAGGTTCCCTTGGATAATCATGGGTCTTGTGCTCTGTAGTATCTTCTTCATTCTCATCTTCAGCGTCCCCAGCTCATGGGATGCAAAGAAAAACCCTCTTCCTGTCTTTCTCTGGATGGTACTCACCATCTGTCTCTATGATGGTTTCTACTCACTTTGGGAGGTAAATTATCAGAGCATCTATCCTGATAAATTTCGAACCCAGGATGAGAGGACTACTACTGCAGCCGTCGGTACCGGTATTGGAGTATTGGGTATTGCCTCGGGCTTTATCATTCCTCCCCTGTTCTTTTCTTATGGGATACGGTCGAGCTACCTCATCTGTGCATTGGTCATAGCAGGATTCAGTCTGGTGGCAACCTTTGGCGTAAGTTTCGGGGTCTTTGAGACCAAGGACATGATTGCACGATTTGCTCAGCAGCAGGAAAAGGAAGCCTCTCCTCATTTCTTCGACCAGATGAAACGAGCATTGAAGAATCGCAATCTCCTTGCCTTTGTGCTTTTGCTCTTTTTTTATCAAAGCGGATGTATGCTTATGACCGCCAGCGTCAACTATGTGGTCAAGTATGTACTTGCAGCAGAAAGTAGCCAGGCTACTCCCATTTTCGCTGGTATGCTCGTGGGTACACTTCTCTCCATTCTCATCTGGATGCAGGTAGCCAAGCGCCTAAAGAACAACCAATTGATGCTCATCCTCTGCTCTTTTGTCTTGGCACTCTTCGCTTTTCCGCTCTCCTTCCTCTCTTCAGCCACCGCATATATTGCGGCAATGGCCCTCTGGGGGTTGGGTTTTGGAGGTTTCTGGACCTTCATGAGTCCGGCAATGGCTGATGTTATTGATAGTCTGGTAGTGGCACAAAAGCGTCGTGATGATGGCGTTGTTATGGGAATCAGAGCATTTTTCATGCGTTTCAGTTATGCAAGTCAAGCCATGGTGTTTTTCATTGTACACAAAGTGACTGCATTCGACCCCCTTGCAGTCACCGACCAGGCACGATGGGGAATTCGCCTCCACATGGGGGTAATTCCTTCCCTCTTCTTCCTTGCTGGTGGATTACTTTTCCTGCGTATGAATACACTTGGGCCAGCTGAGGTCGCGAAAAATCATCAGATGCTCTCTGGGTTGGACATCTAGCAATGCTATGCAAAAACTCCTCACTTTTGTATACTTATACTGTAGGAGAAAACGATGCTAGAAAAACTGCCCGATTACGAGAAGCAGCTTGCAGATATAGATGAGAAACTCAGCAATCCTGAAACTATGCAGGATATGAAGCTCTTCAGAAGCCTTAATCAGGAACGATCACATCTCGCTCCCATCATTGATGAGCTCAAAGAGATGAAGCGCCTCAAGGAGCAGATTGCCGATGCAAAGCAATTGCTCAAGGAGGAGAAGGATTCTGAAATGCTCGAGCTGACTGAGCAAGAGCTGGACGAATTGACAGCACAACTGGCAAAAAGCGAACAGAAAACAAAGATGTTTCTCATCCCCCCCGATCCAATGGAAGGAAAAGACATCATCATGGAAATCAGGGCAGGGACCGGTGGAGAGGAAGCTGCACTCTTTGCTGCAAACCTGTTCCGCATGTATTCCCACTATGCAGACACCAAAGGTTGGAAGATCGAGGTCCTCTCTTCCAATGAAACAGGTATTGGGGGGTATAAGGAACTGGTTCTCTCTATCAGCGGGAAGGATGTCTATGGTTCGCTCCGTTTCGAGAGCGGGGTGCATCGGGTACAACGAGTCCCTGAGACTGAGAGTGGGGGAAGGATACACACCAGTGCTGTAACCGTGGCAGTGCTTCCTGAAGCAGAGGAGACCGACATCGAGATACGTCAGGAAGAACTCAAGGTCGACGTCATGCGCGCCGGAGGGCCAGGGGGGCAGAGCGTCAATACCACGGACAGTGCAGTACGATTGACTCACTTACCAACTGGACTGGTGGTAATCTGTCAGGATGAAAAGAGCCAAATCAAGAACAAGGCAAAAGCCTTGCGTGTGCTGCGTTCCCGTCTTTTTGACTTGGAAGAGGAAAAGAAAAACCGTGAACGAGCTGAGGCAAGAAAGAGCCAGGTAGGGTCTGGGGATCGCAGCGAACGCATCCGTACCTACAACTTCCCCCAGAACAGACTCACAGACCACCGAATCAATCTAACGTTGTACAAACTCGAACTGATAATGGCTGGAGATCTTGACGAAGTGATTGAGGCTTTGAAAATAGCCGCAGGTGAAGCTGCACTCAAGGAAGCGTAAGGAACGTGTGCATGACCATTGCCGGGTGGAAGCAACAGACTGTAAAACTCCTGCAAGCGGGACAGATAGGTGACAGCAATGACCTGGATGCCCGACTCCTCCTTGAGAAGGTGACCGGCCTTGACCAAGTACACCAGATTATGGAGCATGAGCGAATCCTGACTGAAGAGGAACGGGAAACCTTGGAACAACTCAGAATGCAGCGACTGGCACACAAGCCCATGGCATATATACTGGGATATAAAGAGTTTTATGGAAGGACATTTTTTGTCGATGAACATACGCTCATCCCTCGTCCAGACACAGAGATCTTGGTTGAGGAAGTCCTTCGCTTTGCCCAAAGCAGGCCTAAGGAAGCGTTGCTTCCCCTCATTGATGTTTGCACCGGTAGTGGCGCAATTGGAATCACCCTCGCCTTGGAGCTAGGAGTGGACGTGGAGCTTTCCGATATTTCAAGAGAAGCCTTGGAGATTGCTAAACGCAATGCTAGAGCGTTGACAGGGCATGAACTTTTATTGCATGAAGCTGATCTCCTCTCCACGACAACACAAAAATATGGTAGTATCGTGAGCAACCCTCCCTACCTCACCGCCTCCTGGTGTGATGAGGTTTCAGCGGAGGTGGAATGGGAACCAAGGAGCGCTCTGGATGGGCAAGGTCAAGACGGACTCTCCTTGATCAGAAGGTTGCTGGAACAGAGCGCCATGCATCTCAAGGAAGCGGGAGCTCTGTTTATCGAATGTGATTATAGGCAGACAAGTGAGGTTGCCACCCTCTTCAAGGAGCACCACTTCAAGAACATTACCATTGCCAAGGACCTTGCTGGTCATGAACGCGTAGTTTGGGGGGTACTTGCATGTACGAACAATTGATTGAACGTTTCATCCAAAAAGCGTACAAGTATCCCAAGGCTGACCAAGAGAAAATCCTGGCTGCTGCTACCTTTGCTGACAGCAAACACGAAAACCAGAAACGTGCCAGTGGAGAACCTTATCTCATCCATCCCCTTGCGGTAGGAGAAATCCTCATCCAACTAAAGATGGATGCAGATACTATCTGTGCCGGACTTCTCCATGACACCCTAGAAGATACCAATACCACTTATGAGGAGCTCTCCCAGACCTTTGGGCAGGCTGTAGCTGACATGGTTGAGGGGGAGACCAAGATAGCCAACCTCAAGACGATGAACAAGAGTGTCCAAGAGGCGGAAACCATCCGAAAAATGTTCTTCGCCATGAGCAAGGACATCCGCGTCATCATCATCAAGCTTGCAGACAAACTGCATAACATGCGCACCATCCAACACCTGAACCCTCAGCGGGCGAAGGAGATTGCCAGTGATACCCTCGATATTTTCGCACCGCTGGCCGACCGCCTCGGTATCTCATGGCTGAAGGATGAACTGGAAGACTTGAGCTTGAAAGTACTCAAACCCGATACCTTCAACTACATACAAGACTATCTGTTAAGTAAGAAAAGTGAACAAAAAGCATATCTAAACCGTGTGGAAAAGTCCATCTACCGCGCTTGCGGGGATGCCCAGCTGAGTGACATCATCGTCACCAGTAGAGCAAAACATACCTATTCGGTCTACATGAAAATGAAAAAGCGCAAAAAGGAAATCGATGAGATTTTCGATATCCTTGGCGTTCGTATCCTCTGTAATTCAACGACCGAATGTTATACAATCTTGGGCGTTGTACACCGTTTATGGCCACCTATTGAGGGACGGTTCAAGGACTATATCGCCATGCCCAAGGCGAACAACTACCAGAGCCTGCACACCACGGTCATGGCACTCGATGGGAAGTTGCTGGAAATACAGATCAGAACCAAGGAAATGCACTTTACCGCTGAGTATGGTGTTGCCGCACACTGGAGCTATAAAGCAGATACTGGCAGCGACAGTGGCTCCTGGAATAGGATGGACAATGAACAGTTCTCCCGTATCATCAGCAAGCTCAAGGTCTGGTCGAATGAGATTGAGAGCAGTGAATCCTATATGGAAGACATCAAGGGAGAACTGCTCAAGGATACCATCTATGTGTTTACCCCCCAGGGTCACATCGTGGAACTCCCAACCAACTCAACCGCCCTCGATTTTGCCTACCAGATCCACACCGAGGTAGGGAACCATACCACCGGTGCAAAGGCTGATGGGTCCATCATACCGCTCAACGCCCCCCTGAAGAACACACAGGTTATCGAGATTCTGACCAGTCCCAATGCAAGGCCACACCTGCAGTGGTTGCGCTATGCACAGACAAGCAGTGCACGAAAGAAAATCAAGGCATGGTTGAACAAGTATGATGAGAACATCCTCATTGACAAGGATATCATTGCAAAGCGCAAAGCCCCCGACCAACAGCAGAAAGAGGAACAGCCACAACCACCACCAACACCGTTGGATGAAGAGCATATCGTCAAGGAAGTGTTTGATGAAACACGGGTCAAATTTCGCGTCGGGGATGAGAAGAACATGATGATCCACATCGCCCAGTGCTGCAATCCAGTGAGGGGGGATGATATCGTGGGGTACATCAGCAGAGGCCGTGGGATCATTGTCCACAAGCGCAGTTGCCCCAATCTCAAAAACATGGCAGAAATTGATGACCGAGCAATTGAGGTGGAATGGGAAACAGAGTTCCCGAAACTTACCAAACGCTTTAGTGTGACCAGCAGGAGAACCTATGACCTCTTTGGGGAGATCGAGGGAGCACTCCGCAAGCACAAGGGACACCTCATCGAAGGCAGATTGCACGACGACGAGGAAGGAAGACTTAGAGGTACATTCACCATGGAAGTGGAGAGAGAGGATGACTTCAAGAAGGTCATCAAGAATCTAAAAACCATCCCAAGCGTCATCACCATTGCAGAAATCAAATAGAAGCTACTCCTCAAGAACCCTCAGGATCTCTGGAAGCAACTGCTTCTTTCTGGAAAGGACTCCCGGTAGGAAGTACTTCCCTTCCCCTAGCTTCTCATAGGCAAGTTTTCGCTCTGTTATCGGCAAGCTGGTCATCAAGAGAATACTATTTTCCTTTACAACATCAGTGATCAGGAACATTGCCCAGTCCAGGCCTTGGGCCATTTTCAGGAGCTCCAATTCAGAGAGATAGGTATCCTTGTACTCATCTATGTCACTGAGTGTGGTGACTTCACACTGCCCGATACCGAACGTAACACCAAGTTCTCGATAGACTTTGAAATCTGCCTCGAGCATTTTGCGAGGATCTTCTTTTGCCAAGGAGGCTCCACTACTGAACATCGTTTCCCCAAACGTGCGCATATCCTCAACATCCCCTAGAACCAGAAGATCCTGTACCGCTGTATAATCCTCGAATGTCGTAGTGGGACTCTTAAGCATTACTGTGTCACTGACAATTCCCGAGAGGAGGACGCGAGCCATTTCTGGTGATATCTCAATATTGTACCGAATATACAACTTGTAAATGATGGTACAAGTGGAGCCCAGTGGCTCACAGTAAATGAAAATAGGATTGCGGGTCTTTGCTGCCCCCAGACGATGGTGGTCTATGATTTCCAGAACCTCAGCCTCATCGATACCACTGACGCCTTGCTCCGTTTCATTGTGGTCTACCATGATTACTTTTGTCTTTGGCCTCTCAAGGAAACAACGGCGGGTGACAAAGCCCGTATACTTACCACCCTTAAAGACAGGAAGTCCACGATATTCACTCTCGGCAAGGATATCCCGTGCCACATCAAAGAGACAGTCATCCTCGAGTCTGATGGGGTCCTGAACCATCAATTCCTTGACCGGTACACTGAGACGCAAGAGCCGGAGCGTCTCCGCAGTATCAAGCGCGCTGAGATACACAGGCCCTTGGTAGGAATCCCAGTCGACATTACTGGTGACATGATCCTCAATTCCTGTCAGGACGATAGCCGGAATCTGCAATTCGATAGCTTTTCTGATGTGGTCTTCCCTGTCACCGACAACCAAGATGGGAGGCCTTCCTTCCAACGCCTCCATATGTTTGCAAAAGATTACATAACGCATCGCTCCTACCATGATAGGAGCATCGAAGGTTGCCTTCTCTCCTCGTTTCAGGAATGAGCCCTTCAGCACTTTGGGAAAATTATCCACGACGAAGTGATAGATTGGACGCTCACCGCCGTTCTCCTTCAGAAAAAAGCTGCTTACCTCATCAACACTCAAGAGACCACGATACTGCTCTCCCTCCATGACCGGTACAACTGATGATTTGCTTGAAGAGCCATAAAAAGAGACCAAGTTGTACACGGGATCTCCTACCTGAACTACCGATTCGGTGTTTCGGGTAACACTGAGCACCTTGGTACGAACATCCTTGATGAAAGGTGGGGGGGTCACACCCAGTCTATCAAACTGAGCTTTGGTAGTATCATTGAGATTCCCACATCGCACCGGATAATAGGTGTTGTTGGGGTCGACCTTGTTTTTCAGAAATGCATAGCTATGGGCAGCACAGATGCTGTCCATATCCGGATTACGATGTCCACACACAAATATTTCAGCCACGACATGCTCCTCTGTTGTCCGTTATTCTATCCGAGTTGAGCTTTTCTGACAACTTATAACAGCTAGTCAGAGCTGGGTAAATAGGGTACCATCAAAAGAACCAAGGAGATGTAATATGCCTAGTGTAGTACTTGCTAATGACCATGGTGCGGTTGAACTGGCCAAGAGATTGCTTGGATATCTGGAAAAGATGGGATATACAGTGAACTATTTGGGAGTTACTTCCAATGATTCAGTTGACTATCCTGATATCGCCAAAGAAGCTTGCCTGGAGTATAAGAAGGGTGGGTATGAGTTTGGCATCGTCCTCTGTGGAACCGGTATTGGAGTCTCCATCAGTGCAAATAAGGTTGATGGAATCCGTTGTGCGCTTCCCCAGAACTGCTATGCGGCAGCCATGGCAAGACGCCACAATGATGCCAACTTTATTGCATTTGGTGGAAGAATCGATTACCCGGAAGATCCTGTAGATATGCTTGATGCCTTCATGGATGCTACCTTTGAAGGGGAACGGCACCAGAGACGAGTTGACAAGATTATGGCTCTGGAAGGGACTTGTTAAAGGTAATCCTTATAGGTGCCGACCACATAGAAATCATATTTGATTAAATCGAAGAGCAGTCCAATCTGTCCGTTCGATAGATTGTAGGCAAGGGTGAGAGAGAGCATACGCTCTCTCTTCCCCATTACGGGGCTTCCTATTGTGACAGGGGTCAATGAGAGCAGCACATGGCTGACCCCCAAGGTCCCTTCCTCACGGTAGGGGCTGATCATGATGCCCGCTCCCATAAGTGTATTGACCCCTACCCCAGCTATGGCAGACCCGGTGGAACGTTGGCCGAGCAAGGTACGCTGCATGAGCAAGGAAACAGATGAGCTACTAAAGGGAGAAGGCATGATTCGAGTATCTACTTGAACATCAAATTCCCACACATCGGTCAAACCTGAAGAAAGTCCCCAAGCAAGCTTCATCCTACTCGAATCCAGCTCTTTTTCATACAGATGGGCATTGGTCCCCAAGGTGATTCCTAGGTCGAAATACCCAGCAAAGAGTGGGGAAGCAATCATCAATACAATTATACCTAGCAACAACAATTTCTTATGCATGACATCCTACTTGGTGACAAAATACGTATAACGGACAAGGGTAATACCCCAACTGTCCACTACCCCCTCATCCAGATTAAAGGAGATGAATGGGGAAAAAAATTCATACCAAAAATCTTTTTGGCTCAACTTCAATGGACTCATTTCCACGGTAAAGGAGGAGGACTCCCTCATCGGATCCATCTGATAGAAAAGCCCTATAGCAGGAGTATAGGCAATCACATTGTGAGCAATAACGTTGAAGGGATGATTCATGGTCCTCACAAGATCAATATTCAAGCCTGCCTGCAGGTATGGGATGACCCATTCTTTATCTTGATCGGTACCAAAAGCAACTTTACCCACAAGGGAAGGATTCCCATATTCCAGGAGCCATGGCTGGTAAGCCAGTGAGACTTCCACACCACTGGACACCCGCTCGGGGCCATCCATTATCTCTTCACCATAGTATCCTAATCCGTATCCCAAGGAGCGAGATAACAACGGAGTTGAGAGAAGAAACAATAGAAGCATACAAAGAATCGTTGACTTCTTCATCATCAGCCTCCAAAAAATGCGGTTATGAAACGGGGCCAGTTTCTGAGGGTATGCCACCGATCGGCCATCTCTTCAGTTATGGGAATTGTTTTCTCATACAGCTGTTCAAAATGAAGCTTCAATTGCTGAGCCAGTTCAGGGCTGTCAATCACCAGGGAATTCTCATAGGCAAGGTTCATCGAGCGGTAATTAATATTTGTGGAACCTATCATCACATAGCGCTCATCAACAATGATCAGCTTCTCATGCAACAGCCGTTGCGTTTCTGCACTCTCTCTCTCAATGCGAAGATCGATGCCCATGTCAAGCAAATCCTTGGTCATGTACTCGATTCCCTTTCGATTGGTGGCCCTCCGGTCAAAGGGAATAATCATTTGAATCTCTACACCTCGCTCTTGTGCCATACGGAATGCCTCAATCATCTCCTCATCCATGAAGGGAAGAAACGGAAGCATCTGCACCGAATGATCGGCCTCACTGAGCAAGGAGCCAACCAGCTTACTTATCTGTGCGCTTCCCGGTTCCTGGTTTACGTACCAACCTTGGTATGTCTTTTTTCCATCAAGTGTGGTTGTATCAATAGAAAAATCTTCCCTGGCAATTTCATCCCATGTTTGTTCATTCCACCAAGGAACGAAGTAATCAAGAATAAGGTTGCAGAGTTCAGGGGAATTGAATTCATACATGCTGTCTCGTTGCAACTGTTCGTTTTCTGCGCCGATAGAAATATAGTTGAGGTTCATCCCTCCTAGTGCAATCTGCTTTCCATCTATGATGAGAAATTTCCGATGGTCACGGTACAGAAGGTTCAGACCACTTACCAACCGCGCACCACTCAGTGGATTGAACTCCAAGAGATGGACCCCGCTTTCACGGAGAAATTTCAACGGTATCAGATGGTACCGGGTTTCAGTCATATCAAAGGAGCCTGCCCCATCTACAACGAAGTATACGCGGACTCCACTCTCTGCTTTCATGGCAAGCGCACTGTAAAGTGCTTCCAACTCCTCGGAACTGGAAGCAAGGAATGCACTGGTGACCAAATAATCCTCCGCTCCTTCAACCAACTCAATAAGTCGATCTTTCCATGCAATACCATCATAGTACACATCAGGATAGGATACCCGGACGGTAGGAATCTGAAATGAAGAGAGCTTTTCCCCGAGTGGAATATCAGCAGCAACTACCTCTGGAGCAATCATATGATGAGTACTTGAGCAACTGGTTCCCAGAAGAATCATACTAATAATAACTATGGATACCAATCGGAACTGACGCATCATGACCTCATCGTGGGAAATATGAAGGGATGTGGCAACAAATCTTCAAATCTGTACACTATATGACTGCCATCTCTCCCTTCAGCAAAGGCAACATCCACCAGATGAACAGCGGTATTGCTACGGCTGAATTCAGCGAGGACTTGCAGGCATTGGGCGCAGGGGGGCGCAGGAGGGGCATCTTCGCTGACTACAACCAAAAGGGAAATCCCAACGGTCCCTTCATTTGCTATGGCATTGAGGATTGCATTGCGTTCTGCACAGATGGTTGCTCCATAACTGGAATTTTCCACGTTGCATCCACTATACACACGGTTTGTAGCAGCGCTGACCACCGAAGCCCCAACCTTGTACTTGGAGTATGGAGTGTAAGCGTTCTTTCGTGCTTCATAGGCTTGTTTAATGGCAAATTCCAAGAGAGCTTTCTCACCCATCAAAGGCGAAGAAGCTTCCAGAATCTTATTTGCCCCGTACACAACACGTTCATCGTTCCCCTTGCTTGAAGAGAGAATCATCTCAAGCTCTTCACGGCTCTGAAAATCCTCAAAGGCATCCAGGCTTGAGAGTACATAGTCTGCACCTGCTTCAACAAGTTCAGGCAGGGAGAATGTGGTGGTAACTGCGCAGACTGAACATCCTGCTTGCTTTCCAGCACGTATACCGTTTATGGCATCCTCAATCACCAGACATTCCTGGGGTGGAAGCCCCATGGAAAGGGAAGCCAACTGATAGATATCTGGATTCGGTTTGTTACGCTTGATGCTCTCACCGGTTACCATGTAATCAAAATCTGACGCTTTAAGTCCTATGGCACGAAGATTTATCTCGGCCTTTGTCCGATCAGCACTGGTGGCAAGTGCCAATTTCAACCCAGCCTTGCGCGCATTGGCAATGAACCGATGGACCCCTTCAAGTGGCCCACGATCCAGAGCATATTCGGCATAAAGCGAAAAAAAAGCTTCTTTGGCTTCCTCGAAGTCCAATGCAACGCCATATTTCTCTGCTACACCGCAAAGAAATCTTCTGTCTCCCGCCCCAATAAATGGAGTAAAATCCTCAGGTTTGACCGTTATCCCTATACGCTCCAAATATTCCATGGCAGCGTGGAGGATGACAGGCTCGGAATCAATGAGAACCCCATCCATGTCAAACAGTATTCCTTCAATCATGGAAACTCCTTGCTGTTAGTCTAGTGAAAATAACCTATTGTGACAATAAGTGTACTGTATAAAGACGGCATCCTGCAGAGGATGCCGTAAGTGAAAAACACTTGCTCAAGCTCAGTGCATGATAGTTTTTCCTCTTCCTACATCGTCCTGAGGGACAAACTCGCCGTGTCCAGCACGACCAAGATAGATATTATCCCCCATGATCAACCGTCCACGAAGGTAGGTCATGATAGGCTTGCCAATGACCTGCATACCCTCATATGGAGTATACCCGCTTGCTGAATGGATATTCTCTTTGCTGATAGTCCACGCCATATCGGGATCGAAAATGACCAAGTCTGCATCACTTCCCACCCGGATGGAACCTTTCTGTGGATAGAGCCCAAACGCCTTAGCAGGTGCGGTGCTGAGTAGGTTCACTACCTGCTGAATTCCAATCCTGCCACTATTTGCAGCGAAGGAGTACACCAAACTCAGAAGTTCCTCTGAACCTGGAATCCCTGGAAGGATTGTCCTCACATCCTTGCTGGAAAGCTTCTGCTCACGAGTGAAAGAACAGTGGTCGGTTGCAATAATCTGGACTTCCCCATTCAGGACTGCTTCCTGCAATGCCTCATTATCTTCCTTGCTCCGCAAAGGAGGCGTCATTACATACAGAGGTCCATCCTCCCCTTCTAGCTTACTCTTGTCCAAGAACAGGTAATGAGGAGTGGTTTCTAGAATTACCCTAAGACCTTTTGCCCGAAGCTCTCTCACCTTCTGAAGACCAGCCTTGCTGGAGAGGTGCACTACATACAGAGGCATATCCAGCTCCAAGGCAATTCTTCCTACCGTATCGATGCCGCGGGCCTCGGCTTCGCTCGGGCGGAGCACTGCATGGGATGGAGGCGTGTAAGGACCAGAATAAGAGCTATTCACCTTCTGGATGGTTGCATCATCCTCGCAGTGAACACTTACTAAAAGATCATATTTCTTGCACAATGCAAAAATCTTGCGCAACTCTTCCTGATCATCAACAAGGTAGCCGACATCCTTGTACGTGGTGAACATCTTGATGACCTTCACCCCCGCCTTCTTCAGCTGTATCAGCTCCTCTTCCAAACCTTCACGGTAGGCATACACCCCTTGATGCAATGAGAAGTCCACCGCCATCTCTTTTCCCATAGCTGTGCTTCTCGCTTTTGCACAGGCAGCAAGATTCCCTTTCTTGTCATCATCGGCAAAATCAACAACACACGTCACACCACCGAAGGCTGCACAGCGGCTACCCTCCTCAAAGGAGTCAGCTGTCACTGTGCCCCTGCTGACCAAGTGATAATGAGTGTGGGCATCGATGATACCTGGCAACACACACATATCCTCGGCCTGTACAATCTCTGTTCCTTCAGGCAAGGTATCTGGATCGATCTTTGCTGCAATATGCACAATCTTCGAATCCTCGATCAAGATGTCAGCATGCCTGGTCCATTCCGTATCAACGAGCAATCCGTCTTGTATTAGTATTCTGTTCATACCTTAAGGATACCTCAGGATTGGAGAGACTGCAAAGCAAAAAGCATCGCTCAGTAACGAAGATTTGGTTCCTTGATTGCCTTCACCTCATCCAATCGGCCAACCGGTGTAGTATACGGAGCCCCCTTCACATATTCAGGATCTTCCTTTGCTTGTGCAAGGATTGAACGGAATGCGAGGATGAAAGCGTCCAATGTCTCAAGGCTCTCACTCTCAGTCGGTTCAATCATAAGCGCCTCGCTTACCAGTGAGGGGAAATACATGGTGGGAGGATGATACCCCTTGTCAATGAGGGCTTTTGCAATATCCTGAGCTCTTACACCATTGTTCTGTCTATACTCCTCCAAGCTGATGACAAACTCATGCATGCACTGTTCCCCGTAGGGAATTTCACACACATCGCATAACCGTTTTGCCACATAGTTTGCATTCAACACGGCATGGGCACTTGCAGAGCGAAGTCCTTCACTACCCATTCTCAAAATATAGACGTATGCTCTAAGCAGTACCAGGAAATTCCCCCAGAACATGCTGACTTTCCCGATGGAGTCTTCACCATCCCAATCAAGGACATAGCCACTATCGGTCAGAAGGATATCCGGCTTTGGAAGGAATGGCCTGAGTGTATTATTTACCATCACAGGTCCACTTCCCGGCCCCCCTCCCCCATGTGGGGTGGCAAAAGTTTTGTGCAGATTGAGATGCACGACATCAAAGCCCATCTCGCCAGGAGTCGCCATGCCCAGTATGGCATTCATGTTGGCACCGTCATAGTACATCAAGGCTCCATGGGCATGTACCATCTTGCTGATGAGAAGAATATTCTGTTCAAAAATCCCCAAGGTATTGGGATTGGTCATCATCACGGCAGCAACAGAATCATCCAGTTTAGCCTCAAGGTCCTCCAAATCTACCTGCCCTTTCTCATTGGAACCAATGGAAACCACTGCAAAACCATTTACCATTGCACTGGCTGGATTGGTACCGTGAGCGCTGGAAGGGATGAGAATCTTGGTTCGGCCGGTCTCTCCTCGCTTCTCATAGTAGGATTTGACCATCTTCAAGCCAGTGTATTCGCCATGGGCTCCAGCACAGGGTTGTAGGGTACCCCATTTCATGCCAGTGATGGAGGAAAGGTCCTCAAGCAGATTGAACATGATGGAGAGACTTCCCTGTGTTGTTGAGACATCCTGCAATGGATGTATTTTTGTAAATGCATCCATTTTCGCAATATGCTCACTGAGCTTGGGATTGTATTTCATCGTGCAGGAACCGAGGGGATACATTCCGTTGTCCACTCCATGGGCCATCGTGGAAAGTCGGGTAAAATGCCTGACCACATCCAATTCAGAGACTTCAGGTAGGCGCGCTGGTTGTTCTCTACGGATGGATTCTGGAAGAGGAGGAAGTGCCTGTTGAAACCCCTTGGGGAGATCCAAGGGAGGGAAACAATAGGCTTTTCTTCCCTGTTTGGATTGTTCAATCAATAGTGTCTCTCTCATTTCATGACCCTCCGTGCTGCTGCTAGGTAGAGTTCCAGCTCCTCACGACTACGTTTTTCCGTCACAGCGACAAGGAGAACTAATTCATCCTTGACCTTTCGAGTCAGTGTTGAAAGTCTTACACCAGCAAATATCCCTTCATTACGGAGCTCTTGCATAAACTTTCTCAGACGTTTGGAATCGGAAAAAACCAAGGGGAATTCACACCAGAAAGGTTTGTCCCAAACCAAGGTCATTCCTGGAAGCTGGGCTAGATGGTATGCCAGATAATGTGCCTTGGCATAGCTTTGGTTTGCAGCCTCGAGCATCCCGTCCCATCCGAGGCTGGAAAGATGGATGGTAGTCATCAGTGCCGCCAATGCCTGGTTGGAACAGATATTGCTTGTTGCACGCTCTCGCTTTATATGTTGCTCTCTCGCTTGGAACGTCAGGGTGAACCCTTTTCTTCCTTTCCCATCTTCAGTCAGGCCAACCAACCGACCTGGGAGTTTTCTCAGGAGTGCTTCCTTCACCGCCATGAAACCACAGCTCGGGCCACCAAAGGCAAGTGGGAGTCCCAAGGACTGGGTATCCCCGATTGCAATGTCTGCATTCCATTGCCCTGGAGATTTTTGCATCGCAAGGGACAGGGGATCATTTGAAATGGCAAAAAGTGCTTTTTGCTCATGAAGAATCTCTGCAACTCCCTCATATGATTCCAACAAGCCGTATCGGTTTGGGCTCTGGACAATCAATCCAGCACACGTAGAATCCAGAAGGGAGGAAAGCAGCGAAAGGTCCACCACTCCATCTTTCTCCTTTACGATGCGCAGGGACTTTCCGGTTCCCTTTGCCCACGTCTGCAGGACCTGCAGGGTAAATGGGTGCAGTGTAGAGGAGACCAACACCACCGATGCATGTCGTTTTGCCCCCACCATCAAGGAAGCAGCTTCACTTGCAGCATTAGCTCCATCATACAGCGAGGCATTTGCTACATCCATTGAAGTAATCTCACAAATCATGCTTTGGAACTCATAGATTGCTTGGAGCAACCCTTGGCTCATCTCTGCTTGGTAAGGAGTATATGCAGTAACGAAGGAAGGAAGACTGGAAAGCGCCTCAACCGTAGAGGGTATAATATGGTCATAACAACCACACCCCAGAAACGGTATACCTCGAACATTGCGTTGTGCAATGGAATCAATCATTCGTTGCACTTCGTCTTCAGTCCGACCATGACTGATTGGAACTGAATCAGAGAGGAGAATGTCCTCTGACAAACCGGAAAAAAGCTCCTCCATTGAAGAAAGACCGATAGCTTCAAGCATAATCTTTCGATCTTCATCAGTATGGGGAATATAGGGATATATCATGTATGCCTCCAGCACATGG
Organism: Sphaerochaeta halotolerans; assembly: GCF_003429665.1. Classification (GTDB taxonomy): domain Bacteria; phylum Spirochaetota; class Spirochaetia; order Sphaerochaetales; family Sphaerochaetaceae; genus Sphaerochaeta; species Sphaerochaeta halotolerans. The sequence continues at coordinate 263,628 of NZ_QUWK01000002.1, read as the reverse complement.
GCAAACAAAGGCCGCCAAGATCTGGCGGCTCACAGGTATGCTCTCTTTATAGAGTCTCTAGGTATGCTTGGTATGCCTTCGCATCCAACAGTTCATCATAATCAGCTTGAGAAAAGGAAGTAAGAATATAGAGGTGATGTGCATAACAATCCTCGTTGATCAATTCAGGAGATCCATCCAGATCCTCATTGGCTTCATGCACGACCCCCTCAACAGGGTTAATGATGGCTGAAGCTGCCTTGACGCTCTCAACGGTAGATATCTCTTCTCCCTTGCGATATTGCTCACCAAGGGGAGGAAGTTCAACAAAGACAATCTCACCTAGTTCATGCTGTGCATGGTCTGTTATACCAACGTAGGCCTTATCGCCTTCAATGCGAACCCATTCATGATCTTTGCTGTAGCGCAGATTTTCCATAATCTTACTCATTGCTTGCCTCCACCATCGTCAATGCTACCATCACCGCTCGCTATTGTCGAGTGGAAAATGCTTCTCAAGGAACGGAAGGTCCAGCTCAGGATAGAGCTTGAACTTCTCGAGCAATGCCAGAACTCGTTTCTGGGCTTCTTGCTTTGCTGTATTCTCAGTTACCGCCTTTGCCTTGCTTGGCTGGCCAGCATTTGCACCCTTGGTGAGAATCATCGGCTTGGTATGGTTAAGTACCAGCGCGATTATGGATGCAATTTCTTTCATCTCTTGTGTGCCCATTTTGAGCGTCGTTACAGCAGGGGTTCCAATACGAAGACCACTGGTGTACCAAGGGCCGTTCGGATCAAATGGAAGCGCATTCCGGTTCAATGTAACGCCACACTCCCTGAGGGCGGTCTCAGCTTGTCGCCCGTTCAGGTCAAAGGGCCTGACATCAAGAAGCATCAAATGGTTGTCCGTTCCCCCTGTTGCAACAGGAATTCCTTCAGCAAGGCACGCTTTTGCCAATGCATCAGAGTTTCTTACGATGTCCTGTGCATAGGTTTTGAATGATGGGGCAAGAGCTTCCTTGAGTGCAATGGCCTTTGCTGCCATCACATGGGGAAGTGGGCCACCGAGCACCAATGGGCACCCCTTGTCCACACTTTCAGCAAACTCCTTCTTGCAGAGTATCATACCACCTCGTGGACCACGCAGTGTCTTATGAGTTGTCGTGGTTACAACATCAGCCCAGGGAATTGGGTCATAGGCTCCAGTGAAGACTTTTCCTGCAACCAAGCCAGCAAAGTGGGCCATATCAACCATGAATACAGCACCTACGCCATGGGCAATTTCACTCATCCGTTTGAAGTCAATCTTCCTCGGGTATGCACTATAACCAGCCAAGAGAATCAACGGCTTGACTTCCTGCGCCATTTTCTCAATTGCATCATAGTCAAGCAGCCCGCTCTTTTCCTCAACTGTATACGTATAAGCATCAAACATCTGAGCTGAGATGTTCTGGCGATACCCGTGTGTCAGGTGTCCTCCCGAGTAGTAATCAAGACCCAAGAGTCGTTGGTTTCCCAGCTTCTCTCGAACCTGGTCCCACTGCTGCCGGCTGAGGTTACTGGGATTGGGTATCCCAATCTCCTCCAAGGCGGGAATCTGGATGCGCGTATTGAGAATTGCCCAGTACGCAACCAAGTTGGCATCAGCACCACTATGAGGTTGCACATAAGCATGCTCAGCACCAAAGAGTTCGCAAGCATACTCGCAAGCAGCCGCTTCTATGGCATCGACATTGTCACAACCAGCATAGAAACGGTGGTAGGCAAACCCTTCACTATACTTGTCGGTGAGCAGGTTGCCCATTGCAAGCTGGGAAGCGATTGATGAAAAATTCTCACTTGCAATCAACTTCAAGTGGGTTCGCTGATCTTTCAGCTCATTGACAATGCGACCTGCAATACCCGAATCGACTTGTGCAATCTGTTCAAGGGCTGCAGTATAGGCAACCATAGGGCCATTCATCTCTTTGGTTTCTGACAAATACGCTTGCAATGCTGTTCCACTGGACATGTGTTATACCTCTTTGCGTGCTATGTTACTTGGTATCTTGCCCCTGTAGGGCGTCTCTGTCAACGCACCAGGCAATTTTGGGTTGCATTTTTCCTTATCATACTTCAGAATGTGGCGGTTGTCTTCTACAATGAACAACTTGCTACACTAGTGAGAAGAGAGAGAGTATATGAGTTTAGGCGCTACAAAAACACGGGAAGCATTGGCGAGCAGATTGGGCTTCATCCTCCTATCAGCGGGATGTGCCATCGGGCTGGGGAACGTATGGCGTTTCCCTTACATAGCAGGAAGGTACGGAGGAGCCGCGTTTGTACTGGTCTACATGGTATTTCTCATTATCCTCGGCCTTCCGGTCATGGTCATGGAACTTTCCATCGGAAGAGCAAGTCAGACCAATATTGGACTTACGTTCGAAACTTTGACACCGACGAAAAAACCTTGGCATCTGTATGGCAAACTTGCCATTATCGGTAACTACGTTTTAATGATGTTCTACACGACAATTACCGGATGGCTTCTTTCCTATTTTGTTCACACCATCAAAGGAGACTTTGTTGGGTTGAACGCCGATCAAGTAGGCGGATTCTTTTCTACCATGCTGGGGAAACCTGGAAGCATGATCTTCTGGATGATTCTGGCTGTAGTCTTGGGACTCCTTCCCGTAGCCAAGGGATTACAAAGTGGAGTAGAGAAAATTACCAAGCAAATGATGATCGGTCTACTCCTGTTAATGCTGGTCCTCGCGTTCAACAGCATGCTACTCGATGGTGCTGGAGAAGGACTGAAGTTTTACTTGGTTCCTGACTTTGGAAAGATGGTCGAAAGCGGTCTCTCTGAAACAATATATGCAGCAATGGGCCAAGCATTCTTCACCTTGAGCCTCGGCATCGGCTCTATCTCCATCTTTGGTTCCTATATCGGCAAGGAACACCGCCTCACGGGTGAAGCGGTCCGCATCATCGGCCTTGATACATTTGTAGCCCTTTGTAGTGGCCTGATTATTTTCCCTGCTGCATTTGCCTTCGGTGTTCAGCCCGATGCCGGTCCTTCGCTGATCTTCATCACACTTCCCAACATTTTTAATCAAATGTCGGGTGGCCGTATTTGGGGTTCCCTGTTCTTCCTCTTCATGAGCTTTGCAGCATTAAGCACGCTTATTGCAGTTTTTGAGAACATCATCAGCTTCTGGATCGACACCAAGGGCGTTGATCGCAAGAAGGCAACCCTGTTCAATGGAATCGCCATTGTCCTGCTCAGCCTTCCCTGTATCCTTGGATTCAACGTACTTGCAGGATTCCAGCCTCTTGGACCGGGGACGGGAGTCCTTGACCTTGAGGACTTTGTGGTAAGTTCTACCCTCCTCCCTCTGGGATCGCTTTTCTTCACCATTTACTGTACTTGGAAATATGGTTGGGGATGGGACAAGTTTATCACAGAAGCAGATAGTGGATCCAACGGATTAGGTTTTCCCAAGGTGCTTCGTCCGTACTTCAAGTACGTATTGCCAGCAATCATTTTAGGCATCTTCCTGAAAGGATATTGGGATATTTTTATTGCATAGGACACTGTTGACACATTTTGACCTAGTGCATATAATTTTCTTGCTTTTAAGCAAATATTTGGAGGTTTTGTGGCCAAAGAAGAAGCAATTGAAGTAGAAGGCATCGTACGCGAAGCACTTCCCAACACCATGTTCCGTGTGGAACTACAGAATGAACATGTCATTCTTGCCCATCTTTCGGGCAAGATGCGCAAACACTACATCAGGATTGTTCCTGGTGATACCGTGCGTGTTGCACTTTCTCCCTATGATCTGACCAAAGGTCGTATCATTTACCGCGAGCGCTAACACCACCAATGTGGGAAAAGCCGGATTCCCTTGAGAACCCGGCTTTCTTGTGCGTTCTTATTGACAGGATCATCGTTTCATGATGATCCAAATAGCTCCACTACCACCATACTGGGCTTTTGGGGTGTACGCTTCACGTACTACCTTGCTGATACGTATCTGGGAGAGTGCAGCTTCCTTCAAAAGGGAATACCCCTTGTCATTGTGCAAACCTTTTCCAGTGATGATTGCAACCTTCAGAAGTCGTTGTTCCTTTGCTGAACGCAGGAATTCTGCGGTTGCCTGCTCTGCTTCCGCCACCTTCATGCCATGCAGGTCCAATGTTGACTGGGGCTCCATTGCACGAAGCGCTGATATGGTGTAGGGATCGCTCTTCCCCTCCTGCTTTTCCTTCTGCGCCTGCTTGATGGCTGCTTCTTCATCACGCACTGTTGACCATTGTTTGTAGGTATCAGCAAAGGACCAGCTCACCGAGCTATCACGTTCCTGGTCAAGCTCAACTTTCTCATCAAGTGCTTCCTGCATCTCCTGTGAAGGTTGTACGGGAAGGTCCTCTTGTTCTCTCTTTCGCTGATCGGAGACAGGCTTCCCTCGTTTCTTCTTGGGGCGTTCACTCCCCTCGAACTCATCCAGGAGTGAGGCAAAATCCTTCTTGGGCACATAGGTCTTACTCTTCTTGATAGAAACCTGATCAGCTTTCTTGCTTTTGGCAGTTTGCTTTTCCCCTTCCCATTCTTGAAGAATCTCACCAAAGGATTTCTCCACTGCTACCTTGCTGTGGCTCTTCATCCGCTTGGTTACTCCACCTAGTTCCCCTGTCTGCTCCCATGTGGCAAGGATATCGCCAAAATTTGCCTTTGGATCATACCCAAGCACCAATGGCTCTTTCCGTTGACTGACAGGCTGTTTCTGCTTCACAGGTTGCTTTTTTGCTTCATGTATGTGTTCAAACGGCTTGTAGGCATCTGAATCAACTACAAGACGGCTGTTTCCAGCCGTCTCGCTTGTATTCGAAGCCTTCTTTTTCTTCTTCGGCACTCAGACCTCCCGAACATCCAGCAACTGAGATACATAGGGCTTCATGAGCTCCACTACCTTGCTGATAGATGCTCCTTGAACCTTGATGGTACAGATGGCATTGGTGGGATCAGTTCCCATAAACGTACCAAAGGTGATAATGTCAATTCCAGCCTCACTCAAAACCTGACTGATCTTGGCAATGGTTCCCGGCTTATCTTCAACCACAAAGGTTAGGCGAATTCCGAAATGACGTGCACCAAAGAGCTCAAGCAAAATCTTGAACATATCACTCTTTGTCACAATACCGATCAACTGCTGTCCTTCAAGCACTGGAAGACTGCTCAGATCCTGATCAACCATCATGCGGGCAGCTTCCTCAACTGTTGTGTCCTTGGTGATGGAAACCACGTTCTTGCTCATGAGCTTCTTTACCGTAAGCTTGCTCAACAGGTACGCCATCTCATGGATTGAAAGGCTTGTCGCCGGAGAAGGCGTGGCATACAAGATATCCTTTTCAGTTATGATACCAACCAGCCGTTTCTCCTTATCGAGCACAGGAAGCCGGTGGACCTTCTCCTGTTTCATCAAGGCAGATGCCTCCGCGATGGACATATCGGGAGTAGCTGTAACAGGATTACGCGTCATTCTTCGTTCGATAATCATTTGGATCTCCTACCATCTAAGCACACTATAATTCATGCCATCGTGAATTTCCAGTAATTATTCGCCCAGATAGGCTTCCCTTACCCGTTCATTTTCCAAAAGTGTGGAGGATGCATCACTCAATACAATCCTACCATTCTCCATGACATACCCTTCAGAGGAAGCCCTCAGTGCCATACGGGCGTTCTGTTCTACGAGAAAAACCGTTACCTTGTCCTGTTGGTTGATCAAGGCAATCTTCTCGAAGATGTCTGCAATCACCAAGGGGGCAAGACCGAGTCCTGGTTCATCAAGCAGAATCAGGCGGGGGCCACTCATCAATGCCCTGGCGATAGCCATCATCTGCTGTTCGCCTCCACTGAGGGAACGAGTTTTCTGTCTTCTTCTCGCCCCGAGGATTGGGAAGAAGTCATACATGGATTCCTTTCGCTCTGCAATCAGGGCATCATCGCGTACAAGAAAGGCTCCCATATCGAGGTTTTCTTCCACAGTCATATCGGCAAATACACGTCGGCCTTCAGGAACCAAGCTGATTCCCTTTGCTGCAATCAAGTCAGTTGTGAGTATCTTTGAACGCTTGCCTTGTTTGGCTCCAGCGTTCTTTGCCCTGCAAATTTCCTCTCCATCAAAGGTGATGGAGCCGGAATCCAAGGGTTCTTGTCCCATGATGGATTTGAGAAGTGTACTCTTTCCGCTTCCATTCGCTCCAATGAGACAGACAACATCTCCTTCATTGACATGCATACTGACTTGTTTCAGTGCCTTGATGTTCCCATAGGAAACAGATATGTCATCTATCGTGAGCAATTCTTTCATGCTTCATCCTTACCGAGATACGCCTCGATGACACTCGGGTTTTTCTTAATCTCATGGGGAGTCCCCTGGGCAAGTTTCTGCCCATAGTTAAGGACAGTGATGGTATCACAAATATTCATCACCAGTTTCATATCATGCTCGATCAAAACAACCGTAACCCCCAAATCCCTGATCTTTCTGATGGTAGCCATCAGATGATCAGTCTCCTGGGGGTTCATACCAGCTGCAGGTTCATCCAAGAAAAGCAACTTTGGATCAGTAGCAAGCGCCCGAGCTATTTCAAGCTCACGCTGTTTGCCATAAGGAAGATTTTTTGCAAGCTCATTCTTGGAAGCTTCCATATCAAAGAAATCGAGCCAGTCCAATGCTTTCTCATAGATTTCCTCTTCCTCTTCCTTAAGCTTCACATAGCTCTTCACGGCGTTGAGGAAGCGTCCCTTGGTTTCACTTTTCCCTGTCTTGAAATGCCTGCCGATCATGACATTTTCAACGACTGTGAGTTCCTTGAAGAGCCGGATGTTCTGGAAGGTACGGGCAATACCCATTCTACAGATCTTATGAGCTGGATACCCGGTAATCTCTTTATTGTTGAACCAAACCTTTCCAGATGAGGGGGTATCAAGACCTGTCATAGTATTGAACAAGGTGGTTTTACCAGCCCCATTGGGGCCGATGAGTCCAGTGATCAAACCACTTTCCACCTCGAAGTCAACCTTGTTGACTGCAACAACACCTCCGTAGGCTCTGGTGAGGGCCTCTGTCTCCAACAAAATCATTGTTCACCTCCCGTGGGGGTTACTGCTCGTTTGCGGTAACGTGTTGCCTCTCTTCCAAGGATTCCCTGTGGTCTCCAGATCATCATGACAACCAAGATTAAACCGAAAAGGATCTGCTTGAACTGAGGAGGAATGACACTGGACAAACCCGTAAGCTGAGGAAAATAACTGATGAACTGAATGATGAACGCACCCAGGATTGAAGCTTTGAAGTTACCCATTCCACCGAGGACTACCATACAGAGCACCATGACTGAGACCATGAATGTATAGGTTCCTGGTGTGACTGATAAGGTAAAGGTGGCTTGCAAGGAGCCTGCGATTCCAGCTACTGAAGCGCCAAGGATAAACGCATAGACCTTATACTTTGTGATATTGATACCCATGGATTGGGCGGCAATTTCATCTTCCCTTACTGCAGCTAGAGCCCGACCCATTCTTGAACGAGCCAGTCGTTGGAAAAGAATGTAGGCAATAATTACGAACACTATCACCATTACGAGGAAAGCATATTTCTTGTACGGGTTGATGGTGAATCCCAAAATGACAGGCATGGGGATTCTCTGGATACCCATCGGGCCATTGGTCAGTGAGTCCCAGTTGTTCAAGACGTTTCGTACAATTTCACCAAAGCCCAGTGTTGCGATGGCCAGGTAGTCACCCTTGAGGCGTAGGGTCGGCAAACCGATAAGCAGACCGAACAGGGCACTTACCAAAAAAGCAACCGGAAGTGTTGCCCAGAAGGACCATCCTGCCTGTGTGGTGAGGATTGCCGTTACATAGGAACCAATAGCAAAAAAACCTGCCTGAGTGAGGCTGAGCATCCCACCGTATCCTGTGATGATATTCTGTCCCATAGCCATCAGCGCATAAATTCCTGAATAGATAAGTATCAACAGAAAAAAGTTAAGCATATTACACTTTCTCCTTTTCGACCTTGCCGAACAGGCCTTCCGGCTTGATCAAGAGAATGAGAATCAGTACTCCAAAGGCAATAGTGTCCTTGAGTCCGGTAGGAATACCGAAAATGGCAACTCCAAAGGTCTCCAGCAATCCGAGAAGGATTCCTCCAAACATGGCTCCACTGATATTCCCTATTCCTCCAACGACAGCAGCAACAAAAGCCTTAAGCCCTGTCATGGTACCCATCGTAGCGTAAACCTTGAAATCCAAGGCTATCAAAATACCACCAACGGCTGCCAACGCACTGCCAATGGCGAAGGTCATACTGATGACTCGGTTGACGTTGATTCCCATCAACATAGCTGTTCCTTGATCCAAGCTGGTTGCACGCATTGCCTTTCCCATCCTGGTCTTATCAACGAAAAGCTTGAGGATGATCATCATTATCAATGAGACACTCAAGATGAGAATTTGGTGTGGCGTGATAACCACCTCCCCTATGTGCACCGGTGTATTGTCAAAAGGATAGTTGAATTTTCTGGAGTGTGTACCAAAGGCCCACGCAGCACTATTGGAGAGAATGAACGAGACGCCAATTGCGCTCAGCAACGGGGCAAGCCTGTTAGCTCCTCGAAGCGGTTTATATGCGACGCGCTCTATGGTCATACCTAGTACGGCACTGAACCCCATACTGATAAGCATGGCTAGGAAGAATGCAATAAGGGTCCATGTACCAAGCGGGGCATCCCCCCTCAGCCCATCAAACACAAACAGACCTACATATGCCCCAGCCATTAATATATCACCATGGGCGAAGTTGATAAATTTCAGAATGCCGTACACCATGGTGTACCCAAGGGCTATCAGGGCATAGATGCCACCCAAGGTTAGGCCATTCATCAAATGTTGAAAGAATTCGGCAATTCCCACGATGCGCTCTCCTTCATATGAAAAACTAGTTGCTACGATACCATAAAAAGACCGGTGTAAACAACACCGGTCTTCCTCCCATCTCCCGAGTAAGACCGGGAAGTAACAGAGACCTTAGTCTACCTTGGTAAGAACTCCGTCAACAACGGTATAGGAACCGAGGTATTCAGGAGTAGTGCCATTGACCTTGTAGAGTCCCTGGTATGCAATCAAGTCACCATTCTCGGCAAAGTTAATGGTACCTGCAACACCGGGATAATCCTTGGTGGCTGCAACTGCATCACGGATTGCAGCACGGTTAAACTTGCCGGTCTCCCTATACACCTTGTCCATTGCCTGAAGAAGAATGTTTGCTCCATCATAAGCATTGGTAGCAAAGCTGTCAGGCCCTACCCCAAACTTGGCTTCATACTGTGCAACAAAATCGCTGTAGGCAGGGCTTTCCTTAACCTTTGCAGGTCCAACATAGATGACACCATCAGTGAAATCACCAGCAAGGTCGTAGATCTCTGGGTTGGAGAAACCATCACAGGAGAGGAACGGGATATCCATACCAAGCTGAGTTGCCTGCTCGAGAATCTGAGCCATTTCAGCGGTATAGTTGGGGATGTAAATTGCTTCTGGATTGGCTGAGCGGATCTTGGTGAGCTGGGTCTTGAAATCCTTATCACCAACCTGGAAGGATTCGGCAATGGTTACCTTTCCACCAGCTGCTTCGAATGCAGCGGTCATACCTTCGTACAAGCCCTGGCTGTAGTCATTCTTGGCATAGAGAACACCAATGTTGCGATAACCGAGTTCACTGTAGAAATAGTTACCGGCAACCTCGCCCTGCAGACCATCGGACACTACAGTACGGAAGACATAATCCCCAATACTGGTTATGTCAGCATGAGTAGCAGAGGGACTGATCATGACAATGCCTTCACTCTGGACACGTTCGCCAACTGCAAAGCTAGTACCGGTGAGAACAGGACCGATCATGCCAACAATCTGGTCAGCAGAGCTGAGCTTCTCGATAGCAGAAAGACCTTTCTCAACATTACCCTCAGAGTCCTCGGAAACGAGAACTACTGGAACTTTTCCACCAAAACCACCCTTAGCGTTGAACTGTTCAACAGCCATGATTACAGAGTTGTTGCTCCGCACACCATAGTTGGCATAGTCCCCGGTCATGGGACCCATGAAACCAATTTTAGGACTGGCTGATTCTCCACCGCCCTGTGCAAACAAGGGGGAAGCCAGCAGAGCCACCAGGATAAAACAGACAAACATGCTTTTTTTCATATTAGTACCTCCATATACTGATCGAATAATCTGAAACCTTTTCGTTTCTAAACATTGGTTAAGTTTATACATTAACTAGTATATTTATGCAACATTCAACCACAACAATTTGTAAATTTTCCATAAATTACTGAAACGAAACTTGTAGGGAATTCCCCTGTTTTATTCTATACTTTAGGAAAGTATGCCGTAGGAGGTATGTATGGCAGGAAAACAGGGGATGAATGCTGAGTTCAAGAAATTCATTTCAAGGGGAAATGTAATTGATATGGCTGTCGGTATCATTGTTGGCACCGCATTCAAAGAAATTGTCAATTCACTTGTGAAAGAAATTCTTATGCCCTTGATCGGGCTGTTCCTGGGTGGGGTGAGTTTCGTTGACCTCAAAATAGTGATTGCTGAGGCTACGGAGCAAACCAGTGAGGTTGCCATCATGTACGGAAACTTCATCCAGAAGATCATCGATTTCCTCATCATTGCATTCGTAGTATTCATGATGGTTAGGACAATTAACAGAATCCGTGAAAGGATTGAGGCAAAGAAGCGAGCAGAAGCAGAGGAAGCGCCTCCTGCACCTACTCCGAAAGATATCATATTGCTTACTGAGATCAGGGACCTGTTGCAGCAACAATAACTTTCACCCGCCCCTTGCATCCACCCCTGCATTTGGGGTAGTATCGGCTGTGTGCTGCCCTCGTAGCTCAGCTGGATAGAGCACTTCCCTCCTAAGGAAGGGGTCGTGCGTTCGAATCGCGCCGGGGGTAAGAAAGGCTGTTGGAATTCCCAACAGCCTTTTGTCATCTTTACAGAACCAGTAAGAGAATCAATAGGATTAGCAAAAGGGCCAGCAATACAATTAGGGAAATATGGAAAACCTTGCCACGTTTTGTGCGCAGACGATTTTCCACGGTGTCCCGGGAACGCTCATATTCCAGGCGCGCCTCTTCTGCTTCCATTCGCTTCTGCCGTTCCTCTTCAGCCTGTAATTCAGCCTCTCGCTGCTTCTTGTTCACTGCTTCCTGTTTTGCTTCCTGTTCCTTCAGATTCAGGTAACAACGGCCACAGAGGACCATCCCTTCACAGTCATGCAGGTCATCGTAGTAACTTTCATTACATTCAGGGCAGATATAGCAACGTTTTAGTTTACCTTCCTCAACAAGCTTACACACCACCATGCGATGGGTGGTGTCTGTTTCCTCGCTTTTTCGTGAAAAAAGGCGGCGAAACCAAGGAAGCTCCTCTTGTTCTGCTTCTTTCTTCTCCAATTCCGCCGAGAGACGGACAATCCGTTCACTCAGACCACGGTCCTGGGTGATCAGGAGAAGATTACGTTTACTGCCGATTTGTGTGAACAATTGCACAAGGTGATCATCGGCAATCCCTTGGCTGCCGGTGTCTCCGATACGGACCAATCCACGCTTTGCCAGAAAGCGAATCAAATCAGGACGGATTGTGGAACGAATTCGCACCTCCTTGTCCTTCTCTTGATTGTCTTTTAGCCCATGTAATTCCTCAAGGGTTTTTTCGAGGATGATGAGTTTTTTCTTGCGCCGCTTAAGAATGCTTTCCGCATTCGTGACAAAATGCAAGAACCAGTCTTTTTGAATGATGGGAGCAGTGTCAATATAAATTTCATCAAATGAGCGTAACTGCTCATCGAGTTCCGCTATATAAGCCTCATCAGGATTTAGGAATCGACTCCTGTCGCCAATTTTGCTAGCAATCACTTCCCTGTACAGCTCAAGCTCCCCGACAGGGTTCTGTGCCTCCAGATTGATACCAACACTCCTGAGAATACTCGACACCTTCTCCTTGTTTAGTTTGAATTCAGAGGAGAGTATATCCACTGTATTTTCACTGGTGATGGTTTCCACATTTTGCTTTTTAGGAGGAGTCCTCCGTAAAAAATTTGCCATTGTTACCTGTCATTATTCCTTCGCACGTTTTGCGCGGATGATCGCTACTGCCTCATCTATCGTCAAAGCACCGGCTTTCTCTTCATCCTTCTTGTACTCATTGGGTAGGGCAATATTCTGATTGCCGACACGAAGGTAGAAGCCGTAGCGTCCAGTGGCAAGCGCCACTGTCTCTTTTTCGAATTGGCCAAGTTCCTTGATTACGGAAGCCTTGGCACTCCCCCTTCCTGCTTTTCCCCCACTACCCTTCTCAGGCTCCTTGCTGAGCAATTCAAGGGCCTCTTCAAGAGTTATAGAAAAGAGCTGTTGGTCTTTATCCAACCGATTGAGTTTTCTTGTCTTCTTATTGCAGGAGATGTAAGGACCATACTTTCCTTTTTGAGCAAGCACTTCATTTCCCTGCTCATCTTTACCCAGTACACGGGGAAGTGCAAGATATCTGCTTGCAATCTCCAGATCTTCGCTCTTACCCGCATCTTGGACCCATTTAGGGATGGAAGCGCGTACTGCACTCTTTCCGTCCCCCTCCTGCCAGTAGGGTCCAAACCTTCCATTCATCACTTTCACCGGCTCACCATGAACCGGACCTTTGCCGATTTCAACCGGCACATGCACCTTTTTACCCTCAGCGATAAGAGTCTTCACATCCTCATCGGTGGTAGTGCCTGGCAACCACGTGTTGGGAAGCGAAATAAACTGCCCTTCACCATCCACCACATACGGACCGTATGGACCAATCATCACTGGGTTCTCCTCACTAATCTGGGGGAGACGCAAAGTCTTTGTGACTACCTTGTTGTCCAGAGCAAGCTGAAGCTTGTTCTGGTTCTCCAGTCCCTCTTCTCCAAGGTAAAACGCATTAAGAAAGACCTTCTTGTCCAGTTTCCCGGCTGCAATCTTGTCGAGGTTGTCTTCCATCTTCGAGGTAAAGTCGTAGTCGATGAACTGCGGGAAATTGCTTTCCAGGAACTGGCAGACCGCAAATCCCATGAATGTCGGAACCAAGGCTGGACCATCCTTGATTACATACTTTCTGTCCAGTAGTGTTTTGATAATGGAAGCATAGGTCGATGGCCTACCGATGCCCCGCTTCTCCAACTCCTGCACAAGGGATGCTTCAGTGTAACGGGCAGGACTCTTAGTTTGGTGTGCTACCTCCTCAAGCTGCTGTAAGGCACACTCCTCTCCAGCCTTCATTGCTGGCAAGAGGGTCTCCTTATCATCCAATGCTGCATCGGGGTCATCCGAACCTTCAACATAAGCACGTATAAAACCGGGAAATACAATCTGTGTTCCTGATGCTACGAAGGTTCCATTCCCAGCCTTAATGGTCACGGTCGTGGTTGCCTTCTTAGCATCGGCCATCTGGCTTGCTAGGGTTCGCTTCCAGATCAACTCATATAGAGCAAAATCCTTCCCACTGAGAGAGGTCTCACTGGGAACAGCAAACCGTTCCCCTGCCGGCCTGATCGCCTCATGGGCTTCCTGGGCTCCAACACTCTTTGCTGCGAAATATCTCGGAGAGGGGGAGAGGTACTCTTTTCCATAAAGCTGATTTACCAAATCACGTGCGGCATTCGTCCCTTCTTGGCTCAAAGAAGGACTATCGGTACGCATGTACGTGATGTACCCATTCTCATAGAGCCGCTGAGCAATACGCATCGTTTCAGATGCACTGATGTGCAGCTTCTTGATTGCATCCTGCTGCAAGGTACTGGTAGTAAAAGGAATCGAGGGGCGGGTTACAAACGGCTTTTTCTGGATATCTTCTACAATAAAGGTTTCAGAGGAAAGTTCCTTCACAATAGCCTTCGCCCGCTCTTCATCGAGCAGCAAGGTGTTTTCCTTTCCCTTGTATACACCGGTAGTAGAATCGAAGTCCTTTCCAGTTGCAATTGGCTGACCAGCATACGCAGTTATTTTTGCCTCGAAAGCCTGTTTGGAAACACTAAGGAGTTGTGCCTTTGCATCAAAGTACGTGCTCTGGGAAAAGGCAATCCTCAAGCGTTCACGGTCAACGGTCAGACGCAACCCAACAGACTGCACCCTTCCAGCTGAAAGTCGTTTGTTGGAAAGTTTTTTCCAGAGTGTAGGGCTGAGGGTATAGCCGTAGAGACGATCGACAACACGTCTACTTTCCTGCGCCTGAACTAGGTTTTCATCCAAATCCCGCCCATGGTCAAGCGCATCGGTTATTGCCTTCTTTGTTATCTCATGGAATACCATCCTCTGATGGGGTACCTTTGGCTTGAGTACTTCAAGCAAATGCCAGGAAATACTTTCTCCCTCGCGGTCCTCATCAGTTGCCAACAAAAGACGGTCGACGGTCTTCAGGGAACTCTTGAGCTCCTTGATCAAAGACTGTTTACCTGCCACTATCTGATACTCACAGGCGAAGCCTTTCTCGACATCAATTGCCATCCTATCCTCGGGAAGATCGCGAATATGCCCTTTGCTGGCAACAACTTTGCAGTTCGAGGGAAGGAATTTCGAGATGGTTCTGGCCTTGGTTGGCGACTCGACAATTATCAGTGTGTTGGCATTATCCATGCAATATACTCCTAAAGACCGATGGTCTTAAGTTAACACATATACTGCCGGCTTCAGCTTTTGTCAACGCTTAATGAAAAAACTTCCTATTCAAGAATGGTGTATCTGAAGACTCCAGCATCCCCTGGATCGGGGTTTTCAAACAACTCCCAGGAAGCAATTCCTGAGTCTTCTGTCTCAAAATGAAGCTGTTGCTCCCCTCTGCTTGAAAGGAGAAACCGGTACGTCGAAATGGCAGAAAATCGCATTATCCCCATTTTGGTCTCCACCTCAACCATACTATGGTGATTTGTATAGTCAACACGTGTAACACTCCAACTTCTTGGTGTTGAAAATTTCAATCAACAGACAATCGTATGAGGGGTTTCTCCTACTGCAATTTCCCGGGCTCCTGCTTTCTTACAACCACGAGAACCTCGTATTTTCAGTATAACGTGTAAGGGGACGATTATTCGAGGCCAGCACTGCTCTCGTCTCCTGTATTTGTTCCGTTGGCTCCTAGGAATACCGGGCACAACCGTCTCATACCTAATACTATACATCTACCACACCAGCTTGCAAGAGGAGATGGCAATCGCTACTATCATCACATGAATATCTCTTTGGTTTCCTGTTGTCTTGAAGAAGGCAACCTCAGCTATCCACTGGGTGCAATCTGCATCCAGAGTGCACTCGCCGCAGCAAAAATAAACGCGGAACACCTACCTTTTACGTTGGCTGATGACCCGTTCCATGCTGCAACCAAATTAGCAAACATGAAGCCACAGGTGGTTGGTCTCTCCGTCTATCTCTGGAACAGAGCCTGGATGGACCGCTTCACGCTGGCACTACGAGCAAAGATTGATGATTTGGTCATTTTTGCAGGCGGCCCTGAAGCTAGCGCTAATCCGTTGAGCTTCGACCTTTCCATCCTGGACTTCCTCATACTCGGGGAAGGAGAAGAAGTGGTAGTACAGGCAATCTCAGCCATCCGCGCGGGGAAGAAACCCCAGGGGAAGGGAATCGTAACAACCCTGGATGAACTCTCTTGGGCTCCTTCTCCAGAGCTTTCCGGGCTTCCTTCTCCCCTTTTGAACCATCATGCAGATCGTTTTCTAAAACAGGGCGCAAGCGTGCTGTGGGAAATGACCCGAGGTTGCCCGTTTCATTGCTCCTTCTGTTTTGAATCCCGAGGCCAGCGTTCTGTCCGGCATTTCCCCCTTGCACAGCTTGAAGCCGAACTGGAATTGCTCATCACCAAACAGGTTGGAGAGGTGTATATCCTCGACCCCACCTTCAACATGGACAAGCAGCGAACGCTCACAATTCTTGGCATGCTTGCTGAACGTCAGAGCGATATTCATTTCGTGTTTGAAATCAGGGCAGAACTATTGGACAGCGAACTGGCAGATGCGTTTGCACAGATCAACTGTGCCTTGCAGATCGGCCTGCAGAGTAGCGACCAAGCAGTGCTGAAAACCGCCAACCGAAGGTTTGACAGCAAGCTCTTCGCAAAGAAGATCTCCCTCCTCAATGCCCGGGGAATCCCTTTTGGTTTGGATCTCATCATTGGGCTCCCCAACGACACCCTTTCAGCCTTCATGAAGAGTGTTGACTATGCTGTCTCATTGAAGCCAAGCAACCTCGATGTATTTCCCCTCTCTTTGCTTCCAGGGACTCTGGTAGCAGAACAAGCAAATGATTTTTCCATTACCCACCTAAGAGAAGCTCCCTATACCATTATCGAGTCTCCCAGTTTTCCCAAGAAAGCGTTACAACAGGCTCAGGTGCTGAAGGAAGCCCTCGACCTATTCTTTACCAAGGGACAGGCAGGCATGTGGCTGCAGAAACTCAGCGAAGTGGTCTCCTTGAGACCATCGGCAATCCTCCTCTCTTTTTCTTCGTTCCTGGAGGCATATCTGAAGAGAAGTGGGGGCAAAGCAGAGGATCTGGACATCTATTTACTTCAGGAAACATTCGTGCGTAGCCTCATGACAAAACTAGGTTTTACACAGTATGAGGCCGCCATGCTCTCCTTTATTGAGCTACATCAGGGAATTGCGTTTTTCCATGAATACGAAGAGAGCCCGGTACTCCAACTCTCCTACTCATTGGATGCACTCTCCGATTTTGAACATCTCTCGGGCGATGCCTTCTTGAAGCGCTACCCAAAAAAGACACAAGAGGTTCTGGGAATCACAAGAGATGCGGACGGAAGCTTGCTTTTTGTACCCCTCGAATAGAACTTACGCTTGAGAAGCGTACAGAAATCCCGTACAGTAAACCAAAAGGAATGAATAACCGGTGAAGAGAAGAAAACAAATAACCAGACTATTGATTGCAGTACTTGCCTCTCTGGTACTTGTGAGCGGTTGCACCATAACTGAAAATATATCCTTCAAGCAAACAGGATACCATTACTCTGATTTTGATTTTACTGTTGAGGACTTTTTTATTGCAGTCCTGGAGGATTTCAGTGAATTCGATCCCGAAAATGAGGACATCCCCCTCATGGACAAGGCAATTGGGGATTTTGAAAAAGCTTTGCAGTATAGTCCTACAACTAGAAATGTTGGATTGAAAAAACTTGATGAGCACTCCTATGAGGGTGTTTTTGAGTTCAGCAACTTACAACGCTTGATTACTGATTTGGGAGCAGGCGAGAATCAGAGTCTTTTGGATATAGGCGAACACTCCATGACATTCTTCCTCTCCATGGACAACTACGACCAGCTGGTTCCGGTCATTCCATTCCTGGCTGACGAAAACTTTGAAGCATTCGGTCCCGTGTACAACCAGGGACTCAGTGAGGCAGACTATCTTGAGATGATCAGTTTCATGCTTGGAGAAGAAGGCCCTCCAGCTATTGAACGCTCTGTGATTACCCTGAGGGTGAATACCCCAAAGGAAATCACATCGTTCAGCAATGGAAAGAAAGTAGCACAGCGCGTCTATGAATTCAGCTTTCCACTCATTGACTTCCTCTTGCTTGCTGAACCCATTACGTTCACAGTACGTTGGTAGTGCTTAAACGTTGAACTTGAAGTGCATGATGTCCCCATCCTGCACCAGGTACTCTTTGCCTTCCATCCTCAACTTTCCTGCTACCTTGACCTTTTGTTCACTCCCATAGGTGAAGAGGTCTTCACAGTTGTATACCTCAGCCTTGATGAATCCCCGTTCAAAATCTGAGTGGATTACTCCAGCTGCCTGTGGTGCCTTGAATCCGGCACGGAAGGTCCATGCCCTATCTTCATCAGATCCTGCAGTAAAGAAGGTACGCAAGCCAAGGATATGATACGCACTCCTGATCAGCTGGTTCAGACCAGACTCCTGGAGCCCAACAGCCTCGAGAAACTCTTGCTTCTCCTCTTCTGTTTCCAAAACGGCAATCTCAGACTCAATCTTTCCGCAAATAACGACTACTTCTGACCCTTCTTCCTCAGCAACCTGTCTCACCTGCTTCACAAATGCATTTTCTTCTACTATGCCTTCCTCATCAACGTTGCAGACATAGATGACCGGTTTGAGCGTAATCAAGTGGAGGTCTGAGACCAATGCAAGTTCATCTTCATCAAGCTGTAGGCTACGGGCGCTCTTTCCCTGTTCAAGGCAATCCTTGAGGCGTGAGAGTACAGGAAGGGATTTTTCCATCTCTTTCTGTGCTTCTTTGCTCAATCGATTCAGCTTAGATTGTTTTGCCCATCGGTTTGTTACAGTATCGAGGTCGGCCAGAGCCAACTCAATGTTGATAGTCTCAATATCCCCTAGAGGATCTATCTTGTTGTTGACGTGGACAATATCACTGTTTTCGAAACACCGAACAACGTGGGCGATTACCCCTACTTCCCTGATTGATGCTAGAAACCGGTTCCCCAGTCCTTCACCCTTGCTCGCACCAGCGACCAATCCCGCAATATCGACAAATTCGAAGGTAGCGGGAATGACCCGCTCAGGTGGGATCAAAGCCACAATCTTGTCCAGCCGTTTGTCAGGGACGGAAACAATGCCCACATTGGGATCAATGGTACAGAAAGGATAGTTTGCTACTTCGGCGGGAGCTGCCGTAAGTGCTGAGAATATTGTAGATTTTCCTACGTTGGGAAGTCCAACTATGCCGCAATTAACACCCATGATTTACCTCATTATTGGCTCAGGCGGAGCCAGCTAGAGCAGTGTATCACATATTGACTTGCTCGTTAACCAGCCCTATAGTCAACACCAATGGGTAGTACACAAACAGAAGACACGGAAAAGCTTGTTTCCGGCCTTGACATACAAGAAGAACGACAGAGAGCACTGCTTCTGATCCTCGTCAGGAGTGAAGACACACCGCAAACCACTGGGAACCGTGCACAAGAACTCGAAGCCCTGGTTGATACCATGGGCCCTATTGCTGTGCATACTGAGCATATACCACTGAGGAAGGTTCACAGTGCGACCATGATCGGTAGCGGGAAGGTTGAACAGCTCAAGGCATTGATTGAAGCGAAAGAACCCGACTTGATCGTGTTCGACTGCCCAATCAGTCCTCGTGTGCAGCGTAATCTGGAGACCATGCTCTCCATCTGTGTGATAGACCGTGACGAAGTCATCCTCCAGATTTTTGCAGACCGTGCAGCAACCAAGGAAGCAGTACTGCAGGTTGAACTAGCCCGTCTGGAGTATTCGCTCCCCCGACTTACCAGAAGATGGACCAGTCTGGGGCGACAGCATGGTGGTGTGAAAGGAACCCGTGGAGAGGGAGAGAAACAGCTCGAGCTGGATAGGCGACAGATCCAGGAGAAAATAGTCAGCTTGAAAGCACAGTTGGAAAAGGTGGTGCAACAACGCAATACCCAACGTAATCAGAGAATGAATACCAACATTCCAACGGGTGCCATTGTGGGATACACCAACAGCGGGAAGTCCAGTCTGCTCAACGCCTTGACCAATGCAGGGGTTTTGGCAGAGAACAAGCTGTTTGCCACCCTAGACCCCACCACAAGAAAGGTGAATCTCCCAGGAGGTGAAGAAATCCTACTCTCCGATACTGTTGGATTTGTGAGTGACCTCCCCCACCATCTTGTCCAGGCATTCAAGAGCACCCTTGAGGAGGCCCGCTTTGCAGACTTCCTGATCATTGTCTGTGACGCATCCCACCCAAACATGCTCGCGAGTTATACCACCACTGTCGAGGTTCTTGAGGAACTGGGCTGCACCGAAAAACCAGCCATCGTGCTTGCTAACAAGATGGACATGGTTACTGACTCATTTGCTGTAAGCAGGCTCAAGTCACTCTATCCGGTTGTAATCGAAACCTCTATCAAGGAGGGGACCGGCATCGAAGCGTTGCTTGACCAGATTGCCAAGACCCTCGGAGAACTCTATCCTACAGCGACCTACTTCCTGCCCAATTCCCGCCATGATCTGGTTGCACACATCCATCGCCATGGTCAAGTTGAATTTATTGACTACCAAGGAGAGGGAATCCTGGTAAAGACGCGTATCCAGCCACGGTTCCAAGGCCCGCTCCGTGAATTCCGCAAGTCCTAAAAAAGTGCCACCCAAAAAAGGGTGACACCATGTCTCTGGTACTGACTGTTTGGAGTTAGAATCTCCAGAGAGCTCCAATGTATCCACCAAGGTAGGCCTCTACCTCCGGGAGAATCCTTATGCCAGGGGCAACACGCAGATAGAAATCAAGCGGGAAGTCCATGCTGTCCAAGTTATAGACAATGCCTACTGGAACGATAGCGGCCAAACCAAGTTCCTTGTCATCTTCAAAGGGAATACTCAAGGCAGCACCACCACCAACGGTTACGTCAAACTGAGCATTCTCAATATAGAATTCAGTTACTTTGTAGTTGGCAGCTGCATCAACGGAAAGATTATTCCCCCCAAGAAATCCAAAGCCAACATTACCGATGACATCAAAGTCATTCATCCGGTACTGCACACCAACACCACTGTTGGTTCCAAGGTTCAGTCCCACTGCAAGGTCAGTCTTCGAAGCTCTCTCTGCTGCAGTAGCAGGAAGCAGTACCATAGCCAGTAAAAGTACAGCAAGTAATACTTTCTTCATACGCACTCTCCTTCTGTAGGATGAACTCCTACTATAAATTTTGATATTCAAACTATACCATAAGCACAATTTCTTGAACAGGCAACCATATGGGGGTTGCAGGTGAAATGCAAAAAGATAAAACCACTGGTGTTTTTTCCCGAATCTGTTTACCATACATTTAGAGAGGAAGTGTAAAAAATGAATAGACAGCTTACCCTTCGTGGTGCCCTTATTGCTCTTGTTGGATTGCTGGTAATCACCACCAGTTCCATGTATGTTGCTCTTAGAATGGGAGCGCTACCCTGGCCGACCATCTTTGTAACGGTAGTCAGTTTGGCAGCATTGAAACGAGCCAAAGGCTCTACACTCCAGGAAATCAATGTTACCCATACCATCATGAGCTCAGGAGCCATGGTTGCCGGTGGATTGGCTTTCACCCTCCCCGGGCTCTGGATGATCGACCCGGATGCTAATTTTTCCACAGTCAGCTTAATAATCCTCGCTGTTGTAGGTGCTATTTTAGGAACACTGTTCTCTGCCCTGTACCGTAAGAAGCTCATCATTGATGAAGCTCTCCCCTATCCAATGGGCCTAGCAAGCTACAACACCTTGCAAGCAGGAAGCAAAGGAGGAGCTGGAGCAAAGACGCTCTTTGCATCCATGGGAGGCTCGGTACTCTTTACCGTCCTACGAGACGGGTTTGGAAAAATCCCAGCCTTGCTGACCCTATTCAAGGGTAGTGCATTGATCCCTGCCTTCTCCATCTGGGTCAGCCCCATGGCAATGGGAATTGGTGCTATCATCGGGCCATTGTTTGCATTGCTCTGGTTCGGCGGAGCTGTATTTGGCTACTACATCCTGACCCCGCTGGGTATCCAGAGCGGCTTGTTTGCCTCGATGGCAGAAGCTGATGTATTTCGCTCTAATCTTGGAATCGGGCTGATGATTGGAACAGGACTTGGAGTTTTCTTCAAGGCAGTGGGATCAAAACTGCTTGCCCAAAGAAAACTTGAAGACAAACCCAAGGCAACCTTCAACAGAACTACTTTGATTGTTGCCCTGGTACTGCTTTTCTCAGTACTCATGCTCTCATTAGGGACAGAACTCGGTCTTATCGAGGCACTTGTCTTGATAGCAGGCATCTATCTAGCTACCTACCTTTCAGGAATGCTGACTGGTCAGACCGGTATAAACCCGATGGAAATCTTCGGTATCCTGGTCCTGCTTGTCATTCAGTTGATCTCGAACCCTTCCCTCATCGCCTCCTTCAGCATTGCTGCGGTGGTTGCAGTTGCTTGTGGTTTGACCGGTGATGTCATGAACGATCTAAAAAGTGGATATCTCTTGAAGACCGATCCAAGGCAACAAATTCTTGGAGAGGGCATCGGAGGAGTCATTGGTGCAGTACTCTCCGTGTTTGTCCTGTTGATCATGAAAGCCTCGTTTGGAGGATTTGGAACTGCGGAATTGCCAGCACCACAAGCAGCAGCAGTTGCAGCCATGGTAGGGGGTCTTGGACATGTCCCCGCATTCCTCATCGGCCTTGGCATCGGCTTGGTACTCTACTTGGTGAACATACCCAGTGCAACCCTTGGACTCGGCGTATACCTGCCTATCTACATCAGTTCAGTAATGGGCTTAGGAGCTCTTATCTCCGGAGTTCTGAAAGCAATCTTCAAAAAACGCACTGAAACAGCAAAGTTGCAGGACAAGACTGGATTGGTTGCCAGTGGCTTACTTGGAGGGGAGGGAATCACTGGTGTCGCCATCGCTATCCTTTCCATGCTGAAGTAGGTATACTGGGAAAATGGAACAAAAAAATACTATACCACGCTCACTGTATGGGCTGGATGCAGAAACTATTGCTGAGATTCTATCACTGCCCAGGGCCTTCTATGGAAAACAGATTTATCAGTGGCTCGTCAAGGGAGTTACCGCTTTCGATGAGATGACCAACCTGCCCAAGGCTGAGCGACTACGTCTCAAGGAAGTGATGGACAGTGCTATCTCTTCAACTGTGGAAACCAGTGAGACCGATGAGAGCGGTGCGACAAAAATGGGCATCCGCCTTCATGACGGAAAGGTTGTCGAGTGTGTGCTGCTTATAGATAAACGAGGAAGACATACCGCATGTCTCTCCAGCCAAGTTGGCTGTGCGATGGGATGCACATTCTGTAGAACCGGCACCATGGGTTTGCTCAGGAACCTCAGTACAGGGGAGATCATTGAGCAATACATACACCTCCTTGCGGTAAGCGACCAACCCATTACCCATATCGTGTACATGGGGATGGGAGAGCCCTTGGCAAATATTGCTCCAGTGATTCAATCGATTCACTATTTCCATGAGAAAGAGAGCTTCAATATCAGCCTCAGAAGAATAACCATCTCCACCTGCGGGGTGGTCCCTGGTATTTTGAAATTGGCAGAGCAGAAGCTCCCAGTCAAACTTGCTGTCTCCTTGGTTAGTGCAGACAACCGACTCCGTTCACGGATCATGCCGGTAAATGAGAAGTGGGACATCATGGCACTGAAGAAAGCCTTGATGGTATACCAACATGTTGGTGGAAAACGATTCACAATCGAATACTGCTTGTTGCATGGTGTAAATACCAATGAGTTTAGCGCCAAGAAACTTGCTACCTATGTTGCGGGCATGAATGTAGTGGTAAATCTTATTCCATGGAATCCTGCCGAGGAGCTTCCCTATGAGACACCAACTGAGGAAGAGATTGATGCTTTCTGCCGTGAACTCGACCACTACCGGGTCAACTATACCCAACGTCGTTCGAGAGGTAGAGGGATAAACGGGGCGTGTGGACAGCTTGCAGTACCCATCAACAAAGGTCTCGACTATGAGTTGATGATTGATGATGAGGATGACGAGTAGCAAACCCGAACCTGGAAAGTAAGAAGCCCTGCAACCTGCAGGGCTTTTCCTTGAAGATAGACAGGGTTTACTCCAGAACGGCCTTGATCCTTCTTACTCCCGCCGAGGAGGATTGCTCCTTGAGAATCTTGAAGTGACCCATATCACCAGTATTCTCTACATGAGGACCTCCACAGACTTCCTTGGAAAAATCACCAATTGAGTAGACCTTAACCTGCTCACCATACTTGCTATCAAAGAATGCAATGGCACCTTGTGCTTTTGCTTCCTCAACAGTCATGGTCTCGCAGGTAACAGGCAGATTGCGCTTAATCTGTGCATTGACCATATCCTCGACCTGCTGGATCTCTTCCTTGCTCATAGCAGAGGGATGTGTGAAGTCAAAGCGAAGTCGCTCGGGGGTGATGTTCGACCCTTTTTGTCCGACATGCTCGCCAAGCACAGTTCTCAGAGCTTGATGCAACAAGTGGGTTGCAGTGTGTAATGCAGTCGTCTTTTCACTGTGGTCTGCTAGGCCTCCCTTGAACTGCTTGTCTGCTCCACTTCGGCTGATCTCCTGATGCTTCTCGAATGCAGCATTGAAGCCTGCCTCATCCACGGTGAAGCCATGTTCTGCTGCCAATTCCTTGGTGAGCTCAATGGGATACCCATAGGTATCGTAGAGCTTGAAAGCGGTTCTTCCGCTTATCTCCCGGTTCTTGCCCTTGAGTAGGTTTGGTAGCATTTTTTCAAACTCTCGCTCCCCCTTTGCCAAGGTTTCAGAGAACTTTGCCTCTTCCTGAGCCAGCTCTTTCAGAATAAAATCCTTATTCTCCAGAATCTCAGGATATGGCATCTTGTAGAGGTCAAGCACGATGAGTGCAAGGTTCCCAAGGAAAGAACCCTCGATGCCCAGCTTATGAGCATGCCGAACTGCTCGCCTGATCAGACGACGCAGGATATAGCCCTGCCCGACGTTGGAGGGAGCCACCCCTCTCTGGTCTCCAAGGATGAATACGCTGGTGCGAATATGGTCTGCCACGATACGCACTGAGGTATCTATCTCCTCATCGCTTCCATAGTGTTTTCCAGAGAGCTTCTCAATACCGGCAATAATGGGGATAAATACCTCTGTCTCATAGACCGATTTCTTTCCCTGCAGGATAGCGATGGTACGTTCAATTCCCATGCCGGTATCAACACACTTTCTCTCCATCTCACGATAGGTGCCGTCACTGTCCTTCTTATAGCCCATGAAGACATCGTTCCAGATTTCAAAGTACTTGCCGCAGGAACACCCAGGGCGGCAATCGGGGCCACAGGCAGGTCTTCCCGTGTCTATGAACATCTCACTGTCTGGACCACAGGGACCAGTTTCTCCGGCAGGCCCCCACCAGTTGTCCTCTCGTGTGAGAAAGTAGATTCGTTCTCGGGGGATGCCGTGCGCTTCCCATGCGGAAGCAGCCTCCTCATCACGAGGAACCTCATCATCTCCTGCAAAAACCGTTACTGATAGGAGGGAAGCATCAATACCAAGCACCTCAGTGAGGAACTCATAGCTGAATGCAATAGCCTCTTTCTTGAAGTAATCTCCGAGGGACCAGTTGCCCAGCATCTCGAAAAAGGTGAGATGGTGAGGGTCCCCTACCGCCTCAATATCTCCGGTTCTGATACACTTCTGGTAGTCAGTGAGGCGCGTGCCAGCAGGGTGTTCGCTACCCATGATATATGGTACCAATGGGTGCATACCGGCGGTGGTAAACAGGACCGTTGGGTCGTTCTCGGGAATCAAGGAAGCTCCACTGATCTGGACATGATTCTTGGATATAAAGAAATCAATGAATTTTTGCCGTAATTCGTTTGCGGTGAGCTGGTTTTTCATAATAGTTGATAGTAGTCTCCCCGACGTTTTCATGTCAAGGATGTTCAGTCCTCTGTATGCGTGTAGTGTGCGATGAAAGAAGGGGAATAGAGATTAATGCTACAAGCATGTAAACCTTCATGTTCTTTTTCTTTTGGCATTACTTGATACCCTAGACGCCGTAACTATACCAGAATACTATCCGTCATCTGTACAGTCAAAATCAAGATCTCCGCTAAAACGGTCTCTATGCTTAATGAGTCGAAGATTGGTGCCTCCAATGAAAGGTATCAATACCCCAGGGCAAGCGCACTATGTATGCTGATATACGAAGGTTGATACATCTTGTTTGCAAAATATAGTTGAGCATCGCTATCGCGAAGATATTCGGGAAATGTGTACACATTTTGTTTCTAACCAATGAGTTTATGTTCCTTCACCCATCGTCCAATAGTGTTTCTGCTTACAGAAAACCGTGAACCTGATGCTATTTGCTGAAGAGTGAAACAACCCATCGGGGAAAAAAGTTCCTTGAATTCCAAGTAGGAAGCACGTTCTTATATTTCCATAACGCACTAATTATAGTGCAGTATAGAAATACAACAAGATACCTATTCCTCTAAAGCGAACAGATCAAGCTGTACAGCCTTCTCCTTGGGTTTGCCAACGGTACGCTTGGTCTCCATTGCCTTCTTGAGGATACGGGGTATATCCTCACTCTTCCTGATTACGAACACACGGCTCTCGTTAGCAAACTTTCGTGGCCAGAAAACACTTCGGTTCTCAACACTGCTCTGATAGATGAAAAGATATTTCTTTTGCTCCAAAGCAAAGGAGGCTTGGCGGACTGCTCCTCCTCCGTCTCGGTCTTCCACTACTACAGAGGCAAGGCTTAATGCACTCATCAAGCGGTTACGAAGCAGAAAATGCCATTTCTGCGTAGTGGTTGAGGGAGCAAAACGACTGACCACTACTCCGCACTTGGCTATTTCAGCTTGCAAGTCTGTATGTTCCTTCGGATAGCATTGAGAGAGCGGAGTACCGATAACTGCCATGGTAGGTGCTCCAGCTGAGAGCGCTCCCTTGTGTGCCACCCCGTCTATGCCAAGAGCAAGACCACTGGTAACCACATAGCCAGCCTTTGCAAGCGCATTGGATGTCTGTAATGCGAGTTTCTTCCCCTCCAGGGATGGAGAGCGAGTACCGATGACTGAAACTGAGGGAGCCTTCAGCAGGGATACATTTCCTTGTACATAGAGAAAGCGCGGACGGTAGGCAAAATTATTCACTTGGGAGGGCCAAAAAGGGCTGTTCTCATCGAGAACCAATACATGCTCATTCATTTCCTCAAAGAATGGCCGACAGTGATAGTAGGCTTCGCTGATTCTGCTCTCGTCCATTTTCAGCAAGGCAGCATACTCCCCGATATGCAAGGGAAGTGAATCAGTCACATCAAATTGAGAGGAAGCCAATGAGAAGGCTTCCCCAGCTTTTGATTCTGCTCCACCAGAAGCGAGGACAAGTGTTTCATAATGCAGGGCTTTGCTGGCTGTTGCATCCATGATCTGACTCTACCACTGTTGCCCTGTTTGGGCAATCGAGCAAAGAATGGCATTGAAAGTTCCTTATGCAGGATACCTCAGGGGGGAATCTCTATCGGTTTTCCAGAGGCACCAACCTCAGAGCATGTATCGATGATTGTAGGTTGAACAGAGAGGGAACCAGAGCACCAAGGCTGAAACCAACCAGCATGCCGGCAAGTACATCAGTGGGATAATGCACATACAGGTACAAACGTGAGAATGCTATCAACATAGAGAGGAACAAAGACGGCCACCCCAGTCGGCTCTTCATACCCAACAAGGTACAAGATGCAGTAAAAGAAGCTGCGGTGTGCCCGGAAGGAAAGGAATAATCCAAAGGCTTGGGTATCAACAGAGGGACTGTTGGGTTTACCTCACATGGTCTTAAGCGTGCAACATAGTTTTTCAGCCATATATTGCTGACCAATACATCAAGCAACAGAGCAATCATGAGAGCAATGCCCGTCCTACGGGTTTTTGGGAGAATAGTCAAAATTAATGCAAGAATAATCCAGATTAGACCGTAGTCACCAAGATTGGTGACGGCAACCATCAGCCAATCAAGAAAGGGAGTGTGAATAGACTGCAGCGCATCCAAGATATTCAGTTCATAACTTACCAGCATGTTTTGCATCCTTCCCACCAAGGTCCATCGTCGTTCCAGACTGCCGATACACCTCCAGCATTCGGTCAGCGATGGCAGGAATGCTGCGTTCTTTGGCTACTGCCAGTCCCGCTTCAGTCAGATCGGGTAGCAACCCTTCGGCAAATTGGGAGATGAGTCGTTGTAAATCTTCCAGATTGCCCGCCTTGTAGACATTCTGCTTGTCAATCAACCAATCCTCATAGACCGGAATATCGCGGATAATGACGGGAACACCACTACTTAGGGCCTCGAGTACAACGATGCCTTCCGTTTCCTCATGACTGGGAAACACGAACAAGTCAGCACCACAGTATGCTTGAGAGAGGGAATCTTGGTCGATGTAGCCAGGGAACCGAACATTGTCGCTTTTCTCCTGTATTGCCTGCTTTACTCGTTTGGTCATCAACGAGGACGGAGTATGGCCGAACCACAGGAAGGTAACGGAAGGCATACGTTTGGCCAATGCAAGAAAATCCAGAATGCCTTTACGTTCGATGAAGAGGCCCACGCTGATCACCACCAATTCAGTCTCAGACAAACCGAAGCTCCTGCGAAATGCAGTACGCTTCTCCTTGCTCGGGAAAAACCGGGTGGTATCAACACCATTGGAAAGCACGAAGATAGGCTTGGTCACACCATAGGATTCCAAAAGCCTCTTTGCATATGAGGATGGGGTTACAACCACATCCCCTTGCTGGTACAAGAATCGTATCCATCGGCGGAACAACGGAGCCAAGGCATTGGAAAACAGAAATGAATGCTTGAAATCCTCCATGGTGGAATGGGCATACCGTACAACGAGCATCCCCTTCCTCTTGGCCTTTCTTACCGCCCAAACCGTGTCCGGAAAAACCGTATTCACATGGATGATTGTGGCATCAGATTCCCATTCACGGGTGGTGGCTATGCCCTTGGAAGAGAGCATCGCCTGTTGATGGAGCAGTGCCTGCCCCACTCCACTTTCTTTAACCAAGTTCCAAGACCCAGAATACAAAAGTACTTTCATGTTCATACCTGTGTTTTGAACCAGTCTTGGTAAGCAACGATTCGGTTCATCGATTCATCAGCCAGGTTGAAACTCCAGAAAAGAAACGACACCTTGGGCTCCGTCGTGGCAAGAGTCGTACAGGTATAGATAAGGATTCCGTCCTGGGTCTGGATTGTTGACAGATAGAGGGACATATCCTTCGGTTTTACAAACGAGATACCGAGAAATTTCAACGTGGTCAAGTTGGTGATGTCCACGAAGACCTCGTCTTCGGAAATCTGATAGGTATGTTGGTAGATGTTCTTGCCGAAAATCGAGTCTTCCTGGCAGACATAAACTGTATCGATGGAAGGCAGTGTTTGGACAACAGGATCAGACACCTTCGATTTTTTGTTCTCAGGGTCCTTGATCGTATAGGACTCGGAAAAAAGCACCTCCTTCTTGGCGTCCCCGTATTGAAGCCCTTCCAAGGTGGATACTTGGTGCAGCAAGTTGTAAAGTTCCAGCTTGCGTTGTTCTTCACTCTGGGTTGTCCAATCCTTTGGATAAGGGACCAATGCGAGGGATGCGACAGAAATTCCTTTCGCACGTTCTTCGGCTTCTTTGGTTTTTTCCTGGGCGATTGAACCTAAGGGGGCAAGCGATGCCACCGAATCTGTCCAAATGACAGATCGGGTGAGATACCGCCCATCCAATAGGGTTTCCCATTCAGTTTGAGAAAGGGAGAGACGATTCTGAGGCTTTGCCCACAAGCAAGAAGCAACAAGAAGAAACAACAATAACAAGACAGTACTGTATTTGCGATTCATAATCCTAAGTCCATGGAATGAGATGCGTGAACAGGGTTGTAAGTCCAAGGCTGTACAATGCGATGGAGAAGGGTTTCCCCAGTACGATGATAGTGGTGAAAGAACGCCAAGAAATGGTAGTGGTCCCTGCAAGGAAACAGAGGTAGTCATCCGGTGCAACCGGAAAGAATATAAGAATGGAGAGCCAGCGGGTAAACCGTCCTTTCTTTTGCATCCACTGGTCATATTTCTGAATCAGGGGAGTAGAGAAGAACCGGTAGAGCAAGGGCCTTCCATAGTAACGGGACAAGGCGAAAGCAGCCAAGGAACCGGCGATAATGCCCACATAATTGTAGACCAACCCTTTCCATACTCCGAAGGCCAGTACCCCGACCAGACAGCCAAGGCCGCCGGGAAGGATGGGAAGCACCACTTGGATAGCCTGGAACGCCACAAAGAAGAGGGCTGACCAAGCTCCGAATCCTGCAATATAGGTGCGCAGAGAATCCAAGGAAGTGAGCACTCCAATCTTCCATACATAGATGCCATACCCCACGCTGGCCACAAGGCCGACAATGGTGAGGATATTGATAATTTTTTTCGTCATGCTGATATCCTGCTCACGTTGGCGCGGCTGTTGACCAATGCTTCATACACAGCGGCTACAGACTGTGCGAACACCATTCGGTCATACCGGGTACTGGAGGAAAGGGCATCAACCGAAAGCCGTTGCTGTAACTCTTGATTAGCTAACAATCGTTCAAGATATTGCTGGTATTCGGTTTGAGTACGATACTGCCACCCGTTGATCCCATCCCGTACCAAATCATCGAGACAGTCATCCTTGCGACAAAGGACGGGTATTCCCGATGCCAAGGCCTCTACATAGGTGAGCCCCTGGGTTTCACTGGTGGATGCACTGCAGAAGACGGTACCCAATCGGTAGAAGGAAGGAATATCTTCTTGCTTCTGCATGCCGGCGAATATGACGTGCTTCCCAAGCCCTAGTGTTCGTACCTGTTCTTCCAACATAGGCCGCTCTGGTCCATCTCCAACAAGAAGCAACATTCTATTGTTGTTGGCGATTGTTGAAAAATTGGAAATCAATTCATCGATGTTCTTCTCTTTGGCCAACCGACCTACATACACAATCACCTGGGTATCCTTGGGTATGCCCAACTGCTCTCTCAACCTGCTTGTAGCATCATCTTCTACACTAGTGGGGGCAAACTTGGAAAGATCGATGCCGGAGGGAATTACTTTAATCAACTTTTCGACACCATAGGAAAGAAGCAATCGCTCAATCTTGGAAGTCGGTGCAATGACGGCATCAGTCTTGGCAAGAACATGCATAGAGAATAGCTGTGCCATAATTTGCCCCATCCGCTTATTAGGTGAAAAATAGGTGGTGTAATCCTCATAGAGGGTATGATAGGTATGCACCAAGGGCGCTCCCACCGCATGGGCGATTCGCTTTGCAAGTATAAAGGTACTGAACTCACTTTGCGAGTGTACCACATCTGGTTTCCAGGCAATCAAGTCCTTCAATGACCCCCGAGCAAGAGCGCCTCTCACACGGGTCCCCGGATAAATCGTACTTAAATTCAAGGAGCCAAGATACCAGACTCCATCCTTATAATAAGTTGTATGCGACTCCGACAGGGTGAGGATTCGCACCTCATGTCCTAATTGGGTCAGGCCTTCCTGTAGATTTACCAAGGAAGTAACGACCCCATTCGTGGTTGGTTTGTACACATCTGATGTAAGCAATATTCTCATGGGTCTACTCCTTTGTACACCCGTACTTTGGCAGATAAATATTAATTATCTTTGTGGTAATGTTAACAAAAGTTTAAACTAATTCGGAAAAACGGTACCCAACCCCCCAGACTGTTTGGATATAGCGGGGGCTGGAGGGATCTTTCTCAATTTTTTCCCGTAACCGATTGATATGTACCGCTACAGTGGTGTTGTCTCCCATTGAATCCATACCCCAGATTTCTTCATACAAGGATTCACGGCTGAAAACCGAACCTGGATGAAGCATAAAGAAGAGCAATAGTTCATATTCCTTGTTCTTCAGTTCTATTTCCTGATTCTCAAGGAACACTCGATGGGTGTCGGTATCAATGATGATATCACCCATGCTGATACGGGCGGTACGTTTGGTGGTATTTTTCAGTCGTTCGTAGCGGATGATATGGGCCTTGATCTTCGCAATCAGGACACTGGGGGTAAAGGGTTTTTCGATGTAGTCATCAGCACCAAGACCTAATGCCTTGATTTTATCGATATCCTCCTGCCTGGCTGAAACCATGAGAATAGGGACATCCAAGTTTTCACGGAGCTTTTGGCAGACGGTAAACCCATCCATACCTGGAAGCATTACATCCAGGAGGATGAGATTGAACATTCCACTCAACCCTTGGGCTAAGCCGGCTGGGCCCTCGGAGGCGATGGTGACGGAAAACCCTTCGAATCTCAAGTATTCTTCAATGATGGTGGCAATTGACGGGTCATCTTCAACGATCAGTATTTGGTACATGTACGGTTTCCTTCGGTAGATGGATGAGCAGGGACAACCCTTGGGGAGAAGCAAGTTCTGCCCGTATCATCCCTCCCATCCGTTCTATGATCTTCGCAGCAATGGCCAATCCTAGGCCACTCCCCAACTGGGGATCTCGCCGTGAAACACTCTCACGATAAAACAGATCAAACAGTTTGGGAAGGGAATGGGGAGTGACTCCCGGGCCATCATCGGTCATGCTCAATTGGAAGTTGTCGCCTCTATCGGACAAGACGACATGCATCCTCCCTTGCTCCTTTGTTTTGTACTTGACGCTGTTGTCCAGAATATTGACCAGGACGCGATGTAGTGCGGCCCGGTCGACCGTAACCTGTGCGTCGCAAAGCTCATAGGTGATGGCAAGCCCTTGAGCTGCATATTCAGGTTGAGCTTCACTAAAGAACAGAAGCAGATATCGCTTCAAATCGGTCGTTTCAAGATGCAGAGGATACTCATCCAATTCCATTTTTGAGAATAGAAGCATTTGAGATACGAGATGTTGGATTTCCTCAGCCTTTTTCTGAATGGTGAGAAGATACCGTTGTCGCGTCTCCTCGGTGGGAGCAATACCATCCAGCAAGCCGGATACATAGGCTTGGATTGAAGTTAAAGGAGAACGCAGGTCATGTGAGAGTTCTGCAACTAACGCTTTGTGGCTTTCTTCATGCAGTCGTGCCTGTTCCACAGAATGCTTGAGCTTTACAGCCATCTCATTGAAGTCGGTACAAATGGCGGCAAATTCGTCATCCCCTTCGTAGACGATACGATAGGAAAGATTACCATCACGAATCTGGTGAACACCATCAATAAGGATATTCAGCGGCGTATTGATTTTCTGGAATACGAATTTAGTCAAAAAAAAGTTGGTTGCATACACCGAGAGCACTATAACAGCCGCCAAGATCAATAACGACAAGGCGAAGACTGCTTTCAACGTAGTATATGCATACCGTCTGGGAGTGCTGAATAAATAGAGCTGGTATGTCTTTCCATTTGAGATAAGGGTATCGGCAAAGAGGCTACGGTCGGTGGTGGAAAGAAAACCACCCTCCCCCATTGCTTCCACAGCAGTAATCAATAGCGAATCCTTGCTGCTGTTCTCCCCATATTGGTACAGCAGCTTGCCATCCTCCAGAATGGTGACTGACATGGAGGCATCATCGAGTAAGCGACTTATGGAATGCAGTTGCTTAACCTGGTCCTCTGGGTTGGACTCCAAGATTTCCTCTACTGCAAACGCAATGGTGCCCTGAGCCTCTTGGAAGCTTTCACTATCGCCGAACCCCAACCCGGTTGTTCGTCCTAAAACCGTCCACAGAACGAGCAGACAAATGAAAGCCGTTACGATGGTAATACCTACAGGAACAATAATCATCAAGATATTCGACAGATACAAACGTTTTTGAATAGTCACAATGATAGATTACTACATTATACTGCAATTGTAATAGATTACAGCCAAGGTAGTATCTTTCTTTGGGCAATCGAGCAAAAACTGGCTTTATGTACAGAGTGCTTCAGCGATGCCCTTCATCCCTGAAAGGTGTTCCTCAGTTGGGTTCCAATTCACCTTCATCTCTGGTTCCACAACAGCGAAACCTGCCTTCGAAAGTTCCTCACGCAGGATACCTACCCCTTCTCCACTCCAGCCATAGCAACCAAATACTGCAGCCTGCTTCTTCTTGAACTGCAGCTCAGAGAGGAAGTGGAGCCAACCACTGACTGAGGAAAGGATCGACTTGCCAACGGTGGGAGAACCCAACGCTATGGCTTTTGATTTAAACACCTCAGTCATGATGTCATTCTTGTTTGTCTGGCTGATGCTGAACACCTTTACCACCGTATCGCCATCGAGAGCATGAATCTCTCCTGCCAGGGCATGCGCAAGCTGTTTCGTTCCGTCCCACATGGTGTCATAGACGATGGTAATCTGATTCTCCTGATAGGAGTCAGCCCAGGCAGCATATGCGTTCACAATCTGGAGCGGGTCATCGCGCCAGATGGCGCCATGGCTTGGTGCTATGATGTCGATAGGAAGGTTCAGTGCCACAATTTCTTCAATCTTTCGAGCCACCAGAGGAGAAAATGGATTGAGAATATTTGCGTAATACTTCATCGCCTCATTCCAAAGCAGACACTGGTCGGCCTTGTCATTGAAGAGTTCCTCCACTGCATAATGCTGCCCAAATGCGTCATTTGAGAAGAGAATGTTATCACCAGTCAAATAGGTTGCCATACTGTCCGGCCAATGCAGCATCCTCATCTCCACGAATACCAACTGCTTGCCGTTCCCGATGTCTACACTGTCACCTGTCTTTACGACCTTAAAATTCCACTCAGGGTGGTGGTACTGCCCTACAAGGGATTTGATTGCATTAGCAGTGCAGTAAATCGGCAGGTTGGGTACTTTTTCCATGAGATACGGAAGCGCACCACTATGATCAACCTCTCCATGATTGACAACGATGAAGTCAAGCTTATCCAGGTTGATCTCCTTCTCAAGATTCTCCCTAAACTGTTTGTCATAAGGTTTCCAGATAGTATCGATGAGAACTGTCTTTCCCTCTTCAATGAGGTATGCGTTCTGGCTAGATCCATGATTGACTGAATAATCATCACCATGAAACTTCTTCAATTCCCAATCAATTTTACCAATCCACGAAACATTGTTCTTCACCAGTCGCTTCATGCATTCACTCCTTCTGCATACATTGGAAACAGGATGCTGTTCTCTTTGTAGATGTGCAAGAATATATCCTCTACCAGCTGCTTTAATAGAGCATAGGTAGCTCTATAGGTAGCACAACCATCAACAGGTGCTGTAAAGTCATGAGTTGCCTTGATCAAGCGCTTGATCAAATCACCGGCTGCCTCATGATCTGATTCCAGCGAGACAACCTTTTCATAAGCTTTTTTTGTTGCTTCTCTCTGCATCAGGGGGAACACTTCCACTTCCTCTTGCGCAAAGTGTAGCATAAGTTCTGAGCGAAGGGTACTGAAGAGGGTATAGACTTCCCGCAGTTCATCCTTATGGCGTGCATAGTGAGCGGAAAGCAAGGCAAGCAGGTTCCCATCGATGGAAGAGAGCAAGGCTCTCTCATCCTTATGGTGGGTTGCTTCGAGATGAGTGATGAGGTCATGCACTCCCATCATGTATACATCGTCTGCAATTACCGCACTGTGTTTCTCTTTCTGTTCTGTAGTGAACGCTTCCAATTCCTCAAGGAATGGCTCAATTTCATACCCCTGTTCCTCAAGTGATTCATACAGGAAGTGATCTCCTCTACAACAATAGTCGATATGGTGTTCGTTCAGAAAGATAGTGGCTTCTGGATGATTTTTTACCAGCTCTGATAGTTTGATGTTTTGCATTTTGTGCTCCTTATTTCTTTGTTTCATGCATAGTGTACAGGAGCATCAAGTATCTAACTATGATTCAAATGAAAGGTATCAATACCTCAGGGCAAGCCCTGAATCCAGGAGGCATTGCCTCCTTTTCCGCCCAAGGGACGGGGTATCTCACCTTGCTTTCCCTGCACTCGCTCCAGAGAGGAACCATCATGATGGTTCCTTTCCTCTCGCTCCGTTGGGGAATCAACTTTCAAAGGAGATTGCTTCCAATTTGGCCATATCAAGAATGAGGAGCTTCCCCTTCCCTTCCACACGAAGGATTCCTTCCTCTTTCAAAGAGGAGAGCTTTCTGTTCACGGTCTCCTTGGTGAGATGCAGTGCACTCCCAATGTCATCCTGGGTAAGATGCAATGAGGTACTCCCGGTTTTTCGATATCGCTCAATCAGGTACATGCAGATACGTTTCTGTACGTCAGAGGTGGAAAGCATCTCAACTTGCAGGCGGTACTGGTCGAGCTTGGCATTCAAGTAGGTCATGGTTTTCAAGGCAATCGCAGGTTTTTGAAGGATCAAATGCTGAAGCTCCTTTGCCTTGATCATGCAGATACCCAGGGGTTCGGTTGCTACACCGGTCTCTCTGGCAACACTGGATAAGAAGAGCTGGTCACCTCCATAGAAATCCCCAGGAAAGAGCGTGTCGAGAATATACTCTGATCCATCACTCCCGTAACGGACCAATTTAAGTGATCCCTTCCTGATGAGATAGAGACTGTCTGCATTATCCCCTTCACGAAACAATACAGCACCAGGGGCAACCTCAATCTGCCTAATCAAGCGTTGCACTTCCTGGATCTGGTCGCTCTCAAGATTCTGAAATAGAGGCACATGCTGCAAACAAGGTTCACTTCCGTTTGCACAGATGCTGCATTGATGTATATCCAAGGCTTAGTCGTCCTCGTACAGCTCGTTGACTGTAGCCCAGGCATCTCCATCGCCTAAGCGCAGTCCCCTCAGCAATTCATATTGATTAAGCAATACGGTCAGGTGTTTCTTTTTGACTTCTTCAGGATCGCCAATCCCAACCACTGCCTTTAGCTCTGAACTTTCTGAAGGAAGGGACATAACCCGATGATACTCCCTCAGCATACGCTCTTTCGTCAGATGATAAAAATCTTCCACATCCAGAATCAAGGGTGGCATGTAATTTCGCCGTTCCAAGTCCTGGGCAGTCTTCTCAATCTGGGCTTCACTTGCTTCAGGAGCCAAGCTTGTATATCTCGCCAGTAGATCATCCATAAAGAAGTTCCTCCTGCCTGTATGATACTGAAGGTTGCAGGAAAAAGCAAAATGAATGAGAAAAATCGCATGTATCCTGTTGAGGCAGGAACGAGAAAGCTCCAAGGGCAATCAACAACT
This sequence comes from Sphaerochaeta halotolerans, assembly GCF_003429665.1. Taxonomy (GTDB): domain Bacteria; phylum Spirochaetota; class Spirochaetia; order Sphaerochaetales; family Sphaerochaetaceae; genus Sphaerochaeta; species Sphaerochaeta halotolerans. Next base: position 226,835 of record NZ_QUWK01000002.1, on the reverse strand, counting down.
GCTTCACCTCGTCCCTCACCTTATTGAGTGTAGAAGAAGCTTGCATTACCTTACCAATCGAATACACCGAACCCCAGAAGGATTTGCATTGTTGGTACATCAGTACCATGATTGCACAGAAAGGACATACTCCCGTCTGTGAAGAAATGTGTTTTCTCATCATTGCTTAATCTATTTATAATTATATATTGTAATTACTTATATCATAACCTTCATATAGGACTGGTTGTCTCCCCACAGTATTATGAGCATACTTGTTAGTGAAGAGAGGGAGCTAACCGGCTGGGCATCTGAGCTCTGCTAGCAAGCGGTCGGGGGCCCCTCTCTTCACTTGGCAGAGGTAGCTAATTCTTAAAAAGGAGAACCAACTCTTGCATATCACAAACTCTTGAGTTATTATAAATTCGTATTTTACGAATTTATAGGAGTTGTGTTTATATGATACTATTAGAAATAAAACTTGATAATTTCTTTTCTTTTAATAACTTCCATCTGTCTTTAACGTATCCAAAAAAAATCTCTAACTCAACTATTACTGATGAATATCTGGAAGATAGACCAAACTTCCGATACAAGAAGTTGATTGTGTTAATGGGAGCAAATGCAACAGGGAAGACAACGCTAGGAAATGCGCTCATAGCGATATTTAATTTTATCACAAAAAAAAGTATTGACCCAATTGCCAACTGCATCGATGATACTTCTGAACCATCTTCGTTTTCAATGGATTTTATAACTCATTCATCGATAAAGACTATGTACCGTATTGTAGCCCAAATATCACCACCCACTGCTACTGGATATAGAGAAGAAGATATTTCCTTGACGATAAGTTCTACTTCCATTTTAAAGACCGACAGCTACGAACGTTGCGTAGCAAAACTAAGAACCATAAACACCCCAAATTCAACGTATATTGAAGCACTCGATCTAATTGATACCTTTGGTTGGTACTTTTCCTACCCATTTTCAAAAGACTCCTTTAAAAATCTTACTCCAGTAGGGAAAAAAAGTTTTCGAATCGTACTGGAGACTGTCCTAAGAGCTCTAGATCCATCTATACAGGGGGTTCGTGAATCACAAGATATCGAGAACTCATATATTATTAGGCTAAATAACCATGACCTTATCATGAAGAACAATGAAATACTTAATAGTGAAATACTCTCAAGCGGTACCCGCTCTGGTGTAGATATCGCTGTTATGCTCTCCTCAATTATTTCTAGCTTATACGGATTCTATTACTGTGATGAGAAGTTTTCCTATATTCACAGCGATATGGAGAAGGCAATTCTCTCCAAGATGATAGAAAAATTGGGCGCAAATGAGCAGTTATTTTTTACTACGCATAATGCAGATATATTAGACATGTCACTTCCGATTCACTCGTACGTATTTCTAAAAAAGGAGATTTTTGGACATGAAAATAGAATCTCATGTGTTTATGCAGACCAGTATCTGAAACGCAATACGGATTCTTTACGTAGAGCAGTTGAAAATGACATCTTCTCGGTTGCTCCGAATGTAGACGATATTGACCGGCTGTAAGGAGTATACTAGACGATGCCACAACTATTCCAATATTACGTTGAAGGTGAAACAGATGCAGTATTATTGAGAGCACTTAAAACCGACATGCAATGCATAGTCCCAGGAAAAATCAAGGTATTCAATGCTGTTGAAGAAGAATTTACTCGTGCCCGACTAATGACACTGAAACATAAAACCAATGTCGTACTTCTATTTGACACAGATACACTGAATGCATCAATTCTAAAAAAGAATATGAAATTCCTATCCAACCAATCAATGATAGGCCATGTATATTGCCTTCCCCAAGTTAATAACCTTGAGGATGAGCTTATCCGTACCTGCAATATATCGAAAATCAGAGAGTTGCTTTCAAGCAAAACAGATACAGACTTCAAAACTGATTTCTGTAAATGCACTACAATAAAACAAGCTCTGGAACGGCATGACTTTTCCATTGATTGACTCTGGAGAAAACAACCCTATGGAATCTTCGCAGGAATCCCGAATGATTCTGTCCACATCAAGAAACCACGTCATTGAAGCAATCAAGCCCATGCTGCCATTAAAAGCAAAACTCCCCATCCGTATAGGACAGGGAGCTCTCTGTTTTGCCGCCTCTCAGAATTGAACTGAGGACACAAGGATTTTCAGTCCTTTGCTCTACCAACTGAGCTAAAGCGGCATCAACGTCATCTTGTATACCCTACTTTTCTCACACTTGTCAACACCTTTTGGGGAAAACAGGGAATCTTGCCCAAACAATCACCATCTGTTACAGTCTGTTTGTCATGACCACCACACAACCAGTACTCCTTTCAGTAGAACATCTGAGCTTCTCTTTTTCCAAAGACAAGCAAATACTCAAGGACATTAGCTTCTCGGTCAACCAAGGAAGTTTTACGCTCATCAGCGGGCCAAATGGAGCTGGCAAGAGCATTCTGCTTCGTTGTCTGAAAGGCTTGTTGAAGCCTAGCGGTGGAGCAATCTTTCTTGCAGGAGAGGATGTTACCAAGTATCCAAAGAAAAGACTGCACTCCATCGGTTTGGTGTTCCAGGATGCCGACACCCAGATTGTTGGCCAAACGGTGGAGAAAGACATCAGCTTCGGCATGGAAAATCTCTCTATGGATGAAGCTGAACAAAAGAAGAGGCTGGATGAAGTGCTTACTCTCATGCATCTTCAGGATCAGAAAGATCAACGTCCCCGTACACTCAGTGGTGGAGAAAAGAGAAAGCTCTCGATAGCTGGCATATTGGTCATGAATCCAAAACTCATCATCCTTGATGAGCCTTTTGCCAACCTTGACTATCGCTCAGCAGTAAGTGTATTGGAAACCTTGCTTGCATTGCAGGAGAATGGACACACAGTAATCATCGTCAGCCATGAAATTGATAAAATCCTCGCACATGCAGACCAAGTGCTTGTCTTGGAAGCAGGACTGGTTGCTATACAAGGGACCAAACACACAGTCTTTAATCACTTGGAAGAACATGGAATGTACGTCCCAAAAACCAGCAATGTTGAGGATTTAACATGGCTGAAGCGCTGATCTTTCACTATAGAAAACAAGAACGTTTTCTCAATCACTGTAACCCGATGACCAAGTTTCTCTCTGTCATCGTACTCTGCCTTGCTCTGATCTACACCTCACTATGGGGAACCCTGATCATCTTTACTGCGTTAGCGATTGCAGGAATCTCCCAACAACTGCCACTGAAGCAGTATCACAGAGAGCTGAGGTTCTTCCTTGTTCTCCTAGCCATGATCACCATCATGGAGTACGTTTCCAGTAACAATTGGCTACGTACGGCCTCTGCATTCTTCAGGTTCAGTGCCATCATCCTCTCTGGCATGCTTATCGCAGACAGCACTGCCCCAGATGATCTTGCCAGGTCGCTCGGAAGCCTGTTGGACAGGATACCCTTCCTCAACGGTTGGAGAATAGCGAGCAGTATCGAGCTCACGCTCTCTCTACTACCCATGATCTTTGATGCCTCGCTTGAAGCTAATACAGCGAGAAAAGCAAGGCTTGAACGAAAGAAAAATCCTTACAAGACCATCATAGGACTCTCCACCAGTATCTTCCTCTTGTTGTTGGATAAAGCGGAAGATCTCTCACTTGCCCTTGAAGCAAGGAACTTTGACCCGGACAAACCTCGCTCCCAGCTCCCCTATCGCAAAACTGATGGATTCCTCTGCATATTGGTTCTCCTGATCACAACATCATCCTTCATGGTATAATCATTCCATGCAAAGCAAAGAGAGTTTGAGAACACAGCTTATAACGCAAGAAAAAGTACTGCGAGGAACTGATTTCTCAAGAGAAGACCTTGCAAGTTGCAATGCCTTGCTATCCAGCACCCTATATACAGATGCTGATTGGGTTTTTGCCTATTATCCCATTACCTCTGAGGTTGATATAAAAGCCGTGCTGCACGATGCAATCGCCCACAAACATCTTGCATTACCGGTCAGTGAAATGGATGGTACCATGACCTTTCGGGAAGTCACGAGACTGGACCAATTACACAGAGGAAGCCTGGGAATTACTGAGCCGCGAGAAGGGAACACGGTGGTACCTACTGCAAGAACGCTTATTCTGGTTCCTGGTGTTGCATTCTCCATGCAAAAGGATCGCATTGGAAGAGGGAAAGGCTACTATGATCGATATCTCCAGAAGCATAGGGAAGCCTTTACCCTTGGCATTTGTCGAAGTCATCAGATTATCAAGAAAATCCCTACTGATCAGTGGGATATACAGGTAAATGCACTCTTATGCGGGGGAGCCTTCTTCTAGGGACTTTTACTAAACCAGATAAACTCCTGGTTTGCCATCATGGAAAGAAACCTGTTACAAGCCTCATCACTCTTGCTTTGCTGCAGAGCTAGGAGGTGCTCTTGTATTTGTTCGGTTCGTACTCCTCGTAAAATAGCACTCAAGGCACCTAAGTACTCCATCTGGATGGATGGGGAAGAAGCAATAACAAACAGGAGATGGACAGGCATTCCATCGCAGCTTCCATATTCTATCCCCTCCTTGCTGATACCCAATGCGATATGGACCTCATTGATGCCGTGGATCTTCCCATGCGCAACAGCAACCCCATGACCAATACCCGTTGACTGGATATGCTCACGACGAAGCACCCCGCGCTTGAAACGCTCGAGGTCTGGGAGAGACGTAAACACTGAACAGGAATCTATCACTTCCAGGATGGCCTGGGTCTTATCTTTCGACGTAAGCTGACAGATCACCGATTGGCAATCATTGAGAATATCCACTGCTTTACTATACACAAAGAAAGTAGGTGTATCAAGTGAGCGAACCTGGGGGAACAGACTCGCCCACAGATATCCCTATGCTAGACCCTTGAGGTAGGTATTCATAGCCTTGGCTGCTCTTCTTCCCTGCCCCATGGCAAGAATGACCGTTGCAGCACCAAGAACAATATCCCCACCTGCGTATACACCCTTCAGTGTCGTCTCACAGGTTTCCTCATTGACAATAAAGTTGCCCCTGCGGTTGACCTCAATACCATCAGTGGTTGCCTTGATGAGTGGATTGCTATCATTCCCGATGGCTATAATGGCCGTATCAAAGTCATAGATTTTCTCACTGCCAGGGATCTCTACCGGACGACGACGACCAGAAGCATCAGGCTCACCAAGTTCACACGTAATTAACTCAACACCATTGACCCTACCCTTCTCGTTTGCTGTTATCTTCAGAGGAGCGTGGAGAAACAGAAATTTGATTCCCTCTTCCTTCGCGTGAGTTACTTCTTCACGGCGGGCCGGCATTTCCACCTCGGTGCGTCGATAGACAACGATCACTTCCTCAGCTCCAAGACGCTTAGCAGTTCTTGCAGCATCCATGGCAACATTGCCACCACCGAAAACGGCAACGTTTTTAGATCGGTAGAGCGGAGTTTGAGACTTTCCAACTGCATAAGCCTTCATCAAGTTACTACGAGTCAGATACTCATTTGCAGAGAAGACACCTACGTAGTTTTCACCTTCAATGCCAAGGAACTTGGGAAGTCCTGCACCTGAGCCGACAAATACCGCATCAAAACCGTCCTTCTCCATCAAATCGGCAATCTTTCGCGTCTTGCCTACCAAATAGTTGGGTCGAATCTCTACACCCATATCCTTAAGATTCTGCAATTCATGTTCCACAATCTTCTTGGGAAGGCGGAACTCAGGAATGCCATAGACCAATACACCCCCAGCCTTGTGGAGTGCTTCAAACATCATCACAGTGTGTCCTTCCCTACGCAAGTCAGCCGCTGCAGAGATACTTGCAGGTCCAGAGCCGACAACAGCAACCTTGCGTCCACTGTCAGGTTTGATGGATGGGATTTTCTCAAGCCCATGTTCACGCGCATAGTCTGCTACAAAGCGTTCAATACGACCAATTGAGACCGACTGCTCAACATCTTTGTGCATCTTCCCAACGGTACAGAACTTCTGACACTGTACTTCCTGGGGACAGACTCGGCCGCAAATGGATGGCAGCAAACTACTCTCCTTGATAATTTCCACAGACTTGCCATAGTCTCCCTTGGCAGCCTCAGCAATAAATGCAGGGATATCGATGGAAACAGGACAACCAGCAATACAGGGCTGGTTCTTGCACTGGATACAGCGCATCGCCTCAAGGCGGACTTGGTTCTCCGTATAGCCAAGTGCAACCTCTTCCATATTGCACACACGAACTTCTGGTGCTTGGCTTGGCATCTCTTGGAGGGGAATCTTAGCTCTATCCTTGGGTCTCAACGGCGTATCGTTTAGTTGCTCGAGCAATGCTTTTGCTTGAGCGTCAAGTACTTCTTTCGTTACGTGCATATGCCTCTATGCCTCCCCTTCGTTGATCTTCAGTCCAATATGGCAACGGTGATGCGCTTCTGCTTCCTCACTCTTATAGGTACCGAGTCGAAGCAACATATTGTCCCAATCAACCAGATGACCATCAAACTCAGGCCCATCGACACAGACAAATTTAGTCTCTCCACCGATGGTAACACGGCATCCACCACACATACCGGTGCCATCGATCATAATGGTGTTCAAGGATACGATGGTATGAATGCCATAGGGCTTGGTGGTAAGTGCAGCAAACTTCATCATGACGGGAGGCCCGATGATAACAACACAATCGGGCTTGTCTTCTTCACAAATCTCCTTCAGGGGGACTGTTACCAGAGCTTTTCTTCCATAGGAACCATCATCAGTTACCACAATCACCTCATCAGCGATTGCACGCATATCCTCTTCCATGATGAGGAGTTCTTTGGTTCTTGCGCCCATGATTACTGTAACTTCATTGCCTGCTTTCTTCATACCTTCCACAATGGGAAAGAGCGGAGCGACCCCTATCCCTCCGCCGACACACACAACCTTCCCATACTTCTTGATATCGGTTGGCTTACCCAGAGGCCCAAGAAGGTTCTGGATGGTATCACCAGGCTCAAGCAAAGCGAGACGATGGGTGGTCTCACCCACTGCCTGGAAAATCAAGGTGATGGAACCTTTCACAGGATCTGCATTTGCTATGGTCAGAGGAATGCGTTCGCCAAAGTCCCCACCCATTTGGAGGATGATGAACTGACCGGGGTGTCTTGCCTCTGCTATCTCAGGGGCTTCGATCTCCATCCGGAACACTTCCTTCGATAATCGTTGTTTTGCCAGAATCTTGTTCATGTCTTCTCCTCAGCATACTCTGGTGGCATATCGAAACCTTCCGACAAGAATGCAGGGTAGAATCTTGCATACTACGCGTGGAAAATATCGCTATTGCTGTCTTACTACGTGTATTTAGTATTCTTTTATCACTGTGAAGTGTCAAGTATGTCTTGCCCAACTCCCTAGGAGCTGGCACACTGACCACAGGAGAAGTAAAAATGATCAAAAAAGCAACAACCATGCAAGAAACCATTAAAAAGAACATGAGAGAAGGAACAGGACAGGTTGTTCTGAAAGCCCTGGCTGATGAAGGCAGTGTCGCCCATTGCAGACTCTTCTCCGAGATTCGTTTGGAGAAGGGCTGCAGCATCGGGGAGCACAATCATGTAAACGAAACTGAGTATTACTGGATAACATCAGGGAAGGGCATCGTTAGGGAAGTTGACGGTGACAAGGTAGTAGAGAAAGGGGACTTGGTCATTACCGGCGGAGGGGCTAGCCACGCCATCCGAAATGAGGAAGCAGAACCACTTACCTTCCTCGCACTGATCATTCTCGACTGACTCAGACGCAAGACAGCCTGCAGAAACCTGCAGGCTGTTCGATGCAAAGGGGTGGGTACTGTCTCTATACGGATACTTCCTTACTTAATCTTTACTTCAATGGTCTTGGGAAGTACTTCTTTCTTCTTCGGAAGCGTGATGGTCAAAACACCGTCAGCAAACTCACCTTCGATGTTTTCTTCATCGATATCCTCGGGAAGACTGAAAGAACGCTCAAACTTCTTGAAGTACCGCTCACGAACCAGACTCTTCTGTTTTTCATCAGCACTCTTCAGGCTCTGCTTGTCGCTGCTGATCTTCAGTACATGCTTATCGACATTGACATGAACCTCTTCCTGCTTGTAACCAGCAAGCTCAGCTTCGATTACATACGCTTTCTCGGTTTCATAGATATCTACTGGGGGAATCTTGCTGCGGTTGGTGCCCCAGTCAGCCCAAAGGTCATTGAACAAGGAATCGAATTCCGAAACAGGGTTGCTGTTGTTGTAGGATACGTAATATTTCATGTTGACACCTCCATGTGTTCATTGTGTTTCATTTCGTTACGCTAAGTATTGTGCAATCAACGTGCCAACTTTTCAGATTATACACAAAACTCTATATAAATATTTTTTATTTTGTTTTAATATATACATTTAATGAGGTTTTAAGCAAATAACTATTTCCTGTACGTTTCTCCCAGAAACGTAGCTTGTAACCGCCTTATGAGTCATATTGACACAACAGAGTGGTACATGCCTTCGTATTGTCACCATCTGACCCATTCCCTAGGAAAAATACCTGACAGCACCCCGAAACAGCCCAGCATCAGGAACTGCCGGGGTATTTGTATAGAGCTGGGTAACCACCCTCTCGCTGTGTGCCATTCTCCCAAAGACCTTTCCGTCTTTGCTGCTGATACCTTCGATTGCCCACAGAGAGCCATTGGGTGCAAGCGGATTTCCTCTCTCATCGACATATTGCGTTGCAATCTGGCCGTTCTTCTCAAGCCTTTTCAGTGTTTCCAACGGAGCAAAGAAATTTCCTTCCCCATGGCTGATAGGGATCAACCGGGTATCTCCTACCTGGTAGGCTCCCATCCATGGGGAGAGGACGGAGGAAACCCGGCAGTGAACCAGTGATGAGAGATGGTGCCCTTGGATATTCTCGATCAACAGAGGATCACCTGAACGGGGTTCTGTAATCGACCCATGTGGCAACAACCCAACTTGGAGCAAAGCCTGGAACCCGTTGCAAATCCCTCCCACCAATCCATCTCGGTCCCTTAGAAGCGCATGAATCGCCTTCTTGACCCGTGTATTGCGCAAGAATGTTGCTATCAGCTTGCCCGACCCATCTGGTTCGTCACTGGCAGAAAACCCTCCACTGAGAAACAGAACCTGGGACTCTGCCAACAGCTTTGAGAATTGATCGATGCTTGAAACTACCCGGTCTGGACTCATCGTATTGATTACAAAAATCTCCGGCTCCCCACCAGCGTACTTCCAAGCCCGCTCGATATCGTATTCACAGTTGGTTCCCTCAAAGACTGGTAGCAGAACCTTCGGTTTCTTCTTTGGATAGCGGGAGCGTGTCTCTATTCGCTTGCCATAGCCAAGCAGGGGAATCTGTCGTTCTTCTCTTACCGGTTTGATCGACCCATAGACGGAAGAAAGCGGAGAGAGCAGCCATTGCTCAACAGTAGCAAGATCCACAGAGAAACCAGGAAAGCGTATTTGTTCTGCTGTGATGGTCCTTCCGATGGGAATCCCTATCTGTCTGCTCATCGGATCCAGTTCCAGAAGAAATGCGCCATAGCGCTTTTTCCGCAGATCCTCTTGTGTCTCGAGCTCACAACCTATTCGGTTTCCCAATGCCATCTTGGCTACTGCTTCAGCTATCCCTCCATAGCCAAGTGCATAGGCACTGCGTGCTTGCACCTGCCTGACTTCTGCAAACAGCGCAGGCAGTCCCTCTTCCGTATCACAGGAGAACAACACCAGCTTTGAGCCCACCCGTTTAAACTCAGGGGAAACCAACCGATGTGCACTGGTCACTGCTACGGCAAAACTTACCAAAGTAGGAGGAACATCGATGTCCTGGAATGTTCCACTCATGGAATCCTTCCCTCCGATGGCAGCTACAGAGAAAAGCATTTGCGCCTTATAGGCACCAAGGAGTGCAGAGAAGGGAATCCCCCAACGGGCTGGATCTGATCCAACCCTTCCAAAATATTCCTGGAATGAGAGGTAGGACTCTTTCAGGTTCCCTCCACTTGCAACCACCTTTGCAAGGGAGTGGACCACAGCCCAGAAGGCACCGTGGTAGGGATCTTCACTCATCGCATATGGGTCATATCCCCAGGAAGCCAGCGTGGCAGTAGAGGACTCCCCTTGAGGCAGAGGAATGGTAGATGCAACACACTGAACCGGTGTTCTCTGGTACCTTCCTCCAAATGGATAGTGCATAGTCGTAGAACCGATGGTACTGTCAAACCGTTGAGCGAGGGGTTGCTTACTCGCTACATTCAGGTCTTCCAAAAGCATCTGCAAGGCTGATACATCAAATGAGGAGTCTGGATATTTCGCTGTACTGCTTGTTCGGGGGATCGATGCTGTTGCATGCTTTGCCGCCCCGTTGCTATCGAGCAGGCTTCGCTGTAGATCAACGAGTTTCTGCCCCTGGTACAGCATAACCAGGTGGGGATCCTCACTCACGGTTGCCACAACGGTTGCTTCAAGGTTCTCCTCTTCAGCCAGGCGGATGAATGCAGCCGCATCACGCTTGTCCACTACCATTGCCATACGTTCCTGGCTCTCACTGATGGCTCGCTCTGTCCCATCCAGACCTTCATATTTTACCGGAATCCTATCCAAGTCGATGATAAGTCCATCAGCAAGTTCGCCAATGGCAACACTCACACCACCAGCACCGAAATCATTGCATCGTTTGATCATCCCGATGGCATCGGGATTACGCATCAGCCTCTGCAGCTTCCGCTCCTCTGGAGCGTTTCCTTTCTGCACTTCAGCGCCACAGGATTCCAAGGATTGTGCATCGTGCTCTTTGGAGGAACCTGTGGCCCCTCCACACCCATCACGACCGGTCCGCCCCCCTACAAGCACAACCAAGTCTCCAGGAAGCGGCCGTTCGCGCCTGACAAACCGCTGGGGCACGCAGCCAAGCACAAATCCAAGTTCCATATGCTTAGCGCTGAAATTTGGGTGGTACACTTCCTCGACCAGGCTGGTTGCCAGCCCAATTTGATTCCCATAGGAGCTGTACCCCTGACTGGAGCGTTGGGCAATCGTCCGCTGGGGGAGTTTTCCTTCCATGGTCTGGGAGAGCGGGGTACGGGGGTCTGCACTGCCGGAGATCCTCATGGCTTGGTAGACATAAGCCCGTCCAGAAAGCGGGTCACGAATTGCCCCACCTATGCAGGTGGCCGCTCCACCGAAGGGCTCAATTTCGGTTGGATGATTATGTGTCTCATTCTTGAACTGAAGCAGGTAGGGTTCTTCCCCATTGGGAGTATTCACCTCAATTTGCACAGAGCAAGCGTTGATCTCCTCAGAAAGGTCCAGTTTGTCCAACTTCCCCTGTGCTCTGAGTACCTTTGCCGCTAGTGTTGCAAGATCCATCAAACTCACCGGATTGTCTCTTCCCAGTTGTTTCCTGGCCTCCAGATATGACGCATAGGTAGCGGCAATCTCAGGATCCTCAATGGTCACGGTATCCAGCTGTGTTAAAAATGTGGTATGCCTGCAGTGATCCGACCAATAGGTATCGATGACGCGCAGCTCCGTGAAGGTGGGGTCCCTCCCTATTGCAAGGAAGTGTTTCCGTACCACTTCAAGGTCTGCTGTATCCATGGCGAGCTGGTAGGCAGCTTTTGTCTTCTCATGATCGGAGGAAAAACGAAAACCGTGGAGCACAGGAGGATAGGAGGGGGGCTCTACATGCGCGGAGAGTTGCTCGGGAAGCAGGAAGGAAGCCTCTCTTGCTTCTACAGGATTAATGAGATAGGTCCGAATCTTTTCTTGCTCCTCTGCCCTGAGAGATCCTTCGAAACTATAGACGGTGGCACATCTGATATTCGCCTCCGTCTCATTCTGCAAGAGCAGTCGCAAGGACAGTTGCACTGCTTCAGCTCTCTGATCAAATTGTCCTTCATGCATCTGTACCGCTAGATTCCAATCAGAGGCAGGAATCTCTGAGAGTAGCTCATCTCTTCCCGGCAATATCAGGATACGTTCGCACAGCATCCTGAACGTCGCTTCCTCAAGGTGTTCCACATCGTAGCGATAGTATATACGTAGCCCTTCCAGATTTTGTATGTCAAGAAACTGAGACAACTCAGCAGACAGTGCCTGCTCTCTCTGGCGAAACTCACGCCTACGGGTTATGTACACACGACGAACCATGCTCTTCCTCCTGCAATGCTCTCTTTCCGATATCCTGCCGGTATTGTTTCCCTTCATAGGAAATGGCATCCACTGCCGTATATGCAACGGTTATTGCTTCGTGCAGAGATTTCCCTGTTCCAACCACATGGAGAACCCTGCCTCCATCAGTTACCAACTGACCGCTTTTGTCATAGGACGTTCCCCCATGAAAAAGGGAAACCCCCTTTGGAAGATTGCCAATGGTTATAGCTTTTCCCTTCTCATACGCAATTGGGTACCCTCCACTGGCAAGTGTCACGGAGCAAGCTGATGCCTTCTTGCTTACCACTTGGACCTTATCAAGGGTTCCATTTCTGCAAGAGAGCAGTAGTTCCAGTACATCCCCATCCAAGAGGGAGAGAGCCACCTGGGCTTCAGGGTCACCAAAGCGGCAGTTGTATTCGATCACCACAGGACCTTGCTGGGTGAGCATGAGACCAAAAAAGAGACAGCCCACAAACGGACTGCCTTCTCTCATCAGTGCAGCAATGGTAGGAAGCACGATGCTTTCCATACAACGAGCGGCTATCTGCTCAGTGTAGAAAGGGTTGGGGGCGATAACACCCATACCACCGGTATTCGGTCCCAGGTCCCCATCGTAGGCGCGCTTGTGGTCCATGCAACTGACCAAAGGCTTCATATGTATTCCATCAGTCAAGACAAGCAGGGAAACCTCCGGCCCACTGACAAATTCCTCAATCACCACAGTCTTTCCACTGGAAGCAAAGATTTTTTGTACCATCATTGCCTGTAGAGCCTGCTCAGCTTCTTCAAGTGTTTCTGCGATGATTACGCCTTTACCCAAGGCAAGCCCATCGGCTTTGACCACCACTGGAAAGGAACAATGGGAAAGAGAGTCCCGTGCTGCATCAATATCAGTGAATACCTGATAGGAAGGAGTGGGAATATGATTACGCACCATGAAGGCCTTGGCAAACGCTTTACTTCCCTCAAGTTGACTTGCCTGCTTGCTCGGCCCAAAGCAAGGTATGCCATGTGCTTCCAACACATCAACAAGACCACTGACCAAGGCCTCATCAGGGCCTATGACAGCGAATTCAATCGCATGCTGCAGTGCAAATTCAGTGATGCCTGCGTGGTTGGAAAGAGAGAGGGGAACCATGGTTGCAAGGGAAGAGATTCCTGCGTTTTGCCCGATACAGTACAGCTCCGTTGCCAACTTGCTTTTTGCAATCACTGTCACCAAGGCGTGTTCACGGCCACCTGAACCGACGATGAGGATACGCATCGCTTAGTGATGGAACAAGCGTATCGCATTGCACACCATCAGGATGCCATGCTCATCGCACGCCTTGATCACTGCATCGTCACGCAGGGAACCTCCACTTTGCACAATGTAGGAGACACCGCTCTGTACAGCCCTCTCGATATTGTCACTAAACGGGAAGAATGCATCACTTGCAAGACTCACATCGGTACAGGATGCAATGATATCCTGCTTTTCCTGTTCTGTGAGTGGAGGCACTTCCTCACTGAAATAGTGCTTCGGGTCTTGGATCTCGGAGCGCAGATACGCCTCCACTGCATTATCCTTCTCATTCCTGCTTAAGGTGGGAAGGAAAGGAAGGTCAAGCACTCGTCCCGATTGACGAAGATGCCAGGCATCGGCCTTATCTCCTGCAAGCCGGGTACAATGGATTCTGGATTGCTGTCCCGCTCCCACCCCTATGGTCTGTCCACGCTTGGCAAAACACACCGAATTTGATTGTGTGTACTTCAATGCATTGAGTGCAACAAGGAGATCGAGACGAGCTTCCTCAGGCAAATTCTTGTTCTTTGTAACAATAGGTTCCAGGACTGATGCATCCAACACTACTGTATTCCGCTCTTGTGTGAAGGTTATGCCATACACACTTCTTGTTTCAAGCAAAGGAGGCTCATATGTGGAATCAATCTGCAACACAACATACTTGCCACCTTTCTTCTTCTGCAGCAAGGCAAGCGCTTGGGGGTCATAGGATGGAGCGATGACTCCGTCAGAGACTTCCCGCTTGATGATTCGTGCTGTTTGCACATCACAGCGGTCACTGAGGCTGATAAAATCCCCGAATGAGGACATTCGGTCGGCACCACGGGCACGCACATAGGCAGTGGCAAGAGGAGAAAGCTCTTCATCCTCACCGATGAAGTACATCTTTCGCTCTGTTTCATTCAACGCAAGAGAGACGGCCGCACCTGCCGGACTGACGTGCTTGAACGAGGCGGCTGCGCTGAGTCCGGTTGCCCCAGAAAGTTGACTGACCAGCTGCCATCCATTGAGCGCATCCAATAGGTTGATGTATCCTGGGCTTCCGCAAAGCACCTGCAAGGGAAGATTTCCTGCTTCCATACTGATCCGTGCCTGTCCTTGGTTGGGATTGCACCCATACTTCAAATCCAAATAATCCACCATCTACCTCCCCTTCTCTGCATTGATCAAAAACAATTCAAATGAACCTACCGAAAGATTTGTTTCGCGGACACAGAGTGCTACCCGATACGATTCATCAAGGTTATCCCAGATTTGGTTTGCAATCTCCGCCCCCGACCCTTTCAGTACCACCTGCTTTGGCTTCCCTGCAAAAGGAGCGAGTGGGTCTTTCTCACCTTCATAGGTGTGGATGAGATGTCCCTCTCCCTTTGTTGGTTGTGGAAACGAAAACAAAGCCCTTTCACACTCCCCTTTCTTCCTCCTCAGGATGGAAAGTGTGTACGCTCCTCCACCTGACAGATCCACCAAGCCGCTGATACGGCTGGTATAGTTTGGGGCATCGGGCTCATAGGTGCGGCTCTCCAGCGCCTCTTCCATCCCCTTGCCTTCAGCAAGGTAGGTGAGGATTGTATCACTCTGGTCTCCGTTGGAGACAACAAGTTGCTTTTCATACGTGTCCATTGCGCGGTAGATAATCAAGGAAGGATCCTTGACCAAACGCTCATCAATCGCCTCGGTCCTTACGGTTCCGGACTCTGCAACCAGACGACGATTCTTGCTGTGTTCGCTACGGGCGGTGATGAAGTAGGCAACAATGCTCTTACCTTCATCATTCAATCCACATATAATACCCCTCCCAGGATACCGTTGTGCCTGCAGTGCTGTGTTCAAATTCATTTCATGCTCCAATAGCTGACAATAGTGCTCCACGGTTTCAGGAAGCAATTTCCACTCGATAGTCTCCAGAATCCGCTTCCCCAGACTTTCCGGCGTATCATCATCCTGTACCTGTAGTGCTCGCTGTGCGAGTATAGGACCGGCATCAGCTTCATCACTGACAATGTGCACGGTTGCCCCGCTGAGTTTCACCCCACGTGCCAAGGCAGCCTCGTGTACACGTCTGCCATAATACCCTTTTCCACAGAAACTGGGTATCAAGGAGGGGTGGATATTAAGAATCCTCTCAGGGTACTGTCTCACCACATTGCCACCGAGAATTGTCAAAAAACCTGCTAAAACCACCAAATCTATCCGGTAAGCACTGAGCAAATCCAAGAGCTCACTCTCAAACCGTGCCGTCTTGAGCTGTTTCTTGTCAAGGGCAACCGCAGTGATCCCCTTCTGTTTTGCACGACGCAAGGCTGGTACATCATGCTTGTCGCTGACGACCAGAACTACCGTGCCATGCCTGAGCAACCCTGCATCAACAGCATCAAGCATGGCCTGGAGGTTGGTACCACTCCCGCTTGCCAGTACAGCGATGCGAATCATGCAATCACTACCTTAGCTGAATCTGTCACCTCTCCCAGCACCCATGCATCAGGAATAAGGGAAAGCGCAAAATCCGCGTCTTCCTTGTCGATGGCAAGCACCATTCCCACCCCCATATTGAACGTGGCATACATGTCATCATCTGGGATTGAACCTGTGCTCTGGATAAGGCTGAAAATCGGTTTCTTCTTGATGGATTCTTTCTTAATCGCAGCCCCTAGCCCAAGGGGAAGCATTCTTGGGATATTCTCATAAAAACCTCCTCCGGTAATGTGGCTGGCCCCCTTTATGGTAATCTGCTTTGCTAGTGCAAGCACCTGTGAAACGTAGATGCGTGTTGGCGTGAGCAATTCTTCGCCCAGGGTACAGCCAAGCGATTCATACCAGTGAAAGAGCAGTGAAGGATCTGCATCAAGGCTAAAGACCTGCCTGATCAGGGAGAATCCATTGGAATGCACCCCAGAGGAAGGGAGAGCAAGCAGGCAATCCCCAGGTTTGATAGTACCAGGGTCGAAGATTTTTTCTTTTTCTGTCACGGCAACACAGAACCCTGCCAGGTCATACTCTCCTTCCTGGTAGAACCCAGGCATCTCGGCAGTCTCCCCACCGATGAGGGCACATCCGGCCTGCCTGCACCCTTTGGAAACCCCTTTGACAATCTGTTCCACTTTCAGTGGTGAAAGGAGACCTAAGGCAATGTAATCGAGAAACAAACGAGGCTTAGCACCACAGCAGATGACATCATTGACGCACATGGCAACACAATCGATGCCTACTGAATCATGGCGGTCGAGGGCAAATGCAATCTTGAGTTTGGTCCCTACCCCGTCAGTCCCACATACAAGAACAGGATGGGGGGTGTCCTCCAAATCCAGTTCAAAAAGCCCGGAGAATCCGCCAAGATCTGAGCGTACCCCATCAATCATGGTGGTGGCAACATGCTTCTTCATCAGCTCTACTGCTTTGTAGCCACGCCTCACATCCACTCCAGCCTCAGCATATCTTTGTGTTTGCATATCTTGACTCCTATGCCTCTTTCGGACAGGGGTATTCACCGGTAAAACATGCTCGGCAGAACCCTATGCCCGGATGATCTGAAAGCTTTATCACTTGGTCAGTGGTAAGAAACCCAAGTGAGTCGACACCGAGTATTGTTTCCATGGATTGATGATCATGGTTGCAGGCAAAGAGATCTTTCTTTGAGTCGATGTCAGTGCCGTAATAGCAGGGAAATAGAAAGGGTGGAGCTGAAGAGCGCAAATGAACCTCTTTTGCCCCGGCTTCCCTGAGCAATCGGACAATTCGCTTGCTCGTAGTCCCTCTCACGATGGAATCATCAATCAAGACCACACGTTTCCCCCGTACCGTGGAGCTAATCGGATTGAGCTTGATCCGTACCGTACTCTCCCTCTCTCCCTGCTCGGGTTGGATAAAGGTCCTTCCGATGTACTTGTTCTTGATAAATCCAATTCCATAGGGTATCCCAGACTGTCTGGAATACCCTATTGCAGCATCAATCCCGCTATCTGGCACTCCAATGACCACATCTGCCTGAGAGGGATGCTCCAAGGCAAGGAATGCACCACTACGAATTCTGGCTTCATGAACGCTGATGGTATCTATAACACTGTCGGGACGGGCAAAATAGATGAGCTCAAAGACACAAAGACTCGTAGCAACGCTTTTGCAATGCGATGTGTTGGAATGTATTGTTCCATCCTTTCCATCAATGATGCAGATTTCCCCAGGTTCAATATCCCGAAGGAACTGTGCCCCAACAGCATCGAGTGCACAACTTTCGCTGGCAAACACGTAGCCATCTTCCAGTTTGCCGAGGCACAGTGGGCGGAAACCATGGGGATCACGTACCGCGATGAGGGAGTCTTCATTCATCACCAAAAGGGAGTAGGCTCCTTCCACCTCATCCATGGTCTTGGACAGTGCATCTTCCAGGCTTTGGCAGACCAGGCGATGGCTGGTAAGGATATGGGCAAATACTTCGGTGTCACTCGAGGAGTGAAAGAGTGAACCTTTCAGTTCCAAGGTACGACGAAGCTGTGTATCATTGGTCAGATTCCCATTGTGAGCCAGGGCTAGGCTTCCCAGCATGTGGTGGAAAATCAACGGTTGGACATTTTCCGGGCTTCTCTCTCCACTTGTCCCATAGCGGGTATGGGCTATGGCCATCGTAGTTGTACCAACGGGTAGCTCAGGGGGGTATGCAAATACGTCGGCAACCAAACCCACGTCCTTGGTGACACTCAACACTCCATCACAGTTGAAGGCAATCCCACACCCCTCCTGTCCCCGGTGCTGCAGAGCATACAGACCTTTGAAGCATGCTTGATTGACAGCAACAGAAGAGGGACTGTAGATGCCGAATACACCGCAAGCCTCATTGAGAGATGTCATCAGGCATCTCCCATCAGTCGTGACAATAGTTCTTGGTACGCTGCCTCGACATCGCCAAGATCCCTTCTGAAGCGATCCTTATCCAGTTTTTTGTTGGTTTTTGTATCCCAGAACCTGCAAGTATCGGGTGAAATCTCATCGCTGAGGAGCAACTGCCCACTTGAGGTCATTCCAAACTCCAGCTTGAAATCGACCAAGGTAATTCCCAAGTCCCTAAGATAGGAGCATAAAACCTCATTGATGCGTAAAGCATAGCTGGTTATCTGCTGTACCTGTTCGTCCGTTGCCAAGGAGAGAGCCTTGATATGATACATGTTCACCATGGGGTCATCAAGATCATCCCTCTTATAACAGAACTCCAGGACGGGAGTTGCAAGATGCACACCTTCCTCCAAGCCTAGACGGGAGGAGAGTGAACCGGCTGCAATATTCCGTACGATCACCTCCAGAGGTATGATCGTTACCGCTTTGACCAAGGTATCGGTTTCACTGAGTTGTGTAACAAAATGAGTTGGGATACCCTCCCCCTCCAATAGTTGCATCATATGATTGGTGACCTTGTTGTTAATCGCCCCCTTGCCAAGTATCGAGCCTCGCTTCTTTCCATTGAACGCCGTGGCATCATCCTTGTAGGAAACGATGTACAAATCTTTGTCATCAGTCTCATACAACCGCTTCGCCTTCCCTTCATAGAGCATGGTTCGCTTTTGCATCTGTGTCCTCTCCTATACAAAAGAGCCTTACCGGTTAGGGGTAAAGCTCCTATGAAAACGCTCATCAGCCTGAGCAACTTTCTCGGCCATCGCTTTTCTCCGTTCTTGTATGCGGAAAGAGAGATTCTCATCGCCAAGGGCCAGGATTTGGGCGGCAAGCAGTGCCGCATTGGCTGCCCCATCAATGGCTACAGTTGCCACAGGATAGCCGTTGGGCATCTGGACCGTGGAAAGCAAGGCATCCATTCCGCCCAGCGAGGCTGAAAGGGGGATTCCTATCACTGGCAGGAGACTTCTACTTGCCAATACCCCCGCAAGGTGGGCGGCTTTTCCCGCCGCAGCAATGAGTACGGCATACCCTTCTTCAGCTGCTTTTTCTGCAAATCGGATTGCAGCTTCATTACTTCGATGTGCTGAGAGAATATGTGCCTCAAAAGGAATATCCAGCTCCTGCAAGACCGTAAAGGCCCCTTCGACCAACGGTGCATCATGTTCGCTGCCAAGCAGCACAGCCACACGGTTTTTCTGGGTTGTTTGCATAGACGTACGATAGCGAAATCGTTGCATTTATGCAATACCTATGCAACAAAATATATACAGTAGAACAACTCTGTCTTATGACCTAGGAGAATAAATAGCGGTACTAAGAGGTTTTACCAATCCTATGCAACAGTTTATGCAACAAAACAACTGAATCCTCAACGCAAAGGTCACAAGTTCGCAACACAATGCCAGTATCATCACCCCTGAGTTCACTGCAGACCAACGTACCGTTCTGCGCCAAGAACCCGTCCACTATTTCACCTGCATGTGCATAGGTAGTCTGCTTTGTTGCAGCTTCCACACTGCCGCCGCTGGTAAGCAAGCTGATGATCAAGACAGCTCCGCTGACCGCTCCACAGGTTGCCTTATGGCCACCCATTCCCCCGCCGAAGGCTTCGCTTATAACAAAGAGTTCCTGTTCGTCCATGCCCACGACATCGGCAAAACTACAAGCAACCGCTTGAGCACAGTTGTATCCTTTTTCTCTGAGAGCGTAGGCACGCTTTACATACTGAGTAGTAGGTGTTGTTTCCATAGCGGTGATAGTACCGCGCTATGGTTTTGATTGCAAGAAGCTACAACCAAGTACCATAGATATGATGACCACATACCGGGCAGTGGGATTGGTCAATGCTACTGTCATGAAAAGCCCAGGTACGTCGGATCAGTAGTGCCTTGCACTGTGGGCAATAGGTATTCTGATCTAGGGAAGAGTTCCCTGGGTACACATAAGGAATATGACTGGAACGTACTTCTTTTACCATTGCTTCCAGGTACTGTTCGCTGGTTTCATGCCTCTGCTCCTGGTACCGTGGAAAATACCGACTCAGATGCCAGACTTGGATACCTGCTGAAAAAAGGTTGTTGGCTATGGAGGTAATCATCTCGATTGTATGCACTCCTTCCATGACCATGGTAGTCACTTCCAGATGCGCCTTACTTTGAGCTATCTGTTCAAGCGCCTTCCACACCGGACGGCCGCTACCCCCACAGTAACCATGGTAGAACGCATCATCCCCTTTTATGTCAATATTGAACGCATCAATACAGGGGTTGATCCTATGCAAGGCTTCTTCGCTGAAGGTTCCATTACTCACCATGATGGTCTTGAGTCCTTCTTGTTTTGCGAGGGTTGCCACTTCAATCATATAGTCCTGCCAAACCAAGGGTTCACTATAGGTGAAACTGATGGAAGGACACTGTTTTTCCCGAGCGAGATCGACCACTTCTCTGGCCGTATAATAGGTCCGCTGAGCACTTGAATCCCATGCCTTCTGGCTGATTGCATAGTTCTGGCAGAAACTGCAGGTCAAGTTGCATCCGAACATGGCAATGGAGAGGGTATTGGTTCCAGGCAGGAAGTGATAGAGTGGCTTTTTCTCCACCGGATCTACAGCAATAGCCACTAATCCACCATAATTATGGGTAAAGATTACATCTCTTGAACGCTCCCGCACCCCGCAGAAGCCAACTTCTTTGTCCTTCAACCGGCAATGACGGTAACAGTAATCACAAACAAGGTACGCTGTTCCACTCACGACACATCCTCTTTGAATACCTGGGCCTGGAACACTTCAAAACGACAGGCTTGGTCTGTGTAAGCCTCAGGATCAAGGCCGGCCTTCATTGCAAGCTGGCTGAGCATTGTCTCCAGATCCCATCCTTGCTCGGTTGCTACCTGAGGAAGGAATACTGATCGATGGTATCCATGACTCAAGAGTACACCATCAATTCCAATCCTAATCTGTTTCCAGTCATCAATGGATTGCAACTTGGAAAGCAAGGAGATTTCGAGGACCACCTGTTCCAATTCTTCTGCTCTCAGGGGATGGAAACGGGGGTCACTGAAAGCAGACTCCCTTGCCAGTTTCGGCACTTCCTGCCAGAGAGGTCCCCTGCCCCAGAGATTGCCTATGCAACCACGCAATGTCCCTTCCTTGGTATGTATTGTAACAAAACACCCCAACTCATTGGAGTAAGGCGGTTGGTCCTCCCTCTTCATTTGATCATAAATCGGTGTTTCACAGTGGGTAAGCGTACTTGTTATTGCCTCTCTGGCCAGAGCCAAAAGGGTCTTTTGCTCAACACAGTTCATTTCCTACCTCCAAAGAATCGTTGAATAAGCGACAAAATTTGCGTCATTTGATGAGGATACATCAAGGGATGTGTAGTAGTCGGCTACCCACCCGTTACAATGCATCCGCTGGGCGATGGATGCGACCAACAAGGCAGCAGCGTACCCACATACGGTGGAATGCTTCGATGCGCAGAACGCGAAGGCTTCAGCTACACGGCCCTCAACCAGCAAATGAGCTAAACTCAAATCATCTTCCTTCACCATACCCCCAGCCCTGTTTCCATAAGGCGTATACCCGAACCGGGGTCCATAATGGGTGAAATCACTGCTGGCAATGATGGCTGTCCGTCCAGCTTCCAATTCACCTTGCCCCAGTTCATCCAACAGTGAGCGTGCAACATTGTCTATTGCTTCTGCGTCGCTGAAATGGCTGATCATGGCAAGGGATACCTTCACAGAACTGTTCTGTGCTGCAATATACGGGAGGACCATCTCAAGGGCATGTTCACTCTGGATGGCAGAGAACCATTGGCTCTGGGTATTCGCGAGATTGAATGATTCCACAGTGCCAAGGGGTGTCCTACATCCAGCGAGTGGAGCACTCACAAGAAGATTCTCCGGCAGGTTGGTATAATGACTGGGACTAATGATAAGGATTTTCTCAATCCCTTCTAGACCTGAGGTAAAGAAAGGAGCAATACCTGCACTCGAGTAGAACAACCCAGCGTGCGGGAGAACCGCAAACCTATAGGGTCCTTTCTGGTAGGTTTCCCGTTTCTTGCTCGCTTCAATCGACTCTGTCACCAAGAGTCGCAACACGTCTGGATCCTTTGGATACCAGGAACCTGCATATTGGGCATCTCGCATCATGTTCATCATGGCACCTCATCTATGATGATAGTCCACTGGACGAGAAATGCAAGGTTGCATCCACCGGGAAAAAGAAAAGTGGCAACGTACCAGGCCGCAGGGATGACCAAGCACGTTGCCGAACGGGGAGGTAAAAAGCAACTATGTACAATCAGTGACAGAAACTGAGGAAAGAAATCGCCAGTCCTTGGAAAAAACTTTCGACTTCCCTACTACTGCAATCTCCTCACTGAAGACAATATCTTCACTGCTCTTGCCGACTTGAAGCAAGAAGGACCCAGGTTCAAGGACTCTTCTCGCATCACTGCCGACAAAGGAGAGTATGTCTGCAGGAATGGTAAAGGAAATACGCTTCTGCTCTCCCGGCTGCAAGGAAACACGACAGAAAGCTTTCAACTCTTTCACAGGGCGAACAATTGAGGCTACCTTGTCCTGCAGGTAGACCTGCACGACTTCATCACCTCCACACGTGCCCCCGTTGCGTACCGTTAGTGAGAAATGGAATTCCTCATCACCCTGGATCATTGGGTTTTCCACCTGAAAATCATCCCAATCAAAAGTGGTGTAACTGAGCCCATGGCCAAAGGGATACAAGGCACCGAACTTCGGCTGGACCTTCAATCCTCCTGCCTTCTTGAAGTGGTTGTACGCGTAGGGCATCGAACCAGCACACTTTGGGAAGGAGAGTATCGTTTTTCCACCAGGATTGTTCAAACCCACCAGAGTACGTGCGATTGCTTCGCCTCCCCCTTCTCCGGGAAGCCAGGTGGCAAGAATGGCACTGGCTTGACTCACCGCATGGTGCATGGTGTACGGCCTTCCGCTTACCAGGACGACCACGACAGGTTTTCCTGTTGCCAAGACCGCCTCCATGAGTTGTTCTTGCACCCCGGGTAACTTCAAGCTATCAGCATCAGAGCCCTCCCCGACCGTTCCTTGTCGGAACAGCCCGGCGATATCACCAACTACCATGACCGTTACATCCGATGAGACGGCAGCGGCTACTGCTTTCTCAATGCCCTGGGTGTCTTGGCTGAGCTCATGGACACCTTCTTCTTCTTCGGGAACATCACCTGGAAAAAAGATGGCTTTCTCCACCTTGCTCTCATAGAGCATACACCCCGGCTCGAAGGTCAAGGGGACATCACCCAATACCTCAGAGAGGGCAGCACGAATGGTCTTTGCGTGGAGAGGGACTGTCTCTTCGGGACCATGGGAACCCTGGAGATGAATCGGGGTGGAGTATCCACCGAACATGGCATAGGGATGGTCTGCAAGCGGGCCGACCAAGGCAACTGAACCTGCTTGCTTCAGAGGAAGTGTTCCATCATTCTTGAGCAGAACAAGCGATTTCTCGGCTACCTCTACAGCAAGAGCATGGTTCTTTTCCGTCCCCAGTTCAATCGCATCTTCCTTGATGAACGGATGCTCGAACACCCCTTGGTTGTACTTCTCCTGTAAGACCCGAAGCACCGCCTCATCAAGCGCATCATTGGTGATCAAGCCACGATACAGCGCTTCGATCAACCCTTCCTTAAAGACTGTGTACCCAGGTAGTTCAATATCCATTCCAGCATTGAAGGCCAAAGCGGCGGCTTCAGCCATATCACTTGCTACGCGATGGTCATGGAAGAGCTGGACGATTGCCTCATAATCAGCGACGACTAAGCCATCGAAACCCCATTGATGTTTAAGCAAGTCGGTTATCAAGGAACGATTGCTGGTACAAGGTACCCCATCAATGTCATGATACGCCGGCATCACTGAGCCGGGATGGGCATGACGGACGACCATCTCAAAGGGGAGTGCAAACGTATTTCGCAGTTCAGTGGGCCCGATATGAACCGGTGCATGGTTTCTCCCCCCTTCACTGGCAGAGTGCCCGACAAAATGCTTCAGTGTTGCAATCGGGCTTCTTCTCTCTCCTTGCAGACCCTGCACATACGCGATACCCATAACTCCGCATAGGTAGGGATCTTCTCCGTATGTCTCTTCCAAACGACCCCAACGCGCATCTCGAGCAACATCCAGGACAGGGGCAAGCCCTTGATGCACCCCAAGACTTCTGAGTTCGTCCCCAATTGCTTTTCCTACGTTGCCCACCAATGAGGGTTCCCAGGTACTGCCATAGTTCAAGGCTGAGGGGAAAATCGTCGCTCCCTTGACCATGGCACCGGTGAGACACTCCTCATGCAGGAGAGCAGGAATTCCCAAGCGGGTTTCCTTGAGGAGATACCGTTGCAGCTCATTGATCGCCTTGGCCTGTCG
Source organism: Sphaerochaeta halotolerans (assembly GCF_003429665.1). Lineage (GTDB taxonomy): Bacteria > Spirochaetota > Spirochaetia > Sphaerochaetales > Sphaerochaetaceae > Sphaerochaeta > Sphaerochaeta halotolerans. The sequence goes on along the minus strand of NZ_QUWK01000002.1, from coordinate 202,043 downwards.
CACTGCATCATTTGCCATTGTACCGTAGGGCCGGGTGAGTTGACCGATGCCTTTCCCCAGAACCTCTGCCTTGACATCCCCATCATGTAGTTCAGCATGCCCATACTCACGTACGTGCAACGATCCATCTAATCCTATTTCAAGCCATGCCGAAACCAACTGGGAGACTTTTTCTTCAATACTCATCTTCCTAAGCAGTTCCAAGGCACGTTCCTTATTCTGCTGCATATGTTACAAACTCCTTATTTCAGTATCCATGTACCCCAAGACCGGCTACTCTTTCAGTGCTCCAAGTGCGACTCCAGCGATGATGTGCTTTGAGAGTGCAAAGTAGACTATGAAAAGCGGCAGTACGGTCATGGACAACCCGAGGTATACCGCACCGTACTCTGTCTTGTAGATATCTCCTCTGAGCAGACTGACCATGATGGGCATGGTGTATTTGTCACCATCGGTAAGCAGAATCAAGGGTTCAAACAATCGGTTCCAGTTGAACACAAAGGTAAATATTGCCTGCGTGGCCATAGCAGGCTTCATGATGGGAAGAATGATTCTGTTGAAGGTATGGAACTCCCTGGACCCGTCGATTCTTGCTGAATCGACAATATCCAAGGAGAGCGAGGCCATCAGGTACTGCCGCATGAAGAACACCATCGCCGGTGTGGCCGTTGCTGGGATGATCAACGGCCAGAGGCTGTTGGTCCATCCGATTCGATACATGAACTGATAGAATCCAATACCGCTTACCTGGGTCGGAATCATCATGACAGCCATGATGAAGGTAAAGAACGGCTGACGGAGTTTCCAGCTGTACGCAACCAAGGCATAGGCTGTGAGTGATGAAAAATACACTGCACAGAGTGTTGCGCCCGTGCTGACAAGCATGGAGTTCACAAACCCAACGATTGGATCAAACGTCTTACCTTGCAGTATTTCCCAGTTGCTGAGCAAAAACTTGGAGGGAACCAGACCAATGGAATTCTGCTGTATCTCAAAGGTGCTACGTGTTGCATTCATGAACATGACCCAGAAAGGGAATATGCTCAAGACAGACAAGAATATGCAAACAATGTAAATTCCTGTCTTTGTCAGGTTGGTTGTTGCTCTCATTCCTTTCATCGTACTGCCCCCATCCTCTTTTCTTCCTTCAGCCTATTTCTTTCGGTTTTCTTGAGCTTGATCTCAGCCCTGTCACGCATGGAGTAGAACAGGATGCCTGAAAGAACCAGGATAATGATGAAGACTATCATGCTTGCAGCTGACGCACGGTTGTACAGATAGCTTCCCGCAAAGGCTTGGTTGTAGATGAACACACTTGAGGTGAGTGTTGCATTGTCCGGACCTCCCCAGAGGAAGAGTCGCGGAATATCGAACATCTGGATACCGCCAATGAGGCCGGTTACCAGTACATACAGCAGGATTGTTTTCAGTCTGGGCAAGGTTATCTTGAAGAAAATCTGGGTAGGTGTTGCCCCATCCACCTCGGCAGCCTCAAACAGCGTCGGGTTGATACCCAAAACGCCAGCGATCAAGATAATCATGGAGTGGCCATACCACATCCAAAACTGAATGAAGGACACAACACCGCGGGCTGTTCCACTTTGCAAGTGGAAGTTCATAGGTGCATCCAGGATGCCTAGTTTCATCAATAAATCATTGAGTGGTCCCTTGGGATACCCGGTAAGGGAATTAAATAGGATTGCGATGGTCGCAGCGGTAATGATATTCGGCATGTAAATCAATACCTTGAATAGGCCTTGTGCCTTCACCTTCAACCGTCGATTGGTAAACCATGCGGTCAACAGTAGTGCCAAGAGAACCTGGGGGATGAAGTTGAAAATCCAAATGATAAAGGTAGTTTGCAGCGACCGTATGAAGGTTGCGTTGTTCAAGATACTTTTGTAATTCTCGAAAGGGTCTTCCAAGAACTTGAAGGTAGTACGACCTAGCCCCCTAAGGTCAGTAAACCCTATAATAACGGTGTATATTGTCGGATACAGATTGAAAATCAAAAAGGCAAGCACGAAAGGGATGGAAAATAGATACCCGTACTTTGCATAGCTGATGTTGTTTTTGCGCATGAGCAAGTCCTCCAGAAAAATTCACCGTGCATCGACCGATATCTTCCCTACGATGCTTGGAGCAAAGGAAGCCAGGTGCAGGAGTGTCCTACACCTGGCAGTCATTGATTAATCAACGTCGATAGCGAGGTTGTCTGCAACCTGTTGCTTGAAGTCTGCAATTGCCTGGCTGCGGCTCTTCTTGCCGTAGCTGTATTCACGGACTTGATCACGCCAATACATGTTGATGGTCTCATCATACTGGGTCTTATTCTTACCAGTAGCAAACTTGCCAGCAGGAACGAATACATCAAACATATCCTGTCCACCAAGGAAGTCCAGAGTTCCGTCACTCTTTCTCATGACAGTACCTGAGGCAACGGTATCCTTGGTTCCACCAGGACCGTTGAGCGTACCGTTGGCCCAGTAATACTGCAAACCGGTGTTGGAGCTGTCAAGCGTAATCCACTCGATGATGTCACCAACTGCGTCCTTGACAGGACTATTGTTGTTTGCGAGTACCCATGTGCCACCCCAGAAGAATCCAACAGGAGGTTCACAAACAGCCCAGTCACCATAGGTGCCTTCACCAGGCTTGGTACCACCGCTGTTGCCAGCCATGACGTAGTTGATCAACCAAGCTGGGCCAAAGAAACCGAAGATCTGCTTGTCACCGGCGTCTTTCATGTCAGCAAACCATGCATCAGTCCAGTCACGGGTATCATTGTGGTAGCCCTTGTCAATCAGCATCTTTGCAATGTCAAGGAATGCTTCACGATCGGGATCAATGTAGAGCTTTCCGTCTACAATCCAGCCCTTCTCACTGCTGCCTTCAATGGCATGCCAGATGTCTCCATCACCACTGATGATTCCGTAGCCTTTCTTCTTCAGGTCTTCAGCAGCCTTGAAGAATTTATCCCAACCTGGACCGACTTTGGAGGTGATTACTGCAGGATCGTCAGTTCCCCAAACATCCTTGGCGATAGAACGACGGTAGATGAATGCACCACCGGTAGCCTGGTAACCAAGGCCAACCAAATCACCGTTAGGATTGGTACCGATATCAACGGTATACTGTGCAATGTCAGCTTCCTTGAGCTTGGCGTCTACATCAATTCCCAGATCCTTGTAGGGAGCTGCAAAGTAAGCTGCGTCGCCTTGGGTGTACTTGAGGACAAATGCAGACTCAGCACAGTAGATGTCAGGAGCATTCTCTCCGCTACTAGCCAATGCCTGGTCAAGTGCTGGCTGATAGGCACCATCGGTGGTAGCGATAATGGTGGTGTTGATCTCATAATCGAAATCAGGATTCAGTTCTTTGTACTTCTCCAACATTTTGGGGACTTCATCAGTGAAGCTCCACAGGTTGATCACCTTACGAGCAGGTTTCGTTGCCCCTTCTGCCTGGCCACCAGCGAACAGAGAGAGACTCATGCAACATATCAGTAACAGACTGACTACAATACGCATGTTCCGTTTCATACAGATTCCTCCTTACTTAACGCTATGTCAAACTGACATATAAATGAGACTTGCATAGTTCTCCTCATGTATTCGTACAACGCCTGTACTGGTTAGGGAGCCCTACTATTACAATGCTATGTGAACAGTATGGAGAGCGCCACTGGGCTTTTACCTTGAAATTGGATAGGACAAATATCCTAGGGAAATTACATTTCGTTGCTTTTCACCCATTTGATGGCAAATTTACGCAGTGCTCCTGCATCACTGATGGAGAGCTTGTGGCGGATATTGTCCCTGTAGACGTTTATCGTCTTCACTGAGAGGTTGAGCGTCTTGCCGATTTCTGACACTCCATATCCCTGTCCGAGCAGACGCAGCACTTCCATTTCGCGGAGACTGAGCAACTCCACCGGGTCAATCTCCTGTGCAGATTCCTGCAGGAGCATGGTGTCCAATATCCGCTCCCGCATATCATCGGAAAGATATATCTTTCCTTTCAGTACTGTATCAATGGCTTTCAAGAGTGAGGAGGCTGCCTCCTGTTTCATGACGTAGCCTCGTGCACCTGCCTTGAGTGCACTGGAGGCATAAATCAACTCATCATACATGGAGACAACGATTGACTGTACTTCCGGCTTGCTCGTCTTGAGTGTTTTTACCAGCTCCAATCCGTTCTCTTGTTGCAGAGAGATATCGATAAGGGCAACATCTACCTCCGTTTTATCCAACAAGGAAAGTGCCTCAGCGATGGTGGTTGCCTGGGCTTGTACTTGATAGGTTCGTACATTCTCTATGACACTTACCAAACCTTGGCGGAAAAGTGGGTGGTCATCTACAATAAGAAATCGAACAATGTTGGACATTTCCTACTCCTTGAACTCAATCTGTACCGTGGTTCCTTCGTCATCACTTTCGAGGGTGAGCTTGGCATCAGCCATGGCAGCTCGGTTCTGCATGATCCTCAGGCCAAGCCCATCCCCTTGCATCTGCTTGGGGAGTCCATTTCCATCATCACGGACCTCCAGGAAGAGGAAAGTCGCACCTTGAGAGTCAATCTTCTTTGATGAGGATATCTCAATATGCTTTGCCTGTGAGTGCTTGATGGCATTGGTCAGTGCTTCTTGGACAATCCTGAAAATATTCAATTCCCGGGTTCTGTCCTGTATGGCAAAACCAGGGTCCACATTTACATCGATATCAATTGACCCCAAGCGGAGATTATCTCCTACCAAGGCTTCCAGACGCTCAAGAAAGCTGTGTGGTTCCAATTCCATTGGCATCAAGCCACGGCTGATGGTCTTGATTTTTCTAATTGCTTCGCTGAGGTGCTCGCTGATTTTCCCGAGGCTCTCTTTCTGCAATGCTTGATTGTTTTCGAGTTGTTGTTTTGCGGATGAGGCGAGCAGGGAGATGCCAAGTAGGTATTGGCACAAGTCATCATGCAGTTCCTGCCCAATGCGTTCCATTGTCCTGGTGGAAATGTCCATGACCTCTTGTTCCAGTTCAGTTCTCCGCTTTATTTCCTGAGAAAGGTCCCTTGTACGTAAGGCGACCTGTTCCTCGAGATTCTTCTCATGTTCCCTGATCTGCTGCAAAAGCAGTGAACCTTTCAAATTGCTGGAAATCTGTTCTTGCAACACATCGTAGAGTGCAGGACGTACGGTGCCAAAGGGAACCAGAAAGTATCCAAGTGGTTCATCAAGATATACCAAGGGTAGCAAGACCCAGCGGTGAGTCCTCCACTGGGGGCCTAGGCTTGGAGGGAGAATCTGATGGGCAGGAAAATCCATCGAAAAGGCTGAAAGCGGGAGCACTTCCTGTTGAACGGTCATTATAAGCCTGGCTTTTCGGCTGTGGTTCAGGAATCTTACCAGGTACCCTCGGTCAATGCCAAATAACTGCAACCCGTGTTTCAAATTGGTAATCAACTCCCCTATCTCGAAGGTTCCGCTGAGCATGGCGCTCACCTTTCTGAGGGTTTCAAACGAGTTTTCTGCTGCCACACGTTTTGCTGCCTGGAAGCGCCCTATCTTATCGCCTGTCAATGCACGGGCTGCCCCCATGAGCATTGCGAGGGTTTTGGCACTGAGGGTACTCTGATTGCGCGATTTATACTCCACCACCGAGAGATACTCGTTCCATAGGTGAAGAGAACCACTTTCTGAGGCAGTATCATCAAGTGCACGGTTGAGGCGGGCAATCATCTGATGGTAGTCCCCTCGCTGGACAAGAAGGATTAAGTCTTCCACGGCCAAATGTTCGGCTGGGGTTGCATAGTTCGGCATCTCATGGAGGCCGGGGGTAAAGTGCACGTGCGGATTACAGCCACATGATTCCCTGATCACCGGAGAACAAGGCAGGGAAATGTGTTCCTCGTCCCCCCCTGCCATAATCCTATCGAGAATATCAACAGCGATGACTCCCATCTCATGCAATGGTTGCACAACCGTCGTCAAGGGAGGGATGCTGTAGCGAGAGGGGTCAATCCCATCAAATCCGATAAGGGATACATCATCAGGTACATGTACATTCCATTTGGAAAGTTCTTGCATGGCACCGAAAGCCATTCGGTCATTGAGGCAGATCAGGGCATCAAAAGAACATTTCGATTCCATAAAGTACTGTACCACCTCTCTACCCGATTCATCGGTGAATGTCCCAGACCTGATCAATTTCTCGTCAATTGGGATAGCATTTTCTGCAAGTGCCTGCCTACAAGCATGAAGCCTTTTGACTGATTCTTCATGGGTTTTAGGCCCGGTGATGATGGCAAAACGATGCCTGTGATGAACCGAAACCAGGTGATCCACCAAGGCACGCATGCTCTCCTCCCCCTCAGCGGTAATGTCGCTCATACCCTGCATGTGCATACCTATGGACACCCTGGGGAGCGAGGACCAGGGGGCAAAAAATTTATTCAGGTCCATGGTGGTGAAATAAGATGCAAGGGAAGATGCAATGATAATCAGACCATCAATGGTCTGTTCGGAGGCAAGATGGTAGGCAAGGTTGGAGGAGGCTTCACTGGCGATGGGCGAACCAAGTCGGGAACCGATGAAGGAGATGGTGCCCATCTTCCGCTTCTCTGCTTCCCTTTCAATGGCATGCCAGATGGCTGACTGATATTCATCGTCCAAACCTGCGGTGAATATACCGATGCAACGGGGTGTATCCTGCATGAAAAATGATCCCTCCTCATTGGTGTACCTTTTTCATGATAGACCATACAAAGGAGTTTGCAAGGATAGGGGTGAAAATATAACAAAGATGATTTCTCTCTGTTAGTTGGATTGTATCATGGGCCTCTTCATGGTAAATCTGGTACCCATGGTTGCCATGAAATACGGTAGGACATCGTGGTTATGAAGAAACAAACAAATTCCTCATGTAGAGTACAATTGATCACGTATACCCAAGATCGCAATTTGCTAAGTTGCTTTTAATTGTTCTTCAACTTGAGAATCTCGTTATCTAGGCTGTATCTCGAAACCTCCAAAAAATCACTGTTCTGTGCAATGTACTCACCTGTCATGCTTTGCATTTGGAAGGGAAAGAATCCGGGGTTATGGATGATCGAACCTAATTCAGCTTTTGCTTCCGGAAGGGTATGCAAGTATGCTTCAAATAGCAGTATCGCTTGTTGAGGATTATCGATCATGAAGGGGTTTGCTTTGGTATAGACTCCCTTGGTTTCAGTGTCTTGTAAAATTCCCCAAGCAACAAAAGATCGTACAGTATAACGAGCATTTCTTGAAACGGTTTCCCTGTCTCCATAACATTCTTTTAATCTATTGAAAACCTGAGCTTTGGTTATTTTCTCCTGAAGATTAAAAAGTCTACCAGTCTGTTTTGCAGTATTGAACCAGAAAGGATAAGAAGCTGAAATCACAGCCCAATGAAGAGGGAGCCATTCACTATCAGGAATAACTTTTGCCAAGTTCAATGCTTTATCCCGGAAAGGAATCAATTCTTTCTCTGGAGAGATCCAGGATGATAGAATACTGATTGCCATCCCATAGGTTTTTTGACCACGTTCTCCGATGCCACCGCTTTGTTTCTGGGTTGATAGATAGGTATCCAGTTCTGAACGAATCTCCTTTTCTGACAAGCCTGCAAGCAGCATATTTAGTGTGTAGTCCATCCAGTGTTTCTGGATGGTTTGTTTAATACCTAATTTGTTATACCTGTTGTTCATCTATGGGGTATCCTTTCAATTTTAATAAGTGGAACAATGACTTCTTCTATGGAGATCCCTCCATGGGCAACTGTAGTTGCACCTTCTTTGATGAAAGCAGTGTTATTATCTGCAAGTAATGGAAAGAAATCTTCTGGCAAGCCTATAGGGGCCCAAAGTCGAGTGCCTACTGAAGAAGCTGCAATTTGGTTTCTTAATTCTACATTAGGATATATCCTGACCCTCTCACCTCGACTATCTACCAATGAGCCTTCGGCAATTCTTCCGGTCCCAACAGCTTCAATATTACCGTGATCAGAAGTCAGCCATACCTCATAGCCGAGCTCATCAAGGTAGTCTAAGGTTTTCTTCAAATATCCCGTTTTACACCATTGTGCAATCTGGTTATGCATGCCGGGAGCCCCAAGTTGCATACCATGCATGATCTTATCAACTGTATCTATGACCATACCTGCAACAGTTGTTTTATACGGGTTGATGACGGCCTCTAGGCAGTCTTCAATATTTTCATCACCCAAACTTCTTCTATAGGCAATCTCTTGTTTCTGAAGTCCCTGACTTTGCCAGAATTGCTTCCATAATTTCTCTTCACTGTTTGTACTGTATATTGAATTAGGGAAATATATGGGTGGTTTCCCGGCAAAGATTGCTTGTCTTGAGACAGAGGTCAATGTTGGTATCCAAGCAAAAACAGCCGAGTCACGGAAGAGCAGTGTTGGATCCTGTGATTGTAGTGAGTGTTTTACTGTTATCCATTGATCAAACGCCATACCATCGATTACTAATAAGGCTATTTTCTTCGTATCACTACTTTCTAGTTGCCTTGAGAGAAACCGAGGAATATGATGAACCATCACAGGGGTGGATGGTGGTAGATTTATAAGACTTGCATAGTATTCAGTTAACCATCCAGCAAAAATACCATTAATCTCGGTCTGCAGTGATGTAAATCTTTCAAGAAGCGTTACGTCAGAGTTGTTATGAATTAATACTGAGAGTTCTCCCCATTGCAGGGCAATTGACAGCCATTCATTGTAACGAGATTGGGCATTCGGCAAATTTGAAGTTACGATAGAAAATAGGCGATTTATTCGTATAGCTTCTGTATCACCTGAAGCGGTCTTTATCCCACAGGACATCCAGGAATTGGCTGGAACACTGTGTTTTGAATATTCAACAGGCGATAGCTTTCCTTCAACGAACAGATTGTCGATATAAATTCTGATATCCTGGTGTTCAAAAGGAAGAAGGGCAGGCCCTGAAACCTGCAACCCGTAAGGGGAAGGCGAATCCATAACCTGCTCGACTTGATCGTAGCTGTCCAAGAAAATTGACCATCGCTCCTGGATGAAGGCATAGAAAACTTTGGAATCTTTGACAATGCTTTCAAGTGGCCATTCTTTGAACGTTACATTATTCTGGAGGAGGGAGACTAATCGATCAGCTAATGGTTCTGGAATTTCTATTGTACCGTAATGCAATCTTAGTAGTGATCGGAGAAGATCTACTTCGGTATTAATCAGTTCAGGAGCAATACTGTATATATGTCGCAGTATGAAATCCTTAGTGCCATTATCCCCCATAATCCCAGGGGAGGTGTCTTCTTGAGCTCTGAATAGAGCATCAAATACATGCTGTTCCAAACAATCCAGAATTGGATAACTGAAGTTTGGGAAGATAGCTCCCAAACTGAAAGAGAGAATTCTTCCTGCTTGAAGCAAATCATAAGGGAGATTTGATAGCTCTGAGTTCTGAACTCTCAAGATAACAACCAAGTCTGTATGTAATCCTTGATCCCAGATAGATCGATATTTAGATTCATAGGCATAGCGGAATTCTATGGAATCATCGAATTCTATAAGATCAAAGCCTCTTTTTCGCAACTCAGACGAGAGTTTTTCTTCTGATAGTAGACTATCTGGGTCTGCTACTAATGTGAGTTTAGAAATATTTGGAATGAACTCCTTTAGGATATTATCTCTCCAGCTACTCATCTCCAGGAACCTCCCCAATAGAAAAGATTAATAAAGGACGAATATCAGGGATCACTTGGGCAGCGCTTTTTAGTTCCCTCTGCCATTGAAGCTTATCTTCTTCCAGTCTATGCAATCGGTAATTTCTCACTTCCGGTAAACCTACTTTATGTATCGATCTTCTCCGAAAAGTAAAAGCTGTCATTCCTCGCTGATTTTCTCTCTCAATTGCTTTTTCATGAGAATTCTTAAGCTGGTTAAAAAGCTCCTCTCCAGCAGTTGCAGCTGCTTCATAAAGGGTTTCAAAGCAATGAACAGACTCCTCTGGTGATAGCATTCGAAGTATCTGAGGTTCCAGTGTTAATAACTGATCCCAGATGAATCTTGCAGTAGGTATGAATAGTTTACCCTTGTTGCTGACAAACACGCATTGATACCCTTTCCTTTTTGCGGGAAGTCGTATTTGATTGGTTTCGTTACTGTGAATGGTGAGTGTAATCTCAAATAGTCCCCAATAGCCATTAACTGTTTCTGGAACTCCTTCTAACGCTACTAATGGTACTGGCTGACCAGAGAACAGTTGTGGCAGGTTGAGAATAAGACCACGGACCTTTGGGTTTTCCAAAGACAATCTCAATGAATCTGAGGTGGAATCAGGAGAGTGAAATATTGCACCAGATACTTTTTCGCCATCCGGCCATACGAAGTTCCAGCCCAGTAGATCTTTCTCTACGGACAGTTCATTCATTTTTACGTAATTGATCACCATTCGTTCCACCCAGAAGGGAAGTGGATGATTCTTGACCTTCACAGCAGCAGCTGGTTCGGGGTCTTCTGATATCTTGTACACAGCACATTTATTGCGTTCCTGTGCCAAATCAAATTGGATTGTTCTCACAGTCCGCTCTATTTCTTTTTCAGGGTCAGCCTCTTCCATGATGATGTGAGTCATCATCTTCTCTACCAGCTCACCAGAAAGAGATGTATCAAGGATATCATTGGATTTGTCGATCCCCATTTCATCAAAGATGATCGATAATTTCCTCTCTAAAACTTCACGAACCCTACTTTCCACAGAGTCTTCATACACGAAATTAATAGCTCTTACGATCTTCGACTGTCCGATACGATCTACCCTGCCGATTCTCTGTTCTATACGCATAGGATTCCAGGGTAGGTCATAATTGATAACTACATGGCAAAACTGCAGGTTTAGACCTTCTCCTCCCGCATCAGTGGCAATGAGTATCCTATTCTTTTCTCTAAAATCTCTTTGAGCTTTTCTTCGTTCCTCCATACTCATGGAGCCATTGATGATTGAACACGGAAAATTCCTCTCTTCAAGAAAAGTTTGCAGCATGGATTGGGTAGCAACAAACTCCGTAAAGATGATAATTTTCAATTGATCGTTATTCTCTTCTCCTTGAAGTCTGAATATCTGGTCCATGAGGATATCTGTCTTGATATCGGGTCCCGTTTGCTCAGCCTTTTTTGCCAGACCAAGCAAGAAAGAAACTTCTTCTATCTCATTATGTCTGCCCTTTTCATCTACCTCTATTAAGAAATCCAATTGCATCTGACCATCGAGATCTACTAGTTCCTCTAACTCATCAGAAGTAGGAATATGGAGAGAAGATTTAAGATTCTCAAGCACATTCAAACGTCTTTCCAGAGTTGTCCTGATGGCATGGGAACTCGAGGTAACAATTCGCTGCAGTAACACCATAAGAAAGCCTATATGAGGCTTCTTGTCTTTGATTGCACGATTATAGCCTAATCGAACATAATCAGTGACAGCCTCATATAAAGCAACTTGGGAGGGGTTTCTACTCAGATCGATTCCCATTGTCTGTGTTGTTCGAGGTTTGAATAGAGGTTCACCTTCAGCGGTCAGCGCTTTTCTCTTCTCTGTTCTGATAACGAACTCAGAGACTTTCTCTCGGGTAACACTTTCTTGATCGGGAAAAGACATTGGATCAAGCAGACTGATTAACCGGTGGAAGGCATCCGACTTCCCTTGATGAGGAGTTGCTGAAAGGAGCAAAAGATAAGTGGCTGCTTCTGCTAATCCCTGGCCAAGTTTGTAACGGGAGACCTGATCAGTACTACCTCCAATACGGTGAGACTCATCAACAATAATAAGATCCCATTGGCCTTGGAGCAGTCTTTCATATCTGTTTTTATTGTACTGATGAACTTTTTCTTCAGACCAGCCTTTTCGACGCCTCACTGGTTTGACTGCATCCAATGTTACGACCGCATGATTGAATTTCAACCAGGGGTTATAATCTGAAGAGCTCTCTGCTCCGTCGATATAGGAGGTTGAGCATTCTAGTCGTTCCAGAGCATCAAGATCTCCTGGATTTATCAATGCGAAATTCTCATTGAAGTGGGTTTCCATTTCTGCTACCCACTGCATAGCCAGGCTTTTAGGAGCAACAACTAGTGTTCGCCGTACCAAACCACGAAGCTTAAGCTCCTGCATAATTAGTCCAGCTTCAATAGTTTTACCAAGGCCGACTTCATCAGCAAGAAGGTACCGTACTCTATCACCTGAAATAGCTCGTGACAAAGCATGAAGCTGATGGGGAAGAGGAATTACATTTGATTCCATAGGAGCTAATAAAACTGTGCTGTCATTATCCTCAGAGGTATTCTCTAATAGTTCTGCTATTTTTGCTGCTGTAGCAATATATGAGATTCTAAACTCTTCAGTTTTACTGATTCTCTCTGAATGTAGAGGTTTTAGATCTGCCTCCGATACACGTACAATTGCATGTTGTGATGGTAGCCAAATGCGACAGATTATTTGGCCCCAAAGATATTGTTCATCTAAGACCATACATATGGATGAATAGTGTGTGCTAAATTTCCAATTATTCATCCATCCTCCGGCTTGTAATTATTAAAGAAGCATTTGGACGGGCGCAAACTTGTCCATTGAGAAAATATGTGAGGTATAGATCCAATTCTTTACTTTGCTTGATAGTTTGAATTAAACTAATCACTGAATTTCTCCAATTTTTTTAATAAATCAAACCCTTTCTCAGAAAGAACATACTTCTGTGATTTACTCCTCGGACTTTCAGGAATTGTCATTTTTATTAAGTGTAATCTTAGGAGATTACCTAAGGCTGACTTAAAATTTCCAGTTCTGCTTTTATATCCTAAAACTTTCAACAACTCTTCTGAACTGGATGCAGATATACAACTCTTAAGGATTATTGTTTCAGTTTCGTTTAGTTCGTCATGGGTCTCATCATGGGCCTCGTCATGGGCCTCGTCATGGGCCTTGGAATTAAGTGTAGCGAGAAACCTTTGTTTCATCTTTGGAGCTAGGCTGAATGATTTATCTGAATTACTAACCAATAACTGTTGATCTACCAGATGCCCCGCTAATTCAACGCATGTAGACACAGGTTTATTAATAACCGTCTTAATCTCATGTATAGAAAATATTGAAAGGTTTTTACATGCATAAGCAAATACTTCTGCTTCATCTTGCGAAAGTTGCACACCAATTGTCTTTTGAAATGCTATTTGATCTTCGGAAAGAAGTATCTCCTGCTTAAGATTAAGTTCAAATGCCTTTTTTTCCTTATCATTGATAATTACAGGAGGCATTCGACCTAATTTTCGCCAAGAGATACATACATCACGCAATCCCCACCCAGCATTCTCGCTAAAACCAATTCTCCGAAAGGCTGTAACAATGAGTGGGTTCCTAACTTCTTTCTCTCCCGGTTCAAGCAATTCTTCGACAGAAGCAAATGCATCCCCAGGATTCCAAAATCGAGTTAGATCCGTAAAGTGTTGTATAACAGGTTTTCGAGTTTGATCCGAATAGTCTTGATGGATTAAAATATTTACGATGGATTCTCTGAATGCAATAAAATCTACTGGTTGGTCTTTTCGCTGCATTGTCATTGGATCTACTGTGAAAGGGATTTCTGCAAATCGATAGTACCATTCCAATACCGATGTCCATGTTTGAATGAGATTATAATCACAGACAACTCTATCATGCCATCTTCCTTCATCTGTTGAAGTTGAGTTATATAGAAAACGCTGACAATCTATGACAGGTCGTGGAAGTACATCTCTTAGGTAGCCATCCTGACCAAACAGCAAAATAGAAGCAATGGTAGGCTTTCTCCCAGATGGAGTTTCTTTGATCAATCCGAACTGAAAGAGAAACTCTTCATCGTCTAATTCTGCATAGCTACGATTTCCAATCCTTCCTTCATACTGGCGTCGATACCATGTAATATCTTTACTGCTAAAACACTTGGTTATGTCAAAGTGGTCTATTGTAGTGCCGTCATAGCGGTCGGTAGAGGCATCATTAAGGAGTCGCTTTAATTCTACATCAGAACATTTGACATCACATGCACCCTTCCGAATATAACTTCTTTTGATATTTCCATCCAAATATACAGGTTTCTTGTGTCGGTTAACTTCTGAGATATAGAATACAATTAGATCTCTTCCATCCACAGTTTTTATAGTCTCTGTAACTTCAATGATGCAACTAATTTTGTTCTTTTGTCTTAGCGTTGTAATGAAGTCATTTTGAACTTTATCAACATCTTTTACCCCAACAAGCTCATACTCAGAACCATTCTTTTTTACACCAAAAACGAGATACCCTCCTTCTGTGTTTGCAAAGGCAGATACCGTTTCGTAAGCATTCTTGGGAACAGCTGTCTTTGCTTCTTTGAATTCAACATCTTTCCATTCGTGTTGGTTGAGGAGTTCTATTATTTCCTGTTCTGTCATTATTTAACTCCTTCACAATAATTATTAACTGGTTATTTCATTGTGTTTATGAAAGGGGATGCTACCGATATACAACCAAATTGCATATGAGCATCTCGGCAATAATAATTCAAACTGGTTTTCGGGAGATTATTAAATGAAAATTGGCTAATTGCATCCAAGATGGCATTCTTCAGGAATGGGATATGAATAGCCTTTGCAGTTCCTTTCGAGATTCGTGTACTAAGTGCATTTGGCCAGTACGATGAGAGCTGAGATGGATCTGCGATTGCACTATAATCTACATATGCAATGATTAATGGTAGAAAATATGTATCTACAGCTTGCTCAATTTCATAAGAAAGCATACTACCTGTTTTTCTGGTATCACTGCTTAGTATTACCACTACATTTTTTGAGTTTGATAAACGCTCTCGAATTCTTAATTGAAGAGTTGTCCTCAGACTAGTATCCCTTACTGCACTAGTTTTTGCATGACTATCAACATATTTAAAATCGATCTCTGTGTTTCTAGCCCATGCTTGAATTGTAGAGTAATACTTGAAATCTGATAATGTAGGATTTTCTTGTCCTAGCCCATCAAATGCAATATATGTACCGCTTCTATATGCCATAATTTAACTCCAGTCTCTTTTTATTGATAAAAGGTTGATATCATCTCTTTTGTTTTTAGGTAAAATAATTTGAATTACGTCGGTAACTTTGCTCTTTTTTGATTCTTCAAAAATAGCAGTTAAAATGTGATCAACCAAAATATTATTCTTTAGCCCAATCCGTGAAAGACCTGACCCAAATAAGGGAATTGATAATGTTTCATTGCTACAACATGATCGGGATGTCTCAAGGACTCCACAAATCGCATGGTGTAGATCAACAGTGTTAGCTTTGGTTTCTAAATTCGAGATATTGGTATGCGTGGATGCTACACAAATAAACCTATCACCATCTTTTCTTAAAACTGCTGCCGTACCAATCTTATATCGTTTTGTCTTTCCCTTGGGTCTTGTTTCATCGGTAACTGTGAGATCACTTAACTGTTCTTCGACTTGTTGATCCCAGTCATTAGTATTTCCTCCCCAGTATCTCTTAATGAGAATTCCATGGAGGCTTTTCGACGAAATATGTCTGTCATCAACAATTGAATCAAAAAAATCATTTACTGGTATTGCTTTCCAGCCTTCTTCATTAAATAGATCGCTAAACTTAATTATTATTTTGGTGTCGAATCCGTTACTTGTTATCTCTATTCTATTTTTTAGGTAGCCAGAAAACCATATTCCGTCGAGTATGAACCAAATAACTCCAATAGACGCAGACAAACCAAATAATTGCCAATATGATAGATTTATAGTATTACCGGTCAGTCCAATAATTGGTTCGATGACTAACCAAAATAACCCCAATGCTGCAAAGACAGATTTTGGGTAGTACCAAGCTATCTTTTTTAAAAATGTAATTACCATAAGGTTTTAATCTCCCAATCTTGTCATTGCTTGATCATACCACATCAGCAACTTTGGATCTTCTTCTAGAACACTAGAAGGGATTTTTTCAGCTATAGAAACGATAGTTTGATAATCTCTTTCTTGCCACGCTCTCTTAAAGCCAGTTCTAACAGCCTCAAGTCTGAACACTTTTAGTTTCTTATTATATTGTTTGTACTGTTCAAATTCCTTGAGTAAGGCTCTTTCTCGTAATTTTTCTAAATCTCCAGCTTTGCTTGGATCAGGTACATACCAACGTCCTTTTGCTTTAGCAATTAAGGTTGGATCTTGCTTTGAGAGATTTCTTAAATCTTTCCAGTTAGTGGATAAATAACTATGAATCTGCTCAGGAACAGAACCAGCTCCATCATATACAAGGAAGTTCTGTTCTAAAAGTATAGACAATTCTAGTCCAGTTTCATTTTTACTCCAGCCACTAATTTCTTTCATAAACTGTGGATTTATATCTTGATAACTTTGAGGTTTTTCCCTTAGCAAACTTCTTAGCCACTCAATAGCAGAAGCTTCATCGGAAATAAAGAGTGATTGTAATACTGTCTTGTTTCCAAGGCGCAATTTCTTCTGATCATACTCAGCAACCTGTTCAGGCAAGAAATACATACCATCACGTTCAGAGAACCTCTGAGATAAGCCGACTTGGAATTCCTGACTATCAATGGGAACACCATACCCTTTTCTCACATAATAAGTAATTACCTGATCATACAGGATTCTTGGATCTCTTTCCGGTATGACTATAAGGTCTGTTCCCTGAAGTTTGGTGACCGGTAAATACTGGAGATGCGTATGAATGAAATCCCATACACCTTCTTCTGTCCGAGCTTCTTTCAGAAAGCGCTCTTCAAAGCCTCCATTCGGTTTGTATGCTGAGATTACCAGGTCTTGTTTTACTGCGGTTGGAGTTGTAACTGCCTTGAAACTGCCTTGCTTCTTGTCCAAAGCTGATACATTTGCAATGATAAATCCAGCTTCATTTATGGCAGCTTGAATGCTATTCCATACAGATGCTTTCGTGTTTGAAAATTCAACAGTCATCCAGCGACCTGGCTTTAGCACTCTATAAGCTTCTTTGAAACAAGCTGTCATCAATTGCCGATATTCATCTGGTCCTTTACCTTGAACAGGATTTTCAATAGCTTCCGACTTGTTATTTGTAGAAACCTTCAACCATGATTCCCAAATGTAACTTAATTCAGAGTACATCAAATTTGCCCCAAATGGGGGATCAAAAAAAAGGTAGTCGATTGATTCATCTAGCATTCTTAGATTGCTAGAATCTTGAGTAGAAACTGTGTTGATCCGATAGTTAATAGCTTTAAGCATATCGTCAAGTTTAGCTCTAAGCTGATTAAACGGACTGTTTTCTTGAGGTGTTGCGCATATATAATAAGTGCCAGAGGTAGTTCCACCTTTACCATTTGCTCGCCAGCGATACATCCAGCTCAAATTATGAAGTGCGGAAGTGGCTATAATAAATAATTTTGAATTACTGCTACATTTATCTTGAAAAGAACTAAGAATCCAATTACTCCTTTTGGGTAGTATTTGATGGATATTTTTTATCTCTAGAGATTTTAAACGGCCAATTTCTTTGCCATCAATAATGATGTTGGTTGGAAACCAATACGGAATCTCACTGTTTTCAATCGTATTAATAAGCTTTAAATCATGCTCATCTGGAGTTTTTTCAAACCTCCTCTTTGTACCGTCTACAGTATAATTGATCAGTACAGGAACCTGCTTTGCTTGTCTTACAGATTCATTTAGAGCTGAATCATATTTTGTTGTCCAGGCACGGTCCATTTTTCTTTTTGTCAGTTCAGCTTTGCAATGTGGGCACGGGAATTCGTCCTGTACTTTTCCAGCTTGTTTGTCTACAGCAGCTTCCCAGAATACAACTTCACCGGCACATTCAGGGCAGGTGAAGACATCAGACCACACCGTATAGTTGATTCTGCCTTTTCGGCCATCAGTATGTGAGGTCTCGTACATCCAGCCGCATTCTTCCTCGACTTCAGCAAGGATTCGTTTCGCTTCTCGTTCGAATTCCTTTACATCAACTGGGGTGTTATAGTTATACGCAATAAAGGTTGCAGCAGGAGAAAGGTCATTGAGAACTGCTTTTCGAGCACCCAGCTTTGAGAAAGGCTTCCAGGTTTTCTTACCGTTCTCATCCTCTTCCTCCTGAAGAATGGTCCCATCGTTTTTTACTTGATACCCTAATGATAGTATGGCTTCTCTATCGCCACACATCTGAGCAGCGACTCCTGTCATACCAGTCCCTGCAAATCCATCAAATACAATATCACCAGGATCAGTGTAATGAAGGATATATCGCATAACAGCCTTATGTGGAACCTTTGTATGATAGGAGTGAGCATTATAGATCGGATCATTTTTCCCTTCGCTCACATCTGCAGCAAAGGGTTCTCGATGGTAATGAAAATCATCTGGCTTCTCTGGTTTTTCTTTCTCCCACTGCTCTATGAAGTCAGGTATCCATGGATTGGGACAGGCTGTGTAGTAAGGTGGGTCACTTAGCTTGAGGATATCTTCGTCTTCTCCTATGGGGAAGCCTTCTATGTTTCTGAATTCTGGGTCATTAAGTTTTTTTCTTAACTCTTCAGTGAAATATGTTCGTCTTGCTTCATCATTATCGAATTCAAGCCCTAAACACACTACTGGTCCTTTATCTATTACAAACTCTTCATCGAAAAGATTGCCACTTCCCGGTTTGCCCGGGACTATCTGTGAGTTAAAAAGGTTTCCCTGTTTGCTCATGTATATATCCTTTGTGATTTATTCTACTACTATGCGGACTTTGGCCTGATCTTTACCCTGGGTAAGCTTATCTATATACTCTTCAAACCTCTTCTTCATCTCAATTGGAGTAGTTGGGCCTTGGTCCAGTTGAAGGGCTTTCTGCAGATCCTGGGATTTTACAGCAACCTTGATAAGACCAGACAATACTTCCTTTAAAGAATGAACGAAATCTGAATCAACCGGTGTCGGTAGTTCTCCAGAGTTGATGAACTCCTCGATGCTTTTTCTTTCCTCAAGCTTTAAGAGATTCAGGTTTGATTGAGTAATAGGATCTTCCAGATTCCCTATAAGGGTTTTAGTCCAGCCCTTAACGAGTGAGTCAAGTTCATCATCAAGAGTATCAATCATGTGTTTGCTAGCAGCTGATCCCGTCTCGTTAATTGGGCGGTAACCACAATGACGGCACACAGGTGATGATTCCAACTCTTGTTCTGTCAGATTGGAACAGCTTTTCAGTTCAGCCAACCTGCTCTGGAAATCTTTGAGCTGTTGGATCGGCATAAGATCGATACCTGCAAGTTTCTGGAGAGTCTGCAGTCTTTGATCAGTCATCAGCTTTGCTTTTCGATTGTATTCATTCACTCCAAGCCGGAAGCGTGTGTGTAAATCAGAATACGTTTTAATGAACTCTTTTTTTAGATCATTCAAGGCTAAACCGATAGTTTGAGCTTGCTTCTTGATATCCTGTGGAGTTGTTTTCTGCAACAGATCAATAATATCCTGCTTGGCAGTATGTAACCGATCAACCCAAACATGTTCTTTTGGCAGTGTCCCTTCAGCAGTTGAAAGCCAAGATATGATGGTGCTCTGGGAGACAGCAAATTCTTTAAGAATCTCTATATCCTCAATCATGACAATTGATTTCTTATAGCTCTTTACCTCATCAACACTATAGCGGAAGTTTTTGAGTTTTCCAGGTGATGAATAGACCTGAAGTGATTCGACGAAATCCTTTGATGCATCGAGATCTGCTAGCAAGTTCATATAGTTCATTTCTTGGAGGAGATTGGTATCCCAGAAAGCAATACCTTCTCTGCAGGATTTCTGAGCTAACACAATTCGATCTACCAGTTTGCTCACTTTCTTCTGCATTTCCTGAATTGGTTCACTGTCTCCTTGGGTTATCAATTGGGCCATACCTGGAGTAAGGTCCAGTAGTTCAAACAATGCTTTCAATGCGGGAAGATTCCATTCCTTTGGCTGTTCCAGGTGTTTGAAGTTTACAAGTTCATCGATCTGAACTGAAGCGAGCTGTTGGACAGCTGTCGCATCGAACTTCTTACCTGGGATTGCTAATACGAGATCACCTGAATAGACAAGAGCTGCTATAATTACTACCACCCAATCTGGTTCAAGACGGAAGGCAGAGGGAGACATGAATTCCACTCCGTGGTCATCAGTGAAGATTTCTGTCCTGTTGATTACTTGCCCATGTCCTTTTGATTTTACAATATCAAGGATGTGTTTTGTGAAGGGTGAATGGTAAGGATCGAGCTTATCTCCATCAAGTAATCCTAATGCATCTAATACTGCACTGGCCTGTTTGGTACTGTTCTGTCCTGCAATTGCTCTGAGAGCATCCTTTGCTGCTTGTGCCCTGTTGCTGCCGGTGATGAGAATTGAGAAAGCAGGATACCCAGGTGCAAGATTCTCAAAATGTGGCTCCAGACACAAACCTGCAATAGTATTGACATGGTCCCTAAAGTTGATGGTCTCCTGCGGAGATATCCCTGAGAGGTCACGAATAGGTTTCCCTTTTACCCATTCCAGGATAGGTTTTGTTCGTCCTTGATAAGTGACAGTGAAAGCATCCGACATATGCTTTTGGAGCCATTGGACTAATTTTCTTAGATGACCATTAGCCTTGTCCTGATACGTTGCTTTCGCATGGCCGGAAGAGGTAGTTGTAAGATCCAAAGCAGCAGCATAATTTTTAAGGTTCACATTGAACTCTTCACTTTGATCTTTAATTGGCTTAAGTCTGAAGAAAACCTCATCGCTTTTTTTCATATCCTGGAAGCGTGGGGGATCAAAAGGCTGGAGAAAGTAGATATAGAAATCACGAGTGGGAGTAGCAGTAGATCTCTCATTGGGAGCGCCAAAAAAGAGGTACCCGGTTCTTGCAGCTTTTCGACTTTGCCAGACTAGTTCATGCTGCCAGATTCTATAGCCGGAGACATAGGTGCCATCCTGACACTCCATAACTTGCTTTAATGCTTCGTAGTAAAAACGATCAAGTTGGGAATCGCCCATGCTTTCTGCCCGCTTTTCGATGATTGCATCATAATCTTCCGTCTTTTTCAGATCGAGGTAGTACTGGCGGTTGTCGGAATTGAAAGAAATGAATTGCCCACTGACTGTTTTAAGAATTTCTTTTAGGACAACCTCCACCTGTGTTTCAAGATCTTTCTCTGGCTCATCACTTCCCAATTCTTCGATCATTGGATCAAAGAGACAGAGCCTGTCACGTAATTCCCTTGCACTTGCTCCCATCGGGGCATGGATATCACCGGTAGTAAGTCTGTGTACAGATAAGGCATTGATTAATCTGATAGCCATAGGTTTATATTGCTTTCGAGTGATTGCATTTTCTATGCGTGATTCCAGGACATTGCTACAGTCCATAACTTCCCTTATATCAGGGATCGCTCTATTCGCAGCATTCTGAATGAGGGTTTTCCAATAGCTGTCAAAAGCAATGAGCCCCGGTTTATCCTTGGGAACATCTGTGAGCAGGAGCTCTTTCATGCTGTTGGACAAAGTCTTAAGGATCTCTCGCTTTTCTACTACCGTGATTCTTTCAAATGTGTCTATGTAATCAGGATGGACCGGGAAAAGATTCACGAATTCATCCATCCGTTCATTCAATCCATTATAGTATTTTGCAAAGGGGGTGAGATGTTCACGTATGTTTGAAGTCTGCGCTGCTGTTTTCTTCAGAAGTCGCTGTGCTACAACGAACTTGATATCTTTTCTGGCAATTAGTATTTGATCGAATCGCTGCTGTACTCGGCGGATACTCTCAGCAACAAAGGCAAAACGATGGCTTTCAAATATTGCTTCCTGGACTCCGGCAACAAAGCGGAATCTGAGATCTTTGCAAACCTCACCAATCTCCCGTAGGAAATTCAGATCAAGAACAAGATCATGGTCTTTTCGGGTTCTCAAGAAATCTAAGAGCTCATCTACAACAAGAAGGAGTCCCTGGTCAGGATAGACTTCAGCGAATACTTCCATCAGATCTTCAAAAGCCCGTTTATGATTTGTGATTGTATCTGCAGCGGGGAACGAATAATCAACATCTATCCTTTCAAGATAGTCCTCCAATTCAGCTACAATAATATCTCTGAGTGACATGGTTGTAGCCCCGATTTCCGTACGCAAGACCTTGAACTTGCCAGCAATCTGTTTAGCTGATTCTTTTACAACATCATTTCTCAAGCTTTCAAGGAGTGATGCATCAGCAGCAATACTGGAGATCACAGACATTAAATGCGATTTACCAGTACCATAGTTACCTACTACCAATAACCCCTTGTTATCAACAGGTGTATCGAATTGCAGCTGTTTGATGACAATCTCAGTCAGTTTCTCGGCCATCTCATCTGAGATCACATACGTTTCTACCAAGGTTTTTGCTGCGTTCTTTTTATCAGCATCTCTCAATTGAACAACTGTTTCTATTGGGTCAAATTGTATAAGGTCGCCGTATTTCATGTCCTTTCCTTGTTGAAGTGATTTCATGCATTATCAATATCAATTGTTACCGTATCCGATGTTTCGTACACCCTGTACTCAGGATGCGTAATCTCTGCATATATCAGTTTCTTGCCCTGTAGTATTCCATTCCAGGAAGCGAGAATGAGCGTATTTCTTGAAGCATGTTGTAGTAAGCGAAGCGGGTCCTGCTCAAGTTCTATATCAAAAAGAATCTCAAGATTATCGAGAATTACAGGTGCCTGAGCTTGGTCAACTATATCATTAAAAATTGTTTGAAGTTTTGTTTTCCTCTGTTTTCTCGTCAATTCAAGCAGACGGGAGGAGATCTCTAGATTTACATTGATAACAGAGGTTTTTTCTTTTTCAGCTATCTGCTTAAGAATTCCTGTCTTCCCAGATCCTGAAGGACCTACAACGAGAATGAGCTGATGATACATGTCCTTTGCAGTCTTAAGAGAGCTAAAAATTGTTTGCAGTTGAGAATCTGTTATTGACATACCCTTTTACCTTTCAGCAACCTCATTCCCGAGCGAGTGCAGGGAAAGCAAGGTGAGATACCCCGTCCCTTGGGGCGGAAAGAAGGCAACGCCTCCTGAGTTCAGCTCTTGCCCTGAGGTATTGATACCTTTCATTTCTCGGATGCTCCACCTGAGCGGACCCAGGTATCCACTTCATTTTGCTTAAACATCCATCGCCTGCCAACTCTATGCCCGGGCATAGAGTTGTGTTCAATCCACCTGTATATGGTCTCTTTACTGACATTCAAATACTGACGAATGTCCTCAACAGTTAGCCATCTCTCATCCATTTTTAATCCCTCTTGCTACAAGTATAACTATCAAAGCATACTTATGCATCACCTTTTACCATTCATTCTATGCTTAGAGTACATGTAAATCAAGAATAAATTATCGAATATTGCTAAATAGAGTCGGATAATCCAACATATGATGATATTAAGAGAGATCAGAACCTGTTATACCAATGGTTTCATGGTCCCGTTTTTTTTGTTACGCTGAAACCTGTGGTATTAAAGAAAGTTTCCATGGACCATCTCTTTCTAAACGGTTCATCGATAAAAAGTTCACCAAGTAGCACTCCGATGCAACGCTTTGAATCCTGCATGAAAGATAGGCCCTCCTCACTGGTGTACCGTATCTATGATAGAGCATACAAAGGAGTTTGCAAGGATAGGATATAACAAAGAGAATTTTTCACTGTTGGTTTGAGTGTATCAAGGGCCTCTTCGAGGTAAACCAGTCACCATGTTTGCTATGAAATACGGTAGGACAACGTGCTTCCACCTTCAGTTCATGGCTGAACCACTGTTTCCATAACCATCCATTACTGCTTCTTCCCTTGCCGATACCTCTTCATCCAGTCGATAATCAACCAAGTGCAGCAATGATCGGAAAAAAACCCCCAATGATAAAGCATAATCAAGAGGATTCTTAAGCGTGACTGCCGAGACCGGGAACATGAGTCCTCGTGGCACCACTTCCCGCGGGGGTAAGATGTTGTGTATCAAGAATCGATGGATTCGTCCGTTTCCTTCCTCGAAAGGTTTTGAAGTTCTAGTAGCTTTTCTTTATTACAGAAGTCTTTCTCTTCGGCATGCTCCAGTGATGTAATAAAGTTTTCAGTTCGGGAGGCGTTGGATTGTATGTGCTCGATTTCAAAGGATGACTTAGTTTCCTTGTCAAATCTCATGAAAGGCAATCCGTTGTACGGCCATTAAGCTGTATCATTGTCGAAAAGAATCAGAGTTCCCGTTATTTGGGTGATGTACGATGGTGCTGCTTCACTGGTACCGACTTTGGGCCAGGTTTGTTTCCAGGACCTTTGAATGGCGGATATGAAGGAGTTGATCTACGATGCTTTTTTACAGGTACTGAAGTATTTGGCATTTCTGAGACCTCATTGTTAGGCTACGCAGAACCACACAATCCGTAACATGAACCGCCCACACATCTAGTTTGACAGATGCTCAGGTTGCAGCAATAGTCCAGATGACCATAGCTTCATTTTGCAGTATCTGCGGATGAAGCATTCTCAATACCTCACAAAAAGAAAATACTACTGATACCACTAATTGTAAATATAGCTACGAAGTAAAACGCGCATTTCATTGTAATTTTCATCAATACATGGTAGGTATATTACTATTGTGAATTTCAATTTTGCCAATAAGCATCTTGAGATCCTATAACCAACCGGAAAGTCAAGAAAATACCATCTGAAAAAACAGATGCTTAAGGCCAAAGTGGCCACAGTCCAGGCTCAAGGCACAAGAAAGGCAACCCGTCATACGACCATTGCCGTCTTAACAAGTTGCCTAGTAGCCTGGTAGAATCAGGAATCACTGTCCTGCCGTTTACTTTTGTACATCAATATTTTCTCAAATATTACTATCTTTTTGTGAAATTATATACTAATATTACTATATGCAATCCGTTTCAAATAAAATACTTGCAAGAATATATAGCCATGGTAGGGGTTGGGCTTTCTCTAAGATTGATTTCATTCCCCCATTCTCTGATACAGCAGTGCGAAAAGCTCTTTCTGATTTTACAAAAAAAGGAACTATATGCCGAGTTTCTCAGGGAATCTATCACTATCCCCACTACAGTGAGATTCTTCAACAGTATCTTAGTCCAGATATGGAACAAGTTGCTTATGCATATGCGCGAAAATTTAATTGGCGTATTCAACCTTCGGGGAACACGGCACTAAATTATCTGGGACTTTCCACTCAGGTATCCGCTCGTCATCTTTACATTTCTGACGGACCAAGCCGTGTGTATTCAATCGGAAATCAATCTCTGGAATTTAAGCATATGGCAATGAAAGAGACTGGTTTAAAGTATCGTGAGAGCAGGTTGCTCGTGCAAGCGCTTAGAGCCCTGGGGAAGGAACACATAACTCCGGAAATTATTAAAAAGATAACTAAGACAATGGGAAATGTCCCTGCCGACAAAATCCTCCGCGATACCCAACAGGTAAGTGTTTGGATATATGAGGCGATAGAGCAAATTCTCAAAGGATCACAAGATGGATAATGTTGCCTTATTTTCACAAGAAGAAAGGGGCCAGATTTTTGCAGAGGCAGCAGCCCAAATGGGAACAACAGCTGCAATCGTTGAAAAGGATTTCTGGGTTTGTTGGGTTCTACAAAAGATCTACGATACTGAGAGTCTTAAGAACATATTACTATTCAAGGGAGGTACTAGCCTTTCAAAGGTCTATAACGTAATTCAAAGATTCTCTGAAGACATCGATTTGATTCTTGACTGGAATCTAGTATCTTCTGAAAATCCCAACAAGGATCGTTCAAATAATAAACAAGACAAGTTCAATAAACAGATCAATAAAAACGCCCAAGAGTTTATCGCTTTCATGCTCTTACCCAAATTAGAGGGCCTGTATTTTCCCGTTTGTCAACTTGAAATAGATATAAACGATCCTCATTGCGTGAATGTAAAATATCCCAATGCATTTGATAATGCATATATCCGTCCGGAGGTTCGTTTGGAAATCGGCCCTCTCTCTTCATGGCAGCCCAGTCAGGAATTCACGATAACTCCATATGTTGCACAGTATCTTCCACAGATTTTTAATCTGAAAAAAATTCGAGTGAGAGCAATAAAAGGGAAACGAACCTTTTGGGAGAAGGCTACTATCCTACATCAGGAAGCCCATCGCCCAGAAGATAAACTACAACCTGCCCGCTATTCCCGACATTACTATGATTTGGCGATGCTGGCTCATACTGAGATTAAGACCTCTGCATTATCTGATCTGCATCTTCTCAAAGAGGTCATAGATTTCAAAAAGAAGTTCTATCCTGTTAGGTGGGCACATTATGAAACAGCTATTCCTGGATCATTCAAATTGATTCCTCCAGAAAGAATAAAGCAACTACTAATTCGAGATTACCGAGAAATGCAAGATATGATATTTGGTAAGAAGATCTCACTTTCTGAGATATTCGAGACGTTACGGGAACTAGAAGAACAGATAAACAACCAAAGTCCAAACTCATTATCGTAAAACGAGACCAGAAGGAAGTACATCCATTCTGATGGGGCCCTATGTGAATACCGAAGAGTAAGTTCTTCTGCAATCTGGCCACAGTCCAGGCTCAAGACACAAGAAAGGCAACCCGTCATACGACCATTGCCGTCTTAACAAGTTGCCTAGTAGCCTGGTAGAATCAGGAATCACCGTCCTGCCGTGTACCTTTGTACATCCGACAGTCCATTCATCAAACCAACTGTTTAGCAGGGGTAGGACTCGGACCTACGACCTTCGGGTTATGAGCCCGACGAGCTGCCAACTGCTCCACCCTGCGTCGAATTTCTTCTGTACTATACGGAAAAAGGAAAATCTTGTCAACCAGCATTGTAATTAATGCTATAAAAATAATTTAATACCTTTTGTTAGTTGTAGTTATTGAGTATGTGATTTCATCACATTAAAGTCGAAGCAGAAGTAGAACAAGCGGTAGCCAACAGTGACGAGATTAATCTTGTCCCGTGTGGTTCGGTCTCCTCTTCATTCCCTAACACCAAAACAGTTGCTGCAATACGCTCACTGATCTATAACGGTGCCAGGGAGTGGGGGAATGGTTGCTGGGTATTGGTTATATTGTAAACCCCAATGCAGAAACAGCACGATCGATCTTTAAAATCATCAAACAAGGGGTAAATGGAACTGTTTTGGCATTCAGCAATTCCAAGCTACTGCTCTATAACTTTTATACAGAGGAGCACAGCACCTATGTAGGCTCCCCCATTAGAGACAATCATTCAAGGGAAAGATACTCTTAGCATCATGGCAGAAGAACAACTGGGAACCTATGATCATTTCCTTTACCGACAATGACGGGCTGAATATCATCACCGCAAGTTATGCAAAACACATCGGTATCGATGTGGTCATCTCTACAACCGATACCACGGTGGAGTCCTTGCTCCTGTATTTTAGGGGCACCAATGTCCCAAGTGTACATGCTCTGTTTAACGGACAGCTTGAAGTCTATGAATTTGTCGCCCATCCAAACAGCGCTGTTTGTGACAGACATCAATATAAGGAAAAAAGGCAATAGTAACAGGAATTACCAACGGTGCAGGGAAGAGCATCATTCCCAATGGGTATTCCACCCTCAAGGAAGGGGATACTGTTGTTGTTGCTGTACTCAGACAAGCTACTAAGTTCATCCAAAAACTCTTTGGGTAGGATTACCATGATAAACTGGAAACTAGACCTCATTCACTGGACTATGTATATCGGATTTTCCGTTCTTGAAACCATCCTGCTCCGCTTAGGAGGACTCTCCCCCTATGACACGGTAACTGTTACCTTCTCCAGCCTCTATGTCGACTTCGTGGCAACCATATTCATGCTTATTGCAGGGACCAACTTCACCCTCTACTACAAAGCCATCAGCGGGAAATTAAAATCAGTGCTGATTGATGGAGAGCTTCGTTTCTATCTTGGCATCTGGACGGTGGTTTCAATCCTTGCTGCATGGAATCTTACCGTTTCCAATACGTATGGATCGTTCGGCGAATCTTTCCGCTATCGTGCATTTCTAACCGCACCCATACTCACTACCACAGGGTTTGCTACAACTGACTATGTCCCCTGGCCTGCTTTTCCCCCGCTTCTGTTCTTCTTGCTTTTCTTCATCGGAGGATTGGCAGGATCTGCAGGTGACGGCGTAAAGGTGGTCAGAGTTGCCACACTCTTCAAGATGGGGAAAGCCCATAGTAAACAAAGAATACACCCAAAGGGAATTTTCCAGGTCAGGGTTGGGAGTACCACCATACTTGAAGATTCAATGCCGTCCATTGCAACCTCATTCCTCTGTCTTGGCAACATCGGAATTGGATTTGGACAGGTCGGTCCTACCGGGAATTTTGTCTTTCTCTCTTCAGCGCTTAAGGGGGTGTGTTCCTTCCTGATGTTGGTAAACCGTTTAGAATTATTCACCGTTTTTACCCTGTTCCCAAAGCATTTTTGGAAACGTTGATAGAAAAATAACAACCTGTCTGACATGTGGGTGGATTTTTTTCCACAGATTCCATAAGATGCAAAAAAACCGGGACAAATCACACCCGATATGAGAGAGGAGCCTTAGATGAAAAACATCCTGTTGATCCCCGATTCCTTCAAGGGAACGATGAGTTCTGAACAAATTTGTTCCATCATGAACAGAGCTATCAAGCGCCACTATCCTGATACGAAAGTCACCAGCATTCCGGTTGCAGATGGAGGAGAAGGAAGTGTTGACGCATTCCTTCAGGCACTCGGTGGGGAGAAACGAAACCTGACTGTGCAAGGTCCCTTTGGTGAACTCATGGAAAGCTTCTATGGCATCATCAAGGACGATACTGCTGTTATCGAGATGGCATCTTGCGCTGGGCTCCCACTGGTGGGTGATGAACTACGTCCCGACAAGACCACAACCTATGGCGTTGGACAGCTGATGCTTGATGCAGCAAAAAACGGATGCAAGCACATCATCGTCGGTCTCGGTGGCAGTGCCACCAATGATGGTGGATGCGGCGTTGCAGCTGCTTGCGGGGTAGTATTCAAGGACAAGGATGATAATGCATTTGTTCCTACCGGTGGAACCATGGGTCGGGTCGCATCCATTGACACATCAGAGCTCGATCCAGCTCTCAAGCAAGTAACCATCACCACGATGTGTGACATTGACAACCCGTTCTACGGAACGAATGGTGCAGCTTATATCTTTGGACCCCAGAAAGGTGCAGACCCTGAAATGGTAAAGGTCCTGGATGCAAACCTAAAAAGCCTTGCTGGAGTAATCCAGAAAGATTTGGATATAGACGTACAAGCCATCCCGGGCAGTGGAGCAGCGGGCGGAATGGGTGGTGGCATGGCTGCCTTCTTCTCTTCTACCCTGCAGATGGGAATTGAGACTGTTCTGGAGACCGTCAACTTCGACTCCCTGCTTAAGGACGCAGACCTAGTTCTGACCGGAGAAGGAAAGATCGATGGACAGTCACTCAGAGGCAAGGTTGTTATCGGGGTATCGAGGCGTGCCAAGAAAGCAAAGGTTCCGGTACTCGCTATTGTAGGTGATATTGGGGACGATGTGGACGGTGCATATGATGAAGGTGTTACCGGCATCTTCTCCATCAACCGAGTCGCTGTCGAGTTCAAGAAGGCCAAGGGCCGTGCTCCTGAGGATATGGATAAGACCATCGATAACTTGATGCGATTCACCAAGCAGATGGGACTATGAACCGTATAGAATTGATAGAGAGGCTCAGCGAACTTGCTGAGCCTTCTTATCGTTCATTTCAACAGAAACTACAGGTCTCAGAAGGCCAGGTGTATGGGGTTAGGGCCAAAGCATTGCAGAACCTGGCAAAGCAAATTGCTTCTACTCATGGTACCCTCGCTCTTAAAAAACTACTCAGTTATGACTCCCTTTCCTATGAAGAGACGATCATTCTTTACAAGCTTTTCGGCCAGATCACGCTTACAGAAGAAGAAAGACTTTCCTATCTGCCAAATATGTTGCCCTATAATCATAGTTGGGCCACCAATGACTGCCTCGCCTCTGAGATGAAATGGATACGTAAGAACAGGGAATTCTACTACCCCTACTTCAGCACATTACTGAACCATAAAGCTCCCTATGACAAGCGCCTGGGGATTGTCACCCTGATGCTTTACTACCTTGAGTCGACCACCATTGAAGAGGTCTTAAAGAGACTCTCTCATGTTGAGAGTGGGCATTACTATGTCATGATGGCACTTGCTTGGGCATTTGCAACCGCATACTGCAAGGACAAGGAGAAGACCCTTCCCTACATGCAACCAGGCAGGCTTGCTGAGACAGTGAGAAGGAAAACGATCCAGAAGTGCATTGAATCACGCTTGGTCAGTGATGAGGACAAGGCTCTACTCAAGGTTCTCAGGAAAAAACCCTGAGCGCATTCTCTGACCATACCCCTTCAAGGTCCTTCGTTGAGAAACCGTACTTGGCAAGTGCTTCCCAAAGTCAGTTCCCACGGCAATGACCTGAGCTCCACCAACTAGTTTGAGATGACATGCATGCCTCACCATAGCCTCCAAGCTACTGTGCTGCCAATCCTCCGAAAGAAAAGAAGGGCGGAAATTCAGGCCAACCACCCCTCATACATCCGCCATCTTTCGAATCATTGCATCTCTGGGGTTCCTGCTATGGTTGGTAATGGCCCTACCTACAGTTGGAAAGACTCCCGATGAAAGGTCTTCCAGCAACCTTCGCCATATCATAGAAACCCTCATCATTGAGATGCGAAACATCAACCAGGATGGTATGACGTTCCATCTCCGTAATCACATCGTAGCAGAATGGTTTCAGTCCACAGACTATCTCTTGGGGAGTACAATCCGTCGCTCCTAGAGGGAAAGATACCATGTTCTAGGAGAACATACAGGGCAAAGATTGTGGTAATGCTTCCTGCCATCTCCATCCATCTCACATCAGTGTGTCCATCATTCTCGATGGGAGAACCATGTGATTTTCCAGCCTCCAATGCATAGATAGTGTCACAGTGTAAATCGGTGGTGGATACATAAAAAGTTCCCCCCGGGTAGTTGCCGATAGCAAATAATTATAGTATGCTACCTATACAACACAAGAAGTACAAAACATAGTAAACGTACAGAATAGGAGTTAAACATGGTAAAACACGCAACAAAGAGCACATATGAAGCTGAAGTTTTAAAAAGCAACGTTCCCGTTGTAGTTGATTTCTGGGCACCATGGTGCGGTCCTTGCCGCATGCAGGGCCCCATCCTTGACCAGCTCGATAAAGAGTTGGATGGGAAAATGAAGGTTGTAAAAGTTAATGTTGATGAGGAAGGCGAACTTGCCATGACCTTTGGCGTACAGTCCATTCCCACCTTGCTCTTCTACAAGGACGGCAAAGTTGTGGACAAGGCAATTGGCGTACGTGACGCAACAGCTGTGAAGAAGGCTCTTGGCATCTAGGTCGAAACACTATCACATACAGACCCACAGGGCATGACTCTGTGGGTTGTTTTGTGTATGCATGACTCTTTTTATAGAAACTTACATGCTTTGTATTGACAGTTTGTTTCTCTTTATAGTAACATCACACCCAACACAAGGAGATACCCTATGCAGAACATACTTACCAAAGAAATCAATACCACCAACCTTCCCGACTCAAATGGTCGTTTCGGCGAGTTCGGAGGTTCCTATATACCTCCCCAGCTACAAACAGTCATGGATGAGGTAACCAAGGAATATGAGAATATTGTACAAGATCCAGTATTTCTTGAAGAACTAAGCTCCCTTCAAAGGCACTATGTGGGAAGGCCAAGTCCTGTCTATCATGCAAAACGCCTCAGCGAAGCGGTAGGAGGAGCGCAGATCTATCTGAAACGCGAAGACTTGAACCATACAGGTGCACACAAGATCAACCACTGCATTGGGGAAGTCCTGCTTGCAAAGAAGATGGGTAAGAAGAAAGTCATTGCAGAAACAGGTGCGGGACAACATGGTGTTGCCCTTGCAACTGCAGCAGCCTTACTCGGACTTGAGTGTGATATCTACATGGGAGAAGTCGATATTAAGAAAGAAGCGCCCAATGTAAGCAGGATGAAAATCCTTGGGGCCCAGGTAATCGAAGTTACCAGAGGAACAAAAACACTCAAGGATGCAGTGGATGCAGCATTTGAAGCATACCTGGAAGATCCCGATACCCAAATCTACTGCATAGGCTCTGTGGTGGGGCCCCACCCTTTCCCTATGATGGTCAGAGATTTCCAGAGCGTGGTGGGAATCGAGGCAAAGGCACAGATTCAAGAGTTGGCCGGCCGTCTCCCTGAAGCTGTGGTTGCATGTGTAGGTGGAGGTTCGAATGCCATGGGTATTTTCAGTGCATTTCTTGAAGACTCTGAGGTTACGCTCTACGGAGTTGAACCAGCAGGCAAGGGTTTGGATACCCCGGATCATGCAGCAACCATTACAAAGGGCTCGGTAGGGATCCTACATGGGTTCAAGAGCTTCCTACTGCAAGATGAGAGCGGCGAGGCCCTGCCTGTCTACTCCATCGCAAGTGGCTTGGATTATCCAGGTGTTGGTCCCCAGCACAGCTACCTGAAGACCATCGGAAGAGTTAATTATGACAGTGCAACCGACCATGAGGCTGTCGAGGCTTTCTACGGACTGAGCAGAATGGAAGGTATCATCCCAGCCCTGGAATCGAGTCATGCAGTAGCTCACGCCATCAAGCTAGCGAAGACTATGAAGAAGGATGAGATAATCTTGGTCAATCTCTCTGGTCGTGGTGACAAGGATATTGATTATGTCCTGGAACACTACCCCCTTGTGGAGTATGAACCAACGGGTAAGGGAAATGGATTTGAGGAGTTCCTCTCCCATATAAAGAAACAGTAACATTTTCTTATAGGAAGGATGCAGAAAAGGTCGGTCTCGATGAGGCCAACTTTTATGCTATCCTGACATGGTTGGGAACGTATATCTATCCTTTGAACTGAAAATACTCCTCCAGGTTATCCAGATATACCAGGCCCTTCTCCTGCAAACGGGGACGCATGTTGTAGATATCAAGACCGAGTGTGCCTTCAGCAAACATTGCTCGCTTCTCTGCTTCCTTCCTCTCACGCTCCAAGCCTTTCTTGAGCACTTTTTCAGCATCCTGACGATCTACAATGACCACACCATCATCGTCAGCCACCACAACGTCGCCCGGGTTTACCACTTGCCCTGCACATACAATAGGAATATTGACAGCACCGAGGGTCTCCTTCACCGTACCTTGCGCACTTACGGCTTTGGACCATACAGGGAATCCCATATCCTGGAAGGATGCAGTGTCTCGCACCCCACCTTCTATGACAAGACCTCTCACACCCCGTGCCATTGCCGACTCAGCTAGGAGATCCCCAAAGAATCCACTGTCACAGTCAGCAGTGCAGGCAGCAATAAGCACATCACCTGGTTGGCAAAGTTCCATTGCCACATGAATCATCCAGTTATCTCCTGGCTGCAACAAGACCGTGACTGCACTACCTGCAATCTGCGCATGAGGATAGACTGGCCTGATATAGGGTTTCAGATACCCTATTCTTCCCTGGGCTTCATGCACTGTGGCAACACCAAGTTTACCGAGGGCATCTATCGTTTCACTATTTGCGCGTTCAATATTTTTTACTGCTACTGTTTTCATACATAATCCTCTTCTGGAAGTAATATTTCGCCACGGCTCAGTGCACGGGCAGTCCTAATAACTCCTGCACTCTTGACGACAGGGATATCTGCCCCTGCTTCAAGTTCAAGACTTACCGCGATGTTCCCCGAAGGGTGCTCTAGAAGATATGAATCTCCTTTGTAATTTTCTGGCAGTACCGCAACCGTTTCTGCAACGGTTCCAGGTACAAGACACCCTGTTGCTACGGTAACGGCAGCAAGGACACCAACCGCTGCATGTACCCGATGGGGAATGAAACTTCTTGTAGTGACAATCCCTCCAGCTCGTGGGGGGGCTATGAGTGTCATCTTGGGAACCACTTTCTCGCTCACATCCCCCAGATTCATCATGTGACCTGCTTTCAGTCTGATGCTCTCTAACCGTTTTTTAAGCTCTAGGTCATCAGAAAGTTCATTGGGGGACTCATACCCGCTCCTGCCAAGGTCTTCTGCTCGTATAAGCACTACCGGCATTCCGTTATCGAGACAGGTAACAGGAATATCATCAATGACATCAATCTTGTTTCCTGTAGGAAGCAAAGCTCCACAAATTGCTCCGGTTATGCCTTCATACAGGCAACTGATCGGGGCTGAAGTCCCTGGAACGCCATCAATTGAAGCATCCCCTGCATAGGTAATCTTCCCATTCGGTGTTGAGACTCTCACTTTGCAAAGCGATTCGCTGTTAATCATAAAAACCCGGTATTCTGTGATTGGATCCTGGGAAGGAAGCATGCCTGTCTCCAACGCAAACGGAACGATCCCTGCTAGAATGTTTCCACAGTTCTGGGTTCTGTCGGTTTTCCCTTCCCCCAGCACAACCTGTACAAATTCATACTCAAGGTCTGCATCATCCCGTTTTGAGAGGGATACGATACCTACCTTGCTTGTAAGCGGGTCTGCACCGCCCAACCCATCAATCTGTCTTATATCTGTTGGGCCACGACCGCACATGGCTGCGATGAGGATTCGGTCCTTCTCTTCTGTATTCTGAGGAAGAGCTGCGGCGTTGAAGTAGAGTCCCTTTGAACTCCCTCCCCGGATTTGCATATAGGGAATTGCTTTCTGCATTACTGTTTCCTTTCCTATAACAGGAGCTGATAGTTTTCCTGAAACACCTTCCTGACATTCATGATATGAGTAATCATGAGTGACTCAGCTCCCTGACAATCACCGTTTTTCACTGCTTCAAAAATCGCCTCATGTTCACCAAACGATTGATCAGATCTCTTGGGAATCAGGATGGTTTTGGTGTTATACTTTTTCATCTGGTTCTTAAGATTCATGAGCAGATTGGTTGCTGTCTTATTGGGACAAGCATCATAGATGACCTGGTGGAACTTCTGGTTGTGTTGAGAATAGGAAACCAGCTCCTGCCGATCTTTCAGTACTCTCATCGTATCCAGAATACGTTTCATATTCTCAATATCAGTCTCACTCAACACAGCACAGGAGAGACGAATGATAAATCCTTCAAGCACACTCCTTAGCTCCAGGAAATCAAGTACCTCGTCAAGCGAATAGGAGCGAACTTTCGCTCCTTTATTCTGCTCAATGGTAACAAGGGTATCCCGCTCCAACATCAAGAGTGCCTTCTTGATGGTATTTCGACTTACCTTGTACTGATTTGCCAGTTCCACTTCCCGGAGATTTTCACTGGGAGACAATGAGCCTACCTCAATCTTTTTCTTAAGACTTTCATATACTGCTGCTGAAGGACCATTACCTTTCATATGCTCTCCGTTTATTGTACTGGTTAATATTATTACTCATACATCCTTATTATGCTACAAAGAGGACACTGTTCGAGGGAATACCGATTGGAACCCTTCAGCATACTTGGCGTCTTTTCCACCAGCCTGCCCTCCGGAATTCCGTCTAAAATGGTTTGCCCTGTTTTGTGCCAGATTTGTGTAGTAGTTCCAAAGATGTTCCTGGCCCTGCATACACTCAATCGCGGCTCTCTTCTGATCCCACACTTCTGTGATATCAAGGAATACATCTGGTTTCCACTGCATTTGCTCAGTCTGGTGTGGTTCGAACAGATAGACCTGAGGAGCCCCGAGAATTTTCTCGCCTGGATTATGCCCCCAAGCCTGGGCGATCATCCTGCACTCAAGAAGTGCTTTGGTAACGTACGCATGGTCCGTGTTGTACGGATCATAGAAGGAGTGGCTCATTATGAAATCTGGCTGTACTTTTCTAATGACATCAACGAGTCGATACTTTGCTTCCCTGTCCATTTCAAGGGGATAGTCTCCCAGATCAAAGAATTGGATATCGTGGACATTCAGCGCCTTTGCCGCCGCTTCCGACTCTTTCCTTCTCTCACGCTTTACCTGCTCGATTGTCACATCTCCCTTCTTCCAATATTTGGCACTTTCACCTCGTTCTCCATAACTGAGACAGACAACAGTGACATCATAGCCTGCCTTCTGGTGCAGAGCAATTGCTCCACCAGCTCTCCAAACAAAATCTGCTGCATGTGCACTCATGACTAGAGCGCTTTTATTGTTACCCATACTATTCCTCTCAATCATTCAATACATCAACCCCAGTACAAGCGGGTTGGGTTTTCGATCAGCAGCGCTTTTTGCTGCTGTTCATCAGGACAAATCCTTGCAATTCTGTCTACAAGTATTCCATCATCCGGTGCTTCCCTCTTCATGTTGGGATGTGGCCAATCTGTTCCCCACAGAACCCTATCGGGAATCATTCTGATCAGCTCTGAGGCAACCTCATCCATATCAAGATACGGGGCTCCTTGTTTGCTGAAACGCTCAGGACAACTGACTTTTATCCAAAACCGGTCATCCCGTAGCAACTCTGCAAGCTCCTCGAACTCTTTGCTCGACACTCCCTTGTCAGAGGGAATGCATCCCATATGGTCAATTACCACAGGAACAGGTACCTGCATAAGGAAATCCTTGATTTCAGGGAGATCTGCTGGTTCGAAGTACACCACCAGATGCCAAGGCAGCTGTTTGATTTTCTCAAGGATATTCATTCGTACTTCGATTGGCTGGCGAGCCTTCAACCGTTTCACAAAATTGAAACGGACCCCTCTCACTCCGACCTCATCCATCTGTTTGAGCTCATCCTCAGTTATCTCGGAATTGACAATTGCTATCCCTCGGTAGGTATCTCCGGCAGTCTTCAAGGCATCAATCATAGCCCTGTTGTCTGTCCCATGGCAGCTTGCCTGGACAATGACAGCGCGATCGATTCCCAGATGTTGGTGCCTCTGGAACAGCAACTCCTTGGGAGCATCTACCGGTACATAGCTGCTCGTTGCAGCATAAGGGAAGACATCGCCTGGGCCAAAGACATGGCAATGGGAATCAACGGAACCTTTCGGTAGCGTAAATTCTGGTTTGCTTGGATTTGGGTGAAACGGAATATATCCTGGTGAGACCATAAAACTCTCTCCTTGTATTTTAATTAATTTCCTTGCATGTGTCCTGCAATAAAAACTCTTTTTCCTTCTCCTTTTTCCTTTACGCTTTCAAAGGCTCAGACTGCTTTGGGGGTACTTGCTTTCTCCGCATTCCAAAGAAAATCAAACCTACAAGGACCAAGTACCCGGCAATATCAGTTACCAAGCTATGTCCAATGAGCGATATCGCTCCAAGGATGATCACAGCTCTTGCCCAGAGTGGAAGTTTTCCTCTGAAATAGTTCATGGTTGCAACCGAGATCATCCATACCCCTATCGCGGAGGTAAAGGCAGCATAAATGATTTCCAGCACCGAGCCATTCATCAAAAGCGCCGGGTTCATGACAAAGAAGAAGGGAACAATGAAAGCCGGAAGGGCCATCTTGAACGCTGTCCAACCCGTCTTGTCAAAATCACTTTTTGCAATGGAGGCAGCTGCATAGGAAGCAAGTGCAACCGGTGGTGTGATAGCGGCCAGTACACCAAAATAGAAGAAGAAGAAGTGTGCTCCAACCACATCGATGCCGAGTGCAACCAGTGCTGGGGCTACGAGGGCAGCCAGCAACACATACACTACGGTCGTAGGCATACCCATTCCCATGATGATGGATGCAACCATTACCAGGATGAGCAGGACAAACACATGCCCTTGTGACACTTCAACCATGAAGCTGGCGAGCTGGGCTCCCAGTCCAGTCAACTGGATGATTCCCACCACAATACCTGCTCCTGCTGTCACTGCACACAGTTTGGCTGCAGATTGAGCCCCATCATACAGTGCATCAATCAGCGCTTTCAGCCCTACTCTTCTCACGACGATCAACAACGCAGTTGCCATGGTACCAGCGAAAGCCGCAAGCGTTGGGGAAACTCCTGCAATAAGCATTCCATAGACCAGCAGAATCAATGCAAGAAATACCCATCCTGTTTTGATCACATTCCAAAATGGCGGAATCTTGTCCTTGGGCAGGCCCACAATTCCTTTGGACCTTGCATAGATATCAATCGCCGCACCTGCGCTGAAGAAATACAGGAGAGCAGGAATCACCGCAGCTTTCACGACCTGAATATAGGGAATACCCAGATAGTCTGCCATGAGGAATGCTGCCGCTCCCATGATTGGTGGCATGATCTGCCCCCCGGTAGAGGCGACTGCCTCAACCGAAGCGGCAAAATGAGGTTCATACCCGGAACCTTTCATAGCAGGAATAGTGACACTTCCAGTTGTAGCAACATTGCCAGCAGCACTTCCAGAGATACTACCGACCAGTCCACTGGCAACTACAGCTACCTTTCCAAGTCCTCCGGTATACCTACCAGCGAAGGATGTAGAAAATCTGACTAAGAAATCAGCTGCCCCGCTCACCTGCAACAAGGCTCCGAAGACGATGAAGAGAATTACGTAACGGACCATGATCTGCAGGGGTATTCCGTAGATTCCGGAATAACTCAGGGCGAGCTGGAGGGAAATTCTGTTTACTGAATAACCCCGGTGAAACAGAGCTCCCGGCATCAACCTTCCAAGAAGTGCATAGGCAAGCGCAACAAGACACACAATGGTCAGTGGCCAACCTACAGCTCTTCTCACTGCATCAAATACCAGCACCACAGCAACCACAGAGATTACTGCATCCATCGCAGTGAATGCTCCCTGGCGATAGATAATGGCATGATAGTTGAGCGTGATGTAGAGACCTACCACAATCGCTGCAACGACGAATAATGAGTCGAGGATCAGCATTGGGATAGAACCTTGCTTTCCCATTTCCTCCTTCATTTTTATGAACGGCCTATGATAGAAGAGGCCAATCATGACGAGCATCAGGGTAATTGGAAGCTGTTGCTCTATTGGAAGGAGATACAGTGGCTGAACAAAGGTGATAAACACCAAAGTCAGCAACCATGACACCTTTGCTATTGTTTCACGAAATCTTGTCATTACCATTCACCTACTTCTGTTGCATAGCGAATTACGCCAGGATGGATTTCAAGACTAATATCCTTTGCAGCCTCTTCAGAGAACAGACGGGTTCCAGAAGCGGAGGGGTGTGCAGAGACAAGCGTTGGGATATTCTCAAATACCTGTTTTACCATGTCATACACAATCTCATCAGAAAGATCTGGACTGATGTACACAACAGAACGAATGATTACTGAATCGCCATCCTGTTTCATGTCATACATATCTGCAGGAATCTTATCGGTAGCATAAGGATAGCTACTCAATTCCCTGAAGCGCTTTGTATTGAAGGTAAGTACCTGTACATCAGATCTGACCGACAGAGAGGTAACTGCTGGGAATGGTTGACCACCAACCATCAGTGCAGCATCAATAAACCCATCATTCATTGCATCTGCTGATTCCTGCCAGCCCATGAACACCTGCTCATAGTCACCCTTCTCCAGTCCCTCGGAAGCAAGAATGAGCTCACCAAAGACATTGGCTGAGGATCCAGGAGCGCCAAGTGACACTTTCTTTCCCTTTAACTGTGAAACACTGGTAATTCCAGAATCTCCCATCGCCACGATGATTGCATTACTGTTGTTCAGGATCCAACCACCTTTCAAATCAATTGGATTCTTGAAGGGATCTTGGCCAAGCCCTGCAGTATAGGCAACGTTCTCATTGGACATGCCCATTTCCAATTCTCCACTGGCGATCATATTAAGGTTTGCAACACTTCCGCCAGTCTCCTGGGAACTGAAGCGAGTACCCGGCAGTGTCTTGTTCCAGACATCAGCCAAGGCAACACCGATTGGATAATAGGCTCCTGCTGCAGAGGCAGTTCCGATTGAGATAAAAGCGGGCCTTGCAGCACCACTTTCTTCATTCTCTCCCTGTGCAAAAACGAAGGAGAGAGCCATGATTGAAATCAAGGAAATCATCAAACACTTTTTCATTAGATTCATACCATACTCCTTTTACTAGATGTATAAATCGTAAACTGTGATACACCAGTTGTCAACAATTTTGTATAACAATATTGTTCTACGCTTTAAGTGACACAAAAACACTCTTAGCATAAGTAACATATAAAGACATATAATAGTTACAGTTACTAAGTTATCAATCTTCACAACAGAAACAGACAAAACCTCCGTTGAATACACGGAGGCTGAAAATAAAGTAGAAATAAATACGATAGAGGAGAATGCTAAGTGCTAGAACGTTACCCCTATACCTACCATTGGACCAGCTAGGATCTGCACAGAATCATCTTGCGGGAAGAGTTTGTTTGTGAGGTAAGGCCCGAGAAACCCTAACGCGCCTCCAATTGCTGCCCCTGCAAGTACATCTGTTGGATAGTGGTTTCCACTTGCCACACGCAGTACAGCCGTAGCAGTTGCTAATGACCAGGCTGCAATACTCGTAGCCTTCATCACCTCAGACTCGGGATACCAGAGACTGGTAACGGTCTGGGTGTAGGCAGCAGAAGCAAAGGCCATCAAGGCATGGCCGGAGGGAAAAGAGTCATAGTCTTCAGAGGTATCCACAGGACTCAGCGGCTCTCCAACATAGGGACGTGGTCTATCAATAATTGCCTTAAGCGGGGTACGAACGCCGAAATACGCTGTAGCCATGGTTATACCATAGCTGCCACCGAATGTAAGATAGTCTGAGACTGGAGCCTCGAAGACGAGGAGTCCAGGAGTGGCCATTGTCATAGCCAGGGTGACATCGCTTACTTTTGAGAGATTCTCATCATAGGGGAACTGGAGCGCATAGAGCCCCGAGGCTGAAAGAGAAAACAGTAGTGTAAGCACCAGAATACATTTCTTGCCCATCAAATTCCCCCTATTTACCACTGAAAAGTATAGTGGTATCACATGAGGCTCTCAAGACCGAGACGAACTTCATAGGAAGAAAATCCCTTCCGTGAGAGCGCCATTCTTGCTTTGTCCTTGCCCATTTTCTTCACCGCCAAGGCGTAGGCTCTCTGCACATAGTCAATGATCTGTTCCTCACTATAGAGTTCATCAAGAGCCCTCTCTGCCGCCTCTCGTTCTACACCCTTACTTGCAAGACGCTGGGCCATCAGTGCTCTCCCCTCTGGATTCTTCCTCTGGCGAGAC
This sequence comes from Sphaerochaeta halotolerans, assembly GCF_003429665.1. Taxonomy (GTDB): domain Bacteria; phylum Spirochaetota; class Spirochaetia; order Sphaerochaetales; family Sphaerochaetaceae; genus Sphaerochaeta; species Sphaerochaeta halotolerans. The sequence goes on along the minus strand of NZ_QUWK01000002.1, from coordinate 160,748 downwards.
TCAATGTATTGCCGGGCGTAGCGCATCTCACTAAGGAGGTTTTCCTCTTTCAATACATCCAGCACATTCTGGATACAATGTGGTGAGAATGACTTCCTCTGCAATTTGACCTTCAGTTCAAAGGCAGTATGTTCCCTACGGGCCAGATATGTCATTGCTTGCATCCTGCAAAGATGCTGCTCCTGAAGATCCTTGAGATGCAGGAACTCTTCATGAGATAATTCCTGACCTATGTAGAGCTGATTTGAGACAAAGAGTTCACTGGGTATAGAAAAAGGAGAACCCTCCTGAGGTACGGCCATGTAGCCGCCACGAGAGGGTTCCTTTTCGATGTGAGCAAATGCCATTTAACGCTTGGAGAACTGGAACTTGCGACGTGCACCAGGCTGACCATATTTCTTACGTTCAACCATACGGGAGTCACGAGTCATGAATCCAGCAGCGTGCAGTGCTGGTCTGAAACCCTCATCATGGGCACAGAGAGCACGTGCGATACCGTGGCGGCAGGCACCTGCCTGACCGGAAGGACCACCACCACCAACGTTGATGAGCAAGTCATACTTGCCGGTAGTCTCAGTGGTCTCGAGCGGCTGCTTCACGATATAGGTGAGCATCGGGTTACCAAAGTAGGTATCGATATCCCTACCATTGATTACAATCTTGCCCTCGCCTTCCCTAAGGTAGACACGAGCAACGGCGGTCTTACGGCGTCCAACACCATGACCAAGATTTTCCACTTTCTTTACTTCTTTCTTTGCCATTTTTCGCTCCTACCTTAAATTTCGACCTTGATGGGCTGCTGTGCCTGATGCTGGTGCTTATTACCTGCATAGACCTTCATGTTAGTGTACAGCTTGCGACCGAGGGGACCTCGGGGAAGCATACCATGAACGGCGCGCTCCATCGGGTACACCGGGTTGCGCTTGACCATATCAGCATAGCTGGTTTGCCGAAGCCCACCGGGGTAGTTGGAGTGGCGATAATACATTTTATCCTGATACTTGTTGCCCGAAAGAGCAGCTTTCTCAGCATTGATGATAATCACATAGTCGCCCATGTCCTGGTGTGGGACAAATTCGGGCTTGTTCTTCCCGCGGAGGATGCGTGCAGCGGCAACTGCTACCTTGCCAAGCTCCTTTCCCTCTGCATCAATCAGATACCATTTCTTCTGAATCGTCAGCGGTTTCACAAAAATAGTCTTCATCTATTCATCCTGTTCTGCAAGGTTGTACCTTGCGTGTGTTTTGTGCATGGCGTATTTCCTACTACCATTTCTATGTTACAGCATCGGCATATCGGCTGGCCAATTCCATCAGTGGACCCATCTCACCCTTGGTATAGGAACCCGGGATAATGAATGGAATATCCGCTGTTGGGGGAAACACCATCTGTTTTGTGAGTGCTTCCCTGGCAAAGGCCGCATAACGCTCTTCACTGAGACCGGTTAATCCGTACGGTCCTCGTGTCTTGAACACACCACTCAGTGGATTGTCCATACGTTTTGCAACTGTCTCCTCCGACTTCAAAACTTGGATCAAACTCACAGTTGTCTTGACGAGCAAATCAAGCAACAACGGAGAAACCACATCTGAAGGCGGGACCTGAGCTGTACAGAATGCTTCCTTGAGGCAAACGACCTGAGGTACGAAACTCCCTGGGAAAGGTAGGATAGGGAAGAGCATCACGGATTCTGCCCCGCCAAAACCTAGGAACGGTCGCCAATAGGACACTGTACGGCTTGCATGCTCAGCAGAAACCGCAGGGTCGAATATTTCATCATCCGAAACTGCACTTACCGCCTGCATGACCTTCCGGGGGTCTGTATAATAACGTACAACCGGAAAGCTTGGAAACAGGTTCACCAATAGCTTTTCGAGCCTTCCTGTGTATACCGATGGGTATTCTGCAATCAACCCGCGACTTACCGTAGACTTAATAGCCTGTTGGATCCTCTCTGGTCGATGGCCAAGGATGGCTCTGCCATAATTCTGAAAAAAATCAGTATACCGCTCCCCGTAACGATCATATACATGGAAGTCGCGAGCGCGGACAACGGTAGGCATTGTATAACCTTCCGGCCAATCTTGTCTAGTGGCTTTCCCCCTACTCTCCATCTCACTCACCCCCGATTTTCTCAAGCTGGGCAAACTTGCTTATGAATGTGGTTTTCTTGCCATTGAAAAACCTGACTTCAATGACCTCACGATCCCCACTCATCCGAAGGGTTATCACTTCCCCTTCCCCATAGCTGTCACTATAAACACGTTGCCCTACCGGGAATAGGGGCTCCCCTTCCTTCGCCTCATGTACCGTCTTCATGGTAAAAGTCTTGGCTTTGCTGCCGAATCCTTTTTGAATGATCGGAGCTCCACTGGCTCCCCACGAAGACGAAGAGGATCGAGAGGGGGATGCAGCATCATGTCGCTTTCGTTTCTCCTGTAGACTGGAGAGACCTTGGTAGCCAAATCCACCAGAATCTGTGCCGGGGCGAATTCCTTGCACAGTAAGAAGCGAAGGATCGATCTCATCGAGGAAACGGCTGGGATGGTTATAACTGGTTTTCCCCCATATCTTACGTGCACTGGCGCTGAGAAGATACAACTCCTCCCTTGCCCGTGTCACCGCTACATAGAAGATACGACGCTCTTCCTCGATGTCCTCATCGCTCTCTACAGAACGACCGGGAAACAGTTCATCTTCGAGGCCCGCTACAAATACCCTGTCAAACTCCAAACCTTTGGTATTGTGCATGGTGATAAGGGTCACTCCATCCTTATCCCTGGGGTCTTCCTGTCCCAGGGTGGTTGGGTCGAGAGAGAGTTGCTCAAGAAAGAGCAACAACCCTTCAAGGGAGGATTCATAGGAAGAAAGTGCATTGACCAAGGCTTCCAAGTTCTCCACCTTGGCGGTGGTATTCTGCTGGTCAAGCTTCCGGTAGTAATCGAGAAGCCCTGATTCCCTGATAAGGAAATAGGCACAGTCAACCAGCTCACCTTCCTGAAGCATCTTCTGGGCATGCTCGTACATCCGTAAAAAGTGTTTAGCTCCCTCTCTTGCTTTATTGGAAAGCCCATTTTTCTCCGTAGCAAGCCGCAACATTGCAAGCAAGTCACCATTTGCTTCCGGTCCATAGGCAAGGATGGTATCCTGGCTTCCAGGGCCTATGCCCCGGGCAGGCTTGTTGATCATGCGCTTGAAATTGACTTCGTCCTTTGTGTTGGTAAGCAAGAAGAGCAACGCCAGGGCATCTTTTACCTCTTCACGTTCATAGAACTGCAGCGCGCCAACTACCTTGTAGGGAATGCCTGCACGTTTGAACATCGTCTCAAAGGCTACGGACTGCGCATTGGTCCGGTACAGTATTGCACTCTCATTGAAACGTCGGTCTTTCTTAACAATTGTAGCAATACGCAGGGCTTCATCCTGCTCGTCCTGGACATAGGACAGGTGGGGCTTTCCTCCCTTTCGATTTGCAGTCCAAAGCTGTTTTTCGTGTCTTCCCTTGTTGTTCTTGATGACACTATTGGCAATTTCCAGGATATTCTGTGTTGAGCGGTAGTTCTGCTCAAGTTTGACAGTCCTGGCCATTGGATACTGGTCCGGGAAGCTGAGAATATTCTGTACCTCCGCCCCACGAAATCGATAGATGGATTGGTCGTCATCACCAACGACGCAGATAAAGGTACTAGGGCCTACCAGACGATGCAACAATTTGAACTGCGCAGCATTTGAATCCTGATACTCATCCACAAGGATCATGCTGAAACGGCGGTGAACCCACTGTTGTATTTCACTTTTGGTCTCGAGAAGCTCAATACTGCGGCCGATCAAATCGGCAAAATCCACATTTCCTACTTGATGCAGCTTTCTTTCGTATGCTTCAAACATTCGCTTGAAGGTGGAGTCGACCTTGAGAGACTGCAAGTTGTCGGTATAGGTAAGTCCCCGGTCTTTTGCATAGCTGATTTTTCTCATGATGGGGTCAAGTTCCCGTTTCTTGTAATTCGGGAAACAAGAAGCGAGCAAACTCAGCGAGTCATTATCATCATAGATGGTGAAGTTGGAATCAAGGCCAATTTCTGAGCCAAACCTGCGCAAAAACCAAGCCCCAAAGGAGTGGAAGGTACGAATATTGCAATCATTGACATCAGAGCGACCTTCCAGCATCTCTCCTACCCGTTCTTTCATCTCGTTTGCTGCCTTGTTGGTAAAGGTTACAGCAAGAATCTTGTATGGAGGGATGCCCAGTTGCTCAATGGCATAGGCAATTTTGGTGGTAATCACGCGTGTCTTACCACTTCCTGCTCCAGCGAGAACAAGCAAGGGATGGCTGTTCTCAAGCACCGCTTCCCTTTGTGCTTCATTGAGTTGATCCATTAGTTCCTGCAGCTCAGCCATGCGTCACTCCATTCAAGGGGATGGCCTCAAGGTCAAGACCATTGGCCCTGCGAATTCCACAGCGGAGCATTGCTCCAGCTTTCAAGTCACGACCCATTACCACCGTAAGTCCATCGACCTCCGGTGCCTGGGCGTACATGCGGCCAATTGCCAGGTCTTCCCCCTTCACCGGTTCTTCAATCAACACATCATACTCCTTACCGATAAACCGCTTGAGGTTCTCACGTGTAATGGGACTTTGCAATGCTTCAAGTTGCTTCTGGAATCCTTGTGCACGTTTTAAGGCTTTTGCATGCTCCTTCTCTCCTCGGAGCGCATAGGCCCTGGTTCCTTCCTCACGGCTGTACAAGAAGGATCCCACCCAATCAAGGCGAGCACGAGTGAGGAAATCAAGGACCTCAGCAAAAGCCTCCTCATCTTCTCCAGGATATCCTAGAAGTATCGTAGTACGAAATACTGCTTCAGGAAGCACTTCCCTGATATGTTCGATCATAGCCAAGTGTTGCTCCTTATCCCCTTTTCTGCCCATACTCCTCAGGATGGCTGTGTCCGCATGTTGGAAGGGAATATCAAAATAAGGCAACACTTTTTTATGCTGCTTGATAAATGCAGGCAATTCAGTGGGGAATGCATCGGGATGTATATAGAGAAGCCTCACCACGAAATCCCCTTCGAGTGTTACCAAGTCGGCAAGCAATTCCATGAAACGGCTTGTATGATCAGCGCTGTCGGTTCCGTACGATGCAAGGTCCTGGGCAATGAGATTGATCTCCCTCACTCCTCGTTTAATCAATGCCTTTGCATCAGAGAGAATGGTCTGCTTTGGTCTGCTTCTCAAATTTCCTCTGATCAGGGGAATGGCACAATAGGCACACCAGTGATTACACCCTTCACTAATCTTCAAGTATGCACTACCGGGGAAGGAGAGCAGCTCATTCCGTTCATATACCTCTTTTTCTGGAGCTGGATAGGAAGGAACCTCGACAACCCTGTCCCCTGCAAAGACCTTTCTTACCACGTCCTTGATCGCCGAAAGATTGCGGTTGCCAAAAATGGCCGAAGCCTCCGGCAACTGTTCTTGTAACTCATCTGCGTAGCGTTGAGCCATGCATCCACTGAGAATAATTTTCGCATCTGGGTTTGCTTCATGCAAAGCAAAGAAAGTATCAATCGACTGTTCACGTGCTGACTCGATGAATCCACAGGTATTGACCAGGATGAGATCAGCCTCACTTGCAGTCTCTGTCAGCTGCAGATCATCCTCTTCGAGCTGTTTGATCAACAGTTCTGCATCTACTTGGTTCTTGGAACATCCAAGATTTTCTATGTAAAATTTCTTCATTCTTATTTCTCTCCCGGCATCTATACAGAAGAGCAGGGTATCATAAATCCAGTACTCTTTCCTACCTCTCCTCACTCATGCTTGGTTGTTGACACTATGAAATTTTATGTAAATTTACATGCTTTATAATTGATACACATCTTATTATATACAATATGATTACGTAATACCAGTAAGATGTACTTTTTTGGGTTTTACATCATTCTTGCATAAATGAACATCTTGGTATAGTATCAGAATGCTGTATGTACATAGGTACACCTTTCTGCCTTTCTCCTATGTAGCAAAACTCACAGACGAGGAAACGAATGACAAAATATATCGTGAACCGACTATTGGGGATGATTCCCACGCTTTTAATTATTATCACGTTGAGTTTTTTCATTGTCCGTATTGCCCCTGGTGGCCCATTTGCCACAGAACGCAAGCTTCCTGAAGTAGTTGAGAGAAACATAAACGCAAAATATCATTTGGACGAACCGTTGATCCAACAGTACGGCCGATATATGTTTGATATTTTACGTGGCGATCTCGGCCCCTCCTTCAAGTATAAGGACTATGATGTAAACTACTACATCGCAAACAGCCTCCCGAAGTCTGTAGTGCTGGGAAGCTATGCAATGCTGCTCGCTTTGGTTTTCGGCATCTCCGCTGGGATTATAGCGGCGGTTCGACAGAACACTTGGTTGGACTACCTTAGCATGGGGGTGGCCGTCATTGGCATCTCGGTACCGCTATTTGTCATAGCCCCAGTCTTGCAGCTCATTTTCGCAATGAAACTGAAGTGGCTACCTACCAGTGGCTGGTACACCACAGGAGAAGGGTGGACGACCGTTATTCTTCCTGCAGTATCCCTCTCCTTTGCATATTTCGCAAATATTGCACGCTTGACCCGTTCATCGATGCTGGAAACACTCAGGAGCGACTATATCCGTACGGCTAAGGCCAAGGGCATGAAAAACACCACCATCATTTTCAAGCATGCAATGAAAGGTGCAATGCTTCCCGTCGTAAGTTATCTTGGTCCTGCATTCGCCGGAATCATTACCGGATCCATCGTTGTAGAACAGATTTTCCGCGTACCCGGCTTGGGCAAGTTCTTCGTACAGAGCTCGTTCAACCGTGACTACACCCTCATCGTTGGGGTAGTTATCGTCTACTCGGCCATCTTGATTGTGATGAACTTCCTGGTAGACATCGTCTATGCACAGCTCGACCCACGAATTACGTATAAATAAGAGGAGAGGACCATGTTCTTCAAACGAAAACAACCAAAAGAAGCGGCCCTCAATGAGTTTGACCAGGTCGTAGAAGGCAATAGCCTAGGGAAAGACGCTTGGAAGCGCCTGAAAAAAAACAAGATGGCTGTACTGGGAATGGTTATTGTAGCCATCTATTCACTGCTTGCTGCTTCAGCAATGTTCCTTCCCATCCATCCATATGATCAAATAATCCTCGATCACCAGCACCTGCGCCCTTCCTTCAGTAAGACTGCAGGGGATCTGATGATGGAATCCAAGTTGAAAGACTTGTACTTCAAAGCTTGGAGGTCTGGAAGCTTGGTAGTGACAGAAGCGGAAAGTCAGCAGATTGAAAACTGGATCTCCCAAAACGAAACCAACAAGGTCTGGGATTTCCTTTATGCTGAAGGTGAGGCACAGAGAGAGGCAGGTACGTTTACCTTCAGTTCCGCTGATCAGCGTACCATCGACCGTTTGCAGGAAAAAATTGATACAGAGTTCCTGATTAACATTGATAAAATGTTCTATACCGATTCCGAGACGGGTAAACGCAAGAATATTGCCCGCATGGATTTCTTGGATATCCAGAGAATCTACGCTGAATACATAGGAGTAGAGGAATCTGTTATCGCAAACCAGATACAGAATGAAGTGAGAAGCCAAGTACTCAACACAGTAAAGGCTGCCACTCCTGGTCTCACTGCTGAAGAGTATGAGGCAAATCTTGAACTTGAGCTGCAGAGCCTTGGAGAGAAAGGTATCGCATCCATTGGTAAGACCAACCTGTTGATCAACTTAAAAACAGCAATCAGCAGATCCATCGAACGCGGACTGAAGCAGGAGATCAAGGATGGGAAGGCTCAGTTCCCTATTAATCGTGAGATAACGGTAAATGAGTCGCTTTCTGCTGATATTACTGCTGACTTGAAGCATGAGAGACACTATTACCTTGGGACCGACTACAGTGGACGTGACATGCTCAGCCGTATCATCTACGGTGGACAGGTCTCCATCGCAATTGGCTTGGTGGGAACAATCACCAGTGTGTTGATCGGCATTGTACTGGGTGCAATAGCAGGGTATGCCGGAGGCAAGATTGACTTCTTCCTGATGCGTCTGGTCGATATCATGTATGGACTACCGTACATGCTTTTGGTCATTATCTTCATGGCCATCTTCGGACGTAACATCATGAATCTTTTTGTGGCATTAGCCATGGTAAGCTGGCTGACCGTTGCTCGTATGGTACGTGGACAGGTAATGAGTTTGAAAAACAGTGAGTATGTCGAGGCTGCCCGCAGCATGGGTGCATCAACGGGGAGAATCATTTTCCGTCACATGGTACCAAACTCACTCTCTGTCATCATCGTATATTCAACACTCAGGGTTCCTGCATTCATCATGCAAGAGTCCTTCCTCTCCTTCCTGGGTCTCGGAGTCCAGGCCCCGTACGCTTCATGGGGATCCTTGGTAGGTGATGCTGTCAACGGCATGACCCTGTATCCGTGGAAGCTTGTCTTCCCCGCAATCGCCATGACCATCTTCCTCTTCGCCATGAACTTCTTTGGTGACGGACTGAGGGATGCGTTTGATCCACAAAGCAAGAACCAGCTCTAGGAGGAACATGATGAGTATGAAACCCAATGCAAAGACAGTCCTTGACGTAAAGGACCTTCAAACATATTTCAAGACCGATGCCGGAATCGTAAAGGCAGTTGATGGGGTCTCGTTCTCGGTAAGAGAAGGAGAGACCATCGGTATTGTAGGAGAAAGCGGAAGCGGTAAGAGCGTTACCAACCTTTCCTTAATGCGACTTATCCCCTCCCCTCCAGGAAAAATCGTTGGTGGAGAGGTCATTTTTGAAGGGAAGGACATTCTCAAGCTGTCTGAGAAACAGATGCGAAGCATCAGAGGCAAGAAAATCTCCATGATCTTCCAGGACCCGATGACCAGCTTGAATCCCTTCCTCAAGATTTCCACACAGATGGTGGAAACCATCCGTCTCCATGAGAAGGACGTTTCCAAGCAGGAAGCACTTGAACGTTCCATCGATATGCTTAAGCTGGTAGGTATCCCCTCTGCAGAAAAACGCATCCAGAACTATCCCCATCAGTTCTCTGGCGGTATGCGACAGCGTGTAATGATTGCTCAAGCGTTGAGTTGCAATGCTGAGGTGCTGATTGCTGATGAGCCAACAACTGCCCTTGATGTCACCATCCAGGCACAAATTCTTGAATTGATTGCCAAGCTTAGCAACCAAATGGGAACGGCAGTCATCCTCATCACCCATGACTTGGGTGTTGTGGCTGGCATGTGTGACCAAGTATGTGTCATGTATGCAGGCAGAATCGTCGAAAAAGCCACAACTGATGAGTTGTATGCAAGACCAAGCCATCCGTATACGGAAGGTTTGATCAAGAGTGTGCCCCGCATGGACACCACAAAGAAGGGTAACCGCCTCTTCTCCATCGAAGGACAACCACCCAATGTCATCGACCTGCCCCCCTGCTGTCCGTTCCACCCACGTTGCCATAAGGCAATGGAAGTATGTCGACAGGCCTATCCCCTGGTAAAAGATCTTGGAAAAGGACATGAGGTAGCTTGCTGGCTATTCGCTGAAGAGAGTGAAAAGCAACGGGCACTGAACGAAGCTAACATCAAGGAGAAGGCCGAATGAGTATAGAAAAAAGAAAGCCCCTGTTGGAAGTCAGGGATCTAAAACAACACTTCCCCATCACCAGCGGAGCAATCCTTCAGAAACAAGTTGGAGCAATCCGTGCAGTAGATGGAATCTCCTTTGATGTATATCCCGGAGAAACACTGGGCATCGTAGGCGAGTCCGGTTGTGGAAAGTCTACTACGGTACGTTCTATCAGCCAGCTCAACAAACCAACCAGTGGAAGTGTCATATTCAATGGCATTGATCTGGTAAAAGCTGATACCCGGACCATGCTCAAAGCTAGACTTGATATCCAAATGATCTTCCAGGATCCCTATGCATCACTGGATCCCAGAATGACGGTTCGTTCAATCATTGCTGAGCCAATGGTAATTTACAATAACCGAAGACTGCTCGAAACCCCAATGAGTCCAATGGATATTGAACGTCGTGTTGAGGAATTGATGGAACGGGTTGGATTAAACAAAGCATTCAAGAACCGTTATCCTCATGAGTTCAGTGGTGGACAGAGACAGAGAATAGGAATTGCACGTGCGTTGGCGTTGAACCCAAAGATCATCCTTGCCGATGAGCCGGTATCGGCTTTGGATGTATCCATCCAGTCGCAAATTCTCAATCTGATGGCAGATCTGCAAAAAGAGTTCGGACTGACTTACATCTTCATTGCTCATGACCTGGCAGTAATTCAGCATATTTCTACGCGTGTGGCGGTTATGTACCTGGGTAAGATTGTTGAAATTAGTGAGGCTGTACAACTCTACGACAATCCGTTGCACCCATACACCATTGCATTGCTTAGTGCTGCTCCGATTCCTGACCCGAAGATAGAAAGAGAAAGAAAGCGAATCATCCTCACCGGTGATGTCCCTTCCCCTGACAAGGAGCGTATTGGTTGTTACTTCTATGACCGTTGTCCCAAGAAAATGCCTTGGTGTTCCTGCCACATTCCACCGATGTTGGACATCAATGAGAAGCAACAGGTTGCCTGCTGGCTCTATGACAAAAGAGATCTCAGCAAGGTCACGATGGAAGAAGCTGAAGCCGATGCAGCAAAGACGGCAAGTGAAAAAACCTGAGCAACATAGAGCCACCGAATGCGGTGGCTCTTTTTTACCATTTCATATCTTTATAGGATACATGTAGGTCGAGATCCCTGGGACGATCGACGTATAAGGGAAGACCTGTTACAGCAGAGATAGCCTGAACTGCCGACTCGGTTCTCCCAGCACTGGTTTTCTCGGCTATGATTTCAATATCCCGCGTATCGTTCTCCCCTAGAGAAAGCGAAAACACAATCATGGCGCGAAATCGACGTTTTGTCGGTTTTGCATCCTTATCAGTGGTTCCCCTGACAAAGTGAGTCAACTCCAACTGATGGACCTCAGAAAAAGTGAATTGTTCACGTCTGCATAAAGGGCCAAAACCATAGATGCTGGTGATGATCTGGTCTTGCTTATTAAAAATCCAAGTGTCACGGTAGAATGTCCCTGCTAGGGTAAGCAGTAACAGAATCAGAATATGAATCATGCTGAACAAACTGACCCCTTCTGAGAGGTTTAACACAAGACCCCAGATCAGAAATAGTGAGAAAAATCCACATATACCATGAAACATGTTGGTAACACGGTATTGGATTCCATTAGGTTTTATATAGGTAGCATGTCGTACCACGGTAACTTCTCCTGTTCTTCACTTCCAATATACTCGAAAGTAACAGAAAAAACAGGTACCTCCTTACAAATACAGTCTCTGTAAATTTTGTATGAATAAACACGATATATGCATTCTAAAGGCTGTTTTAGAGAAACCTATTTGCGTTTTCTCTTGATTCGTGGTTTAATGTGACGTAAGCTAAGTTGAATATGTATACTTAGAACTACAAGGAGATATGTCTATGAAGAAATTTCTGGCTATCATGCTTAGTGTGCTGCTTGTCAGTGCTCTCTTTATTTCCTGTGGAAACAAAGAAGAACCTGCACCAGCCGCTACCACGACGCCGGCTCCGGCAGCAACGACTGCTCCGGAAACTCCGGCTCCGGCTCCAAAAGCTGTAGCAGAACCTGCTGCACCGGCTCCTGCCGCTCCAGCACCCGTTGCTCCAGCAAAGGAAGAGATCGTGTTCCGCATTTCCAACGGTGCTGAGCCTGAGTCACTTGACCCCGCTCTCATCCAAGGAGTTCCCGAACATAGAATTTTCGAAGCTCTTTTCGAAGGTTTGGTAGCAATTGACCCTGAGACTGCTCTTGCAGTACCTGGCGTTGCAGAGAGCTGGGAAGTCAACGAAGATGGCACCCAGTATACCTTCAAGCTTCGTGAAGATGCCGTCTGGTCCGATGGCGTTCCCATCACTGCAGATGACGTTGTCTACAGCTGGTTGAGACTCCTTGATCCAATGACTGCAGGTCCCTATGCCTGGTTCCCCTGCATGTTCCTTCAAGGTGCAACGGAGTTCAATGCTGGGGAAGCTGGTCCTGAGGCCGTGGGAATCCGCGCTCTCGACGACCGTACCTTCCAGATGGATCTCATCGGTCCCCTCCCTTATGCAATTGATGCACTGACTCACTACAGTTTCTCCATCGTTCCCAAGCATGCCATTGAAGCATTTGGAGATGAATGGACCACCCCCGAGAACTTCGTAGGTAATGGTCCTTTCGTACTCACTGAGAGAATTCCCCAGACTTCCCTTACTGTCGTCAAGAGTGACACATACTGGGACAAGGAGAATGTGAAGCTTGACAAGGTCATCTTCTACTCCTCTGACAGCGATACCACCAACTACAACATGTACCTCAATGGTGAAATTGACTGGGCAACCAACGTGCCGAATGATCAGCTTTCAGCTGCTCAGATGCGCGCTGACTTCCAGTCCTCCCCACAGTTGTCCACCTACTACTACGTTTTCCAGAACGAGATTGCTCCGTTTGACAACCCCGATGTCCGCCGTGCGCTGTCATTGGCTGTCGACAGAGAGGCACTTGTTGAAGGCGTAACCAGAGCTGGACAGATTCCCGCATGGGGCATCGTACCCCCGATGGCCGGTTACGAAGCACTTGAGTTCCCCCACGACAACATTGATGACATGATTGCCGAGGCACAGGATCTCTTGGCTAGAGCTGGTTACCCCAACGGTGCTGGATTCCCGACCACCACTATTCTGTACAACACCAACGAAGGTCACAAGCAGATTGCTGAATTCATCCAGCAGGAATGGAAAGACAACCTTGGGATCACAGTAACTCTTGAGAACCAGGAATGGCAGACCTACCTCTCCAACCGTAACCAAGGCAACTTTGAAATTGCTCGTGCAGGATGGGTTGGTGACTACCAGGATCCGAATACCTTCCTTGACATGTTCATTACCGGTGCCGGTATGAACGGTGGTAGGTACTCAAATGAGGTCTATGACCTGTTGATCAATGAAGCAGCAAGAATGCCGGCTGGCGAGGATCGCTTCGGTGTTCTCAAGACCGCTGAAGACATCATGATTAACCAGGATATGGGTATCATGCCTCTCTACTACTACGTAGCAATCAACATGATTGATACTAACAAGTGGGGCGGTTGGTATCCAAACACCATGGATTATCATCCGGTCAAGGACATCTACCTCAAGTAGTTGTTTCACTCGACAAGCACAGGTCCCTGGATTCGTCCAGGGACCTTCTGTATGCTGGACTGAACGCTCGCTCTCCGCTATAGTTTCAGGTAGTAACAAGGAGATGACCGATGAAATACTATGATCTGAGAAGTGACACTATCACAAAACCAACTGAAGCAATGCGAAAAGCCATGGCTTCAGCAGAAGTAGGTGATGATGTCTACCGAGAAGACCCTACAACCACTAGACTGGAAGCAATGGCAGCTGAACTGACCGGGAAGGAACGTGGATTGTTTGTCTCCTCCGGTTCGATGGGTAACCTTATCAGCCTCTATATCAATGGAGGAAGAAGCAATGAGGTATTCACGGCAGCCAATAGCCATATCATCCAGCATGAAATAGGTTCGCTTTCGGCAATTGCTGGGGTACTTCCGATTTCCTTCGATGTTCCTCGTGGTATTCTCAACGCTGATATATTTATCGGAAAAGTAAAACAGGGTGACTATGATATGGCAACCACCACCCTTATCGAGGTAGAAAACACGATTGGAGGATACTGTTATCCATTGGAAAACCTGGAAGGCATCAAGGATTTTGCATCCACTCATGATTTGAAAGTACATATGGATGGAGCAAGAATCTTCAATGCACAGGTAGCCACTGGGATCCCGGTCAAGACCTATGCGAACTATGCGGATACCATTACCTTCTGTCTTTCCAAAGGACTTGGATGTCCAGTAGGGAGCGTGCTCTGTGGGGATGAAGCGTTCATCAACAAGGCACTCACGATTCGTAAGATGCTGGGAGGAGGAATGCGGCAGACTGGGGTGCTTGCAGCTGCCGGAATCTATGCGCTCGAGAACCATGTAGATCGACTGGCAGATGACCATGCACATGCCAAGGCTTTGGCTGATGCCTTGGCAAAGGGGGGTTGGGCTGAGGTAGACGTCGAAGGAGTCCAAACCAATATCATCTTCTTCCGGGTGCCCTCACTTTCGAGTTCTGAAGTAGTAAGCCAATTAGCAAAGCAAGGAATCTTGGCAAATTCTGAAGGGGAAATGATACGATTGGTAACCAACCTTGATCTGCATGATGAAGATATTACTGAACTATGCACCCGTCTTGAGCACTTCCCACTCGAGGTCGATGCATGAAAACTACACTTCTCTGCTTCTCTGGTACAGGCAATAGCTACTATATAGCACAGAAGCTCTGTAGTGAACTCGGAGACTGCCAGGTACTGATGATTCCTTCCTTGATGGAAACACCAACCTTCACCATTACTGAACAAGTAGGGTTTGTTTTTCCAGTTTACAAGGGATTTCCACCCAATCTGGTTCCCCATTTCATTGAGGAGGTATTTCAAAAACAAGATCTCTCCCCATTGAAATATCTCTTTCTTGTCACGACTCGCTATCTATTTCAAGCATATACCTTCCAAACGATGGAGGTCCTGCTGAAGGAAGCTGGGGCTGTGGTAAGCTATGCAAATCATGTGGTGATGCCCGATGGATATATTCCTCTACTCAATGCGCCAAGTGAGGAGAAGATTGAGGACCTCTATACAAAAGCTGACAGGAAGGTTGCAGAAATTGCTCAGGACATTACAACGGAGGTTATCAGACTTCCGCATCGCCCTCCCCTCTCTCGTTTTGCAATCAACCATGTAATGCTCCCGATCCATCGTTCTTTCATGGATACAGCACTCGATTTCGCCGTTACCGATGCGTGTACTTCCTGTGGAATTTGTTACCGTATGTGTCCATCTGCCAACATTGAAATGAAGGATGGCAAACCTGTCTTCGACCGGGCCTGTACTGGATGCCTTGGGTGTTATCATCGCTGCCCAGAACATGCAATCGTATTTAAAACCAGAAAGGTACGAGAAGGGTATTACCCCAATCCGCGTTCTGGTTATCAAGTGGAGTATCGTTCGTAATGCAATCATTGTTTAATCAAATCACTGACCGTCGTTCTTCCTTGTCCGTCAAATGGAACAAGGAAGCCATCGCATCCATGTGTGGCAATCCTGAAGCAATACCGTTTTGGGTTGCAGACATGGATTTCCCTGTAGTCCCGGAAGTTTCTGAGCAGGCACGTTTACTTGCTGAGCAGGCCATCTACGGGTATCCTTATGCCCCAGGGCAAAAGGGCGCTTTCCTAAGGTGGGTAAAGGTATGGCATCAGATGGAGTTGTCACCTAATCAAGTAGTACTCAGCCAAGGGGTATTGAACAGTATCGCAATACTCCTGGATCTTCTCAGCGAAGAGCAGGACGAGGTCATTGTCCCTTTTCCTTCCTACCAACCGTTCGTGACCATGGTGAACAATCTCAATAGGACATTGAGCCCCTGGCCGTTGTCCTATGATGAACAGCAACACCAGTTTTCTCTTGATTGGGATCAATTTGAGAAACTCTGTCAGAAGGCAAAGATCTTACTCTTCTGCAGCCCCCATAATCCATCGGGTCTGGTCTTCAGTGAAGAAGAACTTACCAAACTCTGCCGTATAGCCAAAAAGCATGAGGTGACAATCATCAGCGACGAAATTCATGCTGATCTTCGCTATGAGTCCTTTGTAAGTCTTCTCGAAGTAGGGAAGAAAACTGGGTGTGAGAGCATTGTCTGCATGGCCCCTTCCAAAACCTTCAATATGGCTGGAGAACACTACTCCGTTACATTATTCAATAATCAAACCTTGAAGCAGTCTTATGAGAAGCGGCTGCAGCAACTCTTCCTTACAGGTAATTCCACCTTTGCCACTACATTGGCCACCACTGCCTACCAGAGTGGAGAATCATGGCTGACGGAGTTACTTGCCTATTTACAGGATAATCTCACCTATATCGAGGAGACATTGCAAAACCATGTCCCAGAAATCATATGTATTAGGCCAAAAGCTTCATTCATCACCCTACTCGATTGCTCAGCGCTGATCCCTCTGGTTGAAAAGGATAGGGAGGCACATCCAGAGCTTTATGAGACCAAGAAAAGCCCAGGAGGAGGAATACTATCCAGGTTTTTCGGCCAAAGAGCTAGTGTTGCCTTCAATGATGGAACGTGGTTTGGAGGAGAGGAGTACCGCAGGTTTGTGAGAATCAACTTCGGGACCCAACGGAGCAATATTGAACAAGCGATGGAAAGGATCATCTCAGCAGTGGATACACTGAAAAATGACTATAGAAGCTGAGAGACCAACCCTTTTGCCAAGAACCTGATCCCTCGCTCATCGGGGTGGATGAATCCATCATCATATGCATCGCGCAGCGATAGGGAGAGCCCATTCACTACACGGACCCTGGGGAAGCAGTAAGTTGTATACTCCAGGGTCTTCTGCATCTCAGAAAAGCTCCCCATGCTCTGTGTCTGCTGGATGTCAGATCTCCACAGCGGAGTAAGTACCGTAACGGGCACCAAAGGATAGAACTTTCTGATTCTCCCGAGCAACGCGAACATCTCCCCACGCAAATCTGCAAGGGTTTCACGTATGGACCAATCATTGGTACCAAGTGCCACGAGAATGCTATGAATGGGAATATCCAATTTCTGGATGAGTTTTGAATTCACCAAAGCTCCGGCAATGCCTTGGTTTATAACCTGTACGCCCTTGAGAGATGAGAGTTGCTCGCATAAAGATGCAGAGGGATGGCGTACCCCCACTCCTTGGACAATTGAATCACCGATACAAAGCAGTGTCTTACCTTCTTTTGCGACAGGTTGCACAGCCCCTTCTATCCGAAACCCTATTTGGTGATGCATGGGAAGGTAGAGACTCACCAGATTCCCTTTTGCGATGGGAATCTGGTCACTCTGCAAAGGGAGATGCACTACATCATTGCCAGCGTAGATGAGGTCGAAGGTCTCAGATAGATCCAGAGCGTGGGGGTAAAGCGTTGTAAAATCAATCACCGGCTCCCCTTTCTTGGGAAGCAGTGACTGATTATACCGTTTCAGGTGAATCGTAACGTCGGAGAGAGATTGAAAGCGAAGACACACCGAAGCACTGGTCTTAGCCATTGCCCGATAGAGTGGATGGGTGCTATACCCTGGTTCCTGTTCTTTTGCAAAACGCAGAGCGCAATAATATCCATCTTCAAGAAGTTCAACCGACAGTGCATTATGTGCAAGGGCAAACAGGTCATTTTTAGAAATCGAGTAGCGTTCTGTTCCCATATATCTTTTCCCAATTTTCAGAAAAATCGTGGACAGCCTTGGTTATGGAAGGCATATGTAGTCCGGTCTGCAACAGCGCATAGGGAACGGTGCAACAGCTTGCCCCATTGGCATAACTAGTGGTTATCTCACTGAGATTCTTAAAACTGGCGGCAAGTATCTGGCAGTTGGTACTGTTTGCCCAGAGCAAACTACTGAGCTCCCTGATCACCTTAGCCGCATCAATATCAATGTTCAGCATCCTGTTATAGTAGACAGCGAGATACCTGGCACCAGCGAGCATGGCCAGAATTCCCTGCATGGTGGTATAGATGGCAGTGGCTGTAATGTTAACCTGCCGGGAAGCCAGTATTTTTATGGCTTTCAGGCCCTCTTCAGTCACAGGAATCTTTATAAATGTATTGCTACCAAGAATCTTGAGAATTCTCTCTGCCTCGGCAATGATGTGTTCTGCATCGTGGGCTACCACCTGCACATGAAGGCTTCGCTCTTCCCCAATGAGACTACGGATCTGATGCATATGATTGAAAAAATCAATCTTTCCTTCTGCCTTGATGATGGAAGGATTGGAGGTAACCCCATTGATTGGGTATATTTCCAAACCTTTCTTGATTTCTTCCAAGTTAGCTGTATCGAGCATAAGTTCCATACTATACCTCGCTCTCCATCATGCCATAAAACGGTGGTTGTAGGAAAGCTTATGTTCGGGCCTTTTTTTCCCGATATTGTTGAGGCGTCATATGATAGTTGCGTTTGAATAAACTATAAAACCTATGTATTGAAGAAAAACCAGACTGCTGGGCAACAGTAGCAATACTCTGCTGTGAATGGGAGAGCAACGACGCTGCCCTGGAGAGTTTTTCCGTAGTGATCTCTTCCCAGATAGTGGTTCCTCGTAAGGAACGAAAGCGCATCTCCAAAGAACGTCTGCAGATGGCAGCCTGACGAGCCACCTCACTCGCCTGCAATCCACTCGTTGCTTCTGCCTTGATCAACTGCATCGCCTTTGCAACATGCTCATCCTCACAGTAGATTACACGGGTACTCTCTCGCTCCCTTACAGGCCCTGGAGCTATACGACGTATATGTACCCCGTGTGTTTCATCATTGAGCATTGAATCAAGCATTGCCGAAGCTTGGTATCCAATCGTCTCGCAATCGGGTTGAATGCTGGAAATCGAAGGACTGGCCAGCTCACAGAGCAACGTCTCATTATCCACCCCCAATACCATGATCTCCTCAGGTATTGCAATGCCAAGTCGTTGGCATACGAGCTCAACTTTCATTGCAGAGAGGTCGTTGCAACAGAATAGACTGCAGGGTTTTGGAAGTTCAGTCAGCCACGCCTCCAGCTGTGCGTCTGAGTCGTAGAGGTGCCTCCACCAGGACAAAGACCGAGAAAAACTCGGCATCATTTCAGGGATGGAGGACGTGGCACTGCAAAAACCGATGAATCGCTCACGTGCCCAGTGCACCTGTTCTACACCGCACCAAGCAAGATGCTGGCTTCCCAATTTTTTCAGGTAGGCACCGGCACTTACCCCAGTCTGGTAATCATCATTTCTGACTTGGCTGAAAAGCTTCAACGAAGTGGCACCAGCAATATCCACCACAGGGATACCAAGCGTTGCACAAAACCGTGCATCCTCATCGTCCTCGATTCGGGCAATCAAGGCATCACAGGAAAGAAGTGCTTCCTTATCGAGGGAAAAGAACCAAGGTCCTTGCCCACGTACCTGCCAGTCAAATTTTGTGCGGGCATACTGTACCACCCCATTTGCAACCGCCATGTCATAGCCATCTTGGAACCGTAATTTTAAACCTATCTGTGTCATTATCTCCACTATACTATAAAATGCGCATTTTGATACTATCTTTTCGCATATTAAGCATTGCCAATGATTGCAAACAGGATACGGTATACATATTAGGAGGAGTACTATGCAACTACCTACACGAACTATTGCAAGCACCAAAGCTGAGATACCCATTATCGGCGTGGGAACGTTTGGTTCTGACCACATTTCCAGCAGTGAAATGGCTGAAGCAGTACGAACTGCTTTGCAGATAGGGTACAGAAACATTGACTGTGCGAGTGTATACAACAATGAGAAAGAGATTGGAGAAGTACTGAAAACCTGTGGAATCAAGCGCGAAGAGCTATGGATCACAAGCAAGGTATGGAATGATTCCCATGCTAGAAATCAAGTCATTGCATCAGCAAAACAGTCTCTCAAAGATTTGCAACTGGACTACCTTGACCTCTATCTCGTTCACTGGCCGTTCCCGAACTATCATCCACCACACTGTGATGTAACCAGTCGCAGTCCTAATGCAAGGCCCTACTTCCATGAGGAGTTCATGGAAACATGGTCTGCCATGGAGGAACTTGTATCCATGGGTCTTGTTCGGCATATAGGCACCAGCAATATGAGTAAAGCAAAGATGGAATTATTACTTGCCTCCTGTTCTATCAGGCCGGCATTCAACGAGATGGAGCTCCATCCCTGTTTCCAGCAACCCGAGCTACTTTCCTACATCAAGGAAGAGGGTATCATCCCTATTGGGTACAGCCCCCTGGGCTCTCCCAACAGGCCTGAGAGAGACACAACTCCAGAGGATGTCATCGACATGCAACATCCACTTGTGGTTGAGATCGCCAAGAGGCACAACTGCCACCCTGCTGCAATCTGCTTGAAGTGGGCCCAAGCCAATGGGGTGATACCCATTCCCCAATCCACAAAGGAAAGAAATTTGAGAAGCAACCTGGAGAGCGTGCTTTCGGACCCACTCACTGAGGAGGAGATTCTCACCCTCAGGGGTGCAGATTGCAATAATCGCTTGATCAAGGGACAGGTCTTCCTATGGGAGGGCGCCGAATCATGGCACGACCTATGGGACGAGGATGGAATCATCCCCTGTCCGGAAAGATATCGAAAAGGAGGAAAATGATGGGAAAAAAGATGATGAAGGGGGCAAAGCTTCCTGGAAACAGTACGGTTGCATTCGGTGAATTTGAGATTCCCAAGCCAGGATATGGCCAGGTATTGGTAAAGACGAAGTGCAGTACCATCTGTGGGAGTGATATCAGGGCAATCTACCGGGAACACCTCGGAAAAGGACCTGAAGGATACCAGAACGTCATTGCAGGACATGAGCCTTGCGGTCAGATTGTTGAAGAGGGTGAAGGCTTGAAGCGGTTCAAGAAAGGGGATCGTGTGGTTGTATATCACATCAGCGGCTGCGGAGTCTGCCATGAATGCCGTCAGGGCTATATGATCAGCTGCACCAGCGACAAGAGAGCAGCCTATGGTTGGCAGCGAGATGGTGGCATGGCAGAGTATATCCTTTGCGATGAGAAAGATCTTGTCTATCTTCCAGATGAACTGACCTATGCAGATGGCGCGCAGGTAGCTTGTGGTTTTGGTACGGTCTATGAAGCCATCGAGAAAGTCGGGGTAAGTGGGAACGATGCTGTACTGGTTGTCGGCCTTGGTCCAGTAGGACTGGCTACCCTGATGCTTGCAAAGACAATGGGAGCAAACAAGCTTATTGGTATTGAATCCCAGAGTGCCCGTATTGAGCTTGCAAAGCAGCTTGGCCTTGCCGACCACGTGTTAACCCCTGCAGAGGATAATGTGGCACAAATCAAGGCACTTACCGGAGGAAATGGCGTTGAGCGAGCTTTCGATTGTTCAGCAAGTGATGCAGGCCGCGCTACAGCAATCAGAGCCACACGTAAATGGGGCAAGATTGCACTTGTTGGAGAAGGTGGCACGGTACACTTCAACCCAAGTGAAGACATGCTCCATGACCAGAAAACAGTGTATGGAAGCTGGGTAACCAGTATCTGGAAGATGGAGGATCTGGTGGAGCGTTTGGTTCGCTGGGGCATTCACCCGGAAGCGCTCATCACACACCGTTTCCCGTTGGAAAAAGCTGATGAAGCATATGCCTTGATGGCAAGCGGTGCTTGTGGGAAGGTAGCTGTTTGTTTTGACGAAGAGCTTCCTAACTGAAAACGCGATTGAACTGTGGGGAGTGCTCGTTGAAAGCAACTTTTGACTTTTCATCGGTCACGACCCCACCGTTGTCTTCCAATACACAGATGGTTGGTTCGATTACAACGGTTGCAGGAAATCCTTCCAAATCACCATCGAGGCGACGGATCAAGAGTTGTGCAGCCGTTTCACCCATTTGGACAAGCGGCTGTGCCACTGCATAATGACAGAATTTGAGCAGCGGGGCGTAGTAGAGATAGTCAAACGTGGAGAACACCATGTTAGAACGGACCTCCCTGGAAGCCTGACTCATCAGATAACTGGTTGCCCCGATGTGCACCATGTCATTTACCACAAAAAAAGTATCAGGACATTTTGGCATCGTCAAAGCTTTTTGCATTAGGGTGTACCCAGACTTCTGGGTCATTCCACCAAGTAGGATGAAGTTGGGATCGACCTCTTTCTGGTGTGCATGCATTGCATCCAAAAACCCATGGAGACGTTCAACAGAGGTGTGTACATGATTGTCTCCACCAAGGAATCCAATATTGGTTTTCCCTTCCCTGATCAAGGCGCAGGTCACATCGTACGCACCTTTGCGGTTATCTGTCAGAACCACATCACAACACAACCCTTCAATCTTTCGGTCAAGCATGACCAAAGGGGTGTTTGAAATTGCAGGGGAGGTAAAATGTGCGCCCACATCACTGACGGGAATAACAAGAAGTGCATCAACATTACGTTCCAGCAGGAAGGCAAGTTTTCGTTTCTCTTCATGCACGGAGTTCTCTGAGCTACAGAGCAACAATGCATACCCGAGTGGGCCAAGCAACTTTTCCAGTTGCTCGACGATTTCAGTGAAGAAGGTATTCGAAATTTCTGGGACAATGATTCCAATACTCTTTGTGACCCTGAGTTTCAAGGAACGTGCCACCGCATTGCGCTGATAGTGCAACATATTTACGGCAGAAAGCACTTTCCTTTCCGTCTCAGGATTCACCACACCAAGATTATTC
Organism: Sphaerochaeta halotolerans; assembly: GCF_003429665.1. Lineage (GTDB taxonomy): Bacteria > Spirochaetota > Spirochaetia > Sphaerochaetales > Sphaerochaetaceae > Sphaerochaeta > Sphaerochaeta halotolerans. The sequence continues at coordinate 138,300 of NZ_QUWK01000002.1, read as the reverse complement.
AGGACTCGGCTGACAGTGGCAATGGAGACGCCTGCAAGATTCGCGACATCCTTGATAGTTGCAGCTTCCCGTTTGCCCATCTTGTAACCTTCCTATGCGCGGCGTGCGTATTTCTTCATGTCGAAGTAGACCGCAATGATAATGATAAAGCCTTTTACCAATTGCTGGTAGTAGCTGTCAACACCCAGGAAGGACATTCCATAGTTGATCAAGCCCATGGTAAAGACACCAACCATCATACCACTGACCTTACCAACACCACCATTCTGGGAAACACCACCGACAGTAACTGCAGCAATGGCGTCCAGCTCCATACCGTTTGCGGTAAGCGAGTTTGCAAGGCCAAGACGACTTGCCAAAAGTGTCCCAGCAGTACCATACAGCAATCCAGCATAGAAGTAGACCATCATGAGGTCACGTTCCACATTGATTCCACTTACCCGAGCTGCCTGTGCATTGCCACCAATGGCATAGAAGTGCGTTCCTTGACGGGTATGCTTGAGCAGTATCCAGACAATGAAAGCAGCAATTGCAACATAGATGATGAGATTGGGAACAGGTCCTACGCTTCCCTGGCTAATGTTCTTGAAGTTCTGGTTCAAGGAACCGACAACAGCAGCTTTGGTATAGATAAGCTGCAAGCCTTTCGCAATCGACATTGAACCAAGTGTTGCGATGAACGGAGGAAGTTTTCCATACGCGATCAAGTAACCGTTGAAAAGACCGAACAGACCACCGGCTGCAACTGCTGCGACGATGGGAATAATCAAGGGGAAACTCTGGCCTGCATAGACAGCCGAGCTATAATCCGGATTCTGTGCGAAGGAAGCTGCAACACTTGCGGTCAGACAGACCACATACCCGATAGAAAGGTCGATTCCCTTGGTGATGATGATCATGCCAACACCCAATGCAGCAAAGGATCTGACTGACTCTGCAATCAGGAGATTCCTGATACTGCCCCAGCGAAGCGCCTGACCGTTGGTCAGAATGGAGAGCAATAGCAACAATCCAACGAAAGTGACCCAAGTGGTATATTGTGTGGCAACTTTTTTGCTGTCTTTTAGTAGTTTTTTCATTTCCATGGTAGGTTTTTCTCCCTCTTTTTTACATGAACTTCGTTGCAAGACGCATGATATTCTCTTGGGTACACTCAGACTTGTCCAACACGCCAGTGCATTTCCCAGAACAAAGAACCATTACACGGTGGGACATTCCAATCAATTCCGGCATTTCTGAGGAGACCATGATAATGGCCTTTCCCTGCTCAACCAGCTGTCCCATAATCTGGTAGATTTCATATTTTGCCCCGACATCAATACCCCTGGTCGGCTCATCCATAATCAAAACATCTGGCAAGGTCATCAACCATCGGCTGATAATCACCTTTTGCTGATTACCTCCTGAGAGGTTCTGGATCAATGTTTCCATGGTTGGTGTCTTGGTCCTGAGGGCTTTGTTGTACCGAACTGACTCTTCCTTCATTTCTTTGTGCTTAAGCAAGTGCAACTTGTTCAGATACTCTTTCAAGGAGGCGATAGAAGTGTTATTGGATATATCCATCAGGGGGAAAATACCGCTGCCTCGTCTATCCTCTGTTATCATCCCAATACCATGTTCGATGGCTTTTCGGGGAGTCATGTTCAGAATCTCATCACCATCTACATAAATCTTCCCCTCACGTATTGCGCGTACACCGAAGATGGCTTCCATCAATTCGGTGCGTTGCGCCCCTACAAGACCACCTATGCCAAGGATTTCTCCGCGATGCACCTCAAATGAAACATCTTGGAAGCTTCTGGGGTTAGGTGAACTTAGATTTTCCACCTTCAACAGAACTTCTCCCACTTTACTCTTGAACTCAGGGAATCGAAGTGTTGCATCCCGACCAACCATAAGAGAAATGAGTTTCTCGTTGGTCATCTCTGTAACGTCATAGGTCCCAATCATCTGGCCGTCACGCATGACGCTCACTTCATCAGCAATGGTGAAAATCTCTTCCATCTTATGGGAGATGTATATTACTGCTACATTCTGTTCCCTCAATCGATTGATGATCTTGAACAGGTGCTGTACCTCATTGTCCGTTAGTGAACTGGTTGGTTCATCCATGACGACCACCGAAGCATTGTAGCTGACCGCTTTGGCAATCTCACAAGTCTGTTGCATGGAAATGGACAACGAACCGATGCGAACTTCTGGTTTCACATTGATTTCCAAATTCTCGAGCAGGGAGCGCGTTTCGTCATTCATTTTCTTGTGGTCGATCAAACCAATCTTGTTCAGAGGTTCCCTACCTAGATAGAGGTTCTCAGCTACCGAGCGCTCAGGTACATTGCTGAGTTCCTGGTGAATCATCGACACTCCTTGGTTTAACGCATCATGAGAGTCCTTGAAGCGGTGCTCTTTCCCTTTGAGTTTGATGATCCCTCTATCTTCCTGATAAATACCGAACAAACACTTCATCAACGTCGATTTGCCTGCACCATTCTCGCCCATCAAGGCGTGTACTGTTCCCGGTTTTACCCGGAGAGTAACTTCATCCAGAGCCTTAACACCAGGGAAGGTTTTGGTAATTCCTTCCATTTCCAGGGCAAATGTTGTGTCCATCTGTCTTCCTCTTTCCCTATTTTGCAATCGTCGTTCATAAAGTATCTCCTGCCACTAACGGCGGCAGGAGACCATTTTGTCTTACATCAAATCTTTGTAATTTTCCTTGGTAATCGGCTTGAAAGGAACCAGATAGCACTGGGAAATGACAGCTGGGTCATTTGCCGGAGCTTCACTGATGACTTCCTTGGCAGGTTCGATACCCCAAGCAGTAACTCCCTGTGCAGTACCCTTGGTGGCCATTGCATAGGCCAGCTCGAATGCGGTGCTGCTCTGCCCAACAGAGTCCTGCAGAACGGTAGCATACAGCTTGTCTTGATCCATGGAATTCAATGCATCAGCAGTAGCATCGATACCGAGGACAGGGAAACTGAGGATGGTACCATCACTGGGATCATTATCAACCAACCCATTGGTGATCAACGATTCAACAGCACCGAGAGCCATACCGTCATTCTGCGCAACCACGAGATTGAACTTACCACGGTGTGCTGCAAGCCAGGTGTCCATCTTTTCCTGAGCCTTGTCTGGAGTCCAGTCAGCAGTGTCTTTCGCAACGAAGTTCACTGTGTAGCCGAGGCTCTCAAGGGTATCGATAAAACCAGCTTCACGACTGATCTGAGCGGGGTGACCAAGTTGTCCCTGCAAATACAGAATATTCAACACTTTGCCAGGAGCCTTTTCAGGATACTGGGTGAAGTAGTCGTCTACTATCTGTGCCTGGTACTGACCGGCAACCAACTCAGGTGAGGAAGCAAGGTAAAAATCCTTGCCTACTTTTAGAGCATCGACAGAAGGCTGGATATTGGAGAATGCCGCACCACCACCAACAGCCTGGATCTGCTGTGCCATCTGCTCAGTCACACTTGTGTCCTGAGGAATGATTACAAAATACTTGTATCCTTGGGTGATCAGGGTATTGAGCTGGTCGAGCTGACGGGCTACGTCTCCCTGTGCATCCTGTAGATTCAATTCAACACCGTTTTCTTCAGCAAGCTTGCGAAGATTGTCAGCATAGTCCTTAACAAATTGTTCATTCAGATTTCTAATAAGCGCACCGATTTTCACCGTGTCATCGGTTGCTTCTTTTCCGCCTTGTGCGAAAAGACCAGTACAGACAAGTGCCAATACCAACAAAATAGCTACTGTCTTCTTCATAAAAACTCCTTTTGGGTAATTCCAGGATTCGCCTCCTGGTAAGCGTACTATCCACAATAGGCATCCATCATCAATGAAAGGTATCAATACCCCAGGGCAAGCCCTGGACTCAGGAGGCGTTGCCTCCTTTTCCGCCCCAAGGGACGGGGTATCTCACCTTGCTTTCCCGGCACTCGCTCGGGAGAGAAACCATCATGCTGATTCCTTTCCTCTCGCTCCGTTGGGGAATGGACACCACTAGTGGCAGCGTTCGTAGTATCTTTACACTGGAAATTTCGTTTGTCAAGAAAAAATGTAAACGTTTACAGTTTTTCTTTATTAATATAGCTTTTGGTAATAAATTATCATTATTTCTGTACTTTAAGAAAGGTGTAAACCTTTACAAAAAATTCATTATTTGTAGAGAATTGCAATCAATGATAATCGCGTACTACATATTGCATGCAGAAAACGCAGTCGCAAAAACAGATTGAGCAGAGCAACACAATCGTTGTCACTTCAGACAAGTTTAGGAACCAGGGTTGACGGCCAACGGAAGGGAGCATCCACAAGTGGGAGATTTAGGAAGATAGATTTTACCTGCCATTGCCCTGTATTAGTCTTCTACCTTTTTTGCATGCTCCGAGTTTCGCTTGGCTACGCGGTAGAGTTCAACAATTCGCGCTACCCCATCCTCAGCTACGCCGGTGGCCTCTGCAATCTCCGATTCTGGGAACTGGTTTTCTAAGGCATACAGTACGAGATCCACATTTTCTGCAGTTACACCAAGAACATCCTGATACTTATCAGTAATACCAGGGATGATGTCAGGGTTTGGGGTACGTTCAAGGATCTCTCCTGGAATACCGAGCGTCTGTGCCAGCTGCATGATCTGGGTCCTGTAGAGATGTCCTATAGGCATCAAGTCAGCCGCATCATCAATGCCGTATTTCACGCACAAACCGGTGAGTTCCTCTGATTTGTGGGCACACCCGACCACTTGTAGGTTGTTCTTTTCCGCATAGGAATAGGCTGCTACAAGTCGCACCCGCTGTTTCGTAAAGAAAGAAGCAAGGCCCTTTCGAATCAGCGTATCCCCCTGTCCGTTCAACACCCTCACATAATTACTCTCCCCCTCTGCTGAGGTCATGAACCGCCTAACAAGCCGTTCCTTCCAACGTCGTGTCGGAAAATAAGAGAGGATATAGGAGTAGGTGCCGAACGCTTTGAGCATTGGGGAGATATCAATGCGTACACTTGTAATGTCGAGGTGTTTTGCCAGCATGTTAGCGTAGTATTCAGCATCCGGATTGCCCTGTTTTTCAGGCAACTGCAGGCCTGTCACCTTTGCCTTCCCCAGAGCAGCTACGCACAGAGTAGCAACGACACTTGAATCGAGTCCTCCGGATATCGGGACGACAACTCCGTCACGGGTGCAGGAGGAGATGATAAAATCTTTAATCCTCTCAACAGCATCACCCGGATCAATCTGCAATGTTTCAATAGATATTGATTTCATAGCATTATTATACCATACATGAAAAGAGAACGTAATGAAAGGTATCAATACCCCGGGGCAAGCCATGGACTCAGGAGGCGTTGCCTCCTTTTCCACCCCAAGGAACGGGGTATCTAACCTTGCTTTCTCATGCAAAGCTATATTGAACATAACCCATAGCATGCATCACTGGAACGTTCTCAACCATGAAAATGACTGGATAATCTTTCCTGTATATTGCATAATCGAGCGTATGGCATACACAGAATATGGAAATACTTGGTGGGGCAATCGTTGGCTTGATGCCCTCACAGAAATTGATTACTCAAACCGGCTCCCCAGAGGGAAGCGATACGCACGTAATGGCTCCGTTCGCTCTATTACGATCGATAAGGGTAAGGTAACTGCACGGGTGCAGGGCACACGGCCAACTCCCTACAAAGTAGCCATAGGTATCCATCAATACACTACAGAAGACAACATGAAACTGATCTCCCTCATCAAGGAGAATCCATATTACCTAGGAAGTCTGCAAACAGGAGAACTCCCCCCGGAGATTGAGCAGGAGTGCCAGGATATCGGGATTATGCTGTTTCCCCGTTCATGGAAAGATTTGAGTATGCAATGCAGCTGCCCTGACTGGGCTGTCCCCTGCAAACATTTGGCTGCAGTCATCTATATGATTGCAAATGAAATCGACAAGGACCCCTTTTTGGTCTTTCGTCTCCATGGACTGGATGTGGAATCGTTGTTCCAGAACGCCGAGGGGATTGCTGAAGAACAGATACCAACCTTGGATTCCCTTACCGAGAACACATGGCAGAGCTCTTCTTCAGGTGAAGGAGAGCCAGATTTGCAACTGGTCCCAGACATGAAGCCGGTACTGGAGCGAGTACTTACTGACTCCCCACTCTTTGCTCCTCAATGCAACTTCAAGCGTGACTATCTCTCATTCATCACAAACCTTGCGAAAAACACCACAACGTTTGTCAATCAAATGGAGATTCCCCAACAGACACCAAGTATCCTCTATGATGAGTGTTCTATCATCTACCAGGGAAAAAAGGTACATGGAGTACTCAAACAGGGAAAAAACAAGCTCTCCTTTTCATCGGAAGAGATGGATGAGTGTCTCTCCTACCTCCAATCCTTTCCAATCGGCTCAACCGAGGAATACCCCCCGGTCCTTGCCCTCTTGCTCTTTACACACAACTTTGCGCTTCGTCTTCTGCAAACCCATGGGGCTATACCAAGCTTATTGGCTCTTGGCAAAGAACAGTATGTTCTTCGTTGGATACCTGCCTATTTCAACCCAGAGGTCAAGGCTATAACAGATTTTCTCGCATCAAGGTTGCAGGATAGAGACCTTGTTTTCATTGATACCCGACCAGCAGACAAGCTCCAACAGATTTTCCTTTTGGTTTCACTGTTTGTACGCTCCTACAGCAAGCTCTTAGGGGATGCAACAAAACTACCAGAGACTGACGAGCATGCATTGTTCTTTGCAGGTGCTCTCTATGAATGCAGAACTCTTGCCCAAAGGGGGAATCCTCTTGCAATACATCACTGGCTTGGAAGGCTCATGCTCAGCACCCGCTCTCATCGGCCGGTACTTTGGATGCAGGAAAAAGGGAACGACACATACCTATGCAACATCCAAGTACAGAAGGCAGAAGAGGCACCGATTGCACTCTCCTCATTTCTTTCAAAACATACGGAGACTGCTGCAATTCTTCAAGACCTCAGTTATCTGGGAACCTACTTCCGCCCCATCCAGAAAGCACTAAGGGCACGAGGAGTAGCTACCGTTTCTGGTGATGAATTCCTCGACGCTTGGTTCAACGCCCTTCCCGCATTGAAAGCCCTCGGGGTCAGCATGATTATACCCAGAAGCTTGCAGAAAACACTCTCCCCACGCGTCTCGGTGCGGATGAGCACCTCTGGAGAAAGCACAGCTGAACGTTTTCTCTCTCTACAGGATCTCTTGGATGTCTCATGGACTATTGTTTTAGGAGATGATTCCATCGATCCTGAGACATTGCAGACCATGATGGATCAAGGTCGGAAGTATGTCGCATTCAAGGATCAATACGTCGTGCTGGATAAGAAGGAAATTGAGAAAATCAATCGCCGGCTGGAAAAGACGATCAAACTCTCGGCACTCGATCTCTTGAAGGTAAACCTGCTGGGTACCTATGATGAACAACCAGTGATCATGGAAGATGGCGTAAAGGAATTGTTCAACTCCCTCTTGCACATTGCCCCAACGCCTATCCCTTCTGAACTTAAGACTACACTGCGTCCTTACCAAGAGCGCGGGTATCAGTGGTTGATACACAATCATGCAATCGGCCTGGGATCTCTCTTGGCTGATGACATGGGCTTGGGTAAGACAGTCCAGGTGATAGCATTTCTGGTTGCTCTGAAAAACAAGAACATCATCACACCAAAAAAGCCGGTCTTGATCGTTGTACCAGCCTCTTTGATGACAAACTGGGAACATGAGATATCCCGCTTTGCACCCGCTCTCACCACCTTTGTGTACCATGGGCAGAACCGGCAGCTTGAAAAGGGAAGTGACTGCATCATCACCACCTATGCTACGGTGAGAAGGGACACTGAACTCTTGCAGAAAACCCGTTTCTCTGTGACCATCCTTGATGAGGCTCAAGCAATCAAGAACAGGGATTCAGCCCAGGCAAAGTCTGTTGCCAAACTAAAAAGCGATCATACCATTGCCATGACTGGTACCCCGGTGGAAAACCGACTACTTGATTACTGGAGCATCATTGATTGTGTCATGAAGGGGTACTTGGGCAATCAATCCAGCTTCAAGACACACTTTGCCATCCCGATCGAACGGTACCATGACCAAGCTGCCTTGAAGGCATTCCGTTCCCTCACTGCCCCCTTGATGCTTCGTCGAGTCAAAACCGATACCTCAATCATCAACGACCTACCTGAGAAACTGGTACTTGAACGGTACGCAACCCTATCCTTGGAACAGAAAGTGCTCTACAAGGAAATCGTCAAACAAACCGAAAAAACACTTGAAGAAGCAGAGGGAATTGCAAAGAAAGGTGCAGTATTCAAACTAATGACCGCCCTCAAACAAGTCTGTTGCCACCCTGCCCTGTATTGCGACACCAGTAAGAAAGAACTTGAAAACTCCGGTAAGGCAACCCTCCTGATGGACTTGCTTGAGTCAATACACCAACGGAACGAGAAAGTTTTGGTTTTCACCCAGTACGCCCAGATGGGCTTCCTGCTTCAAGATTTGGTAAAAGAACCATTCTCACTGGATGCCCCATTCCTGCATGGAGGATCGACCAGGGCACAGCGCGATGCCATGGTGGAACAATTTCAATCTGATCCTGAATGCTGGCTCATGATTCTCTCAATTCGAGCTGGTGGAACTGGATTGAACCTTACTGCAGCCAGCCATGTAATTCACTATGATCTCTGGTGGAATCCAGCTGTGGAGAACCAGGCAACTGATCGCGCCTTCAGAATTGGACAGGATAAACAGGTGACTGTTCATCGACTGATCACCGAAGGAACCTTTGAGGAACGTATCAATGAGATGCTCACTTCCAAAAAAGATTTGGCTGACAGTGTCATAGCGACAGGAGAAAATTGGATTACCGAGCTTTCTGCAACACAGTTGAAGAATCTCATTGCTTTGAGGGAAAGTCATACATAACAAGCCCTTCGATGGGGAAGGGCTTGTAAGAAAACGTCAACACTTCCTTCTCCCACCATCGGCAACGGGAATCTGCTTAACCTGTGCATCTGGATGGTGGTTCTTGATGGCTTTGTCCATTATGGTGCAGATCTCTTCGTAACACATGGTTCCCTTAAAGGAATCGGGAATGAAAGGTATCAATACCCCAGGGCAAGCCCTGGACTCAGGAGGCGTTGCCTCCTTTTCCGCCCCAAGGGACGGGGTATCTCACCTTGCTTTCCCTGCACTCGCTCGGGAATCAAGAGAATGTTTTTCAATTTCTTCTCCTATACATCATAGCAGCTGCCCTTAGAGGGGCAGCTACTATGATGGTGTTGGAGGCTTGTGCCTCCAGATTTTGTTCTATCTTACAGCAAAAACAGGGAGAGAATCCAGATGAAAATCATAGATGCAAGACCCATGAGCAACGTAACCATGGTTTGTGTCTTATAGCCATCTTCAGGCTTCAATTGGCCAAAGTTGGTAACAACCCAGAAGTAGCTGTCATTTGCATGGGAAACTGTCATCGCTCCCGCTCCGATTGCCATGACTGTAAGCACTGCCGCTATTGGGGTAGTGAGGCCCAGACCTGTCATCATGGACCCGCTGTCAACAAAGCTTCCCAGGATACCAGCTGTAGTGGTAATGGCTACCGTGGAGGAACCTTGAGCAGACTTGAGGATAGCGGAGATAATGAAGGGGAAGAAGATGCCGACCATGCTCAAGGCTGCGGCATTCTCCTTCATATATCCCACAAAACCTGCACTGGAGATGACCTTCCCAAGTACACCACCAGCAGCAGTGATGAAGAGAATCGGGCCAACAACCCTGAGTGTCTCAGTAGTCATGACGTTGAATAAACGTATTTTTCCGCTCTGTCCAAGGAGGATGATGCCGAAGATAAGGCCTACAGTCAAGGCGATAATGGGACTTCCAATAAACTTGCTGAAGGTAGCCATGTTGCCGCTCCACCCCATGGCACTGGCAAGCGATCCCAGTGCCATGCAGAGAATCGGGATGAGGATCGGGGCTACGGCCATAAAGCCATTGGGGAGGTCCCCAAAGCCCTTGAGCAGCTCATCATAATCCTGGCTGGTAAGGTCTTCAGTCTCCTCCTCGGCACTCTTGATTCGCTTGCCAATGAAGTTTGCATAGAAGTAGGCGATGAGCAAGGATGGGATCGAGACAACTGCACCCAGCACAATGACCATGAACAGGTTGTCCCCAATTCCCAGAGTTCCCGCTGCTGCAATGGGGCCAGGGGTTGGTGGGATGAACACATGAGAGGTATAGAGTCCGGCTGAGAGAGCCACCGTCATGGCGACTGAGGAGAATTGGGTCTTTTTCCTCAACGCTTTCCTGATTGGGTCGAGGATGACAAACCCACTGTCACAGAAAACGGGAATTGATACGACCCAGCCCATGATCTCCATGGCAAGTTGGGGGCGTTTCTGCCCGACGAGGCGCACCACCATTTCAGCAAGTTTCAAGGCGGCGCCGGTCTTTTCCAGGATGGTCCCGATAAGGGCTCCAAAGATGATGACTATACCGATACTGCTGAATATGCCACTGAAGCCGGAACCAATGGTGCCAGGGATATCCACCAACGGGATGCCGACAACAATGGCGAGTATGAGTGATACCCCCATAAGTGCCAAAAAAGGATGCACATTCCATTTTGAAATTGCCACAATCATGATTGCGATTGCAATGATGAAGGTAATGATGAGCGCTATTCCAGACATACGATTCTCCTTTAGTATATTTTAGGGGTAGTATATCATGTCTTTTATAGAAATGGTTTTATTTTTAGGCTCTGTTTTAGGCGTGTAGTGAATTGCTACCCAGCAACGGGAAATGGCAATGGTGGCTTATGGAATACTTCCAGATATGTGGAGCACTTGCAGATTGTTTGCATCTTGCCCAGCAACAATGTTTTCAGATCAAGACGGTTCAGACCGGGGTTCTCAGCCTCAAAGCCATTCCAGGCGAGGTAGTTGTCGAGGTATTTCGTCGAGACTCCCCTGAAGGGAGCCAGCAAGCCCTTCAGCCGGCTGTGCAGGTTGTTGATCTTCTGCAGAAGGAACATGGCAAGGGTTGAATACACCATAAAGACAACGCTTGATGATGGAACCGTTGTAGAGAAGACTACAATACTGAACTGCTTGGTAGTCTTCAGGTTACGGTCTGAAGATCTTTACCTTCTGCTCACGTTTGATTCGGTCACGACCATCCTGCAGACTTTCCAGTTCACCGGTAGCCCAAGCCTGGACAACCAAGTTGCCCAAGGCTGTTGCTTCCACTGGTCCTGCATAGACAGTAAGCCCAGTCTCACTAGCCGCCCACTGGTCAAGAATCTCGTTCTTACAGCCTCCACCAATTATGTGCAGAGCAGTAAATTTCTTCCCGATCACCGATTCCAGATCACTGATTGCCTTGGCATACGCCTTGGCAAGGCCGCGGTAGATGGCAACCATGTACTCCCCATTGCTGGAAGGCTTGGGAAGATCATGTTCCCTGCACCAGGCATCGATACGGTCAGTCATCAAATTGTCATAGGTGTTGGGCTTGAGAAAGCGGGCATCAGCCGGGTCGATGTATCCCCGGTAGGCTGCACACTGAAGTGTTTCCTCATCCAGCTCCTTCCAGTGAATCTCCTGACCTTCCCCTTCCCAGTATCTCACACACTCCTGCTGTATCCACATTCCCATAATGTTCTTGAGAAATCGGATACCTCCACTGGCAGCCACCTCATTGGTGAAACCACTCTCCATAGAAGCTTGGTCAGTACGGGGTTCAGGAAGTTCAACGCCCAGAAGTGACCAGGTACCGCTGGAGATATACAGTGGGGTCTGTCCTGCTGCGGCAGGTACGGCAGCTACTGCACTTGCAGTATCATGAGCCGCACTTGCGATAACCGAAACCTCACTCGAGGCTCCCACCTCGTGCGCTACATCTGTTGTCAGGCTCCCCAAGACAGTCCCACTGTCGACGATATCACCAAAGAGAGAACGATCAAAACCCATATCATCAATCAAATCCCATGCCCAGGTTCGATTCATCGGATCATACAACTGCGTGGTGGAGGCATGGGTCCTCTCATTCTTCATGATCCCGGTCAACCAGTAGGCAAGCAGGTCTGGTACCGAGAGGTAGTGACGTGCCGCTCTCAAGGCCTCGGGGCGATCACGCTGCATAGCAGCAAGTTGATAGAGCGTATTAAAGGGTTGGAAGGCGATCCCGGTTCTCTCATAGATCCGCATCTTTCCTCCCAGTTGCTTCGATACCTGCTCGATCAACCCATCGGTTCTGCTGTCACGATAGTGATAGCAAAGGGAGACCAAGCTCCCTTTTGCATCAGTGAGCACATAGTCAACGCCCCAGGTGTCAATGCCGATGGATGTGATTTCACTTCCATACTTGGTAAAAGCTTTCTTCAGTCCCACCTTGATCTCCGCGAACAGGCTTTGGATGTTCCAATAGAACTCACCAAGTATCTGGTCGTTTTGGGTGACAAACCGATGTACAACTTCAAATTCTCCAAGATCCCCGACGAGGACCCGGCCATTCGAAGCACCTAAGTCGATGGCAATATGCTTTTTCATGATTACTCCTCGATTCGCTTCTTGCAGTTTTCCAAGAGGTAGGATTCCGCTTCAGCTGACCACAGCCCTTTGTGCTTGTCCACCAGCTTCGCAAGTTCTGCAGCCATCTCATTGGTCTTTCCGAGCTCAGCAAGATCACTAAGTGCAGTGAGGGGGAAGTCCAAGTGGGTATACATCATCTTCTTTCCACCAGGAATGTTGGGTAGGTTTATTACAGCCTCAGGAACTGCTGAAAGCCCTCCGATATGGGTTACCATTGCGGCAGGGTTGATCAACCCCTTTTCCATCAGATGCAATGACTCCCTCATATCGTCGGTATTACCACCACTGGTACCCACAATATGGGTCGATGCATAGTGCACGTTGTAGAAGTTCAAACTTGCAGTGAAATCGGTCTTATTGGGACCGGCAAAGAAGTTCAGACAACCATTCTTTGCAAGAATCGCATCAGCCTGCTCAACCAGCATACGTACCGGTGCCATGACCAGCACATCATCATAGCCCTTCCCCTCAGTGCAATCCAGCAGGGATGCCACTGGGTCGCTACTGTTTTTCGTATTGAGGTAGATCAATTCCACCCCGTTCTGCTTAGCATCCTCAATGCTGTACAAGTCCTGCGCACGATTGAGGCGAGCATCATCTATGTCGGTAACGACCAGACGACCAGGCTTACGGTCTGGATTATGGATTGCATAGTCGATTGCAGAGAGTCCCATGGGGCCTACGCCGGCAAGAATGGCCATATTGCCACCCTCGACGATTCCCATCTGGTGCTCATACGAACCGTTGGTGGTGTGGTACATTGCATGGAAGGTTCCCACCACACAGGAAACAGGTTCTGCAAGACTTCCCAGGAAGAAGGCATCCCCATCGTATGGGAGCAAGCAGTCCAACTCCATCACCTGGTGAGGAATTACCACATACGTGGAATCTCCCCCAATATATTGGAACGAGTACCCAGGAGCATCAAGCGTGCCCTTATAATTCAATGCTGGCTGAATCGAAAAGCGTGAACCTACCTTGAACTTGCCCTGCCATTTCTTTCCAACTTCCACAATCTCTCCACAGAACTCATGGCCAAGTATGATCGGGTTCTTGTCGACATCACTGGGAATTCTCTTATGGCTTGCACCCTGTTCAGCGGCCTTATGGTCGCTCATGCAAATACTATTGGTTATCACTTTTGCGAGGATTTCATCCTCTGCAATCTGGGGAAGTTCAAACGCTTCGAGGCGAAGATCATTCACTCCATACAGACGGATAGCACGTGTTTTCATTTCCATTCTCCTAATTAAGCATGACCTGGCCACCGGTTACAGGAACCGCCTGACCTGTCTCGTAGGTCTGTTCGACTATGTAGAGAAGTGCCTTCATGACGTCTTCTGTGCGACATCCACGATTCATCGGCACCTTCGATTCATAGAACTTTCTTACATCATCAATACTCTTAGCTCCTGGAACCTTTCCAGCTTCCAAGTACTGCACAAACAATCCTTTTTTCGGGTCTGACCAAAGCGGGCCGTCAAGGAAGTTGCCCGGACAGATTGCATTGACCTTTATGTTATCCTCAACCAACTCCAAAGCAAAACTCTGTGTAAGTCCAATGGTTCCAAATTTGGCACCTGCATAGGCCCCATTCTTGTTCGAACCTTCCAATCCGGACTTGCTGGAGATGGCAATAATGTCAGTAAAATATGAAGAGCTGGGTATATTTTGCAGGGCCATCACCCTGGAGGCGAACTTTGTGCAGATAAAGAACCCCGTATAATCGACGTTGGTTACAAACTGAAAATCCTTCAACTCCATCACCTTCACAGAACCGGCACGAAGCACACCGGCATTGGAGACAAACAGATCCAATCCCCCAGTCTCTTCAGCGACCTGGTTCATCATAGCCTCAACACTCTCCTCATCACTCACATTGACCATAAGAGGTTTGGAGACAGTTATACAGGCTTCGTAGTTCAGCTCATCACTGAGTTTCTTTGCACCCTCTGCATTCATGTCAGCTATATAGACAAAGGCCCCATTCTCCACCAGGGAGCGGACCATACCCTCCCCGAAACCCTGGGCGCCACCGGTAACCAAGGCTACCTTGTCACGTACCACGTCAGCACGGCTAGCAGAGGGAGGAAGCGTGGGAAGCAGGCTTACCCCTTCTGCCCTACTGGCCTCATCATAGTTGGTCCCAAGTCCATACTGCAGGCCCATTCCTGCAATTTCTATCACTGGAGGGAATACCCTTCTCTGTGCTGTATAGGCATCAAGCAGTTTTTTCCATACTTCAGAAGCTTCCTCTATGCTTGCAAACTCTTTTGGAGATGGAAGCAGCAAGTCCCCTTTTTTTCCAGTAACACGATGGATAAACAAGCCCTTCTGGCCATCGAAAGTCAATCCACGAAGCACTGGGGGAATCTCAAAATTGATCTGTTCAGTATATGTAGTCATCATTCCTCCTTAGAACTGTTCGATGAGAGAATATGGGTCATGTGTATCCATCTCTCTTCCCAATGCTGCATAGTGTTTCAACTTTTTCTCAAGAGACAGCCCTGATAAAGGATTATCAGGATGGAACAAACCAAGCGTCTCATTACGGGAAGCAAGCTTCTCATGGGCTACCAATGCCCAAGCAGCATCAACAAGATGCCTTGCAGTAGGTTCCAACAACTCAGGACAGTTCATACTTTGCCTGCTGCTGTTGATATCCACCCCGCTGATTTCCATCAAGTTTCGTTCCCTTGCAAGCTTTTGCAAGCGAAGCATCTGCTCCTTGGTATTGCGTGGAGGCATATAGGTAACCGCGGGGAACCCTATGGCAACCAGGAGATCCAGTAATTCTTCGAGGAATTCATCCTCAAACTTCTCTGCTTTCTTGTCCCCCGTCACACTCTCTGCCACATCCCCGAGATAAGCATAGGCAGCAATGGCACCAATGCTGTTTGCGAAGGCGACCACATCATGAACATCCAAGCACTCCTCCTTGGAGGGTTGGATGAAGAACCGAGGAAGGAATGTACTCTTATAGACTCCCAAGAGATCATATGCATAGTGGGGATTATCTTCCTCCAGTAACCACTGTTGTACTTTACCGGCAAGTATGATCCCCAGGTCCTTTTCCAAGAAGCGAACCAGCTTTTCTCCTTTTCCAAACATGGAGATACTCTGATTTGCCATGGCATAGAGAATGTGCCTCTCGGTAACAGAACCTCCCTTGTCAGCTCTACTCAGTGGCAAGACATCCCTTGTAAAATCCAAGTCGAATCCATACTTCCCCACCAAGGCCTGCAAGGCTTCCACTTGTGCTTCGTTGCGTTGGTTGCGAATTGCCTGCACCGGCTTCAAGAACTCCACTACCGTAGGGATGTGTTGCTTGGGAACTCCATGGACACACATATAGGCAATGCCGATGCTGTCTGGATTGTTGAGCTTTCTGTCCCCCAGCGGGGTATCGAGAAAACTCGTTCTCAGCTCAAACCCCACGGTACTCGCAATTCCTATATGCTGTGCTGCTTCCAGCATCTCCTCAGCCGCACCAATACTGTCATGGTCGATACTTCCTACAATTCCCAGTCCTGCCTTCCAAGCAGCATAGGCTGCCGCAGAAGGTTCGTAGGGACTAAAGGAATAGGTGGTATGCACATGATTGTTCACCTCTTCAAGGGGTATTCTGGTAAGATTTCCTTGCCTAATCAGCAAGCCAATCTCACTACTCGAGGTACGTCGAGTAGCAAGATCTCTAGCATTGATGCTCTGTTCAAGCTGTTTCAAATCCATTGGCTTTCCTTATCAGACGCCAAGTCGACTGGTTCTGAAGAACTCACCATCGGTGTAGTTGCTCTTGGGAACATAGTCGGGGATCGGCAAAATCTGTTCGTGGATTGCATCCAGCACTGAGTACGCCTGTGCGAAGTAGTACTCCTCCATCTCCGCAGGTGGTGTGATCCAGTTCCTCGACCCTACCACGATTGTCGGAGCATCGAGATAATCGAAAGCAAGCCTGCTCAGATTGGAGCTTACGGTATGCATATAACTACCTCGTTCAGCACTATCGGTTACAAAGACAGCTCTACCAGTTTTCTTTACCGATTCAATGAGCAACTCATACTTGAGCGGATTAATCCATCTCAGGTCGATCACCTCTGCTTCAAGGCCTTTCTCAGCAAGTTGTTCGGCTGCCTTGGTTGCAGTATAGAGCGCGGGTCCAAGTGCAATGAGGGTAACATCCTTACCTTCTCTCCTGATTACCGGCTCTCCTTCTGGAATTTCATAGTATCCCTCAGGAACTCCTTCCTTGACAAACATCTCGCCAATTCCGTAGAGTTTCTGACTCTCAAAGAAAACCACCGGGTCGGTACCACGAAGTGCGTAGTTGAGCATTCCCTTAACGTCATACGGAGTCGCAGGATACATTGCCTTCAAACCAGGGACGGAAGCGACCATGCTGGTCCATTCCTGAGAGTGCTGTGCACCATACTTGTTTCCAACCGATACACGGAGCACAAGCGGCATCTTCAAGACACCGGCACTCATCGCCTGCCATTTGGGCATTTGATTAAATACCTCATCCCCTGCACAACCAAGGAAGTCGCAGTACATCAATTCAACAACAGCACGGCCACCAGCCATTGCATAGCCTACTCCACTTCCCACAATTGCTGACTCAGCAATCGGGGTGTTGAAGAAACGGGAAGGGGGAAGCAGTTCGGTGAGACCTCGGTAACAGGCAAATGCCCCGCCCCAATCACGATGATCCTCGCCATAGGCAACCATTGTCGGGTCGATGGAGAACCGGTGGGCCATAGCTTCGAAGACAGCATCACGGTACTGGTACTGCTTTGCAGCAGGCAGTTCCTTGCCGTTTTCGTCATAGGCATAGCGACTTCTACGGGCAATTTGTTTCACTCTTGCATTATCTTCCAGTTTCTCGAGGAGTACCGGTTCTCTGTCATCAAACTTCTCAACGCTGCCATTGGAGAACATGACTGACTCAATGAAATGCTCATCAACCATGGGGCTGAGTACTGGATCAGCAGTAATTTCGAGAGTCTTTTTTATCTTCTCTTCAAGAATTGCATCAAACTGGTCGAGTTCTTTCTTGCTTACTACCTTGTTCTCAAGGAGGTAATCTCCATAAGCCTCAATGGGATCCTGCTTGCGGAACGCTTCCATCTCTTCCTTAGTACGGTACGTCATCGCATCACTGGGGCTGTGACCACTGTAGCGATAGGTAAGGGTATCCATGAAGGCTGGGCCTTCTCCCTTGAGAAGAATCTCTTTCTTGCGTGCCGTTGCATCGGCTACGGCTAGAGGATTGAATCCATCAACACGTTCGGTATGCATGGAGTACTCATTGATCGCCGAGGCGACCCTTGCTGCCACTTTGTACCCCATTGTCTCCCCAATAGGTTGCCCACCCATAGCGTAAAGGTTGTCAAAACAATTCAGCATGAAGGGGGGATACCCTGGGTTTTCATCCCAAAGGGTCTTGTACTGGTCCATTGAGGAGAGTACCAACCCTTCATAGACTGGACCACGTGCAAGGGCACCATCACCAATATTGGCAATGACGATTCCTTTCTTGTGGTTGATCTTCTTATAGAGGGAAGCACCAACAGCAATCGTGCAGGAACCGCCAACAATCGCGTTGTTTGGCATGCTTCCAAAAGGCTTGAAGAAGGTGTGCATTGAGCCCCCAATGCCAGCGGAGAATCCGGTCTTTTTGGCAAAGATCTCTGCCAAGGCACCGTAGAGCACGAAGTTCTCTGCAAGATCGCGAACACTCGTTCCGGGAAAGTGTTTCTCAACAACCTTGTAGGTCTCCCCATCCATGAAAGACTCCATGATGGCAAGCAACTCCTTGTCCTCCATCTTGTAGATGGCACTCATGCTCTTGGCGAGAATCTCACCATGGCTACGGTGCGAACCAAAGATCTGGTCTTCCGGGTCGAGTACCATTGCTTGCCCGACTGCGGCACTTTCCTGACCTGCAGAGAGGTGGGCTGGCCCACGGTAATTGTAGGAGATTCCCTGATACACACCCTCTTTCTTGATGGTATCCAACATGGTCTCAAATTTTCTGATCAAGAGCATATCGTAGTAGGCACGGATGAGGCGTTCCTTTCCGTATTGTTTGAGCTCTTTCTTGAAGTCACTCTTGTATTGGTTAACAGGAATAGAGGGGGTTTCAATAGTACATGGTTCCCTCAATTTTGCTGGATCAAATGGTATCGTTTTGGACATGTCGTTACTCCTTACAGACTATGGTCGAGTGCAAAGCAAGCATCCTTGATCAGCTCGGATACACTCGGGTGTGGAAATACTATCTCTTTGACATCCTGGACTCTCATTTCTGCTTCGATAAGAGCAGAAGCGCCCCAGATGATTTCACTGCTGTAGGGTCCCAGCAGGTGGACTCCAAGAATGGCACCACTTTCCTGGTGACAGATCACTTTCACCAAACCAGATGCACGCTTTCCTTGCTCTGCGAGGAACCGACCGTTTGAGCGCATCTGCACGGTTTCGCTCTTCACTGGGATTCCTTGTTCCTTGGCTTCCTTCTCTGTGATACCGCAACCAGCTGCCTCTGGGTTCCCATAGACAGCCCAAGGTATTGCGTTGTAACGCATACGCATCTCTTTTGATCCGAAGATGTTGCAAATCGCAACCTCTGCCATGCGGGAAGCGCTATGTGCAAGAAGGGATCGACCGTTTACATCTCCTATTGCCCAGATGTTGGCAACATTGGTCTGGAGGCGGTCGTTTACCACAAGCCCTCTTCGGTCAATATCCAAGCCAAGTTTTTCCATCCCTTGAGTGTTTGGCCTACGCCCAACGCTCATCAGGACCAAGGAGGCTTCAGTGGACTGTTTGTTTCCCTTGGCATCAGTATAGAATACTGCTTCCTTGGTAATTTCCTCTACTTTGCAGCCAAGATGGAAGTCCACTTCCTTGAGTTCACGTCTCATAAGCTTGGCGAACTCTGCATCCATCATGGGAAGAATCTCATCCATCATCTCGATGACAGTGACCTTGGTCCCGATCATGGAGAAGAAGGAGGCAAATTCAACCCCGATCACTCCACCACCGATGATAACCAGCGACTCGGGAACCTCCTCTAGGTCCAGAATCTCGTTACTGGTAAGCACATGTTCCAGTTTTGCGCCAGGGAGAGGTGGAACGAAAGCAGAAGACCCTGTGGCCACCACAAGGTAGGATCCTTCATAGACGGTATCACCCACCTTCACATGGTGGGGGTCGACGAATTCGGCTTCACCAAAAACAGTCTCCACCTTGTTTGCTTTCATCAGAAACTCGATTCCGCTTCTCAGCGTCTTGACCGTATCATTCTTCCAAGTCATTGCATCGGGAAGGTTGAACGTTACCGATGCAGCCTGGACGCCATGCTTGGCACCATCAAGGGAATGATGATAGAGTTTGGCACTGTTAAGAAGGCTCTTGGTGGGAATACATCCCCAGTTGGTGCAGACTCCTCCAAGGTAGCCTCTTTCTATCAGCAAGACCTTTTTACCAAGTGCTCCTGCCCTTTCTGCAGCAACGTATCCACCAGGACCGCTACCGACGACAATTAGATCATAGGTACTCATGTATCCTCCTACAGTGCCAACAAGAGATCGATGGAAGCAATATTGTCCATCAAAGCCTTTAGGAAGCGTGCAGCGTCTGCACCATCGACAGCCTGATGATCCATTGTCAGCGAAAGTCCAATCTTCTCAACAAAGATGATATCCCCATCCTCATCCTCTACCGGCTTGAGATTTATACCTCCAACACCAAGGATTGCAACCTCAGGAACATTAAGCACCGGTGTGAACGCTTCAATCCCGAAGGCTCCTACATTGCTTACCGTGAATGTTGAACCACTGAGCTCATCAGGTTGTATGGTTCCTTCTTTACACTTATCAACCAAGCTTTTGGTCTCTTCAGAGAGTTGACGGAGACTAAGCACATCACTGTTGCGCACCACAGGAACCAGAAGCCCCTTCGGTGTGTCAGTAGCGACACCAAGATGTACGTGGCCAAACCGTAGGATCTTGTCACCAAGAAAGTGTGCATTGAATGCAGGGAATTCCAGCAAGGTTCTGCTGACGGCGAAGAGGATCAGATCATTGATTGTAACCTTATTCAAACCAAGTTCACTCTTTGCATTCTTGAATCCAGCTCTCAGACGTTTGAGGGCGCGTGCATCAGCCTGGGCATGGAGGGTAAGCTGGCAAGTGGAATGGATGGACTCCATCATCCGTCTGGCGGTCACCTTGCGAATTCCCTTCACAGGAATCTCCTGAATCTCTTCAGAAACCTCACCAAGGCGAGACGGAGTAGCAATCGCTGGTTTCTCCTGCAGATCAGAAGAGAGGACTCTTCCACCAATGCCACTGCCACGTTGTGGTGTTTGGACTCCCTGCTCAAGAGCCTGCTGCCTTGCCACCGGACTAAGGGGCTGGCCACTAGCAGATGCTACATCACGTTCAATGATGCGTCCCTTGGGACCAGTTGGTTGTACAGAGGAAAGAGGGACACCCAGGGAAGATGCCAGGTTCCGTGCCCTAGGGCTGGAGCCCTGAGCCTCCCCTGCAGTAACAACAGCGGCCGCTTTCTCTGCTTGTTTGTTTTCGGGAGCTGTTGCTTCTTGCTTTTCTTCCTTTGGATTTTCTGTACTGGGTTCTTTCTTGGGAAGTTCGAACTTCTCGCCTTCTTCTCCAACTATGACGATGGGGACCATTACAGGGACATCATCCCCTTCCTCATAAAGTATGGCCAGTACCACACCTTCAGCGGTCGATTCTACATCAATGGTTGATTTATCTGTTTCTGCTGAGCATAGGACATCCCCTACAGCGACTTTGTCGCCTACTTGGACGTTCCATTCTACAATAATGCAGGATTCCACTGAATTACCCTGTTTGGGCATCACAACTTGTTGTGCCATGTGTTCTCTCCTCTACTTAGCAATAAGGACCTCGACGCCCTGTTCCTCGAGCTGGACGATCAGGTCTGCAGGAAAACCACTGTCTGTGACAATGGTATCTATCTCTGTTACCGGCATGATCCGTACAAAACCGCGATTCCCCACTTTTGAGGAATCGACACACAACACCCGCCGGGTAGCTTGTGCGCACATGCGTTGTACCACCTGTGCATTTTCAATCAAACTGGTGGTTAGACCATGTTCTATGGTGAATCCATCCGTACCAAAAAAGGTGGTGGATACATGGTAGTTTTCAATTTGGGAAATGGCCGCAGGTCCAACAAGGGCTTCAGCTTCGCTTCGGTACTCTCCGCCCACCAAGGTAACCTGCAACTGGGTATTTGCCCGTGCATAGGGCAGAATGAGTGTTGAATTGGTTACCACCCGTACATTACGTTTCCCGAAGATATGGCGAGGGATCAAAGAACAGGTGGATCCATTGGTAATCATAATAAAGTCATTATCCTTTACCAAGGTGGCAGCGAGTTTCGCAATCAGATCTTTTTTGGGAGTATTGGTATCATCACGGAATGCCGCCTGTGGAGCAGATGCAACTATTACCCGGCCATGGCTCCGTATCACCAGTCCTTTGGAGTCAAGGTCTCGCAAATCCCCCCGGATGGTAACCGCAGAAACTCCAAGCTCTTCACTGAGCCGAGATACAGGATACTCTTCACCACGTTTCAGAAGCTCGAGGATGCTTTTTTCCCGAGGGGAAAGCCCTATCATATGATACACTCCTACTTTCTTATCACTTTCATTACTCTTTCGATTCTATTATAGTAATAGGAACATTTCAAGTGTTTCCGAAAGAGAATCGTTAATCCATATGAAAGACTTCTTCCAGGGGAAGCGAGACAGGGGAGTTGTCTTCATTTGTGTCCATAATATCGGCCATATAAGCCCACCACTTTTGTATAATGGGGCTGGAGCCAAGATCCTGGCTCCCAGATTCGCCCTCCGATTTCTGGAAAGCAAAGAGGCGGCCACTGTCCCGATCAAGGAAAATGGAGTAGTCCGAAACCCCGTTCTCCTTGAGCAGCGCCTTCAATTCCGGCCAGATAGAGTCATGACGCTTCTTGTACTCTTCTTCATACCCTTTCTTCAACTGCATGACGAATGCTTGTCTTCTCATCGTTAGATTCCTCCTAAGTTCATCCCAGCTGCTGAAGCCGGAGCTTTCGGTTCGCCTTGTACATGTCAAGCAGACGTGGGAGCAGGACAGCAATGATCAAGAGTAATCCTATGACGATAGTCATCAGGGTTCCGCTGAACTTCAACAACCCCATGCCAAATTTAAGGTACCCAACCAGCATGGAACCGATGAAAACACCATAGACACTCCCCTTGCCTCCCGTGATGGCAACACCACCAAGGACTACCAATGTGATGATCTCCAAATCCCATCCGGTAGCAATGTTTGAGCGGACAGAGAGAATACGACTTGCAAGCAAGATTGAGGTAAGACCACAGAAGAATCCGGTTACGGTAAAGTTGATAACCCTCATGGTCTTTACCTTGATACCGGAGAAACGTGCTGCTTCAGCACTGTTTCCGATTGCATACAGCCTTCTTCCATAGGTCGTCTTATGCAAGATGAAAGCAAAGAGTAATACCAGCACCAAGTAGAGGACGAACTCAAAGGGAATGATGGTGCCTGGTATGAATTGCTGGCCGAAGAAACCAAAATTCTCTGGAAAATCCGTGCGTGCCTGATCTCCCAACAAACCAATTGCGATTCCCCTGAATAATGACTGTGTTGCAAGGGTGACAGCGATTGCCGGCATCTCAAGCGCGGTAATCATCACTCCATTGAACAGACCTGCAAGGGTACCAACAAGCAGGGCGAGGAATATCAGGGAAGGAATGGAAGCCCCACCTTGAGCAGCATTGCCTACCACATACGCACAAAGAGCAATGATGGATGCAATCGAAATATCGATGTCACCACACATGATGATGAAGATCATCGGAAGTGCCATGATTGCCTTCTCACTGAATTGAAAGGTTGCATTCATCAAATTGAACCAATCCAG
This sequence comes from Sphaerochaeta halotolerans, assembly GCF_003429665.1. Lineage (GTDB taxonomy): Bacteria > Spirochaetota > Spirochaetia > Sphaerochaetales > Sphaerochaetaceae > Sphaerochaeta > Sphaerochaeta halotolerans. The sequence continues at coordinate 114,704 of NZ_QUWK01000002.1, read as the reverse complement.
AAAGTAGGGGGTTCTGGTTGTGAAGAAAATAAACACCAATACGATAATGATGGAGAGCAGGACTTCCCACTGTGTGAAATATTCAATCAATCGATTCTTAACCGACATTTCGTCGATAAGCCGGGATTTTGTCATCAAATCTCTCTTTTCAGCCATACCTAGCCTCTCCTCTGTGCAAGCAGCTTCTTCGTCTTTCGCTGGTCGCTGATGGTGTTGAGCGTCAATGCGATGAGAATAATCAAGCCTTGGACGAACGTCTGCCAGAAAACCGACAGGTAGATAACCGGTAGTGCGTTGGTGACGACACCAAGGAAGAGCGTACCTATGACTACCCCGATAATACCACCAGAGCCACCTGCAAAGTTGACACCCCCTAGCACACAAGCGGCAACTGCCTGCATCTCAAAACCAGTTGCCATCTCATTAACCGCTGAAGCATACCGAGCGGTCCAAAGAGCACCAGCTAGACCACAGAGGGTACCACTGATAAGGAATACCACTACCCTGACCCTGTTCTCATTCACTCCTACGAACTTTGCTGCCGTCGGATTTCCTCCGATTGCATATACCTCACGACCGGTACGGGTATACCTGCTGAAATAATAGAAGACAGCGATAACAAGGATTGCAATCCAGAGCAGGTTTGAAACACCAAGAAAGGTGTTCCGAGGGAAGTCAATGTAGGTTTTACTCATTTCATGTGCTGTTACCCATGTACCGCCGCTCAGAAGGAAGGTAAGACCACGATAGATATTCACCGTACCCAGCGTTGTAATGATGGGGGGGATTTTCCCGTAGGCGACCAACACGCCATTGAACAGTCCCATCACCATGCCGATGCCCATCCCAGCAAGCAACAAGAGCAAAGGGCTCACTGTTGGATTTGCCTCATTGATCATACCGGTAGCCATACCGGTAAAGGCAATGATGGAACCAACGGAAAGGTCAATTCCGTTTGCAAGAATAACGTAGAACTCACCAATGGCGACAATGGAAAGGATTGCCATGTCGTTGAGGATTGTGGAGATATTCTTCGCAGAAAGAAACTGAGGGGAGCGGATGGAAATCGGTACAAGGAGCACCACCAACAACAGGGTAAGAGCCGCCTCCCTACGGGCCAGTGCTTTCTTTACAAAGGAGGAGAAGGATAGGTCAGGCATTGGAGGCCTCCATCTGTACGGTTGTGATTGCATAACGCATTACTGACTCTGCTGTCGCTTCTTTTGCATCAAGAATGGCTGTTTGGTATCCTTCATGCATCACGACAATCCGGTCTGACATTCCCAAGATCTCAGGAAGCTCACTACTTATCAATATGACTGCGACACCCTTGTCTGCCATCTCGCAGACAAATTCGTGGACTGCTGCCTTCGTCGCAACATCAATCCCTTTGGTAGGTTCATCAAGGATGAGAATCTTGGGATTCGTCCCGATCCACTTGGCAAGTACGACTTTCTGTTGGTTTCCACCGCTGAGCGTCTCAGCATCAACATGGTATCCTGCAGATTTAATCTCCATCTGATCACCATGTTCCTGCACGTACTTGGCTTCTGTCTTTTTATTGGTCACCAGACCTTTCCAGCAAAGATTGGTCAACACCGGTAGGCTGATATTATGGGTAAGGCTCATTTTCAACACCAAACCCTGCCTCTGACGGTCTTCGGGTACCAAGGCAATTCCTTTTCGCATGCTGTCAATGGCACCTTTCGGCATGAAAGGTTTCCCCAGCAAATGCATGGTCCCTTCACTCGCCTTGTCAATTCCAAAGATGGTTCTGACCACCTCGCTGCGACCAGCTCCAACAAGACCGAACAGACCCAAAATCTCTCCTTCATGCAAGTCGAAGGAGATGTCCTTGAAAGCACCAAGCTGGCTGAGATGCTTGACCTCAAGTATCTTCTTGCCAATCTTCGGTTCATGGTGGGGATACATCTGGTCAATCGAGCGTCCAATCATCATATTGATGATGGTATCTTCATCGCTCTCAGCTACCTTTCCTTCCCCTATATATTGGCCATCACGAAAAACCGTGTAATAATCACAAATCTCAAATATCTCTTCAAATTTATGGGAGATGAAGAGAATTGCTTTGCCCTCTTCCTTCAAAGAACGGACAATTCTGAACAGATCATCGACCTCGCGGCCGGTCAACGCACTGGTTGGCTCATCCATGATGACCAGATCTGCATCAAGGCTGAGTGCTTTTACAATTTCTACCATATGTCTCTGTGCAACACTCAGATTTTTGACCAAGGAGTCAGGATTGATATCAAGTTGCATACGTAGGAGCAACCCCTGGGTTCTCTCATACATGGTCTTCCAATCGAGTTTCTTTGTTTTTGGATTCCTAAGGTGGTGTCCCATATAGATATTCTCTGTGACACTGAGCTCGGGAAACATGGAGGCTTCCTGGTGGATAGCAACAATCCCTGCCTGTTGGGCGTCGATTGCATTTTTAAAGGAAATCTTTTTACCATCCAAGGTCATCGACCCACTGGTAGGGAAATAGACTCCTGTAAGAATCTTCACCAGCGTGGACTTCCCTGCTCCATTTTCACCGATAAGGGCATGTACTTCACCTCGTCGAAGGGAGAGATGCACATCATCCAAGGCCCTGATACCGGGAAACACCTTTGTTACGTGTTGAACTTCCAACAATGCCTGTTGCATTGTTCCTCCTTATGCAAAGCTCCTGCCTCCGAGGGGAAGCAGGAGCCGGGGTTGAATCGATTAATAGATTTCTGCGAACTCTTCGATGTTGTCCTTGTTGAATACATAGGGTGTACTCATATAGGCAATACCGTTCTCTTCAATCTTGATGGCCCCCATGCGACCGGCAGGAATCTCTTCACCAGTTGAACCATCGACGGTACCTTCAATAAGGCCATTGAGGATGTAGGTGGAGCTGTATCCAAGGTCGATCGGATTCCATAGAGCCATCTGGCGGCAGGTGCCGTCAAGGATGTAGCCCTTCATCTCTGAAGGAAGTCCAAGCCCGGTTACCTCGACAACGCCGCTCTTGCCAGCGTCCTTGACAGCCTGTGCGGTTGCAAGCAGACCAACAGTGGTCGGGCAGATGATAGCCTTCAGGTTTGGATACTTCTGCATCAAGGAGACAGCTTCACGATAGCTCTTATCAGGGGCATCATCACCATAGACAACCTCAACAAGCTTCATGTTTGCATACTCAGCTTTCTTGATTTCTTCCTTCATCCACTCAATCCAGAGGTTCTGGTTGGTAGCCTGCGCGGAAGCAGAAAGCACTGCGACATCACCCTTGTAGCCAGTCAGTTCAGCAGCAAGCTGCACCTGCTGACGTCCGATCAGTTCAGGGTTACTGGGCAACAGGTCAACAATACGTCCACCGACGTTGATGCCGGAGTCATAACTGATAACCTTGATACCGGCTGCCATGGCTTTCTTGGCTACTGGAATCAATGCATCCGCATCGTTTGCGCTGATGGCAATACCATCAACTCTCTGTGCAATCAAGGTCTCGATGATCTCAATCTGTCCCTCTGCAGTTGCCTGGGGAGGTGCCATATAGGTCGTCTTGATCCCACCGATTTCAGCAGCAGCTTCTTCACTGCCTCTGAATACTGCATCAAAGAATCCATTGCCCATGCTCTTTCCGAGAATGACAATCTCTTTTTCACCCGCGGGGGCTGCTTCCTTGGTACCTTGGGCGAATATTCCGCCAAGAACCATAGTCATAATGAGGACAAACAACAACGTTTTCTTCATAACAAACACTCCTTTAAGAAATCTTTTCCGGGAAAACCCGGATTCTATCTGTACCTGGTAGAACACCAGGGCCAACAGCAAAACTACTGTCACAACTACCATCACTCTTAGTGTGACACCATTTCAGAAATCTGCAATAACTGAATAGTCATTTTTTAGCACGATTTTATCACGAAACAGATATGAAGCTATATTTCCTAAATATCGAAAGGTAAAAGAAGCTACCTAAGGAACCATATCTATGAAGAAAGATGCTTCCCCCGCCTTGCAAACAGCACCCCTCCAAGCAAGCCTACAAAGGTTTGCTGAAAGAGAATTCCCAGTATGACGGGTAATGCTGCAAGTGGTGAGAAATATGTGGTCGCAAGCACCAAGGCTGCACTGATGTTCCGCATCCCACCAGTGAAGGTCATGCTGACCAGGCTGGGTCGGTCGACGTTCAAGACGTATCTGGCGAGTACGTAAACAAGCAGGAATCCCAGGACGATTACGAAGAAATTCATCAGAAGCAACGGTACATAGACCCAAGAAAAAGAGAGAGAACCTGCGAGGACTCCCACATTGATCACCACCACTGCAATAAGCAAGGGCTTGGTAATCGGACTGAGATAGAGCACTGCTCCCTTAGCAACCTTGGGCATGGTTTGGGTAACCAACATCCCAACAAGTGAAGGGAGGACTATCATCACCAGCAAGCTGGACATGATTCCCCCTTGGTCGATAACCACCGAGGTGTCTGCAAGAACTCGTATGGTAAGTGGAGTCAAAAGGGGAGAAAGCAAGGTATCAAGAATGATGAGGGAGAGAGCAAGAGCAGCATCGCCATCGTATATTGTCGACCATATGAATGCAGTTACCGCTATAGGGATTGAAGAAAGCAATATAAAACCGGTGACAATATCTGGTTGTGTGGGAAATACCACACGGCCTAGCAGTGCGACCAAAACCGGTAGCACAATATGCGCGCAAAAAAGGACCAACAATACTGAGGTCATTCTATGCACAATTTGGGCAAACTGGCGATAGCTTACTCCCAAGGCCCCCACAAAGGTAATGAATGCAAATAAGTAGGTACCAAGAAAGCGATAGGGGTCCAAACGGTGCCCAAGCAACAGGCCCAGCACCACTCCTATCGGGGTAATGAACGGCATCACCGCATTAAAACGCTTGTTTATATCCTGCAGTGATGCCATCTTTCCTACTTTGCCGCTACTGAAGAACGATATTTCTCCACTTCCCAGTTCCTGATGAAGTCAATCATGGCATCATCCATGAAACGTGGACCTCCGAAACTCTCGGTATATACAGCGATAGAGACGGTATCCAAAAAGAGTGGCATCGGCTTTTCTCCCAAGGAAAATACCCCCAGGTTCTGCACGCAGACAATCTTTGGACTTACCCCGTGCTCTGACGTAAACTGCTCGAAAGCCGAAATCACGTCTTGGCCTTCACCAACCCATAACGGTTTAAACCCAGCGTATACGATATAGTCAGGAGTAAAGGAAGAGCCAACAGCATGAAAATGGTTCTCATCCTGCAGATAGTGGGCAAACTCCTTGTTCCAGGAAAATAGAATTGGCTCAGAGGTGAGGGGCCCAAGATCTCTCTTGATTACTTCAACTTTCGAGGCATCAGCTTTCAAGGGAGTAAAATCAGGTTTCCTGATTAATTGGGATGCAATCTTCTGCATCAATGAATCATAGAGGGTTTCAATCTCCTCCAAGCTCTGTCCTCCAACAAAAATGCCATGATTTTGGAGAAAAATCAGGGAGCTCACCCTCCCCGTCTTCCTCTTCTGTTCGGCCATCCGGGTGCGAACGGTATTTGCAAGAATGAATCCAGGCTTAACCAATTCAATCCAGAGTGCCTCGGGGAAAAGCCTTGCAACTGCCTCTTTTCCTTTTTGTGCACAGGTAAGTCCATTCACCAGAGCAGGGTGAAGGTGGATGACATAGGGGAACGGAAGCAATGCATGAAGCAATGCCTCAACAGAGGGACGGGCTGTTTCACCCTCAAGACGACAGTCCATCATGTCCTTGAGGACTTCATCCTCTCTCGCCTCATCATCGCTGCTGTACTGCTTTCCCCAGATATGCTCCAGCTTCCCTAGATCCATCCGGACAAATCCCGACTCATCTATGGTTCCCAACGCATAGCCACTAGCCTTCACATAGAGGATATTTCCCTCTTTATAGGAGGTATTTCCACCTCCCAACAGAACGAAGGAGGGGTCGGACCCATACCGTTTGGAGTGGGTGATCAGTGATGTAAGACTCATGAACGTTCCTCCAGTACTTCCCTTTCATATAAACCAATCAAATCAATCAGTTCACCTTCCAGAGGGGTGTTGGTTCTTCTGCAGTACTCATCCCAGATAGCACCGAAGGGCAATACACTCTGCTGCTCGAGCAGTGCCATGGTTGCGTACCCATTTCCTGACTCTTCATATTCAATGAGTTGATCAATCGGCTCAAGCAGTGCAAAAAGCAAGGCCTTGCGCATTGCCCTGATACCGGTAACCCAAGCACCGATACGGTTGATGGATGCATCAAAGAAGTCCAAACCAATATGGGAAGTCTCTAGTTTTCCGCTTCTCACCAATTCCTCTGCAACCATCTTAATCTTGTCATTGAACAGAACCACATGGTCACTGTCCCAATGCATGGGGCGACTGACATGCAAGAGAATCTCATCGTCGAAGAGAAGGATTGCCGAGAGTTTATCAGAGATATCTTCCTCGGTATGGAAGTGTCCCATATCGATACAGAGCATCTTGTTGTTTCGTGCAGCATAGTTCATATAGAACTCATGGGACCCAACCACGAAGGCTTCGCTTCCGATACCGAAAAGCTTGGTCTCCAGCGCATCACGCATGAACTCTTTTGGATATTCAGTCTCAAAGATCTCATCAAGACTTTCCTTGAGAATGGCACGATACCCGAACTTGTCAACAGTTAGGTTTTTTGCACCATCAGGAATCCAAGTATCAAGAATACAGGGGCTCCCTTGTTGCTCCCCTATCCAGGCAGCAATCTTTCTGCACCGCTTTGCGTGCTCAATCCAGAACCTGCGGATCCGCTCATCCTTGCTCGCCAAGGTATAGCCGTCATCAGCCATAGGATGACTGAAAAAGGTTCCGTTGAAATCCAATGGGATGCCCATCTTCTTTCCCCAGTCAACCCAACCCTGATAATACTTCTCTTCAATCTGGTCACGGTCAACAAAGGTGGAACCGAACTCCCCATAGCTTGCATGCAGGTTCAGCCTATGGCTGCCTCCAACCAGGGAGAATACCTCCTCCAAATCCTGGCGCAACTGATCGACGTTCTTTGCCTTGCCGGGGTAGTTTCCTGTGGCCTGGATTCCACCACCTGCTAGCTCGGCATCAGGGCGCTCGAAACCGCCAACATCATCTCCCTGCCAACAATGGACAGAGAGGGAAATACCAGATAGCTGGTCCAGGACAGAGTCGGTATCGACACCATATTGTTCATATATCTTCTTGGCTTCTTCATAGTAAGACACGACAGACCTCCTCATGCTACATATTTATTACTTATTAGTTTGCCACCATTTACAATTTTTACCTTGACAGAATAGTCAAATTATAGCACGATTTTATCATGTCAAGTTTCACACTGCATGAAACCATGTTCTTCAAGGGAAACAACCTTCCTGTAAAAGTATTACTCCGTGACCCTGAGATTCCTTTCTCGTTGCATAATCATGATTTCTATGAAATTGTTGTGGTCGTATCAGGAAAGGGAACCCATCTGTCGGAACAAAACAAACGGCAACTACAGGAAGGCATGGTGTTCTGTATTCGTCCAGGAACAATCCATGGATATGCGGATATTGAGAACCTGGTCCTCTATAACCTCCTTATCGGGAAGAAGGCTTTTTCAATCCTCTACCCCGAGATCAAGGATGTTGCAGGGTTTCATGAGACATTCATGCAAACAGAAGGGGAAGTACCTTTGGTACGACTCAACTCACACCAACATGCTGAGATTGTCGCCTTGGTAAGTGCAATCAAGGAAGAGTCGGAGCAGCAGGACTACAACAGAGGTTCTACTTCAATGACCTACTCAAAATTGTTGCAATTCCTCATACTGGTCAGCAGATTCCACAGTGCTCGCAGAGGCTCCGCGTTCCAGAATGACCAACGTCTGGAAAAGGTAATCAGTTATATGGAGCAAAATCTAGACCGCAGCATTCCCTTGAACGAATTGGTTGAAATTTCGAACATGAGTGCAAGCACGCTCAACCGACAGTTCAAGCTATCAACCGGCTGGTCGCCGGTCGATTTCCACATCCATAGACGTATTGCATATGCCTCAAACCTGCTCTTGACCACCGACCTGAGCATCGAGAGAATCAGTGAGAAAACCGGATTCTCAGATGCAAATTATTTCGCACGTCAGTTCAGGAGTCATATGCAGATGAGTCCACGGCAGTACAAACAGCTGTGGACTACACCGAAAGAGGATTAGACCACTACACCTTTCTTCAGAATGATGTTTGCATACAGCGCTGTCTCACCGGTAGCAACGATTGCATAGGCCTTCTTACTCCGCTCATAGAAAGCAAAGCGCTCAAGACGGTTGAACCCTTTGAATGCAGGATCGCCTTCCTTGCAGATTTTCTCATATACATCCCAAATGGGTGTCTCCACAGTATCACCTGCTGCTGTATCCATCAGGAATGCATTCTCAGCATAGGTATCAAGAGGAAAGAGCTGCAAGATTGCTTTCAATACCTCATCGGCCCCATGGCCATCCAAGCGGACTACCCGGTCATTCATGGATGCAGCAGGAAAATTTCCGTCCCCGATTACGAGCTCATCACCATGGCCCATTTCCATGAGAATCTTCAACAGATCAGGACTGAGGATAGAGGGAATTGTTTTCAACATAGTTGACTCCTATAAATTTTGGATTGCATTTGTACCTTCTCTATGCAATACTATGCATGATGTAAACGATTACATTTTGTAATTATATACCAAGGGGGATACTATGGCAAATACAAATGGAATGCAATCAGTAGGGCCTGAGAAGCGCTATGCTTCTTCCCTTCCCAAGATTGGAATCAGACCGGTAATTGATGGCAGACAGCGAGGCGTTCGCGAGTCCTTGGAAGAGCAGACCATGAACATGGCAAAGGCTGCTGCTAAGCTAATCAGTGAGAACGTGTTCCATGGAACCGGGGAGCCGGTTGAGTGTGTTATTGCTGATGGCACCATAGGACGTGTCAGAGAGAGTGCCGACTGTGCAGAAAAATTTACCAAGGAAGGCGTTGCAGTTACACTGACAGTCACTCCCTGCTGGTGTTATGGAACCGAGACATTTGACATGGATCCTATGACCGTCAAGGGCGTCTGGGGTTTTAACGGGACAGAGCGTCCGGGTGCTGTGTACCTTGCTGCAGTCCTTGCAGCCCACACCCAGAAAGGACTTCCCGCCTTTGGTATCTATGGTCGTGACGTACAAGACAACGATGACACTTCCATCCCTGAGGATGTAGCTGAAAAGATTCTCCGCTTTGCACGCGCAGGACTTGCTGTTGCAACCATGAGGGGAAAGAGCTACCTCTCCATTGGTGGTATGGCCATGGGAATTGCGGGATCAATCGTTGACCAGGATTTCTTGCAATCCTACCTGGGAATGCGGAGTGAAGTAGTTGATATGTGCGAAATAGAACGCCGTATCGCAGAAGAAATCTATGATCCTGAAGAGTACAAGAAAGCAATTGCGTGGGTGAAGGAGAACTGCATCCAGGCTGAGGATGTTGCAAACCCGCCTGAGTATCAAAGAAGTGAAGAGCAACTCGCAAAGGATTGGGAGTACTGCACCAAGATGACCATGATTGCTCGCGACCTCATGGTAGGGAACAAGAACCTTGAGAAACGGGGCTTCAAGGAAGAGGCCCTTGGCCACAATGCAATCTGTGCAGGATTCCAAGGACAGAGGCAGTGGACCGATCACTGGCCGAATGGTGACTTCATGGAGACCATGCTGAACACCAGTTTCGACTGGAACGGTATCCGTGAACCCTACATCATGGCAACCGAGAACGACCACCTGAATGGCATCAGCATGCTGTTCTGCAAGTTGCTCACCAACCGTGCAGCAATCTTCAGTGATGTACGCACCTACTGGAGCCCTGCATCAATCGAGCGGGTAACCGGATGGAAGCCAGAAGGCTTGGCCAAGGAAGGTTTCATCCACTTGATCAACAGTGGAGCAACCACGCTTGACGCAGCGGGCCAGATGAAGAACGAGAAAGGCGAGAGCGAGATGAAGCACTATTGGGAGATTACCAAAGAAGATGTACAGAACACTCTCGAGCATACCCGCTTCAGCGTCGCCAACGGTGGTTACTTCCGCGGTGGTGGTTATAGTTCAACCTTTCTCAGTGAAGGGGGAATGCCTCTGACCATGGTCAGAATTAACATGGTGAAGGGTGTAGGCCCTGTACTGCAGCTTGCTGAAGGATGGACCTGCGAAGTACCAGAGAATGTCTTTGACATCATCAACAAACGTACCGACCAGACCTGGCCTACCACCTGGTTCGTACCCAGAACCAATGGCAAGGAAGGTCCATTCAAGGACGTGTACTCGGTCATGGCAAACTGGGGAGCAAACCACGGGGCTTTGAGCTATGGGCACTTTGGTGCTGATATCATCACCCTCTGTGCAATGCTCCGCATCCCTGTATGCATGCACAATGTTGAAGAAGATAAGATTTTCCGTCCCAGTGCCTGGTCAATGCTTGGCATGGACAAGGAAGGAGCTGACTATCGCGCATGTTCCACCTTTGGTCCACTGTACGGAAAGTATTAAACAACAGTACTTGTATCGACTACGGGTTGGCCTTGGAGCCAACCCGTTTTTGACTTCTTGTATCCTTTTCCACCCACGGATGGTATACTGTTCCGGAGGTCTGTATGAAATCGATACTCTCATTGTGGAAAGAACAAGTACTGTCGAAGGAAGAACAATCTCCCAGTAGTACTGAGAAGCTCAAAAAACAAGCGCAATTGCAACGGGAGCTAGAAGAGACATTACCTAGGGATGAAGCTACCCTGCTCTCTCTGTATCGCATGGGGGCTCGATTCTCCTTGGTCGAAGAACCTCATAGACAGGCAGTTCCCAAACTATTCATCATGTTGCTGGTCAGCCAACTCATCATCTCCCAAATACCTACGTTTCTTGGGTATCCATTCGACGACCCGACAATGTTTTTCTATGGATTGAATCTTCCTATTCTGGTTATCCTGTTTCTTACGTTGTATTTGGCAAAAGACCGCAAGGCTTTGCTAGGATATCTCTCCTTTCTTGGTATCCTTGCACTATTGATGAATCTGCAGTTCAGCATGACAGGTATCGAAGAAACACAGACTAAAATTCTTGCTCTCATCCATCTTCCACTGCTTTTGGTGGTCAGTCTTGCCATTCCCACACAGAAAGGTACGCTACAGGAACGAATGAGTAGACACATACGGCTTACCGGAGAGGTGCTTCTGCTCTCATTCCTGCTTGCCTGCGCAGTCTTTGTGGTAACGATGCTTACGTTCGTCCTCTTTGAGGCAGTGGGGGTACATGTTGAAGACCGTCTTGCCCCGTTTGTGGTTACCGGTATCCTTGCCCTGCTTCCATTGTCTGCCCGATACCTCCTGCAATACAAAGGAAACCAGATGGCAGTGCTCACACGTCTCCTGGCTACCATCTTTCTCCCGGTTATCACGGTCGTTATGATTACGTTCCTGACTGCCTTGGTTGTAGGGAGACTCCCCATTACGGAAGACCGGAATCTTCTGTTGATAATTGACGTGTTGCTTGCATTGGTTCTTATGATGATCCTCTATGCAACTGGGCTTCTGGAGAGCGAACAAACCTCTGCATTCTACCGAGGGGTGCTCATCACAGGAGCATTGGCTGCCATAGGCATAGACCTGTTCGCCCTTGTTGCCATAGGGGGGAGGTTTCTTCAGTACGGGCTAAGCCCCAACCGGTTGGCTGTCCTCGCAGAGAACCTATTGTTACTCGCCAACCTTGGCTCATTGGTGGTGACACTTCTGAGAAGAAGATCCTTCATTCGAATACAGAGCATATTCATGGTCGTCTACGCCCTCTGGTTTCTCATTGTTGTTCTGCTCTTTGGTCCCCTGTTCGGGTATATCTGATCAGAGTGCAAGAATGGTGTTCCAGATGGCCTCATCAACAGGGATTCCCTTTTCAAGGTTCTCTCTTCTTGTTTGCTCCCTGAATTGTCCTGGATAACGGACCGGCTTCTCTGCATCCAGCGGAGTTGATTCCTTCAGGTCTTCAAGTGTGGCTTGAATCTCATCCAGGAGTTGTTCTCGGTCGGGGAACTTGGAAATATCAAAGACCAAGAAGACTTGCGAGACTTCTCCTTCCTCTGGGAGAGAGCCGATGGAACGGGTGGTTCTTCCTCCCGACAGGGTTGCTGCAATCAGATCGAGGGCTATGGCCAAGCTGGTCCCCTTCCAGAATCCAATGGGAAGGGAGCGCTTGCTCCGCAGGATTGATTCTGCATTGGTAGTGAGCTCTCCTCTCTCATCCCACCCACCGGGGACTGGAAGTTCCTTCTTCTCCCTCACATAGGTCTCCAGCTTGCCATAACTGAAGAGGGACATGGCCATATCCACAAGGATTGGGCCCTTTTTACTGGGAATGGCCAGTACCAGAGGATTATTTCCTACCTTGGTATCGGCTCCACCCCAGGGGCTCATCAGTGGCGTCGTATTGGTCCAAAGCATCGCGATGCACCCTTCCTCTGCTGCCATCAATCCATAGGTTCCGGGTCTCATCCAGTGATTGGTATGCTTCAAGGCAACGCAACCAATGGTATGTTCTTTTGCCAGTTCAATGGCGCGATTCATACACGAGTATGCATTCAGGTTCCCCACACCACTTTTCCCGTCCCAGCGCTCAAGAACCCCGAACGAGCCAGTTCTCTGGGCATGAGCATGGACATCAACCCTTTTCTCATCAATACCTTTGACCAGTGTGGCAAAGCGATTTGCCCCATGGGTGTACACCCCCTCAAGGGATGTCTCTGCGATCAGGCGAGCACAGAGTGCTGCTTCCTCCTTCTCCATATTCCGGCTCTCAAGCACCCGTTCAAACTGTGTACACATTGTCTCAAACGGAATCCGCATCATACGCTTTCTCCTTCCCATACCAACACCAGAGAGGGGTCACGCAAATAGATGACGCACCCCCGTACCGGACATTGGTGAATTCTTTCAATTGCTTGCATATAGGTCTCTACCTGAAAACGGTGGAGGAGTTCATCCCTTCGTCTATCAGTCTTGAAATCTATCACGAGGTAGGTGTCATTCTGCTTAACCAGCAAATCGATTGCCCCTTCTGCTACGAGGGTCTTCCCTTCCTGCTCAACGGCACTGAAGAAGCCTACTTCACACTCCACAGGGTACGGCTTGACCTCTTTCTCATACCATTCGCTCTCCAGAAACCCTCTACAGAGCGCTAATGCATCCTCTTGCAGTGCAGCTAGCTCTTGCGCTTTCAAGACTCTTGTCAGAGAATCAGGCATAAGAGAAGAGAGTTTTTCTACCTCTTTCCCAAGCACCATCTGTTCACAGAGTCCATGTACGAAGGTTCCAAAACCGGTTACCTGCTCTTCGGCATACCCATCAAGAATCATATCACTGGGATACCGTGGTAGATCCTCACCTTCTCCCCCATGAACAAGCGGATGAAGCTTGGTGGTGGCGACCCGGATAGGGTGTCCTTCATAAGCGGGCGTGGCTTGTTCATACCAGCGTTCAGCAATCTGCAGCCTTGCGATCACCTGGGAACTGTCCTCTCTCTCCCCACTGTAGAGATAGTGCTCTGGAATGTTTTCTATCGGCCGTACCTTCAGGATACCTTCATCATACACAGGATTGTCTCTATCCAGAGGCAGACTCTCAACCAGCATTTGAAGCAACGTGTCAGCTTTCTTGGAAGGATCCAGACCCCTGTTGTTCTTTGTGAATGCTCCGCTGAGTATGAGATGCGTCTCCGCCCTGGTCATGGCAACATAGAGAAGCCGTTTCAACTCAGCAATCTCCATGTCTTGTTCTTCACTGCCTGCAAAGAGCGTCCCTGCATGACGAATCTGAGCTTGCTTGGTAGCTGAAATATGATAGGAGGTAGAAAGGTAGTGTGGAAGAGGAATATCGAGGAAGGTGCTGAGATAGTCCCCTCCTCCTCTGCCCTTCGATCCGGTATTCCCCACGATTACGATGGGGAATTCCAGCCCTTTGGACTTATGGATCGACATAATCTGAAGCCCCGACTCTTGCTCCTTTATCACCTCAAGTTGATCAATCTTCTCGTTTTGTACCAAATTCCGGCGGAGGAAATCGACAAATTGACTGACACTCTTGCCCTGTTCTTCCTGGATTTGTGCCAAGCGGTGGAAAAAGGCAAAATGCTCGACATATACCTGGTATTGGGGATTGGAGACCAAAGAGAGGTAATATCCGCTCTCATACCACAACATCAGGGCAAGGGTACTCAGTGATTCACTGCCTACTGCCTGGTGCAACCGTTGGTAAAATGCCCCACAAGCAGCCAACCGCTCTGCATCGTCCTCAGAGAGTGAGGGGAGTATGGAAAAGAGTGGTTCCTGAACCACATGGGTAATTGCCCAATCACTGAGATTACAGAACGGAGAGCGAAGCACCGTGGCATAGGCTTGGCGATCATCTGGATAGAGCGTCAGCTGCAGCATGGCATACAGGTCGTTCGCTGGAGCTTCCAGCATCAAGGAACGTGCTGCCTGCACTGTATAGGGTATATTGAATCTTCTGAAGGCTTTTTCAAAACTCAACTGGTTGCTGGTGCTACGAAGGAGAAGCGCAATATCACTTGCCACAGGCCTTCTTGGCCCCTCTTTTGAAGGTATCAGGTACGCATCGCTTTCGAGCATCTGCCTGACCAGTTTGGCAATGGCATATGCCTCTGCCTCAACGGAGGAGGCATCCTCTTCCTCTTCGTCTTCACCGCCCTCCCGATATGGCTTGATCAACACGGTACAACTGCTTTGTACACCTGGGGAGGCATTACGGTAATCCAGTGTGGAGAAGTCTGCTTCAAAGCTCTCGCCTTCGTTTTGCATGATGTTCACAAACATCGTATTGAACAGACCAATCAAGTCCGGTTCACTGCGGTAGTTCCTTCCCAAGGTTATGGTCTCTCCTCCAATGGAAGCCAATTCTCCACTCAGTTGCTTGAAAACTCGTACATCACTTCCCCTGAAGCGGTAGATAGATTGCTTCTCATCCCCCACAAAGAATAGCTTGTCCTTCTGCAAATCCTCTGGAAGCGGGATACCTTCCCCTTCCCTATCCGTTCGTTCAGCAAGCAGGTAAAGCATCGCTTTCTGCTGTGCATTATTGTCCTGGAACTCATCAATCATGATGTAACGGAACTTCTTCTTGTAAAAAGCCCGCAATGCTTTGTTTTCAGTAAGCATCGTGACAGCGAGATTGGAAACATCAGCAAAGGTGAGTATTCCACTTGAGCGTTTCTCTTTCTGGTATCTGTCTACAAAATCCCGCATGAAATCCATCACTGCATACAGTTGGTCCTGAGCAAGCATAATACTCAGCGCCATACAGAGTTTGCTCCTAAGTTCTCTGTATACCGCTACCGTTTCCTTGATGGTTTGGATATCCTCTGTTTTTCCGTTTCCCGGAGCCCTACGATGGGCAAAACTAGAACACAACAGAGAATGCAATGCTGCTTTACCTTCGAGGGCATCCATCTTGGAAAGCATCATCTGTGCATCGTTCTTATACCCTTGCACCGTATTTCCTTTGTCAGTGAAGGAAGCATAGAGAGTCAACATCTCGCGGTACTGTGCAAGAAGGCGTTCATACTCATCCTCTACCGCTGCAAGAATCCTCTCTGCCCCATCTTCCTCTACAGTTTTGGGAAGGCAATAGTAAGAACTGGCCAGCGGGACTAGTACCGTATCAATGAGGGAGTCAGGGGTATACAGCTCACTGAGCAACTTCGCACCCGGACTCTGTGGATACTGATCCAGGAGTTCAGTAGCTACACGACCGATGGTTCTTAGGTTTTTATCATCATCGATTACAAAATCCTGTGGTACTCCATAGGCCACGGAATCGCTCCTGACAACCGTCGCACAAAAGCTGTCCAATGTGGAGATAGCTACTTCGCTGAAGGTCTCTAGCTGCTGAGCTATCTCTTCGTCCTCACGACAGGAAAGCAGGTGCCGGTGAATACGCTGATGCATCTCCCTCGCTGCCTTTCGAGTGAATGTGAGGGTAAGAATTTCATCGCAACGTGCTTTTCTTTCAAGAACCAGATGAAGGAACCGATAACTGAGAACAGTGGTCTTCCCTGAACCGGCTCCAGCAGAGACAACACAGTTGTTTAGGACATTCACAGCCTTTCTCTGGTTATCATCCAGCTGTGCTTTTGTATGCTTCAGAAAGTCTTCAAATCGAATCATGGGGTTGCGTACCTCCTTCGGCACAAGGATCGATACGGACAGGTACCACAATGCTTCTTTGATGGGGTAGCCATAAGATGCCCTCCTTGGACAGCCTCAAGTAGACTATCCAGACGCTGTTGCAATTGCTCATCACAGAGTATTGCAAAGGGATCATCCTCATAATCCCAGAGTGTGTAGTATTTTTCGTCCTTGATACTGTAATAGGAAGCATTGACTACAGACACAGCATTACTATGGGTCAACAGGAATCGGTAGAGGGGAAGCTGGTAAGACTCCAGATGCTCTGTGACCCGTTTTACATCCGGATTCCCTTTTTTATAGTCAATGACAGCAACCTGGGTATTCTCTGGTGGGTTGAGGCTGACCACACGGTCAATTCTGCCATTGAGAAGCAGGGGAAATTGCTCTACTTCATATGTGGCCTCAAATGCAACGGACCTTCCATGGGCAAACAATGCTGCTTCTCCAGCGAGAATGGAGATAATCTTCTCCTTATAGCTCGCTATGATCCAGCTTCTCATCGATGGAGAGGGACCATGTTCTCCAAAATAGGAAACTAAACACTCGTCGAACAATGCATACAATCGTTCTTTATACATTTCCATTGCTTGGGGATCATAGTCACGAATCTCAGAGAAGAACCGTTGGTACACGGTATGGAGGAACATGCCAATTCTCTGGTGGTCCACCGGTTGTACTTCATACTCCTCAGTGGTCAATCCATAGAGATACCGCGCAAGCCATGCATAGGGACAGTGATCGAATTGGTCGATACCGGTTGGCGAAAAATGGAATCGTCCCTGCTCATCCTTGAGCCTTGCTATGAGATCCACCTTGATGGGATGGCGTGTATAGTCATCAGCACGTTCAGAGAGTACGGTTTTCTTGGCTGCAAGGAACCAATCCCTCTGACTTGCCGTTGCTTTCACGGGGGGAAGGGCTGCATGCTCGTAGAGAAACAGTTCTGCAGCCATAGGATCTGTAATGGCATCCTGCTCACCTTCATACATGGTCAAACGTTCATGCTGTAGGAAATAGGAAGGAACCATCAGCTCCCCCTCATAGCGACGCATGTGGCAGGAGAGGTACCGCTTTCCTTCCCCTAGGGTTGCAGCCCGAAACTGTGCTTCACTCGTGTCTACCTCCCTCCGCAAGGCTTTCTCAATCTGTTGGGGGAGGAACTCCAGGGGACGTTCAACACAACGGGCGCCTTCCTGGTCAAGGCCAAGGATGAAGAGATAGTCCGCATTCAACACGGAGACCTGCGGCCATCGGTAGACAGCAATGCCCTCACTCTTCTGCTGAAATACATATCGCTTGTTTTCCAGGAAGGAGAGCAAAAAAGAGAAGATTTTTGGGTATGCAGTGATTCCTGTCTTCTCCATTGCTTCCTTGACCTGTCCCATGGCATCAAGACAGAACGCATACACGTCTTCCCCAGGGGTGCCTACCCACTGCGTTGGAATGAAGTAGGTGTCCTGGAAGTGATTGAGTTTCCGTCGCAAGTCCTCAATATCCTCAGCCTGAACAATTGCAATGATGCTCTGTTTCAAGCCTTCATACCATCTCTGTAACTCATTATCTCCCAGCAGTGAGCTGTATTGGTCCTCACCATAAAGGGAGCCATGCATGACTGATTGCTTGACGGCGCGCTTGATGAACCGACGGTGCTTTTCTCCCTCAGCCCAGGGAATACCAGGGTCAAGCAAGAGTGATTTCAAGCTTTCCAGGCTGAACTGCTCATCATGGACCTCTTGGATCAGATTGAGAAACCGTCCGCTACTGTACGCGAGTACAGACTTTCCTTCCCTGATCGTCAAGGGGATTCCATAGAGCAGGGCTTCCTCACGCAGTACATCCATCAAGGTTTCCTCGGCGGTACTCCCGATGACAATCTGGTGGGTTTCCACCCCCGAGTCCAACAGCTCTCTCACCCGCTTAAGGGTTTGCTTGATCTCCACAAGATGGTTGGGAAATACCTCCAAGGAAACCGAGGGGTCCTCCCCAGGAGTTGGTCTCAGTTCCATGAAGGAAGGCCTACCCAGTTGGTCGTACAGGCTTGCAGCCTCTGGGTTGGTATCAGAGAAAAGGACGCAATAAGATGGACTCCTGTCCCAGTCATCAGGAATGCTTGGTTTTTCGTATCTTGGCTCGAACAGCTGATGTTCATCAAGGAACTGTAGATAGTGTTGGTAGAGCACCAGGAGGTCCTGTCGCATGGGAGCATCGAGATTGCTAAGCACTTCTGCCTCGCATGCTTCCTGGAGGGATGGCAACAGTTTAGCCAAGTATCCTTTCATCCGGTTGTTCATTTCTGGATAGGCTGGATTGAGAAAGAAACGTAGCAAACTTCCAGCCTCAAGCAACTGATGGATGAAGAGCTGACGGGTAAGGCTGTTGGCAGGGGCCATGGTTTCCCGATGAGGCAGGAAATAGCCACGAAAGGTATCATAGGAGATTGCCCTCTCTGCCAAGATAGCGTGATGTTTCCCATGGAGCGCATAATCTACCAGGTATGATCGAGCTGCAACCTCGGTGGGGAATACACAAATCAATCCCTGGTTAAAAGCCTGATGCACATAGGAACGTTTCGTTTGTGGTAGACTCATACGTTGCAGTATATCATGTTTGTGTGTACGATGAGCGTACGTCATGGAAAAACTGAGAAGAAACTTGATGCAGAAGGATACAGAGGCAGGCAGCACCGCCTTCAGCATGGCTCTTGCAATGGTCCTCAGCCTGCTCTTTTGGTTGATACTGGGTCCCTATGCCGTAACTTTGTTTGCTCGTTTCAATATTCCCTACCTACAGGCAAATGCTCCCTTCCTTGCCATGGCTTTGGGTATTGTTGTCTCTTGGAAACTCTTGCTCACCAGCAGTCCCCGCTCACTGATTACCGACCACAACACCTTCCGTCTTCCCCTCTTCTTCAAGAGCATGGGGGCATATCTTCTGGTGGCGATTATTTTTTTACTACTTGGACTCATATTTGAACCAGAAGCATATTCCACCAGTGACGCATCCTTGACTGAGTATCTCATGCTGCTTCCCCTTGTCCTAATCCTCACTCCCATCCAGACCAGCAGTGAGGAAGTGGTATTCAGGGTATTTCCCATTCGAGTGGTTCAAGGGGGAAGACTGAGAAGAGGAACACTACGAAACACCATTGCCTGTGTGCTTTCAGCAATCCTGTTCACGGCTCCCCATCTCTCAAACAGGGAACTTGGAAGTGCGGAGAAACCTGCTCTCGTCTTGGTGTTTTACGTACTTTTCGGGGCCTTGGTTACTGCGCTCAGTATAACCGTAGGAGGCTTCGAACCGGCTCTTGCAATCCATGCAGCCAACAATCTCTTTGTTGCCATTATCTGTAACTACCAAGGCTCTTCTCTTCCCAGCCTACCGATTTTCACCACCACCAAGCCAATTGGGACCCCCATGGATCTCTTGCAACTTCTTTTGGGACTATGCATGGTGTTCCTCGTGGCAAGGAAAGAGATCATAGCCCAACACCAATCTCCAAAATGCTAAATGAAAGGTATCAATACCTCAGGGCAAGCCCTGAACTCAGGAGGCGTTGCCTCCTTTTCCGCCCCAAGGGACGGGGTATCTCACCTTGCTTTCCCTGCACTCGCTCCCGAGAGGAACCACCATGATGGTTCCTTTCCTCTCGCTCCGTTGGGGAATGACTTCTTTCTGCAAACTCAAAACGAGCCACCGCATTGCGATGGCCCGAAATAGTAGAAACTAATAGGCGTCTTACAGTACGTGGAAAGCATCCCGTCCAGCATACTCAGCAGTATCACCGAGGTAGTCCTCGATGCGCAGGAGCTGGTTGTACTTAGCAAGACGGTCGGAGCGGCTCATGCTACCAGTCTTGATCTGTCCAGTCTCAAGAGCAACTACGAGGTCAGCAATGAAGTTGTCTTCAGTCTCTCCAGAGCGGTGGGAAACGATGGAGGTGTAGCCGTTGCGCTTTGCAAGGTCAATAGCCTCGAAGGTCTCAGTGAGAGTACCAATCTGGTTCACCTTGATCAAGATGGAGTTAGCAACGCCCTTTTCAAGACCCATCTTCAATCTCTCAACATTGGTTACGAACAAATCATCACCAACAAGCTGTACACGGTCGCCTATGCGATCGGTAAGTAGCTTCCAACCTTCCCAGTCGTCCTCGGCCATGCCGTCTTCGATTGAGATAATCGGGTAGCGGTTTGCCCAGTCTTCCCAGAGGTCAACCATCTGTGCACTGGTGAGCTTGTCACCGGTGGACCATCTGAGGGTATAAGTCTTGGTCTTCTCGTCGTACAGCTCACTGCTGGCCGGGTCAAGAGCAAGCATAAAGTCTCCATCACGACCGGTGGTGTAACCAGCAGCCTTGATAGCTTCCATGATGACCTCAAGAGCCTCTTCATTGGACTGCAAGTCAGGAGCGAAACCGCCCTCATCACCAACAGAAGTGTTGTATTTGCGTTTCTTCAAGACTGCCTTCAAGTTGTGGAATACTTCTGCGGTCATGCGTAGCCCCTCACGGAAGGAAGCAGCACCGATCGGCATTACCATGAACTCCTGGAAATCTACCTTGTTATCACTGTGTGCACCGCCGTTGAGGATATTTGCCATCGGAACGGGAAGCGTGCAAGCATGGTAAGCACCAAGATACTTGTACAGCGGCAGACCAAGATAGTCAGCAGCGGCACGGGCAACAGCCATGGAAACACCAAGTATTGCATTGGCACCAAGCTTTGCCTTATTTGGAGTACCATCAAGAGCAATCATAGCGCGGTCGATAGCAATCTGGTCAAGAGAATCCATACCTTCGAGCTCGGAAGCGATGATGCTGTTGACATTGTCTACAGCCTTCAAAACACCCTTGCCTAGATAGCGATTCTTGTCCCCATCACGTAGCTCAACAGCCTCGTGGACTCCAGTGGAAGCACCAGAAGGAACTGCTGCACGGCCCATGGAACCATCCTCGAGAATGACATCTACTTCAACGGTGGGATTACCACGTGAGTCAAGGATTTCCCTGGCTTCGATAAATTCAATAATGCTCATGAATATTCTCCTAAATACTGTATTGGAATAACTGTACTAATATTCGTATCTTTTACCGCTAATGTCAAGGCAAACGCACTTGTCGACCCCCTCCGAGCGGGGTATCATAGGCCTATGGAAAATGAACAAGTACCATATCGTTTACCCGTTTTGAGCAGAGATCTCCTCGATTCCATCATCTTTGCGATGGAAGACCAAGCCAATTTTTATTTTCTTGACCTCAAGGATGAGGTCCTTGTCCGGGAGGATGAGTTAGAATATCTCGATGAAACTGATGAGGAAGAGCGTGATCGTCGCTTCATCCCCATTCCTGACTGGGAACCATCGGATGGTTTCCATCTCATGGAGATGTTTGCAAATAGAGTGAGGAATCCCCTATACCGGTCACGCCTACTTGCGGCACTGCAGAGTGGGAGAGGTGTCTTTAGAAAGTTCAAGGATACCCTATCAGAGACCCCAATATTGGAGCGAAAATGGTTCAGTTTCCGCGATGAGCAACTCAAACGTGTTGTTGTTTCCTGGTATCGGGAACAAGAAAACATTACCCAATTACTTGCGCTGAGTGATGAAGAGACAGAACTCACAGAAGACATCCTCTTGGAAGACTTCACCTTTGAAACCCTCGAAGGTCCTGTGACCGAAGAGATCATGGAAATGGTCCAGTCATTGGTAACGGAACTTGAATCGGGGAGCGAAGAAGACCGCATAGCCAGCGTAGTTCTGATGCGCCATCTTGAACTCGATGAACTGGATCATTTCTACCTGGCAAGGGCACAGGACGGAAGTCTGGCAGCATTCCTCTCATATACCATGCTTGCCGATTATCTCGTAGAGGTACCACTGTTTGGTGTAAAAACTGAATACCGTGGGCTTGGGCTCTTCAGGCTTCTGTTTGACTCTTTCAGCCGTCAAATGGCTCGTTTCCACTACCAAAAAGTTGTCGTCACCCTGGCCTCGGGATTCCTGGGGATGGAGAAACTCTTCGCTCCCTATGGAGCAAAGGAAGTCACCAAACAGCTTATCGTGGATACAAAGAGCTGGAATTCAACCCATCCGAGCTCGGAAGAAGCCTTTCTCTAAGCCCCTATACCCTTTATCACACTTTTGCTAGACTAAAACCGAAGGAGTACTACGATAGATGCGTGTGACCATTTGCGAAGACAAACATGACATGGGCTACCAAGCAGCAAAGCTTGGTATCAGTATTATCAAAGACGCAATTGAGAAAAAAGGCCATGCTGTTATTGCCGTCGCTACTGGGTTGAGTCAATTCTCCCTCTACGAACATCTTGCAAAAGCAGATATTGACTGGAGCAAGGTGGAAGCATTCGGCTTGGCTGAGTATGTGGACCTCCCGGACACACACACCTCCAGTTTCCGCTATTATTTACATAATCGCTTTGTCCAAAAGGTGACTAACCTTGGAGCATTTTATCAGATCAACGGCGATGCAGAAAACCTAGAAGAAGAGGTCAAGCGCTTGAATGCTCTCATCAAAAGAAAGAAAGTGGATGTATCATTCCTAGGAATTGGTGAGAATGGCCACATCGGGTTCAATGATCCTCCAGCAAATTTTGAGACGGACGACCCATACATTGTGGTAGAGCTGGAAGACCGGTGTAGAAGGCAACAGGTAAGCGAGGGATGGTTCTCTCATATTGATGAGGTTCCCTTGAAAGCCATCACCATGTCAGTAAGACAGATCTTGAAGGCCAAACACCTCATCTGCTCTGTTCCCGACCAAAGAAAAGCACGTGCGGTGGCCATGTGCCTCTATGACCAGATAGGGGTCTACTCCCCTTGTGCTGCACTCAGGACAAAAAAAGAATGTACCTTGTTCTTGGATCGAACCGCTTCGATGCTGGTGATGGGCGACAGGAGGCAATTCCAGTAGAGGAAAAGCAGGGAAGGAACTAGAGGGTATTGCTTCTAATATATTAGTATGTTAGACTATTAGTATAACACATTTGGAGGCACTACTCATGATGCATATGTCACTTCGCTGGTTCGGCTCAAAGCACGATACCGTTACCTTACAACAAATCCGCCAGATTGCAGGCGTAGAAGGGGTCATCACCACCCTATATGATATTCCCGCTGGGGAAGTATGGCCAATTGAGAGAATCCGGGAACTCAAGCAAGAGGTTGAAGCCTCTGACTTGAAAGTACTCGGCATAGAGAGCGTCAACATCCATGACGCCATAAAGATTGGTGGTCCAGACCGCGAGCAATACATCGCAAACTACATCAAGACCCTTGAGAACCTCGGCAAAGAGGGCATTACCACTGTCTGCTACAACTTCATGCCGGTCTTTGACTGGACCAGGACCGACCTTGCCAAGATGAGAAGTGATGGCTCCACCGTACTAGCCTACGACCAGAAGGTAGTGGATGGGATTGATCCACAGACATTCTTTGACCAGACCAACAGCAACGCCCAGGGTTTTGAGATGCCTGGTTGGGAACCAGAACGCCTTGCCAAGATCAAGGAACTTCTTGATGCATACAAAGATGTCTCTGAAGAGAAACTCTTTGACAACCTCGTCTACTTCCTCAAAGCCATCCAGCCAACCTGCGAGACCTACGGAATCAAGATGGCAATCCACCCGGACGATCCAGCTTGGCCTGTGTTTGGACTGCCACGCATTATCACCAGCAAGGAAAAAATTCTGAAGGTCATGAAGGCTGTTGATGCACCTTTCAATGGACTTACCTTCTGCGCAGGATCGCTCGGAACCAATCCAAAGAATGACCTTCCCGGCATCATTCGCTCACTACCTGGAAGAATTCATTTTGCCCATATTCGAAACCTACACCACTTTGGAGAGGGAGTGTTTGAAGAAGCAGCGCACCTCTCAAGCGATGGATCCTTTGACCTGTACGAAATCGTTAAGGCACTCTATGATATCGGCTTTGAAGGGCCAGCTCGACCAGACCATGGAAGAATGATCTGGCAAGAGGTGGCAATGCCCGGCTATGGTTTGTATGACCGCGCACTCGGTGCATCCTACATCCTTGGGCTCTACGAAGCTATTCAGAAAAGTGATCAAAGGAACTAATATGACACAAATAGTCCGTGTTACAGCATCTGAAGAAATCTATCAAACCCTCCGCAATGAGATCCTCTCCCTACGCTTCAAGCCGGGAGAGGAGTTGAACCTGCAACAGCTCTCACTGCAGTTGCAGGTGAGTCGCTCTCCTGTCAGAGATGCCTTGATGAGGCTGAGTGCTGACAACTTGGTAGATATTTTTCCGCAAAAAGGGACACGAGTATCCCTCATCAATCTAAAGCAGGTTGAGGAGGAACGATTTTTACGTAAAAGCCTGGAAGATCATGCAGTCAAGAAATTCATCTATCAGGCACGTGAGGATCATTTCAAGGCAATGGAAGCTGCAATTGAGGAACAGGTAGCGAATGCAATAACCGATGATTTTATCAAGTTCCTTGAAGCTGACAACACCTTCCACGCAATAATCTTCCAAGCTATCGGAATGCAACGCATCTGGGACATCATTCTCGCCCAAGGCGGAAACCATCACCGAATCCGTCTTCTCTCCTTTTATCAGAAAAATGTGCTTACAGATATCATTGAGCAACATCGTTTGATGCTGAATGCACTCAAACACAAACAGCTTGACGCCATCCTAAATCTTGAGGACAAGCACCTTTCAAAACTACTACAGGAAACTGAATTGATGGTTGGTCGCTACCCTGATTATTTCAAACAGGAAATGACCTATTCCCCACTTCAGTTTCAACATAAACAAACCTGGAGGTCATCATGAAACTCACCAATACAGGACTGCAGAATCGAAGCGAATGGGAAGAGAAGGGGTACGTATTACCGTCCTTCGACCGCACTTCAATGATACAAAAGACCAAAGAACACCCTACCTGGGTACACTTTGGTGCAGGAAACATCTTTCGTATTTTCCCAGCTGCACTCCAGCAAAGGCTTCTTAGTGAAGGCCTTGGTGAAACAGGTATTATCGTTGGAGAAGGCTTTGACTACCAGATCATCGACGAAGTCTACGAAAAACACGACAACCTGACCTTGATGGTAACCCTCAAGAGCGACGGAACCATAGGCAAGGAAGTCATAGCCTCAGTGGCTGCTGCCTACAAATGTGACCAGCAGTTCTCTAGTGAGTGGGAGTTTTTCAAGAAGACGTTCCGCTCCCCTTCCCTGCAGATGGCAAGCTTTACCATCACAGAGAAAGGGTATGCACTCAAGCGCGGTGATGGATCGTTCCACCCTGCCATCGAAAAGGACCTGCAGGCTGGACCTGCACAGAATATCATGTTCCTTCCGAGGCTCACGGCACTGATGTATGAACGCTATTTGTCTGGTGGTGGAAAGCTTGCCTTGGTCAGCATGGACAACTGCTCGCACAACGGGGAGAAACTCCAGAATGCTGTCATGACCATCGCAGAGGCATGGGAAGAAAATGGACTTGTGAAGAAGGGATTTGTCTCCTACCTCCGGAAGGATGTCTCGTTCCCCTGGTCCATGATCGACAAGATCACCCCGCGTCCTGATGCCAAGGTCGCAGCAATGCTCAAGGCCGATGGGTTTGAGGACACATCAATGGTCATTACCGATAAAAACACCTATACCGCTGCATTTGTGAATGCGGAAGAATCTCAGTACCTGGTCATTGAGGATGATTTCCCTGCAGGCAGGCCACAGCTTGAAAAAGCTGGAGTGTATTTTACTGATAGGGATACCGTAAACAAGGTTGAGAGGATGAAGGTCACCACCTGTTTGAATCCACTGCATACAACGCTTGCCATCTATGGCTGCCTGCTTTCCCATTCACTTATCAGTGAAGAGATGCAGGACCCACAGTTGAAGCGGATGGTGGAGATTATCGGATATGAAGAAGGAATGCCTGTGGTAACCGACCCCAAAATACTTGACCCGAAGGCCTTTATTGATGAAGTCCTCACCGTCAGGTTTCCCAACCCATTCATGCCAGACACTCCCCAGAGAATTGCAACTGATACCAGTCAGAAACTTGCTATCAGGTTCGGGGAGACCATCAAGTCGTACCTTGCCAGTGATCAGCTGAAAGTATCGGACTTGAAACTCATTCCCTTGGTATTTGCTGGATGGCTCCGGTATCTAATGGGCCTGGATGATGAACTCAACCTATTCACCCCAAGCCCCGACCCACGCCTCGAGGAGGCACAAGCATATCTCAAGGATATCACTATAGGCATGAAGGGTCCGTTCCCTGAATTGAAAGGACTGCTCAAGGATGAATCCATTTGGGGTGTCAACCTGCTGGGGATTGGTATGGCTGACTTGGTGCTCTCCTACTTTGCTGAGTTGATAGCAGGAAAGGGAGCAGTTCGAAAAACCTTACTCAAGTACGTCAAATAGGATGGATGCTAACATGCAGCACCCACATACTAAGCGCCTCGTCATCGAGGCGCTCTATCTTGTCTTGGGAACAGCGGTAGCTGGCTCCGCAATCGCCCTGTTCATCACTCCTGCAAAGATTGTAAGTGGAGGGGTCAATGGCGTTGCTACCATTCTCTACCATGTAACAGGATTTGACACCGGACTTGTCATGCTTATAATCAGCCTTCCTCTGTTCTTCATCGGGCTGAGAATATTCGGCCGTCTCTATGGAGTCAAGAGTCTGGTAGGCACAATACTGCTCAGTCTTTGGGTCAGCCTCTTGGGACAACTCACCAGGTATGACGGCGTGCTCCCCTATGTAGACAGAATGGATACGCTCCTTTCAGCTATCTTTGGAGGAGTCCTGCTTGGGGGAGGCATTGGAATCGTAATGCGCTCAGGGGCGAATACCGGAGGTACTGACATCCTCGCCCAGATCATCAGTCGATTTACACCGCTTGCCCTGGGCACATCACTCTTTCTTTGTGATGGGCTTATCATCATTGCGGGTGCACTGGCCTTTGGGTTGGAGCGTGCGCTCTTTGCCATTATTACACTTTACATCTCTGGACAAATGGTGAATTTCATGGTGATGAACCTTGGCACTAAGTATGCGAAAACTGCCTACATTGTCAGTGAACAACATGAGGCCATCGGAAAGCGTATCATTGCGGAACTGAAGCATGGAGGTACGCTGATCGATGGTGTTGGTGTCTTTACGCAGAAAGAGCGAAAACTCCTGTTGGCCGTGGTTCACAACCAACAGATCAACCACCTGACCCAGATCGTACATGAAGAAGATCCCAAAGCATTCATGTTTGTACATGAGACCTATCAAGCGCTTGGGGAGGGTTTTGTTCCTATGGCACGTATCATTAAATCAGAAAAACAGCGGAGCAAGCAACACCGTCCAAAGGGCTGAGAAGGAGAGAGAAATACTGCTCATTGCCCCTTGCACTCCGCCTATTTCCAAGGCCTTACTGGTACCCAGTGCGTGGGAGCAGGCACCGATGCCGACCCCATGTGCGACTGCGTCCTTGATTCCAAAAAGCTTTGCCAGCACCGGGGCAAGCAAATTTCCTGCAACTCCACTGATGAGGGTGGATGCGATGGTCAGGGCTGGAAGCCCTCCAAACTGTTCGGTCAAGGCGATGGCGATGGGGGTGGTCACCGATTTGGAGAGCAAACTGGCCAGAATCGTCCTATCCAATCCAAGGAGGTTGCACGTCACCACGACGGAGGAAAGGGCGGCCAAAGCTCCTGCCAAGGTCCCCAGTACCACGGGGAAAAATGCCTGCCTCAGCACATCCCTCTGCCGATAAATAGACAGGGCGAGAACAGCGGTAACCGGGGTAATGAACATATAGATGACTGAGGACCCTTCTTCATAGGCATCCAGGGGGATGTCGAAAAGAAGCAAGACAGCAATGATGAGCAACATGGCAATCACCAAGGGGTTCGCCAAGGGATTTTTCAGCTTCTTATTGATGAAGAGTCCAGCTTGGAAGGCAAAGACCGAGAGGGATATCCCAAAGAGTGGAGAGTTGACAATCTCAAGCATGTTGCTTTTCTCCAATCTTTTTCTGCACAAACTGCACCAGAACCACCGTCCAGCTGCTCGCTGCAAAACAAGCAAACAATGAGATTAGGTTCACCACAAGCAACTGCCACCAGATACTCTGGACCAATGAGGAATACCGAAGAATTCCCACGACCGGGGGAATGAAAAAGAAGGTCATGTTCTTGAGCATGAAGTCTGCACTCTCTGCAATCGAATGCTCCTTGAGCAATCCGCTGAAGAGCAAAACGAGAATCAGGAGCATGCTGATCACACTCGAGGGAAGTGTAAAGGGAAGCACCAAGGAGATGACATCTCCCACCAAACAGAGTCCAAAAATTAGTGCAAGCTGTATCAGGTATTTCATGGATGCCATACCATACCCTATTGGAAGGTATTCTGGGAAGAGGTATCATGGCTAATTGGAGGTATTCTATGAACACAATCATTACCCATATTCTCACACGCAGAAGTGTGAGAAGTTTCACGGAGGAACAGATTAGAGACGAAGACTTGGACCTCATTCTCCAGGCAGCCACCCTTGCCCCCAATGGAATGAATCAAGAACCTTGGCACTTTACGGCAATCCAAGATCCAGAGACTTTGAGAAAGCTCGAAGAGAAGGTGGATGGGACAGCTGATTCGTTCTTCTACCATGCACCTACCCTGATCCTTGTTTCCATTGAAATAGGGAATGCATATGAGAAAGAGGACACCGCATGTGCAATGACCAACATGATGCAGGCAGCCCATGCATTGGGTCTGGGTTCAGTCTGGTGCAACAGGATCAACCATGATCCTAAGCTCGGTGTACAGCTCTCATCCTTCGGCGTTCCGGAAGGATACAAGGTCACAGGGACCCTGGCCGTAGGATATCCCAAAGGCGCTTATCCTTCACCAAGAATACCAAAACAAGGAACCATTACCTACATTCGTTCGTAACCTGCAAGCATTATAATGGTTACAACGCTAGAGACAAGGAGAAAGAACTAACCCCTTCTCCTTGTTGTGATATGCAGTTTGGGTGGAGGCTATGATGGGAAGGCGTACAAACAAGGCAAAGAAACGAGGAAAAAGAATCTTAATTCTCCTCTTGGTACTGGTGGTATTGTGGGTATTGACCCTGATACTGGCACCTAGTGAACAAGAATATGTACAGACCCCAACTCCAGGAATACCTGACCTGGAACTGCCCAAATATGCAGCAACTGATATCGTAGTTACCCACCCAGGATACACCCTCCTCTATGATGAGAAGCATGAACAAGCGCGTTGGGTAGCCTACGAGCTTACCCGTAGCGAGCTATACGGATTATATGAACGTGGAGATGATTTCAGGAGTGATCCTTCAATTCCCAGTGAATCTGCAACTTTGGATGATTACCGGCGAAGTGGATACGATAGAGGGCACCTAATTCCTGCGGCCGACCTCTCTTGGTCGGAGGAAGCAATGAGTGGCTCGTTCTACTTAAGCAATATAAGTCCACAAGAAGGACAGTTCAACAGGGGCATCTGGAGCAAACTGGAGGCAACGGTACGAAACTTCGCCGATACAGAAGGGAGCATTTATGTCGTTACTGGACCGGTCTTGACCGATGGCCCGTATGACACCATCGGCGATAATGAAGTCTCGATACCAAACCAGTACTACAAGGTTATCCTGGACTACCGGGAACCAGAGCTCAAGTCCATAGGGTTCCTGCTCCCCAATGAGGGATCGAAAAAGGACCTTGAGGATTTTGCCACCAGTGTCGATGAGATTGAAACAATTACCGGTATAGATTTCTTCCACCGTTTGCCAGACCCTCAGGAAGCAGAGCTTGAACGGGAATACGATACCAACTCATGGGATTTCAATACCTTTCAAGTCAGCAAAGCAGATCGAGAAGCCTTCAATGCAGACCCCACCAATGCAGTGAATCAACCACAGAAGGCAACCGGGTGGTACGCAATTGCTACAAGTACCCTAAATTCTGTTCTATATCTGGTAAAGAGCCAAACGCTCAATCTGATAGAGATCTTCGTTCCAAAATCCACGCTCAAGGAAGCGGTTCCGTTCCTGTATTGATCGAACGGAATAGAGAAGCAAAGGCACTGTCTTCACGGAAGAAGACAGGAGGCATTCCCAGGGGGGCATTTACACGACAACTTCCTCCTTGGAAACTCTCATTGGTAAAGAGATGTACCCATCGCTCGGGAGGAAGTGTAAGATTCCTACTAGTCACTCCCTCTTCCATTACCGGTGCTACCAACAAGTCCCGGCCGAGAAGATAGGAATCCTTGATGGTGAAAAAAGGATCCTTTGGGTAGTACAGGAACAAGGGTCGCATCACGGGGATGCCTTGTTCAGCATTCTCCCTTACTGCCTCCTGGAGGTAGGGTTTCAACTGTACGTGAAGATTGGTCATTGCAGCAAAGAAACGACGGGTTTCCTCATCAGAGTCAAACTGCCAGTTCTCCTGGGGACGATTACCCTCATGCGTGCGCATCATGGGGGTAAAGACAGCAAACTCACACCATCTGAGCAGTAATTCCTTGCTCCGTTTCATCCCATAGAGCGTCGTATAGCCACCAATGTCACTATGGTGCAATCCCGCCCCACTCATGGCGAGGGAAAGCGCTGCACACAGGGCAGAGGGAAGTCCATCATCCTCACTCCAGTCAACATTCTGGTCACCGGCCCACATCATAGGACAGGATGCCAAGCTTTGTGCAGAACCAGAGCGCATGAAGAAGAGAAGTTCGTCACCTTTCCCGGATTCGACAATTGCCTGCTTATTAACCTGTGCCCAGTAGCCAGGCCAAGGGTTATGTTCCAGAAGTGCCGACCGTCCATTATAGAGGGTAATATCATGGGGAAGATACTCCCCAAAGTCAGCCATCCAACCGCGCAATCCCAGATCGATCAACTCACGCTGTATGACCTTCTTATACCACCGAACCGCTTCAGGATTTGTAAAGTCCACCACGCCTGCATCAAACTCACCGAAATCAACCAGGTAAGGTTTTCCTTGGCTGTCTTTTCCAAGGTATCCTTTTCCTGCAGCTTCCTCAAATAGCGAGTAGTCCTTGAGCACGTAGGGATTGATGTATCCCAAAATACCTATTCCGCGTTGCTTCAGCATTTCAATCACATGATCAAGTTCAGGATAAAGCTGCTTGTCCCACTGCCAGTTCCACCGAAGTCGCTTGCCGAAACTCGTGTATTTCTCTCCCTGCCAATCCTGAATCCAGATACCAATCACGGGGGTACCGACTGCTTCCATCAATGCAAGCTTATCCAAAAGGACCTTCGTTCCACCTTGAACACCCAAGATGATTCCGTCATAGACCCAATTTGGGAGCAGAGGTTGCCGACCCAACAAGGAAGAAATATCTTGGACAACCTCCAGCAGGGATGGCTTCACCGAAAGTACCAAGGAAGAAGGGACCTCCCAGAAAAACAAACGGTGATAGTGTTCATGGGAAAAATCAAAGTCAGCATACCCGTCTGTGTTTGCGTGGAGAAAATAGCCCCTGCTTGAAACAAAGGTTGCTTGGGGATAGAACGTGGTATGGTAATCTCCTCCTGCCCGATCATTTTTATCAGCAAGCTGGGTGATCAATGTATGCTTGTTTCTCCCAACCCCCTGCTCTTGGGTCCATAATGGATAGTTTCGCCCACGGAGATCAAAATAAGAGAACTGCTCCCCACAACCCCAGATGTGTTCCTTCTCCTCTGCCCATATATGCAGTACCAGTCGATTATACGGTTGGGGAAGCGGGGAAAAACGGATTATCAGGCGACCATCCTGTTCGCTGAGCTCACAGGTAATGTGATACATCTCACTGGAAAAGTGGAGGATACACACTCCCCTGCCTTCAACATAAGCTTCGTTGATGGTGCACAACCGAAGACCCAGCGTTTCCTCTACGTTCTCTTCAATGAAGTAGTTGCCACGGTACATGTCAATCGTTGCTTGGTTTCTTTGGAGCATCAGAACAGGATGCTCAGATGTATGTTCAAGGATTTTCATCTGATTGAAAAAAACAGAGAGCTTCCCATCCTGATACGTATGACTAAACATACCTACCCCTTCACTCCACCGGTGGTCAAGCCACCGATGATCTTATCATGAAGGAATACATATCCAAGGATGCTGGGTATGATGGTGATGATGACCGCAGCATACATACTGCTATAATCGGTGATAAATTGACTGGAGAAGAATTTGATTCCCAGCTGTATGGTCCTCGATTCAACCGAACTAGTCAGCAGCATAGCCATGACAAACTCATTCCAAGAGTAAATAAAGCAGAACGTTGCTGCTGTCACAATCCCAGATCGGGAGAGCGGAAGGATGATCATCGAAAAGCGCTTGAAGAATCCACAGCCGTCCATGATGGCAGCTTCTTCCAACTCCTTCGGAATGGATTTCATGAAAGCAGTTACCAAGAATATGGAAACAGGAATATTCACAGCAGTATATACAAGTATCAAGGCAAGCAAGGTGTTGTAAAGACCGCTTCGGGTAATCATGGAGAAATAGGGAACCATGAAGGATATCACAGGAACCAAAACCCCCGCGGTAAGGATGGTGTAAATGACATCCCTTCCCTTGAAATGCTCTCTTGCAAGAATAAAGGACCCCATGGAGGTCACCAAACTGTTGAGCACCACTGTCACTACTGCCACGAAAACTGAATTGAGCAACAGGCGGGGAAGGCTTGCCATGGCCAATGCATTGGCATAATTGACCCATTGAAACTTCTGCGGCCACCCAAAGGGGTCGGTTTGCAGTTCAAGGTTGGTTCTCAGCGAACTTACCAGCAACCAGAGCAGGGGAAGCAATGCCAATGCCAACAAGCTAATCAGGAGAATCCATTTGAGAGTGTTGCCGATGATTGATGTTGGGGAATGTTTCATTTGGATGTGCTCCTATTGTGCCATTTCACTCATGGGGTCTGAGGAACCAAAGAGTTTCCGCAACAAGGTAATGACCAAGGTTCCCATGATAATCAGGAACACCCCGCTGGTGCTTGCCTCACTATAACGCAAGGCATCCATTTTCAGATACAGATCGATGCCCATGGTGGTGGTTGCATATGCTGGGCCGCCACCAGTCATTAGGAATGTCGCTTCAAAATGGCGCATGCCATACGCCATGGCAAGGGTCATGGTGGTGATTAGGGTACCACGGAGCATGGGAAGGGTGATGTTAATCTCCTGAACCAAGGTGCTGGCTCCATCAATCTCAGCGGCTTCATAGAGTGAACGGGGGATATTCATTGCAGAGGCCAACAATACAATCATGAAGTATCCGATATAAATGACTGTCTGGAAAATCACGGCAAACAGGGCGGTATCAGGGTTTCCCAGCCAATTATGCTTCTCCATTCCGAAAAGACCGGAAAGAATTGCATTCAATGGTCCATCGACGTTGTAAATGGCAACCCAGACCATGGCCAAGGCAACCGTAGAGATGACATTAGGCAGATAATAGATGGTTCTCAATCCTCTCCAGCCGAATGGCTTTCGAACCAATATCATGGCAACCAGACATGCCAGGGGAACCTGGATCAACCCTTGGGACAAAGCCCAGACAATATTGTTTCTCAGCGCTTTCTGAAAGGTAGGGTCTGTAATCAACTTGGTATAGTTCTTGATTCCATTAAACTTCATCGCACCGATACCTCGCCAACTGGTGAAGCTGGTGAATACAGTGAAGAAGAAGGGATAGATGAAGAAGAAAAAGAATAGTAATGCTACTGGAAGCAAGAACAAAATTCTTGCGCTCCATATCCATCTATTTCGTATACCAACTGCTTGCATCGTGGACTCCTCAGGAAAAAGATACCATACTGCCACCCGAAGGTGGCAGCATGAGGAATAAACAGCTATTACTCTTAGTGTTCGATCTTGCGATCAACCAAGGCACAGAATTCCTCTGCACTGATCCGGTCAAGGGCCAGAGCCCCAAGCTGCTGGGCAAACTCGAGAGTGACCTCGGATCCGAGGGCAGCTTCCAGGTCAAATGCAGTGGTTGAAGCAGCTGCATTGACATCGTAGAACTGCTTCTGCAGGTTGTTCACTGGTCGATAATCAGTCTTGATCGCGAACATTGCACCACTGGTCTCAGCAATCTTAGCAATGGAGGAAGGACTGGTCAGGAACTTCAGGAAGCTGACGATTGCCTGTTCCTTGGCTGCATCTTTGCTGGAAGCGGCACAGATGTTTGCCTGCAAACGGCTTATCATGATGCCCTCATATTCGCCAACCGCTGGTAATCCACCAATCTTGATCGAATCAAAGAACGGCGTAGCCGCAAGGTCAGCTCTTCCTGCGTACCAAGGGCCATTGGAGAAGACAGCGGTACGACCGGCAAGAAAATGCCCACCACTTCCACCAGCTCCGAGTCCAACAGCGTCAGCAGTAGAATACTCTTGGATCATTTTCTTGATCAACTTGGCAGCCTCTACAAATGCTGGATCGGTAAAAGGCTTGTCCCAAACATTCGGTCCACCAAGGGACACTGCAAAATGACTGAACCAAATCATGCTGGTCCAGGCATTGGTATCACCAGTCATTTGGCTCGTTGGGGCAATTCCTGCTGCCTTGAGTTTATCAAACGTATCATACATCTGTTGTACTGTTGCAGGAATCGTGTTTACACCTACACTCTTCAATGCATCCATATTGTACCAGATCGGCAGAATGGCGGTCTCCATCGGCAAGCTCTTGAGCATCCCGTCAACGGTTGATTGCTCCAGGGAACCAGCATCAAAGGTGCTCTTCCAAGCATCATCAAGCTTTCCCTGGAAGTCCATGAGAAGATCCGATTGGTAGAACGTCGCAGTAGTCGGGTTGAACTTGATGGTGAAAATGTCTGCCGGGGCTTGCCCTGCAGCCAAACTGGTACGAACTTTCTGTTCATAGGCATTGTAGTCCGGCTGTGGCTCAATGACGACCTTGATCTTACCGGCATTCTTGGTGTTGAACTCTTTCACCAACGCTTCCACGGCTGGGGCCTTGCTGTCATTTCCAACCCAGATGCTTGCCCATCTCAGTTCGATTTCTTTTTGCTGTCCACTTTCCGCTTGCCCCTGGGCTGCCAAGGGGGAGAGTAAACAGAGCAGTAGCAACACTGCAATGAGTCGTGAATTTTTCATCATAGCAATCTCCTTTTGTATCGTAGTTTTGCACAGAATGCAAACTAAATCGCACCTTATTGGATGACTTTCCATCCCTTCAACTTGGCCACCAACTCCAATGGTCTGATATAGGTCCCATAGACCACCGAGGAATGATGAGCGAGGCCATTGTCCAAGACCAAATCAAGCACCTCTTTTACCGGTCGTTCAAAGCGTGCCTTCATATAGGTTCCCTTCAACAACTTTTCCATGGGAACTGCGGTAGCCTTTTGAAGGAACATGCGGTAGCCTCCTCTCGCTGAATCAATGCGAAGAACCGAGAGCTCCCCACTCTTGAGAACAAAATCTGCAGTGACTCCCTTTCCTCCCGCAAAGTAGGTGTCAAGGCTGCGGTTGCAGGTACCATCCCATAGGTTGCAGGGAGCAACACCACAGTGCCAGAACAGAGCAAAGTCCTGCTGGAAATCTACCTGGGAGAAGTCAAAGAGGAAAGGTGTCTCTGCCCCTAGCGCATGGTGGGCGATCATGGAGAGAGCGCCGTCGATGTCTCCCTCACAGGCAAGGATCATTCCCTCAGATTGCAACAAACTCATCGCTGCACAAGGGGAGACCCCAAAATCGCGGGCGAATTCCGGCCAGCATCGAATTGCCAATGCCGAAAGGTTCATCTCGTGGTAAAAGGCGTCAAGCTTAGCAGCCAGTTGGACTACTCGGTCCAGCTGATATGCTGAAAGTGTTGATACATCAAAAGTCTCTCGTATCTGCTGCATCCGAGAGGAGACTTG
Source organism: Sphaerochaeta halotolerans (assembly GCF_003429665.1). GTDB lineage: Bacteria > Spirochaetota > Spirochaetia > Sphaerochaetales > Sphaerochaetaceae > Sphaerochaeta > Sphaerochaeta halotolerans. The sequence goes on along the minus strand of NZ_QUWK01000002.1, from coordinate 78,501 downwards.
TGCTTCGGTAACCGGATACTCATGCACATCCTTCAGTTCATAGTGGTCGACCAATGCACCAGTCTGGCCATATAGGAGGTTGTCCTGCACTCCGACATTGAAGAATCCATCGGCTCTATACCCTAGGATTCCTATCTTTGCCATCTTCATTGCTTTGATAACCCGAATTGCATCAACCCAGTCCTCATCGATTGTATGCTGTACAATGACAGTGTAGTCATCATACCCACTCTTGTAGAGATTACTGGCGTTCAGGTTTACACCACATACCGAGTTAAGACGAATTTTCCCACCATTGTAGGGGAGTTCTGGGAGTCCCCAAAGCAGAATCGGTACAGGAAGTTCTCGCTTGAGTTGCAGTACCAGATGACCGAGATGAAACGTCCCTGAAATGCAGACCAAGCCATCAATTTGCTTGGTTGCTAGTTCTTTCGCAGCAGCAAGCCCATCTTCCTGGGAGATGACGAGGGGCTCCAAGCAATACCAGGTTACCCCTTCTAGGTGCCGTAGCTCACTACGAATCTTTGCATAGATCTCCTCTGCAGCTGTATAGTCATAGGTCGTTCTTGCAAGACACACCACACCAAGGGTTACAGGATATTTCACACACTACTCCTCATTCCGAATGAGCAAACCAAAGGTGCTCAATTTAGTTACTTTCCATAAGTAAGTAAATACCACAAACAAGGACTCGTCAATAAAAATCTGAAATTTTTTACCGGAAGAACTCCTGCAACACCAAATCAGAAGCACCCTTCTGTGCAAGAAGAGGGTCGTAGGCTGTCGCAAAAATACGTGGGGGTTCAACACTGAACGCATCAGGTTCATCAAGCAATCGAATAACTTGGTCTCGAATTGCCTCTGCAACTACATCGCAGCACCCCACGAACAGGAATGACTTGGGTGCAAAAAGCCTCATCAGCACTCTGATGGCAACCACAAGATATCCTGCAGCTCGCTCAATCGTACGCCTAGCAACCGGATCTCCTGCCTGCAATTTTGCATCGAGCCCCTCAAAAAGCGCGAGTCGTAAATCCAATGAGTTTGGATCGAGGTCCTGCAGATAGGCCTGCAAACAACCTCGTGAACCACAGCTGCACCTTGGTCCATCAGCATTGATTGGAATATGACCTGTCTCGATTGTCTGGTTTCCGCTATTCACATAGATTTCATCATCATGCACAAATGCACCATTGACCCCGGTTCTAAGCAGGAATGTGAACATACTCCCTTGGTGGTCATACCCCCCGTGACGGTATTCACTCAATGCAAGGGCACTACAGTTGTTGTGGATCATGACAGGAATGTCCAAACGGGACTCCAACTCTGCAACCAAGGCAATGTCCTTCATCCCCTCTATTCTTGGATAGTAGCGTACCCGTTTCCGTTCGAGATCGACCTGTCCTGGAGCAGCAACTCCCACTCCTATTACACGTTCCTTCTCAATGTGTAAATCAAATAGTACACGTTCAATCTCAGTGACAATGAGATCTGTCACTTCCTGTGCTTGTACATGCTCCGGGAGGGGATGCATTGCTGAGTGGATTCTTTCTCCCTGGAAATTGAACACACCAAGAGAGAGAAAAGCGGTCCAGAACTCAAGTCCTATGGTGAATCGGGCATTCTCGGACACTACATAAAAAACTGGACGGCGTCCCTTTCGGATGGTGGAGTCCTCACTCCCTCCCTCGATTGATTCAATCAAGCCATCTTCCTCCAATGAGGAAAAAATTCGGAAAATCGTAGGAGCTTTCAACCCAGTTTTCTGTACAACCTCAGACTGACTGATCCCATGCCTACCGGTAGCATGAATCATGGAGAGTACAATGTTCTGGTTATGTACCCGTAAATCAGCCGTTCTGAGCGGATTGCCTTGCATATATCCTTCCTTTTCGCTCAGTCTAATCCCATCTAGGAAAAAAATCCACAGGAAGTAGCTTTACAAGGTTGTTCGTATGGATTATAGTTACTTTCACTAAGAAACTATTAGAGAGGTATCCTTATGCTCGCCTCAGAACAATCCAAACAACTGGCATCCTTTGCCAAGGAAATTCGCAAAAATACGCTGTTCACCATCGGCAATCTTGGTGTCGGACATATTGGAGGAGCCCTATCGATTGTCGATCTTCTCGCCCTTCTCTACGGGAAGGTAATGCGAATCGATCCCACCAATCCAGTATGGGAAGAAAGAGACCTGTTGGTACTTTCCAAAGGACATGCAGGCCCGGCTCTCTACGCTACACTTGCACTGAAGGGATTTTTCCCGATGGAGGAATTAAAAACACTCAACCAAGGTGGTACCAATCTCCCCAGTCATTGCGACCGAACCAAAACAAAGGGCATCGATATGACTACAGGATCACTTGGACAAGGACTCTCTGCTGCCTGTGGTCTTGCCTATGCGATACAGATGGATAAGAAAGATACATACGTCTATGCAATCATCGGGGATGGGGAGAGCCAGGAAGGGCAGAACTGGGAAGCCGCCATGTTTGCTTCACATTATCAGCTGGACCATCTCATCGCCTTCACCGATTACAATAAAATGCAGATAGATGGAACCACCGATGAAATCCTAAACCTTGGGGATATCGAGGGAAAATGGAACAGCTTCGGTTGGTTCACCCAACGCATTGATGGACATGACCTTTCGGCCATGGACAATGCAATCGAAACAGCAAAATTGCAGAGAGGGAAACCAGCGATGATCATCCTTGACACCATAAAAGGGAAGGGGGCTGCATTCTGTGAAGGCAATGTAGCGAACCATAATATGGCCTTCGACCTGAACACTGCAAACGAAGCCATCGCGGCACTCGAATAGGAGAGAGACAACATGGAAACGAAAGAGATGCGAGGCGTCTATTGTGATACCCTCCTTGGTCTGGCACACAGCGATGAAAGAATCATGGTCTTGGAAGCCGATCTTATGAAAGCATCGGGCACAATACCGTTCAAACAACAATTCCCTGAACGTGCAGTTGATGTCGGCGTTGCAGAAGCAAACATGGTCGGTTTGGCAGCCGGACTCAGTGCAGCGGGGAAAATCCCGTTTGCTGCAACCTTTGGTTGTTTTGCAAGTCGGAGAGTCTTCGACCAGTTCTTCATTTCGGCAAACTACGCAAAACTGAATGTAAAACTGGTGGGAACAGACCCTGGCATCAGCGCAGCCTTCAATGGAGGGACACACATGCCCTTCGAGGACATTGGCCTGATGCGCATGATTCCGAATCTTACTATTCTGGAACCCTCCGATCCTGTGAGTTTGAAGGCTTTGGTTCAAGAATGCGCCAAACTATACGGTTGTACCTACATGCGGCTCCATCGAAAGGCAATACAGCCATTGTATGCAGAAGATGAAGTATTCACCCTGGGGAAAGGAAAGGTCCTCAAGGACGGTACTGATGTAACCATCATTGCTCTGGGAGCCATTCTTGTTCCTGAGGCCATCAAGGCGGCAGCATTACTGGAAGAACAAGGCATCTCGGCAGCTGTCATCGACATGCATACAGTCAAGCCTCTGGATGAAGACCTGGTTCTCTCATATGCAAAGAAAACCGGGGCAGTCGTAACTGCCGAGAACCACCAGATAGCAGGGGGGCTTGGAGCTGCAGTGGCCAACTTGCTCAGCACGCACTACCCCACCCCCATGGAGATGGTAGGCATCCATGACGAGTTTGGTCAGGTAGGAACACAAGCGTGGCTGCAAACGTACTATAAGCTCACTGCAGAAGAGATTGTAAGGAAAGTACTTTCTATAAGGAGCAAATCATGAACATAGCAATTGCATCAGACCTTTCGGGATTCCCACTCAAAGCAGAGATCGCCAAACACCTCCAAGAGCAGGGATATGAAGTCCTTGACTTCGGCATTGAATCTGCTGAAAACCCCCAACCCTACTTCATACAGGCTCCCAAGGTTGCTGGAGCCATCCAGGAGGGGAAAGCAGAGAAAGGCATCTTGATATGTGGGACTGGACAGGGTATGGCCATTGTTGCCAACAAGTACAAAGGCATCTATGCCTGTGTGGTGGATAGCATCTTCAGTGCCGAACGGGCGAAAATCGTAAACAATGCAAATGTCATTACCATGGGAGGATGGATTACCGCTCCCTTCCTTGGCATTCAAATTGTGGATGCCTGGCTGGCAATGGCATTCACCCAGAAAATGGAATTCAAGAAGGATTTCCTCAGTAATGCATTCAAACAGGTCCAGGCCATTGAAGAGGAGAACTTTTTATGATCAGCAGTCTGCTCAGTCCGGTTCACATCTTGAGCTTTACCAGTATGCAGGGGTCAGCTCTTGAAAGGATACTGCGATATACTGCAATGAAGCCAGGATTGTTGCATGTCAGTGTTGTCACTGACGACGCACCCATACAAGGGAAACAGGTTTTGATTGATGAACTGGCAGCCCTCACCCCAGTTGAGGTATTCAGCCAGGTGCAACCAAACCCGAGGGCCATAGATATTGAGTCAATGTTTCATGACGACCGGTTCTCGAATACCGATATAATTCTCGGTATTGGAGGCGGTAGTGTACTTGACTCTGCAAAAGCATTGGCAATGTTGATGACCAATAGAGGCTCACTGGAGTCATATTTGCAGGGCAAACCCATCACCACCCGTTCCCTGCCATTGGTTCTGATTCCTACTACTGCTGGCACTGGTTCAGAGGTCACAAAAGTTGGGGTCTACAGTGATAGTACGGGGAGAAAGCACACCTTGGGGTCCCCACTTATGAGTGCACATACGGCAGTCCTGATAGCTTCCCTGCTCGACTCAGTTCCTCCAAAGCTCTGCGCAGCAACAGGATTGGATGCACTGGACCATGCCCTGGAATCCATATGGAACAAGAACAGCACTGATAATACCAGGGAATGCGCAAGGGACGCCGCACATACGGTTCTCCAGACAATCCCAAAGCTCTATGATGCTACGGTAAACAACCAAGAGAGAAGCTCCCTGCAGGAGGAAATGCTCAAGGCGTCCAACGAAGCAGGAATCGCCTTCAATCTGACGGGAACAGCTGCAGGACATGCCATTTCCTTCATTCTCTCTGAGTCTTGGCATATACCGCACGGGCTCTCCTGTGCATTTACCATGCTCGAAGTCTTCGATTGGGCTGTAAGGGATACTCAGAACCGTGAGGAACTTGCAAAACTCGGCAAGCTGATGCATCCGGAACAAGAGAAAACAGATGACCTGGTCTTCGCCCTCAAGAGTGACATAGCATCCTTGCTCTCCCATCTGGAAATTCCAAGAACATTCAAGGATCTCTCACTGAATCTTGACCGTAACACAATCCGGAAGGAATTCTCCCGAGTTGAAACAGATGCAAAACTGCACAACCAGACACCCCCTCTACCAATGGAGGACCTCTATTCTCTCTTGGAGGCAAAACTGTGACCACCTTGGTCCTCAGTGGACTGGTAGTCTTTGTGACCCATTCCCTTGAAGCGGTTACTGGCTTTGGATGCTCAGTCCTTGCCATGCCCTTTGTCAGTGCGTTGCTGGGAGTAAAGACAGCAGTAAAAGTCATTACCATATTGGCTTGGTTGTTGGCAGTGTATATTGTGATACGAAATTTCTCCAAAATTGACTGGAAGCAATATACCATTATCACCACTTTGATGCTGCTTGGGCTCCCTATAGGCATGTACCTGTTTCGCTCACAACAAAGTGGTACGCTGAACCTGCTACTTGCTGTCTTTATCATTGTAGTCTCACTCACACAACTCTATCGTCAGGCAAGAAGGACAGAAAAAAGCTCTCCACCTACAGGGCACAAAGCACTTCCCTATTATTTGCTGCTCTTTCTTGGAGGCATCATCCACGGGGTTTTCTCCTCAGGTGGTCCGCTTGTGGTGCTGTATGCAACGAGAACACTGCCAGACAAGGGCAGGTTCAGGGCAACACTCTGCCTTCTTTGGACCACACTGAACACCATCATCATAGCAGGGTATCTCATTGAGGGTTCCCTAACCCCACCGGTTGCTAAAACCACCTTGTCTCTTGTCCCTTTTTTGATAGCGGGGATTATTGCAGGTGAATATATTCATGACAAGGTTGAAGCTCGTCATTTTTCCTTGATCGTCTTTTCCATGTTGCTGGCTACTGGTATAGTGATGCTATTATTTGCGAGGTGATACAATGAAAATATCCCAATTTCACGTTCCGTTGGATCTTGTGCAGAGTAATCCAAACGAGAACATTCACTCTATTGAGTCTTCCCGTTTTAGACAGTATGGAAGGATTCTCCATGACCTTGATACAGCATACTTGGTTGCTCTTGCCGATCGCGTGACCAATATTCCTGAAAATGACAGTATCTATGAGACATTCCTTCCAGAGCTGGAAGAGAAGGCACTGGTAGAGGAACTCAAACTCTATTATGGTGGCCAAGACATCCAAATTGGGTACTGTAATGGAAAGAATCAAAGCATCAATGGGATGGAGTACCACAAGAGCCCAGAACTATTCATCGCAGTTACCGATTGCCTGCAGTTCTTAACCCCGTTCTCTGCATTGAAGGAGTTCAACACCGTTGACACGCTTTCCGCTGAACTGTTCTTTTTCCCAAAAGGTTCAGCTGTCATCGTTGAGGCTAATGTCCTGCATCTTGCCCCCTGTGGGGTATCGAAGGAAGGATTCAAGTCCATCATTGTGCTTCCCAAGGGTACAAATGAGCCACTGTCCGAGCGTTTGGCTGAGAAAGTTTCTCGAAGCAAAGACCCCGAATCGAAGTTGTTGCTGAAAAACAACAAATGGATTCTTGCTCATCCGGAGAGAACTCAGCTTATCAACCAGGGTGTCCACGTAGGACTGCGAGGACATAACCGAAGTGTTGTCCCTGTCTAAGTGCCAATCACTCGGCCTTTGAGCCTTTTAGCGCTGCTGACACCCAGACTTCCCCTCCTGCCGCAGATGCCCATGCACCAAGTGCAATGTGCGGGAACAATACCGCTGAATCTCCTGGGCATTATGGGAGACAAACACAACAGGGCATTGTGTTTTCAGCAAGGTTGCTTTCAACTCTTGGTCAATAGAATCTTTCAACTCGTCATCCAGAGCTGAAAAAGGTTCATCAAGCAATATTGCATCGGGTCTTGATGCAAGCAACCTCGCCAATGCCACCCGTTGTTGTTGCCCCCCTGACAAATGTCTGGGATAACTCTGGGCAAATTGTTCCATGTGCAGGAGTTCAAGATAGGCATGTAACTCCTCTCGGCAACGGTGCCTATACTGTTCTTTGCTCTCCCTGGGCATTCTTGTCATACCACAACATATGTTTGCAGCGACTGTCATATGCGGAAACAAGGCATATGATTGAAACAAGTAGCCCACACGACGTTGTCTTGTCGGGAGAGAAATACCTTTCTCCCCATCAAACAAGGCAACCCCACCGAGCTGGACCTTCCCCTTGTCTGGATTGATAATCCCTGCAATACATTTGAGTGTCATGCTTTTTCCACAACCCGATGGTCCAAGCAATCCCAGGATCTCACCATTCCCAACGGTAAAGGAAACATCAAGGGTAAACGGCTCGCTATGAGTTTTTTTTGCAATGGAAAGCTGTGCGTCGATTGAAAGACTCATTGCTCTCTCCTTGCAGCAAGATAGGAAGAAAACCCCAAGGAGAGGAAAGAGAGCAGCATCATGAGGCCAACCCAGATCCATGCAGTTCGCATATCTCCTGATGAGGTTGCAAAATAAATGGCCATCGGAATTGTCTGTGTCTTACCGGGGATATTACCGGCAATCATCAACGTAGCACCAAACTCCCCCAGGCTTCGAGTAAAACTCAGGGTAATTCCTGCCATGATGCCTGGCCATGCCTCAGGGAGCATAATATGCAGGAACACGCTCCCTTCATGCATCCCCAGTGTCCGGGCCGCCCAGACATGCTCTGAATTTACTTGTTCCAAAGCACCTCGAGCACTTCGATACATGAGGGGAAACGAAACCACCACTGCGGCAAGAACCGTTGCATACCACGTAAAAATGATGCTCTGACCGAATTGAGACAGGAGAGCCCCCAAAGGCCCATGCTTCCCAAACAAGACCAACAGGAAAAATCCGAGGACTGTAGGAGGAAGCACAAGAGGAAGGGTACACACGGTATCCACGAAAGAAGCAAGCTTTCCTTTCAGACCAAGGACAAGCCGGGCAGCCAAGGTCCCCAGGACAAACACAATGAAGGTTGCGATACAGGCTGCACGAAGTGAAATGGAAAGTGGGGACAGATCAAACATCCTTATCAATCACCGTAAATCCATACTTGGCGAAAACAGAGGCAGCCTCTTTGGAGAAAAGAAATGTCTCGAATTCCTCGGCCGCTTCTTTCTTCTTGCTCGCTTTCACCACCCCTATCGGATAGACGACAGGAGTGTGGCTTTCTGAAGGGGCGATGGCTCTCACCACAACACCATCACTCATCTTTGCATCGGTCTCATACACAACCCCAGCTTGTACATTTCCCGTTTCGACCCATGAGAGGACTTCTCGGACATCCTTTGCAAAAACCAGTTTGGAAGAAAGCTTTTCCGTCATACCAAAATACTCGAAAACCTGGGCTGCATACTGCCCGGCCGGTACTGATTTTGGCTCTCCCACGCCGATCTTGAATAGAGATGGATCAAGGAGATTATCGAAGCTTGAGAGCATTACTCCATCCTTCGGTGTAATAAGCACGATACGGTTCTCCAGTAAATCTTTTACCGTTGATGTTTCCATCAATCCTTTTTCTTGAAGAATCCTCATCTGGTTTGGACTTGCGGAAAAGAACATATCAGCGGGGGCTCCCTGCTCTATCTGTTGTTGTAGGGAGCCGGAAGATGCAAAATTACAATATATTGCAATGTCCGGATGTGCAGCACTATAGATGTCCACCAATTCAAGCATACAATCGGTTGTACTGGCCGCTGCACTTACCAAGAGTTCACGATCCGATTCCTTTGTTCCTTGTGCAAAAAGGGCTGTTGCTGTACACAGCACTCCAAACAAAAACAACAAGATTGTTCGTTTCATGTGATATTCTCCAAGGTATTTTCTGCTCCAAACACGGAAGCACACTCCTTCATTCTTCCTGTCAACATGCTCATCCCATGTTCCAAGGGAGAAAGGACTGCCTCTAGATTTTCTACAGCTGCACGGGGGCTCCCCGGCAGATTTACAATCAACGTACGTCGTCTTGTTGCACATATCCCACGACTCAAGGATGCCCTATCAGTTATGGTGAGACAACGCATACGCATTAATTCGGAGAGGCCAGGAACCAATCGTTCACTGATATCCAAAGTCGCTTCAGGCGTCACATCGCGTGAAGCCAAGCCAGTACCCCCGGTTGTGAGCAACAGATCAGCCTGGTAGGTATCGCAGACTTCCGCCATTTTAGCAGAAAGCATCGCCCTGTCATCAGGAAGCAAGCTACTGCCCACTACTTCATAATCGTGTGCTTCCATAAGCCGTACCAAAGCCCCCGTACTTTCATCAACACGTTTCTTTGCATACCCCTGGTCACTGGCACATAGAATAAAAACCCTGTATTTGGTAAATACTTGCATCGTCATAGCAGGCTGAACTGTACCTCCATGCAAAACACGGGCGAAGACCCCTTCTTTTGGCATGATACAAGTTCCCATTTTTTGGAAGATATCACACCCAGAATGACACTCCTTGCCAATTTGGGTAATCTCCAATACAACATCCCCGACTTTGCAAATGGCGCCAATGGGAAGATTTCTGAAATCAATACCCTGTACGAGCAGGTTCTCCCCAAAATCCCCGTCTTTCACAGGAGCACCTTTCGAGCGAAATGCTTCCACCTTTTCATAGGACAACAAACTGATTTGACGATGCCAATTCCCTGCATGTGCATCATTTTCAATACCCCAATCCGCCTTAATCACAGATTTCTGCATCGGTTCTTTGGCTGTTCCCTTGCCCTTACTTGCGCACACAGCAATGATGGTCCCTTCCTGCATTTCTTCATCCTCCCAAAGATGCCAAGGTATAGTCCTGTATCCTTTGGCGCGTAAAATCATGTCGTAATGGTTTCTCGTAGACAAACTGTCGTATCATCTGCTGTATTTCCTCTTCAGTCTTTCCTTGTTCCAGCAATGCATACACATCAAGATTGTCGCTATGGTACAGACAACTCCGCAAGACTCCATTGCTGGTCAGTCGAAGGCGGTTGCATCCAGAACAGAAACAACGGGAAAGAGCTCCAATGACCCCTACCTCCACCCCTGCAAAATTCATGTACTCAGCAGGACCTTTCCCGTGGGAAAGATAACTTGTTTGTGCTATTCCGTATTCCTCTGTCAGAAAGGCTAGCAATTCAGCGGTAGGCACTCCCTGCAAAGAAGTTTGGGCTCCAATCGGCATGAGTTCAATGAATCTCACAGGAATGGCATGAAATGCAGCAAATTCCATCACTTGCTCCACTTGCTGGTGGTAGTGCTCCCTCAATAGGACACAATTGAGCTTCACAGCAAGTCCGATGTCCAATGCTTTTTGTATGCCATCCAATGTCGGACCGGGAGAAAAACCTCCTGAAAGTGTCGAAAACAAGGAGGAATCTGTTGCATCCAGACTGGCATTTATCCCATGCAACCCTGCTTTCTTCAACGCCCCTGCGTGAGATGCAAGATGAGAAGCATTGGTGGTCATTGTAAGTTTTTGAATCCCCATCTCGGAGAGACCGGTCACAAATGCTGCAATCGAAGGGAACATAAGCGGTTCCCCACCGGTAATACGAACGGTATCAACACCAAGAGGCTGCAGAATACTGCAGAGATGGAGCATTTGCTCGAGGGAACGCGACCCATGGGTTTTCCCTGGCCCACAATACGTACATCGGTAATTGCAGGCATCGGTTACTGATACCCTTAGGTAGTCAATAATTCTCCCTGTTCGATCTACCATGCTATGCTTCATAGCGACCATGCGTGCCTCCATCCTTGAGTTCAAGATGAACATCTTCAATCACCATGCCTCGATCTATCGCTTTACAGCAGTCATAGATTGTGAGGAGTGCTACCGAGACCCCGGTCAATGCTTCCATCTCCACACCGGTCTTGGCAGTTGTCTCAACGATGCAGCGTGCCTGTACTGCGGGAACCTCAGGGAAAAACTCGAAATCTAGCTTGGCGGAAGTTATCAGCAAAGTATGGCAAAGCGGAATCAGGGTAGGCGTCAACTTTACCGCAAGGATTCCTGCTATCCGGGAACATGCAAGGACATCCCCTTTGGGAACGGTTCCCCCCTGGATTGCCAAAAATGCTTCATTGTTCATCACAATCCGTCCACTTGCGATTGCAATGCGTTTGGTAACCGCCTTTTCAGCCACATCAACCATGATGGCATTCCCGTGAGTATCAAGATGAGTCAATGTTGCCATTAGTGGCCTCCTTTCCCAAAACTACAATTTGGGAAGTGACAGGGAGAACACTTCATGCAGAGACCACCCTCTCCGACACCGGCGATATCATGTGCTGTCAATGGAATATGGGCTATGATACGGGGCAAGAAGAGGTCGAAGGCTGTTCTTGCCGAATACATGACACATCCAGGGAGGCCCAAGACGGGAACATCTCCTAGGTATGAAACCAGAAACATGGCACCAGGGAGTACAGGAGCCCCATAGCTCACGATTCTTGCACCAGTGGCTTTGATTGCTCCTGGGGTACGGTCATCAGGATCTACACTCATGCCACCTGTACAAATAACCATTGATGCGCCACTGGCAACAGCATCCTTGATGGATTCGGTGATAAAGGCTTGGTCGTCCCCTGTCTGGACTATATTCGTAACAGCAATCCCATATTCCTTGAGTTTCCTTTCAACAACGGGGGAAAACGTATCAGAAATGAGTCCTTTCTTGACCTCGCTTCCCGTCACAAGTATTGTACAATCTGTTATAACAAAGGGTTTGATTGTAAGAATTGGATGTAATGAACTTGCAATAGAAGCAACCTCGTCCATATGCTCTGCTGCAATGGACAGCGGAATGACACGCATTCCGGCAATCGTATCTCCAGCATGTACCACTGAATGGTTTGCAATGGTTGCAATCATGACCTCTCCCAGGCTGTTGATCTTTTTCAGTCGCTCGGTATCAATTTCAAGTATCCCATCTGTGGTTGCTCTCAGTTCAATTTTCCCTTCCTTGATATCACCGTGTTCCATGTGTTCATTCTCGCAAGCCTGGCAAAGGATGACGGCCCCTTCATCTTCATGGAGCATCCCCTCCTGCATCTCCCAAACATACAGATGTTCTTTTCCCATAGAAAGGAGAATCGGGATATCTTCTTCTTGAACGATATGCCCCTTCCTGAATCTTGCGTCTTTTGTTACCCCAACGATGATTTGCGTCATATCATGACAAATCATGTGACCGACTGCGTCAACTGTTTTGATGAGTTTCATTTGTTGCCTCTGGAAAGTAATTATGGAAGAGAACATCGACCAGTTCTATCGATTCACGATAGAAATCAGTATACCGTTGCATGAATCGCAACCCTTCTTCTGTCAAGGAAGAACCACCACCATCAGGCCCTCCGACAATTTTTTCAGTAAGGGAATAGCCGAGGTTCAACTCAGCAGTATGGAGAATTTTCCATGCCTTGGTATACGACATATGCATCTCTCTTGCTGCAGCAGAAAGAGATTTTGTCTCGTGAATCCGGAATAATAATTCATTCACGCCTGTACCGAAGAATGGTTTTGGATTGCCCAGCTTGATCTGTAAAAAGAAAGAAAAATGCATACACCCTACCGTTATGTTTTTAGATACATAATGGTGAGTATAAGGAACTGCTTCTCCAGATGTCAAGACAATTCAAGAATATTACTCACTTTTCTGTGGAAACAGGAATGAAAGGTATCAATACCCCAGGGCACTCCCTTTGAACATAACTTCGTTCACGCAGACAGTAACAAAGGAGGCCGCAAACGCGGCCTTCTTCTGAACACTACTTGGAAATGAGCATGGTCTTTGGATCGAGACTTACACCCATAGGCTTCTCAAATACCCCCTCGTGGGCCTTGACGGCCGTCATTACCACTTTATCACGCTCCTCATTGTAGATAAGGCCAATGAGGACATCAATTAAATCAATATATTTGTGCATGGTGTTTGGAACACCATATTTATCGTACACGACATCAGAACGGACAGGAGATACACTGAACCATACCTCAAGATTCATGTTCTGTGCGAACTGTTTGATCTTGCGAACATCATCTTCGGTTGCAACAGTAAGTTTGTATCCGTCAAAGAGAATGGCGTCAGCCTTAAAACTTCCATGCTTGATCAAGGTTTCCAAACTTGAGAGGACCTTTTCAATGGTGACATTTTCCTGGCTGAAATTCATGACCACACGGTTGCTGAGTATATTGTTGTACACGGACGCTGCATCATCGAGAGTACGGCCTTCAGAGACTTCCCTGAAGACTTCCTTGTACCAATTGATGACGTGTTCCACATTCCCTGAGAATGAAACATGGATAACATGTTCCCCTCTAAGCAGTTTATCTGTAGCAAGATGGACCAAGCAGGCTGTCTTGCCCACACCATGACGGGAAACAAGGACACCGAGGTTCCCTCGACCAAGTCCACCATCCAAGGACTGTTCAAATGCGCGAAGAGGACTCAGTTCGTTTAACTCTTGTATTACCATAACACTCACCTCCAAGTAATAATTTGGTTCATTCCCAGTATACTATGGAAAATCGCAAAATGGTACTTTTTTACAGAGAAGGGCAAGAAGAGACCCCCCAGAAGGGTTTATCCTCATGGGGGGCTTGGGAATACAGGAAGAAATACTATTTCTGTTCTTTCTTCCGCTTCTCCTGATACTCCTTCTTTAACTGTTCGGAAACGCTTACCGGCACCTTGCCGTACTTACCGATTTCCATGGTGAATTCGCCTTTACCTTGGGTGAGGGAGCGAAGAACCGTGGAATAGCCGAACATTTCAGAGAGAGGAACTTCGGCAATAACAGTACTCATTGCGTTGTCCTCGGTTGAGCTGATGATCAGACCACGTCTCTGGTTGATCGAAGCGAACACCGAACCTTGGAACTCATTGGGAGCAACTACCTCAACCTTCATGATTGGCTCGAGGATGACCGGCTTGGCCTTCTCAAACGCCTCACGGAATGCATTAAGGGCTGCAGTCTGGAATGCCTGGTCGGATGAGTCAACAGGGTGCCATGCCCCATCGTTGATTACAGCCTTCACACCGAGCACAGGGAAACCGAGCTGGGAACCTTTCTTGATTGCCATCTGGAATCCCTTGTCACAGGATGGAATGTATTCGGTAGGAATGGAACCACCCTTGATCTCGTCGACAAACTCGTACTCTTTTGCATCCTCACCCTCTTCAGCATCTGGAAACGGTTCGATATATCCAGCAACACGTGCATACTGACCGGAACCACCAGTCTGCTTCTTGTGGGTATAGTTGAAATCTGCTCTCTGCGTGATAGCTTCACGATAGGCTACCTCTGGCTGACCAATCTCCACCTCTGCCTTGTACTCACGCTTCATGCGTTCGACATAGACCTCAAGGTGCAACTCACCCATACCCTGGATGATTGTCTGGTTGGACTCAGGATCCACATAACTGCGGAATGTCGGGTCCTCCTTGGTAAAGCGGTTGAGTGCCTTGCCCATGTTGTCCGCAGCCTTCTTGTCCACCGGCTTGATTGCCAGGGAGATTACCGGATTTGGAACATACATACTGGAGAGAGAATAGTTCAGCTTTGGATCACAGAAGGTGTCACCACTGGCACATTCAATACCGAAGAGTGCTGCAATTTCACCACAGCCTGCTTCCGTCAAATCTTCCATGGTAGCTGCATGCATACGAATCAATCGTCCAACACGGAACTTCTTACGGCTACGGGTATTGTAGAGCTCATCACCCTTCTTCACCTTCCCCTGATAGACACGGATATAGGTCAACTGACCATACTGTCCATCCTCAAGCTTGAATGCCAGGACTACAGGAGGAAGATCTTCATCAGCCTTCAGTATTACCTCTTCCTCATTGTTATCAAGGTCGAGGGCCTTATTGGTGACATCAGTAGGATTGGGCAGGTAGCTCACCACACCATCGAGCAGGGGCTGGATGCCCTTGTTCTTGTAGGCACTCCCCATGAATACCGGGCAGAGCTCCAAATTGATGGTAGCCTTTCTTATTGCACTGCGGATGATTTCCTCGGTTACATTGTCTTCGAGCATTGCTTCCATAAGCTCATCCGAGCACATAGAAACACCATCGAGCAACTCCTCACGGCGAGCATCAGCTTCCTCTTTCAAGTGGGAAGGAATCTCAGCCTCGCGAACGGCATCCCCATTAGGGCCATCATCGAAGTAGAGAGCTTTCATGCTGACCAAATCAACAACACCCTCAAGCTTATCCTCAAGACCAATGGGAATCTGCATCAATACAGCGTTCAAACCAAGCTTTTCAATCAATTGATTCTTGACGCGATACGGATTTGCACCAGTACGGTCACACTTGTTGACAAATGCAATACGGGGAACGTGGTAACGCTTCATCTGCCGGTCTACGGTGATGGACTGGCTCTGTACGCCAGCGACGGAACAAAGCACCAAGATAGCACCGTCCAACACGCGCAAGGAACGTTCAACCTCTATGGTGAAGTCAACATGTCCCGGTGTGTCGATAATGTTGATTTCATTTCCTTTCCAGGTAACGTTTGTTGCAGCGGAGGCAATGGTAATACCTCTTTCGCGTTCAAGTTCCATGCTATCCATGGTAGCCCCAACGCCATCCTTACCACGAACTTCATGTATTTCGTGGATCTTATTGCAGTAGTAGAGGATACGTTCGGAAAGTGTTGTCTTACCCGAGTCAATGTGGGCACTGATTCCGATATTCCTCAAATTTTGCAAGTCAGCCATTCTTTATAACCTCTATAGTATAGAATAAAAACGAGTCCACAGATTCCCCTGCAGCATTCCAATATCCCTGATGTAAAACTCTTACTCCCTAGTACACATCAGGTTACCAACTGAAGGGAAGAGAACGAACGTTCTAGGGACATGATTATCCCAACGTACCTCGTGGATAATAGTATATCTCGGTTTTTTGTGCAATCCCTTTTCCTAATACAATCCTTTTCCGACTCGACACTTGTGTGTTACAATAGCGCTGAGGTATGCCATGGAAACGATTTTCACCAAGATTTTGAAAGGGGAGATTCCCTCTATATTTTTACACAAGGACGAGCTTTGTTTCTCCATATTAGATATCAATCCGGTGAACAAAGGACACCTGTTGATCATCACCACAGAAGCCTACCCTACCCTCGAAAGTTGCCCAGAAGCTGTACTCAGCCATATGATGGTTCTTGCGAAAAAAGCTGACAAGGTACTCAGGGAAAAACTTGGTTGTGATGCCACCAACGTAATCATCAACAATGGAAAGGAAAGTGGGCAGGAAGTACCACACCTGCATCTTCACATCATCCCCAGGTACAAAGGGGATGGGAAGACCCTCCATCTTGTCAAAGAGACCTACTCAGATGGCGAGATTGCCGACTATGGAAAGAAATTGGAGTTTTAACCATGCGTGCATGTCATCACTGCCATACTCCCATCGACCCATTGCTCAGTATTGGCTATCACACGGTATGTCCAACCTGTTCGAAGAGTCTGCATAGCTGTGTAAATTGCAGATTCTACAGTCCGGGAATCTACCACGACTGCCTTGAAGGAGTCGAGGAATATATAGAGGATAAGGAGCATGCGAATTTTTGCGACTCCTTCATGCTCGGTGAGGATTCCAAAGAGGAATCAGAGAAAAAAGCACGTGCCAAGGCAAGAGCTGAGGCATTCTTCAACTTCTAAGGAACCAGAAACCCCTATGAACAAACGCATTGCACTGCCAACAATCCTGATACTGCTCACCCTCCTCTTTGGATGTGAGACCTATACCGCCCGCTCTGCAAAAGAGAGCATCCAGACACCCACTCCCATTGGTGAGGGTGAACTCGTCACCAAATATTCCTTGTTGGTAGCTGAACAAAAAGCGAAAGAGGAAGCAGAAGCAGAGGCAGAACAAAAACAACGCTATGAAGATGCCCAGGCAGTTATTGCCTCGCTCCAAGCAGAAAAAAGATTATTGGAGAAAGATCTACAAGAGAATCAAAAGGCACTCACTGATGAGCAGAACAACACTAAGAACTTGAGGGAATTGCTGGAGGAACGCAACCTCTCCGTTGAAAGCAAAGGCCTCGAGTATATGCAGAAAACCGGGGAAATGCAGACAACTATTACTACACTGCAAGCTGAAATTGAAGCATTACACCAAAAGATCGCTGAAAATGAACAAGCCTATGAAATGCTCACCTACCAGGCTAATGAACTTGAGAATCTTCTTTCAGAACAGCAGATCATAAACAGAGAACTCCAAACCATCATACATGAGGCAGAGGTAAAGCATACCTCCGAAGTTGAATCGCTGAAGGCAGCACAAGAACAGAGGTTGCTGGAACTACAGGATACCATTGAATCTCTGCAAACAGACAAAGCAATCCTTACAGCACAACTTGAGGAGAAAACCCAATCCCTGGAAGAGAGACTCAGCCTTGAACAACAACGTAACGAGGAAGCAAAACGCATTGAGGAAGAACGGCTGGAAAAGCAGCGGGAGAAGGCAGAGGAACTGAGAACAGCGGAAGAAGCTGAGAAGGCGCGCCTTGCCGCATTGGAAGCTGAGTACCAACAGATTCCCCCACTCCCACAGCTGACACTACCCAGAATGTACACTACTGACGAAGCAACAATACTGGCAGCTGAGAAGGATCAGCTGAACGTGTTGATGCTCCCCCTTGATGATATACCCTGGAAGGATACCACCATGCCTGGTTTGGTTAAAACAAGCATCAGCGACATCCAATCCCCCGTCATCCTGGTCACCGGTCATATGCAGAATGTCATTGACTTGGTGAGACAATTGAGAAGGAATGCCGTACTGGTTGAAGGAGGGGCAATCATTACATCCTTCCCAATCATCTCAACCACGAAACATGGGGCGAGTGTCCAATTCAGCAACACAAAAACACTTAGGCTCTCTATTACAAATCTTCCCGAATATGAGGTCCTCAGCGCGTTTACAAGCGGGAACGATTGGAAAACCATACAGCGGCAGGGTACCAGCGAACGAACAAAGGTTTTGAAAGGAATACTCGGCGAAGGAACCGTCACTGAGCCCACCATTATGGGCGCCAGCCTCTTTGAACCTTCCTACCAGGATTGGAATACATTCAGTCCTGTGCCCTACAGACAGATTGACTATATCTGGCCACTGTCGAATTTCTTGGAGGAGTCATCCTTCTATGATGTATACAGGGTTACCCATTTCTCAGCAGATACCGATGCGGGAAACACCTTTCTTACAGAGAATCTGAAAGAACGTATTGATTACATATACAGCAGGAAGGTCCTTCCCTTGCAGAGTTCCATGCTGACCATAGGAGGAGAATCTCTTCCTGATGCACAAGGTATAGCCCGCTATGGAATCTCTGCCACCTTCTTGATTCCTTAGTTCTCCGGATCAGCCTCAACCACCTGTTCCTTGAATTCCCGGTTGATTTTTTGAATACGCAATGACCAGAGGATCATACCGATTCCACTGACGATAAAAAGCAAGCCAAAGAGCTTGAGCAGCAAACTCCCGATCTGTTGGGGAAACACAAACAAGAGAATTGCCATAACCAGGGAGAACACCCCTTCCGTATAGAGCGGGGAGAGCGATTGTTCGGCTTTTCGCATCAACAGAGCGTCCATGAAGGAAATCAAGGCTGAGAACAGGAACTGAGCCCCTACAATGTAGAGCAGAACCGTCCAGCTGATGGTCGCTGCAGAAAGGGGTACAATGATGGCTACCAAGCCAATACCAATACTCAAGAATGCCTTAACCAAGGTAGCAATACGAGAACGACTGCCGAGGTTGAATCCCTTGAGGTGAATCAGGCTGGAAATACCTGATCCAGTAAGGAACACTCCCAAAAGGGAAATAAAAATCTTCACGAACGATTCCTGTTGGAACATCAAGAAAATCCCTATAATGATCAAGAACGCTCCAAGCACTGTGGATAGGATAAGATGACGTTTAAGAAAGGTCTCCTGCATATTTGGCTCCTTGCCTTTCGGTCCTGTACAACTGGACCGTTTTTCTTTATCGTACTGGTTAGAACTCCCTAAGTAAAGGATGGCAACACATGTACCGGTATCTTTTCTTCGACGCAGATGGGACCCTTTTCGATTTTGAACAAGCTGAACATAACGCTTTCTGGAAGATGGCAAAATCCTTGGACCTACCATTGGAACGTGAGCATGAACAGTGCTACATACGCTGCAATACTGCAGTATGGAGGCAGTTCGAGAAAGGGGAAGTCACCATCGAGGAATTGAAAGTGAAACGATTTGCAGATTTTGCATCGGAAACTGGAATTTCACTCGACGCCGAAAAGGCAAGCGAGAGCTATCAGCACCAACTATCCAAGCAGGGTATCCTGTTTGATGAAAGTAGTACCGTCCTCGAGACATTGAAAGAGCGAGGATATATACTCTTTCTTGCTACCAATGGAATTGCACAAGTACAGCGAGGCAGGATTGCTGTGTCACATACTGAGCGTTACTTCGATGATATCTTCATCAGCGAAGAAGTGGGGTATCAGAAGCCAGATCCTCGATTCTTCACCCATATGTTTGAGGTAACTGGGCTTAGCAACCAGAAACAGCGCTCCCTTATGATCGGCGACAGTCTTTCCAGTGATATTGCCGGTGGTATAGCCAGTGGTATGGACACGTTGTGGTTGAACAGGGAGGGCAAACCCCTAGACCCCAAGATACAACCAACATATGTACGCAATAGTCTCTCTTCTTTGTTGGAATTCCTTACCGGCCCTCTCTGATAGACTTGAGTTCAACCTCAATGATAAGAAGCGTATTTGGTTCAATAGTTTCTGTTCCTTCCTTCCCGTAGGCAAGGTCGGGATGTATCCAGAACCGGTACTTTGCTCCAGCCTGCATGAGTTTCACTCCCTCGATAAAACCAGGTACCATGATGGCCTCCAGAAGGAAGGTGGAACTCTGTTTTCGTTCGTAGGAACTGTCGATTATTTTCCCGTTCAGCAACATGATCTGGTAATCGACTTCAACAATGCTCTTCTCTGTCGGGTGTTCTCCCTCGCCTTCAACAAGCACTTCATACTGCAGTCCTGATTCGGTAGTCTTTATGGACTCCCGCTTCTTGTTGGTTTCCAAGAAATCCTCTGCTACTTTCAAATTGGCAGTAGAAAGAGCTTCCATCTCCTCTTGGGCAATCTGCAGGAGCTTGGTTTGCACCTCATATAGGGTTTGGGACATCTCTTCCTGGGTATAAAAACCCTGTCCCTTGTCAGCGTCGAGGATTCCCTTGGCAAAATAGGATGCCTGCAGGTCACTAAATCCTTTCTGCTGGGCCATCGTCGAGTACAGGAGATATCCGTAGGTATAGCTAAAACGATCCTCCAGCTTAGATGGCTTCTTCAAATCTCCAATGATATCCGTCTCTTCAACAACCGTTTCTGGTTGAGCAACAACTGTTGATGGTTTCTCCTCCACTTGTGCCTGCGGAGATTCCACGGGAGTTTTCGAACATCCAACCATCAAGAAGAGCATAAACAAGGGGACGAGGCGCACAGACAAGGTATTCTTCACGGCATATCCTTCCGTAACAGCGGTTTTAGGTCTCCAAACTATTGATTTTTGCATCAATACATACGAAACATGCCATACACCCCATTATGACATACAAAGGAAAAAGACCTGTATAAAAGAAACTGTAACCCAGCTGACTGTAAACGTCCAGTGAAAAGTGCTGAAAAGTAGCCTATCGAGTAAAAACACTGCCCAACTGTGAATCAATTGCCACGATTACCGGGAATCGCTCCACCTCAAGACGGAGCAAAGCCTCTGGTCCTAGATCTGAAAAAGCCACTGTTGTGACAGCTCTTACGGTGGAAGCATAGAGTGCCCCACACCCTCCAAAGGCTTGTAAATACACTGCTTTGTTTCTTTCGATTGCCAAAGCCACCTCATCAGAACGAGGTCCCTTACCGATCATGACCTTGAGCCCCTGGTCAAGCAACAGAGGGCTGAAGGGATCCATCCTTGCACTGGTTGTGGGACCACAAGAACCAATCAGCTTGCCCTCTGGGGCCGGGCTCGGCCCCATATAATAGATAGTCTCACCTTCCAGGGAGATGGGAAGGGGTTTTCCCTGCTGCAGAAGGTCAAAAAGCCGTTTATGGACCTGGTCTCGACCTACATAAAGGGGGCCCGTCAAAAAGACTTGGTCATATGCCTTCAGGCTCGCAATATCCTCTTTACTCATGGGCAAAGCCAATTCACGCATCATCACCCTCCCAGACAATGGTTGCCTTTCGGTCGGCCCAGCAGTTGATTGACACTGCCAAAGGGAGTCCTGCAATATGGGTACTCTCATAGGCGATGGCTACATGGAGGGCTGTAATCATACCGCCAAGTCCTCCGCTGCCAATGCCAAGCCTTTGCAAGCGTGCGAGAATTTTTTCCTCCAATTCGGCATAGCGCTTTTCAGGGTGGGTAACCCGAACATCGCGGAGCAATGCACGTTTGCTCAAGTAGGCTGCCCGGTCCATTGAACCACCGAGGCCAACCCCCACAAAGATGGGAGGGCAAGGCTTGCCACCTGATTCGGATACGATCTCTTCCACTGCATTGATGATTGCCTCTTCTCCCCCAGTGGGATTGAGCATCCTAACCGAACTGCAGTTCTCACTACCAAAACCCTTGAGTAGTATCTGTATGGTCAAACCTCTCCCCTCCACGAGATTCCACCAGATTACTGGAGGGAGATTATCCTGTGTGTTGATCCGTTCGTATACAGGCTCAATCACGACAGAACGTCGAAAATGGGCTTTCTTGACAGCATCTGCACACCCCTCAAGAATCTCAGTCTCTATTTCAGCAAGAGCGAGTGGACATGCTTTACCTACATCCACAAAAACCAGGAACATACCTGTATCCTGGCACATGGGAAGTGATTGTGCCTTTGCCTGCGCAAGATTGTCCAGTATAGCGTTGAGTACAGCCAGACTGGCCTGGCTGCCACGTGAGGCCTCAGCTGCCGCTGATTCGATTGCATGGGCTTCCCGAATTTTCTCCAGAACTCCCTCATCAAGTTCAACTACTGCCTTCTGCAGTTCCTCACTGATTCGCTTTGAGAGTTTCATTCACTTCATCCTCCCAATTAGGGTCATACAGCCAAGGCCTGGTGACAAAGTAACTACCTACAGCTTTCAGCACCAACAGAGCGATAGCAAGCCCCACCACCAATCCCATGAAATCTGCAGCCAAATCCAGCCATTCCCGGCTTCTCTCAAATATCGGCTGAATCAGCTCAATCACGAGACCAAGCAGTGTACCAATTACCAGGGAGGCGATGACGGCACTACCGGACCAGGAGCTGAGGTGGAGTGTTGAATGGGGGACAGTTCCCTGCCTACGGGACTTCCCCGATCCAGGAATCTGCAGGAATGCAAAAAACAAGGAGAACCCAAGCGCAGCGTAAGCTGCCATATGGTCTCCCTTATCTGCAAAGGGAATCCAAGAAATTTCAAGGTATGATTCCTTTGGCATAAAGGATAAGACAAGGATAAAAACCACCACAATTGTGGAAAGGACGATTCCTGTCACTCGAACAATCATCTGTAAGGGAATTCTCTCTCTCATACCAAATCTCCTTGTACCCAGCCTCTCTCTTCCATCGTGCTTTTCAACTGCTGGAGAAATTGATGCTTGTCGGGGAAAGCACGAGGAGCGACAAGTCGATATTCGGGAGTTTCACATACCATGCGCTCTATGACAATAGAAGGATTCAAATGCCTCAAGAACCATATGCTCTGCTCAACATGCCTCCTGAAGGAAGCAGTGCTTACCTCACCCATTTCATACCAATCCTGCAGCCGGGTGCTCTGACAAATATGCAGATTATGGATTTTCACCGCTTCACTACCCACCACATTTACAATGGCAGCAGTTTGGACAATATCCCTGCGGTTTTCTCCGGGTAAACCGAGTATCACATGGGTACAAACACCAATATCGGCCAAATGTAACGAATTTGCTGCAGAAATATAGGAAGACACATCATGGTTCCTCCCAACAAAAGCCAAAGTCTCGTCATTGCCACTTTGCAAGCCCAGTTCAACCCAAACCTTTTTGACCTTATTCTGGTAGCTCTGCAACAAGGTGATTATCTCATCAGTAATGCAGTCAGGGCGGGTTGAGACAATCAACTCGACAAAGGGACCTTCCTCCAAAACTTGGTTGTAGAGCATGGTAAGATGTTCCAAAGTATCATAGGTATTGGTATAAGCCTGGAAATAAAGCGAGTACTGTTCGGCTCGGTATCTTCGCTTTAAAAAGCGTTTCCCATGCTCTATCTGCATCTTGATCTGACTGATTCGCTCTTCAATACTGGCCTGAGAGATTCCAACAAGCCTGTCCTGGGGGTTCTGGTACGCCGCAATGGTGCCGGTACCATCACAGAAAGCGCACCCCCCACTACCGTCACTGTTACGATTTGGACAGGAGAACTGACCATCCACCCCAATACGGTACAATCGTCCTTGATACTCCTCATGGAGATACGTGGCATACGATCTGTAGACCTCACTCATCAATACACTCCCAAGGAGAAAGAAACCTCTCCTTGGAGGCTGGCACCTAACGATACAACCACTTCCCCTATCGGGGTATCGAGACCAACCATGAGAGCCAGTCCCATATCCCAGAGACTGGAACTGAAATAGGCATCATCCACAGGAGGTAATCCACTATAGGGATCATACGTATCATACACTGCTCCATGCAATGAGAGTTTCCCAAACGTTGGATACCCAAGCAGTTCTGCAAGTCGGTGTTGCCAATCCACCCCCAGGTAGGTGATATCGCGACGGAGGAAGAGCGGTCCATAGCTGACCATATGATCTATTCCTCCCAGGTTTGCGTAGCTATTGATGAAAGGAAATGGTTCCCTCATCAAGGATAGATGGGCTGCATAGCTTATGCTGTCGCGGTATGAGAGCTCAAAGGATTGTTTCCATCCCAAGCGAAGAGTGTGGACCAAGCCTTGTTGATAGCCAAGACGCCCCAATGCTTCGAGACGAAACCCCGAAGTTGCAAAACGGGACTCTAGATTTCCATAGGAAAAAGTACCTTCTCCCACCGGGTATGCATAGAACTGCTTGGAGTAGGTAGTATCATTCACGGAAACAAGCAGATAGCTCCCCTGCAGGGTAGCTCTTCCGTACTTGCCGAACTTGAAGCGTAAGCTGGCATCCCCATCAAACATATGATCCAAAGGAGCACTTCGTCCCACATTGATTATCGCTGAAAGTGGTGTCAACGCTCCCGTTGCATAGCTGGCTTGCACCACTGCTTCGATAGTCCCTTTGCCCCCACTGAGCAGAGGATAGGAAAAGCCAAGAGTCATCCCTGAACGCTGGCCGAGCGTAGCATTAACGGAGAACGTGGAAGCCTGCTTCTTGCCCAATCCACCAATGGACGCATCAAGATATGCATCAGCACGATACCAGACAAATCCTGAGGGCAAGGCAGTCGAAAAGCCTGTATCAGCAGTAAACCCCATGTTGATGCTTCTATCCCTTCTCCCGAAGCTCCGAGCGTAGATGATCAGTTTCCCTTCGTTTGCCATTTCATAGCTGAGCGTAGTCAGATCATATGCGTTCTTGATTTCACGAAGTTTGAGATTTAACTCCCTTGCAGTTTGCGCATCAAGTACCCTACCAAGGAAATCAGAGAATAGAGAAGATTCAGGAATGATTGAACCGGGTTTCAACGAGATGTCTCGCACCTCTATTTGTAGAATTTTTGGGGAAGAAAGAAGGGAATAGGGGCCAACCCGTTTTTCGTCCATCACCGTGAGGGGACGAACCAAAGAGAGGGTATCCACAAGTTCATTGAATGATTCCTCCTGCTCATGCACGGCATCCCACCCAGCCTCGATAATCTCCTGATGTGCTGAGAAATCCAAGGTAAACGTACCTTTCAGCTCAGGCAGCACCAGTACATCAGCCGAGGGATGCTGGGCAGTAGCCTTTTCCTGGGTGAGCAGTACTATTGTCTGCATTGCCATTGCAGAGAGGCTCTCCAAGTCACCAACATCCTGTACTCCCTTGGCATTTACATCACTTGCTATGACGTACTCTGCACCAAGGCTGCGGGCAAGATTGATGGGAAGATTGTCCACAACACCTCCATCCACAGCAAGGGTGCCATCTCCTTGCGGATAGGGAGTAAACACGATTGGGATGGAGATACTGCTCCGGATTGCGGTAACCAGGGACCCCTGACTATGGACAATACGCTCTCCTGTAACTGCATTTGCAGACACACAGTAGAACGGGATGGGAAGTTCTGAGAAATCTATGGAATTGGGATATTTTGCAAACAAAAAGCCGAGAAGCTCCAGGATCCGTTGGTCTCCAATCAAGGCAGGGGCATTTCCCAAACCTTGTTCACCGAAACCCAAAGAGAAAACTTGGTTGTTTTGGTAGGAGAATACTTCACTCTCCCGCTCAATCTCCTCAAGAGGAGGAGAGGAGAACAAGCCAGCCATATCATACGTTTCCAATAGATTACGGATTTCCATTGGTGTGTATCCTGCACTGTAGAGTCCCCCGACCAAAGCTCCCATACTGGTACCAACAACCATATCGATGGGTATCCCTTGTGCTTCTACGGCTTCAAGTACTGCAATATGGGCCAAGCCTCGGGCTCCTCCACCCGAGAGGACAAGGGCAACCTTCCCTGTGGTAGCCGACAGCGGTAGAGCCAAGAGCACAAGGAGTGACAACACCACAAAACGTTTCATAATTCACCTCAGTTTGGATCCTAAGAAATTCTGATTACCATTGAGAAAGGACTGCCAATCCATCTCCTTGCGTTTTTCAAGTTGCAGACGTGTTACCCAAAGCAATCCTTCAGAAGTGGTAATGGCAATTCCTTTTTTCTTCTGCTTGGCCACCACGGTCCCTACAGGGACATGAACATCGGAGGGATCTTCTCCTGCTTCATCTAGAGTACCATGGACTCCGGTTATCAAGAGCGTCTGGCCCTGGTAGGTTGTCCTTGCCTTGGGCCAAGGCATCATAGCCCTGATCTGAGCATGCAATGCCTTTGCTGGATTTGAGAAATCCAACTCGGCCATTTCCGGGGTTATCAATTTCGTGTAGGTTGCTTCGCCGCTCTGGGGAGAGAAGACAGCAGTACCATCCTCCAATCTCCTGAGTGCCCTCACAGCAAGGTCAGCAGCTCGCTCTGCTACAAACAACGAGAGACTCCCCGTGGTCTCATCACCATTAAGTGGAAATTGCTCGGCAAGCAACAAGTCTCCGCTATCCATCGCTGAAGCAATCCTCTGGATGCTGATGCCGCTCTCACTGGCTTGGGAGAGTATTGCCCCCTGTATGGGACTTGGTCCACGGAGCAAGGGAAGCAAAGAGGGATGAATATTCAGTTGTTCAAATGGAAAAAGGCTGAGGAATTTTGGACCAAACAACCTACCATAGGCAAAACAGACAAGGGTGTCGCAAGTATACTTGCTGACGGTCTCCCGTGCCTCACGCCCAAGATGGTCAAACTGCAACACAGGAAGCCCCAATTCCTCGGCTGCTACCTTTATCGGTGGGGAAACAAGGGCATTGCCTCTTGCACCCCGCTTGTCGGTACTGGTAAGTACTGCAGCGATTTCATAGTGCTGTGACAATGCCTGTAATGAGGGAACTGCAATTTCGGCAGTACCGGCAAAGAGAATCCTCACCGCATTTTTCTCCTCTGGGATTTGTTTCGTTTTTCGTAGGCTTGTATCATTTTCTCACGTTCCTCATCATTCAGCCGATCGATGAACAAGACCCCGTTGAGATGGTCATTCTCGTGTTGGATGGCTCGGGCAAGCAACCCATCAGCCTTGACCTGGAATACCTTCCCTTCCACATCCTGTGCCTGTACAGTCACCCGGGAAGGACGCTGTACATCATGCCAGACTCCGGGGACGGAAAGACAACCTTCTTCGTCAGTCGAAGTCTCAATAGAGGTCTCAATAATCTGCGGGTTGATATAGGCACGTTTTTCACCACCTCGGATATGAATGACGAATAGACGCTGGGTCACCCCAACCTGGGGAGCTGCAAGTCCCACTCCATCGGCTTCATCCATTGTTTCGAACATTGCATCCACCAAAATCTTCAACGCATTATCAAATTTGGTTACTTTCTGGCACTTCTCTTGTAGTACCTCTTCTCCAAGTGTATATATATCTAACATAATATCAAACTATACCAACACCCTTTGCAATGGTCAACGTTATCACGAATATGTCCGAGGACAAGAGATTCCAATAGTTATTGTATACTGTCTATGAATAAATCTCTAGATGAGTTGCAAAGGATCGAGGTCTACCTCCAGATAGACTCCCCGAGCAGGAGTGTAATCAGAAAGTGCCTTGGCAACCAAGTGATGGGCAAGGGATGCTTGTACCCCAGAAACCAATAGGTGGTAACGCCAGTTAGAAGCTATTTTCTCCAGGGGGCACTCGCTGGAACATAACACCTCTGCTCCCCCATTGACGGTGAGCTGTTCAATATGGGCGGAAAATTTCTGTACCTCTTGCTCCACCTTTTGCTGATTACGGCCTCTAAACACCAGGTTGATCAAGCGACTATAGGGAG
Source organism: Sphaerochaeta halotolerans (assembly GCF_003429665.1). Taxonomy (GTDB): domain Bacteria; phylum Spirochaetota; class Spirochaetia; order Sphaerochaetales; family Sphaerochaetaceae; genus Sphaerochaeta; species Sphaerochaeta halotolerans. The sequence goes on along the minus strand of NZ_QUWK01000002.1, from coordinate 50,681 downwards.
GGAATCCTGTTTGTTTTCGGATCTCAAGCTCCTGGGAATAAAACCCCTGGACATCAGAGCGTAGTGCATATTGGATTGCAGGATTCTCCGGGTGATAGGTCTGGATAATGACCCGTCCTTGATCATTATATCTTCCGGCTCTGCCGGAAACCTGAACCAAGAGACTGAAGGTCCTCTCCTGTGCACGGAAGTCAGGTATGTTCAACCCACTATCAGCAAGTACAATGCCCACCAACTCTACGAGGGGGAAATTGAGCCCTTTTGCCACCATCTGGGTCCCAAGGAGAATGTCAATTTCTCCATCTCTGAATGCCTTGATCACCTTCCCCACCTGTCCTTTTTTTTTGGCACTGTCAGTATCCAAGCGTGCAATACGGGCAGAGGGGAAAAGACGACGAACTTCTTCCTCCACCATCTCCGTACCAAATCCACTGTAATTGACATCGAGGGAATTGCACTCAGGACAGACCCTCATCGGCTTTGTACGATACCCACAGTAGTGGCAGACCATCTGTTCCGTCCCTTTATGATAGGTGAGGGCAACTGCACAATGAGGACATCGCAACTCATATCCGCAACTATTGCAGTGGAAGAAATAGGAGAACCCACGTCTATTCAGGAACAGGATGGCCTGCTTCTTCTTGTTCAGTGTCTCCTTGATCCTCTCTTGCAAGGTCTTGCTGATCAGATTTTTCTCATAGGAAAGATTCACCACTTCAATGACAGGCATGGTACCGCCACTGACCCGGTTTCGTAAATGGAGTGAACCTACCTCCTTGTTCTCTTGCATCAATGCCCAAGCTTCCAACGAAGGTGTTGCACTCCCCATGACAAGGGTAGCCCCTTCGCTCTGGCAGCGTCTCTGGGCTACTTGCCGGGCGTGATACCGTGGAGTGTTGCCGCTCTTGTAGCTGTTTTCATGTTCTTCGTCCAAAATAATCAGACCAAGATTGGGGAATGGGGCAAACACGGCACTTCGTGCCCCTATGGCAAGGTCTACCTCGCCAGCGATGATACGCTTCCACTCCTTGAGTCGTTGACTGGGTGTCAGTGCAGAGTGCAGGATTGCCACCCTCTGGGAAAAACGGTTGGTGACTTGCCGTGCCAGCTGGTGCGTAAGGGTAATCTCAGGCACCAGATAGATGACCGTCTTGCCCTCCCTGATGATTGCTTCAGCGGCACGAAGGAATACCTCACTCTTTCCACTCCCGGTAATACCATAGAGGTAGTACATCGGTTTTTCCCGCTTCAGGATGGTATCGATGGCATGTTGTTGTTCATCACTGAGTCTCTCAACCCGCCCAAAGAGAAGATCCTCCTCACTCTCCAATGCAGGAATACTGCTGTCTCTCCTGCCGCCTGGAATCATCATGCTTAACGCTTCTCCCCTGCTGCATAGGTAAAAACGGCTCATCCACTCGGCTAATGCAATGGTTTGTGTATTGTAGAGAGGGGTATCATCGATGACCCGCTTGATTTCCTTGATCGTATAGGTTGCTTCCACCTCATCCAGGGTCTCAACTACATAGCCGGTCATCTCCCTTCGTGCAAACGGGACGACGACCCGGTGCCCTATACGAGCCTTCTCTTCCATACCGTCGGGAATCTGGTAGGTGAAAGACCGGTCGATAGGGAGATCAAGCAACACCTCAACAAATTTGGGCATCACGACCTCCTGGGAAGCTGGATATTCAGATATGCTGCCACTTTCTTGAGGTCTTCCCAAACGGGTCTCCGATACTCAGGATTGCGTAACACTCCTGCAGGATGATAGGTAACCAGCACGGGGATTCCTTCATAGCGATGGAACCGGCCACGTAATTTGCCCACTCCTTCTGGAACATCCAACAGGGAGCGAGCCGCGACAGAGCCGGCAAGCAGGATTATCTCTGGCTTGATAAGCTGGACCTGGCGCTTGAGATAGCCTATGCAGGCTTGTACTTCATCTGGATGAGGATTGCGATTCTCCGGGGGACGGCATTTGACTATGTTGGCGATGTAGACATTGGTGGTACGGTCCATGGAGATGGAAGAGAGCCAGCTATCCAGATACTTCCCGGCCCGCCCTACAAAGGCGCGGCCACAAGCATCTTCCTCAGCACCCGGGCCTTCTCCGATAACCATCAGGCGAGCAGGTACCACACCCTCCCCGAAGACAGTATGAGTACGTCCTTCAGAGAGTCTGCACTTGGTGCACCGACTGACCAAGGCCTCAAGTTGTTTGAGATTTGTACCTTGTATGGAATCCTTGTCAACAGGAAGCGGAAGTACGGTATCAACCACAGAGGAAAAATCCACATGCTCACTATAGGTTACATCCTTGCCGGTGATTACCGCTTCAGCTTCGTCACATAGAGCGAGGAAATCCATCAGAGCGGAAGCCAACTGTTCTCGTCTCTCTTCACGTTCACTCATCATGCTTCTCCTCAAACCAAGCGTACTCGTTTTCATCATAGCTGATCTTGTACAGGTACAGCCCACATGCCTGTGCGGTTCGCCCCACCTTGTGCCGGTCCTTACTGGCAAGGATGGATGAAAATTCCTGCACCGGCATACCTATCTCGGCAAAATCCATCATCGAGCCGACCAAGGAACGTACCATCTTGTACAAAAAGGCATTTCCACAGATGGTATAGGTCAACAGCTGCTTACCCCACCTGTCTGTTTCCATCCGCCAGTAGGATTCATAGATATCACGCCATCTACTGGAAGAGACATCGCCGCTGGCGGTAAAGGTTGTGAAGTCATGGGTTCCCTGAATACAGGAAGCGTACCCATTGAGCAACTCAAGGGCGGGAAATCGTTTCACCTTCGCCACCAGACTCTGGTCGAAGGCTGTCATATCCTGTTCCCTTTTGAAGTAGTAACGATACATTCGTGCCATTGCGGTATAACGGGCATGAAAGGTGTTACCAGTTTCACTACTTTCCAATATTCTGATATCTGGTGGCAGCAAACGATTCAAAGCAAGGGCAAACTTTTCTGCTTTGACTTTCTGGTTCCGGATATCCATGTGACAGACTTGCCCAAGGGCATGCACCCCGCTGTCTGTTCTTCCACTTCCCACAATTTCCACTTCTTCCCCAATCATGGCCTTTACCGTCTCTTCCAGTACCTGGACAACGGTAAGGGCATTGTACTGCCGCTGCCAGCCACTGTAATGGGCTCCATGATACGAAACGGTCATGCGAATACGCCGAATGGAAGGATCGAGCTGTTGCAAGGGAGGTCGTCTCCAATCAGATCGTGGCATCACCAGCTCCTACAAGTACTACCATTGCAATGGCAACGGGGTCGTCATGGCTGATGGAGAGCATTGCAGTTCTCTTCCCTACCAATTCCTGGGCTCTTCCTTTACAGTGAAGTTCCGGCTTCCCGGAGGCAGCCCGTTCAACCCAGATATCCTGCAATGAGAGGTGGGCGAGGCCGATTCCTAGGGCTTTCCCCAACGCTTCCTTTGCCGCAAATCTTCCAGCAAGGAACTCAGCTTGGACTTCCTTTGCCATTGTCTTCGCCTCATCAAGCTCCCTGGGATGGAAAATCCTGGATTTCACATGATCTGAGAGACGTTCCATTCGTTGAATATTCACCACATCAACGCCAATACCACTGACCATCAGCGCGCACTCCCTTCTTTGAAGAGAATTCGATAATATTGGGGATTTGCCTGCAGAGCAATTCCTGCACTCTCAAAAACGTCCTCCTCGTACCTGAGAACCACGGGTGCTGTGGCAATTCCAGCCTTCTCAACTGAAGAAAAATCCAGACTGGCTTTGATGGATTCGGGATTGATGAGGTAGATAATATCCTCATTGCCTTGAATGCTTACCTCAATTGAGGATGGAACCAAGCTCTCTGCTTCCAAGGAGGTGGGTAGGTGCACCTCTATGGGGATGGAAACCACCCTATCCCCCATGGTGGAAAACTGGATGAAGGCATACACCAATATAGCAAGCACCAAGGACAATACCTTGGCAGGCCAGTTGTAGGTCACCGATTGCAGATAATTATTCAGCTTCATCGCTACCAGGCTCCTGTAACAAATCCTCTGGGGTTATATCATGATAACTGAAGAGGGCCAACAACATACGTTTGATCGTACCAGGATCCAGGTCATAGTAGAGGTTGGCATTATACGTCATACTGATTGCCCCGGTCTCCTCACTGACTATCAGGACAACCGCATCAGATTCTTCTGCCAGACCAAGAGCGGCTCGGTGACGCGTACCGAAACTCTTTTTGATATCAGTTTGCTCGCTGAGGGGAAGATAGCACCCTGCGGCCAAGATTCTTCCACCCTGTACAACCATCGCCCCATCATGCAACGGGGTGTCATGGTCGAACACGGTAAGGATCAAACTGGTGGACAGGTCGGCATTCAGCCTCGTCCCACTGTCAATAATGTTCTTGATTCCCAAGCGACGGGGGAACACGACCAAAGCTCCCCTTCGCTTGTTCACCAACACATTGCATGCGTTGAGAATTGAGTCAATCTGGTCACTGCTGGTGGTTTGGGTTCCTATGCGGAACAATCGACTTCGACCACTCCAAAGCTGGGTGAAAGAACGTCTGAGCTCGGGTTGGTAGACGATGCAGATAAAAATAGTCGCTGGAATGGATATATAGCTGAAGAACCAGAGCAATACATCCAACTTGAGAATATAACTCACTGCATAGAAAGAGAACATCACAACCAAGACCTTCACCAACTGCTGGGCCTTGGTCTGGGCTATGGTAATATAAAATCGATAGAACAACCATGCAAGGAAACCGACCTGCAACGCAGGACGGAACAATGAAAGTATGGATTGCAATGCATCGCCAACCAACAACAACTGCTACTCCTTATCCTCGCACTCCCAATCCAGGGTACGGTTCACCGCTTTTTTCCAGAATTGAATCTTCTGCTCACGTTCTTCCTCGCTCATGTTCGCTTCCCAACGCTTGCCTTCTTTCCAGTATGCAGATAGTTCATCAAAATCCTTCCAAACCCCAACAGACAACCCTGCTGCATATGCAGCTCCGAGAGCCGTGGTCTCCACAATCAAGGGTCTAATAACAGGGACACCCAACAAATCGGCCTGGAATTCCATCAGCGGTGTGCTGTTGGTCATTCCTCCATCGACTTTCAAACTAGGCATCACAATATGACTGTCCCCTTCCATGGCCTTATAGATATCATGGACCTGGAATGCAGTTGCTTCCAGAATAGCCCTGCACAGATGTGCCCTATTGACGTACCCGGTCAAACCGGCAATAACGCCACGGGCATCCGACCGCCAGTAGGGAGCAAACAAACCACTGAATGCTGGAACGATGTATACTCCGCCGCAGTCTGGCACACTGCAGGCCAGCTTGTCCAGTTCCTGGGGACTTTTCACCAACTTAAGGTTGTCGCGAGCCCATTGAACCAACGACCCCGCTACAGCAATGGAGCCTTCCAGGGCATATACAGGCCGTTGGCCTCCTATTTGATAGGCAACCGTCGTAAGCAGTCCATGGGTACTCTTGATCAGTTTCTCTCCAGTATTCACCAGCAGAAAGCCACCGGTACCATAGGTGCTTTTTCCCATCCCCTCCGTGAAACACGCCTGCCCAAAGAGGGCAGCCTGCTGGTCTCCTAGAATTCCGCAAACAGGAACCTCCGCTCTTAGCGGTCCACTGGGAGTGGTTGTACCATAGATCATTCCACTGGAAGGAACGATAGTGGGAAGTGCATGCTTGGGTATATCGAACAGTTCGAGTAGTTCGTCATCCCATGTGCAGGATTCGATATTCATCAAGAGGTAGCGGCTGGCATTCGATACATCGGTCACAATTGCTTTACCACCGGTTAGATTCCAGGTCAACCACGTATCCATTGTCCCAAAAACAGCATCCCCTTTCTCTGCGGCATCACGCAACCCTTCAACGTTTTCCAACAACCAAGCTATCTTTGAAGCAGCAAAGTAGGGACTGAAGATCAATCCGCTCCGATCCTGGAGATAGCTCGCTTCGACCTCCTCCTTGAGGCGATCAATCAGCTCTGATCCTCTGAGGTCCTGCCAGACTATGGCATTGTGCCAGACTTTTCCTGTCTTGGGATTCCATGCAACGACTGTCTCCCTTTGGTTGGTGATCCCTATGCCTTCTATATCGCTTCCTTTTAGATTAATCTCTTTGAGCGCCTTGCTGATGCATTCACAACTGTTGTCCCAGATTTCCCAGGGATCATGCTCTACCCAACCGGGTTTGACGAAGTTCTGTTCATGCTCCAACTGATACGAGGAGACAATGCTTCCCCTCTGATCAAAAATGATAAAACGGGTACTCGTAGTCCCTTGGTCCAATGCTCCAATGTAACGCACACCGCACCTCCTTACCAAAGCAGTATAGCCGTTCCGCCTGCTTTTTAAAAGCATTGTTTGTCAGTTAAGAATGAAGGGAGACAAGAAAGTCTCACAGGTGTCTGCTGCGATGGGTTACTACAACGCAACCGTAACGAGTACATTATAGGGGCCAAGCACGGCATACCCATTTCACCTGGAAACAGAGGATTCGGGTGCAGCATAATTACAAAGGGACCAACGGATAAAAGAAGTCGAGCATCTGAAGAACAACATGGGCACCGTGTGGAATATAACAAGCATGATGCCGAGGAGAAGAGACCGAAACAGGGGGTAAGACTGTGTCTTGGTTGAATTGGTGACCCAGTTGGACGTGCATCAGTGAGAAGACCCTGCTTACAGCGGCAAGCGTATCTCCACCAGGCCCAGAGTCGTATGGAACCCAGAATTGCTTGTTTCCCCTTACAGAACACAAGACCCGTTTCAAGATTACCACAGGACAGGAGTACCAAAGCCTTCAGGAAGATTGGTTTTACTTTAGTACAACACCCAAAGGGAAAAGGCTTGATGCAGCACAGAAGGAGCCCGATATGCTTGCAAGGCAACTTGAACCGGTGCTCTATTTCGCCATTGGTTCAGGAGCTTTGCACGCGGGATAAAGGAAAACCACAATGGCATCATCAGACAGTATGCACCATATAGGATTGGCTCAACTCCTTTCCCCGCAATATTCTCAAGGGCATGACCACAAGGATGGCGCCCCAAGCAAAGCTCGGACATAAGCTTTGCTTTCCTAGGATACTGGAGGTACATTACGTGAAAAAGAAAAAGCGTGCAATCTTCTTTAAAAAAGACCCCAAAATTTTTAGTTGCAAAAAATTCTTGACATCCAAAACGTTTTGGAATAGTGTATATCCATACCCAAAACGTTTTGGATTGATATTTTTGGGAGTAAGTGGATCTATACAATAAAGGAGATTTGTATGAAAAAAGCATTCTTGATACTTCTTGTTCTGGCCCTCCTGAGCACAGGGACACTGTTTGCTCAATCAAAGAGTGAGGTCAGGAAAGAAAAACCTGTGGAGATTGAATTTTGGACTACCGAGACACAGTCTGACCGGATGGCAACCATTCAAGTGTTGATTGATACATTCACAGCTTTGAATCCAAACATCAGCATCAATCTGATTCCTGTTAATGAGGACGACCTTGTAACGCAAGCACAGACTGCAAAAGCAACAGGCTCGCTTCCTGCTCTCTTTGAAGGACCAGCAGAAACTGCGGTCTCGTTCGGTGCACAAAACATGCTAGATATTTCGAGTGCAACTGAAATCATACAGGAGATTGGCGTTGATCGTTTTTATAGCGGTCCTCTAAAAGTACTTGAGACCAGCGCAAAGAATCAGTACTATGCGCTTCCCTATCATGGTTGGATCCAGGGTATCTGGTATCGCAGTGACTGGTTCAAGAGAGAAGGACTAAAGGCACCAACAACATGGGATGATGTACTTGTTGCAGCAAAACGGTTCTACAAACCCGAGATAAACCAATATGGAATCTTGGTAGGAACGCTACCTGAGTCCTACACAGAACAATGTTTCACTCCTATTGCCATGTCCAACGGTGCAGCTCTATTCAACGCTGATGGTGAACTGATTTTCAACTCCCCTGAAATGCGTGAAGCAGTGGAATTCTATGCAGAGTTGGCAAAATATAATCCACCAGGACCGCAAACATGGCGTGCTCGTGACTATTACCTGCAAGGAAAGATGGCAATGTTTTTCTACTCTACCTACATCATGGACGACTTAGCTGTCCAAGAGGCTGCTGCAGGTTCTCTAACCAGCGAGTATTTCACCGAACTGAAAGGATCAAGCTTTGACCCTGACCTTGTGAATAAGACAGAAGTAGCTTCCATGGTAAAAAAGAAGGTTCCTGCAGGATATGGCACCGTTGTTTCCTTTGGGCTATTCAATCAAAGCACACCAGAACAAACAGCTGCAGCAAAGGAATTCCTTCGTTATCTCTATACTCCGAATGCTTATATTACTTTCTTACATATGGCTCCCGGTGGTATGAACCCCATGCTGAAGGGAATTGCAACCGATGAACGCTTCCAGAATGATCCTCAAGGATTGTTCAAGCGATATGGTACGCAGAAAATGGCTGATATCATTGACGGTTTGGAAAATGTGCAAACCTTTAGCATCGTAGAAGGCAAACGCATTGAAGCTGCCAGTGAGATAACTGCAAAAATGATTATTCCTCAAATGCTTTACAAAATCACCCAAGAAAAAATGCCCATCGATTCGGCGATGAATTGGGCTGAAGAGGAAATGAGGAAGGTCCTTCAATAATGGCCCTATCCGAGGGGGGGGAGGAGATTACCCCCCCCTCTTGAAAAACCCAAAACATTTTAGAGGTATACAATGCAAACAAGTCCAAGAGCATCTACAAAAGTGAAGGCCCTAAAAACCCGAGCACAACAAGAACAACGCCTGGGATGGTTATTAGTTCTTCCATCGGTAGTAATCATCCTTAGCCTCATTCTGTATCCTATCATCTACAATATGTTTCTCAGCTTGTTTACCTTCGACTATTCAGGGCAGCGTTCTTTTGTAGGATTTGGGAATTACGCAAAAGTCCTTGCAGACCCAGAATTCAGAACAGCTCTGGGTACAACCATATTGTATGTAGTCCTGACAACTCTTGGAACAACGGTACTGGGAGTAGTGGTGGCATTAGCCTTGAACAAAGAATTTCCACTACGGGGACTTGTACGTAGCATCGTACTCCTTCCCTATGTGGCTCCAGTCATATCAGTGGTATTTGCCTGGCAGTTTGTTTTTGATCCCGTAAATGGTATATTCATGGACATCTTTCACTCAAAACTAGGCATCTTCGCTGAGAGGGTCAATATTGTAGGAGACCCCAATACCGCAGTATGGGCAGCGATTGTCTTCAGCATATGGAAAAACTTTCCATTTATCTATCTTATGGTTCTTTCTCGCTTGCAAGCAGTTGACAAAACACTCTATGAAGCAGCTGATGTTGATGGTGCTTCTTCCTGGCAACAATTCAAGGCGATAACCATGCCCGAAATCTATTATGTGGTAAGTGCGCTGATTCTTCTTAGGGTAATCTGGAATTTCAACAAATTCGATGAGGTGTATCTCTTGTCCAGTAATGTGAGAGTACTCTCTGTATATACCTATCTCAAGGCATTTACCGGAAGTATGGACTTTGGACAAGGAGCAACACTCGCAGTTTTGCAATTCTTTATCCTAATCGGCTTTATCCTTTTCTATGTCAAGAAGGTACTCAAATGGTAAAAAAACGAAATATTGTAAAAAGCACACTGTTCTTCCTCTTGATCATGGCAATCCTGTTTTTCTGCCTCTTCCCATTCGCTCAGATGCTGTCCTTATCGCTGAAATACTCCTGGGATTGGGGGAACCCTTCATGGATCCCTTCCAAGGTGAATCTAGAAGCCTACAAGGAATTGCTGAACATCGGGGGGTCGCTCAAGGATGTACCTGAGTCGGTTCGGCTACTGCTTAGCGAATCACCGGACCTCACTGAAACGCAAAAAGAGGCAATCCTTTCCAAATATCAAAGCACAGGGGACGTTTTCCCCTTCCTCAAATATTTTGCCAACTCTCTCATGGTTGCGTTCCTGGCATCATTAATATCCGTATGCCTCTCAATACTGGGAGCCTACTCGTTTAGCCGACTCGTATTCCGAGGACGGTCCGTTGTACAACGGGGCGTGTTGTTTGTGTATATGTTTGGGGGAGTCCTCTTGCTTATTCCTCTCTACCGCATATTTGCAGCATCAGGACTACTCGACACTCCAGCAGGCACCGTTGTAAGTTTGATTATTATCTATGTGGTACAAACCCTCCCTGTCTCCCTGTATATGCTGGGCAACTATTTCCGAACCATTCCCTATTCTATAGAAGAGGCTGCAATGATTGAAGGCCTCGGTAGATTCGGTATTATCATACGTATCATAATTCCGTTGTCCATTTCTGCCATCGTTACTGTATTCATCTACTGCTTCATGATTGCCTGGAACGAATATATGTTTGCATCAATTTTCCTGAAAAGCTACAAAGGCCTCTACACACTACCCATCGGATTAAAAACCCTCTTTGTATCAAAGAATGCTATTTGGGATAGAATAATGGCTGCATCAATGCTTACAGCTATCCCGGTAATGATTCTATTCATGTCCATCCAGAAAAATCTTACAGGAGGACTTGCTGCAGGTGGTGTAAAAGAATGATTAAAAATCGGCATGCATCTCTTTCGATTGGAATGATACACTTCAAGACAGGTGATACAGATGGCGTCTCCCTGGAAATGGACAAGTGGCGTGATGTGTTTCTTTCAGAAGGACACACTGTACATTACTGTTGCGGACAACCGCCGATGCAAGATAATCAGTGCACCGTCCTTCCCTCTCTTTCCTATTTCCGGGAGGAGGCACGTGCATTGAATAGAGGAACATTCGATAATCTCGAGGATTTCGGCAGTGAATCGGCCTATGAAAAAACCATGGAAAATGAGGTACTGACACTAACCAAAGAGCTGCTTTCTTGGATTGATTCCGTCACATTGGATGTCTTGATTGTGGAGAACATTTGGTCAGTGGGATTGCACCCAGCAGCCGCCATTGCGTTGGAGAACGTCATACACGAACGCAGGCTTCATGTGCTTGCTCATCATCATGACTTCTATTGGGAGCGAGTGACCCCTATTAGACTTACCTGTAACTCTGCTATGCGGATAGCTGACCAATACCTTCCTCCCCATGGCGGACAGTATGCACATGTGGTCATCAACTCAAAGGCCCAAAAGGCTCTTGCAGAACGCAAAGGTATCAACTCCAACATCATCCCCAATGTCTTTGATTTCAGCAAAGGCCCATGGGAAATAGATACATACAACAGTGATTTCCGAGAAGCTTTCGGTATCAATGAGCATGATGTGCTCCTGTTGCAAGCTACCAGAGTGGTAAAGCGCAAGGGGATTGAGCTTGCTATTGATTTTGCCCAGATACTGACAAAAAAACTGGAAGCATATAATGGAAAAGCTCTTTATAATGGAAAGATTTTTTCAGAAGCAAGCAAGGTTGTCCTGGTACTTGCCGGTAGCATTGAAAATGATGCGGGAGCGTACCTCGCACAACTAAAAGAAAGAGCTCGTAGCCAACATGTCAATTTGCTTTGGATAGGGGAACATATCGAACATACACGTACAAAAAAGGAAGAAGCCAAAATATACAGTCTGTGGGATGCTTATGCGCATGCGGATATGGTGACGTACCCTTCCTATTGGGAAGGCTGGGGTAATCAGCTGCTGGAAGCAGTGGTGGCAAAACTCCCCATAGTCTTGTTTCCCTATGAAATATACAATAGCGACATTAAAAAATCAGGATTCTCAATGATTGAGCTTGGGGATAGAGAGAGCCTTTCTTGGGATACCCAAGGGCTTGCTCAGCTTCCTTCCGTTCAGATAGAACAAGCGGCTATTGCTGCCTGTACCGTCCTTTTCGACAGACATGCACGATTGGATATGGTAGAATCAAACTTCAAGATAGGTCAGGAATCGTTTTCCTTGGAAACCCTCAGTACGCTTCTTAAACCCTATGTAACAACTTGGAGCAACACACTATGGTAACATTGAAAGATATTGCTGAGCGCTTACATATATCAATAACCACCGTATCCCGTGCACTCGCGGGATATTCTGATGTAAGTCCTGAAACTATTCGCTTGGTACGGAATACTGCAACCGAAATGGGGTACGTACCCAACAGTATCGCCCAACGGCTACAGAAGAAGGTAACTGACACCATCGGCGTCGTTGTTCCCTATTCTGCCAAAGGCTACGGAGAGCCATTCTTCAGTGAATTGCTTGCGGGCATTGGTAAAGAAGCCTCAGAGCAGGGATTAGATTTGCTTGTTGCCTACGCAAAAAGAGAGAAGGAACTTTCATTCTACAAGAAACTGATAGACGGGCGAAGGGTAGATGGATTTGTCATAAGCAGGACATTATGCCACGATGAAAGGATTGATTACCTGTCATCCATTGACTTCCCCTTTGCTTCTTTTGGCATGGTTGAAAACAAACAAGACTTTCCGTTTGTTGAAGAAGACAGTGATTACGCAATGGCTTGCGTGGTAGATCATCTTGCTGGGAAAGGACATACAAGGATTGCTTGTATTGCACCGCCTCTTTCGGTCATGTTCTCTGCTGTTCGCTTACGGGCTGTAAGGAAACATATGGAACTCATCGGGTTATCACTTCCTGATGAGATGGTATGCATCGGTAGTTTTGACCAGAAAGATGGGTATGTACAGGCACACAAACTGCTTGATCTTCCTCATCCTCCGACTGCTATCATTTGCTTCAATGACAGTATTGCATTCGGGGCAATTAATGCAGGAAAAGAGCGAGGTCTTTCCATTGGGACTGATCTTGCCATTACCGGATTTGACGATGTACCCATGGCAGAGCTGTACAGGCCCCCTCTCACAACTGTCCGGCAACCTATCGCAGATATCGGTTCCCTGGTTACTAAACTACTTATCAAGGCTATACAGGAGAAGCATCCAACGTATAGGGCAAAAGCTGATGGCATAGAAAAAATGCAAATTATCCTATGCCCGACACTTATTATCAGAGAGTCATCATGAGTAACATGAATTTGCAGAATTTGGTCATCACCCATTTGACTGAGATATATGGAAAGAGGGAAGCAGAACACTATCGTGATGCATTCATATCATTATTGGAAAAATATCGAGGAGAACTTCAGCAGAAACTCCCAAAACCAGAGATACCACTGGAACAACATACCTCCATTCTTATAACGTATGCAGATTCCCTCGTAGCCGAACCAAACTGCCCAACGCTCCCTCTCCTGCGAGCATTTCTGCATGAGTATATCGGCTCAACCATTTCAACGGTACATCTGCTTCCATTCTACCCTTCCAGTTCAGATGATGGTTTTTCCGTTATTGACCCTGTCGAAGTAGATCCCGTCTTTGGAAGCTGGGAGGATATCCACGCTCTTCAGAAAGACTATCAACTTATGTTTGATTTTGTGGCAAATCACCTCTCACGTGAGAATACTTGGATCCAAGCATCCTTGAAGGATACTGCTCCGTATAAAGACTTCATCATCGAATTGCAGGGCGAGGAGGATATCAGTTCTGTATTCAGGCCACGTGCGTTGCCATTGCTGACCAAGATTGGAGAAAAACTGGTTTGGACCACATTCAGCAGTGACCAGGTAGATGTCAACTATCACAATCCCAAAGTCCTCCTCATGATGACAGAAATCCTGCTCATATACCTGGTACACGGTGCATCGGTAGTCCGCCTTGATGCCGTTGCTTTTCTTTGGAAGGAGTTGGGTACACGGTGCATCCACCATCCGAAGACTCATGCAATCATACAGTTTTTTTCGCAGATTCTTTCTTCTCTTTCACCCGATAGTCTTTTGATTACTGAGACCAATGTACCCCATAAAGAAAACATCTCCTACTTTGGAAATGGACACAATGAAGCCGCAATGGTTTATAATTTTTCACTACCCCCTCTTGTGTTCCATACATTCCTCTCGCAGGATGCTACTGCTCTATCCTCATGGGCGAAAACACTTCTGCTCCCTTCAAGCGAAGTAACATTTTTCAACTTCCTTGCCTCCCATGATGGCATCGGATTGATGCCGGTACAGGATCTTCTTTCAAAAGCTGAAATTGAGGCGATGGCTCAGCATACGCAAAAGGAAGGAGGTTTCATCTCAAGAAGAAATGAAAACGATGGTTCGACTAGCCCGTATGAACTGAATATCAACTACTTTTCTGCCCTCTCAAACATTATTGAGGATGAACCTGAGTCTCTTGCCATAAAACGATTCATTGCTGCTTCTGCAATAATGATCTTCTTCAAGGGAGTTCCAGGTATCTATATCCATAGCTTGATTGGCTCAAAGAATTGGACTGATGCACCATCGCTCTCGTTGAATCCAAGAAAGATTAATCGTGAAAAAATTGAAATACAATCTTTGAGAAATGAACTTTCGGACCCTCATAGCAGACGCTCTGTCATTTTAAAAAGTATGCTTGCACTCTTGGAAATCAGGAAACATGAAGCAGCGTTATCTCCACTTGCCGACCAAAAAATTATAGATACAAACAATCCAGGATGTTTTGCATTCCTTCGTACCGCAAGAAAAAAGAGAGAAAACAACAAACCCTTGGAAGAGATTTTAATTGCAGTCAATATCAGTGCTGTTCCACAAAGCATCCCACTTCATTGGTATGAAACCTCAAAAGAAAAAGAATATATGGATCTGATCACCAATAGGACAAACGCCGTATCAGAATATATACAGCTTGATCCATATCAGGTGATGGTATTACTGCGTAAGAATTAGTTGGATATGAATTTGTTGCATGCATTTGTGTTCAAAGGGAATTATGAGCAAGAATTCCCATGTACCCTATCGTGATACATACTGTCCATGGTATACTCATTCTCATGAAGCTTAAAGATATTATTGCATGTGTAGATGGACACTTGATCTGTGGAGAGTCACATCTCGAAGATGAGATTACACGGGGATTTGCCAGCGACCTGATGAGTGATGTGTTGACCATTCTTGAGGACGACATTCTTCTCATCACAGGACTCTCGAACAACCAGGCGATCAGGACAGCAGAGATGAGCGACATTAAAAACATCCTATTGGTAAGGAACAAGAAGCCAAGCCAGAACATGATCGATATGGCACAGGAGCTGAACATTTCCCTCTCTTACACTTCCTACTCTCTGTTCAAAGCCAGTGCACTGCTCTTCAACGAAGGATTGAAACCGGTATATTGAGATGCATCAAGAGTATACCGTACCAGCCCAAGATTTCTCAGTAGCCGGAGTTGCCTCAAGTAACTTCAAGCGGTTGCTTAAACAGTTGAATCTCCCCCCGAAGGTAATCAAACGAATTACCGTTGCCGTCTTCGAAGCCGAGGTCAACGTCATTGCCCACTCCTATGGGGGCAAGATTGTCTGTGAGCTGAGTGAAAACACCATTACGGTAGAAGTCATCGATACCGGTCCAGGTATCCCTAATCTTGACCTTGCTATGAAGGAAGGGTGGTCTACGGCCACCGAAGAGATCTTGGAGCTAGGGTATGGAGCTGGTATGGGACTGCCGAACATCAAGAAGAGCTGTGACCGGCTCTCAATCAAGACCCAAGCAGGAGGGCATACCCATATAACCATGGGGTTCGACCTGAAGGAGGAGTCATGAGTGACCAGATATTTCATCACGCTATCAGGGTCATCACCTCCTCCTGCAAGGGATGTACCCATTGCATGAAGCGGTGTCCAACCCAGGCTATTCGCATCCACCACGGGAAAGCGGAGATCAGCGGGGAACTCTGTATTGACTGTGGCCAATGCATGGCAGTCTGTCCCAATGACGCCATCAAGGTAGAACAGGACCCCTTCGACCAATTGGAGGACTACCTGGTCCGTGTTGCCATCATCCCTGCCGTATTCTTAGCCCAATTCCCTGACACTATCACGTTTGGCGAAGTGTTAGGGGCGTTGTACGCAATCGGATTTACCCATATCTACCTTGCTGAGACCGGTGTAGATATCCTGGACGTCCTTGAGGCAGAGGAAGGAACACCTGAATTGCCTTTGATAAGCAACTTCTGCCCTGCTGTGCAACGCTTGACCCAGATTCGTTTCCCCCTCTTGGTAGACAACCTGAGCAGGCTGCGTCCCCCCGCCCAAGTAGCTGCCATCTTTGCAAGAAGCGAACTTGCTGAACTATCAGCAAACCCAGGAATATTCTATTTCACCCCGTGTGCAGCAAAGATTGCCCAATTCAAGACTGAGGGTTCAGAAGAGAACCGATTATTTGATGGCATCATCAATATCGATACTGCGTATAATCTGGTAAGCACCTATCTTGCAAAGCATGACCAGGTCCAGGAAGGCAGTTTTACCTTTGCCATGTGCACCAAGCAGGCACTGCTCTGGAGCTTGGTGAAAGGCCAGATTCCCTCCCATGACGGGCGTACCCTTGCAGTTGATGAGATGCATAATGTCATTGAGTTCTTGGAAATTCTCGAAGAAGAAGAACAGACGAATCTGCAATTTCTCGAATTGGAAGCATGTGCTGAAGGGTGCGTGGGAGGAATTCTCACAGTGAGAAACCGATTCCTTGCCTCAGAACGGCTCAAGCACTACTCCCAGCAACTTCCTGAGGTGCTTGATGAACCATTTGTCAATCGTATCCGTAGCCAGGCAGAAGCCTTCCGTGAAAACCCCATGTTGCCTCCTTTTAAAGCAACAACGGCGATGGGTCTCGATGCAGATCGTTCCAGAGCTTTGTATAAACTCCAGAAAGTGACCGATATCTTGAAAGTCCTACCTGGTATCGACTGCGGACTTTGCGGAAGTCCCACCTGTAAGAGTCTTGCAGAGGATATTGCGCGTAACCAAGCAAGCCTCAAACAGTGTGTGGTGCTCAAACTGAGAAACGCACAGACCGCTCCCTCACTTTCCAGAATCTGGGGAGACAAAGCTAGAGCGGAAGACGTATCGAAGGACGATCGAGGATAGGGTGCTTCTCTTTTTCTGCTTCCAGCAGCTGGGCCCCACTGAGCACAACATAGGAGTCTTCTTCCTTTGCAGATCGAAGCAAGGCTTTCGCTCCTTCGTTGAGTTGTTTGCTGTCCAACTGCAACAAATGTTGGCGTCTCATTGCCCTGAACTCATCACTGATATGGTAGAACAACCGCCTGAACGCAAGAATGGAATCCTGGCTGGGTGACAGTGGCTTGAGTTCACTCCCAATGGTTGCAATCAAGGCATTCTCAATATGTCCTGGATCAATATCAATTTGGGCATATTTATTGAGAATCTTGATGAAATCGCGATAGGTACCGGCAATGCGGGGGTCCCTGTAGGTAGAAAATACACAGATTTCTTCCATGACATCAGCATTTGCGGCAACACCGTAGGCACCACCCTGCCCTCTAATGACTTCCCAAAGATCATTTCCCGTCAGGATATTTGCAAGGAGAATCTGGGCGGCCTGCAACACAGTACCCCGTTTCTCAGTTCGCATGGCCCATGCTGCATAGCTGACCGTTGCAGGAAGTCGGTAGAGTTGTACTTCATGAATGGTTCCTTTGCTTACCTCTTTGTATGAGCGTGGTACCGGTTGCACTACTCCCTGGTCACTGAATGCCTTCGTGAATGCTTCATACACTGGAACAAACTCTTGAACCAACGCTTCATCACAGCTGAGATGCAGGAGCAATCTTCTGCGGTTGGAAAGCTTTCGTTGCAACTGTTCCAGTTCCTGGGCAATAGAGGGAAGATCTTTCTCTTCTATCGATTCCAAGAAAAACCACTGATGTAGGCCTGAAAGTTGCTCCCCTTCCCACTGGATGGGGGAAAACACACTTGCAGCACAGAGGCTTGCAAAGCTATGGGCACTGTAGGTAACACTGTCAGCAAAATCAGTTTTATAGTTGTTCAATACCAACTTCAATTGCTTCAGGTCGCCCATATTCGCACCGGTGAGCAGTTCCTGGACGAACTGCATAGCAGGCTCAAAGTCCTCTCTGAGCGTCTTTACCCTGCACATCAGCATCAAAACATCACGTTCGTTGCATGAACTACCCATTTCTGTATAGACGTTGAAATCACCGGTCAAGTGCTTCAGTCTGGTCGCCACCTGTGCATAGGTAAGGTCCCCCAACCCTGTGGTCTGGAGCAATCGGGTATACAAAGGCAACAGGATCAGCTCTCGTTCACTAAGATCCTCCACATTGAACGCGAAATCGGCGTATACAATCTGGTTACAGAACTGTGGTCGGATGTAGAGTGGCTGCCCTGCACACTGCATCGTTTGGTGCGTATTGGGACGAATTGTAGAGGGAAGGTCCTCCAGATGGAGACGTGGGATTGTAGCCAATGCCTCAGGAGTATCTCCTTCCATTTCAAACTGAAGGAAACGCTGGTTCTGGTCTTGCAAGAGCTTGACCCCTTTCTTGTCCAGAGACGCAGTGACCTGTGTTGCATATCGAGCGATGGCATCTGTCTGTCTTTTCTGATGTTCGCCATCTGGTTTTACCGTAACCAAACAACGGTGCGGATTGTCCAGAAGATGGCGTTTGATCCAATTCTCAAAGTAACGAGAATCCTTGTGGAGTGCATCCTCCAAAGCTTCGAGAGGTTTCCCCGACTCAATGGTTGCACAAGGGGATAGATCATAGAGCCACCCACGTAGACTTCTGTTCAAGGCCCTTAGCCCGTTGGGAACACCTCCCGGTATTTCCAGCTGCTTGAAACGAATCCGTTTCAAGGAAGAGGCAACCATTTCAGGTTCCAATCCCTCTTTGACGATTGTCTCCAAAGCTTGCAAGATACATGCTTTTGCATCTTCTGCCAATTCCGGTTTGATCCCCTTGAATCCTACCAGGAACGGCATCTGCCTGAAATCTGCACTCATGCCACTCTCAGGAGAAATGTCGATACCCAGCCCACTATCGAGCAATGCTTTGTACAAGGGGGCTGCCTGATTACCAAGCAGCAGATCAACAAGGGTGGAAAGCGTGATGACCTGCAGAGGGTCACTCACGTCAGTGGTTGCCCAGGAAAGCACTACCGAGGCACTTTCCTTTGTCTGCCCTTCTTCCATGGGACTGGTGAGAGTGACACTTCTCTCCTTCTTCCATGGTTCGGCTACAGGACAGAGGCTGTTCACCTTGAGAGAACCACGTGTTTTCAGGTATTCCTCATCAAGGTATGAGAGATACTCCCCTACCTCAAGATCCCCATACAAGAAAAGCTTGCAATTGGAAGGGTGGTAAAACTGGCTATAGAAGGAGCGAAACTGTTGGTAATCCAACCGAACAATCTGCTCTGGATCGCCACCCGATTCAAAGGAGTACGGGGTGTCGGGAAACAGAGAGCGGATGCTGCCCTTGCCGACGATTGAATCATGGTCAGCACTATCACCCAGCATCTCATTGTAGACCACTCCTTCGAAGTGGCAACGCTCCTCTTCGCAAACCAGGCGTACGCCTTCCTGCCAGAACGTCTCCTCACGAAGCAGAGGAGCAAATACAGCATCTGTATATACATGGAAAAGATTCTCAAAATCCTTCTGTAAGGGACTCGCACCGGGATAGAGGGTTTTATCCGGATATGTCATTGCATTCATGAAGGTATTGGTACTTCCCTTGAGCAGGGTCATGAAGGGATCCCTCACAGGATAGCGTTGGCTACCTGCCAGTACACTGTGTTCCAGGATATGTGCAATACCACAATCATTATTGGGAAGTGTCCGAAAGACATAGCTGAAGAATCGTTCTCTATCAGAATTGATGAGCTGAAAGACCTCCATATTGGTCTCGATATGTCGGAACAAATATCCGGTTCCCTTATACTCATCAAGCTGGGTGATTTCCACCAGTTGGAAGCCCGCGAGCTCATCCCCTAAGGCCCATTGCCGTTGTATCATGCTCTTTCGCTCCTTTGTAAGGTGGACACTATCACGAGTTCTCATGATTGACAACCCTTGCCTCAAGCTCTACCGTTCTCCTATGCATACCATAGGACCACATACCAGTATTGCCGGAGGAGTACACAACGCAGCCATACAGGCAGCCAATTTGGGAGCCAATGCATTCGGGATGTTCACCAAGAACCAACGGCAATGGAAATCCAAGGACTTGGACAAGGAAGCTATAACACTGTTCAAGTCCACGATGGTGGAGAAGGGTTTCACAGCACAACAGGTGCTGGTACACGATAGCTATCTTATTAACCTAGGTAATCCAGACCCTGAAAAGAGAAAGAAGAGCTTGGAAGCCTTCATCGATGAACTGCGACGGGTCGATCAATTGGGCTTGAGCCTGCTCAACTTCCATCCAGGCTCCCATTTGGGACTCATCGATCCCAAGGAGAGCCTCTCTCTGGTTGCCCAGAGCCTCGACATTGCCCTCAGTGAAACAGATCATGTGGTTGCAGTCATTGAGAACACAGCAGGACAGGGCACAAACCTGGGTTCTTCCTTTGAGGAACTTGCATATCTCTTCGAGCAGTGCACGCAGAGAGAACGCATCGGTTTTTGTATCGATACCTGTCATGCTCATGCTGCAGGATACTCCATGAGCAGCCCCGAGGAGTTCAATACAGCCATAGAACAATTCGACACCCTCCTTGGCCTCTCCCATCTCAAGGGGATGCACCTCAATGACGCAAAAAGTAATGCGGGCAGTCATCTTGACCGACATGCAAGCCTGGGCATGGGAAGTATTGGATGGGCCACCTTCGAGTACATTGCATGTGACGCACGATTTGAGAACATGCCTCTGATTCTTGAAACGGTGGATGATACGCTCTGGAAGGATGAGGTTGCCCATCTCAGATTCGGAGGCAGGCGATGAATCGTGTATTCAGCAAACCTCTGCTGTTCGGACACAAAGGCTCATCAGCTGACCACCCAGAAAATACACTTCCCAGCTTTGCTGACTGCCTGGAGCATCACATTGATGGGATAGAACTGGATGTACAACGTTGCAGAAGTGGTGAATTGGTTGTAATCCACGACTATGATCTAATGCGTGTGGCAGGCCACCCAGGCAAGGTAGCTGAACTCTCTTATCAAGAACTCAAGAAGATCGACATCGGAGGGGGAGAGCATATTCCCTTGCTTGCCGATGTTTTTGCCTTGGGAGGCAAGGCTCTTTACTATGATATTGAGATCAAGGCTCCTGGAGCGAAGGACTTGGGACTGGAGCAACTACTGCTGGAGAAAATCTATCAATCTGGCATGGAGTCCCGTTGCTTTGCAAGCTCATTCAACCCAATCAGTTTGCTCAGATTCAAACGCAAGAGCAAAGGGTCCATCCCGACTGCCTTGATCTATGGTGATAATCCTGGGGTACCGAGAATACTTCGCCATGGTTTTGGAAAATATCTCACCCGCCCTTCCTATTTGAAGCCATCCAAGAATCGGATTAAGGAGGCTCAATCCTTCGGTTACCAGCTGTGCGCTTGGACCGTCGATGAGAGAGGAGATGCCGCATCGCTCCTCGCACAGGGGGTGATGGGAATCATCAGTAACAACCCAAAAGCACTACAGGACTTGTTTAGCGTTTGAACAGCCAAGCACTCTGGAGATATGCAGCAATGGAACCAAAACGGGAAAAGGCAACACGCTGTGCCTGCTCACGGGTTTGTCCTGAACCAACTGCCTCCAAGGAGAGTGTGTCAAAGAGCAAGGCTCCGCTATTCAGATCATAGAGGCCGACATTTCCACTAGCTACCACCACCCAATGGTCTCTGACCTGTTGCTGGCTTGCCACCCCGACACTTCCAAGAAAGGCGAGGTCAGCCTCTCCCTTCAACTGGGAGAGCTGATCTTCTGTATCGGTTGGTTTGAGATTGATCTCTTGCACCAGGATATCATCAAGCGCAAGTTCCTGGTTGAACACTTTCAGTGCCTGATCCCCGCTGATAAGAGATCCCTCGAGAGAGAACTCCTGGATTTCACACAGTATGCTTTTGCCGGATAGTGAAGCAGTGAGGGTATAGGGAAAGGTTATGGAGACCTGTGAGACTGCTTCCTGGACTCTTTCAACCTGCTCTTGAGAAAGCGTCTTCTCAAGTTTTGCGATGGTCGATGAGAGATCCAGTGAAAATATGATCTGACCATCCTTTATCAAACCTTGGTTATAAGGGACGAATAAGAAATACCCATCGCTGGCAGTATTGAACTGCAGGAAATCGGTATACGTCTCAGAGATGCTGTTCCTTGCTTGGAATGTCGCATTGATGGGAGCGTTGAGCACCTTTGGGGAGAGCAACCGGCTCTTTCTCCGTAGGTACACAGTTACCTTCGCTTCTGTGCTCACTGGGTTACGGAGACTGAACCGAAGAGCTTCAATAAAGGATATGGCTTTATCCAAGAGTGTTTCAGTCTCATATTTCCTCTCACTGACAGGGCCTTCTGCTGACAGCATGGCAGCTTCCAGATACTGTTTGATAGCGCCAGTATCATCATTGGAACGATAGGCTTGGCCAGCTGTATTCAACATTGCTTCAATGGTCCTTTCCCGTTCTATCATCTGATTGTAGACACTGGTGCGTTTCCCACTGAGCAATGCTTCATCCATGCGAGCAAGCAGATAGACATCGAAACCAGTCCTTCCTTCGCTGACGGTATATTCACTTGCAATGGTCAGATTGAAATCTGCAATGGCATTTGTTGTGGTGAGTTCTCGATAGTACATATCATAGACATCTTCACCTACATATGCTGAAATCTGGTCCAAGATATCCTCATACGCCAACAATCGTGCATTATAGCTGACTGGGGCGGTTCCCTTGCCTACAAAAGCAACTTCCCCACTCCGTTGTTGGGGTGAGTATGCCCAGGAAGGAAGCCCCTCTAGCTGTGCTCGTACCAATGGGGAAAGTGAGGAACAGGAGATAAGCATCAAACTCAATAGGAGCACAAGACATACTCCAAGGAATGGTCGTTTCATAGTGTATAAGTGTACGCTGTTGTGAGCTTGAGGAAAAGCCCTTGTTCAAGAAGCAGGGCTTCACTTGCAGCAACGCGATTTCCAAGCGCTAGGGAGAGTGTCCAGTTGGAGAGGGCACATGCAACGCCGACTTCACCGGAAGCTTGATAAAAACTATCCTGCAATGATGTATCGTAGCCTGCTGAAAACAAGGCTGTAGCATCAAGTGAAAGATTTCTTACCAGAGCATTCTGAGCGGAAGAGAATTGACTGAGTGGGAGCTTCGCCGAGAGCCCTATACTGCCATGGATGCGGCTCGTCAAAGTTGCCCCAAGGCCAAATTGAGCAGAAAAAGGATGCATGGCAAGCGGCCAGGTAAGCATAAGATCAACAGCAGAAGCAAGATTCTTGTTGAGAGAAAAAGAGAGTGCCACACTCTTGTTTCCCTGCTCCTTGAGCTCCATACCCAAGAAGAGCGGTTTTCCCGAAAGCTGGGAGAGCAACAACACCCCCTCCTCTTCAGCAACGCGGGTCACCACCACTACTCCCTGGGCTCTTCCTTTTGCATCCAAAACGGTGAATCGATCACCTTCTTTGTAGGAGTGTTCGTCAACCTTGGCCCCAAATTCACGACCAGAAAAGGAGGTCAGACTGAGCGAGGGCAAGGTATCAAACAGGGAAAGACCATCATAATTGAGCGCAGTAGCAAGGCGTTTTTCATACTCCTTTGCCTCTCCAAGGAGGGTATAGGTAAGTTGCCTCTCTCCATAGGAAAGTACAAGGGAGAACTCCCCCTGTCCTCCGCCTTCCAGTACAGCGCTCAGCACGCCTTCTTCAGGCAATCGCTCCACCAGAGCATCCTCTAGTGCACGCTGTACTCCTTCTACCACCTCCTGGGGCACATCTGCATCATGCGTAAATGCAAGTTGCGCAGAGGAGAGCGGAAGCATGGCAAAGGCAAAGACCAACAGGGAGAGTACCAGCCTCATGTAGCGGCTCCAACTTCGATGATCTTGAGGATCAAGCGAGTTGCATCCTCCATTGCAGGCAAGGCAGCCCACTCAAACTGGGAGTGAAGATTATGCCCACCGGTAAAGATGTTCGGGCAGGGAATATTCCTTTCATTGGCCATGCGAGCCCCATCGGTTCCTCCCCTGATCAAGGTTTGCTCAAGCTTGAATCCCAGCTCATCACCAGCTTTCAGGAGATTCTCCATGGCAAAGGGTTTGTTCTTTGCAACCAAGGCCATATTGTAGTAGATGTGTTTAGCATCAACAGAAACGGTTCCCTTTGGATACAGCGCCTCTGTAGCTGCTGCCAACTGCTTGATCGCCTCAATTCTTCTATCGAGAATCTCCAGATCAAAATCCCTGAGGTATAGGGTCAGGTCAACCTCGGTGTTCGTTCCGCTCATGCTCTGTGCACAATAATATCCATACCGTTCATCAGTGGCCTCCGGACTTTCAGCTTGAGGCAGGGCATTGACGAAGAAGGCGGCCATGGTCAGTGCATTGACAAGCCGACCACGGGCAGCACCAAAGTGGTAACTCACTCCACTGAAGTGAACGTGAAGGGTTGCAGCATTGAAGCATTCGCTTTCAATCTCAAAACGCCTTCCCCCATCGATGGTATAGCAGTAGTCACAGCTGATCTTCTCATATGGAAAGGTATCCATCCCCGCACCGGTCTCCTCATCGCTGGTGAAGATACACTCCACCACTCCATGCTTGAGTTCAGGATGAGTGAGTAAATACGCTGTGGCACTCATGATTTCAGCCACACCAGCCTTGTCGTCACTGCCTAGGAGCGTAGTTCCATCGGTAACAACGATTGTCTCTCCCTTGTAACGCAACAACTCTGGATTATCCTCAACCTTGAGGGTGTACTCTTCATTGAGCGGGATGTCTTTTCCATCATAGGCTTCAATGACCCTGGGTTTTACCCCATTGCCAGGAACATCATCTGCAGTATCTACATGGGCCATGAAGGCCACGGTGGGGACAGCATGGTCAATGTTGGAAGGGATTCTACCGATGACCACCCCATGCTCATCAACCTGGATGTCTGTGATCCCCAGCTCCCGTAATTCTTGTTCCAGCAACCTGAGAAGATCCCATTGGCCATCGGTGGAGGGGTGTTTCTCCCCTACTTTCTTGTCATCACTCATGGTATCTATGACTGCATAGCGCAGAAACCGTGTCAGGATAGTATTTGCAAATGTATTGGGCATTGGCCTCTCCTCTTATTTGAGTATTCCAATGCCCAGTATTTCACAAAGTGGTCTTGCAGGCAACCAAATCCACGCTATTTAGATAGTGAAGTCATAGCTCTTCAACATCGGCTTGACCATATCAACCACATTGTAGAGTGCAAACACACAGATGATGATTCCCGTGACCACAGGTCCTCGCTTGAGGGTCTTCCCCACCGAGATGACACTGGCAGTCATGGCACTGGAGAGTTCCGGCTCAGTGGTCACCGTCTTCAACCAATCACCGAAGGCTTCATCGGGAGTACCTCCAAATTGATAGTATCTCCAGATGGACATGACCGTGGTGGCGACCACTCCGCTTGCAATTGCGATGGCAGTTGCTGCTGAAATCTTTCCCCAGAAGACGGTGTTTGGGATGCAGGCATAGACCACCCCGGCGGTAAAGAGTACCAGTGTCCTGGTCACCAGCTTCTGCATATCCTTCCAGAAAGCAGCACGTTGACTGGGAGCCAAACCACGGGCAAGCGACTCCCCCTTTGCCTGAAGCAAACTCCTCCTTTGGTTCAGCTGTTGGTCTAGTTCAATCTGCTCCTCTTCACTGAGGAGGGTGTGTGCGAAGGAGACCACCGTCTCAACGTCCTCCTCACCCTGTGGGTCACCTACTGCATAACAGAACTCCAGATATTCCCTTCCCTGGTTTTCAGAGAGGGTGTTACTGACAATCTGCTTTCCAGAAGGCTGGCTCGTTCCCAATGCACGACTTACCTCCTCTTCCAGATACGGCCATACAACATCCTTCTGTTGCTCGATCATCTCAGAGACAGCTGGCAAGAGCTGATCATCTGAAACCTTTTGCTTCTCGATTGATTGCAAGCCCATCGAACAACCAGAAAGTTGTACAATGAGCAACAATACCAGAACCTGGGTACCAATGCGTTTTTGTATCATGTTCCTTCCTCCTCTTGGATATCTGTCTGGTCCGTTTTCCTCAGGGGAAATGTCCACCCCACAAGTAATGAGAACCGAATCATGGGAAAGCGGGAAAAGCGCAGCGAAAGCGTGTTGTATGCAGAACTGAACACACCATTGGGGTCACGCAGGATTACTCTCGGTTCAACACGCAATCCCTTGTAGGGAGTGATGGTCCAGCCGAAAGCCATTTCATTGAGAAACGTGAGAGGGTCCTCCTTATCGTCATACCAGTCATTGAAAAGAAACCCAACCTGAATCAGGGAAACAGTGAGATGCAGCCCACAGTCCAAAGGATAATAATCCAGGAAAAGTCCACTTTCCAACAATCTCGGACCTCCTATCTCACGCTCAGCAGCAAGGCTGATCGGGAGACGAAGGGCAAACTGCTCATCGAGGGAAAGTCCTACCTCCACACGAGCGAGCACTGTCTCCTCCCACAGCGCATCAATAAGTGTGCTATCCACAGCGCAGAACAAGCTATGTCCTGCTCCGAAGATGGGGCCGCAAATGATGAGGACGGGAATGAGAATCATCAAGGTACGCACGAAATTCCTCCGTATGCTGAAGCTATCACGGAGAGAAAGGATGGGATATTCACCAGATTGGGTACCAAAGGCGTGTGGGATTCATATCTCTTCATGAGAAAAACAGGAATTCTTCTCATTAATGGGCGTAAGTCATGGTAAACTTGTACACAAACTATGACCTTTATTGTTATAGTTACTGATAAGGAGTCTGTTGTGAACAAGATTTGGTCTGTAGTATTGATTGTCATTGCTGTCCTATCTGTGGCTGCAGGTACCTACTGGTACGTTGAATTCAGGCCTTTGGCTGGACAAAGTGAGACAGAACAAACAACAACCAGTGAGCAAACACAGAAAAGTGAGTCCATCCAGGTCCCACCGGTTTCCTCTGTACAGAAAGATGAACCACCACAAACAGCAGAAATCCCTTCTGAGTCTCTGCAACAATCCTCTGAAGAGCCTCCAGTACAAGAGGTCCCTAGTGTACCTGTGATGAAGGTTGAGGCCCAACAATCTGTGCTACAGGTGACAAAGCCGATGCCACTTCCGGTAGACCCCTTGATCACAAACGGAATCCTCAAACTCCCAAGGCCGAAGGGCCCTGTGGTACAGATTCCTTTCGCACCTCCAATTGTTGCAGAAACAGATCATGCAGGAGAAGGCTTGGTACAAGAAACAACGCCAGTCCTTGATATGGAAGAAGAGCCAAGAAAGAAGGAAGAACAGGAAACTATCCCATTGCCTGAAGAAGAAATACAGACGGTAGTGCTCAAACCGAGTACCCCACCAATAGCTTCCAGCAATGTATCCTTCGACCAAGAGGCTTTCCAGTGGTCAGTCAACTCCTCGGTCTCGTTCCTTGACTATCAGTACCCAGGTGGAGACAAAGGCTTCGACATCCAGGTGGATCTCCTCAAGCATGGGGAAGGAGCCTTCAGGTTTGGAGGAACCCTTGAATATGCGAAAGTCGAAGATGATCATGAGATAAGCGTATTGGGAAAGGTGCAGTGGAACTTGCGAAATGACAAGCCGCTCTCCTTCCCACTTTCGATCTCACTTGGTCCTACGGTTATCATACCGTCCAGTGGCAACAATGAGTTTGGCGTGACCGGGAAGATCCAAGGAGGCATCTCCTATGCGTTGACTGAATGGATGCGTGTCTTCTACGAGGTAGGGGTACAGGCACAGTGGAACATCACTGCAAATGATTTCACCACCCAGCTTGAACCAATGCGCATTGGATTTGGATTTAGTTTTTAGAGATCTTTGAAGGATGGAGCCTGACTGGCTTCTTCTCCTACCCCAACACCCTCAGGAGGCCGACTCCAGCCGAGAGCTGCAGTAAGGGCCTCCTTCTTTTTATGAGCACGAGAGACCACAAACTTGGCTTCGCCCCGACCCTTCGCCTTGAATGTAACCCCACTGCGTACAGAAAGTACCTTCCCAATAGAGAACCCTTCGATATCAGCAATAGCAAGACGATATGCTTCTTTCACCGGTTTACTTCCATCCCTGCGATAGAGAATGATTTCGTCCTCGGCAATAATCAATCTACCTCTCTGCAGATCTCCCTCCCCTAGTGGAGGAACCATTGCACAGAACAGTGAGTAGTGGAAGGGCTCGTCTACAGCCTTACGAACTTCTTTTTCAGATACATAGTAGGTAATTCTGTAGAACAGCCACACCAATAGAAACAAGAGGGGAAACATCGAATAATAGAGCCCCTTCCCGATATACGAGGGATTGATAAAAACCAAGAAGAAGGTCAATGCCAAAAGAATGAGTTTGATGAGAGCTTGCATGACCCCAATGTACTTGCTCAAAGAAAAAAAGAAAAGCCATGAAGCAAAGACTTCCCATCCGCCTCTTCTTTTGTGGAGGCTACTATGAACAGAATATCACAATGTTCACGCTGGCTTTGGATCCCCCTTCTTTGTTGCTGCATGTGTTTTACCTTTGGGGGATGCAAAGAAGAGAGCGCAGGCCGCTCCTCCTTGCATGTAAGCATGGAGAGACGGTCTGGTGCTGAGAAGACCTTGTTGCCAAACGACACTCCCCTGGAAGTGTCTCGTTACGTAGTGGAAGGTGTAGGACCCCAGGATACCACCTTCAGTGTCATGTCCAACACCAGTGCTGTGGATGTGGATGGTCTCTTGATCGGCAACTGGGATATTACAGCTGTTGGACGGAACAGCCAGGGCGTTGATTTAGTCACTGGTTCCGTTTCGGTAAACCTGACAAAGGATCCCTTGGAAACGGTGATCACACTGGATGCGCTCAGTGGGAACGGCATGATGGATATTCATCTCCAGTGGGATGCAAGCAAGATAAACAACCCCAACCTGGAGGTATGGCTTACCGACCCAGAGGGAACCACAATCTCACTCACTCCCACTACAAACAACATGGAAAACGGTTCTGTTGTTTTCAACGGTTCTTATCCTGCAGGCTCCTATTTGCTGAGGGTAAAGCTGTACAGCGGGGCGACAGCAGTCGCTGGATGTGCGGAGGTGATTAGAATTGTGGGCAACAAGACCACCGAAGGAACAGTTGCATTGACGCTGGATAAGTACGCGGATATCCCAGCAACCATTACCTTGGTAGATAACCTGGGAGTGCCTGTCGAGTGCAGCATCCAAGGAGTCAGTGAAGTCATGCAGGCTCAAGTACCCGCAACCGCAACACTCTCCTCTGGGGAGTCAACAGACCTGGAGGTGAGTTGGTACCTTGATGGGGAGGAAGTAAGCAATGCCCTCTCCTGTTCATTCACCCCTGCGAGCGGACAACATCGATTGGATGTCATTGCAAAAGGAGCACTTCTGGCTAGTACTGGGTCGGCCAGCATCACTTTCAAAGCAGCCGTCGAGGGAACCGCAGGAGTTCCCAAAATCGTCGGATTGGTAGAGGACACTACCGGTGGCTTGTATGTCGGAAAGAATGCACATGTTGCGTTCCTGCCCGATGGAAAGTTGGTGCTGGCCAGCAATCAACACCAGACCATTCAAATATGTAGAATTGTCCGAGACACCCTGGAAGTGGTTAACACCTATACCGCTGCTGATGGCTTCAATGCAGTACAAGTGACCGATATCTATGTCGACCCGTTTACAAAACTTGTTGCCATTGCTGATGCAAGCATACCAAGCCTCAGCGTCTACCAGTATGATTCAAAGAATGCAACACTCAGCAAACAGTTTGAACGAAACAACACCTACTACACGAACAGCAGTCCAAGCAAGACCTTTACAAGCTTGCATCATTTGAGCAAGGATGCAACTACTGGAATACTCTACGCCTTGATTCCTGACGCATCCCATGTAGTGGAGACAAACCTGTATGCTCAGACCGCAGAAAGTGCTGATCCCAATGAGTATATATGGTGGTTCTCAGACCCACCAGTCTTTGACACCCTGGCTATCTCTGAAGGAGCCCAGAGTGCAGCTCTGGCAGATACGGCTACTGGATTCCTAAAACTGTGCCGTAAGAATGACATGGGTGCCCTCTTTGCTCAGGATGAGCACTTTCAGAGTGTTGATACACCCTATCTGAACAATATCGCTTCCTTGGAATTCATCAATGATGATCAACTCATCTATGCAACGGATAACGACATTGGAAGGTTTGCCTATACGAGTACCACGTGGGCACAGAAGGAAGTATTTACCTCCTCCCAGAATGATATCGGGGTAATGGAGGGAATCACGCAACTGATCACCAACCAGAATGATACCATGCTCTATGTGCTTGCAAAAAACAGCAAGAACATCATCTCATTCTCGTTAGATGGTTTCGGGAGGCCTCTGTTCCTGAGAAACAGTACCCTTGGGGATTTTGCTCCGGCAAGGATGGCAATCTCACCCAGTGAGGAGCATCTTGCCATTGTCTCAGACACGAGTGACTCCCTGGTACTGTGTGCCATCCCTCAAGTTTGACGCCTATACCGAGCGCACGAGATCGAGACCCGGAATTTGTTCGGGTCTCTTTTACGTGGAAATGCCCGGCCTGTCGGGGGCCGGGCAAATTGGATACTGGCCAACTATCAGGCCTTGTAAACAGGAATCTCCTGATAGGTGGTATGTAAGAGATGATGAGATTTTTTGCTGAGCGGCTTGTCCAGGAACTCCTCGTACAGTTGCTTGATCGATTCGTTCTGGTGTGAACATCTGACCTTGCTCTGCTTGTCATCGGAGTAGAGACCGGCAGCACGCTTTGTACGTAGGACGTCGGTGGCTCCGTAAGGCTGTCCACCTCCGGCAATACAACCACCTCGGCAAGCCATAACCTCGATGAATTCATACGGCGCCTGCTTGCCCTCTGCACGGGCAGCCCTTACCTCATCCAGTACTTCTGCCACATGGGAAAGCCCATGTACTACGGCTACACGAACCGGCGTTCCATCGAAGTCAACCGTGCCCTTCTTGATCTCATCAAGACCACGTACTGATTCAATTTCAACATTCTCCAGCTCTTTTCCGGTAACAACATGGTAAGCGGTACGAACCGCAGCTTCCATGACGCCACCGGTGGCACCAAAGATGGTACCCGCACCAGAGTATTCACCAACCGGATTATCAGCCGCCTCTTCTTCAAGATGGAGAAAATCAATGCCGGTTGCCTTGATCAAGCGGGCAAACTCACGGGTGGTAAGGACAAGATCCACATCCTGATACCCGCTTGAGCGCATACTCTCGTCTCGGTATGCCTCATACTTCTTCGCAGTACAGGGCATGATTGCAACGGTATACATCTTCGCTGGATCCATATTCTGCTTCTCGGCAGTATAGGTCTTCTCTACAGCTCCCACCATCTGCATCGGGCTCTTCGCACTGGAAACCATGTCCAAGAGATCCGGATAGTATTTCTCAACGTAGTCAACCCAAGCCGGACAGCAAGAGGTGAACTGGGGAAGTGCTCCTCCCTTGGTCAAGCGGTGCACCAGTTCGCTTCCCTCTTCCATGATGGTAAGGTCAGCGCCAAAGTTGGTGTCATGCACTGCATCAACGCCAAGTCTGCGAAGCGCAGCATAAATCTTGCCAGTCGTGACGGTTCCAGCAGGAAGGCCGAAGGACTCAGAAAGCCCTACTCGGATTGAGGGAGCAATCTGGACAACCACCTGCTTTTCGGGATCAGCAACTGCTTCCTGGAAGGCAGCAACCTCATCCTTCTCATAAATGGCTCCAACAGGGCAGTGCGCAGCACACTGACCACAGCGAACACAGGGACTATCCTCAAGTTGCAACATTGCAGCAGGAGCCATGCAAGTTCCATCTCCACGCCCAATGAACTCAAGGGCGAAGACACCCTGCAGATCCTGACAAACCTGGACACAGCGTCCACACTTGATGCACTTCTCTGGATCAAGGACGATGGAGGCAGAGGATGTGTCCTTAGGCCTATCGCTCAAACGGACATCAAAGGGTTGCTCACGAATCCCGAACTCTGCAGCCAATGTCTGCAGTTCGCACTCTCCATTACGGATACAGGTAAGACAGCTGGACGGATGGGTACTCAAGATCATTTCCAAGATGGTCTTACGTACCTGGTACAACTCCGGGTCATGGGTAATGATGCTCATATGCTCGGCAGCAGGGGTAGCACAAGCCCTAAGGATTTTGGCATTACCCTCCTGTTTTACGATACACAGACCACATGAGCCAAACGGCTTGAGGTCATCATGGTAGCAGAGGGTTGGGATGGTTACCCCAGCCTTCCGGGCTGCAAGCAATATAGTTGTCCCCGCTTCAACCTCTACGGGAATGCCATTTATCTTTACATGTACGATACTCAATTGATTCCTCCTAACCTGATCCTAGTGGATTTCAACGGCGCCAAACTTACAAGTCTCCATACATACACCACACTTGCTGCAGATGGACTGGTCAATGATGTGAACTTGTTTTTTTCCGCCAGAGATTGCTGCGACAGGACACTTTCGTGCACAAGCCGTACAACCGTTACATTTCTCGGGATTGATCGAGTACCTGACCAACTTCTTGCAGGTACCACTGGGACAGTTCTTGTCCACAATGTGGGCTATGTACTCATCCTTGAAATGCTTGACCGTTGATAGGACCGGATTGGGAGCAGTCTGCCCCAAAGCACACAAGGAACCCTTCCTCATTGCTTCGCCGATGGTCTCCAGTGTATCCAAGTCCTGCAACGTGCCATTTCCGGAGGTAATCTTCTCCAGGATGTTGGTCAAGGACCGGCCACCGATTCTACACGGTGCGCATTTTCCACAGGATTCATCAACAGTGAAGTTCAAATAGAACTTTGCAACGTCTACAATACAGTCATCCTCATCCATGACGATCATACCACCGCTTCCCATCATGGAACCAATCCTTACCAAGGAACCGAAATCAATCGGGGTATCCAGATCAGCATCGGTAATGACACCGCCGGAAGGACCACCTGTCTGTACTGCCTTGAACTTCTTGTCGTTGGCTATTCCACCGCCGATGTCGTAGACAATCTCACGAAGGGTGGTGCCCATCGGGACTTCCACAAGACCGGAGTTGCGAATCTTGCCGGTGAGGGCAAAGACCTTGGTTCCCCTGCTGTCTGGAGTTCCAATCTTGCTGAACCAGTTGCCCCCCTTGGTAAGGATGACAGGGATATTCGCCCATGTCTCAACGTTGTTGATGACAGTCGGCTTGCCCCAGAGTCCCTTTACAGCAGGGAAAGGAGGACGGGGTTGCGGCATACCACGCTTGCCTTCGATGGACTGCAAGAGTGCAGTCTCTTCACCACAAACAAATGCACCGGCTCCAAGGCGGATCTCAATATCAAAATCAAAACCACTGCCCAAAATATTATCTCCAAGAAGACCGTATTCACGAGCTTGCTGCATGGCAATCTCCAGACGATGGATTGCCAAGGGATACTCTGCGCGAATGTAGATGAAACCTCTCGTTGCTCCAATCGCCTTCCCGCAGATGGTCATTGCTTCAAGCACGCTGTGCGGGTCACCTTCGAGCGTTGAGCGATCCATGTAGGCACCTGGATCACCTTCGTCCGCATTACAGACAACGTACTTGACGTCATCTTCTGCCTGGCGGGAGAAGTTCCACTTCATCCAAGTGGGGAAACCAGCCCCTCCACGACCGCGGAGCCCTGCTGTTTTCAATTCTTCGATGATATCCTCGCTTGTCATCTCGAAGAGAGCCTTCTCCAAGCCCTGATACCCTTCACGGGCAATATATTCGTCAATATTTTCTGGATCAATGAATCCACAGTTGCGAAGCACAATCCTGAACTGCTTCTGGTAGAATTTGATATCCTCTACCTTTGCATTCTTTCTGCTTGCTTCTTTGTCATACAACAGTCGGGTGACTTCACGGCCCTTGATGATGTGCTCACTGATAAGCTCTTTTGCATCTTCGGGTTTAACTTTCACGTAGAAGGAGTCTTCTGGCAAGATCTTTACAATCGGTCCCTGCTCACAAAAACCGAAACATCCGGTCTTTACAATCTGTACCTCGTCCGCAACTCCCTGAGCCTTGCACTCTTCTAAGAGGTTCTGGTAAATCTGGTCCGCGCGGCTCGATTCACACGCTGTTCCTCCACAGACCAAAATGTAGTTTCTGAACGCCATTATTTACCCCCATCCTTCTTGATGATGTCAGCTGCAGGACGATCGAACATATGGTCGGTTACCAGCTGCTTCCCGATAATATGCTGCTCAACTATCTTGCGTGCCGTCTCTACATCCACCTTCCCATAGATGACATCGGGCATACCGGGAACGATAACCTCGATGGTCGGCTCCACATAGCACAGTCCCATGCATCCGGTCTGGGTGACCGAGACATTGTCTATTTTCTTCTCGTCGAGGACTTCTAAAAAGGTATCAAGTACCGGCTTTGCACCGGCTGCAATACCACAGGTCCCCATGCCAACGATAATACGGGCATCCTTGCCCTCGATATCGCGCTTCTGGATTTCATTCTGCTTCTTTTCACGGAGCTTTCTCAGCTCTTCAAGTGTCATTTTAGCCATGTTCACATCTCCTGTTGTCTGGAAGGTGACGTATTTCTTCTGTGCATATCCAGCAAATTCTCTTCGCGGTACTGTTCCAGCTCTTCCTCCTGAGAGGAAAGGTACTGCCTGAGCAGTGCCAATGTACCGCTGGTCTCAAATGGTCCAAGGACCGCTTCAAGCTCGCTTTTTCGAAGCGTATACGCCTCTCCGCCCTTCCCTGTTTCCAAACTCCGCTCAATCACCAGCTCTTCACAGAGAGGATGGCTGAGTAGTGCCAGGAAAGTGGAAGCCACATTCCCCATAGGAGGGGCATCTATGTGGTCCAGGCGGAAAGAGAAGGAAACCGTGGTTCCAATCCCCTCTTCCGATTGCAGGGCAAAGGTCCCATCGCAGGCATCGCATGCCTGAGATAGAAACGGTAAGCCCAGTCCGACCTTTCGCTTCTTGTGCTTCTCCCCATCTGAATAGAACGGGTCCAGCACACGTCTCTGGATCTCTGCATTCATTCCCTTTCCGTTGTCTCGTATCTCACAGAAAAGATTGGTTCCCGTCTCAGCAAAGGTGAGTTCCACAAGGGAACTGCCTGCCTCAAACGAGTTCTGTACGATATCCAACAGATAGTCATCGATGCAGATATGCATAGAGAGATACCTCTCTCCTTTATCTGAACTTCGCGATGATTCCGGCAACTTGGTCCTTGGTGACCTTACCGAAAACCTCTCCACCAACGGTCATGACCGGGGCAAGCCCGCAGCAACCGACACAACGTACTGCCTCCAAGGAGAAGTTCCCATCTTCTGTTACTGCTCCTACCGGTAAATGCAGTTGCTTATCCAACTCGTCAATGATCGCCTGACCACCCTTGAGATAGCAGGCCGTTCCCATGCACACTTGAATATTGTGTTTGCCAGGCTTGGTCAGCTTGAAGAAGTGGTAGAATGTTATGACACCCCAGATGGTTGCCAAAGGCACATCAAGCAATTCAGCTACTGTATCTGCCGCTTCGCGGGAGATGTAGCCTTGTTCTTGCTGTACCTTGTGGAGCACCATAATGAGATTACCCTGTTTGGTTTTCCATTCTTTGATGAATGCTACCAATTCGGGTGAGAACGTGACTTTGTTAATGTCCGACATGTAACCTCCAGTACCCAATTTACGTTTTGTGGTATCCTAACACTTTTCTGGAGATTTTGTACATATCTATTTCCTTGTAAATTCTTTTTTTCAAGGTGTTAAAGGATTTTAATTTAAGTATATTGACCATTTTATCGAGTTAATGTACATTATTTCACATAAATAGGAGATTTTACCATGAACAATGACCAGCTGGTACGGATCACAAGATACTATCGCTCCCTTAATCGTCTCAAGACCATCGGACTTGAGAAAGTGTTTGCCCACAACCTTGCCGATGCAGCAGGCGTTTCAGCCGCCATTGTACGCAAAGACTTTTCCCAGTTGGGCATTCATGGCCAAAAACGCGGTGGGTATGAAATCCATGATCTGCTCAAAGGGCTTGGAGAGATTCTTGGAAAAGGGGACAGCCAGAACTGCATCATCGTTGGATGTGGAAGAATCGGGAAAGCCCTGATGCACTACAATGGGTTTGAACCCGATGGCATCAGGATAGTGGCAGGCTTTGACAGCGATCCATTGGTCTACAGCGATGCGTCTCACCCAGTCCCCGTCTACCCCATCAGTAGGATCGATGAGGTTGTTGAGGCTCTCGAGGTAACCGCAGGTATCATCACGGTACCTGAGCAGGCTGCACAGGACAGCTATGAGCGTCTGCTCGCAGCAGGCGTCATGGGAATCCTCAACTTCAGCCCCATCACCCTCAAGTCCCAGAAGCAGGAAGATGGACGTGCTCCAGTGGTCCACAACATCAACATTGCCCTGGAGCTGGAACAGATTTTCTACGAATTGAAGTTCCCCAAAAATAGTTGAGGCTTCTAACGCCGAGTGAGGGTCAGCAATACTGGAAGGTGGTCGCTGACCCCATTTTTTATCCCCAAGTCCCATGCATTTGGAGTCCCATCACTATTCAGTAGGGATGGAAGTGCACAGATGGAGAATGCATCATACTCCCAACCCAATCCATCAAAGAGATAGCCATTGGAGAGTATCAGGTCATAGCGAAGCCACTGCCCTGTCCAACAGCAACTGCCGGAAGGAGAGAGAAACTCGTACTGTGCATCCAAATAGGGCGTATACCAACGGGACGGTCCAACCTTTTCCTGATCACCGGTAACTGCAAGGGAGCCGCTCTGTATGAATTGACTGCTCTCAGGGTGGGAAATATCCACCAAGGCGGTCTGCCTTCCCTCAGAGCCCCATACAGCATCAGGATTCTCATTGAAGTCTCCACAGAGCAGGGTCAGCGTTCCTTCATGATTCTTTGCCGCCTGGGTGAGAGCCCCAGAAAGCGCAATCCGTCTTGCTTCGGTCTCCTCATCCCCTCCAATTCTGCTCTTTGCATGCAGAGCAAAAACCACCACATCTCCCCTGCTGGTTTCGACGGTCGCTTCCAGGAACGGCCGACACCCAGGGGCAGCATGTACAACAGCATTGGAGACAGGATGTCTACTGATTATGGCCACGGCGATGGGACTCTCCTCTCCTTTGCTGACGGCATACCATCGGTATCCCCTCCGGGAGAGATGGTAGGACAAAAGATCATGCACAACAGGAGAACCTTCTACTTCTTGCAGCACAATAATGTCCGGTAACGCAAGAGAAGGGTCCAGGAGGACGTTTGAGAGTGTCTTGAGTCGAAGGCGATAGGAGCCTTCATCCCAGCTATCGGGGTCTTGGTACTCCTCGTATTCAGAGCCTTCGAGTGTTGCGTCAAAGAGATTTTGTACGTTGTATGAGAGCACAGCAAACGTCTTTTCGTCAGGGGAGATGGTTGCATCACAACCAGAGAACAAGAGGATAAAAATACTGAGCAATAAGACTATCATGCCCTATAAGTGCGCAATGTTTCACCATTGCTTCAGTTCTGTGCGTTCTTCCCTAAAGAATAACTGAAGTAGAGCATGGCCACTGCATCCTGTTCGTCAAAAGCCTCGATATCCATCTCCTTCGCTTTGAGCAACCCTTGCTTGAGATTCTCAAAACAGGGGTCGAAGGAAACATCACTACTCTCAAGAATATCCATGCAGAAAGACCTAAGCGACTCCCAATCCTTCTTTTCAAAGTAGGAAAGTACCGTCTTGTAGGCTTGGTCGATCTGATGCAAATCCCTTGCCTCTGAGAGGAATGGGGAGAGAAAATCCTTGGGAGAGCCCAGATTCATCTGCTCATACAGAAGAGAAAGGCGGGGCGAGCCAAACTTCAGGAATGTTGCAATGACCGCGTAGCGGGTCTGCCGGAAGGTGGCACTACGCCCTTGCTCTACTGAGATGAAGAACTCTTGGTAGAATGTTCCTTCCTTGTCCATGAATCGCTTGGCGATGAGATAGTCAATAATCTCATCAATATGCTTCGCTGAATGGCTCAGTTCATTGACCAAGGGAAGATACTCAGTGCCTTCGGTTATGTGGGCGAGCGATTTGCTGGCCATAGAACGTACCGAAGACCACCTCCCGTGCAGCATCAAGTTGACCAAAGCATTCTTCGCTTTCTCTTCCTTTCTGTACGCACCGAGCGAAGCGATGGCATCAAGCTGTACGTATGAGTCATCATCCTGTGCAACCATGATCAGGTCATCGAGCAATGCTTTTCTCGGTCGGTCACCGAGAGCCCTCACTGCATCCCGTTTATCGGGGGAGAAGGGACTCCTAAGAATCAAACGAAGTTCACTGGTGGCAAGATTATTCAGGTTCCCCCCAAGGGAGAGCATCAGGAATTTACGTTTGGCAGGGTCACGGGTCCTCTCAAGCTTCTCAATCATGGAGACTGCCCTGAGTCCATGCATACTGAAAATGACCTGTGCTGCCTGTTGTGAGCTGTATGCGCCGTACTCCTGCAGCCGGGAAGCAACCAGGATTTCCACAGCAGTGAGCCCGATGGCAAAGAGAAACACCAAGGTGTATCCATTTCCTGCAGCTATTCCATTGACCACGAACAAGTCCCTGGAAATGTGTCCCAGATCCCCTAACAGTCCACTGATCAAGCCAACAAAGAAAGCTATGATGGCAACAAAGAAATTGACCATCGAGTTGAATGCAACCGTCTCATCATCAGGCATCACCTGGGTGATCAACCGATAGACAAGCATACCGATCAGGGCAATAAAAAAGTTGGTAAAGAAACCAAGGACAAAGAACCAGACGGGGTTTGCCTCTGGGGTGATCAAAGCCCATGCCATGAAAAAGAAGAGGGAGAAGATTGAGGAGAAAAGCACCAGAGGTCGGCTTCCCAAGCGGTCAGAGAACTGCTTGCTGACGAAGCTCGCCGCCATGACCGAGAGTCCCAGAACTACCGAGTAAACAACAACCAGGGAGTTGGAAAGACCAAGCTCGACGCGAAGGAATGGAGTGGTAAGGGCAAAGACAACTGCCACAGCGGTGGACAGCCATCTCAGGTAGAGCCTCCTACTGAAAGCTGCTTGCTTCATCGCTTCCTTGAGGAGAACGAACACCCCTCTCCCCTTCTTGTAATCAACAGTACTGCGGCTGGGGATGCGTGCCATTTCATAGCTCGCCATGAAGTTCACCAACACGCCAAGGATCTGCATGCTCACCAGGCCAACCAATCCACTGAAACGCTGTATGCTTAGCACCAAGGCTGAGATACATCGTACCACCAGAGAGGAACTCTGGTAGGCTGTATTTACATTTGCAACGACCTTGCCACGGTTGGCAATGCTGCTGATATTCTTAAGTGTGGAGTCATTGAGGGCAATGCCGATCATCCTGAACACATTGAAGAGGGTGTAAACAGAGAGCAGGAGAATCACCGCCCAGTCTCCGCTGAGGAAGAACAGTCCAAGATACCCGAAGGAGACAAGTCCACGGAGAATCCAGACTAAGGACTGTACCTTTATCTGGTTTCTTCCCTTGAAAATCTGAGGGACAAAGGGTAGCACAATTCCTGCAATATAGCTTGCAGAAGCGATATACCCCAAGGCGATGTTGCTGGCGCCGAAATAGATAGCGAGCAAATACACAATTGTATCGCCGAGGAGGCTGTAGGCTATTCCGTTATACAGCTCTTGGCGATACATGTGTTTTCTTCCCAGTGTTTTTTCCTTTTCACTGAGGAATCTTGTCTTGGGCATGAGTACTTACAATTCACTCCGTTGTGTAATAATTCTGCTGACTAGACCATAGCTGAGTGCTTCATCTGCACTAAGCCAATGATCCCGTTCGGTATCGTTACGCACTTCCTCCAAGCTCTTGCCTGTTTCTTGTGCTATAAGTTTGTCGAGTTTCTCTCGCAGTTTTTCCAGATGCAGAGCGTGAATTTCAATGTCAGTTGCAACTCCTCTCATACCGCTCATCGGTTGGTGGATCAGATAGGTGGAGTTGGGAAGTGCAATACGCTGTTCTTTGGGAACAGCCAGAAGGACCAAGGCAGCAGCACTTGCCACCAAACCCATTCCGACCATGGTGACGGGGGCATTGATGAAACGCGCCATATCGAAGATTGCATAGCCTGCATCGACATCCCCACCGGGGCTGTTGATGAAAATCTTAATCGGTTCACTGCTCTCACCTTCAAGAATGAGCATCTGCTTGATAACCGACTCTGCGCTCTCCTTGTCAATCTCTCCTGAGAGAATGATGGAACGGGTTTTTAGGAGTTTTTCCTGTATCTGTGGATCCTGCGTTGCAGGCTTTTTTTCTTCTTCTTGTGGCATGGGCCCCTCACTCAAACTGGTTTTGATGCAGAACATCAAAGCAAGTATACACACATACTCTCATTCTTGCAAAGGCATAGCAGGCAAGAAAGAGGGGATGTAGGCAGAAAGGATGTGAATCAGTATACTGAAGCTATTAGGAGAACAGTGTATGAAATGTGCTACGGTTGCCATTATCGGCAGACCATCAGCTGGAAAGAGCACCCTGCTCAATACAATTTGTGAGATGAAGGTCTCCATTACCGCCAGTACCCCACAGACTACCAGAAATGCAATCAGGGGTATCTATACAGACGAGCGAGGCCAGTTGATCTTCACTGATACACCTGGTTTCCACCTCAGTGAAAAAACGTTGAACAAGCGACTGCAGGAAACTGCCTTGAGGACCCTTGAAGAGAATGATGCAGTTCTCTACCTCCTGGATGCAAAACGCAGTGCAGGAGAAGAGGAGAAAGCCCTTGCCTCCCATATTGCCAAGTTGAAGACTCCGGTCATCTGCGTCATCAACAAGACCGACATTCTCAAGGAACAGGAGCTAGCCGATGCCCAAGCGTTTCTTGAAGAGATGCTACCTGGGAAGACGGTACTAGGAGCTTCTGCAAAACTTGATGAAGGGGTCGATGAAATCCTCATCGAGCTGTTCAAGCATGCACCGGAAGGAGAACTGCTCTACCCTGCTGACGCATACACCGACCAGAACCTTGAGTTCCGCATCAGTGAGATCATCCGAGAGAAGGCGATCAACTTGGTGACTGAGGAGATTCCTCATGCCATCTATGTCGAGATTGCCGACATTGAATACAGCGAAGAAAACAACACAGTTTGGGTGAGGGCGTTCATCGTCGTGGAACGTGATACGCAGAAGGGAATTGTGGTGGGTAAGCGCGGAGCAGGCATCGCGAAAATCCGAAAGGGTGCGGAGCCTGAGATCCGCCAGATCTTTCCCGGGAAGAAACTCCGTCTCGACCTTCGGGTCAAAGCCCAGGACAAGTGGAGAAACAACTCCATCATCCTGGACAGGATCCTCCGCTAGCGGATGAAGTTGGTGGCAATGCGTTTTTCTGGAACGGGCTTCTTCACTGAGTCCTTTCCTGCATCGATGCAGGAGAGCAACCAAGCGAGGTTCGCCCCCAGATAACGCATGACCTGCAATCCTTCCAAGTCCTGCTCCACCTCCTGGACAGTATTGCCATGTACGCTGTTCCAGTACGTGGAAGAGACCACCGGCATCTGGCTGATAGTGAAGTACTTGTTCAATTGATCGAAGGTAGTACTTGCTCCACCCCGTCTACAGGAGACCACCGCTGCTCCTGGCTTGAGTGCCATCTGCTTTGAGGCAACACGGAACAATCGATCAAGGAAGGCACTACCGGCCCCCGCTGCAGAGGCATAGTGCACCGCTGAACCAAGGACCAAGGCATCTGCTTCAACAGCCTTCTTTGCAGTTTCATTGACCGAATCATCGGTAAACGCACATGAGCCATGCTTGAAGCAGTATTTACAGTCGACACATCCATGCAAGGGCCCCTTACCGATCCAGAGAATCTCACTGTCAATATTCCACGTGTGCAACACTGATGCCACCTCTTGTAGTGCACGATTGGTACAACCTTTCTCATGGGGGCTGGTGTTAATCATCAAAACGTTCATCTAAAACTCCTTTGTCTCTGGTCTCATAACGGCAAACAGGGAGCCCAGAAAGCTCCCTGCCCAACAAAAATCCAACGAACTTAGTAGCGTTCCAGGATGGAAAGCACCTTCTCCTTGCCACAGGTCTGGAGGAAAGGTCCAAGCTTTGGTCCCTGGTCTTTCCCGATCATAATGCGATAGATAAGCTTGAAAAATGCTCCGGTGTCCAAACCGTTGTCCTTTGCCGAGTCATAGAGGCGAGTGGTGTACTCTTTGTTCTCAATCTGGTCCATGACCTTTACCACTTCCCGCAGGGCGTGTACAGCAGCCAGTTCCTGGTCTGTGAGTTCAACCAAAGGGTCGTTCTCATTGGACAGGCGATACTTGAAATCCTCAGGGGCAAAGGTGGTGATCCAGTTCCAGGCACACTTGCAGCGCTCTCTGAGTCTGTCCCTCTGGCTGTCGGTCATCTCGTCCAAGGTTGAAATTGCCCTTTCAATATCCCCTTCATGGAGCTGCAAGAGGTTGCAGAGGTGGCGGAATGGAATCTGGTAGCTAGGCTCAGAGGGAATGCCATGTACCTGACTGAGCTCATAGATCCGCTTCTCTTTTGCCTTGCGCTTCTCATTTACTTCCTGCAGGCCGAAATAGATTCGTTCACAGGTGTCATAGTCCTCGTAGATCTTCAGGACATCGAGGTCGAAGGAGATGGCAAACTCTGTGTTCGGCCGGGTTCCGGCGAACATGTAGCGTGTCACCTCAGGAGTATAGACTTCCAGGACATCATAAAGTGAGACGACTTCGCCGCTGGAGGACGAGATCTTTCCACCACGCCCTTTGATGCTGATGAAGTCGTACTGGAAAGAAACAGGTGCTTCCCCACCAAATACCCGGACCATCTTACGGGAGGTGTCGAAGGAACCGCCTTCACTGTGGTGGTCCTTCCCTGCAGGTTCAAAGTCCACCTGTTCATGTGCCCAACGCATCGGCCAGTCAATTCGCCACGGCAACTTGGCACAGCTGGTGGTTCTGAGGTCGACGGTTTCCGTCTGACCGGTTTCATCATCCCGGTAGGTGATGTTCCACGCTCCGTCCCAATCGAGTACGGTGGTGGTATCCTTGTCGGTGAAGTTGGAGAAGACCGAAATAGGCCACCAATTCTTTTCCAACGGTTCAGTGCGGAACTCATTCAGGATGGCGCGAATCTCATCACGTTTCTCCAGGGCGAGACGCATACCTTCAGCGTACTCACCTGCGCGGTACCGCTCTGCCTGGTAGATGTACTCAGGCTCCACCCCGACAGTGGGAAGAATGCGCTCTACATCCAGCTCGTTGCCACGTGCATAGTTCTCAGCCCGCCCAAGGGTATCGGGAACGAGGGTAATGGGCTTTCGGAGGTAGGTGGCAAGCATCTCTGGATCTCTCATGTTCTTGGGAACTTTCCGGAATACGTCATAGTCGTCCCAGCTGTAGATGAACCGGACGTTTTTCCCTTTCTCACGAAGAGCTCTCACCACCAGTTCAACCGAGATGATCTCCCGGAAGTTTCCTATATGGACTGTGCCAGAAGGAGTAATGCCGGAAGCACAGGTATAGCGTTCCTTCTCCCCTTTCTCACGAATAATCTTGTCGGCGTATATATCCGCCCAATGTGTAGATACGTTCTTTTCGCTCATAACCGTCGATTATAGTGAAACACTGACATCAGTTCAACTGCTGGTTGCCAAAACAAAGAGCGAGAGCGTATACTCTTGAGTATGAAACGATTGATGGCTTTGCTAGTGGTACTGCTTCTTTGCTCAAGTTTCCTCTTTGCGGAAGAGGAAGCGAAGTTTGAACCAGGAACGGTGATAGAGAAAGGGATAGCTTCTTGGTACACCAGTGACAAGAGCGAGAGCCTTACAGCCAATGGGGAAACATTCGACCCTACCAGCCTTTCGGCCGCCCATAAAAGCTTGAAGTTCGGCACCATCGTCAGGGTGACCAACAAGAAGAATGGGCGGAGTGTCGATGTCAGGATCAATGACAGGGGGCCATATGTTGATGGAAGGATCATCGACCTGACC
This sequence comes from Sphaerochaeta halotolerans, assembly GCF_003429665.1. GTDB lineage: Bacteria > Spirochaetota > Spirochaetia > Sphaerochaetales > Sphaerochaetaceae > Sphaerochaeta > Sphaerochaeta halotolerans. The sequence continues at coordinate 6,589 of NZ_QUWK01000002.1, read as the reverse complement.
CCAGCAGCCGCAGAACAGATCGATATGCTCGAAGCAGGTGTTGCCAATGTTGAACTGACGCTGATCTTTGAGCCTGAGATTCCAGAGTCAAAATACAAGCGGGCTGGTGATACCGGGTGGTACCAGATCCAGGTTGGCGCTTACTCTTCCCTGCTTACCGCCTATACACAGTATGACAGACTGCTCAACGCAGGGCTGAAGCCTTATGCGGAGCAACTCCCCGAGAGCAAGGCAGTACGACTTACTGTCCGGTGGATCCCTGCCTATCAGCTGCAAAGGACAATGCAGGCACTCTCAGCATTGGGATTCTCCGAGAGCAATGTGTTGAAGAAGAGTGAGGACAATCCGTACCGATAACACAAGCATACAGGACGCCGTGTGTTGTCTTTGGGCGACCTTGCAAAGGCGGTCGGTATGTCCAGCCCCTCATTTGTGGCAATAACCAGGAGTTCTCCACTACCCGATTATGGCAATCCTGGCAGTTCCCAGTGTAGTGCATAATCCACCTGGTTTACGGCTACGTGAGATTGATAGGAAGTTTGCTATGCCTGCCCTATGATTACCTGTTTGCGCCACAGCATTTCTTGAATTTCTTGCCACTGCCACAGGGACATGGATCATTGCGTCCGACACGAGGGGGAGCTATAAAAGGAACATCTTTCTCAACCTCTTCTTCAGACAAAATCATTTGTAGATAATTCATGAACATCAGCCGAAGACCGGCATGACGTTTTTTATAAATGCGAGCATAGTGTGGTGTGGCTTTCATGAAGGAAGCGATAAGCCTCCGGTCAAGGGTATCACCGGCTTCAAGCGGAAGGAAGCGGTCTTTCTGATAGTCCAATACGCAATTCATAAGTGGCATCTGCTGAATGTTTTCCTCTGCTTTATAGAAGGATAGAATAACTTCCTTGCAAGAACATTCAGGATTCAAGCAGTACTGATCGATTACAGCGAATAAAGCGCCTTCATGCTCAAACATAAAGGGATCTGCATTGGGAAAGACTGTATCATAAAAGATGTTGCCTTCTTCAATGGTAATTTGTGAGAAGTCATACGAAAGTTGAGCATAGTCCTCAATGTTATCAGTTATGATACTCTTCTGTTCATGATACCAAGAAAGCAAGAACTCCCATTGTTCATCGGTCAGGGTTTCTGCCACCTTCTGGGAGATTTCTCTCTCCGCTCCTAGATTATCTACAAACCTTTTTCTTGTGACATCCAAGGCTACAGTTGCATCATCGAGCGTAAACTCAATGGTGCCACAGTCACATACGGGATTAGGACATATCCCAATCTTTTCTATCTGATACTCTTTGTCATTGAGAGTAAGTGTAACTATTTCCATACTGCTCCTACCTAGTAACGGAGATGGGCAATCAACTCCCCTACCATGGTCTTCCCTGGTTGCATGGGGTTGCTCCCTACTATAAGGTATGCCATTTGGTAACCTATGTCCATGTAGGAAAGGAGTGAGTAGGTAACAGATACCCCAGCGCTGGAGAGAAACGTCTGGGAAGAGATGGAAGTGTTTACCAGCTGTCCAAAGCCATAACCAATATCAAAGAAGAGGACAAGACGGGGATAGAAGCCTTTGGTAAAGGGTTCTGGTCCGTTGAAGCAGAGGGAGAGCCGGTTTGCCAATGCTCCGTCCAAAGGGTACTGGCAATAGCCGTATCCTCTGACAAGGCTTCCAAGAGAGGTCTCCTTTAAAACAGAAAAGGGAATATGACTGCCCAATGTATAGGTAAGCTGGAGACTGTTACGGAGGATGATGGAATAAAGGTTGTGCTTCTTGTCATCGAGTTCTTCATACAACAGGAGAGAACCTATTCCTTCGGCAGAGAGAGAAGCATAGGATGCATTGGTATTCAGAAGCTTGGGTCCTAAGAAGAGGGTACCTTCAAAGGCCAAGCCATCAAGAAGTTCTTCTTGCCGGTTGTAATAATAGTTGAGCACCAAGCTCGTTCCAATTCCTGAGAGTGCTCCATAGAGGGTGTTTCCTCCATAGGAGGAGAACCAAGGGTTAATGCCCAGGACTGTTCCGCTGTCCAATACATCGCCTTCTATCATGGAGTCCAATGCTTGTTCATAGGAGCCTCGGTACCCCAAAAAGATGTTTTGCTTGGAACCAAGGCTTTGTTTGACTCCTATGGTCCAGTCGAATTGGAGGAGGTCAAACAAGAGAGGGGAACTAGAGAGAAGTGAGCCATTCACAGGGTGTTGCCAGAGGACTCTTTCATGAAAGCCTGCTTTGGCTAAGAGGACAAGGTCTGTTTCCCAACCAGAGAAGATTGGGTCCAAGTCTCCGGTAACGCCAGAGCGGATACCGGTTGGGACTAAGGAAGAGCCTATTCTTGGATGCCCTTCCCAACTGTCATAGGTAAAACTCCAGGAAGCAAAGGCACTATGGGAAGACAGTATAAGCATAATCAAGCATAATACCACTCTATACTTCTTACTCATTGTCTCCTTCTCCCAAGTACGGTAATAGTAGCATGGGCACAATTTATTTCCAAGGAAAAGCATGGCTTTCAGCACAATAAATAAGACTAACCGATATCAACGAAAAGATTCTTTACATTCTTGCAAAAATCCTTTAGATTACATACAGCTTTAGGGCCTATAGCTCAGTTGGTTAGAGCATCGGACTCATAATCCGTGGGTCGTAGGTTCAAGTCCTACTGGGCCCAAAGACAAAACCTCCTTGCAATGCAGGGAGGTTTCGTTGTCTTAGGGGCTGCTTTGCCGCTGAACCAGCCTAAGCTAATCAGCGATTTCTTTTGGTTAACAAAAAAACCAGAAGACAAAGTTTCAGGTTCAACAAGAAGTACGTTTCTTTCGGTAAGCACCACCTTTCGGCACCACTTCCTACAACCAAGGTGCGGTACGTACAAACCCTTCACAGCTCAGCAGGCACTGTATCTTGGCCCAATCCCTGCATCATCGCAATCACTACTGGTCTTGCCAGCAATGAGTAGGACTCCTGCCCTACAACGATAGTATGGGCATGCAGAAAAGACATGTCAACCATAAATCTGTAGATGTCTTTTCCTAGATTCTTTTCGCCTTACACGGAGTATGAGCAAGATAGGTAACGTGCTCAATGTAGTTCATGGATCATCAATTATTGAATAAAACCATAACGGCTACTCAGATACTCCTTATCCCAGACTTTGAAATAGGAAAGCTCTAGTAGCGTCATTTCATCTTCAAATGAAAGGTATCAATACCCCAGGGCAAGCCATGGACTCAGGAGGCGTTGCCTCCTTTCCCGCCCCAAGGGACGGGGTATCTCACCTTGTTTTCCCGGAACTCGCTCCAGAGAGGAACCATCATGCTGATTCCTTTCCTCTCGCTCCGTTGGGGAATGAGCTGGTCTCGAACAATGACTATCAGACAAGTATGGAAAGTTATGCATCTTGTGCAAAACTCTTAGCCTCCGCCTCTCGGGCGGCAAGCTTTTCGGCCTTGACTTTCTGGGAAGTGTTCCACAGTTCATTTGCAACTGGAGCCCATTCCTTTGCATATTCGGTGCACTTTCCGCACAGATGGTCGACATCTTCAGGCGATTCGAGATCAGTTGATTTTGCGCCGGATTCCTTGACCATCTTCGCCAGAAATCCAGGATTCTCAAGCATCGGACATGGCCGAAGGTGATTTTCATTGAACGCTTGGTTTTTATAATATGCCTTGAACAACGGTTGCTGCAACGACTCGAGCAGAGAAACTTCCTTGATATTGGCGGTCGAATAATGGATGAACACGCATGGTTCTACATCGCCGTTCGCATTGATGTGCAAATAGTTTTTCCCACCTGCGATACAACCATGGACAAATTCTCCGTCATTTTGGAAATCTAGCGGAAATATTTGTTTTGGATTGTCCATTTCGCGTATCTCGCGGATTCTCTTATACATATAAGCACGTTGATTCGGTGTCAAGAGCAGGTCAGGAGACGCATTGTTGCCAACAGGCATATAGTGGAAGTACCAAGAGAACTTGCAACCTTTTTCGATTAGGAGATCAAGGAAATCATCAGAAACAACACTCTTATAATTCTTGCTAGTATAGCAGATTGACGTACCATAGAGTAGCTTTTTGGCTTTCAGCATGTCCATTGCCTTCAGAACCATGTCGAAATTGCCTTCGCCTCGCCTTGAGTCATTCTCCTCGGAAAATCCTTCGAGACTGATATTGAGAAAGATATTCCCCACTTCCTTCATATCGTCGCAAAATTTCTCATCCACCAATGTGCCATTGGTAAAAATGCCGAAGGTGCAGTCCTTATGGTCTCTGGCAAGTCTGACAATGTCAGCTTTACGTACCAAAGGTTCACCGCCAGTCATCATGTAAAAATAGGTACCTAGCTCCTTACCCTGATTCACAATGTCATCCATCTGCTGGTAGGTTAGGCTTTTTGTATGACCATACTCCGCAGCCCAGCATCCGGTGCAGTGCATGTTGCAGGCGCTGGTCGGGTCAAACAGGATGATCCACGGGAAATTTGACTGATACTTGTCCCGGAGTGTCCTAGTCTTTTCCAATCCGCTGTATCCTGCCTCATAACCGAGATTCAAAATCAAGGATTTCATGACCTTCGAATCGATATCCGTGAACAGCGAGGTACCATATCGAACCCACTTGGAGGAAGGATCCTCCACGAAACGCCGAAAATTAGAGAATGCATTCCCTGTTTTCGTATACACTGCATCGTGCTTGGTAGATGGCATATATTTCTCAATCATCTCCACCATGTCCAGAAGTCCATTGACGGGATCTTTTTGAACACGCTTGATTGCATAATCGATTCCGGTCGAAAGTGCCATGCGACCTGCAGTATGTTTAATGGTAGCCATTTCATTCTCCTTGTACGACCTACTATATAGCAGGGTAGATATGGTTTCTTGAATTAGAATTTTCTATTTCAGTCCCATTCAATAATTTGAGCCAAAAAGACAAGAAAATCAATATACAATATCAAAGAATTATCCAATAGTTCAACAAAAGGTAATGGATGCCCATATCATTGCCAGAATTTTTCCATATCGGCCTATTGATCGGTCAAAGACAGCAAATCGTAGTGAAAAGAAGGAAAGCAAAAATAATCCTCCCAAAGCCTTCGGTCATCCATCAAACCGGGGAAACGTACCCCTAGACCGTTCTGACTGAGATGCGCATTACATCGGCGTTTTCTTTGTTGATCCACTCTTTTGCGATCAAGGAAAGAAACCGTCGGTCCCATTACACGATTTCTTCCTTCCTGGAATGCCTAAATATTGACCCTCATAATTCATAGCTGATCTATCATCCATATAACTGCATCAATTACTGGCACTTGGAAGATACTGTAACCATAGAGTATTATCTCTCACAAACGTGAGTCATCGATTAGACACTAATCCATCTATTCTTACTGAGAACACAATGAACCGTCCTCAAGATCAAACAAGACCTGTGGTGTGCTTTTTACACCAATTGAATACTCCATCAATAAGGTAACCAACTGTTCCCCATTCATGAGTGCAATGGGTGTCTTGTCTGTTTGGATGGCCTCATTCTTAGCACCTTTGCTGAAATCACTCGTGGTGATAATCAGTCCTTGTTCATGGGCCCCAAGGGACCCTCTCATTTGCTGTACAGCAGGTGCCTGCACATGGTACTTCCAACGCTTTGCCTGGACAGCCATCTTCATCCTTACCACATCACCGATCACCAAGACACCCCGAACATCAATTCCTCCATCTCCGCTATACCTTGTAACTTCAACCATCTCAAAGCCCATAGCAGTAAGCAGGCGGGAAACCACATCTTCAAAGTCCACCGGTTCCATGGAATGGAGCTTGGACAGCAAGGCCTTTCTGGTTTGCTTGTTGTATTGTTCAATCTCTGAGATAACCGTTAGCTGTCGGGTTGGTGAGGGATGCAGCGGGAATTTTTCGAAAATCTTTGCCGACGGTCTCTAAAAGAGTTTGCAGACATCCGTGCTCCAAAAGCTCACCACCCCCCAGGATTCCAGAGCATTGAAAGCTTCCTGCCGGTTTCCAATCGAATTACCCAAAGTCTGTGAATTTAGAAATGTAAAGAGCCAATTGCAAAATAGGTTTTCAAGAACCTCGTAATGCATAAACATACAAAACCACCACTCACATACCCCATACCTGCTACTGGCTCATGTGACTGACAGAGCTCTGTCTTGTTTTTACTGATAATTGCATGATGGATATAGAAAAAAGGACCTTTTTCTGTTACTGTTTAGTTACTACACAAAACAAACAAAAGAGGTCCTTCTTATGCACCATACTACACCAACCCCCCTGGTTCTTCAATCCCTGCTCTTCTCCCATGAAGACTTTTCACCCTGCCTTTTCCGCAGACCGAGCGAGCGTGAGAATGAGTTCCTCAGCTTCTTCCAAGGGGTGCAATCCCTGCTCACTTGCGACGAATTGCACAGGTTGCAGAGGAGCCACCGCAGGGGAAGGCTCGGCTACGACCTGCTGCCGATACTGGGCATCATGCTGCTCAAGCTTCACTACCAGGTACGGACGGTGAAGGGGACACTGGCTCTCCTTTGTGAGAACGGGAACCT
>NZ_QUWK01000027.1:1907-5026 GCF_003429665.1 Sphaerochaeta halotolerans | reverse complement strand
AGTACCATCGGCGTGAGGGTGCTTAACTTCCGTGTTCGGGATGGGAACGGGTGTGTCCACCCTGCTGTGGCCACCGGGCCGGCCAACGCCTGGGAGCGCGAGGGGACCTCGCACGACCGGCCTTGGCGGCCCTCGGGACTGGAACGATGATATGGTCAAGCCTCTCGGATGATTAGTACCGGTGGGCTGAACACGTTGCCGTGCTTGCACCCCCGGCCTATCGAACAGGTGGTCTGCCTGTTTCCTTGTGCCCGCTTTGTGCGGGTGGGATGTCTCATCTTGGGGAGGGCTTCCCGCTTAGATGCTTTCAGCGGTTATCCCTTCCGAACGTAGCTACCCGGCAGCTGCCGTTGGCACGACAACCGGTACACCAGAGGTTCGTCCACTTCGGTCCTCTCGTACTGAAAGCAGAACCCCTCAGACATCCAACGCCCATGGCAGATAGGGACCGAACTGTCTCACGACGTTCTGAACCCAGCTCGCGTACCGCTTTAATTGGCGAACAGCCAAACCCTTGGGACCTGCTCCAGCCCCAGGATGCGATGAGCCGACATCGAGGTGCCAAACCTTGCCGTCGATATGAACTCTTGGGCAAGATCAGCCTGTTATCCCCGGAGTACCTTTTATCCGTTAGGTGACGGCGCTTCCACTCGCTACCGCCAGATCACTAAGACCTACTTTCGTACCTGCTCGGCCTGTTTGCCTCGCAGTCAAGCCACCTTGTGCCTTTACACTTGAGGGATGATTCCCAACCATCCTAAGGTGACCTTCGCGCGCCTCCGTTACTCTTTGGGAGGCGACCGCCCCAGTCAAACTTCCCGCCTGGCACTGTCCCGCGGCCGGATCACGGCCGCGGTTAGGGAATTGGACAGGCAAGGGTGGTATTTCACCAGCGGCTCCGCGCAGGCTGACGCCCACGCCTCGCGGCCTCCCACCTATCCTACACATCCCTGTCCAAGTCCCCATGCCAAGTTGAAGTAAAGGTTCACGGGGTCTTTCCGTCTAACCACGGGTACCAGGCATCTTCACCTGGACTTCAATTTCACCGGATTTCGCGTTGAGACAGCGCCCATATCGTTACACCATTCGTGCGGGTCGGAACTTACCCGACAAGGAATTTCGCTACCTTAGGACCGTTATAGTTACGGCCGCCGTTTACTGGGGCTTGGATTCGCTGCTTCGATCGCTCTGACAACTCCTCTTGACCTTCCAGCACCGGGCAGGTGTCAGTCCATATACTTCCCGTTGCCGGTTCGCATGGACCTGTGTTTTTGGTAAACAGTCGCATGGGCCGTTTCTCTGCAACCCCCTTGCGGGGGCCATACTTTTCCCGAAGTTACGTATGCATTTTGCCGAGTTCCTTAACGCGAATTCTTCCGTGCGCCTTCGCATTCTCAGCTCGCCCACCTGTGTCGGTTTTCGGTACGGTCCCCCAGGGCCGTTCCTTAGGGATTATTTCTCGGCACGACGACTACGCGCACTTCGCCCCACCGTGGTGCGGCTCGCTCGCGGCTCACCTCGGCACCCGGATTTGCCTGGGTGCCTCATCGGCTCGCCGTTGAGGCCGGGACTACCGTCGCCCGGCTGCGTTTCGCCCTATGCGTCATCCCATCGGAACCCTGGGAGGTGCGGGAATGTTGACCCGCTTCCCATCGGCTACGGCTCTCGCCCTCGCCTTAGGGGCCGACTGACCCTTGGGTAGATTGCCTTTACCCTGGAAACCTCGGGCTTTCGGCGGACGGGGATCCCACCCGTCTTTTCGTTACTCATGCCTGCATTCTCTCTTCCGTCCCGTCCACACGGGCTTGCGCCCCTGCTTCTTCCGTTCACGGAATGCTCTCCTACCGACAGCACCCCAGGGGTGCTGTCCCGCGGCTTCGGTGCCGTGCTTAGCCCCGTTACATTGTCGGCGCATGACTACTCGACCAGTGAGCTGTTACGCACTCTTTGAAGGGGTGGCTGCTTCTGAGCCAACCTCCTGGCTGTCTGTGCAGTCATACTTCCTTTCCCACTCAGCACGACTTTGGGACCTTAGCCGGCGGTCCGGGCTGTTTCCCTCTCGACGACGGCCCTTATCAGTCGCCGTCTGACTGCCGCACATTGTATCGCGGTATTCGGAGTTTGGTTAAGCTCGGTACCCAGTGACGGGCCCTCACCTATCCAGTGCTCTACCTCCGCGACAATCAATGCGACGCTAGCCCTAAAGCTATTTCGGAGAGTACCAGCTATCTCCAAGTTTGTTTAGTCTTTCGCTCCAAGCCACAGCTCATCCCAACCCTTTTCAGCGGATTTAGGTTCGGCCCTCCACAGGATTTCACTCCTGCTTCAGCCTGGCCATGGCTAGATCACTTGGCTTCGGGTCTACCGCACACGACTGAACGCCCTGTTCAGACTCGGTTTCCCTGCGGCTCCGGGACTTCCCTCCCTTAACCTCGCCGCATACGGTAACTCGCAGGCTCATTCTACAAAAGGCACGCCATCACCCCCTGAAGGGCTCTGACCGCTTGCAGGTCCACGGTTTCAGGTTCTCTTTCACTCCCCTCCCGGGGTCCTTTTCACCTTTCCCTCACGGTACTATGCGCTATCGGTAGCTGCCGAGTATTTAGCCTTGGAGGGTGGTCCCCCCTGCTTCCGGCAGGATTTCTCGTGTCCCGCCGTACTCAGGCAGTGCGGCCATGCAGCCACGGGCGTTTCGCGTACGGGGCTTTCACCCGCTCTGGCCGGCCTTCCCAGGTCCGTTCCGCTACGCTCGTGGTTTCTCACTGCACGGGTAAACCCCGCCGCACCCCTACAACCCCGCGCACCCGAGGGCACGCGGTTTGGGCTCCTCCCCGTTCGCTCGCCGCTACTGGGGGAATCTCGTTTGATTTCTACTCCCGCCGGTACTTAGATGGTTCACTCCCCGGCGTATCTCCCATGCACCCTATGTATTCACGTGCATGTGCATGTCATCCAGACTTGCGGGTTACCCCATTCGGACATCCGCGGATCTCTGGGTATTGGCCCCTCCCCGCGGCTTTTCGCAGCTTGTCGCGTCCTTCTTCGCCTGGCAGCTCCTAGGCATCCTCCGTGGACCCTCTTTTCACTTGACCATATCATTCTTCCAATCCCTGCGCTAT
>NZ_QUWK01000027.1:0-1726 GCF_003429665.1 Sphaerochaeta halotolerans | reverse complement strand
GAGGCCATTGCTGCAGGACTTGCACCTGCTGGTCGACGACCGTTGGTTGGGTCCGGCTGTGAGGGCCGGGCCCGCCCTTTCTTCTTCAGAAAGGAGGTGATCCAGCCGCACCTTCCGGTACGGCTACCTTGTTACGACTTCACCCTCCTCGCCGGACGTACCTTCGGAACCGCCCCCCCTCGCGGGTTGGGCTGGCGACTTCGGGTACCCCCGACTCGGATGGTGTGACGGGCGGTGTGTACAAGGCCCGGGAACGTATTCACCGCGCCATGCTGATGCGCGATTACTAGCGATTCCAACTTCATGGAGTCGGGTTGCAGACTCCAATCCGTACTGGGACCGGCTTTAAGCGATTCGCTCCGCCTCGCGGCCTCGCTGCGCTCTGTACCGGCCATTGTAGCACGTGTGTGGCCCAGGACATAAGGGCCATGATGACTTGACGTCGTCCCCACCTTCCTCCGGTTTGTCACCGGCGGTCCCGCCTGAGTCCCCACCTTTCGTGGTGGCAACAGACGGCAGGGGTTGCGCTCGTTGCGGGACTTAACCCAACACTTCACAGCACGAGCTGACGACAGCCATGCAGCACCTGTTCACCGGCCGCAAGCGGCACGCCGCTTTCACGGCGCTTCCGGTGTATGTCAAGCCCTGGTAAGGTTTCTCGCGTACCATCGAATTAAACCACATGCTCCACCGCTTGTGCGGGCCCCCGTCAATTCCTTTGAGTTTCACCCTTGCGAGCATACTCCCCAGGCGGTGCACTTAATGCGTTTGCTACGGTACCGGGGGTTCTACCCCCGCCACCTGGTGCACATCGTTTACTGTGCGGACTACCAGGGTATCTAAACCTGTTTGCTCCCCGCACCTTCGCGTCTCAGCGTCAGTACATGGCCAGATGCCTGCCTTCGCCATCGGTGTTCTTCCAGATATCTACAGATTTCACCCCTACACCTGGAATTCCGGCATCCCCTCCTGTACTCAAGCACCGCAGTTTCCAGCGCACCCCCCCGGTTGGGCCGGGGTCTTTCACGCCGGACTTGCAGTGCCGCCTGCACGCCCTTTACGCCCAATGATTCCGAACAACGCTCGCCCCCTACGTGTTACCGCGGCTGCTGGCACGTAGTTAGCCGGGGCTTGTTCCGGGATTCACGTCATCCCGCGGCCATTCCCTGCCACGGTAATTCCCCCTCCCGAAAAGAACTTTACAACCTCACGGCCTTCTTCGTTCACGCGGCGTCGCTCCGTCAGGCTTTCGCCCATTGCGGAAGATTCTTAGCTGCTGCCTCCCGTAGGAGTCTGGACCGTGTCTCAGTTCCAATGTGGCCGTCCACCCTCTCAGGCCGGCTACCCATCGTCGCCACGGTGGGCCTTTACCCCGCCGTCCAGCTAATGGGTCGCGGACTCATCCCCCGGCGGCGCCGCAGCGCCTTTCCCGGACCGCACCATCGTGCGTCCCGTCTCATCCGGTATTAATCCAGGTTTCCCTGGGCTATCCCCGGCCGGGGGGCAGATTGTCCACGTGTTACTCACCCGTCCGCCGCTCTAGGGGCCCGGAGGCCCTTGCCGCTCGACTTGCATGCTTAAAACGCGCCGCCAGCGTTCGTTCTGAGCCAGGATCAAACTCTCCGTCATAGCATTTCCGGACCCGAGGGCCCGGCTTGCCTTGCTTGTAAGTTTTCCCTGTAATTCTCGCACGAACGTAGCTTGTTACACTATCGTTCTTCATTCT
>NZ_QUWK01000026.1 GCF_003429665.1 Sphaerochaeta halotolerans | reverse complement strand
GTATAGATGAGCGTCTCATCAGGCACGTTACTGACAGGAAGGGGCATGACCGGCGCTACGGCATAGATCCCACCAAGGTCAGGGAAGAGTTGGGCTGGGAGCCCGAGACGATGTTTGCTGAGGGAATTCGCAAGACCATAGACTGGTACCTGGAGAACAGGCAGTGGATGGAGCATGTGACCAGTGGGTCCTACCAGCAATACTACCAGTCGATGTACGCAGGCAGATAACAAGGGAAAGAGAGAGACATACAATGGGACAGTTCACATTCACGGAGACAGAAATAGAAGGGGTGTTCATCATAGAGCCGAGGGTGTTCGGGGATGAGCGAGGCTACTTCATGGAGACCTACAACAAGGCAGACTTCCAGAAGGCAGGCATTGATTGTGAGTTCGAGCAGGACAACCAGAGCAAGTCGAGCAAGGGAGTGCTCCGGGGACTTCACTTCCAGAGGAAGTATCCCCAGGCAAAGCTGGTGAGGGTGACCAAGGGCGAGGTCTACGATGTGGCGGTGGATCTGAGAAAAGGGAGTATAACCTACGGCAAGTATGTAGGGGCTGTCCTCACTGCAGAGAAGAAGAATCAGTTCTTCATCCCCCGTGGCTTCGCCCACGGGTTCCTGGTCCTCTCCGATGAGGCAGAGTTTGTCTACAAGTGTGACGAGTTCTACCACCCTGAAGATGAGGGTGGCATCAGGTGGGATGACCCGAGTATCGGGATTGAGTGGCCGGAGATTGATACCCGATTGATTATGAGCATAAAAGACCAAAACTTAAAAACATGGTCTGAGGTAATGCAATGAATACTAATTTAAACATTACCTACATAGATTTTGGTCCGGCATACGGCCAAAATAGCAATAGTGGAATTGAAAGAAAGAAGCTTGCTCAAATCAACGAACTTAGTAAGCTTGGTGATGTAAAACGATTGACATATAGTCCTAAAGGGAAGCGTGGTGTTTTTAAAGAAGCTACAAGAATGCTCCCCTTCGCCCCAAGTATGTTTTTTTTCAAGTACTGTCCTGAAAAGCTGGATGGTGTTGATATAGTATATTACCGGAAGGCGTACATTGACCGGTATGCGATTAAGCTCCTTAGAGAGATAAAAAGAAGAAATCCAAAATGTATCATCCTCTTTGAAATTCCTACGTATCCATATGATAAAGAGAAGTCTGGATTCTTACGATATCCATTGTTACTAAAAGATCGATGGAATAGGAAAAAACTTCATCACTATGTAGATCGAATAGTACTAGTTGCAGCCATAGATCCTATTGTGTTTAATGTCTCAACGATCACTATCAGCAATGGTATAGATTTTTCCCGAACTGCGTTGCGGATAGTTTCTAAAGAGGAAGATGGAAAAGTACATGGTATTGTCGTTGGAAATTTCGAATTTTGGCATGGCCTTGATCGACTTATTAAAGGGCTAGAAAAATATTATGCAACAAAGCCTGAAAGGATATTCGTATTGCATATAGTTGGGCCTACCGAAAATGCAATCAAGCGTGATAAGGGTATGGAAGAACTTGTTTCTAAAGGGTATCTAATTTTTCATGGTCCTTTGCCTTTTGATGAATTGGAAAAGGTGTATGATAGTGTTTCTCTAGCATTTGAATCCTTCGGACTCCATCGACGGACCCAAGGACAGATCAATAGTTCCGTGAAATCTCGAGAATATGGTGCAAAAGGTTTACCAATAGTGAGTGCAAGCAAAATTGACTACATTCCTGAAAATTTCCCATATTTCATGAAAGTGGATGAAGATGAGTCGTATATTGATATTAAGTCAGTCATACAATTCCATGATAAAGTCTATGGAGAAGATTACGAAAGGGTGGCATTGAGAATCCGAGAATTTGCCAATGATCATTGTTCGTCAGAATCAATGATGAGACCTGTTCTGGATTACTGTTATGAAAATTCTCAATGAATTTTGAATTACTACCTACGCTTGGTTTTATAATTATTGCTGTGTAACATATAGTAAAAACTGATAAAGGAAAAAATGCAAAAAGAAGTACTAATACAACAAATTGAACAATTCCAAATAGTAGTCGGAGTCATCGGTCTTGGTTACGTCGGTCTTCCCCTGGCTGTTGAGAAGGCAAGGGCAGGCTTCAAGACCACTGGCTTTGATGTCCAGCAGAAGAAAGTGGACATGGTAAACCAAGGCATCAATTATATAGGTGATGTTGTCCAGGAAGACTTGGCTTCCTTGGTGAAGAATGGGATGCTCAGGGCAACCAGTGATTTCTCCTTTGTGAAGGATTGTGATTTCATCGCCATCTGTGTTCCCACTCCCCTGGACGAGCACCAGCAACCTGACATCACCTACGTACGGGATTCTGTCATGGAGATAGCCAAGTATCTCAAGAAGGATTCCATCGTAGTCCTGGAGTCAACCACCTACCCGGGGACCACCGAGGAGTTGGTGAAGCCCTTGCTGGAGGAAGGTTCCGGCCTTGTCTGTGGTGAAGACTTCTATCTCGGCTTCTCCCCTGAGCGTGTCGATCCAGGCAATTTGTTGTACAAGACGAAGAACACCCCCAAGGTGGTTGGAGGTATCGGGAAGGATGCTACCGAGGTAATTGCAGTAATGTACCGTGCGGTGCTTTCCAGTGATGTGACCGAGGTTTCCAGTCCTGCAGTGGCAGAGATGGAGAAGATCCTGGAGAATACCTACCGGAATGTGAACATAGGCCTGGTAAATGAGCTGGCCAAGCTCTGCCATGAGATGGGAATCAGCATCTGGGAAGTCATCGATGCTGCAAAGACCAAGCCCTACGGATTCCAGGCATTCTACCCAGGCCCGGGCCTTGGGGGACACTGCATCCCCCTTGATCCCTACTATCTCTCATGGAAGGCAAGGGAGTATGGATTCCATACCTCGATGATTGAAAGCTCGATGATGATCAACGACCGGATGCCTGAGTACACGGTAGAACGGGCCTCGAAGATGCTGAACAGGTTCAGTAAGGCCCTCAATGGATCGAAGATCCTGATGCTGGGGGTTGCCTACAAACAGGACATTGACGACTACCGGGAGAGCCCGGCCTTGGATGTAATAGAGATCCTAGAGAAGCATGGTGCTGTAGTTGCTTATTATGATCCCTGGGTGGAAGAGTACCAGCACAAGGGAAAGGTAGTGAAGGGCGAGAAGGAACTGAGTGTAAACCTGCTGGAGGAAGCCGACCTTGTCATAATCACCACCGCGCACAGCAACGTTGACTATGATTTGGTACAGAAACATGCAAAGGCCATTTTTGATACCAAGAACGTCATGAAGGCCATTGCCGGTCGTGACAACATCGAGGTGCTGTGATGAAATATGCACTGATAGGTTGCGGGAGAATCTCTCCCAACCATATAGCAGCCGCACTGGCAAACAAGCTTGAGTTCGTTGCAGTCTGTGACATCAACGAGCAGATGATGGAGGACAAGATCCTCAAGTTCAAGCTGGATGAACAGAACGTGGCAAGGTATCACGATTACCGGGAGATGCTGAAGGAACAGAAGCCGGATCTGGTCTCCATTTGTACAGAGAGCGGCAAGCATGCATCCATCGCCCTGGATTGCATCGATGCCGGAGCCAATCTCATCATTGAGAAACCCATTGCTCTTTCCATCAAGGATGCTGATGCCATCATCGAGAAGGCAAGGAAACAGGATGTGAAAGTATGTGCTTGTCACCAGAACCGCTTCAACAAGTCAGTGGTGAAGATTCGTGAGGCCATGGAGGAGAATCGATTTGGGAAAATGATGTACGGGACCGCCCACATCCGGTGGAACCGTGGCAGGGACTACTATGACAGGGCCTCCTGGCGTGGGACATGGGAGCAGGACGGCGGTGCCCTCATGAACCAGTGCATCCACAACATCGACTTGCTCAGATGGATGATGGGGGACGATATTTCAGAGGTGTTTGCCTATACCGACAACCTCACCCATCCCTACATCGAGGCAGAGGATCTTGGTCTTGCTCTGGTGAAGTTTGCCAATGGTTCCTACGGAATCATTGAGGGGACCACCAACATCTACCCCCAGAACCTGGAGGAGACGCTCTACCTGTTTGGGGAGAAAGGGACAGTGAAGGCTGGAGGGCAGTCCGTGAACATCATCGAGGAGTGGCGTTTCGCCGACCTGTTGGACGATCCCGAAGAGGTCAAGACAACCTACCACGAGAACCCTCCCAACGTGTATGGGTATGGTCACACCCCATTGTTTGCTGATGTGATTGAATCAATTAAGGAAGACCGCCAGCCAATGGTAACCGCGGAAGCCGGGAAGCGGGCACTGGAACTGGTGCTGGCCATCTACAAGTCTGCCGCCGAAGGAAAGCCGGTAAGGCTTCCCCTGGAAGACTGTGCGACCATTGATTTCAAGGGGAGGTTCTCTTAATGGACTGGTATGTACATCCTTCTTCCTATGTTGATGATGACGTGGTCATTGGCAAGGATAGCAAGGTCTGGCACTTCTGCCACATACAGAGTGGTGCAAGGATTGGGGAGGGTTGCTCCCTTGGACAGAACGTGAATGTCTCGAACAACGTGGTAATCGGAAACGGGTGCAAGATCCAGAACAACGTTTCCCTGTATGAAGGGATAACGCTTGAGGACCATGTGTTCTGCGGACCTTCCTGTGTATTCACAAACGATCTTACCCCGAGGGCAAAATACCCGAAGGGGAAGGCAGGCTATCTGAAAACTCTCGTACAAGAGGGAGCTTCCATCGGGGCCAATGCTACCATCGTCTGTGGGATAACCATCGGCAGATGGGCACTCATCGGCAGTGGGGCTGTAGTCACCAAGGATGTCCCTGATTATGCCTTGATGGTTGGAGTGCCTGCACAGCAGAAGGGATGGGCCTGTGAATGTGGTTCCGCCCTAGATGAGAACCTGCATTGCAAGCATTGCGGCAGGCAGTATGAGCAGAAGACAGGAGGCCTTGTCGAGAGGCAGGGGAACTGAGTATGGAATTTCGTGATCTCAAGAAACAATACCAGGTACTGAAGGCAGACATGGACAAGGCCGTCATCGAGGTGATGACAGAGTGCAACTTCATCAATGGCAGGCAGGTGAAAGAGCTCGAGGAGAAGCTTGCAGCATATGTGGGCATGAAACATTGCATCACCTGTGGGAATGGGACTGATGCGCTCTCCATGATGCTTATGGCTTGGGGGATCGGCCCTGGCGATGCGGTATTTGTCCCAGACTTCACCTTCTTCGCCTCCGGGGAAGTGGTCTCTTTCGAGGGAGCAACCCCTGTGTTTGTGGATGTGGACCCGGATACCTACAACATGGATCCAGAGAGCCTGGAGCAAGCCATCCTTGTGGTGGAGGCTGAAGGGAAACTCAAGCCGAAGGTGGTCATCCCTGTGGATCTGTTCGGTCTCCCTGCAGATTATGACCGGATTAACGAGATTGCCCACAGGCATGGTATGAAGGTACTGGAGGATGGGGCCCAAGGCTTTGGGGGATTGTACAAGGGAAGGAAAGCCTGTTCCCTAGGGGATGCTGCGACCACTTCCTTCTTCCCTGCAAAGCCCCTTGGTTGCTACGGTGATGGTGGAGCAATTTTCACCAACAGTGACAAGGAAGCCGAGTACCTGAGATCAATTGCAGTGCATGGGAAGGGTTCTTTCAAGTACGACAACGTGCGGATTGGCTGGAATTCACGTCTTGACACCATACAGGCTGCTATACTCCTGGTGAAATTCAAGGCATTCCAAGAGTATGAGCTGGAAGCAGTGAACAAGGTGGCTTCTTGGTATACAGAAGCACTGGGGGATGTTGTGAAGACCCCAGTAGTCCCGGAAGGATACTATTCCAGCTGGGCGCAATACACCATACAACTGGATGATGAGAACCAACGGACTGAGTTCCAGAGGAGACTGAAAGAACAGGGGATTCCCACCATGGTGTATTATCCAAAGCCGATGCACGAGCAGACAGCTTTCAAGGGATTGAAGCAATATGTTCCATGCCCGATCACGGAGAGGTTGTGCAAGACGGTGGTCTCGTTGCCGTTGGATGGATATAAAACCTACAAGTCTTGTGAAACAGTTGGTATAATTAAATCGTCAATTTTAATGGTGTAAAGATGAAGAAGTTGTTATTACTTACCGATAACTTGCCCTTTGGGAATGGTGAGTCTTTTTTATATCCAGAAATTGAGTTTCTCACACAGAAATTTTCTATCACAGTTGTAACCACGGATACAAAATCAGATATCTCAAGCAGTTACATCTGGGATTTTCCGGTGTATAGGATTCAGAAGATTCCAACTTTCTGGGAGACGTTTCAATCTACTCTCCAATTTTTCTTTACAAAGGATTGTCTAAAAGAACTTGGGATAATTTTTCAAAGTAAGAAACAGGTTTTGCAGCGGTCAATACAGAGCATTAAGTATTATGCAAAAGCACAGAAAACTGCAAAACAAATTGAAAGGCTTGAAATTATCACAGAACAAGACCTCGTTTATAGTTATTGGCATAATTACAAGGTATTGGGAATGGGCCTTTTACTTAAAAAATTACATTATCAATCAATACCTATTGTCTCCAGGATTCATGGTTATGATTTATATAATGAACGAGTAGAAAAGGGAGGTCGTCAGCCATTTAAGTATACACAGGATGAATATCTTTCTGCTCTCTATTTTGTGAGTGAAAAAGGCTTGGAGTATTATAGAAAGACTTTTGGGTTCAATTCTGATTGTGCCTACCTGGTATCGCGTCTTGGAGTATATGGAACATCGGGTATAATTCCTTCAGATAAAGATATTGGACTTTCTCTTATTAGTGTATCTCATGCAATTCCCTTAAAAAGAGTAGAACTCATTATTTCTGCTCTGGAGTTGATAACAGAGTATACTGTTTCTTGGGTTCATTTTGGTGATGGGGAGAGCATGAATTCCCTGACCCAATTGGCAGAACATTCACTGAAACATAAAAAGAATATTAGCTATGTCTTCAAAGGGCATATTACAAACCAGGAACTGCATACCTACTATGAAACACACACTATTGATGTATTTATAACTACATCCTCAACAGAAGGGGGTTGCCCGGTATCGATTCAGGAAGCTTTCTCTTATGGAGTTCCTGCTATTGGAACCGATGTAGGTGGTATTACAGAAATGATTACGAGTGGGTATAATGGATTTCTACTCAATGAAAATCCAACCGCTCTTGAGGTAAAAACTCAATTAGATACTATATATGCAGCGAAGATAAACCAAGAAATGGATAGTCTGAAAACCCATGCATTTTCTACATGGGAAAGATTTTTTGACGCAGAAAAAAATTTCAGCGAATTTGCCAAGATATTGTATGCATTATGTTTGGATAAAGGAAGTAGTAATGATTACAACAGGACGTATTCCCAAGATGATCTTATCTCTGTAATTGTTCCTATCTACAACGCTGAGAAAACATTGGACCGTTGTATCACGAGTATCATAGGGCAAACCTATCAGAATCTGCAAATAATTCTCATTAATGATGGTTCGGTAGATGAGAGTATTGCTATTTGCAGGAGATACGCTGAAGACGATGTTCGAATTAAAGTAATCAATAGCTCCAACCAAGGTGTCTCAAAAGCAAGGAATCAAGGTATGGATTCGGCTGAAGGTGCCTACTGGGGATTTGTAGATTCTGATGATTGGATTGAACCAACCTTTATAGAAACGATGTACTCAGCAATACAAGAAAATGAAGGCTGTTGTCTCTCTTCACTTGGCATTGTATCTGAAAGTTGGAAAGAATACTTAGATAGTCTATGTAAAGGTGACTCCTATCGAATTCTGTCAAATACAGAAGGGTTGGACGAAATCACAGCAAAGTTTGGACTACGGGGATATTTGTGTAACAAACTCTTTTTGCCTACACATCTTCGTCTGAATCCAGATATTAACGTTTGCGAAGACTTGGAATTTATCGTTCGATATTTATATCATCATCAATCAAACAAGATTGTTGTGGCAAATACTTGTTTATACCATTACGAAATAATTCGCCCGGACACAATATATTCTGACCGGTATAGTTTTCGCCGGAATTTTACTGCTTTTCAAGCATATGAAAAAATTATTGAGCAACTCCCTGATTCCGCTCGGTATCTTCGCGATAGAATTTATTCGCATACTACCGAGCTGGCTTACAACATGCTGGTTACTTGGTATAGCTTACCAAAGTCTGAACGAACAGAAACAAAAGCAATAGAAAGTAAGATCCCCGAAGTGAATGTAAAATTCCATGAGACGTATGAGAACACGATGAAGCAGTCTAGTGCCATGGTGCGAGTCAATTACTTTCTGCTAAAGGTGTCACCATCATTGTTGATTCCATATTTACATTTAAAATTTCGCATAAAGAAACTAATTGGGAGGACGAGAAAATAGGGTGCTAGAACCAGAATGTATGAAAGAAGGCTTCCATTCTGGATATAATAAGCGAGCTGTGTGAAATGATGTCTTTTTGGAGTACGATACTGATATGAAGAATAAAACCATTCTCATCCTATCCAATGATGTGGATTACCTATATACGCTGAGACTTGAAACAATTGAGCGCTTGCTCAAGGATGGTTTCTCTGTATCCCTTTCAGCTCCATCCAATGACAGAGTTGAGTTTTTTGAGCAATTAGGTTGTACCTTCTATCCAACTGAGTTCACTCCACGAGGAAAGAATCCAGTTTCAAATCTGGCGCTCCTTCTAAAATATGTTCGTTTGATTAAGCAAGTACAACCTGCTGTGGTTCTCACCTATACAATTAAGGCAAACATCTATGGGGGATTGGTATGTAGAATGTTGCATGCTCCTCAAATTGCCAACATGACAGGACTAGGAAAAGCTTTGATGGGCAAGGGGGTTCTACAATCTACCATCCAAAAATTACTTCGTATTGCGTTCAAGCGAGCAAGTACGGTATTTCTGCAAAATGAGCGAGACTTGAATTATTTCTTGGACCATAAGATAACCAACAAAGAGCAATCAGTCTTGATTCCTGGCTCTGGAGTCAATCTTGCCCGTCATCCCTTGGAAGAGTATCCCGAGGATGATGGGACCATCAGGCTCATCTTCATTGCAAGAATCATTAAGGATAAGGGCATTGAAGAAATGATGGATGCAGCTATCAAGATACACCAAATACATCCTAATGTTACCTGTGATATTGCTGGTTTCATTGGAGAAGATGAGTATGAGACGCAACTTAAAGCTTATGGAGAGACTGGAGCTGGTTCTTATCTTGGATTCCAGAAGGATATACATGCATTAATCAAGAGAAGTCATGCAGTGGTACTCCCTTCCTACCATCTGGAAGGCATCGCGAATGTACTTCTGGAAGGAGCTGCCTGTGGGCGTCCTGTACTTTCTACGAACCATATTGGTTGTAGAGAAACATTCGATGATGGAGTATCTGGAATCATGTTCGAACCACAATCAACTGAAGCTTTAATCTCAGCAATTGAGAAGTTTATTGCAATTCCCTATGAGGAAAAGAGAGAAATGGGACTTGCTGGAAGAAAAAAAGTTGAGAAAGAATTCAATCGGCAGGTCATTGTAGAAGCATATATGCGGGCGATTGAGATGGTAGCTGTTAAAGAATTTCTCTAAATACAGCTATGCTGTAGGAAAATTAACGTGCTTCTTTTGTATAAGTTATGATTAATCTACAGACAAGGATTCATTATATCTAATGTCGATTCACCAATGGCAAGCTATCAATCTCGATATGCGAGGGTGTAACATAGTTTGTGTAAATGGAAATCTGCTATGCTAAAAGAAGGAGCAGCAAATGACCAAGAAAAACAA
>NZ_QUWK01000025.1 GCF_003429665.1 Sphaerochaeta halotolerans | reverse complement strand
AGAAACATGCCACCAATGCGCACAAGACTGACACCTGGCGGTTTTAGGAGGAGGAAAAAATCATTTACGGGTTACAGACGATTACATCACTGGCTCCTGACGATCGATATGATTTCGTTCTTGTCGTGGTTCAAAGGACACAGATAGAAGCGGTGCTTCCGCTGTTGGCATCCAACCAATCATCAAGCTTCGTGTTCATGGTGAACACCGCGGCGGGATACCAAGCCTATGTAGATGTCGTGGGAGCCGAACGGGTGATGATAGCCTTCCCCTCGGCAGGTGGTGAGGTGGTCGACGGAAATGTCGTAGTGTACAGGATAGGCAGAGGATTGGTCAGATTGTTTCAAACCACTACCGTGGGTGAGTTGGTACACACCTCATACGATCGGGTCGGGTTCCTTGCGGGGATATTCCGGGAAGCTGGGATTCCCACCGTTACGTGCAAGCATATGGATGATTGGCAGAAGACGCATGTGGCGGTGGTATGCGCGATCGCTCAAGCATTGTATAAACATGGGGGTGATCCGATAAGGCTGTCCAAGCATTTCTCCGATGTCAGGTTGATGGTTGCCGCAATCCAGGAAGGTCTTGCTGTCCTTAGGTGTCTTGGACATCGGACCATACCGAGGAAGCTCTGGTACTTGCGGTTGCCTGGTTTTCTTGTCGCCGCGGTATTTTCCTTCGTGTTACGCACTGATCTCGCGGAGACGGCGATGGCCAGGCATGCCCGCAGAGCGGTGGATGAAATGGATGTGTTGAAACGGGAGTTGTTGGGTTTGGTGGAGGCAAGTCACATGGATACCCCAGCGATCAGGACGTTAGCTGGTATCACACCTGATTTTGGAAAGTAATCGACAAGAATAATCATGGAGGAAAAATAATGCAATATGCAGGATTTTTAGCGCCAATATCTTTCCTAATTCGGTCTTGCCGCAGCATCGGTGTTTTGGTATGAGCTCTTGAAACTGATAAGAGGGGCTACAAGGCATGAAAAGGAAAGGTATAAAATGAGAAACGGATTAATGACTCGAGCGATGTGGGTACTGTTTGCACCAACCTTCAAAAAGCACCTGCCGATTCTTGGAGTATCAGACAGTAATGGGGTTATGGGAAAGGCAAGAGAGAAGTATAGGGCCATTATCGAAATCATACCGCCATTTGGCAGGAATGATGTTCTCATTCTCAATCTAATCAGTGCCGCAGAGATTGCCGCTATCTATCTTGGTCTTGACCCGAAACCGTCGTGTGAGAAAATGAAGGAATATTACGGCACATCCATGGACGACAGCCGTATAATGAGGATGTATTTGAGAAGTATCAATAATTATTCTGAGAAATACCAAAAGAGCCTTGCGAAGCAGGCAAAAGTCAGTCAGCTTTCAGATAATCCTTACTCGTGGAGATTCAAATTTTTACCTGGGAAGTCGCTTGATACCTTTGACGCTGTCTTTGATCGTTGTGGTATCCACCACTTGTTCTGTACCCTCGGCATATCAGAAATTACTCCGGCAATGTGCGCGTATGATTACGGTATGGCAAAATGGACGAATACTATCTTTACGCGAGAAAGTACCCTGGGGTCAGGAGGTTCGGTGTGTGACTGTCATTATCGTAATGCCCGACAACATCGAAAAGAAAAGTGATGAGGTCGAAAACCGACTCAAACGGTAAACAAAACCCCTTGAACCGATAATGTTCATTACCTTGAGAAACGTCTCGGTTCAATCTTTTCCGAATCCTCAAATCTATCCATCCCTTTCCATTCGTGTTATAAAAACCTATGCCTGACGACGAGAAGAGAAAACCCATCATACATGTCATACCAGCCAGACGTCATTTCAAGCGTCTCCGCGTTGCCTTGTACTGCCGTGTGAGCACACATATGGAACGACAGCTGCAAAGCCTCTCGGCCCAGATGGATTTCGAGAAAGAGGACATCCAGGAGAATCCCGCTTGGGAGTATGTCGGTACCTATACCGACATCAAGTCCGGTAGGACCATCAGCTCCCGTCCTGGTTTCCAGAGCCTCCTGGCCGACTGTGAGGCGGGCAAGATCGACATGATCTACACCAAGTCAATCAGCCGGTTCGGACGCAACTGCGTGGATTTCCTGGTGACGCTCAGGCGTCTCAAGGAACTGAAGGTGGATGTCTTTTTCTACAACGAGAGAATACACCTCCTCAGCCAGGCAGGTGAGTTGCTGCTGACACTCCATGCGGGCATAGCCCAGGCCGAGAGTGAGAACAAGAGCGAGAACATCAAGTGGGGTCTTCGAAGAAGTACCATGGATCCCGACGCCCCAGCATTCTCTCGTAGATGTTACGGGTATGATCGTAATGAGGAGGAAGGCCTCATCCTTAATATCGCTGAAGCCAGGATAGTCCTGAAGATCTTTGATTGGTATGAGCAAGGCTGGAGTATCGTAAAGATCAAGAAAGAACTGGAGGCGCTGAAGGTTCCCACTCCCACCGGCAAGAAGAAATGGCCGGTGAAGACGATCGAGAACATTCTCACCAATGAGAAGTATACCGGCACCTCCGTCTATGGAGAAACCGAGTCGGCAGATTTTCCTTCAACCAAGAGAACCGTTCGTGACCCCTTCGAGGTCCATCGGTCACGCAATCATCACATCCCCATCATCCATGAACGACAGTTCAAACGCGTGCAGAAGCTGAAGGCAAAACGCTCCAACATTGAGATCGATGAGCACGGGAACAAGGTCCGAAAGAGCACCCATTACAGCTCCAAGAAGGTTGTGAAAAAAGTAAACAAAACCACCAAACCCCAAAACTAAATGGCATATTAATCAACGGTATTATTGAAAATACGAGTGTGCGTATCTTTGGTAAAAATTGACGAAATTAAGTAGTCTAAATTAATAAAAAATCCTGAAAAACTGGTAAAATTCCACAAAAATAAGTGTTTGCACAACAAACACTTGCAAAGGGTAATCTTGTATCATGGGCAAGTTGTCATTGATGATTTATAGTCTAAATATCTTTATCCAATGCAATGAAATATGCCATTTTGTGTTTCATAGAGGACTGGCTGTGCTATTGTGGTATTTATTATGAACGAGTTTTAATAAAACAAGCAGGGCAAAGGGAACAGCCTAACCATTTATCGAAATGCCATAGTTTTCAATGTTAAGACTGTCTGTTCATTTGACTCAACACCCATAGTCAAGGGAGTGATTAGACTCCCAGGGCTTATCCTGCATAATGTCAAAGAACTCTTTTGACCCTTCTTCAACAAAGCAAGATTTAACCAACTCATGTTGAAATCTCCCATTTTCCAGGGTCACAAAGGACACAAACCACGGTTTGAGAGCCTGCTCATTCACGTCTCTTGATCTTACAATAAGTTTCCCATCGAAAATGGTAGATTCAACAACAACATACTTCGTGATTTCTGTTTCTAAAAAGACTGTCCCAGGCTGGAGTTTTCTTTGATAGTTTTCCAAGGATCTCTCTTCGTTGTCGGAAGGACAGCATGGATAAACTTTATCCACCTTTCCATGTTCCAAGGTATCTTCTTTAGGAGGAAGATATCTTGTTTGATAAACCCATTCTCCAATTGTGCCTCGTTTTTTTGAAGGCTCAATCCTTGAATTCAAAGCCCAATTCATAAGATTCTGATAACAGTTCCGGCTTTCCTCAGAACTCACCTTTCTCATCCAAGCAATATTTTTCGGCACTTTATAGTATTCCAGTATTTTTGGATTTTGAATTATCTCGTCAATGTTAAGACCTGTTAGTCTCTCCAGTTTTCTACAAGTTATTGGGTTTAGAAAGACATTCTCAAATCTCGTAACCCATCTCAGATTTCCCGGAGTATTATCTTGCCGATTTGTATTGATGTGATCCACAACGTGATTACTATCTTTGGGACTTCCAAGAAAAGCAGTAGCTATAATTCTATGAATTGGGATGCTGCTAAATTTGAGATAACCAGTCGTTTTATCTTCAACTCCAAATGTCCACTTATTGTCTAACCTCCTTTTTCGATAGTTTTTCTTCGAAAGACGCATAACAGCGCCATTGTCTCGGACAATATACTTCTCACCTTTAAATTCACATTCACGTTCGTTGACATAGGTATCCACAGTAATCATTTAATTACCTCCAATCGTTTAGGAATTTTATATCTGTGATGTCGTTGTTTAGTTATCTGGCATAACGCATATATTCGTCTACCAGTGCCTTTGCCATACTTTCTATACTTGGTTTACGAGTGGCATTGAACGACAACATGTCATTCTTATCAGCCTCTGTGGAGAGTCCAATCTTCAATGCGGTTATGTCGGCATCAAGTCGCACCAAATTCCCAACAGTATCGAACTTAGCAACTCCTCCACCATATTCATATGTGTTGAAATCTTCTATACCGATTTCTAGAATAAATGTTGCTTGTGATAGTAAAACGGCATCATAAAAAGCCTTATACTCATTTTCTGCAGCATCAACCAGATCGAATTGATCTGTGGTTAAAAATACGTTGATATTCCGTTTCTCAAATTCGTTCTTCACGGATTCTTCAACAATCCTATTCCATAGAAAGTTATTCGCATTACTCAAGATCCAAACAGTGTCCGTCTTTCTATATCCTTGTGATTTGATATTTGACGAGGCTGCATAGGTTGTGTACTCCTGAGCAAACACAAAATTCGCCAACAAGAGAACAACAATGACTGTAACCGCTTTCTTAATTCTCATGATTCGGCTCCTTAATTCTTTTGAATGTAATGTATTGATCAATAAGGCTTTTCGGAACATTAATTGTCTTGTACCCAGCATCCAGCCAAGATTTACAATGCTGATGTTGTCCATTGGTGTTGTTTGCCCAAAATGATGCGTATTTATAAGCACTTGCAGGAAGAGAAAATCCTAAGCACTGCTCAATGTCAAAGAAAGTTAATGTTATCTCTTCTTCTTTTCTACCTTTCAATCTATCAAATAAAGGCTTGTACTTTTTAAGCTCGGATGAATTCTTAAACACATTTCCATTTTCAGCCATAAAACACCTGATTGCACTGTCTGCGGATTCATCAATAAAGACTGTATCTGCACTTGCTCCGGCGGATTCATATAGTCTGGAAAGGATTTCATAGAGCGCAGGACCAGGAGAATTGACTATAGCAACATTTGTTTTCTTCTCTCTGTTTTCCACCCATATTGAATAACCAGAACATTCCTCATTAACTGACTCCAATTCAAAAATATAGAAGGAAATTTCGTTGTTATACTGAACAACGTAGCTGCCAACGACCTCATCTTCCGAGACCAGCTTTTGACCATTCCTCTTCCATAGAAGTTGGCTAGTATCGGTTAAATACAATAGTGTTTCACTAAATAAATACAGTCTCTTCTTATCTTCATTAGCGAACTTGGAAAAATCCGAATAGACTATTGAATCAATAGATACTTTGAACTTTGTTGAAGTCTCGACGAGCAAGTCAATCAATGGCATGGAGGATAAAGAATCTTCTTTGGACAGGCGAGAAACATATCCGGGAGAAACTCCTGCATCCTTTTCCAGAGCACCAATCTTATAGTCATACCATTTAGTTAAAGTCCGAATATTGCTTGAAATCCTTTTCTTGAAATCCTTGATATTCATCTCGAACTCCTTGATTGAAGAATATTTGTACTTGAATAAATTTTCAATTAAAATTTCGTAAATAACATTCAATATTGAAAAAATGAGATAAGCTTTATCCAATATTTCAAATGAGATGTTTTTGATTATGAGATATATGAGATGATATCATGTGTGTTTTTGCTAATTTATTTTAGTGATGAATAGTCTAATTTAAACTATCTATTAAAATGTAATAGTCTATTTAGATAAATCCGAGATGGAAAATACTTGTTTGGCTTCTGTAGAATTCTGTTGGATTTGAAAATTTGAAGAATTGAGGAAAACGTTAGTCGTGTAATAGTTTACAATACTCTTTTTAGATGCTGCAATTCCAATTTCCTTATCCGAAAATGAAAAGTCGATACCGAGAATCCCGTTAGATTCCAGCAACAATGTCCAATCGATGATTACGTTCCGGGCGTCTTCGAGAATCTGAAATAGACAATTCACCGGATATTTAACTGAATAGCTAAAATCACATGGAGTGGTGCTAATACTGTTAAGTATCTTCTGTGCATCTGGCGTAAATGTGTAGCGGAATATGCTGGATTTCTCAGTTTTAAGATAGGAGGTTATCTTGGGAATTCCTAAATAGATGATACAACTATCAAGTCTTTTTAATAGTTCTGCATCATCTATATATGTCGGACAATAACCACGATATGGATTAAAAAACTCGATAGTTCCACCAGATATGTGTCGATATCTCGGAATGGTTTCTGCTAGGTCAGTTGAAGTGTATCCTCCTACCTCCTTTGTCGCCCATTCAGTGAGATCTTCAAGGCCTAATTTATAAGCAATAATTTTTACCTTTCTCAATAGGCCTACGATATCAGAGGAATTGTCCAATGCTTCCCTCTGAAGCTCCAGCACTATTCCTTTGTTATCCATTTGTTTCTCCTAAATTATCTTTGAAATCTGATCTACTACCATTGCAGACAATGCAGAAGTTCCGCATGTAAAAATAAGATTTTTAATGAAGGAAAGGACAGGTTTGATTTTTTCTTTAGGATCTTTTCTTTGTATAGCAGATTCAAGGTCATCCTTGGCCTTTTCAAACTCGCTCAATCGTTCAGCTGGAATCTCATTTTTTACCTTATCGCACTTAAGAAGTTCGAGGATAAGTTCAATCTGCTCATAGTCCAAGCCGTTCTTGATGTTCATAACTTGTGATGAATTATGAGTGTTTTGTTGAACCTGCAAATTTGCAACCCCAGAATAAGTGTTGTTGATGATGCTCGGAGTGTAGCCTTGAATATTTTCAGCCTTGTGTTTGATGATTTTTCTGACTTTGGTTTGGAAGTGGGCGGGAATTGTGCTTAGGCCTTCATTAAATCCAGTTTCAAGAATTTCGTATCGCTCAGATTTCCCATTGGGGAGCAATTTTTCGATGATATCCCCTTCTTCAAAAATCAGTTTTATGTCCTCAATCAAGAACATATTGTCAGCGAAAACAGCCTTAATATTTTGGTACAGTACTTCTCCGTCTCTATTTATTATCGAAATAGTTGATTTCGGAAAACCTGAAAGCATTTTTGACTCCTTCTGGTATTGATTATTACACTATAAATACGACTAGACTAATTCCGTTCCCTGCTTATGTCATTTCGAACAACCGGCGAGAATTCTCTGATATACGGAGGCGCTGTCAGGGAATATATCTTGTCTCTCAATATGTAGTGAATTTTCTTTTAGTATGCAAACTTCCATATGCCCCCCTATGCCAACTTTGTTTGGATGCGTATCACCAAGTTTATCATCATACTCTTTTAGCTTTAACATAAGTGATGCAAGGATGTCCTGCTTGGTATTTGCCTCAAGAAATCTAGAAAGCTCCTCGTCTGTTCTAAATACATCTTGTGGTTTGATTCCAATGGAGTATTCAAGCTTCTCACTTAAATATTCATTGGTTGATCTATAAGCATATCCATAGAATTTACAATCTTCCTCACTTAAGCCAAAGGATATATCGTGGTTAAGCTGTTACTTGGATTTTCATTTTTCATAAATTCTTTGATTGATAACTCGGTCAGCCGGTTAAGATAGACAATTCCATTTGCAACAATGCTGGATTCAACGAACTCAAACCACTTCAGTATGGGGAAAAATTCTCCTGTTCCACAAATTACCGAATTCATGTGAGGGAGCGGAAAGATTTTTGATACATATTTAAACGGCTTTAGTTCGGATTCTGCACGCGCCGAACTCAAGGTATCCATCGCAAGTACAACCTGGTTCTCTTGGAGAAAATAAATTAATGCTGACGGCCTTTCGCTGTTTTGAGTGGGTAGAATCCTAAAGAGGCAAAGTGATAGTGGAAAACTCTGGGAGTGCTGTGGTACTGTTTTGGTATCATAGGACAGAGAGGTAATTCACGATGAACGGATTCTCCCAGACAGACATCTTCACCATGGCCCTTGGCTTGACTGAACCCTGGAGGGTAACGAATGTTGAGATGGTCCCCTCAGAGAAGAATCCGGACAAGATGGAAGTACACATCACTGTTGATTACCAGGAAGGGAGCAAGTTTCCCTGCCCCGAATGCGGTGAGAGCTGCCGCATCTATGATTCAAAGCGGAAGGTCTGGCGGCACCTGAACTTCTTCCAGTACCGTTGCTACATCCACGCCAGGGTTCCGCGCATCGAGTGCGAGCAGCACAAGGTCAGGTTGGTGGAGGTTCCCTGGGCGAGGTCGGGAAGCGGCTTCACCCTGCTGATGGAGGCAGTCCTGCTGACGATGCTGCAGCAGATGCCGGTCAGCCAGGTCGCCAAGCAGGTGGGCGAGCATGACACCAGGCTGTGGAGGCTGATCAGCCTGTACGTACAGCAGGCCCTTGAGAAGCAGGACTTCAGCGGGGTCGATGCCATCGGGGTGGACGAGTACAGCCACAAGGGCCAGCATTACATCACCGTATTCCTGGCACATCCTGAGAAGGACGGTTCCAAGGCTAGGGTATTGTATACGGTGGAAGGAAAAGGCAAGGATACGGTGAAGCAGTTCCTGCACATCTTCAAGGCCAAGCAGGGAGAGCCGGACAAGGTGGGGGACGTGACCAGCGACATGTGCCACGGCTACCGAAATGCCATGACAGACGCATTCCCCCAGGCAAGGACGACGGTGGACAAGTTCCACGTCGTCAAGATGATGGGTGACTCAGTGGACCAGGTCAGGCGCCGAGAGATGCGTTCCAAGGACAGAAAGAAGATCGGGTCGCTGGAAGGAACCCGCTATCTGTGGTTGAAGAACAAGCAGAACCTCACAGAAAAGCAGCTGAGCCAGTTGGAGCTGCTGCTGAGCACAGACCACCTGGATACCGTCACCGCCTACAACTACCGCCTGAAACTGCAGGGATTCTATGAGAATTGCCTTGATTACGAGAGTGCTGTCGAAGCTTTCGAGGCCTTGTGCATGGAGCTGTCCAACAGCCGCATAGCGGAGATGCAGAAGGTGGGTCAGTCGCTCACCCGCAATGCCTTGGAGATTCTCAACTACTTCGATTCCAGGAAGACCAACGCACTTCTGGAGGGATTCAACTCGATGATAAGTCTGATCAAGCACAGAGCAAGAGGGTTCAAAAACATGAAGAATTTCATGGCAATGATCTATTTTGTCTGTGGAGAGCTTGCACTTCCTAAAGCCACCATCATGTAGGGTTACCCACTCGATTCAGCGAATAACCATGCTGACATATCTTCATCTCCGTGAAATCAAATACAATTTTTGATATTGGATATTTCTTGAATCAGTTTATCCATTATATTGTCCTTTCCCTCGCGCGAAAGAAGTGTGAGTAGTTTGACATTAGCACTATCTGCATTGAAATGAACTTCATCCGATTCCCAATATCCGGAAGCAAAGCCGATTAATGCAGTCTTCATCAAGTTGGTTCTGGAATTGTTGAGGTGAGTTTTGGTGTTAATCCTACAAGCAGATATCATGAAATCACAACACTGGGAAATGAAGAATCGGTAATTCTCCTCGATAATCCCAAGAGTATCTCCACTGGTACAAATAGAAACGAGAAGGCCTGATTTGTGCTTTAGCACCACTCTTCGATCTTTTTTCCCAGCTTCCTCTTCGGTAATCATAAAATCGTGATTGGACACAAGTTCACGAATCGTATTTTGCAGCGTAGTGGTTTTGCCGACTCCTGAATTGCCTTGAAGGATGATTAATTTCTTCTGATTTTTGTCCACTTTCTTTTGCCCTCCAAATTTATAACAGCTACTTAACTCGTTGATCAGCAAGTCGGTAGTACAGGTGATTGAAGACTTCATGCCCGAATCAAACTTCTAGAAGGTGCTAAGGTGTGCAGTGGATTTGGTCATTATGATCAGAGTAACTATAAGCCAAGAAATCCCAACTGTAAATGTTCGGGCAATAAAAGTATCAATTCGAGGTCCAATCAAGATTGCTCAATCAAATCTATCCATCCCTTTCCATTCGTGTTATAAAAAATCATGCCCGACGATAAAAGAAAACGCATCATACATGTCATACCAGCCAGGCGGCATTTCAAGCGTCTCCGGGTTGCCTTGTACTGTCGTGTTAGCACGCAGAAGGAGCGACAGCTTCATAGTCTTTCAGCCCAGATGGACTTCGAGAAGGAGGACATCCTGGATAATCCCGCTTGGGAATATGTCGGTACCTATATCGATATCAAGTCTGGTAGGACCATCAGCACGCGTCCTGGCTTCCAGAGCCTGCTGGCCGACTGTGAGGCGGGGAAGATTGATATGATCTACACCAAGTCCATCAGTCGCTTCGGACGCAACTGCGTGGATTTTCTGGTGACGCTCAGGCGCCTCAAGGAACTGAAGGTTGATGTCTTTTTCTACAATGAGCAGATCCACCTCCTCAGCCAGGCAGGGGAGCTGTTGCTTACACTCCATGCCGGTGTAGCCCAGGCCGAGAGTGAGAACAAGAGCGAGAACATCAAGTGGGGTCTTCGAAGAAGTACCATGGATCCTGACTCCCCGGCATTCTTACGAAGATGCTATGGGTATGATCGTGATGAAGAGGAAGGCCTCATCCTAAACATCGCTGAGGCCAGGGGATAGTCCTGAAGATCTTTGAGTGGTATGAACATGGCTGGAGTATTGTGAGGATCAAGAAGGAGCTGGAAGCGCTGAAGGTTCCCACACCAACGGGCAAGAAGAAATGGCCGGTGAAGACGATCGAGAATATACTCACCAACGAGAAATATACCGGCACCTCCGTCTATGGAGAAACAGAGTCCGCAGACTTTCTTTCAACCAAGAGAACTGTTCGCGACCCGTTCGAGGTCCACCGGTCACGAAACCATCACACCCAAATCATCCATGAGCGTCGCTTCAAACGCGTGCAGAAATTGAAGGCAAAACGTTCCAACATCGAGGTTGATGAGCACGGGAACAAGGTCCGAAAGAGCACCCACTACAGCTCCAAGAAGGCAGTGACTAGGACTAAGAAAACAACCAAACCCCAAAACTAATTGGTATAAGAATCAACGGTATCGTTGAGGATACGAGTGTGCGTACGTGGGATAAAAAATGACGAAATTGAGTAGTCTAAATTATCAAAAATGCTTAAAATCTGGCAAAATATCAGAATATTAAGTGTTTGCACAACAAACAGTTGCAAAGGGTATTCTTGTATCAAGGGCTGGTTGTCATTGAGGTCTTCGGAGAGGCAGTACTGCAAAGAGCCACAGCCATCCTGGTGGCGCACAACCATCCCAGCGGGAATCTCGAGTCAAGCATGGAGGACAAGGATGTGACCCGGAGACTGAAACAGGCTGGGGATATTCTGGGGATCAAGGTACTCGACCACCTGATCTTCGGGGAGGAAGGCTATCTTTCCATGCTTGAGGGGAATGTGTTCTAAGGAAAAACAATAAGAGGAGCATTGCTTTCGGCCTGCCGGATCTTATCCCTATACTCAAAGAATCGATTACCCGTTCCCCTCCAAGGCTGAGTACCAGGGCTGGCTCGAAAGTTGACTTTTGTATAGATATTGAATATTGAACATATCACACAAATTCATCGGATACTTACAGATGACTGATTATTATGAATATTCGGAGAATTTATTTTTTTTTGCTTGGCATACGGGGCAGTTATCAGGTGCTTCTCCCTCCAAAGTATAACCGCAGACAGAACAGACCTGAACAGCACCCAACTCCACATCTGTCCCTTTGTCGACAGCTGCCTTGGCCTTCTGATACATTGCCAAATGCTGTATTTCAGTGGCATATGACCATTCGAAACTTCTGACAGCGTTCAGTTCCCCCTGAAATTTTGCAGCTTCAATATATACAGGATACATCTCTTCAATTTCAAAAGATTCACCGGCAATGGCCAGTCCTAAATTCTTTTTGGTGTCTCCCTGTCCGAAGGCGCCCATGCTACCGGCGACGAATCCGCCGTCTAAGTGTTTTAATGCCCGGTAATGATCCCCCGCATGGATGTATTCGGCATCGGCAATGGCCTGGAACAACCGGGCAACATTAGTATACCCTTCTTTTTCTGCCTGAACGGCAAAATGCCTGTAACGCATATTGGCCATACTTTCTCCCCCAAAAGCATTAATCATGTGTTGTTCTGTCATTTGTTTCATGTTTATATCCATCCTTTATAATTTCTTTAAACATTATACCTCAAATACTTGATAGGTCAAATTAAAACTGTTAACTGGGTGTAGAATGGCAATGCAAGGGGGAAAGGGGAAGTCATGCCGAAGGATCATACAAAAGATACTGATGAGACCATACGTCAAAGACACCTCGAGCGTATACAGCTTGAAATCCAGCGGTTCCAAGCGAAGGTTGCGCAAAACACCCGGGATTCGGAGCAGTTCATGACGCTCATGGAAATGGAGGGCGCCATGTCGGAGTTGCGGCATTCGACCCAGGAAATCTATTCTGACATGCTTTCGGACACGCTGCAGTCAATCGATGAGAAGCCGGTGGTGGATAAAAAAAAACGGAGTTCAGGAGACTCGGGGTCAGACTGAAGGAAAAATCCCGGGTGCCCAAGCGGTACCTGACGCTTACTGGGCCGATCTCGTTCGCACGCAAAGTGTTAGTGCCGGCTACGGAGGCGGACAAGGAGCGGCTTGGCACATTAGGATATCCGGGGACCGTAGCGCCGCTTGACATGGCCCTGGGGATCGACAAGATCCCGGGGAAGATGTCGCTGCCGCTGATGCTCGAGACCGCCTACTGGGCGCAGGACCAGGGCTCGTACCAGGAGGCAGAGGACCAGATTAGGCGTACGCTGCACCTGGATGTCGGTGACGACACGGTGCGCAAGGTGGCGAACCTGGTTGGCGCAATCGTCTTCATGCATGACCAGAGGCGTGCCGACGAGGCCTACCGGATACTGGCGGAGGGATCCGGGACACTGGATTTCCCGTACGACCGAGACGGTGTGCTGTACATTGAGATGGACGGGGCTGCGTTCAACACCCGGCATCCCGGCCGTGACGACTCGACCTGGCGGGAGAACAAGCTGGGCATCGTGTTCTCGTCGGACGCCGTGCACTTCTTGGGCTGCGAGGACGGTGGCGATGTCGAGAAGTTCTACATCGACCGCAAGGAATACGCCGACTACATCGGAAGCAGCCACGAGTTCGGCAAGCATCTGTTCTCGGCGGCACTGCGCAGTGGCTACAGGACATACCGCCGCACCGTCATCATCAGTCTGTGTGGTATCGTAGAAATACCTAAAATGGTAGTGACCTTTTCCCTATTTTGGTTGTGACAAGAAAGGGGCACTT
>NZ_QUWK01000024.1 GCF_003429665.1 Sphaerochaeta halotolerans | reverse complement strand
GGAGTTTCTTTATCTGCTTGTTTGCGCCAGCGATGGAATCAGTCTGCTCCAGTGAAAAACTGGAGAATTCGTTAGAAGGACTCTTTGGAACAGGAGCCGCAGAAGAGGTTATACCCAGGGGCTTTGCTTTCACACCATAGAGAAGATACTCCTTGGAGGTGTTGAATTTCTCTGCAATCAAATCGCAGAGAGCAGCAGATATGATTGCACCCTTCTCTACCCTGGAGAGATGCCCCTGGGATATATTCAGCGTATGGGCGAAATCTTTCTGACTGAGATCATGCGATACCCTCAATTCCTTGATCCTGATACCGACTTCTTCATAATTGGGGACTTGGGCTTTACTTGTTTCCTGCATGGACGATCCTCCTTGTAGAGAGCTTCCTGCAATCTACAAGATTATTTACGCATGCAATATATACGATGTCAAGAATATTTATTATATTCTCTAAGAATATTATTGTAATGCACCTAAGCTCTTTTTCAGCATTCTCTCGTACCAGCGTCGTTATCATTAAAGTTTGCCAACTGCACTAATCCTGTACTTTTACTTGCTGCTTGTGGGTTTTTCAGGAATAGCCATCTCTAGAGCTTTGCTTTCTAATACTGGATGTATATAGGTTTTTCGGAAGTGCTCTGCATCCCGCAGTCCTATGGCATCCTGCAAATCCCCTCGGCTCATTTCACCCGTGAGATGCTTCAATAGCTTCATGACTTCCGGGGTGGAAAATGTCACCGCAACTCCCAGCTTTGGATCTGATTTCCAAAACGGAGATGGCAATCCATTTCCGAGGCATTTCTGCACCATGAGCACACTACCACGACCAGCTTTTTCCCTAAGCCCCCGCAGATACAATACATGAGCGATATCAGGATTTCGAAGTATTGAGATTTGGCCTTTAAGCAGGCTCTGCTCGGTTGCTCCCTCTGGGAGTGCCCCCGAGTTCCATATCTCCAACCAATGAGGATGCACATGGATGCTGACACCTCCAGATGCTGCACTATAGTTGCAATGTGCCAAAGCGTTTAGCCTTTGATGAATCTGTATATACTGGAAGTATTGCGAATGATACATGAGTAGGTATCCTCGAAAATGCGGTGCAGCGGACCTTTGAAAGACTCCATGTCACTGAACTTGTCGCCAGCTTTATCTGAACTGTAGCGCATAGCTTTGATTCGAGTCTGGGGTAAAAAGAACATCACCACCGTTCGTCAATCGCCCGTACCAAGCAACCGAGAAGCCTTCCAAGACCATGGAAAGGTTTCTTTTATCCCGAAACAATACCCTACGCATATTTGCAGCTGCTGACACAGTCGATCTTACCGCTTCTACATCGATATGCTCCTCTATGTCAGCAATAGAAAAGCGGCGCTCCCAACGTTCAGGCTCAATTTGATGACGCATCACTATATCGCGGATGGTTTGGGTTTTTGCTACTTGTGTGAGTTCACCAGTACGGATGTACATGACATCTTTGAAAGCATACAGAACATCACTCCCTGCTGGAACCTCTATTGAAATTACCAGCTTCTTATCCAATTCCTCAGCTTGAACAGCAACGAAAGCCTTCGGAGAAATATGTTCAATCAAATACAGCTCAAGCTTGTTTACTGCGTCATGAGACAGCTTATAAAGAACTTGCCAGATGATCTATTTCTCAATTAAGCGAACCCTGCTCATCTATAAGTACCTTATCGAGGTATCAGGGGGCATTGAGGGATAAAGTTGCTTTGGAATCGGCGCTCAGTACCCCGTTCAAAACGTTTGAAAAGAAAGACCCGTATCCAGGAAAAAGGAGCGAAAGACATTCGCATGATGCTCTGGCTTGATCTAGAACCATCCTTTTAGCGGATAGGGGTCCACCTGTGTGATGTATTCCTTGAACTCAATGGGATCAAATTGGAGTTTACTGATGAGGGTTTGGTGTCACTCATGCCCGGTCTGCATATATTCCCTGGTTCTGTGTGTTGAAGACTATCTTGATGTAGGAGAGGGAACGGGTAAGGTTGAGCTTGGTCAAGAGCATGTCACGAATCTGGGAACTGTTCTGGTAGGTTCCCCTTCCTGCATACTTTTCAAGGACTGCATCCTTGAATCCTTGGTTGAACTCTGTGGAGTAGTAGAACCCGTTGAGTTCCCTTGCATAGTCACTGAGTTGTTCCTTGGGCCTGTTCATACCCTCT
The DNA here is from genome assembly GCF_003429665.1 of Sphaerochaeta halotolerans. Classification (GTDB taxonomy): domain Bacteria; phylum Spirochaetota; class Spirochaetia; order Sphaerochaetales; family Sphaerochaetaceae; genus Sphaerochaeta; species Sphaerochaeta halotolerans. Next base: position 13,207 of record NZ_QUWK01000024.1, on the reverse strand, counting down.
GTGTTAGCCCGGATGGTATCTTGGGAGATTCTGGTGTAGGTGTTGACCAATGCAAAGATGGTGATGATCAAAACCGGAATAACAGAAATGACCAACATCGTGAGAAAGAGACGTTTCTTTATTGGCAGTGCCTTACGGTGCTTCTTTCATCCCAATACCAGTCCTTCATCTCTTTCTCTGATACAAGAACGATTTGAACCATGAATCCTGCTTCGTTGAGTCTTGTGCAGAAATACCCTTTACCAACTATCAGAGATGTAATTTCTACGTAAGAATAAGTATCGGTTAGTATCGGATATTATCGGATATTATTTAATGTATCCGATACTATCAGATAGTATCGGATATGGGGGGACGCTATGCACTATGTATCAATCGAGTCGAAGATTCTGGAGTTCAAGGAACGACTGGATGACTATTCTCGACTGCTTGAGACAGTCACTGCTTTTGCGAACACTCAAGGTGGAACAATCATCATCGGTATTAGGGACAGCGATCGTCTGATCGTAGGCTTGGATAGAGAAGAGATTGAACGCTACAGCCAAGAAATTCCTCAGGCTATCGCAGATGCCATATCACCACAAATCGCTGTAGACCTGTATGAACAACATCTTGGAGGGAAAACCTGTGTAACTGTACGGGTCTTCCCCGGTCCACAAAAACCATATTTTATAAAGAAACTTGGACACCCTTTAGGGGTTTTCCTTCGCTCAAGAGCTCACAACAGGAGAGCAGATGCCTATGCAATCGAACAGTTCAACCGAGAGCGTAGTGGAATCCGATATGAACAACAACCCTGTCCACAGATCTCATATGAGGACCTCTCGAAAGGACTACTTGGAACCCTGTTCACCAGCTATGACCAGTCAATCCTCATCGGTGCAGGGTATGGGTCTACCGATGTCTCGGGTAGAACCATTCCAAATGTGGCGGGAACTCTGCTGTTCTACCCTGAACATCAGAGAATCATCCCAGAGTCGGGCATTGTGGTAAGTGCCTATGCAGGTACAGATAAGAAACAGCTGATGAAAAAAGAGGATTTCTCAGGGGGAATCATACCCATGCTTGAACAATCCTATACATTCATCTCAAACCTCTTGGGAACACAGTATGAGCGGGAAGGGTTGGTCAAGCAGCCAGTAAACTATGAGATACCTCTTGATGCCATCCGTGAAGCACTCGTCAATGCGGTAGCACACAGAGCCTATGACTATGAAGCTCCTACGAGAATCACGCTTTTCTCAGATAGGATTGAGTTCTTAAACCCGGGGACCTTCTATGCCCCGATCAATCCTGAGAATCTCAAGGAAGGGCTCTCCCGATACAGAAACCCTCTGATCGCTGATGCCTTGAGAAAGAAGGGGTATATGGAGAAGCAGGGAATAGGCATCAACCTTATCATATCTTCCTGTCTTGAAGATGGGTTACCGGAACCTCAATTTGTTGAATTGGAGTATCATGTCAAACTGGTCATCTTCAGGAAAACCGCAAGCAATCATACCCCCAAACCTGACCAGAACCCCAAAGACCTCACAGCTATGAGGAGTTACTTCACTGCACAAGGACTTTTTTCTTCCATGGACCTTGCCCAGTATCTTGGAAAGTCCCAAGCCATGGCAAAGAAGATACTAACAGAACTGCAAAGCAAGGGGATGGTAGAGAAGGTCGGTAGGGGACCTGCTACGAAGTACCGGTTCATCAACTAGGAAATGGATACTGTCCAGTCTGGTATGCAACTACCTCGGTGGAGGGCAAGCTCTCTATACCTCTTGGGATGATACCTGTCACCACCTGAGACTCATGATGCTCTCACTTTCTACAGAGAACGAGGTGATTTGTCCGTTTATTCTTAGGTGTATCTGCTTCTTTTCATCAGTCGGGTTATGGATAACCAGTACACAGGAATTATCTGGGTTCTTCCATGCAGTAGCTTCAAGCTCGTGAGTATAGAGGGAGTGGGCAATACGGACAGCTCCCGGGGCGATTGAACGACTAAAGTGTTTGATGTAGTAGTATGACAAGCGCTTCTGGTAGGTACCATCGGCCAAATTGCAGAGAATGGGGGAATCACAATAATTACCCACATGATTAGGACCTCCATTGGCAGCGAGGACCATATTCCAGTCGAGCCAGATATGGGCTCCATGATTGAGGTCCCCGATAATCTGATGGGCATAGTGCTTTGCATGGGCAATCTGTGCATCACTGGAGAAGGCGGAATACTCGATACACCCTTCTGAAAAGATGAGCAACAGATCAGGATACCTGGAAGCAGTTAGTGCAACCTGTTCATGGTGGTCTCCAAATAGTCAAAGAGAGATGGATGGAGAACAGGCTTTTCTATTGGTGGTTCTTGTAAAGGTATATACTGGATACCTATAGGCATCAGGTTGTTTACCTTCCTTGATTGCTGATTCTCCTCACAGTCTCATGGCTGACATGGAGGAAACTGGCGATGTCCCTGAGGGCATGGCCGTCGGTGACAGCAGAATGAACAAACAGATTCCTTATCTCCCTAGAGAGCGGGGACTTTGCTCCTGATACTATCATGACACGCAGGTTCTCAAGGTTCTTTTCTGCGAGTATCCGGTCAAGGAGACAGGAGAGGCGTTCCCTGGTCTCCTCTCTCTTATCGACGATGGTGGCAAACCCGACCTGTGGTGTCCAGTTCTCATGTTCGGTGCACTCTCTGTAGCGTTGCAATGCAAGGGATGGATCAGGGGAGAAGTAGGAGAGCAAGGTTGTCCTGGCAATGATAGAGGTATCTCCAGTGCACACCTCTGTATGACCGCTCCATCGGTATGCAGAGGGGGTGGCAGCCAAGCCGGCTTTAACGGGGTTCTGGACTATATAACGGACAATGCTGAATAGTTTATGGGTTTCCGTCACGAGATAGCTCTTGTACCGGTCTCCATAGATTGTACCGGTTCGGTTGTACCGCTGGTTGTAGTAGAGGCTGTAGTTACGATTGAGAAACCAGATAATGGAGGACAAGGGCTCACTTCCTATCTTGATGAGGAGGTGGTAGTGGTTGTCCATGAGGACAAATTGGAGGAGGAGTGCGTCATGGGTGGTCAGGGCTGTAGAGAGGAGGCTGAGAAACTCCCGTTTGTCACGGGTGTTCTCATAGATGTAGTTCTTGTTGTTGCCTCTCTGGATTACGTGATGGATGGTACCAGGTGTGTCGTTTCTCTTCCTCCTGGGCATGGGATTAGAGTCCTCCCACCAGGTGCCACCTGCCATCTGAGCGGAACACGATCTTCCCTGAGAGTTCCATGTCGGTAAGGCACTCCATGACGGAGAGGCTCAAATCAGGGACCATGTCTACAATCTCGGAGGTGGTGAGGGGGTTCTCATTCAGTACCCCGATGACGTCCTCTTCATCGGGATGGGAAGTGGGTATGCTGCTATAACAACCACCAAACTGCAGTTGGTCGTCATAGTAAGCCTTGGCTCCTTCGGTGAGCAAGAGGTTTGTTCCGGAGCTCTTTGGTTCAAGCAGGCTGTTGGGTACGGCCAGTACTCGTTTCCCCTTTTTTAGGGCACTACGGGCTGTATGCATGCTTCCGCTCCGCTTCCGGGCTTCCACCACGAGCAGGGTGTCACACCAAGTGGCAAGCACGTCGTTCCTGCCGATGAACCGAAAGGGCAAGGCTTCCTTGCCATAGGCGTAGGGGGTAATGACAGCCCCGGTATCTGCTATCTGTTCCATGAGTTCGGTATGTGATGCTGGCTGGGCTTTGTGCAGGCCACACGGTATGAATGCGTAGGTGATACCATGGTTTTCGAGTGTGGTCTGATGAGCAAGAGCATCAATGCCGAAGGAGAGTCCTGAGGCAACGGTGTTTCCTTTTTCAACCAAGGTTGCTACTGCGGCCTTGGTCACCAGGTTCCCGTAGGATGTGCTTGCGCGCGATCCGATGACACCAATGACAGGGGTTTCAGGTGGGGAAAGCCTGCCTTTGTAGTAGAGTACCAAGGGGGCTTTTGTGTCGGCTGCATAGATGGGTTGGTAGCGTTGGTGATCAGGGGAGAGGAGATGGATGGAATGTTGTTCATTGTTTGCAAGTATGGCTTCAGCATTGGCAAGGTTGCGTGAACTCCAGAGGGACCCATAGGATTCTCTCTTGCTTTCAGCAACGGAACCAGCCCTTCCCTGCTTTGTTTCCAGGATGTCGATAATGGTAGAGGGGCTTGCATGGTAGATGTTCTGGGGACTTGAGAGAGATGAAAGCAGTTTCCGTTTCTCCCTGAGGGTGATCCCCCGCATTTCGTTGAGCCAGATCCAGTAGATGGTTTGGTCATGCATGGTGGCTAATCTCCTTCTCGAGGTCACGGGAGAAGAGTGCGTGGATGAGATGGGCTCTCTCAATGGAGGCACTTCCCTGTATGTCGGCAAAGGTCCTTGCCAGCTTAATCGTCTTGTATCGGGCACGGACTGAGAGTTGGTCACGTTCATAGGTTCTCTGGAGGAGGGAGGCGCAGTCGTCGTCAAGGGTGCAGTACTTGCGAAGCTGGGAGCTGTTCATCTGTGAGTTGGTGGTAATGTGCTCCTCCCCTTTCTGGAAGCGGTATTTCTGGCGCTCACGCGCCTCCATCACTGAGTTCCTGAGGTCCTTTGAGCTGGTATTTCCTTTCATGAGATGGCCGTCCTTGAACTCCACCCTGCCGACATATTTCTGCATGTCGATGCGGTCGAGGATGGGGCCTGATATGCGTTGGCGGTAGGTTCTGATGGCATAGGGGGTGCATTCACAGCGTGATGTTCCTGCGTAGCCACAGGGACAGGGGTTCATAGCTGCTACGAGCATGAAGTCGGAGGGGTAGCGGTTTGTCTGGTTGACCCGGCTTATGGTGACGCGTTTGTCCTCAAGGGGAAGGCGGAGGGATTCAAGAGTTTTCCGTCCAAATTCGGGTAGTTCGTCGAGAAAGAGGATCCCACGGTGTGCAAGGGTTACCTCCCCGGGTTTTGCCTGGGGTCCTCCGCCAATGAGTGCATGAGAGGACATGTTGTAGTGGGGGCATCTGAAGGGTCGATTCGTCTTGAGCTCATGGCCGTCAAGCTCCCCTGCTATGCTGTAGATGGAGGAGACTTCCAGGATTTCCTGCTCATTCATTGGGGGGAGGATGGTGGGGAGCAGTCTTGCCATGAGGGTTTTACCGGCACCCGGGATTCCAACTAGGAGAAGGTTGTGGTTTCCTGCAACGGCGGCTGCTAGGTAAGGCATGATGTCGTCATGTCCGACGACGTCCAGGAAATCACCTTCCTTGCTGGTTCTTTCCCGGAGTATTGGGTCCTGGTCTGTTTTATGAGGAGAGAGATGCAACCGCCCTTCAAGAAACTGTATCACCTGGGTGATGGTTTCACAGGCGATGATGTCCAGTCCCTTGACCAGGGATGCCTCATTGGCACAGTCCAGCGGTACAATGAGTTTCTTCCACCCCATTCGGTGGGCCTGGATTGCCATGGGCAGTACTCCATTGAACCCGACAAGAGCACCGGTGGTGCTGATGCCACCTACACAGGCTATTTCCTGCCAGTCCTCGATTCTGGGCCTCACCTGCTTCGATTCCACCAAGAGACCAATGAGCATGGGGAGGTCGAGATAGGCTCCCCGCTTGGGGATGTCACTGGGACTGAGGTTTACCACGACCTTCTTTGATGGATAGGCAAAGGAGAGTTCTTCCGTGCATGCTTCCATGCGGTCCTTTGCTTCCTTTACTGCAGCATCGCCAAGGCCCACGATGGTGGTTGCCTGCAGGCCTGCTATGATTGCTACCTCCACTGCAAGTGGATATCCTTCTATACCGTTTATTCCAAGACTTCTAATGACAGTTGCCATTGTTGCTGCTCCTTATGTATGGGAAAGAGCAGGACATTGGTCTTTTGCTTCAGCGAGAAGAGAAGGTCTAGAGAAATTGAGTTTCCAAAGAAACAACGGGAATCGTGGTATATAGCCTGGGCCAAGGGTTAGCAAGGCAAGCAATGTATTCATATTAATATTATTAATATTGTTATTTAGTAAGTTAAGAAAAACATCTCCCGAGGGATAGTAATCACGGAGTACATTCCAACTCAGCTCATGAGTGTTCTCAAAGGAGTGGACCATTCCTTATTGTTCCAATGCACTGAGGGGTCTCTGTTTTGCCAATGCCACAGCCGCCTCCAATTGGGAAAGAGATCGACAGTAGTTTGAGAGGCGCTGGATCCAACGAATGTCTTTATTCCTTTCCATGCTTCTTGATACTCCTGCATGCAAGTATGGCATGAAAATGGGTTTCTCTCTATTCCTATGCTTTTTAGCTGCATGGGGGTTTTGTGGAAGTTCTTCCTGTGAACCGGTACCGGTTCGTTTCTCATCTTGCTTTCAGCGGCCTAGAAAGCTGATATTTGTGGAACCTATGGCAACAATTCTTCTTGATACCGATAATTCGGGCAAGGCAAAGATCATCACTCCCTTTGTGGGTCAGCAGCTGAAGATCTGCAAGTATTACGGCCTTGAGATCCCTGAGGGGTGCACCCCGAAAGTAATAAAGGTCAGTTCCAAGACCGGTCGGAAGAACAAGAATGCCGCTTAGGATTGAGCTTTGGAATTACTCACACAAATCTCTGGGAAACTCAGGTATATGTCAGTACATATTCCATGCCATTGAACTAGGTGAATGAAAGGTATCAATACCCCAGGGCAAGCCTTGGACTCAGGAGGAGTTGCCTCCTTTTCCGCCCCAAGGGGCGGGGTATCTCACCTTGCTTTCCCGGCACTCGCTCCAGAGAGGAACCATCATGCTGATTCCTTTCCTCTCGCTCCGTTGGGGAATGAAACAAATTGATTGATCCAAGTCCTTCTTTCCGACAATTTTGAATCGATGGGCACGTCATCTTCCCAACACTGTCGAATTTCCCGTTGTTCCTAACACCTATGCCAGCGTATAGCTATCTTTTACTGCCTGTTCCATCTTTGTAAGCTCTTCATCGCTCAAGAAGTCAAAATGTGCAGATCTCTTCCTTGCAGAAAGGTTGCCGTTGCTCTGCAAACACAACCGGATGAACAGATTGACCAGACGGTCGGGCATGTCAATGATATCCTGAATCGCCTTTTTGGCGGTGTCATAGTTGGCCAAAAAACTGAGCTCTTGTACAAGCTCTTCTTCAATCGTTTTGAGTATAAACTCGGACAAGGCTTCTGCCTGGGCTGTCATGTCCATATAGGAGTACCAGCATGCACTCTCATTCTCTACAGTCATTTTTCCCATCTCATCCAGTCGATAGTCGATGACTTGAAGCAGGGGTCGGGAAAAAGCTTCCAGCGATCGGTCATAATCTTCTGGATTTTTCAGCATGACGGCTGAAATGGGAAACATGATTCCGCGTGGCACCATATTCTGCAGCGAAAGGATGTTATGTATCAGAAACCGATGTATTCGTCCGTTACCATCCTCAAACGGGTGCAGAAACACAAACCCATAGGCTATCACCGCGGCGTGAATAACAGGCGAGATTCCACCTGTTTTCATCCTGTTATGGGAAGCAAGCAACCCTGTCATCAGACTTGGCAGATCTTCAGGTTTTGGGCAGATATACTGGATGAGCTCTTTCTGATACGCAACCGTCTGACCAACATAGTTTTGACTCACCCGATAGTCGCTATCGGCAAATCGCGGGTCAACAATACGGTTCTGAAGTTCGATCAGCTTTCCCTTTTCACAAAAGTCTTCTTGTTCGGCAAGTTCCAGGGATGCAATGAATTTTTCTGTACGGGAAGCATTGCTTTTAATATGTTCAATTTCAAAGGAAGATTTTGTCTCTTTGTTGTAGAGGTAGCTTAGTGCCCGGCGAAGTAGCTGTGGAGGATAGGCCGTGACAATTTCCTCACACCTCTTTCGTAGGGCTGTAGAATTCAGTTTTGAAAGCTTCTCGGTTTTCCTGACGATGGGACAAAAGGCTCGGGGACCAAGAAGATTGTTCACAATGCGGTGGCGTGAAGACCTTTCTCCTTTCTGAACGGTATAATAATCTTTGGCTTCCAAGGCATCGACATAGTTGCCGGTGGTCATGTCGTTGATTGGCAGTTGATCTTCGGTCAGGAACTCATAGAAAAACCAAATCCTTCGAGCATACTTCCCAGTTGGCTTGGATTTGATGTACTCGACGAGTACTTCAGGAGATACCTTTTCGAAGATTTTTGACAGCAATGCAAGATTCACTCCATCATATTTCAGCGCAAACTCAAGGTGGTCTCCAACCGTTTCTCCGGGCCAATACTGGTTCCTGAAAACTTCCTCGACAAAACCGTCCTGTATCTTTGAAAAGTGTGTTCCTGTAGTGGAAACCATCGATCGGTGCCAGTTGGGTATGCCTACGATCGCGAGTTTTTCAAGAAGATATGCGTACCCCGCCGGTCGATGATCAGAAACGTGTATTCCCATGGCCATACCTCAAAAAAGTAGTATCATAGTGCAAATATAATTATTATTCAGTCCTATGTCAACAAATAGTATTACCATTCAACATATTCTTGCAAATATAGTTATTATAGCAAGCAGGGCGATTATACAGTGCAGGTTGTCTGCAAAAATACGTACATTCCTGTCAATACGATTATATAGCAGCATGGGAGTTCAAAAAGCAGTATACACGCTCTCCTCATTGAGTAATCTTGCATGGTTCTTCACGAGTACTATACTGCTCTCATTCCATGCCATCGAGCCAACCGATGATGGATGATGATGGACAGTAATAGGTATATGTGTGTGTACGAATGCTTGTGTTACTTCCGTCCAATTGTACCATATATCGGTATTATTGAAACGATATTGTTTTTATTGACACGACATTATAGCCATGGTATATTGCAGATATAGAAAAAGGAGAGGTAGAAAATGACAAAGAGTGTAGAAGTTCCCAAGACAGAGACGATTGAGAAGGTAGTGAGTGTATACAAGAAGACAGAATCCATCAATGAAACTGCCAGACAGACCGAGATTTCAACCACGAAGGTAAGGAAAATCCTCATCACCGAAGGATTGTGGTCAAGTGCGCGGTCACAGCAGATTCGTGAACTGGCGGATCAAGGAAAGTCCTCACCTGATATTGCTGAAATCCTTGATATCAGCGTAGCGATGGTTCAGAACTATTTGCCTTACGAGAAGGGACTGTATGATGAGCCAGAGAAAACAGACACGGCAATTCGGAGCGGGAAGTATCGTGAACGAAACCGTGCGTATGCAGAGAAACGTCGACCCCTCGAACAACAGATTGTTGATGGCGTGACTGCGGTGCAGGCAACCACAACACATAGTGAGAAGAAGACTCCTTTTGCAATGCAGCTTCATCTGGAACTTCGTGACAGCCAACTTGATTCCATGCCTGCCGATGAAGCAAAAATCCTTGCTAAATATGGAGCCGTTGCAAAGTCAATATCCAGGGACGTCATCGTTCCATCTTCCCTGGCCTTGCATCAGCTACATTACCTGATCAACATGACCTTTGGCTGGACGAACAGCCATTTGCACGATTTCCAGTTGCCGATGTCATTGTTCCAAACATTGACCGAAGGAAAGTTGTTGGAAATTGCACCAGTGTTCGGGTATTACCTCCAGTTTCCGAGCAGCACCTTCAACGACGCATTCTGGGATGACGACTACGATGGAACCAAGAGCCCCAGGACATGGATGCGTTCAAAGTATCTCAAGCAGTACAAATATGAGGGGTATAGCGAGTATTGGATAGAGAACCAAGCTGAGATTCAGTATTTGGCAAATCATCTGCCCATACTGGATGTACATCCCTTCCATTTGGAAAAGGACGTGAAGCCCAGGAAGGTCAGGTTCGAGGATGCAACGTTGCAGGACCTTTTGGATGCGGTCATCTTCGATGAAGGGATGCCTGATACCCTAAAGGAAAGCCTCAGGCTTTGCGATATTCTTTCACTGAATCCCGAAGACATCGATTCGGCAAAGGCTGCTGCCTTGGCAACCGACAACAGTTCTGTTCCATTGTACAAGCACTATCGCGATATCGTCGTTTCAGAAGCAAAACAGAAGGATGGACCTCGTAATTCGGCTGCCTATTCTCATGCTTTCAAGCAAATTGAGAGTCTTCAGAAGGAGACTGAACCGAATGAGATCATGCCGATTACTGCAGAAATTCTGTATAGCTACGACTATGGTGATGGTTGGGAGGTAGATATCTCGTTGGTTCGGGAGTTCGGAAGGAATAGTCAGATGGTAGACGATGAGATTGCTGCCAAGGTCATTGCCGATCGCAAACCGATTTGCATAGCAAAGGACGGTCTGAATGTGCTTGACGACTGTGGGAATGTTCCTGGATATATCGATATACTCCGTACCATCCATGAAGGAGACAAAGACGAAGCAAGAGAAATGAGAGAATGGGCACGAAGTCAGGGTTGGACGGGCAGAGATATGAGTCCGAGGCATATGATTTAGGAATTGCCATGTCAATCCAGGCATGAATTAAGTAATCCATCCTTCATCACAGGGGCAGAGATCCTTCTTGATGCAGAGCGACAGAGGTGTCACTTGGTCTAGAAAGAACCTGATTTTTGGAGGTGTGGATTTTCTTCCTGTGAACCGGTACCCGTACCGGTTCTTTTCTCATCACGCTTTCAATGACCTAAAGCCGATAATTGTGAAAAAATGTGACAATTCTTCCTGGTATCCTCACGTATTGTTGCAATTTTCAGTTTCACTATATATACTGGTTTCACCACCGTGGTGAAAGGAGGCTTTTTAATGAAAGTTGCTTCCACAGTTTATGTGAAGGAGTATGAACAGCTCAGAACCAGCCTGGCAAAAATTCCTGTGATTGACCGATGCGACCATCTACGTGACAAGAAAAAGGGATTCCTCGCACATCTTGTCTTCAAGGATGCAACGAAGATAACCCTTGATGTGACCGTCCTGAGTAGGGCATTTCCCTCCATTATCACTGAGGTCGTCACAGGACAGGAAATTGAAGATTTCAACCTTGAAAACAGGTATTCTGTGATCATGGCTCCCTACATATCCGGAGAGTCGGCCAAGCAATGTGAGCGACTCGGCATCGGGTACCTGGACATGTCGGGAAACTGCAGGTTGTTGGTCCGCGCCCTCTATGTGAACGACCAAGGACACCCGAACAAGTTTGCCAAGAAACGTACGGCTAAAACCATATTCGATCCTTCCTCGAAAGTATCGTCGCTGATCCTTAGGGAAATCATGCGTGATGTAGCCTATCAGTGGAAGCTGAGCCTTCTTGCAGATAAACTGCAATGCAGCATCGGACAGGTCTCCAAGGTGAAGGACTATCTCTCTGAACAACTCTGGGCACGGATGTCCCCGGATGGATTGCAGGTCCTAAAGCCGCAAGCGATCATGCACGCTTGGAGTGAGGCATATGAGCAGAAATCGGCATCGTTCGAGGTACTGGATTGTCATACTCTTCTGCCGATTCCGGAATTTGAAGCTATGGTTCGCCAGATCAAAGTCGATTCGGGAATTGACTGCCATCTCACCGGTTTCGCAGGTGGTGTGAGGTACGCGCCTGTGGTTCGGTACAACAAGGTGCACCTGCTGGTACGGGAAAGGGAACTCAATGCATTTTTGGATGCCGCTGCATGCAAGCAGGTCGCCTCTGGTGCGAACGTACAGATTCATGTGCTTCCCAGCGATGAGATGCTTCATGATGCAAGGAATATCAAGGACCAGCAAATTGCCTCTCCTGTGCAAGTGTATTTGGATTGCATGCGGTTGAAAGGTCGTGGAGAGGAGATGGCCGAAGCCATTCTCAAGAAGGAGATAGAGAAATGATCAATGATGGGAATCTGCGTAGCAGCATCGATTATTCCGAAGGTCAGAGGGATGCCGCCCACAGGGTTTTGGTCGAGTTGTGCTCACTGTTTACTCAATACCAGGATGACATCCGCATCATCGGTGGATGGGTCCCCGAATTGTTGTTCCCTGACCAGGGGCATGTGGGGAGTGTCGATGTCGATATGCTGATAAACCACTTGACACTGGAGGATGAAGGCTACCAGACCATGGCGAGGATCCTGTTGAAAAACGGATACAAGCAACATCCTGAAAAATACTTCTCTTTTATCAAAGAGGTGGTGGTAAACGGTGTACCATTTGATGTCGATGTGGATATCCTTGCCGGCATGTATGGCGGGACAAGAAGGGGGAAACACAGCCAACATATCCAGGGTCTGAAGGCCATGAAGGCAACCGGTGGGGATTTTGCATTCAAGTTTGAACCACGCCAAGTCAAATTGGAAGCACCACGACCTGATGGAGCAATCGATATGGCACGGGTGAACGTTGTCGCTCTCGTCCCGTATTTTGTAATGAAAACCGCCGCAATGGGGAGAGGCAAGGCAAAGGATGCCTACGATATCTATTTCTTGATCAAGCATTATCCAGGCGGTGCCAAGCAGCTGGCGCTTGAATTCTTCGGATCGTCCGAAACACCTATTGTTCGTGAGATGAGAGAAAAATTGTCGGAAAAATTCGCCTCGGTTGATCATGCAGGTCCGGTTGATGTTGCGAACTTCATGGATTTGTCGGATGAACAGGAAATCGAGATGATCCACCGGGACGCCTTTGAACAAGTCCAGGCATTGCTGTCGTCAATCTGACTTCCTCACCACATGCCCATGGAGCTGCTCATGAATTAGACACCTGCCGATACTTCATCAACACATCGATGCCATCCGGCTTGACGACAACCCTTTTAACCGCGTCTACAAGGGCTTCGGAATCGAATTATTCAACCGAGTTACATGGCAATCCGAGAGTCTCCGATATGGTATTCAGGAGCTGTTCGCCCCTGGTCGAACGGTTGGTGCAGGTGCGTTGTTTCTTATCCCTGTGATCTGGATACTATTTGTTAGACACTTTCTGAGTGGGTTCAGCAAGATCCTGATTTCTGCCGATGTGGATTTTCTTCCTGTGAACCGGTACGGGTACCGGTTCTTTTCTCATCTCGTGATCTGAGTACAATCCTGTAGACCTTTTTAATCGACAATCTTGAAAGAGCCTAATTCCCGCAGATATGGATTTTGTGACAATTCTTCCTGGTATCGATAATAGGACCCCTTCAAAAAAAAAGACCCACCGAAGTACGCATGTGCATATGGTTCCCAAAAACGGTCAGTGATGCGCTGAAAAACGGCCACTGAGCGGAGCAAACACGGCCAGCTGAAAA
>NZ_QUWK01000023.1 GCF_003429665.1 Sphaerochaeta halotolerans | reverse complement strand
CCTAACACAATTGTTCAACAACTCATTCTCCCTGGCTTTTCTCAACTAAAATCTGCTTGGGAGACCTGAGCAGTTACCATATATGTTTGATTCTATCTCGTTTCGAGAACAGATTCGTAGCAAAGTATATGGTGTTAAAGTTTTTCATCCCACGCAGTCAATCATCAAACAGGTATTCGGAATATATCCGTCGTTGACTGAACAGTCAGCTATAGCAGCATACCTTGATAAGCGTACAGCCGAGATAGACGGAATTCTCTCCAATCTCGCTAGGCAAGCCGAGATGCTCGACACCTACAAGCGGGAACTTATCGTCGAGGCGGTCACCAAAGGGCTTGATAAATCGGCAGCGTTGAAGGACAGCGGCGTGGACTGGATTGGAGGAACACCTGCTCACTGGGAAATCACTAAGATAAAATGGATGTTTGAAATCGTTAAACGTATCTACGGCAAGGAAGACCGAGACGTGCTTTCCATCACTCAGCGAGGTTTGAAGGTGAAAGACATTGAATCCAACGATGGACAGTTGGCGGAGTCTTATACCAATTATCAGATGGTCAATGTCAACGACTTTGCCATGAACTCCATGGATTTGCTGACCGGATGGGTGGATTGTAGCCTATTCGATGGCGTGACCAGCCCCGATTATCGGGTGTTCCGCTTTCTGCCGGGCAAGGAACAGTGTCACAGCTACTATAAATACTTGTTCCAAATGTGCTACAAGAACCGCATTTTCTACCGATTGGGGCAGGGAGTTTCAAACCTTGGACGGTGGCGGCTTCAAGCAGACCAGTTCCTAAATATGAGGTTACCCCAGCCGCCTGTAGATGAGCAGAAGAAAATCGCGGCGTATCTTGACGCAAAAACATCGCAGGTCGAAGGGTTAATCGCCGACATCACAGAGCAGATAGTGCAACTGAAACGGTACCGCCAAATCGTGATTCACGATGCGGTCACGGGCAAAATCAAGGTAAAGGAGGGATAAGCTATGGCGATAAACACAACTGAACGCACATTTGAGCAGGAAATCGAATGGTGGCTTATCGAGGGCGCGGTCAAGAATAATCGCTATAAAAAGGGTAATCCCGCCGATTTCGACCGCACTCTTGCATTGGATAAAGGTGCGGTATTGGCCTTCGTCAAGGATACTCAGCCCGATATTTGGCATGGGCTTTGCAAGCGGCATGGGTCAGAATCCGTTGCCGAAGCGGAGTTTCTCAAGCGACTAAATTCAGAACTAAATGCGCGGGGGATGATTGACGTTCTTCGACATGGCTTGGTCGACCTAGGTATATCGGTGCGGCTGGCCTTCTTCAAGCCGGGCAGTGGCATGAACCAGAGCTTGGCCGCCCTGTATAATAAAAACGTTCTGCAGATAACACGACAGGTTAAATATAGCTTGCAAAATGAAAACTCTATTGACACGGTTATCTTCCTGAACGGTCTACCGATTATTACTATCGAACTTAAGAACCCGCTCACGGGTCAGACATATAAAAACGCCATTGGGCAATACGAGACCGATCGCAATCCACGGGAACTGCTCCTTGCTTTCAAGAAGCGGGCTATAGTGCATTTTGCCGTGGATACCGAGCAAGTCTGGATGACAACTTGGCTAAGGAAACTCGACACCACTTTCTTGCCATTCAATAAGGGCAGCGAGGATAGCGGTGCGGGCAATCCGATTGCGGCGGACGGCGACTATCGTACTGCCTACTTGTGGAAGGAAGTCCTGCAAAAGGATAGTATTCTGGATATTCTTCACCGTTTCGTTCAGGTTTCCAAAGACGACAAAGGAAAAGAGAAGCTGATATTCCCGCGCTATCACCAGCTGGATGCGGTCCGCAAGCTGGTAGCGGACGTTTACGCCAATGGTTCGGGCAAAAACTACCTGATTCAGCATTCGGCGGGGTCGGGTAAATCGAACTCCATCGCTTGGCTTGCACACCACTTGGCAAACCTCCATGACGCAAGCGACGAGGTTATCTTTCATAGCATCATTGTAATTACCGATCGCCGCGTCCTCGATAAACAGCTTCAGCGTAATATTTACAATATGGAGCATAAGCCGGGTGTAGTCGTCCTCGTGGATAAGAATTCCAAGCAGCTGACCACCGCTCTGAACAACGGCGATAAGGTCATCGTCTGTACCTTACAGAAGTTTCCGTTTGTCGATGTGCAGAAGGTATCGACTATGGGTAAGCGATTCGCCATCATTGTGGACGAGGCCCACTCGTCCCAAACAGGAGATGCCAGCAAGCGCATGAAAGAGATCCTAGCGGACATCTCTTTGCAAGGTGACGAAGCCATCGAAAAAAAACTGCACGAGTTTGCTGTGGAGGAAGCAAAAGCCGAAGCCGTAGAGAAAGATATCGACGAGGTCATTGCAGACGAAATGGCAGCGCACGGTCAGCAGCCTAACCTCTCTTTCTTTGCATTCACAGCAACCCCTAAGCAAAAGACACTTGAAATATTCGGGCAAAGGAATGTCGCCGGAAAGCCTGAACCGTTCCACCTCTACAGTATGAGGCAGGCTATAGAAGAGGGCTTTATATTCAACGTCCTCGAAAACTATATAACCTACGAGACCTACTTCCAAATTGGGAAAAAAATTGCCGACGACCCTGTGTACGGTAAAAATTTGGCAAACAAGGCTCTTGGCAAATATATGAGCCTTCATCCGCACAACCTCGCCCAGAAAGCCGAGGTCATCATCGAGCATTTTCGCTCACAGGTGCAACACCGCATCGGTGGCCAGGCAAAAGCGATGCTCGTGACGGGTTCACGCCTTCACGCGGTACGCTATTTCTTTGAATTCCAGCGGTATATCAAGAAGATGCACTATGACCTAGGTATCTTGGTGGCGTTTCCAGGCACAGTTAAAGACAAGGTTAGTGGCGAAATCAAAGAGTACACGGAATCCAATCTGAACAAATTCCCTGATCGCGAAACCGTGGAGAAGTTCGACACCGCCGAATACCAGATTCTCATTGTTGCTGAGAAGTACCAGACGGGTTTCGATCAGCCTCTTCTGCACACGATGTACGTTGATAAAACACTGACGGGCATTAAGGCTGTCCAGACGCTTTCGCGCATAAACCGCACCTGTCCAGGCAAAACAGAGACCTTTATATTGGACTTTGTTAACTCCCGGGAGGACATCGAGAAGTCGTTCCAAGATTATTATCAGACAACTGGGATAGCAGAAACCACAGACCCGAACGTCATATATGACATCAAGAATGTGCTTGACAGCTTCATGCTCTACACAGACAGCGAGATAGACACTTTTTCCAAGGTTTTCTTTAAAGAGAGTAAGACGCAGGGCAACCTCGATTTAGCAAAGCTGAATGGATCTATAGACCCTGCCGTCGACCGCTACAACGCCATGACCGAGGTACAGGATAGAAGCGACTTCAAGAATGCTCTAGCAAAGTTTATTCGCTTGTACGATTTTTTAACGCACATTATCCATCTTGGTGATGAGAACCTCCACAAGTTCCACGCCTATGCTAAGTGCTTGCTCCGCAAATTGCCGAGAGATGAAGCTGAACGTATTCCCGATATCGGTAACGATGTTATGCTCCAGTATTATCGGGTTCAGAAGCTCTCCGAGGGGCCCATCGTTCTAGTGAATGAGGACGGCCTTTTGAAGCAAAGGACGTCAAGCTCTGGCTTGCCACTTGAAGACGAGAAAGAAGCCCTCTCCGCTATAATCCAAAACCTGAACGAACGACTTGGTACGAATTTTACTGAAATGGACAAGGTTCTTGAGCAATTCGTGCAGGATATGGCTGGCAATCAAGAAATGGTGTTGCGCTCTAAAAACCCACTCGATCTATTCAAGATCATCTACGACAATACAATTATGGATGTTGTTTTAGGGCGTATGGCTAAAAACCAGGAATTCTGCGAGAAGTATTTGGAAGACGAGCAGTTTCGGCGCGAGGTGGATAAGATACTTCTTCCTCTTGTTCACGAACGGCTATCGAAAATGTAGGAGGGCAGACCGTAAGGGAAAAGATGATAATTACTTTATAAAAGGGTGTATCAAATTCATCATGGCGGTCGTAAGCGTTAAACTTGGTTCTCCTGAACTGTGGAGTGGATATCATTAGAAATCTACGAATGGTCTTGACTTGCATGACTCGATGCTCAAGGATATTCCTTCGGGTACCTGAAGATTTTGACTCGGACAACTATTCTCCACCATAGTTTTCCACAGAATATCAGAATACGAGGGTACCCCACCACGGTTGCCCCCTCTGGTTACTTGATGCCTTTCGTGTCACCTATCGATAGATTAGTACTTCTATTTATTGACAAACACTCCTCTTTTCGATTTCAATGTAACCAGTATTACATTTCCGAGGTATGAGGTACCACATGGATCATCAAGAATGGTTGACTATCAATTACTCGCTACCCAAAGAACCTTCACGTGTTAGGGTGAGCGTGTGGAGAAAGTTGAAAAAAAGCGGGGCGGTTATTCTGGGCCAATCGGTCTGGTTCTTGCCTATGAATGATAATAACGAAGCCTTCTTTCAGAAAATCTCTGCAGAAATCACTTTAAACGGTGGTGAGTCCTATATTATGCGGATGATTCCTCATAATGAAAGCACTTCCGAACGCATCGTTGCTGCCTTTAACCAAGCAAGGGATGAAGAATACGTCGAACTATTGGAACAGTGCGACTACCTGCTTTGTGAACTTGAAAAAGAATCAGGACTTGGGAAATTCACATTCGCAGAATTGGAGGAGAATGAGGATGAATTTCAAAAATTGACCGATTGGTATCATAAAATACGTGAAAGAGATTTTCATGGGGCACCCCTGTATCTCTCTGCTGAGGAAAAGCTGGAACAATGCCGTACAAAATTGGACACGTTCAGTTGCGAGGTATATCAGCGATCCTATGAAAGTACTCAGTGAGGGAGGCCAGAGCTATGAATATGAGAGAAAGAGCGAAAAAGGTGAAAATGGATATTCCAGCCGTATTTCTTGCACTGAGGAAACGGGAAACGCCGGTATTTGCAAAATTGTGCGCAGGAGCAACCATCATATATGCCTTTTCACCAATCGACCTCATTCCAGATTTCATTCCGGTGCTAGGGTATCTTGACGACGTGATCATTCTGCCTGCGCTTGTGGCATTGACGGTCAAACTGATTCCACACGAGGTTTTTCAACAATGTAGAAGTGAATCCGAAGGCTTATGGCGAGACGGAAATCCGAAAAAATGGGTGTACGCATTGCCAATCGCAGCAATCTGGCTACTGGTCGTTTTCTTCATCATCAAATCGATTTGGTTTTAAAACTAGGAGATCGCACATGTGGAACGTCATTGTATTGGGATTTGTCAGTTTTTTTTCTGATATTAGTGCGGAGATGGTATACCCTATCATTCCGCTTTATCTCTCCTCCGCATTCGGCGCGACACCAGTACTCGTCGGCATTATTGAGGGTATCGCTGAGAGTCTTGCCAGTCTTTTGAAGGTGTTCAGCGGATACATCACTGATAAAAGAGGTAAAAAGAAACCGGTTGCTTTTGTCGGGTATGCAGCAGGATTGGTTTACAAGGCAGCCCTCATCTTTGCTACTTCATGGGTTGGTGTTTTAGGTGCACGCGTCATCGACCGCGTCGGAAAAGGCATCAGGACCGCTCCAAGAGATGTGATGGTGAGCGAAAGTGCTGATAAAAACCAGATGGGAAAAGCATATGGCATCCATAAGGCGCTAGACATGGCTGGCTCGGCAATTGGTATTTTCATAAGTTATCTGCTGCTGAAAAATGCAGGGGAGCATTTTGTGTATAAAAAACTATTTGCCTTCTCAGTCATTCCTGCGCTACTAGGACTTTTCATGTTCCTTTTCATAAAAGAAAAAAAGAAGGACCGCACTATAAAAAAGCGGGAGCCGTTCTGGCAAGATATGAAAAAGTTGGATAGTCAACTCAAGATGTACCTTGCAGTGGTCTGTTTGTTCACACTTGGAAATTCTTCAAACGCATTTCTGCTATTGCGTGCAAAAAGTGTGGGTTTCGGAGACACAAATGTTATATTATTGTATTTCATTTTTAATATTACAGCATCCATTTTCTCAATCCCATTTGGACGATTGTCGGATAAGATTGGGCGAAAGTCTTTACTCATCACAGGCTACCTGGTTTTTTCAGTCGTATATCTCGGTTTTGCCATCGCTTCCAGCCAAGCGGTTGTTGTTGCCGCCTTTTTATTATATGGGGTGTACACCGCTATGATTGTTGGTGTGGAACGGGCGTATATCGCCGAAATATCGCCAGTGGAATTAAAGGGGACTATGCTTGGAATGCATTCTACCGTTGTAGGGCTTGCCTTGTTGCCTGCCAGTGTCATTGCCGGTTTGTTGTGGAATGGTATCGGAGCCCCGGCACCATTTTTATTCGGCTCAGGAATGTCGTCAGCAGCCGCCTTGATTTTACTATTCTTCATGAAAAATAGGCACGTCCCTTCTAATTGTATCAGTATCCTGTGAAATGAAATTATAGGTAGGTGGTCAGGACGAGCGGTTGAAAACTTATTTAATTAGAACTTTATGGGAGACTTAATCTATGGACAAAAGATATCTGTAAAGTATCTAGATGTACAGAGGATTGGTAATAATCCGAATGAGGTATTCAATTCGGAATACCATCACCCTCGTATCTTTGACAAAGTCAGCCTTGACGGGATTCGAGAGATGAGATGCCTACGCATAACATCCATAATATTGATTAGAGGGTTCACTACCAGACATTAATAGAACTGCCACACATCCTTGCGCTCTCGTCGAGAAGTAGCAATCGGATTGTTCTCTTAATGAATATGGGCAACGGTTGTTTGTATAGTTATATTCTCACATGTTCGAGATACTCTGTATCAACATTTCGGAGGATCATTTGGTGTTCCAATTCATGACAGGATAATATAGGTCTTCCTTCTACAGGATACCAATCCTTCTAGCTTCAGAAACTGCCTCCATTCTTGATGTCACCTGCAACTTTTCATAGATCTTTGAGGCATGCCACTTCACTGTTCGTTCAGTTATGTTCATCATCCCTGCTATCTCTTTGTTCATATAGCCATTTCCAATCAAATGCAGGACCTCTTGCTCTCGGTCAGTCAGGAGTTGATCCTCTCTTTCTTGTTTGACTCCGTACAATTCCTGCAATACAGAGATATGTTTTTCACTGATCTGGCTTCTCGAGAGATCTAGTTGTTGAGAATCATAAACACCAAACTCTATTGAAAGGATTATCGAGAGCAACAACCGATGCTTCCTCTTGAGCTCTGATTGCAAAGAAGCATAGAGATCCACAGCTTTTTCCAGTTGCCCAGTAATCTGGTAATACCCAAGCACTTGTCGTTCTTCCAACACAAAGAGATCAAAAAGGGTATCCTGTTGTGCTTCCTTCTCCTTGTGCTTATGTACCCACATTTCCAACGCAGGAATGTCACCAACACGTCTCTGAGCCATGGCATACATCACCTCTATGAAACGGTCATCAATGGAAGTGACATCATACTCATAGGCTTGCTTGCCTGCATCGCGAAGCAACCGTACTGCTTCCTCATGACGACTACTCACTATATAGAACTCAGCAAGTGCCAATTGTGCATGGAGAGAGAGATAGAATGAATATCCCTTTGCAGAGGCAAGTCCTCGTAACAGATACTCCTCTGCATCCTCTCTCATCCCTGAATAGAGAGAGAGCAATCCCTTACCTATCCAAGCCATGCTGCATGAAGTGGCATACCCTGCTTTTTCCTCATATCCCAACCTCAGCGCTTCATCAAAGGATTGCCTTGCTTGCTCAAACAACAAGAGTTCGAGTTGGATGGACCCTATTTGCCCAAGCAACACGATGGAAAGTGCATCGTATTGCTTGATCCCAATGGTTCGTAACGTCTCCTGCAGATGGTGATAGACCTGTTCAAGATCTTCCTCCGGTCCAAGAGGTAAGGAAGCAATGAACACGCTGATAAGCGGACGAAGATAAGTCAGTTCATCAGGAAGCTTGTTCAACAGTTTTTCAGCATGATAGAAATCACGTTGGAGCAAGAGGTCGATCCCATCAAGGATGGACAGAAGGTCAACCTCCTGCATTTTCTTCCTTAGCCTGGATGACTGTATCCCGGCAATTCTGTCCATCACATGTCTCGCGGTCCATCCCTTGCGGATTCCGCTGAGTATCTCCAGTAGCATTAAGGAAGCATACCTCTCTACCGAAACCTTAGGCAGCTGTCCAATGATACTGGTGATAAAATCCAGATTCCCATCTGTCAACAATTTTGCACAATATTCATCGAGAAGACTGGCTACCAATTCATAGTCTTCAATCCCAAGGGTCATCGTTATCGCTTCCCGATATAATGATGCGTCAAGAAGATCTGCAACTGCCTGCGCCACGGCATGTTCAATTCTTCTGTTCTTCCCTGCTCTCACGCGATTGAGCACAAAGGAACGGAAAAGAGGGTGAATGAGAACCTCTCCAGCACTTGTCATTTCGACAAAAAGGGATTTCTCGATCAGAATCATTACCCCTGCCTTGAGTTTCTCATGTTCCTTCCGAAGAAAATACGTTCCAAGCAATGCAGTATACACGAGTGCTGTTTCCGCTTTCTTTGGGACCTCTTCCCAAATGGGGAGGAAATACGGATCAAGATCACGGCTTCTCCCTTCCACCTGTGCACTGTTTTGAATCTCCCCTTTGGCAAAACAGGCTTTGAGCAACAGTGGGGATCCCCAAGTGTTCTCGATCATGAGCTCCAGCGCCTCGTCATCGATATCATCTGCAAAGTATGCAGCTAAACGTCTCCCTTCCTCCTGCGTGAAGGCAAGATCATCCCTGTTGATTTGCATCACTGCATCACGATGCATTGAGTTTTTTGGAAAAACACCAACATCTGTTCCAATAAGCATGAGATGCACCGTTTCAGGAAGATATGCTGCAAGAAAGGAAAACCAGGATGTAATGTGCTTATGGTTCAGGAACTCAACATCATCAAATACGAGGTACCGTGGTTCACTGATTTCTCCCAGAAGCTCAACCATTCGGCTTATCTGCACATCAGATGGGTCCTCACTTTCTGTAACATTTGGTAGCAGGGAAATAAGCATCTGGCTCAGACGGGAAGCAAATGTTTTTGGATTGTTATCGTCAGAAGTGCATTGCATGTATGCATGACAGTACTCTCTTGAAGCTAGGTATCGGGCTATTGCTGTTGTCTTCCCATACCCATGAGGTGCATGAACCAGAGCGGTCTGGTAGTGCAGCGAGAGCGCTAGCTTCTCATCCAATCGAGGCCTTTCCACCAAAGCGCTTCGTGAGACTGAAGAGAGTGTCGCTTTGGTCGATTCATTTTCTTTCATATGGTATGTAAGTATAGTTTGAAACCTCTGTTGAGGCAACAAACCGTTACTGTACTACAACTGTACCTTCGTACAGTACCTCTGTAAGGCGCTCAATGATACGTTTCAAGCACAAAACAAGACCAAACGTACTTGGAGGTACACATGGACAAATTTAAACGGACCCAAGATTGGACAGTTGCAGTTCTGGGATTGTATGCGGCATTTTCTCCGCTCTTCTACACCTACTCAGGAGGTTCTGGTTTCAGTGTTGTGATTGCTATTGCAATTGTCATTTGTGCTGTAATTGCTCTTTCACTCCCAGAATCAAAACCTGTTCAATGGATTCTCATTGTTGCGAGCGTATTGTTGTTCATCGTTCCCTGGATTTCATCTATTACCGGCTGGGCTGCGTGGAACCTTCGTATCGTGTCCATCATCATGATTATTCTAGAAGCAAAAACGATGAAGACGATTGCGTAGCATTCACCAACAACTTTTATGAAACATAGGAGAGGAAGCTAATTTGCTGGCTTTCTCTCCACCTAGGACAAACCCATGAAATCAATTCCCGAGAACGTATTGAGAACAAGTCTGCGACTTGTATATGCAAACCCAGAGAAAAATCTCCCCAAACTTGTGAACTGGGCACAGCCCATTGCAGCAGCAACGGGAAGAATACAAGAGAAACAATGGAAGATGATCAAACGTATTACTCAAGACCCCTCATCAGGGGGATACGGCTTGATCATGAGGATCATCCACCAGACAGACTACGAGGTGCTAGAGAAGATAGTCATGAATTTTGTCTTCAATGCTGCTTGGTTTGGATCTGAACAGTTGGAGAAAAACCGTGTAGAAATGGATATGAATATCCCTTGGGCAATCTTGATGGATCCCACGTCTGCCTGCAACCTTTCCTGTACAGGATGCTGGGCCGCCGAATACAAGAAAACTGATGAGCTCTCTTTCCAGACCTTGGATCGTATCATTACCGAAGGAAAGGAACTGGGAACCTATGCATATCTCTTTTCCGGTGGTGAACCTTTAGTTCGTAAACATGACCTGATAAAGCTTGCAAGCAAACACAACGACGCAATCTTTGCCGCCTTTACCAATGCAACATTGATTGACGATGAATTTGCGGAAGACCTACTGAGTGTGAAAAACTTCATCCCACTAATCAGCATCGAGGGAACTGAGGAAATGACCGATGCAAGAAGGGGTATTGGGGTTTGGAAGAAATGTATCCAGGCAATGGACATCTTGCGTGACCGTGGATTGCCCTTTGGGTTCTCTACCTGCTACCACACATATAATACAGAGTACGTGGGTTCTGATGAGTTCGTAGATTTCATGGCTGAGAAAGGAGCACTGTTTGGATGGTATTTTACCTATATTCCAGTAGGGGAAGGTGCATCCCTCGACTTGGTTGCTTCTCCCTCTCAACGAGCCTATATGCTCAAACGGGTAAGGGAGATTCGTAGCCATAAGCCCTTGTTTGTATTGGATTTCTGGAATGATGGCAACTATGTGAATGGATGCATCGCAGGAGGAAGACGATACCTGCACATCAATGCCAATGGTGACATGGAACCATGTGCATTCATCCACTATGCCTGTGAAAGCATTCATGGCAAACCTCTCGTGGAAGCTCTTAGGAACCCATTGTTCAAGGCATATCGGGAGCATCAGCCATGCAATTCAAACATGTTCCGTCCCTGCCCCATGTTTGACAATCCTGAGTTGTTGTTGGATATGGTCAACCAGTCGGGGGCTCAAAGCACCCAACGGATCGACTCAGAATCAGTAGAACAGCTCTATGCTAAATGCAAGCCGATTGCTGACAAGTGGAAGCCAATTGCTGATGAACTCTGGGAGGAATACCAGAGATAGATTCCCCATAACCTTCTCTCCTCATCTCTTGGCAGGTACGTTTCACGCGCGTACCTGCCTTCTCTGGTGCTCTCGGTACGAGCATTTTCTCAAGGATGAAAGCCCCAAGTACATAGCTAAGGGTAAAAGCATCCTCCAAAAGGAGGAATCTGATGAAAGCCGAAGGCAATTTTCTGGCCTGATGGACAGTAATCTCATCAGGCATGCCCCTATGGATTTGGATATTAAGTTAGTACAAAACAAACATCTTCAATGAGTGTTCTTGTATCAAGAGTTGGTTGTCGTTGATGATTTATTAGTAAGGGTATTGTATGTGATGAAACAAAAAGGAAAGCTACAAGGAATACACGGATACGAGTGCCTTGTTTGCAAAGGATTGATAAATTATTATGGATAAGAGGCCCATCTGAAAGCTTAATCAGATACTGGATTAAAAATAATACCAACTGTTCTATTGATATCGCAGCTAATAATCTTTATTTTGACACTGATGTCAAAATAAAGAATCTGAAGCAAATTCTGTGAAGGAGGCTCGTCGTGCCAAAAATTGTTGACCATGATTATCGGTCCAAGGACATCATCAATCAAGCCTTGGAAATATTTTCAAGAAAAGGTTATTACTCTGCCAACTATGAGGAAATCGCAGAAAAATGCGGACTAAGCCGAACCGGACTGTACAAATATTATGCAAACAAAGAAGCTATCTTCATCGAGACAGTTCGGTATGTGGTTGATTCGGTCACAGGAAAATTGCACGATGTCGTCCAAGCCAAGTCGATTTCTTCTTCCCAGAGATTGAAAGAAGTACTTAGCGTATTTGCGGATTTTATGAAAAACCGTAATTTCTCTTCCATTCTCTTGGAATTCACTGTTTGCATGAACCATGATCAACCTTTGACGGTTACACAATGTCTCCAGGAGTCCATCAAATCCTTATGGACAGTCACCGAAACCGTATTTGCAAGTCTGGGAAATAGCTCTTCGTATGCATTCTCCTTGGCTTTCATGGGACTATCGTTCTTCCAAAACCATATTTTGCAACCTCTTTTCGGAACGGTAGAAGGGGAAGGTGATCGATATACTTCCTTGTTGGAGCAATGGGAGAGTATGTCCAACAAGAAACACGAGATGATTATTTCAAGTGTCTTGAATTGTGGACTGCAATGAGTGTCTTAAGAAAAAAACCATCACAAACAAAGGAACAAAATCATGGATCACATTACGCATGGCATCAGTAATACTGCATTGCATCTGGCATTGCATTTCATGGAGAGCAATCCGGAAGAGAATATCCCCAAAGTTGTGGATGCTCTCTTGATTTTCATAAATGACAAAGGTAGCAGGCGAAAGCTGCTTGCTGCAAAAAAGGTAATGAAGGAAAAAGATAACCCATATAGGAATCTCATCATCAGAGGTTTTGACGAACTTCAACCGAAAGTAAGAAAACGCTTTGTCTCCAATTTTGTCGTTAACGCCTCAATGACAGGGCCCGAACGCACTGAAGCTTTACGGAAACAGTACGACTGTAACATCCCCTGGGCCATCCTCATGGATCCGACCAGTGCATGCAATCTTAGATGTACTGGTTGCTGGGCTGGCGAATATGAAAAAACAGATTCATTGGAGTATGAATTGATGGACAGGATCATCATGGAAGGTAAGGAATTAGGAATCTATTTCTATATTTATTCAGGTGGAGAGCCAACAATGAGGAAAACGGACCTACTCAAACTGGCAGCAGTACATGATGATTGCATGTTCCTTGCGTTCACCAACGGGACACTGGTGGATAAGGAGTTTTCACAAGCCTTGGCTGTTCTTGGTAACTTTGCCTTGGTTTTCAGTATTGAGGGTTATGAGAAACAGACTGATTTCAGAAGAGGATCGGGAACGTATGGAAAAGTCCTTCAAGGCATGCGTCACATGCGTGAGGCCAAGGCCCCATTCGGCTTCAGTACCTGCTACCATTCAAAAAATGTGGATAGTATAGGAAGCGAAGATTTCTTGGATTTCCTTATCGGACAAGGATGCATGTTTGGTTGGTATTTCACCTACATGCCTTTGGGGAGGAATGCTGACCCTACATTGATGACGAACGCAGATCAGCGGGAACACATGGCTCATTGGGTACGTGAAATGCGAGCAAAGAAACCAATTTTTCTGCTTGATTTTTGGAACGACGCTCCGTATGTAGGCGGTTGTATTGCGGGGGGCAGAAGATATCTGCATATCAATGCCGCAGGGGATGTGGAACCTTGTGCATTCATCCACTATGCAAATAAGAACATTAGGAATAGTTCGTTGCTGGATGCGTTGCAGTCCCCTCTTTTCAAAGAATACAGAAACCGGCAGCCCTTCAATAAGAATCTTTTCCAGCCATGTCCCTTGCTCGATAATCCAGAGGCTCTAGCTCAAATGGTAAAGATTTCTGGAGCCATATCGACGCAACCACTGGATCACGAGGATGTAGACGAGCTTTGTGCAAAATGTACTGGCGCAGCAGAGGACTGGGAGAGTCATGCCAATATGTTACGTGAGCAATATTCATGAATTGTGATGGTTTTTGCATGCCAGACTTGGAAATTGATGAGGATAGTTGGTTTGGTACTCTTCACGTCTGTCGAACAACATAGGGAATAGATATGGCAGGTCTTTGGAGTTGGGTTGTGCTGTTTCTAGTATCCTCCTTCTTGGGATGGTTGCTGGAATCAGCCTACCGTAGCATTAAGGAACATAGATTCATTGATTCTGGGTTGTTAAGAGGACCCTTCGTCCCAATTTATGGGGCAGGTGCCGTCGTCATCGAATCCATAGATATATTAGTGCCTGATCACTTGATCTGGGTTGAAATCACGGCATGCATTCTTTTTTGTACCATGCTTGAGTTTCTTGTACATCTCTTTTATGAGAAATTATTTGAGTTGAAGCTGTGGGACTATTCATCCTTCTTTCTAAATTTACAGGGAAGGGTTTGTCTCTTGTACTCGTTCTATTGGGGGATTCTAGGCTATGTATACCTACATTTTCTGCAACAGAACATCTGGCTGTTTATGGATTTGATTCTTGCGACTAAGGGGTTTTGGATAATAGCAGTTAGTTTTTCGATCTACTTCATTTTTCAAGCCATCTCGAATGCATACGAGTTGTTGCATATCCGTCATTTAAAAAGAAACCTTTTAGGGTTTCTGGAGAATCCAGCTGCTGAAAATCTTGAAGCTGTCGGAAGGAAAGCCAATACGAGGATCCTCTTGGCCTTCCCTCAGATTCTGAAGAGCGAGCTGTCTTTGTTCATTGCAAAAATTTGGGGGCGGTCGACAGCTGTAATTGGATTCCTTCCGTACAGGAAGGCGATATGGATACTCTTGCATGGGCGGATTCTTGACGAGGATCAGGAGGATGGGCAATTTTACCTAGCAATAGAGGACCTGCTCGAGAACCGAAATGTCATGTCCATGGCTGGCATTCAGCATCATCAGGCATCTACCTTGAGTCATTCATTGCTGATATCACAAGTATCGTGGTATCTGGCAGATGCCTTCGGCTTGGATAAGAAATCATGTGCCAGGGGCGCTCTCCTGCACGATTTCTTCCTGTATGATTGGAAAAGAGAGAAGCACCCCCACCATGCCATGAGGCATGCAGGAATTGCGCTTGAAAATGCACAAATGTATTTTGACCTCAATGAAATGGAAAAGGACATCATACTGACTCATATGTGGCCCCTTTCAAAAACCATCTATCACTATCGCGAGTCATTGTTGGTCAGCATGGTTGACAAGATTGTCTCATCAAAGGACCTGATAGCCATGCTGCGACTAACTAAATGAGATTACATAAAGATTGATTGCTTTGTGAATCGTGGGAATTTGGATGCTCAATCGAAAAAGGACAAGAAATGAGTAACATAATAGATTATGTCAAAGTGGCAAGGGACGGTTTTGATTCAAGACCTTTCTGCGAGGTGGACAGTCTTGTCTTGTCGCAATTTTCATATCTGCAATTCAATGGGTTTGTACCGGGAATATCATCCTTGGATGGTTCCATCAGTATACGTGAACTTATGGAACAGGACAATCTGGAATGGCTTTTTCTGGGCGTTCGTGATCATAAAAGCAACCTGAAGCTGTTGTTGGCGCTTGCTGATAGCCCCAGATTCCAAGATGTACGGATGTCTCGGTATGTAGATCACACAGATCAAGTTCAGGAAAAGCAGTTTTCTGCGATTACTTTTTTGATCACTGATGGGATAGCATACGTTGCCTTCCGAGGGACTGATTCGACATTCGTTGGATGGAAAGAAGACTTTAATATGGCTTTTCTCAACCCCGTTCCTTCCCAAGTGGAAGGGGTGAGATACCTGAACAGCTTCATTGGAAATCCATATTCGACTATGCTTGTAGGAGGGCATTCGAAAGGAGGCAATATCGCGGTATATGCCTCAATGCATTGTGAGCAATGCATTCAGGATAGGATACAAGTCATATTTAGTCATGATGGCCCGGGGTTCTCCGAAGATATTTTCCAAAGCGAAAATTATGCGAAGATAAAATTCAAAATTCTGAAGACCGTGCCTCAGTCTTCTCTGATAGGGATGCTCCTGCAGCAACAGGAGGATTTCAAGGTTGTCAAGAGCGACCGATTTTGGATCATGCAACATGATCCCTTTTCTTGGTTGGTTGAGGGGTTTGGTTTCCAATATGCAATCAATATGAGTGGAAATGCTTCCTACTTCAACAGGGTCCTCAATAAATGGGTATCATCGTTTGACATGAAGCAGAGAGAAGTCTTTGTGGAGTCTTTTTATCTAGTCATAAAATCCACAAATGCAAAGACTTTCAGGGATTTATTGTTCAACAAAAAGGAAAAAGCATTTGCTGCTGTGAATGCCATCAAGGACATCGATGATGACACAAGACGCTTTATGTTGAATACTTTTGGTTCTCTATTTGTTTTATTGGTTCGTGATATCGATAAGTATGGATTATGGAAAACTTGAGGAATTTGATACCTTTTGTGGCCAGTAGAGTTTTCTATGTAGTAAAAAATCTATCCATCCCTTTCTATTCGTGTTACAAATGACCAATCATGCCAGACGAAAAGAGAAAACCCATCATACATGTCATTCCAGCCAGGCGACATTTCAAGCGTCTCCGGGTTGCCTTATACTGCCGTGTGAGCACGCAAAAGGAACGTCAACTTCATAGTCTTTCAGCCCAGATGGATTTCGAGAAGGAGGACATCCTGGATAATCCCGCTTGGGAATATGTCGGTACCTATACCGACATCAAGTCGGGTCGCACCATCAGCTCCCGTCCTGGCTTCCAGAGCCTGCTGGCCGACTGTGAGGCGCGTAAGATCGACATGATCTATACCAAGTCCATCAGCCGGTTCGGACGCAACTGCGTGGATTTTCTGGTGACGCTCAGGCGCCTCAAGGAACTGAAGGTGGATGTCTTTTTCTACAATGAGCAGATCCACCTCCTCAGCCAGGCAGGGGAGTTGCTGCTGACACTCCATGCTGGCATAGCCCAGGCCGAGAGTGAGAACAAGAGCGAGAACATCAAATGGGGGCTTCGAAGAAGTACCATGGATCCTGATTCACCTGCATTCTCAAGAAGATGCTATGGGTACGATCGTAATGAGGAGGAAGGCCTAATCCTCAACATCGCTGAGGCCAGAATAGTCCTGAAGATCTTTGATTGGTATGAGCAAGGCTGGAGCATCGTGAGGATCAAGAAGGAGTTGGAATCCCTGAAAGTTCCCACTCCCACCGGCAAGAAGAAATGGCCGGTGAAGACGATCGAGAACATACTCACCAATGAGAAATATACCGGCACCTCAGTCTATGGAGAAACAGAGTCCGCAGACTTTCCTTCAACCCAGAGAAAAGCCCGTGACCCGTTCGAGGTCCATCGGTCACGCAACCATCACCTCCCAATCATCCATGAACGACAGTTCAAACGCGTGCAGAAGCTGAAGGCGAAACGCTCCAATATTGAGGTCGATGAGCACGGCAACAAGGTCAGAAAGAGCACCCATTACAGCTCGAAGAAAGCTGTGAAAAAAGCAAACAAAACCCCTGAACCCCAAAACTAATTGGCATATTAATCAACGGTATTGTTGAAAATACGAGTGTGCGTAACTTTGGTAAAAATTGACGAAATTGAGTAGTCTAAATTAATGAAAAATCCTGAAAAACTGGTAAAATGACGAAAAAATAAGTGTTTACAAAACAAATACTTGCATAGGGTAATCTTGTATCATGGGCAGGTTGTCATTGATGATTTATAGTCTAAATAACTGTATATAATGGGAAGAAATGTCTCTTTTTTCGATTTCTAGATGAACAAAACTTCTCTGTATAAATTCATGCTAGCGGGATCATCTGGACATATTTCCTTTACTAAGAGATGCCATGTATCAAGATGTGACAAAATATTCGCCATTTCGTAAAAAGTATGAACCCTGGTTTGAATAAAATGGCAAAGCAAAAAAAAACATGAGTAGCCGGATGATTGACAACCTATGCATTGTCGTATACTTTTTAAAAAAGTCTTTTTGCACTGCATTACATTCCTGTTTTTCAGGATGTGAGATCAACAGTACAAACTGAGCAGGCGATGCCCGGAAGCGGGCGTGGGGCCGGGCCGTTTAACAACGGCAGCAAATTGCTAATAAGCACATTTGTGGGACAGTTGTATGTTCCATGGGTGTGCCATTTTTTTGCCTTATGGAACAGGCGACCTCAAATGGAGTGTCAAAAGAGAAATCATAACACCGCATTGCCACATGGCAGCGGGAAATGGGGGATTCTTTTTATGACAACCTACAGACCGAACATGACAGGGCTAACCTCTGTCGAAGCAAAACGATTGCAGGCCCAGTACGGCAAGAACGAGCTGGCACAGCAGAAGAAAGAAAGCCTTTTAAAAAAAGTCTTTCATATCATCTGTGAGCCGATGTTTTTGCTGCTCATTGTCGCTGCGATTATTTATTTCCTGCTTGGAGAACCACGAGATGGCGCTATCATGCTCATTTTCGTCGTCGGCATCATCAGTATTGATGTGATCCAAGAATGGAAAACCGATAAAACCCTGAACGCATTGAAGGATTTGTCTGCTCCCCATTGCACCGTTATCCGTGACGGCAAGGAACAACAGATTGCCAGCGTTGATTTGGTGCCGGGTGATCTCATGATGATTCACGAGGGCGTGAAGATCCCAGCAGATGGTTTAGTTTTGCGTTGCGCAGATTTATGCGTGGATGAGTCTTCCCTTACTGGAGAGGCAGAGGGCGTATGGAAAACTCCTACGGAAAGCACTGAACCAACAAAGGATCATTGGCGCAAGGATTATTGTTATGCGGGCACTCTTGTTACCCAGGGCAACGCTGTTGTACAGGTGGATACGATAGGCGTGCAGACCGAATACGGGAAAATCGGCCTGGGAGTGATTGCTGCTCCCAATGAGGACACACCGCTGCAAAAACAAACAGGCAAGCTTGTAAAGACCTGTGCAATTATTGCGGGAGTGCTCTTTGCTCTGGTAGCGGTGTTCACATGGTTCAACATTCCCGATCATACAATTATGGATCGTCTGATTGAAAGTATACTTTCCGGCGTTACGCTGGCCATGGCCATGATACCAGAAGAATTTCCGGTCATTCTTACTGTGTTCCTTTCCATGGGTGCCTGGCGGTTGGCTAAGAAAAACTCACTTGTTCGCAAGCTACCCAGCGTGGAAACGCTTGGAGCGGTCTCCGTTCTCTGCGTAGATAAAACCGGCACCATCACCATGAACCAGATGACCGTACAGGATGTCTGGACGACAAGCGGTGCCACAGAGCAGGAATTGGTGGAAACCATGGGATTGGGTTGTGAAACTGATGCGTATGACCCCATGGAAAAAGCCATGCTCCGCTACTGCGAGGATTATGGCATCACAAAAGAAAGCCTCTTCTCCAACGAATTTGTCAGTGAGTACGCTTTTACCAATGAGTTGAAGATGATGGGCCATGTCTGGCGAAAGAAGGGTCATCTGATTATTGCCGCCAAGGGGAGCCCTGAACGTATCTTGAGCATCTGCAAGTTAGGAGAAGAGGAGCGACGGACTATCGAGTCACAGATCAAAACACTATCCTCCCAGGGACTGCGGGTCATTGCCGTTGCAACTGCCAAGCCTGAAAACGAATCCGCTATTCCTGCCGTCATCACCGACTGCCGTCTGACTCTGCTGGGTCTGGTGGGGCTTGCCGACCCTCCCCGTGAAAGTGTCAAAGAGGATATCGCCGTTTGCAATCGAGCTGGCATTCGGGTGGTTATGATCACCGGCGACAACGGGATTACAGCCTCTGCCATTGCCAACAAAATCGGTATCCCCGGCAGCGAAAACATTATCACAGGCGAAGAGCTTGAAGCTATGGGCGACGGGGAACTACAGGAAGCAGTGAAGACCGTTTCCATCTTCTCCCGCGTCATCCCTGAACACAAGATGCGCATTGTCAGGGCATTCAAGGAGAACGGCGAGATTGTGGCCATGACAGGCGACGGTGTCAACGACGCTCCAGCACTTAAATACGCTGACATCGGCATTGCCATGGGCAAGCGCGGCAGCGAAGTCTCGCGCGAAGCCTCCGATCTGATTCTCATGGATGACAACTTTACCACCATAGTGGAGACAGTCCGCGACGGGAGGCGCATCTATGACAACATCCGCAAGGCGGTTGGCTATGTGTTCACCATACATATTCCTATTGCAGCAGCCTCCCTGTTGGCTCCGCTTTTGGGGATAGAGCCAACTGCACTGATGCTTCTACCGTTGCATGTGGTGCTGCTGGAGGTATTGATTGACCCGACCTGCTCCATTGTGCTGGAACGTCAGCCTGCGGAAGAGGATGTGATGGATCGTGCACCCCGTGACCCAAAGGAGAAGTTGCTCACCGGCAGATTGCTGGGAAAGAGTGTCCTACAAGGTATTTTCGTGTTCGCTGCATCTTTTGGCGCTTATTTTGCAACCCTTGCAGGTAACTCTGCCAATGCACCGGAAGCTCGCGCGATGGGTCTTGCCATTATCATGCTGGCGAATTTGTTCCTGGTACAGGTCAACAGCTCCAATCATGACTTTGCCTATCACTCAGCGAAGCAACTCGTGAAGGATCGTGTTGTGTGGGCCGTCAATCTTGGAACGCTGGCATTGTTGGCCATAATCCTCTATACACCGATTTCCACCTTTCTCAAGCTCGCCCCACTCAGTGGAATACAGGCACTTACGGCACTCGGTCTTGCTGCAGCATCGGTGCTTTGGTATGAGCTTGTGAAACTGATAAGAAGGCTACAAGGCATGAAAAGGAAAGGTATAAAATGAGAAACGGATTAATGACTCAAGCGATGTGGGTACTGTTTGCACCAACCGCACATGTATCCATCTTGTGAAAGCTCGTCACCATCGGAGGGGAAGATATGAGAATTCTAGTTGTAGGAGCAGGGGCGATCGGGAGTCTGTTCGCCGGCAAATTGGCAGGATCCGGTAAGGATGTAACCATTCTGGCACGAGGAGACCGGCTTGAAGCCGTAAGGAAAAATGGGCTGCACCTACGTGAGTCGACTTCTTCCACGGTTGAACGATTCCCTGTCAAGACGATTACATCACTGGCTCCTGACGATACTGTCTCGAATATGAAAACTCCCACTCATACCGCAAATGAAATATTCCAGTAGGGAGAAAGCTGTGGTTTAATAAGGTAAGAACTGGGGAGAGGATCCCCAAGGGAGAAAATGAAGAGGAAGCCCTTTGTCTTGTTGCCACTTGCCAAAACTTCCTCTTCACCAAATACGTTATAAACACACTATCATCGAAACAGCTTCGATTCAAGAGAACTTCCATCCATCCTTGAGAAAGGGCAACGGCGGGATTGTGTGCCGCAAGTGCCTGGGACCGGGTGAGTATGCGTTTTCCCGGGAGCGAGGCAGGAGGTACACGGCAGAAACAGGCACGGTGGTGGAGATGATGCTCCTCGCCGTTTACCGTTGCCCTGGGGATGGCCTCTACTCGACAATCTTTCCTGACGATATCATCAGGAACAAACAGTATGGACTCTCCGAGATACGCTGT
>NZ_QUWK01000022.1 GCF_003429665.1 Sphaerochaeta halotolerans | reverse complement strand
GTTTTCATTCCCCAACGGAGCGAGAGGAAAGGAATCAGCATGATGGTTCCTCTCTGGAGCGAGTGCCGGGAAAGCAAGGTGAGATACCCCGTCCCTTGGGGCGGAAAAGGAGGCAACGCCTCCTGAGTCCATGGCTTGCCCTGAGGTATTGATACCTTTCATTAAGCGTCTGGTCTGTCCTACCAGGTAGAGTGGTAGCGTAACCAAGGTATAACAGTAGTCGGACTTTGGTAGAGTAGATTTCACAGTCTCCACTACCGGGGTGTTTGTGGAAAATCGCAACGCCAGGGAACGTTGTTTAGTTTCCATGAACACATGCAAGGATTTCAAGGTTCCTGTTTTCCCGGATTTTACTTCGATGGGCAGAATGGTATTACCCTGCTGAATGAGAAAATCAACTTCTGCATTGGACTGGGCTTTCTCCCGGTTCCAATAATAGAGCTCGGGGTTCATGTAGGTAGGCTGGCTGTAGAGCAGGTGTTGACCGATGAACTGCTCTGCCAGGGCTCCCTGGCATGAGAAAAACAGACCCTTGTCTTGGACAATATCTGCGATTGATAATCCTTGCAGTGTCAGATAGAGGCCGATATCCAACAGGATGCCTTTGGAATACTTCTGGTTGATCTCTGTCTTCAAGGGGAGATTGTTTGCACTCGAATGATAGGTTCTATATAAAATTCTTGCATACTCGAAGAAGGTCAGAATCCTGTCAGTGACAGTGCTTCGGTCCTGAGGGAGTAGCTCAACATATTTGA
Source organism: Sphaerochaeta halotolerans (assembly GCF_003429665.1). GTDB lineage: Bacteria > Spirochaetota > Spirochaetia > Sphaerochaetales > Sphaerochaetaceae > Sphaerochaeta > Sphaerochaeta halotolerans. The sequence goes on along the minus strand of NZ_QUWK01000022.1, from coordinate 24,495 downwards.
TTTTCTTCCCAACAGTGCTTCCCAGTTTGTCAAACACTTCCTGTAGTTTTGAAATGTCTATCCGTGTCTGATATTTAGCAAAGTCATCACGATAGGTGTTGAGGATGGAGTATTTGATTTTATCAGCTTGCAGTAATGATTTTGTTTCCCTGTATACGCTTATTACCTCTGGCATTCCTCCCAATAGGTAGTAGGTCCGAAGGTACTCCAAAGCCTTCTCATGAATGGCTTGAGGAATTTCATCTCCCAATGAATAGGATTGTAGGTATGCAAGGAGCTGGTCGGCTCCCACCGCCTCCAAGAACTCCTCGAAATGCATGGGTCCCATGAAGAAGTATTCAATTCTCCCTACAGGCATGGATAGCTTATACTGTTCCAGTGCAAATTCAAGGAGAGATCCTGCTGCAATAACAGCAAGCCCGGGAACCTTCTCGAAGAAGTATCGCAAGGAAAGGATTGCAGCAGGATTGGCTTGAATCTCATCGAGAAAGAGTACTGACTTTTCTGCGTCAATCTTTACGTTCTGCAGGATTTCCAAGGATTGGATAATCTTGATTGGATCATTGGATGCGAAGAGGGTCTGCAATGTTTGGTTTTGCTCAAAGTTGATTTCAACTAATTGGAGGTTGTTCTTCTTGCAGAACATCCTGACCAATGTTGATTTTCCCACTTGTCGCGCACCCCGGATTATGAGGGGTTTACGATAGGGATTCCTATACCATTCCAATAGATATGTTTCTTCTTTTCTCTTCATGCTCCCAGTATATCATATAAGTTGATAAAAATAAGGGTAAAAAATGCATTATGAGTGATAAATATAAGGGTAAATAAACAATACAGGTGGTGAAATGGAGGAGAGATGTCATCATTTCTCTGTCTTCTGTATACCTTGCACCACAGTACCAAGGCTCTCATTCCTCTATACGAGTTCTTTTAGCAGAGTTGGATTAGCTGGTTCCTATGGGGCAATCAGGCAGGCAAGGTAATTGCTGAGGTAATGGACGGGAAGGGGAATAGCCAAGATATATTCTTCATCGGAAAAAGGTGTGACAGAATGTGTGTACATGGAAATCTTCTATGTACAAAAGGAGTAAAATTTACCCAAGTGATATAAACGAGAGAAAGATGAAAAGTACAACATCTCATAGTCTATTTTTTTGTGGTCAGGACCCATTATTACTTGTGTTGTTTGGTTCATTCCCCAACGGAGCGAGAGGAAAGGAATCAGCATGATGGTTCCTCTCTGGAGCGAGTGCCGGGAAAGCAAGGTGAGATACCCCGTCCCTTGGGGCGGAAAAGGGGGCAACGCCTCCTGAGTCCAGGGCTTGCCCTGGGGTATTGATACCTTTCATTTTTCCCTTCACGAGCCCGTTCGATGCAGATTCCCAAGTTTGTATGACGCTCGAGAGAATGCTTTTCTTCCTTTATGAATGCCCAGGATTCCAGGTAGTTGCCTCCAACCGAGAAGTCAGACGCACATATGAATTCTATAAAAGCTGGGATATCTGAACGATACTTCCTTGCAAAGCACAATGAATCGATTTCTTTTTCTTCATCAGTGGAGTTGAGCTTTCCATGCAGCACATGATCCAGATTACAAGACATGTAATACGCCTGATACGGAATATCGCAAAGTCTTGGTGTTGAGGAAATCTATTAATCCAACTGCGCTTAATCGCATTACGATTGATGATTCCCTGAACATTAGCAGTGTGTATCTCTGTCAATAAGTAACTGGGCTTACTTGCAGTTTCATCCTTTACAATCGCTTCATCAGGGATATAAGCTCCATCCATATCCACAATATGGATGATCTCTTGGAAATGCAACTTATTGAGGTGGTACGAATGCATATACGTTTTGACAATTTCACCAAGTCTTACAAGAATCGTCGAAGAGTTCGCACCTTTCTTGGTAGTGACATCGCCATGAGTGATATGGATATACACAGTATTCTTGTCATAAATCTGGTTCAGAAGAACACCGAGTGCTTCATCGTCTGAAGGTCCCTCTACAATTACAAATACTATTTTCCTACGAGCCACTGTACTCTCCAGCCTCCCTGAATGAAAGCGCTATTTCTGAGTTGTTCGTTTGTTCATAGAGCTCTTCACTCTGCTCTCCAAGCATAATGTCTCTGTAGTAAAAGTCCCGGAGATTGTTGTTCTCTTTGACGTTTATTAGGCGGACAAAACGGTTTTGAGGATTCGTTGTCGTGAACGCAATGAACCCACGGTCCAACGTTTCAAGTGGACGAAGGTTGTGAGAGGTGAAGATCAACTGACCCTTGCCCTTTTCTGAAATGATTCTGAGAAGTTCTCCCAGAAGATACTCGAAGACTCCTGAATCAAGTTCGTCTATTGCCAATGTGATAGACGGTTGATTATAGACAACGATGAGGAGTTGGAGAATTGAGACAATTTTCTTGATTCCCTCAGATTCATAGCAGAGCGGTATCTCCTTGTTGTTCTTGTGTGATATGAGCTGAACGCGGCTTCCCGTCTCGCCGTTATCAAGTACCTGGGTTCCTAGGTCCTTGATACTTATGGTTAGTCCTGGAACTATCCTCTTGAGAACCACATTCATATTACTGATAACCTTTGTGACAACGTCCTTTGCCTTTTGTGGGATTACTGCAGGCTCATTGAGAGGGATCATCATCGAACTAATTGCTCCCACGCCCCCTTCTGACAATTTAAAAACCAATGGTTGTGCATTCAGACTAATATGACCGGAATTGGTCGTATTGATGATAAAGAGCTCATGGTTCCCGAAGTTTACCAAGCTTTCTATGATGCTTGCATAGTAAACAAGCTCCTTGTCAGGATTTACAGAATATTTCACATTGCTTCTGACAGCATTCAGGAACTCCCTTGAAAACACAAAGGAGCGGGATTGAGAACTTGCAAGCTTCTTGGCAATAAGGAGATCAGTGCTGGTTTTCTTGGTATCACCAATGAGTAGCTGCTTCTTTGGAAGAGGAATGAACAACTCTGTTGTATCTGTATCAATGAGTTTGCCCATTCTTATTTTTTTGTCACTTAGAATTGGGCACTTAATAAGTTCATTGAAAATGCAAACTCGTTTTCCTATTTCAGAAGGTTGGATAGAATCAACATTTGTCTCAGAAGTATCCGAGACCGATTTTATGCTAAATTGGTATGACACTGTGGTGATACCTTCTCGTGTCATTATTTCGAACTCATAACAAAGCGTAGCAACCTCTGATTCAACATTGATATAGTCAGTAAATTTCTTGGGGATTGTACCCCCGCAGAGGGCATGCTTGAGAAGCTCCAACGAATCTATCAAGGCAGTCTTGCCTGAACCATTCTGTCCATAGAGGCCCAAAATGCTAGCTCTGTAGTTCTTCCTTCCATTTTCAAATGACAATGAACCGTTCATCACATTCTTTAGATTGTGAATCGTAACGTTAGTAATTCTCACAGAAGCTGATTTCATAGACTCACCTCCATTTCTTTCAAGTAATACATATAAGATGTCACGACCTATCCAAAAAGTCAATATGAAAATATAAATCGGTACATTTTGTATAGAAATAATAATACAAAACTCGTAAATTCCCTAATAAACCTAATTAACACTTACAAAGGTTAGTAAGGTCTGTTTGTTTTTCTTACTATTAGTAGTCGTGAGGGGGGACTCTTCTTGGCAGGATTGAGACAATCTCGTTCTATATTCACCTCTGTTCATCCAAATGAACCGGAGGGGGAATGCTTACGATTCCACTCCAATCAACCTTTGGTTTTGTATTGTTCGAAAACCTCAGGGTTGTCCCTGATCAACCGAAGGAGGGAGTATCCCTTCTTTTGTCTTGGAAACAGGATGCCACGAACAAGACAAGGAAGTCCTATGCTTCGGGGATTCTCTCCCAGGGTATTGGAGCTAGGAATGACTATCACACATCCAAGTAGTACTGCTGCCTCGCCTAACATAAGCCCAATCGATGTAGTATCCGGATATAGTTCTTGGTATCATATACTGAGCTCACTAGGTTGTTTTAACTTTTGTCTAATAACTGCAAAATAGATCTATAAGATTTGACTATAGATGCTTAAAGTGGTATATATAGTACATGATTTTGCAGAAATATTGCAAAATGGAGGTTTCACTATGTTGTTGGAATTTAAGATGAAGAACTACAAATCCTTCAAGGATGAATGTGTGTTCTCCATGAAGGTCGCCCCGAAACAGAAGGGTCTGGATTACAGTATCCTTTCTGAGAAAATCGGGAGGAATGTCTATAAAGGTTTAAGTTCGGCGGTTATTTACGGTCCCAACGCCTCAGGCAAGACCAACATCATCGGAGCAATGGAAACCTTCAAGCATATCGTGCTTCGCGGAAATATTCGAAATGTTGAGGTGAAAGATTCTCCCAATGCTGCCTCCAGCGCACTTGAGCTGATTCCGAACAATACACTAAATACTGTTGAGCCAGTAGATCTGTCCATCGCATTCACTGATGGGGGGCTTCTCTTTGAGTATGCAATGTCCCTTGATCTTGGACGATTCCTGGATCGAGACCATGAGAGGAAAGTTCTCAAAGAGACTCTTCGTGTGAACAATACCACCCTCTTTGTCCGCGAGGCTGCAACATTGGAAATTGGGGACATGACTGTTGTAGAACCGTACTTGGTTTCTGCGTATATTCAGAATGCGAAGGGTGCGGCAGCCTTGGCTGAGAGTAGCCTCCATGATGAGGAGTTATTCCTTGCCAATGGTTTCAAGACTATGTTCAGTGCAAAGCTCCCTTCAGCGATTACCCAGTGGCTGGATAAGAGCTTCGTTGTCATCTACCGCTCTGATTCGATGCAGTTGGTTCGGAAGTTTTCCGAACCTAAGAAACGGTCGGTCTTCATCGAAAAGACATTGAATGAAGCAGCTGCATTGTTTGGGGTAAATTCCAATGCCTTGGGATATGTCTTGGATGGAGAACATGAAGAAGCTCAGCTTTGCTCAATCTTCAACAGGAATTCCAAACATGCTGCTATCCCTGTGGAATTGTTTGAATCATACGGGACTATCCGTTTCATCAACCTGTTCCCACTTGTTCTCAGGACCTTGAGGGAAGGTGGTATCTTGGTTGTCGATGAGTTTGATGCTTCCATCCATCCGATGGCTTTGATGAATATCATCACACTGTTCCATAATGATGAGTTGAACACACACAATGCCCAGTTGGTGTTCGATACACACAATCCTATTTTCCTGAATTCAAATCTGTTCAGAAGGGACGAGATCAAGTTCGTGGATCGTGATGATGAGACTCATTGCAGTACACATTATTCCTTGTCTGACTTTGGTACTGCAGGTGCAAAGGGTGTTCGCTTGAGTGAGGACTATATGAAAAACTATTTCGTGGACCGCTATGGGGCAATCAAGAGTATTGATCTAGCACCAATCATCCGAACCTTGATGAACGATAACAATAAGGAGTAGGTGAGGATGAGACTCTCAAAACAATTCTTCTTCTCGGTCGAAGGTGAGACGGAGTTGTGGTATCTTCAGTGGTTGAGCCGTAGTATTAATGCATCGGAAAGAGCAACGTTCAAAGCATCATTTGATTGCAAGATAGAAAAAGATCCACTCTCCCGGGCGAAGGGCATGAGTGTTTTAGGCAAGACCATAGTTTCTCATATTTTCGATCGGGAAAGCGAGGAACTTGTGCATGTGCAGCAATTTTCAACAACTTTGGAGCGAATGAAAAAGGCTCAATATATTGGGAAAGCCATAACCTACAAGTTGGGTTATAGTAATTTTGCCTTTGATCTTTGGATGATACTACACAAAGCAGATTGTAATAGGGCATTGAACTATCGGCATCAATACCTTGAGCCGATTAATAGAGCTTTTAATGAACAGTTTCCAAGTATGAAAGAGTACAAGAAGGAAGATAATTTTAAGAGATTGTTGGGGAAACTGACTCTGGCTGACGTATGGGTTGCTGTTGATAGGGCTGAAAGAATCATGGAAAGAAACAGGGAGAACGGGTTTCCTTTACAGCGCCATTGTGGATATGAGTATTATACAGTCAATCCTGCTCTCTCTGTCGGAGAGATTGTGAAGAACATCCTGGAGGGTTGCGATGTCCCCCGTGATTTCAATTAGTTATGCGTTTTTCGAATTCAAGTATTCCAGATTATTCAACAATAGTATTGAGGGTACAATAAGGGAGGGCAACGATTGACTATAAATAATGCAATCATCAATAAGCTCTTCACCCAGAATATGTTCAAAGACTTACTAGACCATAGAACCCCTCTGATCTGCCCCCCAAAAAGGTGACACATCATACCGTGGGAAGGTGAAAACAACTTACCGTTTCCATTATGTGATGTTAAATATTTCTACGTATTTGGTGTTAGGGTCGGGAGCATTTAACCATTAGGAGTTAGGAAGAAACAACCAATATGAGTCAGTCGCAACCAAAGTAAGAGTAAATAAGCCAAATCTGCCAAGATTAACTTTTATCTAAACCTAAGGAATCTGAATTTCTTGATTTTTGTACATAGAAGGCCAGTGGTCATCCAGCCGCTGGCAACCCATGCTTGAGCCGTCTTTTGCGTAGCTCCCTTTCAACCAACATGGGGGCAGACACTTTCTGATCGAAGAATCTAGAATGATCCTGATTTCTGCAAATGTGGATTTTGTGGAAGTTCTACCCGGTACCTCAAATCGCCAAATCATGCTTCCAGTGGCTTAAAATGCCGGGTTTTGTGGAAAATGTGACAATTCTTCCTGATACCGATAATTTGCTCAATGATTTCAGGGTTGTCTCTGATTAACTGTAGGAGTCTACGGGAGGGACCTGCAGGAGTGTTTCTACCACGTTCCCAAGCTTCAACTGTTTTCTTGGATACCCCAAGGGAAGAGGCAAAGACGACCTGGCTTAAGCCTACTCGCTTTCGGATTTGTTTGATGTCCTCATTGGTGAAAGACTCGACCGGCTTGACGGCGATTTTTGTCTTACTAGCATCGATTTTCCCTTCCTGATATTTAACAGCATCATCCAGGCCTTGCATGATGCTTTTATATACACTCATTTCTTAACTCCTGCTTTTCAGACTCTTTCCCAAGATTGTAATCACCTTTGCGATTTCGTTCCTTTCCTCCGCTGACTCTTAGCACATTGCCTGCCTTGGGATTCTCCAGTAATTTCTCCTGTCGTTGCCGATGCTACTGAACAATTTCTATAATCTGATACCCAAGTCCCTGATCATATGGAATAAATCGGTTGTTCTCACATGGAATTTCTCTGCGATGTTTGGTATTTTGGGAGTTCCACTTGGATTACCCTTGTTGATATGTACATATGTTTCAAATGTGACAATGGTGTAGCCATACACTGCCGCTGTTGCAATCAACCAAGGGTCAGCAACTGATTGATCAGCCCAAGCACGAAGCGCTTTTTCCGAATAACATGGATCGTCTTGGATGGATTGGAGAACGTTAGCGTAGGTGTTGACTATCTCTTGTTGTCTATGGTCGACATATTGTCCGATGTTTAGTTCAGTAATCCAAAGGGCTAAGTCATCCTTTTCTTTTGGCTTGAGGATTTCTTTCTTTACAAGGTCTAGGATTGCTATTAAACCATCTTGGATCTTCTCAGCCATCGAAGCCCAAAAGGTTGGGGCAAGATCCAACGGATAGTAAGTTGCTTTTGGTGTGACTAAGGAATTGGTGTCAATCAGGTAGATGGTTCCGTCAGGCATTAATCATTCATCCTTTCTACTAGTTTCGGAAATGTATGCCTGTTTGTATCTGTAAGTCTGAATGCCTCGCTGTAGAGGGTTGTTCCCCGAGAAACACTATCCACGACAAATGTTAAGAAACGTTTATCTATGCGACTTCCCTTCGTATTGTAAAAATTCCCCCCAGAATCTTTACTCTTTCTATTTTCAATGTAGTGCTTTAAGGCATTCTGAACAATGTTGTCGTAGGTTACATGACTAATCTTTCCTGTATCCAATGCCTTACGTGCAACGACGATATTCCCACACTTGAAAAAATGGGAAACTTTATGGATGGTCTCCTCCGTAGAACTAGATCGAGAGATGAAGCTCTCCCATGTGCTGTAAAATAGATTGGTTGGAACAAGAATTTCCGCTGCTACCGCATTGCAGAGAATCTCAAGTTTGCTGACGCCTTTTACTGTGCTGTGCCTATCATTGAATAGGTCGTCTACACCAAGGCAGATATGAACGAACTCGTGAAGTAAAGAGAACAACCTTCCACTCTTGGAGTCAGTCGCATTGATAAAAATCAATGGTGCGAACGTATCAGCGATGGCAAAGGCACGGAATTCATCGATGTTGAGCGGTCTGTGGGTATTGTTTCTAACGACACCATTCATCATCACAATGATTCCAGCCTCACTCATTCTATCTCTGAGATAGTTGAAAGAGGGTTCTTTTGTCTCGAACCAGTTGGTGGATAACCCAAGGACTTGCCGGATATAATTGGCAATGACTCCAACATTGGTTTCATGCTTGAGTTTGCCGACGATTGGATTGACTCCAGAGCCGTCAGCGATCAGATAGTCCCGGGTCCAATCGACAATCTGTTCCATGTCCTCGATTGTATCGATCAAGTCCCTGCTTGGATTCTCAGAACTGGTGCTTGCAATAGTTCTGAATTCCATAAGTTTGATTTCTTCTTTTGGTGGGGTTTGTAGGAAGAAATAACCGAGAGGTATGTGAGTCTTCTTGCTTACAGTTTCAATTTCACTTAACGTAGGAGTTTTAACTCCTGCTTGCCATTCCTTCAGGAGTGGCAGAGAATCGACAGGAGTTGTATGTGTCCCTAGCTGGCTGATTACCCAATCAACCACAGCAGGGGATACTGGGTATGTTGCTTTCACCATACAATACAACCTCTTCGACTTAGTTTTTCTTGATAATCAATCACTGGGTATAGGATAACGGCTTAACGGATGTTTTTCAATGTTGCGCCTTGTTAACGTTTGCGTCTGCATCGCATTTTCAAACAGGATGCCCTTTTCGTCAGGTGTACAGTAGTCCCCAAGTAAATCCTTGTCTTAGGCATCAACAAGCACCGGAGTGCTGTCGTACAAAAGCGAATCGATGGTTGTATCCGATGCCGGGGCGATGGATGACAAAATCGGCAGACTCATTTTCATCTTGCTGCATGAGCATCAAACCAAACTTTGTTCCATAGATAAGCGGATCATTTTGCGAGTTCTTTATAAGCTGCCTCGTGACGCTTGAATGACTTTCTTGAGATAGCAAGCAACTGTTCATCTGATACTTGTTCATCAGCAGCAATCTGATCGTAGGAAATGATCACATACTTTGGGGCGTTGTTTTTTAATATCACCACGGATCCATTCTCATCGACAGCCCGAGCGATTTTCGAGAAATTCCGATTAGCCTCAGTGATGGATACCAGGTTTTTCAAATCTACCAACATCTTGAATACCTCCAAAATTCTACACTTCAATAATAATCATATAGTAGGATATATTCAACCTATAATATATAGTATTAGTTATACGTATAAAACTACGTATTAGGGGGAAGTGGCGACCTTTCTGGTGAAGGATCGGTTCAAGGGGTACATGTGGAACCGTATTCCCTAGGAAGAACAGTTCATGCTGGGTTCCATGGTTCTTTAGGCTTAGCTGTGAAAAGGTCATTGGTCAGGAACAGGGACCATATTGAGAAGGACTGCGAGTGCACAAGACCTGGAGGAGAAGGCCAAATAGGCTGTATGAGCGTAAAGAGCCGGATAGAGATGCAACGCTCTGTATTATTTATTGCGAGGGTAGAAAGAGAAATAGAGCCTTTCTCCCTTCTTTCAATTGAGTTCAATGGATGCGTATCAGTAAATAATTCCGCAATACGTTCTTTTTCCTAGCAAAGATACCAGATTCCACCCAGTTACTCCCCTGAATGGAGGGTGCAAGTATCAAGAATATAATGTATGATGTAAAATGATTATTGTACAGAAGGTGACATTTCTGAGTCTATTGACATGATATTGATTGAAATTCACCGCCCATTATGCAACAATTGACTATGAGGAATGAACAAGGGAGGGCATCGATTGACTACAAATAATGCAATCATCAATAAGCTCTTCACCCAGAATATGTTCAAAGACTTACTAAACCATAGAACCCCTCCTGCACTTACTCAAGTTGCCCAACAATACATACCTTCCCCAGAAGCTCTGAGCTATGGTGAGATACTATCTCAAATGTATCAGTTCATGTCTCAAACCTACAGAAATGAATATTTTTATCAGAACACACTGCTTATGAAATTGCTTTTGGGAAAGCATAGCATACACACCACAACAGCATTGACCCAGGTACCCATAGGAAATTCAATTGCAGACTTTGTCTTGATTAACGGTAAAGCTGTTGTGTATGAGATTAAAACAGAATTGGATACATTCAATCGACTGAGAGGACAGCTTGAAGACTATTACAAAGCGTTTGACCATGTGTGTGTTGTAACATCGGAATCTGGATTTTCAAAGCTCAAATCCGAACTGGCTGATACTCCTGTAGGCATATATGTTCTGAATAAGCAGAACAGATTGAGTAACAAAATCAAGAAAGACCCGATAAGAGATGCTTCGAGTGTTAATCATCGTTCTCTGTTTTCGTTGTTACGAAAGAAGGAATATGAGAGTATTCTCTTTGCGTACTACGGAGAACTTCCTTCAGCTACTCCCGTGTTTTACTATGATGCGAGCTATGCGAGGTTTGCTGAGATTCCTCTCGATGAAGCGTATGTGAGGGTCCTTAACGAGCTGAAGAAACGAAATAGGGTAGAGAAAGACGATATTTCTGAGATTCCCGATTCCCTTAAATCACTTGCATACTTTGCAAATATCTCTACCAAGGAGAGGTTGCTACTATGCGAATATCTCTCTCAACAATTCAGGGGGTAGACAGTATGTATTTCCCAATCCTGCGGGGTAAGCAATTTGAGCTATTGGCAATCCGTGAATTAGTTGCGGAGGGCTTACTAAGTAAGAAAATTTTTCCTGTCATAGAACCAGTTAAACTGACAAGTACTTTGACAAAAGCAATTTCAATATGCATAGAAAAAGACCATCAGATTGCTATCATTCAGAACCCTATAGTAGGATCGTTTCAGGATGAATATGAAAAGCCAGCTGAGGGTAGTAGAACGAACTTATTAAAGAAAGAGCTCAATGTATACTACCAGAATGCAAATATAATCCCCGGTATTCTTGTTCAAGAGAATGCTCCTGAGGTTCTTGAAAAATTGGAGCAGCAAGGTATCTCTTCAGGAAAACTATTAGCTTTCATCGATGACTATGATTATTTAGATATGTTTCACAGTTTATTTGATGAGAGAATGCCACAATTCGCTCTGATTCCTGATGAGACTGCGTTTAAGCGAAGTATCAGACAGAATAGGGTACTGTGCGAAGATAGATTTGAACGACGAAAAAGATCGGCAGACTATTCGGAAGATGAAGATAAGCCATTCTCTACTGATCATTTATATTATCAAGAGGAAGGATATCAAGGGTTTTCTGATTATTCAGTAATTGGAAAGGATTATTTTGAGAAGGGGTTTGCACCTCGTGCTGTTGCAATTCATATTGTATATTTTGCATCTGACGAAAGCCTCAGAATCAGGCACTTTGTATCTGATTCCAATGATGGGATCAAAAATCCAGCAATGAAATTTTATGAGGCATTGTCCAAACTTGAGACATGGTGTGCTTCTAATCCACAAGTACCACGAACATTAGGTCTTAGAACACTACTGGAGCATCATGAGCATCAAACATATCCTGGATTAGGGAGTCTTAAGAAATTGTCGATAATGCACCATTTGGAGTTGATGGGTTCATTTTTAGATAGGGAACATTAGATGAAGTGTTGCATAGATTGTTTTTCGGACATCGAAATCCGCTCAATCATAGAGAGCAAGCAGACAAAAGGAGATTGTGACTTTTGTGGTGGTTCCAACACTTTTGTGTATGATCTATCCGAGGATCCGACTATCACACAATTATTTGATGGATTACTAGATGTCTATACTCCAGTCAGTGTGTTCCCAACAGCAATTCCTAAGAATGATGTTAAGCTATTGAGAGATTTTCTTGTAGATGATTGGAGTATTTTTTCTGTGTCTCGTGATGTGGTTCAGCAGCTACTAGAGAATATCTGCAAAGAACGATACCAAGAAGAGCCTGCGTTATTTATGGGACATGTAGGAATTCTAGAGAGTAGCGATAAGCAATATCTTATGAGGAACTCGCTTTTGAAAACATATGGATGGGACGAGTTTGTCAAAGAGATCAAGGAAAACAATCGATTTCATACAGACTACATTAATAAAGAGATTCTCAAGCTCTTTCTCTCTTGCGTGAAAGTAACACATCGTAGAGGGGAAACTTTCTATAGGGCCAGATTCTGCCCAAAGAAATCTGGCTTAACGCCCGAAGAAATGGGACCTCCTCCAGCCGATAAGGCATCGGCTGGTCGCGTTAATTCTAGAGGAATCAGCAGGCTGTATTTATCGGATAAGACGGATACCACGTTATATGAAATCCGTGCAGGTGTGCATGACTACGTCACAGTAGGAGAATTTATACTTAAAAGGGATATTGAAGTTATTGATCTTGCACAGATCGATAAGATAAGTCCGTTTGTTGCAAACTCAATGACAGATATTGATTTTACAATACATGCAATTAATTTAGATGCCTTGAAAAGAATTGCGAAAGAAATTGCAAAGCCTTTAAGACGTCACGATAGTCAACTTGATTATCTACCAACTCAGTACATCAGTGATTTTATTAAGAGCTTAGGTAGTGATGGTATTCAATTCAATAGTACGATGAGTCAGCATGGTTACAACCTAACTCTCTTTGATGCAGCTTTGAGTGAATGCAGGAATACAAAAGTGTATGACATCAAGACAATTCATTATGGGTTTGAACAAATTCCCATATAGTTGATTCAATCCATAATGTGGCTAAAAGTTGAATATATCTTCGTTTTTGTATTCTGTATCTGCAATTGACGTGTATGTTTTCGGACTGCACGAGAAGGGTTCCGATAAGTCGGGCCCTTTATTTTTGTCTCAGGCTTGCTGTATGAATACTGTCAGGTGTAAATCTACGCCTATAGCATTTCTGAATATTATCTCTTTTCCCTTGACAGAACCTCTCTTCCATTCTAATAATTACTTAAACGCATAAGTAGAGGTTCCCAATGATCTATACCGGTAATGAATACATAGCAATCCCTGAAATAGAAGAGAACAGTGACGTACTCAGCATCAACGTCCTCTCCATGGCTCATCGTGGCATGATAGAATTTCGGGGAGGGGAGAAACCCTTCCTCCACCTTGAACTCTCTGTTAACGGAACTGCTTCAGAATTCTCATCCTTTACGCAGGACCGTTATTGGATCCCAACCTTCTCATCTGAAACCCCTTCTTATAGCGCTACCTATCAGCTACTTTCTCCGAAAGACCAGAAAGGCTTCGTGCAGGTAATTACTGTACAGAACAAAACAGAGCAGTCTCTTGATGCAAGGATTTCCCTAACAGGCTCTATCGCCGAAGTCCTTCATACCGTCAATGAAAGCAAACCCTTTGAAGGAAGCATGCACGCATATGCAACCAGCTGGTCTGACTGCCCCTGCTTTGACATCCGCTCTGGATTCCCGGTCCTCGCGCTTGCCCCGATTACCTCTACCAGTAGTAATTGGACCTATAGCGATGGTTCATCTATCTCCTTCACCATGGAAACACCCTTGGAAGTACCAGCTTTAGGAGATGCACAGTTTGCCATCTACTGGGGAGTAGGGTATGAGGAAGTATCAGCGGTCACCAGTGCACGGGAATTTTCCCGGCAAGGAGTAGAGGCCCTCTACCAGGAGCAAATCTGGTATCTGGACTCCATCATTACACCAACCGGCAATACACAGATGGACAAAACGCTCTTCAGAAACCTACTCTTCGCCATCCACTATGCAACCGGGAGAACCATCGACACCGAGGAACTCGTCCTGGTGACCAGCAGAAGCCCGCGCTACTACGTAAGCGCAGCCTATTGGGACCGGGACTCCCTGCTCTGGTCCTTCCCTGCAATCCTGGAAGTTGACCAGGCACTCGCACGGGAGATGCTATCCTATGTCTCCACCAGGCAGAAACGGAACGTTGGTATCCACAGCAGGTACATCGACGGAACCATTCTTGAACCAGGATTCGAGCTCGATGAACTCTGTGCCCCCATCCTAGCCATCGACGCCTATTACCAGAAGACATCTGAGCCAATACTGGATGATAGTGATATCAAATCCCTCACCAATCGCATCATTGGTAAACTTGAAGCAGTTGAGACTGAAACAGGACTCTACAAGACCTTCCTCCAACCAACTGATGACATGCACGTCTATCCCCTGCTTACCTACAACAATGCCCTGGTCCATGCAGTGTTCTCCATCCTTGCCTCTTGGAATTGGAACGGCAAAGCTTCCCATTGGACGGAAAGAAAGGAAGCTGTGAAGCGGGCGATTGAGATGTACTTGGTCAAAGACCACCAAGGCAAGAGACAGTACGTCTGGTCTACCGACGGGAATGGTAATTACGACATCTATGACGAGCCACCTGGCAGTCTCTTGCTCCTTCCTCTCTTCGGTATTACCTCCTTCTCAGATGAAGTGTACCTGAACACGGTCTCTACCATCACTGACCCTGCCTATGAGTACTCATTTGCAGGAACCAACTTTGCTGCGATTGGGTGTCCGCATGCACCTCATCCCTGGATATTGAGTCTGGCGAATGAAGTCAGGGTCCTGCATACAGAAGCTGCTATCCAGAAGCTCCTGTATGCACCAATGGACCATGGCATCGCCTGTGAAAGCATTGATGAGCATACCGGGTATGCAACAACAGGTGAGGCCTTTGCAACCTGTGCCGGATACCTTTCGTATGTCCTCATCGGGGAGATGAAAGCACGTGGAAATTGGAAAGCATAATACCTACCTGCCTTGGCAGATCGAAACAGACATAAATGAGCAGAATGAGCGCTTCTGCCAAAGTATCTTCTACCAAGGCAACGGAAGATTCGGCCTGAGAGCAGTATTGCCCGGCGATACCTACACAAGCGAGAACCATGGAGCCTACAAGGCCGGAGGGTTTGAGTACATCAAGAACGGCATCACCGACATGGTCAACCTGCCCGACCCCTTACGACTCGATGTCTTCATTGATTCAGTACCACTCTCCAATATTGGAAGCAAGCAAATACTGGATATGAAACGGGGACTGATGACACGTACCTGGGAAACCGATCAGTTTTCCTGTACATACTCACGAGTGGTCTCTTTTAAAGAAAAGGACCTGACAGGTCACCGCTTCTTTATGAAGGTAAAGAAACAGCTTTCCTTGTTTGTTGTTGATGCAATCGACGATTCGGTCATGAACCTCCCCATCAACGATGACCAGACTGTAGAGAATGAAGAGAGCCTTGGTTTGCTGAAGGAGTGCCACTTCTCTTGGGAGGATGGAGTCTTGACCATGAAAGGAAACACCATCCATGACACGCTTACCTTTACCTACGCCAAGCGCTTTGGATCCTCTGTTCCTGGAAACGAATGCGGCAGTCAGAAACGCTATGAAACAGAACTCTCAGCGGGCTCTACCTTCTTCCTGGAAGCAGTTGTCAGCCTGGAAGGAAACAGCCTAGAATGGTACGACTTTGACAAGCTACGCAGTGAATCAGAAGAAGCTCTCTCCTTGTTCTGGAAGGAACATGACATCATTCTCTCTGGACCCGTGGAAGACCAGTGCGCCATTCGCTGGGCTCTCTTCAACCTGAAACAGAATGAACCGGAAGAAGGCCTCTCCATTGGGGCTAGGGGACTCACTCATAGCCGCTACAAAGGGTGTTACTTCTGGGACACTGAAATCTTCATCCTTCCTTACTACCTCTACACCAACCCCACCATAGCAAAGAACATCCTTTCCTACCGCATAGGGACTTTCCCACAAGCCAAGGAATATGCTGCTTCCTTAAACCTGAAGGGAGCACGGTATCCTTGGATGAGTGCCCTCGATGGCTCAGAGCAGTGTGAATCGTGGGACACCGGAAAATGTGAAGTCCATGTTACCGCCGATATCGTGTGGGCGATGGACCAGTATGTACAGGCCACTGGTGACCATGCATTTGAAAAGAAGAACCTTGTTGAAATCTACCTAGAGACAGCACGGTTCTGGGCCTCGAGATGTACCTACATCGCTCAGAGCGACCGGTATGAGATGCTCTTTGTAAAAGGTCCCAACGAATATGGTGGGGTGACGAAGAACAACACCTATACCACCTGTATGGCATTGAATACGATCAAGCTGGCCCTTGCAGCTACAAAGAGAGGGGAACTTGTGCTTTCTTCGGAGGAAAGAGCTGAGTTTGAGGCAATCATCAGCAAGGCAGTCATCCCCTACAGTGATGAAGAGGGGACCTACCTGGAGGACGACTTGTTTCCCTTGCAGGAACCCTTCGATTTGAAAGCCCATAAGACGAGTGGGAAGGCTCTCTACCATACGATCTGCTTCGACCGCCTCCAACGGTACAAGGTGGTCAAGCAGCCTGATGTCTTGCTGCTCTACCTCTTGCTACCCGAATACTTCAGCGTGGAGGAAGCACGGAACGCCTGGTCACTCTATGAGCCTATTACGAGCCATGACTCCACCCTGAGTTGGGGCATGCATGCCCTCATCGCCTACAAGCTTGGCTTACAAGAGGTAGGAGAGCAGTATCTCAGGCAGGCCATGTTCCTCGACCTTGAGGAGCTGATGGAGAACACGAGTGGAGAGGGGCTGCACATCGGGGCGATGGGCGCCCTGCTCCAGGCAGTACTCTTTGGGGTAATGGGACTAAGCTTCTCTGGCAGTGTTTCTGCCTCTCCTTCCTTACCTCCTTCCTGGCAGCAGATTGAGAGCAAGGTTACCTACAAAGGAGAGCGATATCGGGTGGTTTGCGATACAAAAGGTAGTCGCTTGGAAAAGATTTCATTGACAAATGATGAAATGAGTTCAATACTTAACTTAAACGCATAAGTGAGGCAATGAATGGCAACGAAACGGATCAACATGAAGGACATCGCAAAGGAAGCCGGGGTTTCGACGGCTACGGTCTCCTACATCATAAACAAACGTTCAGACCAAGTTATTGCCCCCCAGACCATCAAGAAAGTGGAAGAGGCCATCAAGCGGTTGGGCTATGTGCCCAACCTTGGAGCCAGAGCATTGGCATCAAGACACTCATACTTGCTTGGCCTCTTGATACCACAGACAGAGAAGGAAACAAAGCTGATGTTCTCCAACTCCTTCTATGGTAGCTTCCTCTCGAACTTTGAATATGAGGCAAGGAAGAAGGGCTACAACATACTGATCAGCGGGACTGATGTGGATGAAAGTTATCTGGATGTGGCCCGCAAGCGCAGCCTTGATGGGATTGTCATCGTAGGTGTTGAGATTGAGTCGGACATCAAGGACCTGAAACAGATTGGGATCCCCACCGTTTTGGTTGACTCCTACGGCATGGACAAGGAGCTCAGCTCGGTCACCATTGACGACGAGAACGGCGGATTTCTGGCAACCGAGTACCTGATAGGAATGGGTCATAGAACCATCGGCCTGGCTACCGGCTATCTGACCAAGGAAGGCGTAAACACAGAGCGTCTGAAAGGCTATGAGAAGGCACTGGCAAACCATGGCTTACCCAAGGACGGGAGGTATGTGTACTCCGGTACGATCTCCTATGAATATGGACTGGAGCTTGGCTTACAATTGGCAGGCTCCCCCGAGAGACCGAGCGCTGTGTTTGTTACTGCTGATATTCTGGCCTTCGGCTTGATCAAGGGGTTGAAGAAGGGAGGCCTGAAGGTCCCAGAGGATATCTCGGTTGTCGGGTTTGACGACGGCTTCCTGGCAAGCAACATGGAGCCGGCTTTGACCACTATACGTCAGGACGTGGATGAAAAGGCTCGAATAGCTGCCCAGCTGGTCATTGATGCGATTGAAGAGAAGGAACATGGTTCCAATATTGTACTGCCTGTCTCCCTGGTGGAGCGGGAATCGGTACGGAAATTGGTGTTGAATTGATAATCCGAAGCCGTGCGGGGCTTCGGATCATCGGATTGAGTCATACAGGTGTATCACTGCAAATCCAATTGTAGTGAGTTCGAAGTGGTTTGTACAGACAAGAAATGAACATGTCTGTACCAGGAGGTTTGTTGTAATGAAAACAACGAGAAACGTTCTCTCACTCGCCCTTGTTCTGGTTCTCGTATTGCTCCCTGCTTTTTCAGCAGGAACAAAAGAGGCTGCTCAGGGCACTGTTACATTGAAACTGGAGCAATTTTCCGGTTCTGAAGCGACACTCTCAGGAGAAGCCCTCAGAGGAATGATTGCAGAGTTCGAGAAGCAGAATCCAACAATCAAGGTCGAATTACAGACCATCGGTTACGATGATTATTTCACCCAGCTCCAAAGCAAGGTGGTTGGGGGCAATGCAGCTGATGTATTCGAGCTCAACTATGAGAATTTTGTTGCCTATGCGAGCGAAGGTGCTCTGGCAGATGTAACGAGTTTGCTTGGGGACACCAGCGGTTTCAATAAGACCGCCCTCGATGCATTCAACTACCAGGGCGTGCAATACGGCGTGCCGAACTCCTTCAGCAATGTGGTGTTGTTCTACAACAAGGCTCTCTTTGACCAGGCAAACCTTGCATACCCCACCTCTGATTGGACCTGGAAGGATGTGGAAGTTGCATCCAAGAAGATCATGTCCCTCGGGAAGAATATCTGGGGTTTCTATAGACCTTTGACATTCCATGAATTCTACAAGGGTGCAGCACAGAATGGAGGCTCCTTGATGAATGCTGAGAGAACTGCCTTCACTGTTAATCTTCCTCAGAATATTGAGGCAGTCTCCATCATGGCCGGTTGGCAGAATGATTCAAAGATCATGCCCACTGATGCCGACATGGCAGGCATGGGCGACTGGGACCTCTTTAAGAGCGGTCGACTTGGCATGCTTGTGACCGGCATCTGGGCATTTGGGGATTTCACCGCCAATTGCCCATTCGAATGGGATATCGCCATTGAGCCCGGTAACGTGCAGAAGGCAACACACTTCTTCTCTAATTCATATGTAGTGAGTGAAACCAGCAAGCACCCTGCAGAGGCTGCAAAACTGGCAGTGTTCCTTGCAGGAAGCAAGGAAGCCGCAAAACTTAGGGTTGAAGCATCTTGGGAACTTCCCCCGGTAACCTATCCTGAGATCATTGACAGCTATCTCTCCATTACTCCTCCTGAGAACAGGGAAGCGGTCTTTGCCTCTCTCGATTACCTGGTAACTCCTCCGGTAAGCATCCAGCAGGCTGAGATGCAGGCAATTATCGAAAGTTATCTGGGCCAGATTCTCTCTGGTAAGCAGAGTGCAAAAGCTGCCCTTGATGCATGTCAGAAGGAACTTGAAGCCAAGATTTCTTTGTAATTGAAAACTATGTGGCATGGCCTTTTAGGCCATGCCTCTGGAGGTCTTATGAGTATCCAGGGCAGAAGGGGAATCCGAGTTGCTCTTCCCTATCTACTTCCGAGCCTGCTTGGTGCCCTTCTTTTTGCCATTCTTCCGATCATCATCTCTCTGTTGTTGAGTGTAACCAACTGGTCAGGTATGTCCAGAATACGCCTGACTGATGGGTTTCTGAAGTTTGTTGCAGAGCATTTTGTAGGATTGGAGAACACCAAGGCAATCCTCGCTGATAGTGAGTTCTGGAGAGCCTTGTCCCACAATCTCTATTTCGTTGTACTGTATCTTCCCCTGATGCTGGTCCTGTCAATGATTTGTGCCTTGATCATCAATGCACCAAATCGTGGGGCCAATGTCTATCGGGTTGTGTATTACCTTCCTGTACTCACCAGCTGGGTCGCCGGTTCCTTGATCTGGAAATGGTTGCTCTCTCCGGTATACGGACCGATCAACAACTTTCTTGCAATCATCGGTATTGAAGGACCGCTCTGGCTGCAGAGCGAGGTCTGGGCAATGCCTTCCATTGTACTGGCTTCAATCTGGAAGGACATGGGCTTCTATGCCATGATCCTCCTCGGTGGCTTGAAGAGTATCAACACAGAGTACTATGAGGCAGCCCGCATTGATGGGGCGAGTAAGGCACAGATGTTCGCTCGCATCACCTTGCCATTGCTCTCATCTGTGCTTTTCTACGTCTCAATGCTTTCGATGATCAATGCCTTCCAGCTTTTTCCCCAGGTCATGGTCATGACCAAGGACGGCAATGCTGGGCCGAATGGGGCGACGATGGTCATGGTTGAGCGCATCTACAAGTATGCCTTCCGATACGGGAAGATGGGGTACGCAGCAGCATACTCCTGGATTCTCTTCGTAATCATCATGGCATTTACCTATATCCAGAAACGGGGTGAGAAAAGGTGGGTCAACTATGATGTATAGAATTCATATGAAAGTCTTCCTCTATCATCTGCTTGCGATTGTGCTGGGAATTCTTGCCATCGTTCCCTTTCTCTGGATGATCTCCACCTCGCTGAAAAGTGGGGGAGCCTTGTTGGTCGTTCCCATCGAGTGGTTCCCCAAGGAACCCACCATTCAAGCCTACGAGAAGCTCTTTGCCCTTACCGGGATGCTTCGCTCCATTGGTAACTCGCTGGTGGTAACTTCTGGTGCGGTGCTGGTTGCACTCTTCTCTTCTTCCATGGCAGCATTCGCCTTCTCAAAGATTCGATTCAAGGGCAGCGGGTTTCTGTTCATGCTCTTCATCGCATCAATGATGCTTCCCAGCCATGTCCTTTTCATACCGCTTTATTTGATCATGAACGACCTGCATCTGGTGGATACCTTGTTTGCCTTGATTCTTCCCTATACCTTCAAGGCCTTTGCCGTGTTCATGCTGCGTCAGCAGATGATGAACATACCGGATGCCTACCTCGATGCAGCTGCCATTGATGGAGCCTCATTATTCAGGTCATTTATCACGATCTTTCTCCCGCTCTGCAAGACAGCCCTCGCAACCTTGGCGATTATCATCGCCATGGATGCATGGAATGATTATCTCTTGCCGTTGGTTCTCATGACCAGCCCTAAGAACTATACGCTTCCCATCATACTCAATGCCCTCTCTGGGCAGTTCAAGACAGCATACGACCTGCTGATGGCAGGTTCCCTGATCTCTATAGTCCCGCTTCTGGTCATCTACATAGGTGCTCAGCGGTATTTCGCCAGTGGTCTCCAAATTGGAGGAGTAAAAGGATGAAATCTATCTTTTTGGATGCAAATGCAACCAATGTTGTCACGATTGAGGAACCGGGTACTATTCGCCTTCAGTTCAAGGGGACACATCTCTGGGGAGCAGGGGAGCATTTTGACCGTGTTGAGTTCCTTTCACACCCAAGAAGAAACGAGGTGGAGGAAGTGTTCACCCAGCAGGGTACCCATACCTATCTTCCCCAGCCGTTGTTCCTTTCTGATGAGTATGCTTTTCTCGTACAGAGTGACCGTGTCTTTACCATCGAGTCCCAAGGGGACGGGGAGGGTATTCATCTCACCTTGCAAGGAGAATTCTCTCCCGAGGATTCCCTTGTCATAGCAACCGGGACACCCAAAGAAACCCTAAAAAAGCTACTCTCCTACCTTGGAGGGGTAGTCCTTCCCCCTGCATGGGTGTTCGGTGAGTGGGCGAGTGCAAACCGATGGAGAAGCGAGCAGGATGTGCGTGAAGCCTTGGAAGCTGCACGCTTGCATGGGTTTCCTATTTCAGTGTTGGTAGTGGAAGCCTGGAGTGATGAATCGACATTCTATACCTTCGGCGAGGGGCCCGGACTCTGGCCTGATCCCCGGAAACTCATAGAAGAGATGGATACTCAAGGCGTGCATCTGATGCTCTGGCAGATTCCGGTATACAAAGCCTTGGAAGAAGGTAGGCGTGATACACGTCATGAGCAAGACCTCGCTTACGTTCGTGAGCATGGACTTGCAGTGCTGAACAAAGATGGCACCCCGTACACCATTCCTGAAGGAAACTGGTTCGCTGGTTCCATGGTTCCCGATTTCACCAACCCGGCGACACGAGATTGGTGGTTCTCTAAACGAAAGTATCTGATGGATATGGGGCTTTCGGGGTTCAAGACAGACGGAGGGGAGTGCATCCTCGCAGATGATGTCCTCTTTCATGATGGCTCAACTGGGAAGGAGATGCGTAATCGCTACCCTCAGAGCTACATTGAGGCGTATCAGGAGTTCATCGGCCCAGAGCGTATTACATTCAGCCGAGCTGGATATCTGGGTGCACAAGGTTCCATGCTCTTTTGGGCAGGTGACCAGCTCTCGGCGTGGTCGGAGCTGCAGGCAGTACTGAAAGCGGGGCTTAGTGCAGCAATCTCAGGAATCTTCTGGTGGGGCTTTGATATTGGTGGGTTCGCTGGCTCCATGCCATCCATGGAACTGTACCTCAGAAGCTATGAATTGGGCTCCCTGGTTCCTGTGATGCAGTGGCACTCTGAACCGGTAGGAGGACAGTTCTCTGAGGTGATGAAGAGCGAAGATCGCATTAACGATCGAAGTCCTTGGCATATGGCCCAGAAGCATGGAGCAGAGGTTCTCTCCATTACCAGACGCTACAGCACGATGAGAAAGGATCTGAGGTGGTATCTTGTCAGGGAAGCAGAAGCTTCCAGGGAAACACTGCAGCCAATGATGAGGCCTATGTTCTATGAGTTTGGCAGCACATACAGCGATATCTATGACCAGTATCTATTGGGCAGTTCCCTGTTGGTTGCTCCCATCCTGGAGGAAGGACAGAGAACGCGTACGGTGGCACTACCTGATGGGCACTGGTACGATCTTTTTACCGGTATGACCATTTCAGGTCCCTGTATGATAGAAAGGGAGTACCCAATAGGGCGAATCGGTATTTTCATCAATGTGCAAGATTCTGAGTTCAATCGGTTGAAGAATTCAATGGCTACGCTGAGATGCTGCAAAGAAGAGTCCTAGGTGCGATAATCCAGCAATTTAGGGGCTCTGTACTATTCAAGTGATTGTTCTCAATTCATGGTTCTCTAGGAACCCCGTATTCGAATACGGAATTCCTTGAAACGAAAATATTGATCTTAGGTAAATAAAAATTGATTTTCAACAATCTGTGGGATAGTATTACTCTTACAATAAGTTGATTTGGTTACGCTTTTGAGACACTTTTTCATCGATTGCATCCGTTGTGGTTTACGACCATCATCGATTACCTGTTCTAATAATGGAAACACTACGGTGTTATGTTCTTGGAATTTGGTTTTTCCCTATAGTCCACAAACCTGCAACTGAAGGAGGTCCTATGTTCAAGAAAATTCCCGTGTACTTGGTTATTTTTATACTTGTCTTTCCTTCGGCATTGTTTGCAGAAGGAACCGACACAACGAGTACAGAAAAGACTCCGTTACTTGATATAACGGCATTCAAAAATTATATACAAGGCCCTGATGGTTATCAGATGCTTTCCACTACCCATGATGTCCTAGGGTATAGCTCTGTTTTGTTGGGGTTGGCAGCAGGGTTGTTTTCTCCTCCGGTACTCGGTGTGGATGAAGATATCCATGGATTTCTTGGCGGAGCAGCCACCACTGCAGCAGTATTGAATATTGGGGTAGGGGCTTTAAACTATGGGAACCGCTTTACAACTTCAGAAGGTTTGTTCACCAAAGACAATATCCATATTGTGATGGGAGTTACTGGAGGAGTACTGCTACTGGTTGCAAGCCTGGTTAGCGAATCTGATGCCCATCCAATCATTGCCGGTCTGGGTACTGGCTTAATGGGGGCTTCGATTGTATTCCAATTATTCTAAGGGAGAGGTATGTGATGAAAAGAGTTTTTATGCTTCTTATGTGCCTTATGATTTCATGCGCAGTATTTGCAGCATCAGTGCCGGTAGTATATCTTGATAGGTCTAGTACAAATCTGGAAGCAAGTAGCTATATCAAGAAACAAGCGAAGAGCAATAAACTTCCCCATAAATTTACCTTTACCTCGGATTTAAACTCCCTTAGTGGTGACGAGAAGGTAGTGGTGATTCTCAATTCTGGCCTATCCTCGGGAACCGATCCAAGGATATCCTCATATCTTAATTCTAGTCAAAATAAACAGGCTATAATCTTAGTAAATCTATATTCCATTGGAAAGAATATCCTGATGACTTCCGTTTCATCGGCGGATACAGCCAGTGGTGTAGATGAAATTTCAGCGGCAACACAATGGAAGAAAAGGGACAGTGCCATTCAAGCTATGCATGAGCAATGGACAGAAGAATTGTTCAGATTGATACAGGTCAAACAGGAGTTATGGGGGTTGTCAATAGTTTTGTGTAATTGATTTTCTATAGTTTTACTCTTCCTTCAAACATGATAGAAAACTGGTTCA
>NZ_QUWK01000021.1 GCF_003429665.1 Sphaerochaeta halotolerans | reverse complement strand
GCTTCTTCATGCTTCAATCATACAACACTTGACAAGTGAATAGTAGTGTTTCAATACAAATTGTCAAATAGAGCCTTTTTAATTGAATCCTTACAGATTATCGGTAGAACTTACCAGCCAATCGATGCAAGATGTTGATGAAAAGTGTTCTTACGTCATAGGTGGTGCAACAAAGTGAGGGATACTATTTTTGATTAAACATGTCTTCTTTGATTTGGGCCTTACGTTGGTTAAAAACAATCTCCCGGAAAGTTTCCATTCTTGTATTGAACGGGCTGGATATACTTTCTCATTGGAAGATGTGAAACTTGCCTACCATTTGGCTAATAAAGAATATATGAAAAACCATCCTGGAACATTAGGGAACAAATCAGAAGATACCTTGACTGGATATCTTTCAACCATTGCAAATTTTTTGCAAGGAGTTTCCCTTGGCCAACCATTTTTCAAGAAACATCTTGCTGATTTCCGTTCCATTTCCTGGGTCCCCTATCCCTGGACATTCCCGACATTGCAAGTATTGCATGATCAAGGCATTGATATCGGCTTGATATCGAACTGGGATCTTGGTTGTCGCACCGTCCTTGCCGAAACAAGATTGGATATTTTCCTCGATCCGATCATTATCTCAAGTGAGGTGCAGATTGAAAAGCCAGATAAAAGAATTTTCGAACATGCCATCAAATGCAAGGAATGGAAGAGTGAAGAATGCCTGTATGTCGGGGATAATTATTATGATGATGTTCTTGGTGCTACCCAGGTGGGTATGCACAGTTGCCTCCTCAATTTCTTTGGGGCTGCTGGTATTGAAGAACTGAATCACCCCTATATCCTTTCATCGATTCAAACTGTTCCTTCACTTATTGGTCAAGGAATATTTGATCAGGATCATATCGTATGAAAATCTCATGTAATGAGAGAAACAATTTCGTAGTTAGGAGTTCTAGATGAAAAAGTTGTCGATAGTAGTTTGCTTGTTTGCCCTGGCTATCTCTTCCATCACTGCTACAGGAGTGAAGGAAGTGAAACCCAACGAGGCAATGGTGCCTTCTGTGGTCCGGACAAATATCGGATCAGAACCAGATAGCCTCGATCCCTGGAAGTCGGCCGCCACTGATACTGAGGCAATCTTCCATAATGTGTTCGAAGGATTGATGCTTTACGATACGAACGGGAAGATGATCCCAGGGCTGGCAGAAAGTGTCGTTATTGCTCCTGATGGCCTTACCTATACTTTCAAGCTCAGAAAAAATGTCTTGTTCCATAACGGTAAACCCTTTGACAGTGCAGATGTAGTATATACCTATAACAATCTAACTGGAATGAGTGGTGAAAAAGCTGTATCGAGCAAATTCTCATTGATCAAGAATATCAATGCCCCTGATGCCTATACATTTGTAATTACTCTTGTAGAGCCTTCAGCGGGCTTCCTTTCCTTGACTTCAATTCCCATCGTACCGGAAGGGTATACCAACCAAGCAGAACATCCAGTCGGGACCGGCCCTTATCGGTTTGTGGAATATACTCCTGGGCAACGGATTGTCCTGGAACGCAACGAGGCCTATTATGACGCAAACAGAATGCCCAAAATCAAGCGGGCAGAAATTTACATCATGACCGATGAGGCTGCAATCGTCTCGGGCTTGCAATCAGGACAACTTGATTTTGCCTCCATTACAGCTGAGGATGCGAAACAACTCAGTTCTGATTATACTATTTACAATGCTCCCCAGAATATGGTCCAAATCTTTGCCTTGAACAATGAGGATCCAATCTTCTCAGATGTACGAGTCAGGCAAGCAGTCAATTATGCCTTGAATAAGCAAGATGTAATTGATGGGGTCTTTGGTGGGTATGCAACCAAGTTGGATTCGAACTTCAGTCCGGTAATGGGAATGTACTACAATGATACCCTGTCCGGTTATTATGAACAGAATCTCGCAAAGGCAAAACAATTGCTTCTTGAGGCCGGCTATCCAAATGGGTTCAAAATGACCATTACAGTGCCTTCCAACTATCAGGCACATATCGATACCGCCCAGATTTTTGCCCAGCAATTGGCTGCTATCGGAATAAAGGCTACCATCCAGCCAATCGAATGGGCCACATGGCTTGATCAGGTCTATACAAAGGCACAATACCAGTCAACCATCATCGGACTTACCGGGAAATTGGATCCCGATTCAGTACTGGGCCGGTATACAACGACTTATCCAATGAATTTCTTCAAGTTTTCCAACGCCCGTTACGATGCATTGATCACAAAGGCAAAAGTCGAGACAAACGACGCAGCAAGGATATCGATGTATAAGGAATGCCAGAAGATCCTTACCGAAAATGCTGCCGCCGTCTACGTTTGTGATCCCAATCTGACCGTTGCTGCCAGAAAAGATTTGAAGGGATATGTTTTTTATCCAGTCGGATTCATGGATCTCAGTACATTGTATTTTGAAGAGTAGAAGAGGATGTCCCCCAATGGTTCCGCCTGGTTTTTCCAGGCAGAATCGGGCGGATTGACTGTGCTACCGGGGAGGAGCGCTTTTTCATGGGATATTATGTTCGCAAGATACTTGGTTTTATCGTTACGTTGTTTTTGGTTTCGGTAATTACATTCTTGGTTTTTCAGATTCTTCCAGGGGACCCAGCGCTCGTAATTCTGGGAGTAGATGCTGACCCAGTCCAAATTGAAGCCTTGCAAAGGACCATGCATGTTGATGAACCAGTGGTTGAACGATACGTTTCTTGGGTGGGCAGTGCCTTGCATGGTAATCTTGGTATTTCCTTTCGGTACCAAAAACCTGTATCAGGTATCATTGCAGACTGTTTTTCGGTAACGGCCTTGCTTGCCCTGTTTACCTTGGTCCTTACAATTCTAATCGGATTGCCGATAGGCATCTGGCTTGCAAAACATGACAAAGCCAAGTATATAGTTCCTTTCTCCTTGGTTTCCCAGCTGGGGGTATCGATACCTTCCTTTTGCATGGGCATTTTGCTGATCAGCATTTTTACGGTCAAGCTTCGTTGGTTCCCTTCCCTTGGGTTCACTCCCTGGTCACAAAACCCACTGGCTTGTATCAAGGGCTTGTTCCTTCCCTCTTTTTCCCTCTCCCTGGGGACTTCGGCTGTATTGATTCGTTATCTTAGGGTAAGCATCATCTCGGAGCAAAAATTGGACTATGTCCGAACGGCGAGAAGCAAGGGACTTGATGAGAATACAGTCTTGCAACGACATGTACTGAGAAACTCGTTGATACCGGTCATTACGATATTCGGAATGCTGGTTGCCGACGTCTTGGGAGGAAGCATCATCATCGAGAATGTGTTTTCACTTCCGGGAATTGGGAAACTGATAGCGACTTCCATTGCAACCCGTGATTTACCTCTCATTCAGGGCTTGGTAATGTATCTGGCCTGTATCGTGGTTGTGTGCAATGCAAGTGTCGATCTGTTGTATTCCCTGATTGATCCACGGATTCGTCTTCTTTAGGAGTTTTCAATGAAGCGCAATTTCCCCTTACGGAGATATTTTTCCAATATACATTTCGCCATAGGTTTTTATATGGTAATGACCGTAGTTTCTTTGATGATCCTAGGGTTCTTTTATATACCCTATGATCCCAATGCAATTGACATCGCACATAAATTGCAAGGGGCTACAACTGCCCATATTTTGGGTACTGACCAATTGGGCAGGGACATCTTCTCAAGGGTTTTGGTTGGTACCCGGGTCTCTTTGCTCATCGGTATCCTGGTTGTTGGTTTTGGGGTATTGATAGGGACGCCTCTGGGTGCGCTGTCTGGATATTTCGGGGGAAAGACTGATGAGGTTATCATGAAAGTAATCGATACGCAAATGGCCTTTCCCGGAATCCTGCTTGCCCTGATGATTATAGCGGTTTTTGGAACAAGCCTGCAAAACACGGTCCTTGCCTTGGGGCTCATGTCCATTCCTCGTTTTACCAGGATTGCAAGAAGCGGGTTCATGAAATACAGAAATGCTGAATTCGTCCAAGCTTCGCGGGCAAGGGGCGCTTCGCATGCTCGTATCCTGGTCTTGCACATCCTTCCCAATATTGTCCCGGAATTGCTGGTGACAGCCTCCCTTGGGTTTGCCAGTGCAGTGATGAGTGAGGCGGGTCTGAGTTATCTGGGCCTGGGCATGCAGCCTCCAAATCCCAGTTTCGGAAAAATGTTGAGTGAGGCCCAAAACTATATTTTGCAAGCGTGGTGGTATGTCTTGATCCCCTCAGTTGCCATTTCGCTCTTGGTCATGGGATTCAATTTGCTTGGGGATGGCCTGCAGAGCATAAACCAGCAATAGGAGGTGCATCATGGAAAAGGAAAGAAAAGCTATTTTGGAAATTGAACACCTGCACCTCGATTATCGTATCGGAGGGAGATTTTGCCATGCAGTACACGATGTGTCCCTGACAATACATTCAGGAGAAATCCTTGCCCTTGTAGGGGAATCCGGGTGCGGGAAAACCCAGACAGCCCTGGCCTGTATGGGCTTGCAGCCGGAGTCGGCACATATCGGAAAAGGAAAAATCTATTTTGAAGGAAGGGAACTTCTTTCCCAAAGCAAGCAGCAGTGGAATACCCTGCGGGGGAAAGGGATATCAATGATTTTCCAGGAACCCATGACAGCCTTGAACCCCTTGGTGAAGGTTGGAAAACAAATCGAGGAAAATGGTCGCAATCATGGATTGGGAAAGATACAGGCACGGGAATCGACGTTGTCCATGATGGAAAAAGTGGGATTGCCTGATGTCGGGCGTTTATATTCCTCTTATCCTCACCAGTTGTCAGGAGGAATGCGGCAACGGATAATCATCGCCATGGCCTTGATCAATGACCCTCCCTTGCTTATAGCCGATGAACCCACGACAGCCCTGGATGTCACCATCCAAAAACAAATAATGAGCTTGATGAAAACATTGAATAAGGAATTGGGAACTGCCATAATGCTCATTTCCCATGACCTTGGGGTGGTAAGTCATTTATGTGACTATGTGCATATCATGTATGCGGGAACCATCGTCGAAAATGGACCGGTGCATATGATACTCAACAAGCCATTGCATCCGTATACCAAGGGGCTTCTGGGCTCAATTCCCAGCTATGGCAAAAAGGACCAGAGGCTTGACTCCATCGCAGGAATTGTACCTTCCTTGGAAAACAGGCCCCAGGTTGGGTGCCAGTTTTACAACCGGTGTACACAAAGAATGGCTTCTTGCAAAAACATAAGCCCCCATGCAACTATGAGAGATGGCCATATGGTAGCTTGCCATCTATATCCAGAGGAAGCGTAAAACAATGAGACAACATGATATCCTGGTGGAATGCAGCCAATTGGTAAAAGAATACAAGGGTACAAGGAATAAACCTGTCAGAGCTGTACATGATCTTTCCTTTTCCATACGACAAGGAGAGACTTTTGGTCTGGTGGGAGAGTCAGGATGTGGGAAATCAACCCTTGGCCAATTGATGGTCCGTCTTCTGGAACCTACCTCGGGTACGGTACGGTACACCAATTTTCAGGACGGCCGGGGGAACCGCAAGCAAGAAAAAGCCATGCGGAAAGAAAACCAGATTATCTTTCAGGATCCCTATTCATCGATCAATCCAAGAAAGAGAATCGGATGGTTGGTGGAAGAACCCCTGATAATCCATGGCATTGGAAAGGATGCACAAGAACGCAAGGCGATGGTATGTTCCATACTCAAGGAGGTAGGGTTGGATGATTCCTATCTGGACCGTTGGCCACGCGAATTGTCCGGAGGGCAACGCCAACGGGTTGCCATAGCCATTGCCCTGATACTCAATCCTTCCTTTGTGGTGTGTGACGAAGTGGTTTCTGCCCTGGATGTCTCAGTACAGGCTCAAGTTCTGAACCTGTTGCAGGAATTGCAAGAGAAGTTTGGATTGACCTATCTGTTTATTTCCCATAACCTGCAAGTTGTCTCCTACCTTTCTGATCGTATAGGGGTAATGTATTTGGGTGGTCTGGTAGAGATGGGGGATACCGAACAGATTTACCACCACTGCCTGCACCCATACACAAAGGCATTGTTCTCTGCTTCTGTCGATGCTTTTGACTCGGTAAAGGAAGATCTGCTTCTTTCCGGGGATATTCCCAGTCCTTCACGGTCTCCCTCTGGGTGTCCTTTTCATACACGATGCATCTCCTGCATGAAACGTTGCATTGAGGAAAATCCCAGTATGGTTGAAGTCTCGCCAGGTCATTTTTGTGCCTGCCATTTGATACAAGGAATGAATACATGAAAGTCGCCATGATTTCCGATATCCATGTTGATGTTAATGGTTCCTATGATATCGTCGGTTCCCTTGTCCAATGCCTCAAGGAACAGAAACCCCAATTATTGGTATTGGCGGGGGATATCAGTGGGAATATAGAAACCACACTGTCTACCGTGGAGGCCATTGAATCAAGAAGCGGGGTCCGGGTTCTTTTTGTTCCCGGGAACCATGACCTGTGGAGCGAAGATTTTGCCTCGGCACCGACTGAAGAAATCTATTCCAGATTCTGTGAGGACAGCCATTGCTTATGCGGTCATCCGTTCACCATCGGGAACACTGTCGTCATCGGCGACATTGGTTGGTACGACTATAGTTTCGGGTCCTCGAATTACAGCAGGGACGAGTTTTCCCTGATGAGAAACAGGGGGAGGGTCTGGCAAGACCTCTTGAGAAATCAATGGACGGCAGACAATATCGCGAGGAATGATTTCTTTTTGCATCGGTTGGAAAAACAGATGATGATGCAACAAAGGGACAAGCATTTTCTCATGGTCACCCACATGGTACCGATCCGCGAAATGACCGTTCCCAACAATCGAGAGGATTGGGGATATTTCAATGCTTTTCTCGGAAGCGAGGAGCTTGGAATACTCTATAAGCGGTATCCGGTACGATATGCTTTGTTCGGACATGTCCATTACAGGCAGTCCATTGACCGTGACAACATACATTGGTCTTGTCGGTGTCTCGGGTATCATCATGAATGGAGGTCATCCCATGGCCTTTCATGCCTTGAGCAGATAGAAAATGCCCTTGAATTCATTGAAATCGGGTAAGGAGCCAACTGTGGGAAAGAGATATCTTCTATCCGACACTCATTTCTGTGATGAAAGGATCCTGCGTTATGAAAGCAGGCCCTTTGCTTCAGTCCAGGAGATGGATACCGCTCTCATTGAGCATTGGAATGGGATTGTCAAAAGCGAGGATACGGTGTTCGTCCTTGGGGATTTCTCTGCAGGGGATGAAGAGACCACAAAGGAAATCCTTTCCTTGTTGCAAGGGGAGAAGGTGCTGGTAATGGGGAACCATGACCAGCAGAGGACTCCTTTGCAGTGGCGTACCCTGGGGTTCTCTGAGGTTTCAAGGTGGCCGATACTCTATGAGGGTTTTTACATTCTCTCACATGAACCGGTCTACATATGCAATACAATGCCCTATGCAAATATTTTTGGGCATGTGCATGGGAATCCGGCATACAAGGACTACTCTTCCCAGAGTTTTTGCGTAAGCGTGGAAAGAATCAACTACACGCCCATTCTATTTGAGGATATAAAGCTTGCAATGATTCTGGAGACATCCTGATTCCTGTGGATTTTGTGGATTTTCTTCCTGTGAACCGGTACCCGTACCGGGTCTTTTCTTATCACGCTCTCAGTGCCCTAAAAACACGCTTTTTGTGGGAAATGTGACAATTCTTCCTGGTACCGATAATATTCGGGGTGATGAAGGCAAAGGACCTGAGGGACGACATCCCCAGGTTGGTTGAAAGGGAGCTACGCAAAAGACGACTCAAGCATGGGTTGCCAGCGGCTGGATGACCACTGGGCTTCTATGTACAAAAATCAAGAAATTCAGATTGTATAGTCTAACCGGTTGGGAAAGTTGTAATGAGATAAAATATATTCACACACCTCTCGAACAGCCCCTTCACCGCCCTTCAGTTTCGTAATAAATTTTGCAGCTTGCTTTATTTCCTCTGGGGCATTAGGCACGCAACAGCCAAACCCAACATTCTGAATGCATTCAAGGTCATTTATATCATCACCTAGATAGGCTACCTCTGAAAGTGAAATATTATAGCGTTCACACAACTCTTTCAGTATAGGAAATTTGTCTTTTATACCTATATAACATTCTTTGATATTAAGCTTTTTTGCCCTATTCTCAACAATAACAGAATTTTCTCCAGTGATTATTCCAACAATAATTCCTTGTTTCTGGACAAGCGAAATACCCATACCATCTTTGGTATTAAATTTTTTCAACTCTTCTCCGTTATTAGAATAATACATTCCTCCATCAGTTAAACAACCATCACTGTCTGTCACAAACATTTTGATTTGTTTAGTCTCTAGTTTAGGCTGTTTATTTTTCTTCAGAATGGCTTCAATTATTTCCCAATCGCTAGGTTCATCAATCTCGAGATATGTTTCTTCAGGCATTTCTACAACTTGGATTTTCCCAGAAATCCTATTCTTACTGTGCAACAATGATGTTTTCTTTGTTATATAGAAAGCTCCGTTTTCAACTAGAAAACCATCAAAATCTTGGCGTCTAGGACGTGAAAAAGAATCATAATTTACTGGGTAAAACCTCTCTTCTCGCTTTTCCCAAATGAATCTTTTCTGCCGTACAACTGATAACACACTATCAATCCCAGGCTCTCGAAACGCTGAAAACCCTTGTGTTAAATCAGTAGATTGAAGTAAAGGAGAAGTTGCTTGAATCAGACAAATATTCTCAAAATCATATTTTTCTGCAAACTCTAACATAGCACTTTCTGTCGTTGCTGTATCATTTGCAGTCTCGGGAGATCGATCAATAACAACAATCTTACTTGATCCATACGCTTTCACAACTTCTTTGATCTGAGGAGAATCTGTTGATACATATATTGCATCAATATCATTACATTCATTTGCAGCATCAAGAACCCAATAAATTAAAGGACGTGCATTAATCAATTTAATATTTTTTAGAGGGATTGATTTACTGCCCCCTCTAACAGGAATAAAGGCAACATTCATAGCGACACTCCCAATCAATGTTTTCTATATTTAAGTTTGTCACGCTGAATTTGCTCTATTGGTAAGATTTCTTCTCTCTTTGATTGTAGAGCTTTATGAACCGCATTTAAATCCCGCACAAGTCTCCGGACGCCATCAGGTTCTAAAGATGCAGCATGATCAGTTCCTTTCCAAGTCCTATCAAGAGTGTAATGTCGTTCGATTATACTAGCCCCCAACGTATAAGCAGCAATATCAACAGCAATACCAAGATGGTGACCAGAAAAACCTATAGCTTTCACTTTATTTTCATAAAGCTGCTTAAGCCTTGATATTTCTAAAAGGCAAATATCTGAGAAGGGAACAGGATAACCAGAGGTACAACTATAGATGACCAAATCCTGGGAACGTGATTTAGAGATAAAAAGATCAACAATTCTTCCTTCTTCTTCTTTTGTCGTCATACCAAGTGAAACATGAATCTCTCCTAGATAATTATCACATAACCACTCCAACATTTCCCAGTGGGTATTACAGGCAGAGGGAATTTTTATCATCTTCGGATTGAGTGCAGTTATCGATTTTGCTGAGGTTAGATCCCATACTGATGTACTATAGCCAATATTATATTCTTTACACCACTCTATCAATTGCTTATGTTCTTCTATCGAAAACTCTAAAAACTCTCTATGCTCTCCATAAGTTATTCCATAAGAATTTGCAGGGTCCGGATGAGGAGCATTATACTGTTCCTCTGTCAATAACTCTCTATTATTTCGCTTTTGAAACTTTACAATATCAGCTTTACAAAAAAGAGCTGCCGTAGCAATCATCTCTTTGGCAATGTGCATATCACCCTTATGATTGCATCCGATTTCAGCGATTATTACTGGTTTTTTATACATTCTATGCCTTCTTTACTTTAATGAGAGTATTATTTGTCACTTACTGCAATTACTAATTCCTGCCGATTAACATAAAATAAATCTAGCAATATTCATGAGTTAACAATTTGTATTATTTCATTAAAAACTGGGGTTGTTACAATATCTTCTTTTTCGGTGTCTAATTGTCTCTTTCTAAAACCACATTCTTCAAGACCCGTTAACACAGTTTTACCACGAAACACCTTTTCAATCTCAGATAGGGTTTTCTCAGGAAGAGGAAAATATTTATACAGAAGTATTACTACTGCATCAAGGTCTTGGAACATTATGTTAGTGGCAACAGAAGAAAAAGGAGTAAGCAGTATTGGCTTTGAGTAATTGTACATTATTTCTCCGGGCAAATCTTGAAATATTGGATCAAGTATCTCTATATTAGGAAATTTCTTTACTAACTCGTCAAACTTATTTCTTTTTTCTCTTTGATGCAATTTTATGCCAACGTGCAACTCCAAGGGGATGTTATCAAATATAGTACTCATCCCTTGCATTTCTTGTTCCTTAGAAACTAAACCATCTTCACTCAAAGGTTGGCTAAAATATATACAATCACAGTCATGATTTATTGTTTGATTATTTGAGAATAATTTTAAAAAGCTTACCATGTATTTCTTACAAAATACGTTTGATTGTTGCAAAATTGCTTCTCTCTTCTTTGTTTTACTAAATAGGTCTGGATATTTACAAATTACATAATCCCACAGATTACTCTGCCCTTGAGCATATGAAGTTTCTTTTGGCAATCCAAGGACTAATTTTATTAATTTCGTACGAACTGGTATTTGCCCGCACGATGAGGCATAAAGCCCATTGCCTTCTTCTACTAATACAATTTTAGCTTCTGAATACTTTTTGAAAAATCTTATTACTTCAATATCAAGATAATTATTATCTTTAAACACAACCAAAAGACCCGCATTTTTAACTACTTCAAAATGTGCATATAAAATTTTCTTCACATTTCCTTTATTGGTATGAATATTAATAAATGTTGCAACTTTACTAGGGACATACCCATTCATCTTACTAAATATTGGTATACTCGCTATAGTCACATTCCAACTAGCATGTAAATTCGGAGGTAACTTGAGAATAGTTCCTCTCCAAATTATTGTACTATGGAATCCAAAATATTCATGTAAATATTCTGAATATACAAAGCTAATGTATAAAGTATATAAATTAAAACAACTAAATACAATTTCTTTCTTTTTGCAAACCTGCTGTAATTCCATACTATCCAAGTTATTTCCTATAAAATTCTCTGTAATTTATGTTTCTTCAATAGAGAAGAAATTAGAATTCTATTACGATATATCAACATTAGTAAATAAACACCTACAATCACACACTTATACAAAAAATTCCCCCAATGAAACACAGCTTCATATTTGGTGTAACTGAATATCAGCCCTAAACCAATTAATAGGATACTAGGCAGAATAGTACGTATCATTCCAAATACATCAAACATGCCCTGATTATATTTCCTGGAAAGTATCACTACTATAATAACAATACAAATCTTTGCAATAAGAAAAGACAGAGCGGCTCCATACATTCCAAATCGTGGAATTAATATTGCAGCAAGTGAAATATCAAGAAAGCTTCCAGATACAGACGCATAGAATATTTTTCTTGCAGCTTCTTGGTGGTAAAAAAGAATATTGACATAAAAGTAATAAATCGACTTAACAGAGAAAGCAACTACAAGGATAGGAACAACTTTCCATGCTAGAGCATAACGGCTATGTGTCATTAGAAGGATAACTTCCTGTGAGAAAAGGCCAATCCCCAGATAAATAACTGAATACAATGATAAGAGAATTTTTGCAAATTCCATCTGATCAATATCAGACTTCCCTTTTCCTTCATGTAACACGTTAAAAAACCAAGGAGTAAATGCTTTATTGACAGAAATCTGGAATAGATCAATCAGACTCCCAAATTGCATTGCTATACCATACAAACCAACTGAAGCAAGGGAAGCAGAATTATTGATAAAAATCTTTGAAACAAATGAAGCTATGCTAGTAGATAAATTATGGGGAATAATTGGAATAGAATAAGAAAGTGCACGTTTTAAAAGCTTCCAATTAAAAGAGAACGAAAGCAAATTTCGTTTTCTCAAATCAAATACCATAAAAATACTGTAGATAAAACTGATGATAGCTTGAGATAGGAGTACGCCTACAGGACCTAACTTTAGAACTACTACAAATACAATCGTAATTCCTGTTTGCAGGAGAAAGACGATTACACTCAGTGAAGCAAGAAATTTTCCTTTCTGTATAGCTTTCAGAATATTTTCATGAATTGTATGGAGACTTTGAAATAATAGCGTAATCAGTGCAATCAGCACGTAGGGATAGAATGGAATGCCCGTAAATAGGAACCTTACCATCACCTTGGAGAACAAGATACTTACACCTAAAAATATCATCCCCATGATGAAAGTAAAAATTATTATTGATCCAAATAGAGATTTTACTTTCTCTTGGTCTTCTTTATATTCCACGTAGAACCGGGGAATGGCTGCATAGAGAGAGAAGGAGACAATAAAAGTAGCAACACTTAAAAATGAATGAACGAGGTTAGTAATACCATAGTCACCAGGTGAAAGATATGCAGTATAGACAGGAAGAAGGAAAAAACCAAAAGCTTTTACCAAGAACGAACTAAATGTATAATAAAAGGAGTTCGCTAATACGGTTTTCTTTCCACTCATGATTTCTTGGGACTTCTTGAATCGTCATTCATGGAAGCTATTGCTATACCTTTACACAGCAACTCACTATGCGCTTCGCACTCAACTATATTCTGGAGAACCAGTAGCTTTCTTTTCGGATATAACCACTTGATCAACCGTCCTTTAAAGATATACCGATCAAATCTTGAAAACCACTTTCCAAAAGGGGACAAAATTGATAGATAGGAATATACCATGGTCTTTGAGAACTCTGCATATTTTCTATCAATAACCCCTTGTAGTAAAACCTCTTCAGATCTCTTTTTTAAACCATCTAGTATGACTTTCTTTTCTTCACCCTCTGCAGTACATACTGTACCACTCTTATCATCCTTACACTTGATAGGAATGAATGAAAGTACTGGCTGCTTTCCTTTCTGAAGTTCATATGCAAGTAAAAGGCTTTGCTTAGAAAGAGGATGTTTCATATCAAATATGAAATTCCCTTGCCCGTATACAATATCTCCATCTTGATAGTGCTCATAAGCACCAATACAATGGCTATGTTGGCACACGACAAGATTTGCACCCTTCTCTACTAAATATCGACTCACCTTCTGTAATCCAGGAGATGGATACTGATAATATTCCTTCCCTCCATGGTAGAGCACAATCAATATATCGAGTTGATATTCATCTTTCAAAGATTTGACTACATCTCCAGTTACAAGTGCATCAAACGGATTGGCACCCGGGCTCTCTTCTGTAGCTATGGAAAATTCATGTTCAGCACAAGCATAAAAACCGATTCTCCAACCTTTTTTCTCTACAACATGGATTGATTGAACTGCCTCGCTTAGATTATTACCCACACCAACAAAAGGTATACCATTCTCAGATAACAGAGAGAGTGTATCCGACAATCCTTTCTCTCCATAGTCCAGAATATGATTGTTTGATAACCCAACCACTGTAGGATTCAGTGCCTTTATACCATTTATAGTTTCTGGAAGTGCACGTAGGTTTGGTCCATTCTTTTCAATCGGAGTGTCACTCGTAGTAAGTGGACACTCTAGGTTCAATGATGAAATATCAGCCTTCTGAAAGGCTTCATACAGAGAATCGCCTAACAAGGAAGACATATCACCCTTTACAAAGAGTTCTTGATTGGATTGGGTTGGAACCATGTCTCCAGCTATGAGTATGGAGAAAGTTGTATCGTTCAAGAAAGTTTCCTTCATTACAGTAGTATGGATAGAGAACCATAAATCAAACTTCTGGTTTCTTAACTTCTGTATCATATACAGTTTCAGTTAAGCTAGAAACTAAATAATCATCGTTCATAAGTTTTAAATAGAGATCAAAGCCTTTTTGTGATGAAAGCACA
Source organism: Sphaerochaeta halotolerans (assembly GCF_003429665.1). Classification (GTDB taxonomy): domain Bacteria; phylum Spirochaetota; class Spirochaetia; order Sphaerochaetales; family Sphaerochaetaceae; genus Sphaerochaeta; species Sphaerochaeta halotolerans. Next base: position 11,421 of record NZ_QUWK01000021.1, on the reverse strand, counting down.
ATTTTCCCATCCTCCTCATATTTAAATTGGTTCAATCACTTTTTTGGTGTGATTGGGATAATAATGACATCTCGATCCTAGAAAGTAAAGCAGCCTGAGCTGAAGGCGGTTGCAAAAGGAAGGGTCGTCCCTGTAATGTTTATTTATCATAATCAACACACAGGAGGACTGATCTGAGTCCGGTTTAGAGGACACTTTTTGAGTGGGTCCAGTAAGATCCTGATTTCTGCCGATGTGGATTTTGTGGATTTTCTTCCTGCGAACCGGTACCCATACCGGTTCCTTTCTCATCACGTGATCGTGATCTGAATAAGGGTTGATAGACACCTTCTGACCAAGTCTAGCAAGATCCTGATTCCCAAGTGTGTGGATTTTGTGGAAGTTCTACCTGGTACCTTGAATCGTCAAATCACGCTCTCAGTGCCCTAATTCGGCGGTTTTTGTGGATAATATGACAATTCTTCCTGGTACCGATAATAAACCATTCGCCACCTGCCGATACTTCATCACCACATCGATGGTATCCTGCTTGATGACCACCCTTTCGACCGCACCTACCAAGGCATCGGAATCGAATTCCTCAACCAATCGCCATGACAACCCGAGAGTATCCGAGAGGGTCTTTAGAAGCTGATCGAACGGTTGGTGCAGCTGCGCTGCTTCCTGTCCCTGCGCCTTCTACAGCTACACACCAGATAATCATATCTGACCTGCGTATGGTTTGGTGGACACTTTCTGAGTGGTATCTATCGGAAAACAGAAGAAGGCTCCATGAGAGATGTTATAGCCCATAGTACAGTAGAAACTCCTTTAGAGATTCTATTATTAATATTGATTAGCATAATCCAAAAAAAATGACAATTTCTTCGGATGTGGATTTTGTGACAGTTCTACCTGGTACCGATAATACAAGCTGGCACCACTTCTCAATGAGGTGGATTTCTTTCCTGGAACAGATAATCCTTGTTTTTTTGTCACATAAAATATACAATTTTTGTGACTAGAAATAAAGGGGGGGGGAATGAAGCAAAAAACAACAATGGCACAAATCCAAAACCTTATCACCAACAAGAAACCCGGGACAGTCTTTACAATACGGGATTTCCAGGATATTGGCGACGGTCCTGCCATTCGCCAATGTCTCAAACGTCTTACCGACAATGGTACTATTCGTCGTATAGCACCCGGCATATATGACAAACCGTCATTCAACCCTTTTCTCAATGAAAACGAAGCCGTAGACATATATCAGACAGCAAAGAGTATTGCTCGTACAAATTCCTGGACTATCGCTCCGAGTGGAAATATCGCACTCAATTTGTTGGGACTTTCCACGCAAGTAAGTTCCAGCTGGTCTTTCGTTAGTGACGGCCCGTATAAGAAATATAACATTGGATCCAATACTATAGAATTCAAGCATCGGGCAAACCGGGAAATTACCGGTATGTCCGAGAAAACCCTACTCATCATCCAGGCACTCAAAGCCTTGGGAAAGGGGCAGGTAACAGATGCCCAACTCGCCAAAATACAAAAAAATTTAACAGGCAACGAAGCAGAAAAACTGTTGATTGAATCCCGTAATGCTTCTGCCTGGATTATAGAGGCAATTAAGAGAATCTGTGGAGAGATGCAATGTACAAAATAGCAAAGCTGAATGTTGATGATCGCCGAGCATTATTCCGAAATACCGCAGCAAAGATGCATTTGAACGAAGCGATTGTGGAAAAAGATTTCTGGGTATGTATCACACTTGAATATCTTTTCCATAAATGTCAGTTTAAAGATGCTTTTGCTTTCAAAGGCGGGACAAGCCTTTCAAAGGCATGGCATGTTATTGAACGTTTTTCCGAAGATATCGACTTGATTCTTGACTGGCGTATCTTAGGCTATGCAATAAAAGAGCCATGGGAATCGAGAAGCAACAAAAAGCAGGATCTATTCAATAAAGGTGCAAATGCACAAGCAGAACAGTTTATAGGTGAGAAGCTTGCGCCTCTGCTCATACATGATTTCACCCATATACTTGGAATCGATGCAGATATATCTGTTGATGCACAAGAACCACAGACCATCAATTTCAACTACCCGCATATTTTCGATTCTTCTGCCATTACGCAGGCGATCAGGCTTGAAATAGGACCGCTTGCAGCATGGACTCCTACAGAAGAGACAAGGATCGTTCCATACAGTGCAGAGCAATATCCACACGTCTTTACACAAAGATCAACAGAAATTCTTACGGTGCTTCCAGAACGCACTTTCTGGGAAAAGGCTACTATTCTTCATCACGAAGCACATCGTCCCGAAAATTCTGTCATGCCTTCTCGGTATTCACGACATTATTATGATTTGTATCGTCTTGCTCATTCAGATGTTAAGGAGAAAGCGTTCTTAAAGGTTGCATTACTTCAAAAGGTTGTTGATTTCAAGAAAAAATTCTACCCGCGTGGATGGGCAAAATATGACGAAGCAAAACCTGGGACATTCCGTTTGAATCCTCCTGCGCATAGCAAGAAAAAACTTGAGAGTGATTACAAAACAATGAAGGAAATGATCTATGGCGACTATCCTGATTTTGAGACACTTATGCAGTACATCGAACAGCTTGAAAACGAAATAAATGCATTGTGGAGAAAATGATCTGAGTCAGGTTCAGCAACCACTTTCTGAGAGGTGGGAAGAGGCTAGTAAGATCCAAATTTCTGCAGATATGGATTTTGTGACAGTTCTTCCTGGTACCGATAATAATAATGAATCTTATTTCACTTGAGCTTCGTTTTTAAATTCCAACCGATGAGAATATTATCTATCACTTTCGTTAGATTTTGATTCCATGGCTGATCTACCTTATTGGCTATGGCTTGTTTAAGAACTTTTTCATGATCTTTAGCATAAGACTGCATATCCTTCATAATCATCCAGTATTTAATGAATTGCTTATCAAGAGCTTTAGGAACATTACTCGGATAAAAGGACAATGTATATTTCCTATCCATCGGTACGCATAGATTGGGAAGCAAGAGATGGAGTGTCTTCGAATAGGTTACAAATCTTGAAGTTTTACCTCCTTTCATTAAATCCAAGGAAGTGAATAATTCTTTGATTTGTTCCTTTTTGCTATCAAAATCAATAGTCTCCAAACAAATATTTTGATCTCGTAGCTTTTGAATTCTATCCTTGTTTTCAAGTAAAGTAGCACGAAAACTATCAAAAGCATTCAGTTGCGCACCTCTGGAATTCATGCCCCAAGCAACAAGAATAACATACATGAGCTCAATATACTCGTCTGACAAAAGATCATCACGTTTGCAAAACATTATATACAGATACTTCCCAGGATCGTATGGCCGATATTCCAACTCTGTTACTTTCAGACAATCCGATATCTGTCTTTCATGAATTTCTTTCAAACTTCTCATTCTGACTCCTTCCTCTTCCCATCATCAATATTCTAGAAATGAACGGCTAACAGGTCCTTGTATTGGGAGAACTGCTGTAGGGATGCACTGGCCGCCTACTGTTCTATCTCTTCCTTTTAGGGAGGAGCCATTAAAGACGCAATAGCCAAAAGTACAGTAGAAACTCTTTTAGAGATTTCATTATTAATATTGATTAACTTGGTCCAAAAAAAAATGAAATTTCTACAGCTGTGGATTATGTGACAATTCTTCCTGGTACCGATAATAATATCCTGATTTCTGCCAATGTGGATTTTGTGGAAGTTCTTCCTGGTACCTAGAATCGTCAAATCACGCTCTCAGATGCCTAAAATGCCGGTTTTTGTGGATAATGTGACAATTCTTCCTGGTACCGATAGTATCCATTTCATAGAACCGACGAGATGACGCTTACCACAATAGTTTTCGCTAGAACATTTTGATCTGCGCACGGTTTGGACACTTTTTGGTCAAGTCTCGCAAGATTTCTCCCTCAAACTGTGTGGAAAATGTGACAGTTCTACCCGGTACCTCAAATCGCCAAATCACGCTTGCAGAGGCCTAAATTGCCATTTTTTGTGGAAAATGTGACAATCCTTCCTGGTACCGATGATAAAATGCCGTTTTTTGTGGAAAATGTGACAATTCTTCCTGGTACCGATATACTCCTGGCCCTTGGCTAGAGGATGGACCCATTCTTTGGGTATGACGTATTCGGTTTGATGCTCACGGTTTTTGTGGAAAATGTGACAATTCTTCCTGGTACCGATATAATCATATTATAGGTTTTGTCATAATTACAGCGTCCTTGAAAAAATCCCTATTTTTATTAAATAACACATAGGAATATGTAGATTCGTCATAAACACTTGGGTAACGAATACCTGAGATATGTAGATTATTGTCTGAAATAATCTTGTTGCAACATTGTGATAGGAAGTTTGAAATGAGATAGACTTCAGGTACTTTATCATTATCACTGCACTTAGGCTGTAAGCATTCAGTAAACACCAGATTTTGGCCTTTCGTAAGGTTCAAAAAATATGAATTTTCCTTTACCTTAGCTTTTAACATAGTGAACTTGATTCTTGTTCTTGTAGCCCTTGCTTCATGTTTCGCCGTTTGCCATGTAGAGGCCATATAAAGATGATTAACGCCAGCTGGATTAAATCTAGCCATTGCTACTTTTTCGACTGGCGCTTCGTACATCTTTTGAAGCGTAAAATCTATAGTTCTTCCTCTCTCTTCAGTCCATTTTCTACATCTGTATAAATATTCATTTTCTTTTAATAGGTAAAAATGTGAAGAGTTAATATCAGTTTTCAGTAATCGTTTCATTCCATTATATATCAGTTCTCCGGTTTTATTATTTATTCCAAGCATTGGATAAATAGCGAGGAAATTTCGAAAATCAATTATTTCTCTATCTTCAAGTTGAGGAAAAAGTTCTTGAAGATTATCTATAAAGGGTTTTTCCTCCAGCAAGAATTTAGTTCGTGTTGTATCAATATAAGGTACAAGTTTACAGTCTTCTTCATCAACAAACAGCTTGTCTGTTTTTGAGAATTGATTGGCTGAAGAAGCATATAATTTATAGATTTCTGGTATTAGGCTGTCTGACATATCGGACAAATGAGAAATTTTATCATTTATGCTATATGCTTCTATATTTTTATTAATTATATCTGCATATGTACTTAATTGTTTTTTTGTTGATAGATAGCCCTCAACTACAGTAGAAACTGATGGGTTATTTCTGATAATTTCTTCAATTTTTTTACTTGGGAGAAAATATTCACTTGAGATCTTATTAACTGCTTTCATTAAATTAGAATCATCAATTGCTTTAATGTATTGATCCAATTTCAGCGATCCTAATGATCTTTCAGAAACTTTGAAAGTTTCTACAGCAACTTTAGAAGCTTTCTCAAGTATCTGCGGATTATAGTATTTTTCAATATACTTACTTACTGACGGGCTAATTGTTTCCAAAGTATCACTGTATAATTTTGCAATTTCTGTACTCTTCTTGGTTATTTCTTTGAATTCAGCAGAATCAACTATTGGTTTCATGATATCAATAGCTCTTTTGGTTGTCTCAACTACCTCTGGTGGATATAATTCTGAAATTAATTCAATTGTTGTCTTATTAACTTGATTGCCGGAGTCCAAATCATTTCTAAGCACCTTCGATGCAGTACCGAGATTTGTCCGTTGGTTTGGGCACCCTTGTAAATCTTGTTTCTGGATTTCTTTTTCTGCTTGTTTAACAACAATGTTTTGATTAATTTTCTCTTCATTTTTAGAATTGCTATCGTCCATTTCCTATCCTCATATCTTCAGAAAGAGTTAATGATCATAATTGATGAGATTTAAAAAGTTTTCTATCAGTAAGTCGAGATAGTCTGATACAATTAACGACTAGAGTAAGAATTGCTAGACAAATTGACCTTTTTGATCTGCGCACGCTTTGGTAGACACTTTTATCCGAGAGTCTCGCAAGATCCATCTCTCAAACTGTGTGGAGAATGTGACAGTTCTTCCTGGTACCTCAAATCGCCATATCACGCTAATCTGCGCGCGTTTCATTAGTCACTTTTTGAAAGGCCCAAATCAGAAACTGTTCTGCAGGTGTATGGTTTTACTTAAGTCCTCCCCGGCACCGCCAACACTGATATACTGTAGGCCTTTAAGATACGGTGCAAGAAATTCCCATGACTAGTCCATCCGATCATACCGCCAAACAGTGCTGATCAGATGAAATTATCCTGCCTGTCCTCTCACATACACCCACGCGCCGAAACATCCAGGGCTATTACGAGAGTCATATTCAAACTGGAACCGGGGTATAAACAGAATGGATTCCTAGTGAGATAAAAAACACAGGAATCACTGAAGCAACAGCTGTCCTCAGAATCAATGCGAAGCTATTCCCCACAGAGATCCTTCTAATTGCTATAACGTTATCATAGAAATCATCCACAAGCTACAGAAAAATGGAATGCAGGATATATTTCTGAACAGGAATATGAAATGCACACAAAGCAGTGTAAAAGATAATGAGAGCCATAGCAGAGAAGTGACGATTCCATCTGATTTCTTTTTGGTTCAATGAAAATCTCGAGACCATGTAAGTGATGTTGCCTGGGCAAGTATGGGCTGAAAAGGGAAAGCCTGTGAGATTTCTTGGAGTTGTTGGATATTCAGCAAGTCAGTTTCAAGATGAGTACTCGAGGGATAATCGACGATCTTACCATATTATTGTTATCAATATTGTAATTGCGGGCTTAAAAAAATTTGAATTTCTGGATTGACCGTATCGTTAGCTGCCACAATAGTTTCGCTAGAACATTCGATCTGCGCACGCTTTTGTAGACACTTTCCGACCAAGTCTCGCAAGATTTCTCTCTCAAACTGTGTGGAAAATGTGACAGTTCTTCCTGGTACCTCAAATCGCCAAATCACGCTTCCAGGGGCCTAAAACGCCGATTTTTGTGGAAAATGTGACAATTCTTCCTGGTACCGATATATACCTCTCATACTCTGCCTGCGGAAGTTCGAGAAGGATATCAATATCGCTTGTGTCCACAGCTGTACCCCGTCCGTATGAACCAACATAGAGACTATGAGCTGTTTCGCTAGTGCTATTCCAGAATTCACTGTTGCTTGCTTTCGTTACAGTTCTATAGCGTGCCGAGATTGTGTTTCTGGTATCCTTAGAAATTATCCCAACATGCTTGGTTACATGAGAACTCATTACGGGTCAAACCTCCTTTCTGTGATCTGATTCCGGTTTAGAAAACACTGATCTGAGTCCGGTTTATTAGACACTTTTATTCTGAGAGTCTCGCAAGACCCATCTCTCAAACTGTGTGGAAAATGTGACAGTTCTACCCGGTACCTCAAATCGCCAAATCACGCTTCCAGTGGCCTAAAATGAAGGTTTTTGTGGAAAATGTGACAATTCTTCCTGGTACCGATGATACCATCCATGAAGGAGAGAGAGACGAGGCAAGAGAGATGAGGGTCTGGGCACGAAGCCAGGGCTGGACGGGCAGGAATGCGAGTCCGAAGCAAATGATTTAGGGATTACGAGGTCAGTCAAAAATCCCTCCTGCATCACAAGGAATCTTCTTGATGCAGGGGGTTAAAGTGATCTGTGCACGGCTTGGTAGACTGATGAAGTTATCCAGTGACCAAAATACCGATAATGGTCAACGTAAAAGCAAGCTCGAGAACCAATGGAAACAGTAGAAACTTCTTCCTCTTTCCTGCAGAATTCACAGAAGCTTTGACTCGTTCCCGGAGAGAGATATATGCCTGATAACCGTAAACAGAAACTGATGGACCTTGGCCTTGAGACTCTTGTTGATACCCTGTTGGAACTGGCAAGCAATATTTCCCAAGTCGATGACAGGATCAACATGCTCATATCAAGCGAGCAAGAGAATCTCGAAAGATTCAGACGAAAGTTAACAGCATTGAAAAACTCCACCCAATTCATTGATTCCAGGATGACTTATTCCTTTGCAAAGGTTCTGGAGAGAATGCTTGCAGACATTGAAGAAAGGATAACAGATCCCTGTAATGGATTGGAACTGATTGCACAGTTCATTGAGACCGATGAATTTGTCTTAGAGACGTGCGACGATTCCTATGGCACAGTTGCTGAAGTCTATCTGCAAGCTGCCAAGGATCTGTTTTTCCAGTATGCCTCATCCTGTCAGGACAAAGAGAAGGTGGCAACCCTGTTTTTGCGAGTGTCCGAAAAGGATGCCTACGGTGCGCGATCTTCACTCATGGAGAATCTCACAGAATTCCTTGGAGACCCGGTGTTGGCCCTCATACTGGATAAATTGCAGGTATTGGTGGAAAATGAGAAAGAAGAAAAGAAACAGAGATCCTATGCAAGGATGATTGCATCCATACGCAACCAGCAGGAGGAAGCGAATCTCTTTGCAGCTGCCCTGCAAGGCAAGCAGGTAGAACTGCCGACACCCAGGATGCTTGCACTAGCACGTGTTTTCTGTGAGAAGCAGGATGCTGAGTCGGCACTTGCTTGGGTCAAGAGGATTCCTGCAAACGATTCTTCCAATCGTTATGAGGTTGAAGAAATCCTGAAGGAAATCTATGCAATGCAAGGCGACCGTGAAAGCCTCATCGCCCTTCTCTATAAGAACTTCAAGTCCTATCGTACGCTCGATGCCTTGGAAGAACTCTTGCTCGTGATGGGTCAAGAGAAGCGGGAGGAGGTCCTGGCAAACGAGGTGACCTCAATTTGTCAGAATCCTTCCTTCGATGACCAGGATGCGCAGTTTTTGTCGGACGTAGGAATGATGGACGGGTTGGAAACCTATGTATTGGACAGGATACAGAGGTTGGATGGGGGAAATTACTATACCTTGCCTCGCATAGCGCAAAAGCTGGGGGAAAGTGGATGCTATCTCGCAGCCTCATTGCTCTATCGCAGCCTGCTGGATTCCCTGATGGAACGTGCTTATGCAAAGAGCTATCACCATGGGGTGGATTATCTCAATGCAATGGATGCTTTTGCCCCTCTGGTCAAAGATTGGAAAACCTTCCCTACCCATAATACATACAAGATGCACCTCTTGCTGGAAAATAAGAGAAAAAGAAGCTTCTGGGACCAATACAGGAGAAGCAAAGGGCTGTGACGCCTGTGATAGTAGGGATGAGAAAACAAAGCTGCACTTTGCTATGATGCTGGACCAAGACTTTTGCGCTGCTTCAACGGATACTTGTACCAGTCAATAATTGTACAAATATGGTTATACCTCTCCTTTTTTTAGAGTAGTCATCATCAGCTGTTACAATAGTTGATCTGCGTACGCTTTGATGGGCACTTTCTGATTGGTGCCATCTGGAGACAGAAGAGGGATCCATGAAAACTATAATGACCAATAATACAGTAGAAACTTTTTTAACGTTCACAATATTAATATTGATTTGATCTGTCCAAAAAAAATGAAAATTCCTTCGGATGTGGAAAATGTGACAATTCTTCCTGGTACCGATGATAAACCTGGTACCGATGGTGCAGCTGGTCGGGTAATGAAAAAGCCTAGGCCACCGCGTAGCGGTTTAGTACAATAATAACTCTATTTAAAAAGGTTTAAAAATACTTTGAGGATTTTCAGAATTTAAACGACCATAAAATTCTATCGCATATCGGTCCGTCATTCCAGCAATGAAATCACATACTAGCCTGTTCTTTGCAGTATTTGTTGGCAAAATTTCATATATTTTCTGAAAGTCAGCTGGCAAAAGCTTATGCCCCTCTTCATCACTATTAGTTAAGACAGCGAAAATACTTCTAATAATATCATATCCACGAAACTCTGAAATTTTTAGCTTAGGAGAGTTTATTAAATTAATAAAGCAATAATGCTTAAGAACTTCAACATTCTTTTTTGTTTCTTCATCTAAATAAACTTTTGATTGTGTAGGATCTTCTTCATTTATATCGACCTTTACGCCTAGGATAAACCAATGCACTAAAAATGATGTAGAACTTGTGCGAATATACCCGTTTTGAGAAAACCATTTGGATGCTTCATAAGAAGAAGTCACTTTTTCAAGCAGCTCATAAAGCTTTAGTGTAGCAGAAGGATCATCGCCCCCTTTATATTCCCCAAAAGGTTCCGTAATTGGGGCTAGAGTAGACCCAAAGATTTCTAACAAACGCCTCTTCACTTCATCAGAAGTTATAAAATCTCGCCCCTCTGTTTCATTAATTTTCTTTGCTATCTGCCCAGTGATACCAGACCCACAAGAAATAATATCAAAAGGTGTAATAAATTCAGCCTTCAAAGCATCTTCGATGTCATACGTAGAATACGCAATATCATCTGCAATATCCATAATCTGACATTCTATAGTTTTAAATGGTTTATCTGATGATACATTTTGGCGGATATTGCTTTTTATTGTATCAATCATTTCTGAATCGATAGAATAATATCCTTTAACCAATTTATCAGTTTTTTTCCTACAATAAGGAATAATCTGATCATATTTCAATGCCGACGCTACTACCCGATGAGTTAGATTCAACCCCAACCTTTTATCGACCGCTTTTTCATACCCTGTAGCATAGTTAGCTCCAGGACCCATTTCTTTCTTTTCAGTTCTTAATAGAATATGGAGCGTTTGAGCATTGCCCTCAAATCCTCCAGTACTCTTCATACAATCATCTAATGCTTTTTCTCCATTATGGCCAAAAGGAGGATGTCCTAAGTCATGTATTAATCCAGCTATTTCACAGATATCAGGATTGATACTATTTTCCCCCATTTTAAAGAATTCAACATCGTGATTAATCTTGATAGCAATATCTTTTGCAATTTGTGCAACTTCTAAAGAATGAGTTAATCGGTTTCGGAAAAAATCCGTTTCATCACCAGGAAAAAGCTGAGTTTTCCCTTGTAGTCTTCGAAACGCTGGAGAGTGGAGAATTCGAGCATAATCCCGGCGAACATCAGTTCTAGATGCGTCTTGGGGAAGATCTCCTTTATTCGATTCAATAGGTTTTAAACGATGAAAATCTTTCTCCGTATACAAACTCATAACTATTTGTGTTGTCTAGCTTCGATCACGAGTTTGCGGAGAGAGCTATTAATTACTGGCTTTCCTTCAAAGTGTTTTGTTTCCTTAACTTGGTTCGTTGCCTTAATAAAGGCTGGATTACTTTTTGCAATCGACTTTTCCATAAAAGTATGACCTCCTTTGAAATAACAGGGAACTCTCTTTTCAAGTCCAAATATATAATAATTGCGCTATCATTTTTAAAATGATAGAAACAGTATATTAAATGGGTCTAAAAAATGCAAACAATTTTGATGGGTTTTTCTATTAAGCTAATGATCTACGTAAGTGTTGATAGACACTGATCTACGTAAGTGTTGATAGACACTGATCTACGTAAGTGTTGATAGACACTGATCTACGTAAGTGTTGATAGACA
>NZ_QUWK01000020.1 GCF_003429665.1 Sphaerochaeta halotolerans | reverse complement strand
ATGAAGAAGGGATGCCTTGACGCGTCTATCGATTTGCTTTGGGGGTGATTCTCTCCGTCATCCTGGTGAGAAATCATTTGGTTGACGGTCATGCCTCCTGATATGTATGGTCATGCATATATCCGTGTATATTCATACGTATTGCTTAGCATTTTGAAATTTGCTCTAAAAAAACTACTATTCAAGCATGCATAGAACAGCCTTAGCTATCGCAGTTGCAAACAATGGGGGAACAGCATTCCCGATTTGCTGATATTGCCGATCTTTTGATCCCACAAAAACAAATGAATCAGGAAAGGACTGAAGTCTAGCAGCTTCTCTAATACTAATAGCGCGATCAAATTTTGGATGGATCCACATACTTTTCCTAACATTTGTTACTGTAGGACAAGGCTTATTATACTCAAGCCTGCGATAGATAGAGTTTTGGGTTCTTTCTGGTTTTTCATAGGTTTTCGTATATTTGGAATCTAGTGAATGAAAGTTTTTCCCAGGCTCAATTAATGCAAAACGCTCAAGTGCAACTTCAGTAGATTTCGTTATAAAATGATTATGTATAACGTCCGAATCAAACAGACAATTAAGAGGGTTGTTGTCGGTTTTTAATTGTTCTTGTACTTTTACTCCATCAGAACATACAAAATAGCTTGGCTCAACCTCCTCTAAATTTCTAATTGCATCCCCAACTGTTCTAAAATCTTCTTGCAAAGCTATCGTTGGCACAGGTACTACTGGGTCCACACCTAGATTTCTTAGCACACCTATCATCACAAATCGTTCTCGTGTTTGGGGAACGCCATATTCTACAGTGTTGTATATATCTGCAGAAATCTTATAATCACTACTTAATGAATTTCTAATATATTCCTCTACTCCAATAGACAAACATTTTAATTCTATTCCATTATCAGACCTTCTCATCTCTTTGATATATATTTTCTGTTTTGACAACTCTTCCATCACAGCAAAGGAGGATACTCTATCAAAAAGTCGGCTTCCATTTTTTATGGGAAGATATTCTAATATATCCGATGAGAGTAATTCATTTAGAGTCGGATTATCACCAATTATTCCAAGCAACTCAGCCCGGAATTCTTCAATGCTGGATTTCTGAATCCCCTTTTCATAGGCCTTTATTTTTTTCTTTAACAGAGGAATTCCATTTGATACGAATTTCAAGCTATGCTCATCGCTAAACAGTAAGGCTTCTTCATACGTTATATTTGGAAGAACCAATATTTGTGTCTTAAATAATTTCTCACTAAAGATTCCTAAATCTATATCTGCAGCAGAAAGTAAATAGAAATGTGTTTTTGAACGAATCATTTTTACATTTTCCATAACAAACACTTTAGGCTTGATGCCTTCAATAAATTCAATAAACTTTTTCACAAGAAGATTATTCAAATTGATTATCTGGTTATGCTGACGATTTGCGTTTGAAAACCCTTGGCAGGGAGGACCTCCAATAACAACATCAAATTCACCATACTTGTTTTTAAAAGCAGAAAAATCGGAATAATCTAAAACATCATCTAGCATAATAGTTTCTTTATGATTTATTCGACAGGTCTCTTTCGCATACTTGTTATTCTCTATAGCTACAGCAATAGAGAAATTCCCAGCATTCTTGAAGCCAAGACTTAATCCACCGGCTCCTGCAAATAAATCCAATACTCGGTAACTCATCTTGCTATTTGCATTCCATCTTCATAAGCTTTTTGCATTGCATTCAACGCCATATCACAAACCCTTTTTGGAGGATTTCCCCCTCTACCTTCATACATTTTTATTATGGCTACAATAGCATTTTTTTCAGATTCAGAAATAGCTTTTTTCGGTAAATAGGCGTAATTCCAGAGGTTTTTCCAATCTACAAGTTTATATGTAAAGATAGATGTCTGTGCGTTGATTTCTGAAATATTCTTAGAATTATTCTTCTCAGTTTTCTCTTCTTCTTTTATGATCTTTCTGTCTACAAGGTAGTTTTCTATCAAGGTAGGGAATAAATAATCCTTCTTTTTCAAGTTTGTCCAGCATATTTCTCTCTTGCACCATTGCGTTACGTTAGTGGTCGTCCTTCCATCCTTATCATTGATGAGGTAATAATAAATATAAGAAGTAAGCTCCTTGAACAGCTCACAAAGATCATCATCAATTGTTTGTTTATCCCAAATTTTGTGATAATTGAAGACCCGTTCTTTTCCAAATTTCTCTTCAATCTGTTCAAAGAACCAAGCAATCGAGTAAGCGACAACGTTTGCCCTATAAGAGCCATCATACCAAGCTTGTGAAGAAACAATGCCACCTACCTTCGCCTGAAGTATATGAATTGATGCTATCTGTCTGTAGAAACATGGGTTAAATCGAGCTTTATCATTTTCAGACCGATCCCATATTACTGAAATCTCATCAGCAAATTTACAAAAGTTTGTCATGGCTCCTTTGCTGACAATATCCGGTCGATGTCTATAATACAAATTATAGGCTTTTGCCAAACTAGTTTTTGTAATAATTTGTTTTTTTGGATTCCTTTCTTCGAATTTTTTGGCTTTTGCGGGGGTACTAAACATTTTCTTCTGGTTGTATTCCCCATTTGATCTTTCATAAAACCATCTCGTTCTGTATACCATATTGTTAACCCTAGGGGCTTCACAATCACCAAGTTCCGACAGTTGCTTAATCTGTTGTTGAAATGGATGATTCGAAAAGAAGTCTGCATTATTAACAGGGTTCTGGCTGTTCGAAGATCTCGAAATCTGTTGGATTAAATCTGCATTATGTTCCTTGTTCTCTGAGCTTATGACCGTAAGTTTCATCTGTACTGCCACTGCTGCTAAATCTGCCTTGTCTTTAAAAGCAGTGCTAGCAAGCATTGCTGTAGTTTGTCCCCCATTGATTATCTGAAGATTTCTGATATTTGTGATGCGCGGGCCAGAAGAAGTTTGTACTATTTCAATTCCCGTAGAAGTCACAGCAATACCGTTATTGTATACAAAAAAATATTCAGGTTTCTGGAGTATGGTTTCTCTAATCTTCTTATTAACAGCTCTCTTTGTTGTTAGAAATGATCGAACGTTGCCTTCAAGAAGTTTGCTACCATATTCAGAATATAGAGCTGACAGAGTGGATCCTGGAATAACGGCTAGGTAACATCTGAACAAGTCAATGCTCTGGGGAATCTCAACACATATCAACCCTTCAGCTGTTGCTGTAAACTTAGTGATATCTATATCAAGATCTTCTCTCTCTCCTGATAAAACAGCAACTTCATAAAGGTATTTAATATCGATCAGATCGAAGGCTACAGGAATATCATTGATTGTCTTTATGTCCAAAGACTTCAATCGATCACTTATCTGCCCATCTGTAATAAACAGGAATTTAATTTTTTGAATTTCTTGCTTGGAATATAATTCATTTGCTAATGTGTAAAGGTCAAAAGCAGGATGTCCAATTTCAAGATTCTCTTTCTTAAACTCCAGTTTCTTTGGCCCTAATGCATTTTGAAGAAAACGAGAAGCTCTTTCGATGGACCTTATAATTTCCGTCTGTGTGACAGTCTGGATCTGCTCCATTCCTGAGTAGCTGGCAATAACTACACAAAGGGTTTCCTCCGCTTCTTCTGTTGCAAAACCGTCAAATCTAACCTCTGCATTATTTTTAAGACGTTTAGAAAAGAAACAAGGTTGGAAATCTTGCCAGAAGCCATTCTCCCCAAAGATTTCCATTACCCTCTCTACAAATGCAGCACAATCACCTTGGCCATTCTCCTGTGATTCAATTCGGCAATTCTGAATAAAATCAGATCTAAAGTCTGGTAAACTAATCATCGGATTCTCCATTCTTCTAAGCTATCAATGATAAGCTTGTACGTAATTGTTTTAATATTTGGCAATTTTATAATTCGAGGAATCTTTGGAAATGAATCAGAAACAGCATATTCTCGTGTCTCAACAACAGAATAGTGTATTTTTTCATAAATTGGTAAATGGAGATATCCAAATTCGATAAGGATATTTTCAAATTTCTCGAGTAAATTATAGTTACCAACACTTTTAATTAGGGATCTCACAATATCATATTGATCATTGAGAGATCTCCCCTCCTCATCGATATTCAAGGCATAGACTACAAGACTTCCAATATTTGGGTGGTCCAGTTGCCCAACCGAGGCGATGGTAATCGTATCTTCTTTAATTAAATGAGTTTTAACCTCTGTCCAGGCATTTTCAAATACAAAATCAACCTCTCCAAAATCAGGTCCCGACCAATTTAAAATAATATCAGAAATGCTATGATTTTTATCACATTCCTGTTCGATGAAATAAAGTTCGCCGAATAAACCTCTTTGTTCAATCTCAGTGAGGCCTGTTTTACGACCAGCAGAAAATAATTTTATCCATCTTTCATATTCACTCAATATACATTTACATGCTTCAGATGGTGTCCCCCCATGTTTTGAAGATTCCACCAAATCCAAAAAAACTTCAGAGAAAATATCCCTTAATGAATCATCTAACAGAGAAAATAGGATATTTGTTACTTGATCTCCATCATGATATGTTGAAACACTGATTGATGACGAAGAATATAGTTTCGATAGCTTGTAGTTTATTTTTACTTCAAACCTGAAAGCATTATGCGAGGCTTCATCAAACCCATAATACCATCGGATTCCAGAATCAGTTTCAGGGATTGATACATAACTGTGAGGTTTGATTGAAGCCTTAGCCTTCCAAGATTTAAATACTTTAGTTTGAGCAATTTCACTATTCATCATCTTCTTCCTCTGCAAAAAGTTCTCTAGCTTTAACTAAGTTGACTTTATATTGTTTTTTAATGCTTTGACTCTTATCGCCTGGAAACCCAAGGCCCAATGCAAAAATATATTCAAAATTTTTAGTCTCTTCACCATCAAGTTCGTTTTCGAACAACATCTTTAGAGGATATATAATTAGCAAAGGCCTTCTTCCCCTTACATTGAGAAGCATGGAATCAGATAAATTTTTCCTTTGATGCTTCTTTTTCACATCTTTATACTGTGATTCAGAAAGTCCTATTCTAGCCATAGCCCCAGAACCTACTTTCAGCTTTGAGCCTGATACTCTAAGCATATTGCCATTTTGCTCATTCAAGTCCATATCTCTTGGGAATGGGTTAATGCAACTATCGATACCTTTTATTGAAATTTGTTGAATTTTAGAGCCTTTTTTATCTTCTGAAGGGTTCTGATTACCAGCTATATATAAATCCCAATCAGTGATTTCGTTTTCAATAATATATTCAGCTAAAGCCTCACTTTGAAAAGACAAATGCCATGGATGGACCCTGAATTGCTTTACAAGAGATGCAACATCATGCCCAGAGATACCCTTCCAAAACAAACCTTCTGTTCCATACTTAGTATCCACATGTTGTGCATTTGGGAGTACTGTGGCTAAAAATTTATACACAGCTAAGTTGTTCTGGCTAATGATACTTTTGTTGTTGATCAATCGAGGAGTCTCAACTAAATGCCCTGCAATCACGCAAGGATGCATATAATCTCTTGAAGCTCTCATTTTGTTTCTAGCGGTGATTTCCAAAGAAGAAACATCATTTCTTATCATCAACCCAAAGTCAATTGGGGATAATTCCGTTTCATTCATTGTCTCTATTTGACTATATAAATCAGGAAGTACTTCACATGCAAGATCACGATAAGAATCCATAAGATCTCTTGATGTCCAAATTTTTACATAATTACTATAATTTGGCCTGTAGCCAAACCATCTCCCCATCTGGAGCAAAGTGTCATAACATCCTGTTCTTCGATAAAAATAGCTTACAATCAAACCTTCAAGAGTTAGCCCCCTTGCAAGTGCAAACCCACCAATGAATACATATCTATGACTTTCGTTTTTCTTAGTAGCTAATTCAAAATCTAGAGCTTCTTTAGCAAGCCTATTTTGGTTGACTGGCACTGCCTCAATGGATTGAATTGATTCAGAAAGATAGTTCATAGCCAGATCAATCCATGATGATTCCGGCTTGGTAAAGAAGCAGTTCCATATACGGTGTAGTTCATAAAGCTCACCAGAATCTACATTATCTGAATAAAGTCCAGCTTGCGATGCATAATTATTGATGTCAGCTTTCGCTTGAATTAACCATTCATTAATGAGAGTCGTGATCTCATTATGTTTAATGATAAATCTTGAAATATTTATCAGCATAGATCTGTGTAAAAGTCTTTGGTGTTTCTCTTTCTCCTCTCTATCGAATATTGCATTTGATAAAAGAAAATATCGAAGTGCATCATATAGATCATCAGGCAGTGATTCCAACTCATCATCCTTTTTATGAGATAGAGGTAAGATTCCTGGATTTTCCTTTGTTCCTTCAATCTGTTCTAGATTGATTTCTATTAGTACGTTTTCAAGCTTTGGATTATCTCCAAAAATCTCCTTCACTCCAATATAATTTGAAGGCTTAGAAAGCTTGAATAAGTAATCTTTAGGGAATAATCCGGCTCCTAAATCCTCATCATCCACATCTGGATCAACAAAAATATTGGCAAAGGGAGTCGCAGTTATAGCCATATAGGAAGATCTTGTAAATTGGTTGAGGATCTTACGCACCCATCCATTAGTTTTTGTCGGGTCACAATCCTGACCCCTAGTGTTCTGAGACGCATTATCCGATTCATCGTCAATCAACAGTAGCGTTTTTTCGATTCTTCCTGTGCTTCCAACTTCGTTGTTTCTAGTAAGCCAAGTGACTACATTTTCAAGTACTTTTACATTTTTTTTCAAAACAAAAAAAGTAGATTCTCGCCAACCTTTAAGGCTGAATTGTTGCCCCTCAAGAAGATTTATATTGAAATCAGAATTAGCTGAAGTACAGTTAGCCGGAGATCGTTGTGTCTTTGTATATAGCCCTACTCCGGTAGGACGAAATTGGCCTGAGTTTCCGACTGTAGACCCCGTTTCTCTACCCGCAAACTCCATATCAAGCCGGGTCTGTGTTTGGAACCTTAAGGCCTCAGAGATTCCAGCCAGAATAATAATTACATCATATCCTGCATCCGCAGCCTTGTTACAAAAGGCAGTATAGTTTGCTGTTTTTCCTGATTGTACTTCCCCGATTACCAAACCATATCGATTCCAAGCAGTATCACTATTTGGATTCCCTGCTTGATCGATAACCAAAGTAGATATTCTATCCAATTCTTCAACCTGTTTTTGGGTCCAGGCTTTCTTTTTTAAAAGGAATTCTTTGTACCTATTCCAATAATATCTTTTTGGTTTAGAAATTGAAGATTCAAACCAAGGAGCCAGCCTTGTGCGTTTATCATAAATACCAATCATGGGCTCCCAGTCTATATATACTTTTTCGGAAGCTTTCTGAAATAATTCATCCTTTATTTCCTCGGAAATGTTTTTTATTGATGAATCTCTAAGGAAAAGACTTGCTAGGTTACAAATGTTTTCCACTTGATTTCTCAATTCACTCTCTGAAACACTCTCGTCGGGGGAAATAGTATCAACTATTATTCTTAATATACAATCGAACTGGCTATCAGTCATTTAATCCCTCTTCCTTGCATTATTTCATTAATCAATTCTGGGTATCTGGCAAAAGGCTCAATTTTTTTTAGAAGCTGAATGGTAGTCTTGCTTTGATCCTTATCAAGCATTTCCTCAATTTCCTGCCTAATTGTTCTTTCCAATACATCATCAGAAGCGAACTCGATGGATTTCTCATCCTCCATATCGAGGAACATTTGATTTATTGGTATAAACTGTTCTAATTGGAACATAAGCCTATCGAACTTAGTATTCTGTTCATTGGATAAGGTATTTTTAAAATCCAAGATAGAAGGATGGGCTTTATTAATCTGATAACCAATACTCTCAGTATCATCATTGGAAATCGTTCTTTCCCAAAAATGTGTAATTTTGGGGTGGATCTCAAGCTTGCTTTTAGCGACAAAAACCTTTTTGCTTTTATCCTGAGAATAGTGAATCAATGCTTTTAAATTTTTTCTAATAATCTCAGGAGGTTTTGCTGTTGATTTCTTTACATCTAGTGACCAAAGCTTGTCGAGTGATGAAGAAATATCTATTTGAATCCTGGAAAGTTTAGATGTGTTAGTTTTTGGAGCCAGGCGAAACCATGTGCCCCAAACAAGGAGTCGTTTATTTCGGTAGACATAGAATCCCTGTGTGTTAGTCAAGGTAGAGTCTCCACAAAGAATATTTAATTCATTTTTACTAAGTTTTGAGATTGATGGTAGCAGATACCGTTTTATTGCAACAGACACTTCTTTTCCCCCAAGCTCTGGCACAAGTATCTTCTGGACATCTGAAATTTGGTATGATTTTGTCTTAAGAAAAGGGTCTCTCGGCTGAATAGCCTTATTATTAATGAGAATCGTAAGTTTTGAAAGTCCATCCTCTCCTGATAGAAATCTATGAAATACAAGACGAAGGTGATTTCTTACGGAATCCATTTTGAGAGACATTGCGCTTCTATAATTGGACTCTCCCGCCAACATCAAGGAAAGATTTTCCCATATGACAATAGTTCCTGATTCTAAAGAATCAAAATCAGTATCGATACAATATTTTGCAATTTCTTCGGGTAACAAGGATAGTGCTACCCATCCATATCCTCTGTTTTCTATATATGAGGGGTCCCATCTCAAGCTATTTACTTGTCCATCCTTTTTGGAAATTACTGTTAGCACTTCACATTGTGAAAATGAAGCTGTTTTTAGCCCTAATCCAAATCGTCCAAGATCTGATTCTTCTCTTGGATCGTTAAAATTATGCCCATATCTCATTGCATTTTTTAATTCTTCAAATGTCATCCCATCACCATCATCAATGATTTTTAAATATTCTGCATTTGGAGGGAATGAAATCCAAATTTTTTTGGCATTCGCTGATATTGAATTATCTATAATATCAGCAATTGCTGACTCACTAGTATAACCCATTGATCGCGTTGCATTCATTATATCTATTGCGCGTGGGGCAATTTCGATTTCTTCAAACTCTTTATGATTTTGCATTTACTAAGACTCCAAAAACATAGCACATAGTAAGGATAATACTAATATGGTGATATCAGATAAGCAATGCTTTTCCTGATAAGTTATAAAAAACACTCGAGTAGTAGTAATTGTCCATCATAAAAAAAGGCTCTGTTTGACAAATCATGTTGAAACTTCATCTCCTGGCTTCGTATCAAGCACCCCATATACAAATGGAGGATAGTCTTTAGCCCTCAAATCTTTCCATCTTGCCACCTTTGGGACGTTTCTAAGCTTATCAGTAAGTAGTGCTGCCCTGGTAATGTCCGTGATTCCAGGGGTTTCCTGCTTGAATATGGTCAGGTTGGCATAGTTTTCCAAGTATTTCGTGCTGACACCGTTGTAACCTCTCAAATCCTGCTTGAAGGAGGAGTGGAGATTGTTGACCTTCTGAAGGTTATGCTTGCCTTGTCTGGATTCCGTCTTGCTTTTCAGTTGGATGATAGGGAGCTCCTTATCCTCAGCATATTTTCTGGCTGCTGTTGAGGCATCGGTGACCAGTATGACTGATTCACCAAGATGCCCGGCATATACCGAATCAAGGTCACCGGAACTTGGAGCTCCCATATTTGAGGGCTTTCCCCAGCAAATGTCGTTTCCCCCTATGGCAAAAGGTGTGCATACAAGACCCTGGCTCAATCCTCTGGTGCTGCTGCACGATCCTCTTGCATGTCTGTGTCCGGATTTCCTGACTTTCTTATAATCAGGCTCCCTGAAAACGGGTTCTCCCCGATGCAAGTTGTTGTAGGCATTATTGTTGCCTTTGGTGCTCAATTGGGTGAAGGTTTCGTCTGCTTGCGTATGTTCCTCCAATACAGCATCGGATTTGCCATCCTTAAGGGCTGTGAGGATCTTGTGCCTCCAAAAAAAGGCAGTGGTAACGTTGATTTCCAAGGCTTCGGCTATAGCCCTGAGGGAAACATTCATGTTCATGAGTCGAATGTACTCCATCCAGACTTCCTTGGGGAAATGGCTCCCGATCCATACCGGTCTTTCCTTTTCTCCAAAAGTCTTGTGGCAGTCAACACACATGAATCTTTGATAACCTGCCGGGGTCTTCCCATTCTTGCTCACATGGGAACTTCCACAATGTGGGCAACATGGCTTCTCTTTTTGGGATTTCTTGTCAGGTTCTGGTGTTCCAGGCTGGGAAACCTCGCGAAAAACGAGCTGTTGCTCTTCTTCTGAAAGGTTCATCAACGCTTTGTAGGCTTCAAGGGTTTTTTTGCTGAATTTTTACTTCTTCATGCTTCAATTATACAACACTTAACAAAAGAATAGTAGTGTTTCAACACAATTTGTCAAACATAGCCTAAGAAATTTGATTGAATATCTATAGATTTCAATACACTCCCTGTAAGCATCATAGCTCAAGCAAGTGAGAAACATTCACTGCACCCCTTAATGGTTATGATTGTCCGACTCCCTGCTCATCCTAGGCTTGGAGTACCAGCTGGATTGAACGAACTCGCCATGAATCATCGGAACCAGGAAGAATTGTCTCCTTTGGTACAAGAATTGCGGTTTCAGGCCGTTTCAAGCAAAATTTAATGCTGAGAGCAGACAAATTGATAGCCAAAAGCTAACCAAGATTACCATGAGCCCTAATCCACTGGCATGAATATTTCTGTTTCTACAACAGAAACAATTTGCACAAAATGTTCCTGTGGAAAAAACTTTATCGCCATTTTGTTTTTGACTCAGGAACATTCGCCATCTCATCTCTCATTATAAAGTAAATGGAAACCATCAGTTCTACATCGAGGGAAGCATTAGTTACTATGCTCTGCTCGTATGGCGGATACTTGGTTGAAGCAACCAAAGATGAGACCACAGGAGATTTTGTTATCTCTAAAACGGATGACATGGTACCAAGTCGGATAAAACTCGAAATTGGAGGCCCTTCAAAACGTCCAAAAAAAGCTGACTTTGCTATCCGGGATGATACCGATTACCCCGGTGGGAACAGCATCCCCTTATGGCTATTGGGCATGATGTATTAAAAAACAGGCCCCGGGCCCGTAGGCAACCGGAGCTCGATCACTTGTAAGCATGGTACTGTGAGGTAAGCAGAAAATCAATGATTTCCTCAAACTTCCCAATAAGACCAAACCTAGTGAACTCCTAGAGAAACTGATGCACTACGGAAGAAACGTGATGAAGATACTCTATACTACGCCCCAACCCCAGTAGCCCAGAAATCTAGCAGTATGTACACTTTACCAATAATTACGTAATAATTATAATATAATTATGAAAGAGATAGTCTTTGAATGAAACCCTGAGAAAGAGGTACTGAATCAAAAGAACCATGGGGTATCCTTCAAAGAAGCTGAAACTGGTTTTTATGATCCTAATGCGCTCAACACTCTGCAGAAGAGGACCGGTTTGTGATTCTTGGCCATAGCTTTCGGTTGCGTTTACTAATAGTATGCCACTGTTATCGTCAAAAAGATGAAGTTATTCGCATTATTTCCGCTCGAAAAGCGAGCAAGAAGGAAACAGAACAATATAGGAGGCAATGATGAAAAACGAATATGATTTCTCAAATGGTGCTAAAAATCCCTATATTTCAAAATTACCCAAGCAACAGGTAACCATTAGGCTGGACTCTGCAACAGTTGCCTATTTCAAGGATATGGCAGAGAAGAAGGGCATTCCATACCAGAGTATCATCAATTTATACCTGACTGATTGTATGTTGAAAAAGAAAGAACTGAATGTCTCTTTTGAGTAAGACTCAGACTATTCACTTCTTTTCTAGATGATTGCCAATTCCTGCAAAGCTCCTCGGCTCTTCCCTGCTTGAGTTTTAACTACTTGAGTTTATGTTCTTGGTTACTACGACAGGCATACACTGGTTCCTTGACTACCGCCATGTCATCAGGGCTTCATTCAAGCTCTCTTCTACCCGTTCCCTTGGATTAGTGAATGATCCCAGTCCATGGCCAGGAAGCATCACATCAAAATCTATGGTAGACAGCTTCAAGAGAGATTTGATATACACTTGCTTGGTGAAGTCAATTGAGCCATTCCAACCAAAGTGACCATAACCCAAGGTTCCGATCACATCACCAGAGAACAGGACTTTCTTTCCCCTCCATGAGATCAGGAACCCTGTGCATCCAAGGGTATGACCAGGTAGATGAATCGATTGGACTGTAAGGGCACCAACAGTAAACTGCTCATCATCCTTACGTACTTGATCGACAGATACTGGAGTGAATACACGGTGGTACAGGTATCCACAACATCGTTCATCACCCTTCTCCATCGCATCCGCAGTATAGGTATGAGCTACAAGCGTTATTCCTGCCTCTTGCAGAAGATGAGCACCTTGAGCATGATCATAATGAGGATGGGTGATCAGGGCAGTTGAAATCTTTCTCGTATCTAGCCCCCATTGCTGCATATGCTCCTGAATCGTTGGCCAAGAATCACCATTGCCTGTATCAATAAGGATAATCTCTGACCCAATATCGAGAGCATACACATTGCAATCATCAAAAGGACCTTTCACTTGACTTCCTGTCAAGCCAATAAGACTCCCTCCAACTACATATAAATCTGGAAGCAACTGCATAAGTATCCCTCCATGAGATCATTGCATCTAGGACCAAAGAGCAGCCTCAATTTCAATGCACAGCCAATGATAGATAGGCAGATGCAGTTCCTGGACCTTGAACGTTTCACGTTCAGGAACCTGAATACATACATCACAATGCTCTGTTAGTGCACCACCACTTTCTCCTGTCAGACCAAGCACAGACAATCCCTTTGCTCGAGCAACCAATGCTGCATTCAATACATTTTGTGCATTGCCTGAAGTCGATATGCCGATAAAAAGGTCACCAGGATTGCCATATCCATATACCTGCTGAGCATACACAAGGGAAGGGTCAACATCGTTCATGAAAGCCGTTGAAAGCGCGTGGTGACTCGATAGGCAGATTGCCTGTACCGCTCCCTCCAAGTTGGAAGCTATTCGACTCCCTGCATCTCCCCCAATCTCGCTCAACTGCCTAGCTATAGCATCCTCTATCGGGCGTTTTCGAACGAAGGACTTCATAAGCTCCCCTACAATATGGTCTGCATCGGCACTGCTTCCACCATTGCCCGCAACGAGGAACAGTTTCCCTTCTTGAGCTTTCTTTACCATCAGATCCCGAGCCGCCTCCAAAGTATTGGCTATGCTCTTCAATTGTGGGTACCGTTCTAGTACATGATCCAGCGTATATGTCATCGCTCTCTCCTTACACTATGGTCTCTTGCAATCCCCAGGGCCGCCATATCTCCAAGCTGTTCTCCAAGCAAGGAAGGTACTATCTCACACCTTGCGTATGGGACACTGAGAGTCTCCTCACGAAGCACCTGATCCATTATTGGACGGAACAACGCTTCATCCCTGCTGTAGATACTTCCAATGATGATGCGCTGGGGATTGAGCAAGTCAATCAACAAGGCCAGCCCTGACCCCAGCATCTTTCCACTCTGTTCAATCACGCGCATTGCAACAGCATCGCCTTCCTTAGCCAACTGACACACCTTCTGGGCACTCAATTTTTTTCCTGCCGCAATTTCATACAGACCGGATATCCCCGCACCACTTACAAAGCTCTCCCAAGATCCGTGCTTATAGTAGCAATAGGGACCCGTATCAGCCATTCTCCAATGGCCAACTTCTCCCGCAAGGCCATCAGCCCCTCGATAGAGTGCACCATCTAAGATCAACCCAGCACCCAATCCCGTACCGAAGGTTAAAAAAATGATTGAATCATATCCCTTTCCATTACCCCAATACCACTCAGCCAAGGCACAGGCATTTGCATCATTCTCCAGATACGTTGGAATACCAAAGTGCTCTGATACAATGTCAACAATTGGAATACCATCCCAACCGGGAAGATTGGGAGGTGATTGGATGATTCCACGTTTACTGTCGAGTGGACCTCCACAAGAAATCCCAATGGCCTGGATAGCATCGAGAGTATGTGATGGGTACAAGAGTAGTTCAACCTCCGCAAAGATGCTTTCTATCACAGCATCAACTCCAGACGGAGTTAGAAACTTCCGCTTGTTGATTAAACCACCATTGCTATTCCCAAGGCTGATTGCTGTTTTTGTCCCACCAATATCAATACCGATATATTTTTGTGATTCCATAGAAAACTACCCTACTAGCCTTTCACTGAACCAGACAGGAGTCCTTGGATGAAATACTTCCCGAGGAAAATATAGACAAGCAGTGTAGGAATTGCGGCGATCAAGGCACCTGCCATCTGTACATTCCACTCTATGACTTGGGTCCCAGCCAAATTTTGCAGTGCAACAGTAATTGGCTGGATAGATGGTCTTTGCGTCAAGACGACTGCAAAAAGGAAATCGTTCCAAACACTGGTAAATTGCCAAATAAGTACTACCACCATGGTAGGCAAAGAAATGGGAACAACTACTTTTCTAAACACCCCGACTAAACGAAGCCCGTCAATCATTCCGGCTTCAAGCAATTCATCTGGTAGTTTCGCATAGTAATTGCGGAACATGAGTGAAGAAATCGGCAAACCATAGATGACGTGTGTCACCATAAGTCCAGACAGATGACCATACAACCCTATGGTATTCATCGTACGAACGAGAGGGATCAAGATGCTTTGGTACGGAATAAACATGCCAAAGATGACCAAAGCAAAAATGGTATTGGAATATTTAAACTTGACCTTTGCAAAAATGAACCCAATAATTGCTCCGAACATTACTGAAAAGAGGCTCACAGGAATTACAAGCATGAAACTATTCTGAATATTCTGTCCAAGTTTGACGAATGCTTCAGCATACCCCTCAAATGAGAGATTCTGGGCGGGAATCCACATCTCGCTGATTCGGACATCAGCGAACGGTTTCAAACTATTGTTAATAATTACGTAGAGGGGGAAAACAAAAAGAAGAACTGCAATATAAGCCAATGTGTACTTAAGTATTTTACTCGATTTTTTGGTAATCATTCTGAATCCCCCCTCAGCGTTGAAATGAGATACGGCACGATTACCACAGCAACCAAAATCAGCATGATGATGGAAATTGCTGCACCTTCAGCATAGTGATTCCCTCGGAATGTTGTCTCGAACATAAACAGACCAGGGAAGTCTGTTACAAATGCAGGGCCCTTGCCGGTCATTACATACGCCAAATCAAAGATCTTCAGGGAGATATGGCCGAGCACAATCATAGCAGAAAACGTAATCGGCTTGATGAGGGGGAGGATGATATACCAAGTTATTGCCAACTCACCGGCTCCATCAATCTGTGCAGATTCAATAAGTTGGTCAGGGATACCCCTCAGTCCTGCTAGGAACATCGCCATCGTGTACCCGAGGTATTGCCATGAGGCGGCAATGATCAAGGCAATAAGTGCAACATTGAATCCACCAATGCTATAGGTTGAAGTAAACCACCCAAATGTTGCTTCAAATCCCATCATACGGAAAAGAGAATTGATGCCAACTTCAGGACTGAAAATCCAACGCCAGAGAACACCAGTAACAACAAAAGACAGTGACAAGGGGAATAAATAAATCGTCCGCAAGAACGACTCCCCCCGCAATTTGGAATAGAGTAGATAGCTAAGAAAGAAACCACCTACAATACAAATAACAAGAAAGAACAGCGTGAAAAAAATCGTATTACGGATATCGGTTTGAAACCGTTGAGAGCTAAACAACCTCTGATAATTCTCAAACCCAACCGAAGTCATGTTTGGAAGAATGCTGTTCCAATCAGTGAAGGATATCCTAAGTGACCATGCAATAAAGCCATAGACAAAGATGAACAACACGAGAAGCATGGGCAAAAGGATCAACACTGCAATTCTGCGATCTTTCTTTGCACAGTACATAAAACCTCTATCCTATACATACACATAATTGTGGCCATTGCGCTACAATCATTCAATCGTATCAGATTCACCGTCTTGGAGAATCTCATACCCATTCAGACTAGATACAGTACCTTGCTGTACTTAAGCGTACAGCAAGGTACTCCAATACTCAAGATAACCTTACTTAGGTGCGTAACGGTCAGCAGCAGCCTGGAACTCAGTAATTGCCTTATCAACGTTCAAGTCAGTTACAAAAACACTCATGATATCGTTGATTCGGGTAAGCCAAGGCTCAGAGATAGCAGCACCGTGAGCAACACTAGGCACAATGGCATTAGATGCAAAATCGTCCATGGCAGCATTCAAATAGCGGTCATACTTTGAACGATCACCATCGATGCGAGAAGGAATGGATCCCTTGATAGGATTGAAGGCATCCTGGCCCTCTTTTGATGCACAAAGAGTCAACCACTTGATGACATTATCTCTGTTGGGAGCATTCTTCGGTAGACCAAAGGAATCACTAAGCATGATGAAGTTGCCTGAAGTACCTGGAGTGGGAACCCAATCCCAATCCTCACCCTGCTTGAATCCCTGGGAGTAATAATACCCAGCAGCCCAGTCGCCCATGACGTTCATGGCAGCTTTTCCTTCAGCTACATAGCCGGCAGCATCCATGTTCGCAAGCGCAGCGTGGTCGCGGTTGATATATCCCATCATCTTGGCAAAATCATTCAAAGCACTACGTACTTGGGCATCATTCCACATTACATTGCCTTCCCAAAGCGCATTGTACTTGTCAGGGCCAGTATGTGCGAGAATAACGCTTTCAAGCAGGTGTGTAGCAGCCCAGATTTCATTATCACCAAGAGCAAGAGCAGGTATACCATTTGCCTTGAATACCTCTGCAACACGGAAGAAGTCAGCCATGGTCTTTGGCGGTTGCAGGTTGAACCGTGCAAACAGCTTTGGACTGTACCACATTACATTAGAGCGGTGAATGTTTACAGGGATACTATAGACCTCACCTTCGTATGAGATGATGTCAATTACATCCTCGGGGAACTTATCCATGTACCCTGCATCTTCCAAGACAAAGGTAACGGGTTCCATGAATCCCGAGACTACCCAGGTATCAATCAATTCGTGTCCGGCATGTACCTGGAACGAATCGGGAGGATTCCCACCCTGCATGCGGGTAGCAAGCACAGCCTTTGCATTGGTTCCTGCACCTCCAGCAACCGTTGCATTGATGATCTCGATGCCCGGATATTGGCGATGGAACTCATTGTACATCGCCTCCAAACCATCAGCCTCACCACCGGCAGTCCACCAACTAAAGATCTCCAGGGTATTGCTTTCAGCCTTGGCATCAGATGTACCCTGAGCGAAGATCATCGTGGTTGCCATCAAGGCGACCAACAGACCAACCATGATTCTTTTTTTCATAGTTTTCTCCTTTTTTCTATGATTAAGACTTCAACGAAGTCATTGCAAACGCAACAATATCTGATCCATTCTCTGCAAGCTGAGCGTTGCAGCGCGAATTGTATGATAATTGACTTTCCAGGAATGACTCATGTGAGTCCAAATCGGTGTTCCATCTCGTTTCAAGAGTGCGAGCCATTCACCCAAATCGTGCCGTATCATCCGGTCAAATACAAACGCATGTACATTGCCATACGCCTCCAGGAATTTCTCATCACCGAAGGTAAGATAGGCGTCAAGCATTCCAATCAAAAACTCCGCTTGCTGCCAGAATTCCTTACAATCATCATACACTGCTGATCCATCCAGAGACCCTTCAACATACACGCCACCATATTCACGATCAACACCATAGGAAACTGCATGATCCAGTATTTTGACAAACATCGATTCATAGGGTTGTATAGACTTCCCAAGCACTCGAAGTGCATCACTCAGCAACCAGAAGAACTCTACATTATGCCCATATGAGGTATTATCAAGGGCATTCGGTTTTGCCCCTGAATCATCTGCAAATCGATCCCACCCCCAGATGATATCAAATTTGATCTGTGGAGCTACCGACCAATCGCAGTTGAATTGTGGAATCCCCGTCTTGTGAACCGGATGCAGAATCTTTGTATTGATCAAGTCAATGATTTCTTCCAGTTTTCTTCGGTGAATTGCCTTTCCGCTTGCGTTGTACAATGCGGTGTAGGCTTCCATGAGATGCATGTGTACATCAAGTGTTTTACGGTCTCCCCCACCACTACCTCCTGGAGATAGGGTCCAATCTCGCTCAAACATCTCCCAATACCCACCATAGGAAGTCTCTGCGGCATAGATTTGGAGAAGATCAAAACACTTCTCTGCATACTCCAAAGCAAGTGGATCGCCGAAGGTTTTTGCATAGGTGCTCAACGCATACATTGCAAAGGAATGTCCATAGACAATTTTCTTATCAATGACAACCTCATTCTTCCGGTTGAATAACCAGAAGAATCCTTCATGCACAGGATCCCAATAGTGTTCTATTGCAAAGTATACACCCTTCTTTGCCAATTTGGCACAACGCCCATCAAGATCATGATGTAACGAACATGCCAAAGAAAGAGAGTAGATAGTACGCATATGTGCAAGCAATGATTTCTCATCAACCCCTGAATCCTTGCCATCAGCATCCCACTGGGTCAGATATCCACCCCACTGTGAATCCCAAACACGGTCGAGCCAGAACGGGAGCAACTCTTCATGGAGATGAATCTCCATTTCTTGTTTCCACTTATTTACTTGTCCAACAATATCCATAGATTCAACTCCTTTTCTCCAACTCGCGATACAGACTGACAAAAAATGCATGATTATCAGAACAGAGATAGGATGCGTTACACCCCATTCGACTAAAAGTTTTCATGAATCGCAAATAATACGCAGGGTTATCAACAGGTGGCTCTCCCTTAGACCAGTCCCAACTCTCTTCTTGCAGGTCCACCACATGAATTGCACAATCTGTCACGTGCTTTCCCGCATTTCTTACCATGGAGAGGGATTTTTCAAAAATCATTGGAGACATGACAGCCGACCCAACGGAAAGATACACTCCTCCCTCAAGATTTGAGACACTCTGCACATAGGAGAGAAAATCACGTTCTGCAGTTCTTCCAATAACTGCCCCTCGATTTGCCCTATGGGTGTAAATGATATCGTGCCCGAACATCGGATGGCTTGTAAAAGGTACTTTCGCTTCCCATGCCATTGCCTGTGCACTATAGCTTGCATAGGGGTGGGAAATGTGCAAACGAGATCCAAAGAGCGATTCGTCCAAATCGGCAACAAGATCAAGCAGATCCAATGCACTTGCTCGTTTGGTAGCGGAATTTTCCGAAGAAATTGCACATGCTTCCAGCTCAGTGCGAGTGGGAATTTCCAAGCCACCCTGGACGATCATCGCTCCAATGGACTCTCCATAACCTAATCCTTCATATGCACCGACCGCCAAGGCAAGATTGATATACAACCCGGTTTCTTCCCACGTCCCAAACTTGCCTTCCTGTACATTTGCACGAACATCTTCACTACTCTGCCCAAGATAGGAAAACTCCCAATCGTGAATGACTCCAGCACCATTGGTTGCAAGATGGGTCAGCCATCCCTTCTGTACCAAATTACCGAGCAGTCGCCCCATTCCATTCTTGATGGTATGAGCCCCGAATGCACACATCACTGCAGCTCCGCGATTGCGTGCCTGAACCATTTCATCAGCAATCAATGCTGTTTTTTGCTGCAATTGTTCTGAGATAGCAACAGAGTCGGTTGCTGGGTCTACACAGGAAGACTCAATCACAACCTTGTTCTTCCGTGATGCTAATGGATAATACGTCATGCTATTACGGTCGAACAGCACCTTCTTGGATTGCTTGGCTTCTGAAGAATGGTTCACATCATGCATTACTTCACCTCCCAACCGAGGTATTCGCTCAAGGAAGAAGCATGGGAAAAGTCAGGGATCAGAAGATCGGCTCCACCCAAGACCAAACGATTCCTTTTCTTCATATTTAACCCGTAACGACGAACTTCATCGCTCAACAAGCCCACTGCAAGCAAGCCGTGGCGCTTCGCCTCACGCATCTCTACCGGCCCATCACCGAAGACCACGCACGATTCGCCAACTCCCTTCAATTGTGTTTCAATGATTTGTTTGATCACCAGCCGTTTTGGGTCATTCGAAACATCACCAACCGAACCAACTATACGGTCTTCAAAATACTCTGCATAACCAAGTAATGCTGCTTCGCGCTTTACATCGTCAACATCAGTACCACTTGCAAGATAGAGTTCTGTGCCATGGGAAGAGAGGAACCGTAAGAAGTCTATCGATCCTTTTATGGTTACATCAGTGGCATCAAGTCGCCCGGCACGTATCTCATTTACCTTTTTATCAACCATAGCCAGCAATTCTTTATTATAAAGCTCTTTATACTGTACTGCCGTAAGCACGTTTTTCTTTGGGACATAACCATAATGATGCACCAAATCAACCAAGTAATGCATCTGCTCGATCGTCTGGATACCTGTGGTACGGTCAATAAATGCATGGATATCTTCCCGAAGTGATTGTAGTTCTTTGCTGGATAGTGAGCTATAAGCTTCACCAGCGATGGCAGTGAGCATACTCTGCTCCATGACAGCTTCCCATCCTTGTCGTAAGGTTGAGATTGTTCCATCATGGTCAAATATTGCAACCTTGGGAAATCCTTTCATTTGGGAAGGTACAACTATTTCCAGAGGGGTATCCTTCCAGTACTGGGCTTTTCTTTCATCATCTGCTATTTCAGGATGATACCGCCAGTCAGCCTTTTCAGCTAACGAAATAATTTCCTTGGTTGTTGGATGCCCGCATTCATAGAGGACTTTCAGAGAAACCCCTGCGCAAATATTACCGATATAGGCAGCTTCCGATAAACTGGCTCCCCATGCCACAGCAACCACCAGCCCAGCCAAGAACGCATCACCGGCACCAACTGCATCGATTTGTCCTGCAAAATGTATCCCTGGGAATTCATGGATGACCTCAGATTCATCTACCGCGATAGCTCCATCTGGGCCGAGGGTAAGTACAACCGGTTGCTTGAAATATCTGGTCAACCAGAGCGCCAATTCTTGCCTGCTTACTGTACACGAAGGACCATAGAGAAGACGTCCCTCCTGTTCATTGAGTTTATGAATAGTATCTCTGTACATATCATTTAGTTTTCTGCAATCTGCAAACCACCGAACTCCAGAATCAGATGAGGAACTTTCAATGACTTGGTTAAGGATTTTCTGAAAAGATTCACTATGCAGTCCACGAGGTACCTGTTCATTGATTATGACCGCATCATACCCTGATAGTCTTTTTCTCAGTACAGCAACAAGATCTTCGATGCTTGCTTCTGTAGGTGTATTAAAATTTCCACTATCAAAACGGGGATGTTCCACCCCTTTCTCAAACACCTTATGGTACACATGGGTTGCCCATTTCTCTTCCTGGCGGATAACCCCTTCTGTTTCAATACCATGGGTATGTAGCAAGGAAATCAGCAGATCACCAAAAAAGTCAGATCCTACTATTCCGTAGATATCTACTCTATCAGCTCCGAGTGTTTTGCAATTTACAGCAACATTACAGGCTCCTCCAAGCGCGGGCGTCGATTTGAGCACTGAATAGGTCTGTAGGCCAGTTTCTACCGATATTTCAGCCTGGTCAGTCGTTACTTGGTACGCAAGATCCAGACACAGGTCACCAATTATCGCAATGGATATGGGTCTCCCTGCATTTCGGGCAATTACCTGACGAATATCGATTTTCTTTTCGTAATTTCCATTCACACGCAAAACGTTCTCCCCAAAAGTAAGAAAGCAATATAAAATGTAACCGCTTTCATTTCCCTTGATTCAAAGCTTAAGCCACCAAAACCCAGTTGTCAACCGGATGATATGAAATTTGTCTGCATTGGCTGAAACCGTATTTACCCTTCAATAATTTATTGACAGCAAGAAAGAGTAAGCCTAATGTATCTGTGAAATGAAACATAAAACGATAGATGACATAGCCCTTGAAGCTGGAGTCAGTAAAGCAACTGTTTCCCGCGTCATCAGCCACCCTGAGATTGTCTCACAGCGTACTCAGGAACGTGTGCGTGCTGTTATGGATAAATACTCCTATACCCCTAGTTTACTGGCACAAGGCCTTGCAGGAAGCCCAACAAAAACAATTGGCGTTATCATCGATGAACTGTCAAATTTTTTCTTTATCGAAATCGCGGAAGGAATCGACCGAATTCTCTCCCCCAGTGGCTATTCCATGCTTCTCTCAAGTTCACGCTGGATTGAAGAGAGAGAGATACAGCTTGTACGGTCGCTTATCAGCAATCGTGTTCAGGGAGTCCTCATAGCCCCGATTAGTGAGAACAGCTCGGCTATTCAGCTTCTTAAAGAGGCAGGTATCCCCTTCGTTGTAATTAACAGCATCCCCAAAGATCCTTCCATTTCATTTGTATGCTGCGATAACCACGAGGGGGGACGTATTGCTGCACAATATCTCAACACCTATCCAAGCGAACAAACAATTGTCATTACCGGCTTCGCACACCAATCCATCGAACATCGTCTTGAAGGATTTTTCAATACCATAGATACCCCTGATTCTATAATTCGCTACTCACAGATAAAAACCCAAGAGGAGGGATACAATCTCGCTCCTGAGCTTATCAAGAGGAATCAGATTGATCGGAAGAAGACGACACTCTTCATCACTAATGATAACGTGGCAATAGGTATTATCAATCGCCTTGTGGAAGAAGGAATCCAAATTCCAGAACAGGTATCAATTCTTGGGTACGATAACATTCGTATCAGTGAGCTTTGCAGGATCCCTCTCACAACCATAAACCAATCCATTACACAAACAGGGGAGTTGGCAGCACAAAGCCTACTCAAGCTTCTAAAAAAACAAGATAGCGTCTACCATCACTTGATTCACCCTTCCCTCATCCAGAGAGAGTCCACCGTTCATATACCTCAATAACAGTAGTACCATACTGATTCAAAGCATTCTATAATCTGATGTTTGCTTTCTCTTGATCAAACTCATGTTCTGCAATCTTGAGCAGCCAAGGGAAAGTTCTTTTAAATCCCATGAGTGCAAGAGCTGCTGAGGAGGGAACGAAGGAGCGTTCGTTCTTCCACCTTGCAAGGATTCTTGCAGGAACCTCTTCAGCCACATTGGCAAATTTCTGATATTTTGCCGATATGGCTATTTTCTATCAACCTCTCTCTAGAACAATGAAAGGTATCAATACCCCAGGGCAAGCCATGGACTCAGGAGGCGTTGCCTCCTTTTCCGCCCTAAGGGGACGGGGTATCTCACCTTGCTTTGATTCTCCTCACTACTCTTGAAGAACATCAGTGCAAACAAAACACCCGCACCTGAAGAAGCCCAGATGCAGGTATGAAGAGTCTCAAAGAAGCATTATCTACTTATAGGTTCCTGTAAGTACAAAATTGCCATTGGGAATATAATTGGGATTAAGCACTCCTGTCTCGGGATCAATCACATACCAGGTGAAGATGCCATCAACCTTTCCACGTGCATTCACTCCTGTACTGTTCTCTTTCATGACCCAGTTCATGGCAATCTCAGCACCAAACAGGGAACCCTTCACCGTTCCGTTGGCATCAAGGGTTGCCACTACTTCACCGGTGGCAGGGTCAACAATGTTGATTACACTATGGTTCGATCCCCCAATCTCAGTGGTACTCTCATCGAGGTTATAGTCGGTTACATTACTCATAACAACCAGCTTACCGTCCAGAAGGTCCCAATCAGAGGAAACCAGGCCACCATACTGCCCATAGGGACCAAGGTCCAGGAAGCTGTAGAGCGTTTCTTCAATGGTCTTGTAGTGGTTACTATTTCCCATATCCAGTGTCACTACCGAGGTAAAATCCTGGAAGAGTTGGACAGAGGCAGTGAAGGCAACTGGCTTGTTACCCTTGAGGCTACGCCCAGAATCAAGGGGGCTATCCAATGGTACCCCGCGGCTCGAGAGAGCAGAGGTATCCATTGCCATATCACAACCAATAAACATACCAAGAAGCAGAACCAGAGAAACAACCAACATCAACGTTTTTTTCATTACACACATCCTCACTCATGTATTAATAAGAATGTGTTAAAAATGACCTATCAGACATGTAGTTGTCAATAAAAATCTGTTAAACCACCTCAAGTACAATGAAAGGTATCAATATCCCAGGGCAAGCCATGGACTCAGGAGGCGTTGCCTCCTTTTCCGCCCCAAGGGACGGGGTATCTCACCTTGTTTTCCCGGCTCTCGCTCCAGAGAGGAACCATCATGCTGATTCCTTTCCTCTCGCTCCGTTGGGGAATGAAATACAGGGATTTTCCCCTACACATTCCCCTTGATTATCCCAATCGTTCCCACCATGAAAGGGGTCATGAGGATATTGGGAATTCGCTCTGACTCACTGAGGTTTATGAACTCCACTGATTTTGCTCCCCACCCGGAGAGCTTGTTCAGCATGGGATCGAGGTTGCCAAACATCTTCTTGGCCAGGAAGAGGTCCTGGAATACAAAGACGCCTCCTCCTTTGAGAACCCGGAAGGCCTCCTCCATAAGCTCTCTCCTGTCCCGTAGGTCATTCACTTCATGAAACGTAAGGTTGCTTACCACGAGATCAAACTCGTCGTCTTCGAAAGGCAGGCTGATGATACTCCCTTTTTTGAAGGAGACTCTTTCAGAGACCCCTTCAATTTCAGCATTCTGCTTGCAGAGAGCCTCAGAAAACCCTCTGTATTCAATCCCTGCAACACTTGCCTCTGGATACTTCTTTGCCAGGCGAATAGCCAAGGCTCCATTCCCGCACCCGATATCAAGGGCCTTTCCCTTGCCATCCCACTCTATCTCTTCAATGAGCATGGAGTGGAGCTCTGCCTGTATGTTCTTGCCCTTAGGAGAGAACAAATATCGTGCATAGACAAAATAGAGCACCATAAGCAGGAAGATAGCAGGAAAAATCATAAGCCAAGAATAGAAAGCAGTGAGGACTGCCGTGCCCAATGCCAATACTCCAGGAACGATGACCAGTTTGAGGGAGACCCAATTTTTATAGACAGGGAGAGCAGAGGTTGTGTTTCGCATAAGGAGAGTCTACCATCATACACGTGAGTTGTCATGGAAAACCAACCAATTCCAGTACTGAAAACAGGAGAACCGTATGGATGTAATTACCCGTAATTTACTTGCACTGAAAATCCTCTCACCAGGATTTCGAGCAAGAGACCTGGATACCAATGAGATTGTTTCCGTAAAATCAGCAGCATATCGGGTGGCACTACTTGACACCGTGGTCTTTCTTGAGACAAAACGGTGGCAGTTCAATAAAACAACCTACATAACCGGAGAAGTCCAGAGTTATTCCTTCTCGCTCGATTCTCTTGCAATTGAGGGTCATGACTATACGATAGGTGAGAGTCATTCTCCCCTCGAGTACTATGAGAGAAGTCAACTGACAGGCCTTCTTGGTGCATGCCTGAAAGGCGGAATGCGACCTTCTATTGAGTTTGAGGATTACACCGGATATGGGTTCTACGGACCCGATACCGACCCTGTCTTTGAGGCTGCTGATTGCTTGGACCCAAGCAAACGCTATGACATCCTGACCAAGCTCTGGGTGGAGTATCCACAGTGTATTGATGCATTGGTACACATTGCAAACCCCTATATTCACCGTCGTATCTACCAGAGGAATGCTGAGAACTGCTATCTAGCTGCCATAGCAATCGCAGAGAAGAAGCTTCCTCCTGACCTTGATGGCATGGCTCTGTGGAGCTGGATAGAGAACCGTCCCTATTTGAGGGCACTGCACGGTTACTGTATATTACTTTGGAGCTTGGGTCGCTTCACAGAAGCAGAGAAAGTCGCCTGCAAACTACTGCGACTCAATCCTCCTGACAACACAGGGGTTCGTTTCATCATCGATGATATCCACAACAAGAAAACATGGACTGAGGATTGATCACTACTTTTCGCAAAGAACCAACATTCTACCAAAAGAGATAATTTTTGGGTCATCAAGTGAGTATGATCGGATACCTACCTCTCCTGTTACCAAGTAAGCATCGATGAACACAAGCTCATCGTCAGTCACCGCATGACAGAGTGCGACGTGGCTTACTACCCCATTCTCGCCCATGAAGATAAGGTCACCCCTCTCTGGTTTCTCCAGAGGGAGCGTGTAGGTATGTGCCAACTCGCTGGCAGTGGTATCCTCAAATGGCAGATGAGCAGAGAACTTCTTTACTGCCTCACCATAGATACCTATCACCAAACCTGAACAGTCTACACCACCGGTAGCATCACTGTAATGACTCTCGCCACCCCATTCATAGGGCATGCCGATATACTTGAATGAGATCTCATACGCCTCCTCCCTCACTTCCTTGCTCACAGGTATCCTATGGTCAAAATAGCATGAGCTGAACAACAAACTGGCTATTAGTAGGAAGAGAGCGGGTATCTTCATGCAACTATTCTATCATACCCGCTCCCACCAACCCTGTGGTATCCTGACTTTGACAGCAGAAATACGTAAAAAAGCTTGCAACTTATTCAGAAGCAAGCTTTTATTACTTCACGAGAACA
>NZ_QUWK01000001.1 GCF_003429665.1 Sphaerochaeta halotolerans | reverse complement strand
CAAAGGCATGCCAGCTTACCGGCTCCCCCCCACAGGTGCAGTGGAAGATGCCGGTCTCCGTGGAGGCTCCCAGCAGTGCGAGCTGGTAGGCCAGGTCCACGGCACTGGTGGGGTTTCCCACCTGGTCGCCTACCACCTTCAGCCTGCCGTTCTCCCTGGCCAGGCGCAGCATTGACTTGACGAAGTTGTTTCCCACATACCCGTAGAGCCAGGCGGTGCGGCAGATGCAGCTGTTGCCGCAGGAATCCAGCACTGCATTCTCCCCTGCAAGCTTGGTCCGCCCGTAGGCGGTATTGGGACTGGGGGTGTCATGTTCGGTGTATGGTCTTTCCCCATCCCCCCTGAATACATAGTCGGTGGAGACATGCAGCAGGCGTGAGCCATGCTTCTGGGAAGCGATGGCCAGGTTCATGGGCCCGAGTGCATTGACTCTGTAGGCACGTTTCTCGTCGCTCTCACAGCCATCCACATTGGTCATGGCTGCACAGTTGAAGACAAGATCCGGCTTGTGCCGGGAAAAGAAGGAGTCCACCGCATCTGCCGAGGTGATGTCCAGCTCGTCCACGTCGACCGCAAGGACCTTGCATCCTGCATAGGCTGCAGGAAGGTCTCCCAGTTCACTGACTCCCTTTTGGAGTATGTTGTTCAGTTCGCTGCCAAGCTGGCCCTTGGCCCCGGTTATAAGAATTACCATTCCTGTATCCTAATAGTGTATGCGGCCTTCGGCAACCTGCCTGAGGTGCTCGCCGTAGGGACTCTTCCCGTAGCGGGAGGCACTGCTAACTAGTTCCTCCCTGCTGATCCATCCATTGCGGAACCCGATCTCCTCAGGGGCTGATATCTTGATGCCCTGTCTTTTCTCGATCATGCGGACAAAGTCCGCTGCATCCACCAGACTGTCCATCGTACCGGTGTCGAGCCAGGCAAACCCCCTGCCCAGCAGCTGGACATGCAGGTCCCCTGCTTCCAGGTAGAGCCGGTTTAGGTCGGTTATCTCGAGCTCCCCGCGGGAAGATGGCTTCACTTGCCTTGCAAGCCGGACCACCCGCTTGTCATAGAAATAGAGCCCGGTGACGGCATAGTTGCTTTTGGGATTTGCTGGTTTTTCCTCAAGGGATACAGCTCTTCCTTTATGGTCGAACTCCACCACCCCAAAGCGCTCAGGGTCACTGACGTAATAACCGAATACGGTTGCCTTGCCTGACTCTGCATCCCCCACAGCCTGTCTCAACAGCGGGGAGAATCCGTTCCCATAGAAGATGTTGTCCCCCAGCACCATGGCACAGGCATCATCACCGATGAATTCCTCCCCCAGCAGGAAGGCCTGGGCAAGTCCATCGGGTGAGGGCTGTACCGCATAGGAGAGATGGACGCCGAACTGGTTGCCGTCCCCCAGGAGGTTTTCGAACCGGGGGGTGTCCTCGGGCGTGGAGATGATCAGGATGTCCTGGATCCCG
Source organism: Sphaerochaeta halotolerans (assembly GCF_003429665.1). Lineage (GTDB taxonomy): Bacteria > Spirochaetota > Spirochaetia > Sphaerochaetales > Sphaerochaetaceae > Sphaerochaeta > Sphaerochaeta halotolerans. The sequence continues at coordinate 332,698 of NZ_QUWK01000001.1, read as the reverse complement.
GCAAGCATCAGGGTGGAAAGCGGGTAGTAGATCATCGGCTTGTCATATACAGGCAGCAACTGCTTGCTGGTGACCAAGGTCAGGGGATAGAGTCGGGTGCCGGCGCCGCCGGCCAGGATGATACCTTTCATGCTATTTCCTCATTTGGTTAATCCTTAGGAATAGAGATAAAAGCCGGACAACACCGTTCTTCCTGCTATCTCTGCATCCTGCACTTAATACCATACCAGATTAACAACAGGGAGAACACCTTGTTTACAACCGGATTAAGGGTAATGTTCTTCGTAAAAAAAGACATTGGAAAGGACTTTTGTTGTAAGGCAAGTAGATTACTCTGTTGCTGGTCTATCGACTTTAGTAAATGTCTGCGCTCTTTGTTGGACAACTTATTGGTATACACTTCATACACAAAAGTGTGCATTTTTAAAATATGCTGGACACTTGTAATCAAATGCTCTCGATTGCTTGTGCGATGAGAAACAGTAGTTGAAGGCGCAGACGCATTTGCAGTATGTACTCGAAACTGAACAAGCGGTTTATGAAGAAGCATGAACCCTTCATGAAACATTGCAATAGCTCCGATAGGAGTGTCATAGGTAAGATCGTGAGAATGAACCATATCTTCCAGCTCATCCAGCAATATCTGTTTAAAACCCAAGGCTTTCCCAGAGCTACAGAGAAGACGTAAGTATTGAGTATAAGATAGTCTTCCCAATTTTTTTATACTTGGTGCGTTTTTATAGAGCGAGTAAAGCGTTTTGTGAGGCTTCCCTTCAGAATCTATCATGCTGTATTTGGAAACAACTGCTGAAGGATTATATCGTAGGAACACCTGCTCCATCAGTTCTAACTTATCAAGCGCCCAAAGATCATCCTGGTCGGAGAAGAAGATTAAATCTCCGGTACACTTTCTTGCACTCTGCAAAAAATTTTCCACATAGCCAAGATTTGTTGGGTTGATACATACAGACCACGTTTTGGACAAGGCATTGTTTTCTATGAAAGCATGAATCTTCTCAACGGTATCATCTTTGGAACCATCATCGCAAATTACGACCTGATCAGGTTTCCTTGTCTGATGGTGAATTGAATCAAGTTGCTCCTCAATATACCTTGACCCATTGTATGTAGTCATTGCAATTGAAATGGTGAATTTTGTTCCCACTACGATTCCTCTATCTACTTCTAGTACCTGTGTACATACTATACACCCTCAAACATAGATTTCTACGATGTTCTTTTTCTGTTCCTCAGTGGGAAAATCCGTTTATCCAATCGCTTTGGAGGATATGCAAGCATTAAAAGGGGCATTAATAAAAATGTACCTTCTTTAAAAGGAGCTACGGTCTCAGGTATCGAATATAGACACCATATTAGCAAAAGGCCAAATTGCAAGAATGATTTTTTTGTTAGACGATAAAGAGCTCCAAAAATTAAAATTATAAAGAAAACGCCTATTATACCGTACATCGAAATTAAAGCAAAATATGAATTATGAAGATTCGCATTTTTGCTAGGATGAAAACCTAGAAAGAAATTCCGTAAATTCAACTCGGAAAAAAAATATCTGTAGATTTCTAAACGACCATTGCTAGATAGTCCTTCAGATGCAAAACGAGAGTCATTAAATAATTGTGAGAATATTATACCAAGCAAAGCTAAAACTATTATGAAAATTAAATATACCCATTGCCTTCTTGCTTCCCAATACTCCGAAACTCTCATTCTAATGTACCATTGAACAGTATTATATATTAATAATAGAGATAAGAGAACTATTGAAGCGAGGAACCCGGTCCTGCTCTGGGAAAGAAATGAAATCCATACAGTGGCAATACTAGGAAAAATGCAGATGTATTTTTTTCCTAGTATAGAACTTTCAAGCACATGTAAAGAAACTGTAAACAAAAGTATACGAGGGAAAGTATTTCTATTTAAGTTAAAAGCTTGTAAAGTCGATTCAACCTTTAGCACATAAAAAATATAAAAAAAGGGAAATAATACAATAATAGATATTCCGATGAAAAAGAATCGTGGAAAGGTTGCGTATCGGAATAGCAAGCCAAGTGATAATCCAACCAATAAATATGGCATATTAAGAAACGTAGAAGCATTCCCTCTGTACGATCCAAAACGGAAATATGCAAGTGCATAAAATAAAATCACACCAACAACAAAATCCTGCCATGTTAATTTATTCCGCAATGTAAGAAGAGTATGCCCTAATATAACAATTGTTAAGCTTGCATAAAAAAACTTTTCAAACCCAAAGCTAAAAAATAAATTATAAATATGCAAAACTAAATATAACGATAAGATAAACATTAACGAGAAAGGAACTGCTATGCGTTCACTGGTTTCCTTTTTCAAATTTAATATGTCATTAGCATTCACCAATATTCTCCCCAAGCACAAAACGCTCTCATTTTTCTCGACCTCTTGGTAATACTTTTACCAAATGAAACCGCCCGTGTTTGAATTACCATGGATGATAGTATAACAAAGTATGTGGAACACTACTACAAATAATCATTGGGTGATATCCAGTAAATCATCTAATTAGGAGAGAAATAGGGAATTGTTCGAGCTAGGATGACATACGCATAGCATAATGGTTACACAACTTCCTATTAAGAGAGAGAAGAATCAATAAACATTTCATTGAATGTCTATCCAAATAGGCAGCACCTTCACCGAACATTATCACATTATTAAGAATACTCTTTGTCAAAATGTAAAATTCATATAAGATTTAGGTTGTCTTATTATTTCATACTAGTGAGAAAACGAGAAAATCATGATGTTTCTTTATAACGGTGAATTCCCTTTCATTACTACCCAAGAAAATTAGCATATTATTCATCATGTAGAATAAGCTCACAAAGGAACACAAGAATTGGAAAATTTTAATAGTGAAAGCAAGAAAAAATATAAAACGAATGCAGCCATTTTAACTTTAAATGGCTATCATAATTACGGAAATCGATTTCAGAATTATGCTTTACAGCAGACTTTACTCAAATACTTCGATACGGTTGATACTTTATCCATCAGAAATAAAAATGAAAACTTACTCGCGACCCAAAGCAAATCGTCAAATTTATTCAAAAAAATTAATAAGCTTACTTTTAGTAGATTGGTTGAAAAATTAGTTAATTTCTTTTGGAATGAATTGTTATTACGTAGGACAATAGAGAAACGACGCCTAATCCGCCAAAAAGCATTCTTCTCATTTTCAAACACTTATATAAAGGAAGTTGATATCGGATTGTACCCAGACTCAATTCCTAGTGAGCTTGGAGAGAAATATGATTATTTTATTGTTGGGAGTGACCAAGTTTGGAATCCGACTTTCCCTGAATTTTCTGAGTTATTTTTTCTTACGTTTGCTCCAAAAAACAAGAGAGTCACATATGCCCCAAGCTTTGGGCTAGTAGATTTACCAATAGAATTGAAGGAAAATTTTACGAGGTGGTTGAAGGAAATAAAGCATATCTCTGTGAGAGAGAAAGCAGGTGCTGATATCATCAATAATCTAACAGGTAGAGATGTTCCTATTGTCTTAGATCCAACAATGTTACTCACGAAAGAGGAATGGTTGAAAGTTTCAATTCCTATCAATGACAATCCAAAGGGACCTTATATTCTTACATATTTTCTTGGTAAGCTAGACTACAAAACAAACAATGAAATCGTAAGATTCGCAAGGAAACACCATATGAAAATTGTAAGGATTAATGAACCGACTTCAAAATATTATACATCTGGTCCAGGAGAACTACTGACACTGATTAATCAAGCATCATTAATTCTAACCGATTCATTTCATGGCACAGTATTTTCATTATTATTTCAAAAACCATTTCTAACTTACAAAAGATCCGGCAATAGAGATAATATGTTTTCTAGAATTGAATCGTTGTTCTCATTATTACATCTTCAGAAACGTCTGGACATGTCGCTCTCTGACCCCAATCTCTTGAATATTGATTATTCAGAGGTAAACCGATTATTACAGTCAGAAAGGGACAAGGCTATCGACTATCTTGTGACATGTTTTGAAGTTTAGTATCCTAAAGCTTCGCTGATACTTTTAATGGATAGAAAATGGATCAAAACAAAGCAGGGGTTAATCTTTCAAAAAAGACTATGGCACTACTATTTCTGTATTTCGCTTTAGTATACGTGTCATTACCTTTAAACTACTATAAATTGTTACAAGCGTCTCTTTTTGTGTTTTTCATTCTCTCACCTTGCCAAACATATCTACAACAATTAAATTGCATAGCATTGGAGGAAACTCGTTGAGTAGATTATATAAAGCACAAAATAATATAAAATTTGGATATCTCAATACACTAATCTCTTTGATACTAAAGTTTTCATTGAGAACAGTATTTATCTATTCAATTGGGGTAACCTATTTAGGTGTTAATGGATTGTTCACCAATGTTCTCTCAGTTTTATCATTAGCAGATTTGGGAATTTCTACTGCTTTAAATTATAGTCTATACAAACCGGTTGCTGAGAATGATATTGATAAAATCAAAGCACTAATGAAGGTGTTTAAAAAGGCATATATAGGGATTGCATGTGTTATCACGATCATGGGGATTATGCTTCTACCATTCTTGCATATTATAATAAAAGATCCGGTAGGCATTAGTTATACAGAATTACAGATATACTATTCCATATTCCTATTTAATACTGTTAGCACATATTTCATTGCGTATAAATATAGTTTAGTTAATGCTGATCAAAAGAATTATATACAAACAAATTTTCACACTGCTACAATTATCGTTACCTCAATCTTTCAAGTCATTGTTTTATTGATATACAAAAGTTTTCTCCTTTATCTATTATCTGCAACTCTCGTCGAACTATTTCAGAAATTTTTGGTTAATGCTTATATTAATAAAAAATACCCATATCTAACTTCCTCTTCTGGTAGAAAACTCTCAAAAGAAGAACTTGCTCCAATTAAGATTAATATCAAAGCTCTTATCTATCATAAAATTGGCACTGTGGCAGTGCATCAGACTGATAATATCCTGATATCTTCTTTTATCAACATAACAACTGTAGGTATTGTTTCCAATTATACTCTGGTGATTACATCGATTACAAGTTTTATCAATATTATATTTAATTCCATTATTTCAAGTCTTGGGAACCTTGTAGCTACAGAAAATATTGATAAGCAATACGAAGTTTTCAAGATTTATCGATTTGTTGGATTCTGGTTATACGGAATGTTTACAATATCATTTGCGTTACTGTTGGGTCCCTTTATAAGCTTATGGTTAGGGCCAGAAATGATCATATCTTCAAGTGTCGTTTACATGATTTTAATTGATTATTACTTGAAAGGGCATCGTATAGTTGTAAATAACTTCAAGACTGCCGCAGGTGTTTTTAACCAAGACAAATATATTGCATTAACCCAAGCAGTTGTGAACTTAGTATTATCCATAATACTCGTTAGATACATCGGTTTGATTGGAATCTTCATTGGAACTGTTGTTCAAGGTTTGATAGCGACAGTGTCACGACCTTTTATTCTGTACCGCGATGTATTTAAAAAACCTGGACTATTATATTATAAAGATTCTTTACTCTATCTCATTGTGTTAGCTCTACCATATATTGTACTGGCATTTATTCAGAATGCTCTTTTCAAAGACATTTCAATTATTAATTTCATTCTCTTTGGTATGATTGATGTGATAGTAATCAATACCTTTTTTATTCTTCTGTTAAGGAAAAGAGATGAATTTATATATCTCAAAAAAATTATAAAGATGAAGTTTCTTAGGAGAACTTATGAATGAAAATTCGAGCCCATTAGTATCTATGATTACCCCCTGTTACAATGGTGCCAAATATTTGCCCAGGTTCCTGGAAAGCGTATTGCAACAGAGCTATAAGAATATTGAATTTATTTTCATTGACGATGGTTCAACTGACAATACTAAGGATATTGTCTCAAACTATTCAAATGGATTTCATGATGCGGGTATCAAATTAGTATATATTTATCAAGAGAACCAAGGACAAGCTGCCGCCCTAAATCAAGGACTCGCAATTTTCACAGGCAAGTATTTAACTTGGCCAGATTCTGATGATATTCTACATGTGGACAATGTCAAAAATCGTGTAGAGTTTCTTGAACATAATCCATCTTGTAATATTGTTCTCTGTGATAGTGAGATTGTAGATATAGCAGGGAATACTATCCGGCCATATAAAAGAATCCCTCCAGAAGGGGAAGATAACTTTTTCTTGGATTTAATCCTTGGTAGAAATGTATTTTATACTGGGGGTGCATATATGGTTAGAACAAAAACATTCCTAGAATGTATCCCTAGTAGAAAAATATTTGTTTCCTCTGGAGGTCAAAACTGGCAAATGCTTTTGCCAGTCCTGTATAGCAATAAATGTAAATATTTACATGAGACGCTATATTTTCTTGTAGAACACGATGATAGTCATTCTAGGGACCCAAAGACTTTTGATCAATTGTTATCTAGAACATTCGAGCATGAGGCTATCCTCATAAATACAATTAACTCAATCAATGAAATTCCAACAGAAGAGAAACTCCAATATCAGAAAATTGTCGAGAGTAAGTATCGTAGAAAAAGATTTAGTCTAGCAATTTCATTTAAGAAACAAACAGAAGCAAAAAGGTACATGAATGATTTGAAGTCTAGTGGAAGTTTGAGACTTAGAGACCATGTGTTATATCTAAGTACGCATAATAGGTTGATTTTATTTGCAGTAAAGACAAAACAAAAGATTTTCAAATAATGTAACTTCCATTCAGTTGAAGAAGAATTGAGCATGAGGAAAGCACCCCGATATACAAGAGATCATATCCAATGGGTATTGAATCGGATTTGGAGTATGCGTAATAGTAAATAAATCACTATATCCAATATAGATGAATCATGAGAGTAAGTATAAGATAAGCTTGGTAGAATAATCTTGGGGATTATTTCGGATGAGTCTGAATGAAATATATTTTCTTTGCGTGCAATTTGATTGGTGTATATTTAAATAATTGGAGATTTTCATGCCAAAACGTAGTTATAGAATTCTGAGGAGCCTAGTTCCAAATTTCATGAGAAATATTTTAAAGCCTGTTATCCAAAAATTCAAACTTTCAAGAGAAATAAAATCAGAAATTGAAAGAACAAAAAAATTTGCATTTGGATTAAATAAGAAAAATGATATTCATAATCTATTCGCTCGATTAACCTTTCATTCCCATGCATTGGAAAAGGGCTTAAGCAATCCGAATTTCAGAAAAGGTTTTGGACAGAGAGCTTTGATGAGTTTAAGAGAGGCTATGACTGAGTATAGAAATGCAGATTTTCCTCTAGATGAAGAAAGATTCCTTTCTGCAATTATTGTCTTGCAGGAATATTGTAAAGCTCATGAATATCTGCCTGAATATACTTCAGATATTGAAAATTTCCTAAAAAAATTTGAAATTACTCCACCAAACCTCTTAGTTGGTGCGGTTGAGTACCAGAAGGAAACAATACTAGAAAATTCAAAAGCCATGTTCTCTAATCTTGCTTTGAACAGAATTAGTGTAAGAGATTATTCACCTACTGAGGTTGATGATACATTAATATTTGATTCTATTAGAATTGCAATGAAATCACCATCAGTATGTAATAGGCAATCATGGCGAGTTCATTTAATAAAAGATAGGGATCTACTTGAGAGGACTCTCACATTACAAGGTGGTTTTGATGGAAATGGAACCAACCTGAATAAATTACTATTAGTCACAGTTGACTTAAGATATTTCTCAAATTTCTACGAAAGAAATCAAGGTTATATAGATGGTGGCATATTTTTAATGTCTCTTGTTTACGCCTTAACATATAATGAGGTTGCTACCTGCATACTCAATGCAATGTTTAATAGAAAAAGGGATCAAGAAATTCGGGATTTGATAGGACTTGAAGAATCTGAAGTAATGATTGGATTTATTGCCTTAGGACACTATCCAGATGTATTTAAAGCGCCTGCTTCCTTGCGTGATTCAGTAGATAAATGCTTAAAAATACATTAACACTATCGGTACAAAGTGGAGTTGTTACGTTTAATGAATAGCAAATTATCATGATCAGCCAACTTAAAAGTTACCACAGGTGAAGAGCCCAGGCGAAAGGCTTTCAACTCACTGTGACTGGTTGCAGATAATTTCGTTGTACTGAACCGTGAATGTCATGCTACGGGGAAACCATCAATCATCCACCCTTGTGCGATTTTCGTTGGGTAGGGGGGCCAAGGTGGCCCGGATTTGCATGTGAGCGGTAAGATGTTTTTACCGGAGTGCCCCTAGCGCTCAATTGGAGTTAAGCTGGTTTTGCAATTGCCGTGTATCAACCTACTCCAACCCCTTCTCCAACACGAACAAGACATCCTTGTCCACCTGTTCCCTGACAGCCTGAAGGCTCTCGAACTTGGTTATGGGACGAATGAAGTTCTTGATCTCCATGGTTATAACCTGACCATAGAGGTCACGATTGAAATAGAGGAGAAAGGTCTCAATGGTAACCGTAGGGTAATCATCAACGGTAGGTCGGGGACCGATGCTTGTAACACCGATGTATCTCACTCCATCAACGATGGTAATGGTTCCATACACTCCATGGCGAGGGATAAGCTTGTTTGTAGCTATCTTGAGATTGACGGTGGGCATGCCCACCGTTCTCCCCAGCTGTCTCCCATATACCACTTCCCCGGTCATGGCGTAGGGGTGTCCAAGCATCTCCTCAGCTTCTTCAATCTCTCCCCTGAGCAGTGTATCGGTAATGCGGTCAGCGGTAATTGGTTCATCCTTGTACAGCACAGGTTCAATAAGATCAAGTTTTGCATTGTGCTCCTTGAGCGAGGCAAGAGCGGGGTGGTGGCTTCCTACGATCACAGAGTTGAACCCTTTGGTTTCAAGGCGTTTATCCACGTGAATGATGTTGCACTGCTCCCCAGCATACTGCCTGATCAAGGCATCACGCTCTTCATCAGTGGTAAGCACTGCTTGCCCGGTAACCGGCTGTATATATATGTTCTCTGGCTTATGGGCAAGGATGGCCTGATGCCCACGATGCACCCCATCAAAATGCCCGAATGCTACACTCATACCTGCCTCCTCGGCTTTCGGTAGAAAAGAAGCCCAATTACATAGTAAATCATTGTTGCTACCCAAAGTTGCCATCCGCCTTGTATAATACTCGGAATATAACTGGCTACCAACACGGCCAGTGTCAGAATGGGAAGGAGGTTTCCTCCTGGTGCATGGAAGAAACCTGCTTCCTTGGTTGGGTGTTGTTTTCTCGACGCAATGACTGTCACACAGACGATTGCCACCACAATGACATTACAAAGAGCCCCAAGATTGATCAAAAGATTGGTGAGTTGGGGGAAGGCGGCAAAGAATCCGGTTACCAGCACTACTACTGCTGTTGCTGTCAGTGGGGCGCCATTCTCCTTGCCTGTTCTTGCAAGGAAATGTGGAAGCGCACCCTGCTCTGCCGTTGCTTGCAGGGTATGGCTTGCAAGAGCCATGGTTACGATCATGGTAGTGAGAAGTGCCAGTACTGCTGAGATGGAGATAAGAGGAGTAAGGAAGGCTAAACCAGGAAGACTGAATGCTGCAGCGTAGAGAGGAATGTAGCGCATCTCTTCATTCTCTTGCAGGTAGGATGAAGGTACCAACCCCAAGGTTGCCACCAGCACTACCAAGTAGAGCACCAAGACAACACTCATGGCAATGGCCATCGCCTTGGGAATAGTCCTGTTCGGTTTCTCTACTTCCCCAACCAGAAAAGAGAGGGCAACAATAGACCCATAGGCTACCATGGCAAGCGGAAGCGCATCCAAGAACCCTGTGACTCCCCCGCTTCCCTGGCTGAAGAATGGAGTAAACATAGAAGCGTCCCAGCTCCCACTTGAAAATACTGAGACAGAGAAGATGAGCAAGGTGAGACCAAGAAAGAGGGTAAGAATGGTAGTAGTTTTTCCAGTAATACGGAAACGTACTGCGTTCAAAACTCCACTAAAAAGGACTGCAGTAATACCAAGTGGAACCTGCCAGGAACCCATGACGGGAAAGGCGACGGAAAGATAAATACCAATATAGATAGCCGAGAAGGCAGCTCCTGCAATACACCCAAAAAGGTAGGCCCACGCTGAGATCCACCCCCACAGATTGCCTTGCTCCCTTGTCTTACCCAAGAGCAACGCTGGAAATGCGAAGACCCCTCCGCTTTGGGGATAGCGGGAGGCAAGCTCTGCTGTCTGCAAGCCATAGGCAAGCAGGATGAGCGCACCAAGAATCCAGGAGATGATGGCTGCCGGCCCTGCGCTCAGGATAGTCATTCCAGAAAGAGAGAAGATGGCACTGCCAATCATTCCCCCGATCAGGAGGTGTACACTGTCAAAGGTCCCAAGTTTTTTCTGCTTTGTTGCCACAATAATGCCTCCAACGGAGTCAATCATACCGTGGTAGCAAACTCGTGTGCAAGGAAGCAGACCCCCCCAGAGAGAGAAATCCTAGATAAATACTTGGCGGATAGAAAGACCAGATATAATTTTCATATTATACCCGTTCGGGTATATATTTACTCATTAAAGCATATTTAATACCCGTTCGGGGATAATCTACAAAGATTTTTCTTGAAATATACCCGTTCGGGTATATAGTATAACCATGAACGTGATTGGAATGTTTATTCGAGACCAAAGAAAACGTGCGGGACTCACCCAGGAGGAGTTTGCACTTCGCTCTGGGTTGGGACTTCGTTTCATCCGTGAACTAGAACAAGGGAAACAAACAGTTCGTTTGGATAAAGTGAATCAGGCACTCAAGATGTTTGGTCATGTTGCGGGACCAGTCCCTATGGATGGAGAGTACAGAACATGAAAAGTACACGCCAAGGACGAGTATTTGTTAGAAACATCCCAGCAGGTATTATTGCACAAACTGATGAAGGCTATCAGTTCACTTATGATCCTAGGTATCTACAAGCCCCTGGAAGTGTACCCATCAGCCTTACCATGCCTCTTCAGGAAGCTCCCTATCAAAGCACAACGTTCTTCCCCTTCTTTGATGGCCTCATCCCAGAAGGCTGGCTCTTGGAACAAGCATGCCGTAATTGGAAACTGGACAGAAGAGACAGGATGGGATTGTTGCTCCATGTATGTCGTGATTGTGTGGGATTTGTATCAGTTGAGGAGGTATTGTGAAACGTTGTCTCTATTGTGGGCGGATTTTAGATGAGCCTCATTTACATGGATGGCACCAGAGATGTATCCTTTCTTTCTTTGGGACGAAGGAGATGCCGATACTAGATTTTGATCAAGCTAATCTAGGCCTACACGCGACACAGAGTGGCTATACAATCCCAGGAGTACAGAAAAAGTTTTCCCTCTCTCTCGATCATACGAAACAGACAGACCGTCTCACATTGGTTGAAAAACCCCCTGGTTACATTGTAAAACTGCAAACTGAGGCATATGAAGCACTGCCAGAGTTGGAACATGTGGTCATGCATATGGCAAAGATTGCCAAGATTGCTACCGTTCCTAATGCACTTATCCAACTAAATGATGGTTCATTGGCCTATATTGCAAAACGAATTGACCGTATTTTTGAGAAAGATCATGTAATTCAACTTCCGATGGAAGACTTTTGTCAGCTCACTGGTCGATTAACTGAGGATAAGTACCAAGGTTCTTATGAGCAGTGCGGAACTATCATTCGCACCTACTCCAGACAACATATGCTTGACCTCACGAACTTTTGGTATGTCTTGGTATTTTGCTTCATCACTGGCAACTCTGACATGCATCTCAAGAACTTTTCACTCTATGCACCGAAGGATGAACACTTTCAGCTCACCCCAGCATATGATTTACTACCGGTACAACTCATCCTCCCTGAAGACCCTCAGGAGATGGCATTAACACTCAGGGGAAAGAAATCACGACTAAAGCGTTCAGATTTCTTACACCTTGCAGAGCATCTGGAGATGCCTGAACAGGTTGCTGAGCGACTTGTCAAGCGGGTTTCTGGTTTGTTTCCTCAGTGGGAGGTACTCATCAAAGAAAGCTGTATACCTGACCCCCTGAAGCCAGAACTTATGGAACTAATCAGGTCAAGAATCGATAGGATTACTGCAGAATAGCAATACTTCTCTCGTACTTTCACCATTCTGATCCTCTGAGATTCAAGTGTATAGTTACCAGTTCCGCAAACGTCTATTCACATATCCCAAATCGAACAATTGATGGCGACTTCCTCTATACCACTCCATCATATCCTTGTATTCAGGATCTTCTGGGTTTTTCAGTATTCCCAACAACTCAGCATATCCGTATCGCCCCCCTACATCCTCTGGAGGAGCTTCTCCCTCCCAGTCCAGACACACTGGATGATTCTTATCGTAGTCATCAACAATTTCATGGAGACGGATATGAACTATCCAAGAATCCCCAAAATCATAGTTGTAGATGATTTCCCTGTACTGCGGGAATACATCGTGGAGGAACACCAAGCTGTCATCCTTTGTTGTTTCCCCCTCCTCTTCAAACTCCCGGGGGAAACCGGTCAAAGTATATTTCAGCCTTCCATTTGGATGTCGTTCTATCCAGAAATCATGGAGATGGTGATTCAACCAACCAAACAGAGTCTGCAATACATTGTGGAACTCTCGGAACGTACAATTAAGGGGTATGAGAACGCGGCGGTGACATGTACTATCCAGCTCCAGGTCTACGTCAAAGACAGCAGCCTTGCATCGAAAGAGAGGTTGCCCATATTTCTGCTCAATATCACTGGAGAATTTATCGGAAATATGTACATAACCGCTTCCTTCTGTAGTCTTAACAGTCAGGAAATTTGTATTGAGATACCGAATTACCTGCCTCTGTAGCAGTACCTCGGGTGAGTACCTGTTAAAAAAGAAGTAGGCATGTTCACAGACATTGTTCAGTCCTGCAACCACCGAACGATTTGCTGTCTTGCTGAACGTTACTTGTTCTCCACAATCCTGGAAGTACTGCTCAATGATGGAAGGAGCAAAGCACATAGTTTCCAGGCAGGCTCTCACCCCCTCAAGGAGCAAAATCTCGATATTCTTCACATCGCCTCGCTTGATGCCATAGAGAATGAACGCATAGCGAGATGCATCATTGCTTACCACAATCGTTCTCCTCTGGTTTACCATAATCATATTGGCACTCCACGAGAAGAGTGGATCAATTGCAGTATCTACCGGGACTGCTTGTATCTTCAAGTAATCCAGGAGTTTCTTTGTACATCCTATTTGCATGAATTGCCTCTTCTATTGTTTTAGCTGCAATACCATCTCTTTACACTACAGATCATCATCGTGTGTTTTCGGGAGTAATTGCTCTTCATTGCCAAACCACTGGGCCTCCAAAGATGGCAATCTGGGTTCCGCGATATAGAGGAGATTTGAACCACGATAGTTCAGCAGCAAATCCAGGAATTCCTCTGAATCATACCGTTCACCATCAATGACGAACGCCAAATCATCATACGTTTCCTCATCATACTCAACACCTATCACTCCCATGGGGGAGAGAAAATCATCTTCCATCATGGTAGTGGGTATAAGCAACTTGGCAACACGTTGTTTCAGCTCTTCGACGGCAAGCTTCCCGTCCATTTCGAAGGGGGCGGTAAAGGATATTGTTTGTAGAGCATCCGGCTTCCCTTTGTAGGCATAATAGATAACACCATCATGATAAATCTCCATCTTCACCTTGAAACGTTGCCGATTGACAGTAATAGTCTTTGGATGAGCATATTTGGCTACATCCAACCCCAGCCGCTCACAAAGATAGGCATTGTAACAATCCCAACAGAGATGCAGCACCTTTTTATCAGCTTTCTCAATATGGTGGTCTGCTTCTTGGGTACATCGGTCACACTTATGCAATAACATCATTACTCGTTCCTCCTTAGGCAAAGCATAGAGTAACCCATGTAATGAGACAAGGAAAAGCTACAAATTGTTACGTCTTTCTACTCTTGTAACTTATAGAACCAATAGGGGTGTTGGTACGCAACAAGAGTGATTTCAATAGAAGATGGCTGTATTTAAGAATCAGTGACTACGACACTATATGTTACACCTGATGGGATAAGCTGTCAGCAGGAGGCAAGACATATGGCCAAGATGACAGCAGAGGAAGTTGTTGAACGGATGAAAGGGATACCTGATTTCATCCTCAGCAAGATTGCAGAAATACCCGATTCCTATGACAAGGAAGCCACGGTTGCAGAAGGATCCATATTTGAACGATGTCCGAAATGCGGATTGCTTCATCCGAGGGTCATAAAGGGTGGCAAGACATCCACCGGGTGAGCAGATGTTCAGATGCTTGGATTGCCAGAGCCGTGAAGCATGGAACGACATGATCAAGATGACGATTGCAGGCGACAGTCTGCAAGCGGTTTCACTTGCTTTGGGCATAAATGTCGCAACGGCATTCAGGATGAGGCACAAGCTCCTGTGTTCCTTGGAGGAGGAAGAAACCACGGCAATGCTCACGGAGCAGGTGGAACTGGACGAGAAATACTTTCCCAAAAGCCATAAGGGGAAGAAGCTGGGGGATGCTGCAGGAAAGAAGAGGGGTGCCCCCTCTTCCAGGAGGGGCCTGTCAAATGAAAGGTATCAATACCTCAGGGCAAGAGCTGAACTCAGGAGGCGTTGCCTCCTTTTCCGCCCAAGGGACGGGGTATCTCACCTTGCTTTCCCTGCACTCGCTCCCGAGAGGAACCATCATGATGATTCCTTTCCTCTCGCTCCATTGGGGAATGATCATGCGAAACACCGAGAAAGCTGGCATTGTCCTCTTATAAGAGAAAACTATTGGGTTATACCCATAAGAACTGGTAGTTTTTCCAGAGTTTTTAGGGTTATACCCATAAAAACTTTCTTTACTTATGTAGTTTTGCTGGGTATAATCTTTATAAGAGGTGTTCATTCATGCTCAATCGACCGTTGTACTATGAGAAAATCAGACCATTTATAAACAAACCCTTTATTAAAGTAATCACAGGGATTCGTCGATGTGGAAAATCGACCATGATGCTGCTCATACAACAACTCCTAACCGAAGAGGGAGTAGAAAGCAAGCAAATTATCTCAATCAACTTTGAGAGTATGAAGTACTACCACTTACGCACTTCACTCGCTTTATACAACTATGTGTCAGAACTTCTAAAAACAATGAAGAGCCCTGCATATGTGTTCTTCGACGAAATACAAATAGTGGAGGATTGGGAAGAAGCAGTAAACTCACTATTCCTCGATTTCCAAGTTGATATGTATATTACCGGATCAAACTCACAGCTTCTTTCATCGGAGCTCTCTACCCTGCTTACTGGCCGCTTCATTCATATAGAGATGCAGGTATTGTCCTTTAGTGAGATGCTGGAATTCAGATCAGGCAAGACGGATACGCAAGAAAATCTGCTTTGGTTCTATATCAGGCGAGGAGGTTTTCCTGCTGTTCATCTGACCTCCGATTACGATGAAAATTTGGCATATATGATCATCAACGACATCTTCGATTCCATAGTCCTTCGTGATGTGGTCCAGCGATATAAAATTCGGGACGTCGAGCTATTGCGAAGAATTTTGAACTTCATCGCTGACTCAGTCGGGAATACCATTTCTGCAAAACGCATTGCCGATTATTTCAAGAGCCAGGCAAGAAAGGTTGATATCAATACCGTCTATACGTACCTCGATGCATTGGTTAGCTCTTTCCTGATCACGAGAGTCCAACGATATGATATCCAAGGTAAAGAACGGCTGAAAACACAAGAAAAGTACTACCTTGCCGATTCCGGTCTTCAACATGCCGTCTTTGGGTATAGGGATAGGCATATATCCGGCATATTGGAGAATATCGTGTATAACGAGTTGGTCAGACGGGGATACACGGTATACATAGGAAAGCTGGATACCCGGGAAGTCGACTTCATTGCAGAGCAACCTCCTAATAAACTGTACGTGCAAGTTGCCTTCAAATTAGAAAGTGAAGAAACGGTACAAAGAGAATTTGCACCGCTACTCGCCATCCGTGATTCGTATCCAAAATTCGTGGTAACAATGGACTCTCACTTCCAAGACACCATTGAAGGAGTACGGCATATAGGGTTATATCAGTTTCTCACTGATGAACATCTGTTTTAATGAAAGGAAAGTATGGAGCTATCCCTTATCTAACGATGCAAAATTACTTTTCTGATACCGCTTGTGAGAAGGAGAGTAGATGGCCTCAAGGGAAATAGAGAGAAACGCAACTTTACAAGAAATGCTTATACTCCCCTACTCCAGCCTCATTGCAGCCTTTTTCATTCCCTCAAAGATGGAACTTGAAACTTCCTTTGGAAAGTTCGCAGGAAGCTGTTCAGAGGTCCTATCGATTGCTCCAGGCAACTGCTCAAGCATCTCAGTGAATATCTCTTTCATACTACTACCAGCACCACATATCCTGGCTGTCTCTTCCCAGTGTCGTTTTAGTATTCTGTTCCACTCATAATGCCCATCTAGAGTCATAGCCATCTTGAAATTCTTTGGCGAAATCATTCGGGCTCCATGGCCCATTACCGGATATACAGACATAACGTCATACAATGGTGTTAACGAGTATCGGCCTTGTTTCCCGATAGAGATGCTAAAATTCTTTGCATGCCCGTCCGGGGCTGCAAGCAACCAAAAGAGAAGCTGCGTTTTCAGAAATAGTTTTCTATCTCTTTGCGGTTCACTCGATGAAAGCAAGAAATGCATGATCTCAACAATACCAGGCCCTCCTTCATGCTCATATTTCTTTTCAGGGGAGACTCCCAGAGCCTGGCATAGGTCTTCCTGCGGAAGCCTCATCCACCAAGAACCATCAGAAGAAAGTTTCCTGTCAAAACGTTCAACAACAAGAGTTCGCTGCGTTCCAAATACTGCAATATCTGCTTTAGCAACATCGAGACCAAATGCTTCAAGAATCTTGAGGCACAACCATTCAATTTCTATGGATTCACGCATATCCACCCTCAATGCCCCGATTTCACCAAGTGGCAACTTGAAGATATGCGTAGTCGGTGTTGCTCCAATAGGCTTACACCACTGTCCATTATTTCGAAGTAATGCTGTTTTTTCTTGTGCCCCGGCAATTGAGATACGTAGCGTATCATCACCAGGAAGAGAACCCGTGGAACTCGCATGGAGAACCTTCTCAATCCCTTTCTCGCTGAGAGGTTCTCCTTCGATTACATGAACATCTGGAACAATACTTCTTTCAGGCAATATCTGGAGAGCACCAACACAATCGCGACCTATTTCAGAAAGTAAGTCGAAAGGAGAGCTAGAAGAAAGTCCATACCGCCTTTGAATCCTCTGTCTTATATCCGCATTATCTGGGAGAAGATTGTCAAAGAAGGATGCTACCTCTGGGCCTTTTATTTCTTTGGAAACCGGTCCAAGCGGAAGAGAGAGGGAAAGAGGACGTGCATTTTGGTCTCTCAGATACGACTCCACATACCTAAAGGATTGCTCTGATCCTAAGCGCGTCCATTTCCCAACATGTTCACCGTTCATCCAAATATCCAGTGTCTGTTTCATCACCACGCATCCTTCTCTGTCTCTTCATCTGGGAGGGGCTTTGGTTGCAGAAGCATCTCAATCTCCAGAGCAGAGACAAGCTTGAAAAAGCTTTCAAGGGAACACCGCTCTGGATGTGATTCCAGGGCAGATATGGTCTTGGGCAACAGTCCCACAAGTTCTCCAGCTTGCTTCTGTGTGAGGTTCAAGCTCTTTCGTCTACTTTTTAGATAATAGGCAAGTTGGAACGGGGTCAATATTAGGTTCTGCATAGGTCCTCCACAAAAACAGCATACCCCATAAGGTATATATTGTAGATATACCCTATAGGGTTAATTATAGATTTTTACCCTTTAGGGTATAGAACGACCAATAATCTAAGTTATATTTCACAAAAAATCGAAATACTGAAAATTTTTGCCGGTATCGGCAGTAATTTTCAGAAGCTCCTCACATGGAACTGTTAGAGACCTACAACGATGCTACGAAAGCTTTCTTCCCAAGACAAAATGACATGACTGATTCTTCTCTATGTATGCAACACTGGCATACCCCGGAGTATCACACGCTGGTCATTTATACATTTTGAAAGTTTTTTATAAAAGACAACGGCATCATGTACACAAACAAGCCAATTTCTATAAAAGACGGAGCAAGAAAGCAATGTGCCTAGCATATTGATGCTTGTAATAGCAAGTTTCTTAGATCAACCAACCATCTATGACCCATTTGCCACATACTGTCGCTTACGGTTAAGCCACTCTGTGGGAGTTTGCTGTTCCAGCCTCTTCGTCGATCAGAGCGGTGATATTCAGTCCATCTGGTCCATGATCTACAATCAATAGTGAATTTTCACTTTATCATAGTGAATATTCAGTATATCCTGGAATATATGATAGAAAACTGCGGAAGAAAGAGCTCAAGCCGGCAGGAGTATATATACGGCAAGGAACTTCAGCTGCCCCTGCCTCCGATGAAAAAATACGTCAAATGATCAAGATTAGTGATGGAGATTATTATGAACGTATGCGCTCCCTCATCCAGGACTTGACCTTTGAACAAGCAAGGCTCGTATACAAAGAGAAAGACATACCGTTTGAAAAAGAACATTTCATTCGACTTGGCATCATTGAAGAGACTGGGCTTTATACAAATCTTGGCCTTCTACTCTCAGATCAGTGTATGCATACTATTAAGGTAGCTGTATTCAGTGATGAGGCAAAAACAACCTTTAATTCTGCGAAAGAATTCAGTGGTTCGGTCCTGACACAATTGGAAGATACCTATACCTATCTTATGTTGTGTAATCAGAATCGTTTTCAGATTGACGATCTCTCTCGTCGCGAGTATTGGGATTACCCAAAACAAGCCCTTCGGGAAGCATTACTCAACGCAATCATACATAGAGACTATGCTTATAGTGGAAGCATCATCATAACCATTACCAAAAAACACATTGAATTTGTTTCCATTGGGGGTCTTGTGGGAGGGCTAACCACAATGGACATTATGGCTGGTATTTCACAACCAAGGAACCGTTTGCTTGCTGATATCTTTCATCGTTTGGGTTATGTTGAAGCTTATGGGACCGGACTACGTAGGATCAGAGAACTATATACACATATGGCAGCCCATGAACAAATCGAAGTCACACCCAACACATTCAAAATAGTCCTTCCAAACCAGAACGAGAGTCAACCAGTGGAAGCAAGTGCAAAGGAACCTATTCCGCTCTACTCGTCCAAGCAATTCAAACAAATCTTGGAGGAAATTCAAAGAGTTGGTTATGTCACTGATGAATCAGCACAAACTTTGCTTGGAGTAAAGAAGACCCGTGCATACCTCATCCTCCGTCAGATGATTGATGCTTCCCTGATCAAAAAACAAGGTCGGGGAAAAACAAAGAGATATGTACTGAAACGGATCTTGATCAATCGATAGGTCTGGTTAGCCAGGGGAGATATCTTCACATCCTTCTCTGCAGAGGAAAGCTCCAGCTCATTGAGCATCTGGTAAATCGTCAAGTTGGCGACAAAGGGGTCCAAGCCCCCTCGTTGATGAACCACCTGAAGAGCTGTTCCATCCTCACAGCTCTTGCAATGTTTGCATGTTTCTTGACTAGCATTGCATTGTTAGGAATACGTATTATAAGCACTATAAGTGCTGAAATATAGCTATTTATACAAAATCGTAGAAGACACTCGTTGACTTCAGCCTGTCATTAGAATATCGTATATATAGAATATACACTTAGTATTGTATGGAAAAAGGAGCATGTCTTGGCATACGAGAAGGAAAGATTAGAAAACGCTCTTGCGTATATTGCAATCATCCATAAGAAGCTCACAAACAAGCCTGCATATCAGACATATATCTATAAGTATCTTGCTTTGATTGATTTTACAGAAGTAAAAGAAACTGGAAGAACAATGTTCGACCTCGATTATATAGCACTCACAAATGGACCAGTGCCGAGTGTACTGTATGATAACCGTGAAGAGAATTTGAGAAATCAACCATTTAGAGATACCGTAGTTCTGAAAAAGACCAGTGAACAACAGATAATCTATGAACCAGTGGCAGAACCAAATCTGGAATTCTTTTCAGATCATGAACTTGATTTGATAGAATCAACTCTAGAGAAATATGCATCTCGGGATATCACTTGTGATAAGATTTGTGAAATTACACATAGAGAAATCCCGGCTTGGAAAAAGGCCTGGAGCAAGAGAAATACGAGTCAAAGAGTACCGATTAATCCACTGGATTCGTTTCCAAATATCTTGGAAAAGGATATTACTGCGAGAACTCCTATCGAAGAGGCTGCAGTCCAACATTTCATGAAAAATGTCATCTAGATAGGAACTCAAAATTGTGAACCTCGACAATTTCCAAGTTGGAGTATTATTCAAGTGGCATGACTTTCCATTTCAGCAAGATGAGATTGTGAAGGATTGATATTTCATGTATCTTGGATGTCCAAATAGCATGATTACGCCTCAGATTGAATACTTTTTGGTCACTGGCACTTCTTTAATACAGTATTACGAACCAAACGGAGAAAGGTGCCATTCTCAACACAT
Source organism: Sphaerochaeta halotolerans (assembly GCF_003429665.1). Classification (GTDB taxonomy): domain Bacteria; phylum Spirochaetota; class Spirochaetia; order Sphaerochaetales; family Sphaerochaetaceae; genus Sphaerochaeta; species Sphaerochaeta halotolerans. The sequence continues at coordinate 311,955 of NZ_QUWK01000001.1, read as the reverse complement.
ACGTTTCAATGCAAATGAGCATAACCTTCCCCTCGATACAGTCTTTGATATAGATATCGGGTTTGATCATTTTCCTGAAGACACAGTAAGTCTCCAATGCAGAAATATGAAAATAATGAGCCATCTATCTGAGGAAGGGTTAGGTACATTATTTGGTTGTATAGTAAATTAAGCGCATAGTTCACTCCAAGTAAAGAGAGATATCAAAAGCGCATTCGAGCATTTTGGATTATGCAATCTACCCACAGTCACGCAACGAAGAAGGGGTAAATATTCATTCAGATAACAATATCGTGCATATCGTATTCTCATCAGTTTCTTATAGATAGATGGAAGACTCCTCACTCATGTATACAAACAAGCAAATTTTTACCTACTCAACGACACTGTCTGGACAGGATCAAGTACGACGCCTACAAGACAAACATCCAAGCGGTGGGTGAAAACCATGACAGGTCAATGCGTGAGCTCTATGGATTGAAACCTGAGGAATCGCAGTAAAGGCCGTTTGCTTCGACTCCGCCTGTTTTGAGATGGCTGAGGCCACCCCATTCAAGCAGTCCCGCTACAGTCATCATCAACGGTTCGGATTGATTCCCTCGGTATCGGACAAGCGCTTTCAGCGCACAAGAATATTCAGACGAAGCGATAGTTACTCACACATCCTTAAGGAGCGTTGTTTCAGTAATTGCTCGTAACCTAGAGAACTATATCAATAATAATCCCAAAATATCTACTCTTTTGGTTTACGTTTTTATTAAATTACTATATTATATAAACCGTAAGGAGGTCCTGCCATGTTTGGAGAACGATTTAGACGTGCTCGCTCTGCTTCCGGATTATCAATGAAGGAACTTGGAGACAGCGTTGGTGTCAGTGCAAACATGATCAAGAAATATGAACATGGAGAAAGCATGCCTTCCTCTCCTGTGCTCATTCGTCTCGCAAAAACTCTAGGAGTAAAGAGTGAATACTTTTTTCGCCCCAATACGATAGTACTGGGTGAGATACAGTATAGGAAAAGAGCATCCCTTCCAAAGAAGACATTACACAAGATAGAAGCTGAAGTAGTAGATCAAGCAGAACGTTGGATGGAGCTCAAGAACCTCTGGCCTAATTTTCCGATCGATTCACCGAATTTGGACCTACCGGTAAATACCCTGCATACCTATGAAGATGTAGAAATGTATGCAAATAGCATCCGTGAGAAATGGGGACTTGGATCACAGGGCATTACTGATCTTACGGCCCTTCTAGAAGAACATGGGTATATAGTCATCATGATTTCATATGCGAGTGAAGGTATGTGCGATGGATTACAAGCAGTAATTGAGGACATGCCAATCATCGTGTGCCAAAGCAATGGGGATGGAACACGCCAACGATTTACGATGGCGCATGAACTTGCACATCATCTCTTATCTAGTTCGTTGGATAGCAATCTCGATGAAGAGCTCTGCTGCCATCGTTTCGCAGGATCCTTTCTGCTTCCTCTCGACTCTCTTAAGAGAGAGATTGGAGAGAAAAGACATTCCTTGGAAATAGCTGAGCTCTACCATCTGAAACAACGCTATGGCATCAGCATGCAAGCGTGTATAAGAAGGGCTTTCGATACAGAGATCATATCACAAACTGAATACACGAACGTATGTAAACTATTTTCCTCTAGAGGTTGGAGAAAACAGGAGCCGGGAGAACCATACCGCTGTGAACAATCTTCCCTCTTTACCAGACTTGTGTATCGTGCTCTTGGAGAACACATCATTGGAGAATCGAAAGCTGCAGAATTATTGGGAAAGAACTTGATGGAGTTCCATGCGGATAGGTTTATGGGAAAAGAGTGATGCCAGTTCTCATTAGTGACACTAATATCATTATAGACCTAGAAGAGGGTCATATTTTAAAGGAATTATTCAGTCTCCCCTTCTCTTTCGCGGTTCCTGACATTCTTTATTTCGAGGAACTGGAAAATTCTCATGAGTACTTGCTTGATTATGGCTTGTTACTCCAAGAACTCTCCATCCACTCATTGAAGGAAGTCACTACTATAATTGAGAAATATCCAAAACCAAGTAGAAATGATTGTTTTGCGTTAATGCTTGCAAAGCAAGAACAATGTCCACTTCTTACAGGAGATGAAGACTTAAGGAGTGCTGCAAGGGAAGAGGGAGTTGCCTGCATGGGAACTCTTTGGGTTGTAGAACACATGGTTCAATATGATATCATTACCAAGAAAACAGCATTTAATGCATACCAAGAAATGAAAAACCATAAACGAAGACTCCCCTGGAATGATGCATTCAACCGACTTGAAGCACTTGCCACACAATAAACCCTCCCTGTATGCATGTTATCTGTTACCTTGCATGGGTGTCTTATGGGTACTCGGTATCACTGACGCATAAATAATGTTCAATATTAAAGACTATATGCTATATTTGTTTCTATAATTAAACATTAACCTGTCAGTTCATTGAAAACTCGATAGAAAGAACCTAAGCTTTTTCTATGGGACAGAAAACGATCACGCTGTTACCCTCAGCACAGCGAAAACTCACTCAGATGGGTGTACAGATAAAACTAGCCAGACTACGAAGAGAACTCCCTGTAACCCTGGTTGCGGAGAGGGCGGGGATCAGCCGGGCAACACTCTGGGCAATCGAGAAGGGCTCACCTTCTGTCTCGATGGGAGCATATGTACAAGTTCTGCTTGCCATCGGGTTTGTTGATGATTTGCTTCTCATTGCCAAGGATGATGTATTGGGAAGAACACTCCAGGATATGAAGCTTCCCATTGGCAAACGTGCAACAAAGAGGAAAACTCATGGCAAATGTAAGACCACTTCCTGAACAATTTCCTTCAAAGCATTCACCGAATCCCTAGGAGACTCTAAGTGATAGAATTCCAGCATCTTCTCGATTTCTCTCTTCATACATGTTCCTTCCATCGTAACAAGGTCTGTAAGGTGGTACTGTGATACAGAGGAGCCAAGGAAGACATCATCTCCCAATCCAGTGCATATACTTGGTCTTCAGAAAGCCGCAAATCATCAAACAACAAATCTTGGATAGCTTTTTTACTCTGAATCTTGCGAATTTTATAGAGTGTATCAAGCAATGCTTTCTCCGGTGTTGCGAGACGAAACCCATGGCCTTGCTCCGGGGCTGGCTCCAACGCCCAGGGGAAGACAGATTCAGGAATATACAGGAAACTATATCGTCCGAATGGGGTTTCATAGTGTTTTTCCTTGTTCAAGCGAAACCCTGCGCTTTTCATTTCATATACTCTCTCAGGTATCATCTGATGATAGGCCAGCGCAGTTTCAAAGGAGATATAGCTCGGGCTATAGATCATACCAGCAACAGGGAGATGAGGATCAGAAAGGCTATCAGCATACACTCCACGGATGATCTGGATAATCTCACCTTTTTTAATCATCTGGGTGAGTTTTGCCTTTGGGGAGGCATATGAGGACAACTCATACATCACATACTCCCGTGTCTTTAGCACTATCCTATCTCCTATACGTATGATTATATCATACTTTCAGAAGATAGAGAGCATATTTTGAACACTATTCAGAATATAGTGGTATCAAGCGGCTAAAGTAGCGCTTGAAAGTGAATCTACTGACAATACGCAGAGTAATTTTCACGCTATACTCCGACAATACGCAAAGTAATTTTCACGCTATACTCTGACAATACGCAGAGTATTGAGTCACTTCATCCCGACACATGCCTGGCTGCCTCCCTTTTCCGTTTAAGCAGGGCACTGACAGTTGTGTGGCGGCGGGCTAGGATCATGGTGTAGACCAAGTCCACCACCAGGAGTTGAGCGAATCGGCTGAGCGTGGCCCCTTCACGGAAGAGCGACTCGCTATTCACGACATTGAGCGTGTAATCTGCCTGGCGGGAGAGGGAGTTTCCCCCGATGCGGGTAATGGCAATTACTGTTGCACCATTCTTCTTCGCCTCCCTCGTATTCCTTGCTGCCATCGACAACGTTCCCCAGGAGTGCCTAGAAGCTGCCTACCTGGAAGGAACTGGAGAGTGGAAGCTCTTCTGGAAGATTATCTTCCCCTTAATCATTCCCTCCATCACCATCATCACGGTACTTACCATTATTGGAAGCCTTAACGTATTCGAGCAGATCTATACGATGACCGGCTTGGATGGAGCTCCGAACTACTCCACTGACACCATCGGGACGCTGTTCTATCGAACAGCCTTTGGCTCGATCGACGCAGGAAGTCCAGAGATAGGGATTGGCTCGGCGATCGGCCTGGTCATCTACCTGTTGACCTTCACGGTCTCCCTCCTCTCCATCTTTGTAACCAGAAAACGGGAGGTACAGCTATGATCACCGACTTCCGCTACCGTGGAGCCTCCACAGGAAAGAAACTCTTTATCTCCATAGCCATCTTCGTGATGTCTCTCTATGTACTGCTCATCCTCTATCCTTTGATCAACATGGTGCTCTCCTCATTCAAGGACAACCGTGCAATTCTCACCACCCCGTTCTCCCTCCCGGAGGAGTTCAGTTTCTCCTCCTACAAGACGGTATGGATAGACAAGGGCTTTTCCAGGTACTTCGCCAACAGCCTGTTGGTGACCACCACCAGCATGGCCTTTGTACTCCTCTTTGGTTCCATGGCTTCCTACGGTATAAGCAGATACACCTACCGGCTCAACACGTTGGTCTACATGCTCTTCCTGAGTGGAATCATGCTTCCCTTGAAGGCTGCGATCATCCCTCTCTTCCTCCTGATCAAAACCTTGGGGCTTATCAACAAACCACTTTCGGTCATACTCATCTTCATGGCGATGGGACTCCCCTCCACCGTCTTCATCCTGGCAGGGTTCATGAAGGGAATCCCGTTGGAACTTGAGTATGCTGCCAAAATCGACGGATGCAATGACTTTGCCATCTACCGCCGTGTGGTGATGCCGATGGTTGCCCCGGCTATTGCCCTGGTCACCATCTATAACGCTGTACCCATCTGGAACGACTTCTTCTTCCCCTTGGTATTCCTCCAATCAGACAAGGTGAAAACCCTGCCTGTTGGACTTTCGACGTTCTTTGGCCAACACAGCACAAACTGGAGCTTGCTCTTTACCGGCCTATCCATAGCAATACTGCCCATGTTGATCCTGTACTTGTTCATGTCCAAGTACTTCATCAAGGGAATGACCGCTGGTGCGGTTAAATAGGAGAATCCATGTCCCATACCAATCTACCTACCACAGAGATGAGAAACCCAGCTTCCTACCGCATCGACACCAAGAGCACGCTTGAAATACTCACCATCATCAACCAAGAAGACCAGAAGGTCCCCCTTGCTGTTGCCCAGAGGCTACCCGAAATCGCTTCCCTGGTGGATGATGTCGTGGTCTCCTTCAAGAAAGGAGGAAGACTCTTCTACATCGGGGCTGGGACTTCCGGGAGGCTTGGGGTACTGGATGCCTCTGAATGTCCTCCGACCTTCGGGGTGAAACCCACCATGGTCCAGGGGGTTATCGCTGGGGGGCTTCCCGCCCTTACCACTGCCATTGAGTCGGCAGAGGATGACCCAGAGGCTGGGATTGAAGAACTGAAAAGGAGAGGCTTCACCTCTACTGACGTCTTGGTAGGCATTACCGCCAGCGGCCAAGCACCGTATGTCATTGGGGCAATGGCCTGGGCACAGGAGCTCGGGGCAAAGGTGGGAGCGATCAGCTGCAATGAATACTCAGCGGTATTCGACCATGCAGACCATAAGATCTACATCGCCGTCGATGCTGAAATCATCACCGGCTCAACGAGGATGAAATCGGGGACAGCCCAGAAATTGGTGTTGAACATGATTACCACCACTGCGATGATCCGAATCGGGAAGGTGAATAATAACTTGATGGTCGACATGCTTCCCCTGAACGCAAAGCTGGTAGACCGTGCCAAGCGCCTGATCAGTGAGGTGACTGCCTGTAGTCGAGAGGAAGCAGAATTGCTGTACGAGTCGAGCAACGGGAATGTCCGAGTTGCCATCCTTATGCATATGCTCTCCCTCAATGCAGAGGATGCGAAAAACTTGCTTGAGAAGAGTGAAGGAAGCCTGAACCGGGCACTGGACAGCAGAGGAGTGGTACATTGAGAGAAGGCTTTACCTTTGGTATTGATGGAGGAGCAACCCGTTCACGTCTTGCCGTCCAGGATACAGACGGGAACCGGGTACGCTCGGTAACTGGTGGACCAACCAACCTCTACACCGGAAAACCCGAAGAGGCTGCACTACACCTGCGCGAGCTCTTTGACCAAGTCAAGGAGTTTGGACCATTCAAAGCAGGATGCATTGGTTCAGCCGGACTGGGAAGAGAGCAAGAGAGAAATACCTTTTCCAGCATCCTGGAGACACTGCTTCCCTCTGTTCCTGTCAAGCTCTGCAGCGATGGGGAGATTCTCCTGACCGGTGGCCTTGGCGGCCCCGAGGGGTATGCATTAATCAGCGGAACAGGCAGTATTGCAATGAGCAGAACAAAGAAAGGAAAAACCATACGTTCAGGTGGGTATGGATACCTCCTGGGTGATGAGGGATCGGCCTACTGGATTGCTCATCAGGCTCTGATGAGGTCACTCCGCTCACTCGATGGACGGGACCTTCCCACAGCAATGCTGGAGAGGCTTCTGGAAGCCTGTGCTCTTCAGAAGAGTGAGGAGTTGGTCTCTTATGTGCACCACAAAGCCAGCAAGGCTGACATCGCATCCCTCGCCCCGATCGTGACCACGTTTGCAATACAGGAAGACCCCCTAGCCCTCGCAATTCTCGAACAAGCTGCAAGGGAGTTGGTTGCCTTGGTGAAAGCAGTGCAGAATCCAGAGATTCAGAACAATGAATTGGTGGTAGCGGGTGGTGTTTTGGAACACGACCCAGTCGTGCGTCCACTCTTTGAGCGCTTTCTCTCTGAACGCCTGGAACACCTTGTCATCATTGAAAGCAGAGGAACTGCTCTCGATGGAGCGTGCCTGCTGGCAAGGGATTTGGAGAGAAAAGAAAAATAAAAAATCAAATCATTTACTTATATAAAGATATAAATACCTAACAAGCAGTTCAAGTCCAACATTTCTTCGCTAATTTGCCTTGCATATGTGTAAAGTATGATGTAAAGTGTGATTGGAGGCTAGGTATGAACAGGACGAAAATGACATTATCGAATGGCCCACTGACCGCCGTGCTCATCCAACTAAAGTTCTCACCAATTATGCAAATTGCAGAATATATCCCAAAAGTACAAGATCTGTTGAGGAGAAAAGATTTTCCTCTATTTGATGTGCTACAAGGGGAGAACTTTCAAACAGGCCCACATGGCGAAATTAAAACAGAGAAGTTAGAGCAATGGGTTTTTTCATCCAATGATTATTCTGAGAATATTCTCATCGACAAGGATACCCTCACCTACCAAATCACTGACTGCAGTGGGTATGATTACCAAGCATTTATTGGAAAATTTATCGAGGCTGTGAACAGTTTCGATTCCATTGTTGATATCTCAGCCGTCACTCGTCTTGGTCTAAGGTATATTAATGTAATCCCAGAAAAAGAGAACCTTTCTTGGAAAGAAGTATTACATGAGCATTTTCATGGAATGCAATTTCCAGAATCGGTATCATGGAGTGACAATGCCTTATTTGCTTACTCAACACAACGTGGTGTTCAAATAGAGTCTATAAAAATGTTGAGCAATTTCCAATTGAGGATTATGCAAAACCTCAATGGATATAAATATCCCCAGGATATCATCAAATTCCCATTGGGAGCTCCGGAAGTTTTTAAGGATATAAACCTCGTCACCTTTGTTGATATTGATCACTACATTCTCCTGAAAGCAGCAAAAAAGCATGAGGTCATTGAACAATTGGACTCCATCTTTGGGGAATTGCATGCAACCATAGAAGAGGTATTCTTTACTAGTGTAATTTCAGAAAAGGCAAAAATAGTATGGAAGTAATTGTAGCTTATAAAGAAATGTATCCAAATACTCTGCTCGATCGCTGGCAATCCTCTGTTGCTGAATATGGGAGATATACGCAAAAACAGGTTTCCTCAACAGGTTACGACCAAATCCAAATAACCAATTCGATTATTACAACCAGTACGTATAGTAACGAGATTATTAGATGGTATGCGGGTAATTCTCATTTCCCAAGGTTCTGTATCTCAAATAGTTTCATTTTCGAGAATACTATTGAAAATGAAAATTGCTCTGGACTTGAGTCTATTGAAACGAAAGACTATCAAGAGCAATTTGCACAGATCAGCCGTTTCTTCTCCTTCAATAAATCTGAATGGGCGCGAATCTTTTCTGTATCAAGAGTGAGTATCTATGACTGGTTAAGCGGAAAAACAACCCCAACAGGAGAGAAAGCATACAAGATCAGTAGTATCTACAAATTAATAGGCACCCTACCTGATACGAGCATTCCGATTTCCCGAACATACCTGTATCAGAATATCCAGAAGTATAATAAATCATTATTAGACATATTCTTAACAAGCACAGATATTAGTAAGGATTATGAAAATTTATCTGATATCTTAGCAATTCTGATCCGGCGATCAAAAAACACCCATGACAGATTAGCCAGACTCGCAAAAGACAGGAAGCCAAATGAAGCAACCTTGGATTATAATCTTAGTATCACTGGAATCAGATGAAACAGTTAAAGACACAATACACCATAAATTTGAAGCATTGTTCCAAATCGACCGTATTGCACTTGAAGAGATGTATTGCTTATTTGAAGATGAGATGACACTGTATGAGTTGGGAATCTATAAAGTCTGGGATAAAGAATACATAACCTTACGAAGTGGGTGCCAGGAATGATCCGTTTGCCACCCTATATGGTATATTTCTGACCTTCTGGAAACATGGTTTACATACCAACAAATGTACAAACACACCTTCAGTCAAACCAGACAATATCTCTCTATATTTTAATACGTTAGTATCTTTTGCGCTATTCCACCGGAGACTTTTGCATCATGAAAAAACTGTGGATACCATTGGCAGATTGAATACAGTATTTTGTTCACCATGCTACAGATATGCCTATTTGCATTTTAGGGAATTACGAGTATAATACTCATAAGTATATTATATAAGCAGGAGAGCACCACTATGTTTATAGGAAGGGAGAAAGAGTTAGGATTGCTTGAAGAACTGCATGCTTCCGGAACCTTCAAGTATCTAGTTCTCTATGGCAGACGACGTGTTGGGAAAACCTCGCTCTTGAATGAATTTAGCAAGAAAAGAAATGTGATATTCTATTCTGCACAAGCCAAAAATGACAGGCTGAACCTCTCAGACTTCTCAAAGACACTACAACTCCATTTTTCTGGATCATCCTATGGGGCGTTCGAAGATTGGAATGCAGCATTCTCCTATGTATTTGATCAAACATCTGAGGAACGAGTTACCCTGATTATTGATGAATTCCCTTATATTGCTGAAGAAAACCCCTCAATCAAATCCATTCTTCAACATGCAATTGATAAGAAATGGAAGCATAAGAATATTTTTCTAATACTATGTGGTTCAAGTATTAGCTTCATGGAAACTGAAGTCATGGGTGCAAAAAGCCCTCTCTACGGAAGGGCTACCAGTAGCTTGGAACTACAATGTTTTAATTATATAGAGAGTGCTCGTTTCTTCCCTAACTACTCCATAGAGGAAAAACTCCTGTGTTACGGCATTCTCGGAGGCGTCCCCTGTTATCTTGCTGCTTTCAATGACAAGAAAACCATTACTAAGAATATTGAGAAAAACATTCTTCGAACAGGATCATTCCTTAAGGAAGAAACCCAGAATCTCCTAAAAATGGAACTGAGAGAACCTAGAATATATAACAGCATCTTTGAGGCTATCGCTACAGGTGCAAGCAGACTTAATGAAATTGCCCAGAAAATCCACGAGGAACAAACCAAATGTTCCAAGTACATCAGAACCTTAAAGAACATGCGATTGGTTGATAAGGTAACTCCAAGCGGTGAGAAAGACTCCAGCAAAAAGAGCATCTATCAAATTAGCGATAATTTCTTTCTGTTCTGGTATCACTTCATCTTTTCAAACAAGAGCTACTATGAGCTATTGGGTGATGAGGAAGCCGCACAGGAAATATTTGAACATCTTTCCCACTATATGGGTAGCGTTTTCGAAAATATTTGCATGCAATACCTCACCATACTCGCAAAGCAAAGAAAACTACCCTTTGTCCCCCACACCATGGGAAGGTGGTGGGGCGGTAATCCAAACACAAAAAAGGAGGATGACATAGATATTCTTGCTTTTGACGTTCACAAGCAATCTGCAATAGTGTGCGAATGCAAATATCGTAGCAAATTGTTTGGCATTGATGAATATAAAGACTTTCTCCGCTCGGCGGAACTATTCCACCACATTGAAAACCGTTACTACTACCTATTCAGCAAATCGGGCTTCACCGAAGCAGTAAAAGCCAACGCCCAGAGAGAGGGCGTTACGCTTGTTGCACTGGAAGACCTGTTCTTGGTTGACTAACCAGAACTAGCACCGGGTAGAGGGACCATGCACCTAAAAGAGGATCACCAGCATGTGGTGACCCTCCCAATGATAGAAATGCTCTTTTTAGAATACAGAATCTGGGTCGTAGTGATCCATCACATTGCTCTTGTCAACCAAGACAGAGGGGATCACTACAGAAGTTGGCTTAGAAGCGGTATGGAACGCATCAGACTTTCTGCCTTCTGCAACATCCAGACAGTACATGATGGCATCATAGACCATTGACGGGTGGTAGGTGGCTGTTGCCTTTACCAACGGGTCATCGTTCATAATCATCTCGTACGCTGCCTTGGAGCCTGCACCACCAAAGACCAGCTTGATATCCTTTCGGCCACTCTCCTTGATGGCCTGAAGGACTCCTGTCATGACATCATCGTCCTGACAGTACACCGCATGGATCTCAGGATACTTCTGGATGTAGTTCTCCATCAGCTCCAAGCCCTTCTGCGTCGACCAGTCGGCGAAGTCATAGTTTCTTCCACCGGCGAGGTTTACCAAAGATTTCTCCTTCTGCATCTCGTCGAAGAACGCATTCATTCTTTCGCCATCAATTACCACAGGCATACCGCCCATGGCAACATACTTGGTCAAGCCGTTTTTCTTCATGTAGTCTCTCATGAAGATACCGGAGACCTTGCCCATCTCAGTGTTATTACCTGCGAGGTTGATGTATCCGAAGGACGTATCGGTCAGACCACGGTCAACTACGATACACTTCACGCCAGAGGCATGTGCTTCCTTCACCACAGGGGTAAGGGGAGCTGACTCATGAGGAAGGATCACCAAATAATCCATGCCCCATACCATGAGGTCTTCGACATCGGAAATCTGCTTTGCATACCCATCAGCATGCAAGACCTTGAACTCATACTTGCCAGGATATTGCTCCTTCAGTTCCTTCACAGCCTTGTCTGCCCACCAGCCGATACCTCCAGTCCAGCCGTGGTCAGGAGAAGGAACCGCAATACCAATCTTGGGAACACCAGTCTGTCCCTCAGAGACACCCTGGGCGAAGATCATACCGACGGCAAAAATCATACAGAGAGCGATAATCGTAACTCTTCTCATTTCCAATCCTCCTTGATTGAACCTTTATTTGTTACCGTTGTTGTACTGCAAGAGCACCGCAACAATAATGACAAACCCTTTTACTGCCTGCTGCAGGAAAGCACTGACGCCCCCCATAACAAGCATATTGTTTATGATCCCAAGCATCACCGCCCCCATCATGGTACCGATGACGCTTCCCTTTCCTCCGCTCATCAGGGTTCCCCCGATGACCACCGCTGCAATTGCGTCCATTTCATATCCAGCACCGTCGCTGGGGTTGATGCAGTTGAGTCTGCTCGACCACATCACCGCCGTCATTCCAACCGTGAAGCCTGTGATGATGTAAGGAAGCCACTTCACAATGATGATGTTTATCGCCGAGTACTTCGCAACCTGCTCATTGCTTCCTGTTGCACAGAGATACCGGCCAAAACTCGTATGGTTCAATATAATATGCAAGAGAATTCCCACGATGAAGAAACACCAGACCGGAATAGGAAGGCCTAATAATACGCCGCTGCCCAGCTTTCCATAATCCATATTCTCCGAGAGGATGGTACCTGCATTGGAGAAGTACTGGATCAGAGAGCGGAAAATCGACATGGTACCGAGGGTAACGATGAACGGTGCCATCTTGAACTTGGCCACCAACAAACCGTTGAGTGCTCCGCAGAGCGATCCTAGCACCAAGGCAAAGAGAAAGGTCAGGACTATACCCCAGATTGACTCAGGACCAAAGAGATTGAGAAAATAGATTGCAATTCCCCCTACAAAGGCGGTCATGGAACCTACCGAGAGATCAATACCCCCACTGATGATGACCAGCGTCATCCCCAAGCCAATGATCCCTGTATAGGAGATTTGCCTAAGAATGTTCGTCAGGTTCCTGATCTTCAGGAAATTGGGCCACCCGAGAATGGTGGCGATCACCACAAGGATAAGGAACGCCATCCCCAGGGAATGATCCTTGAACCGAAACTTTTTCATAGATGACAGCAGTTTATTCTCACCCATCTTTTTCTACACCTTTCTTGATTCCTGTCGCATTGAAGACTATGTTTTCCTCAGTAATCTGATCCTCATTCAAGCAGCTGGCTATCTTTCCTTCCCGCATGACGTAGGCTCGGTTGCACATGCCAATAATCTCCTCCATCTCAGAGGAGATGATGATGCAACTGATCCTCGCCTCGGAAAGGCGGTGGATAAACTCATAGATTTCCCGCTTCGCATTGATATCGATTCCCCTGGTCGGCTCATCAAGGATGAGAATCTCAGGGTCGGTATCCATCCAACGTGCAAGATATACTTTCTGTTGGTTTCCCCCGCTGAAGAACCGTAGCTCCGACTTGGCTGAAGCGGCCACAATGTTGAACTCATCGATATAATGGTCACTTGCTGCTGTTTCGGCCTTCTTATCAATCAGGAACCCCTTCATATACTTATCCTTCAGGGAGATCAAGCTGATGTTCTTGATAATGTCATAGTTCATGACGATACCCTTGCCCTGCCTGTCCTCGCTGATGTACCCAAGTCCATGGGAGACAGCATCCTTGGCATTTCGTATTCTCACCGGCTTACCCTTGATACGAATCTCTCCAGACTCCAATTTTCTGAGCCCCATCACCGCCTCCATCGTTTCGGTACGCCCGGAGCCAACAAGACCGGCAAAGCCCAGGATCTCTCCCCGATGCAGGGAAAACGAGACATCTTTCACCATGTTACCGCTACTGAGGTTCTCCACCTCAAGCACATACTCTTCCGCCCTCCTGTCTTTTTTTGGAGGAAACACCTGACTGAAGTCTCTTCCAACCATCTTCTTCGCAAGGATATTTGCATCGAGATTGGCCACTTCATCCACACTCACAAGTTTCCCGTCCCTGAGCACGGTAACCCGGTCACAGATATTCATGACCTCCTGCAGCTTATGGCTCACAAAGAGCATGGTGACCTTCTTCTCCTTGAGCTTTCGCATCAAGGAGAACAGGGTCCTAACCTCTACCGGGGTAAGGGTGGTGGTCGGCTCATCAAAGATCAGAACCCTTGTATCGAGAATCATGGCCTTCGCTATCTCAACCATTTGCTTTTCAGCCACCGAGAGCTCACTGATGTACTTATTCACGTCGAGCGGCATCTTCAAGATTTCAAGTTGCGCCTTGGCTTGCTCTCTCATCTTGGACTTGTCCAGGAGGAGTCCCTTATGAATCTCGTTTCCAAGAAATATATTCTCAAACACCGTCAGATAGTTGATCAGGTTGAACTCCTGGGGAACGATGCCGATCCCCAGTCGTTTTGCCGTAATGTAGTCGGGGATATTGGTGAGTTGACCATCCATGCGGATGGTTCCCTCGGTCTTCTGGTAAATCCCACTGAGAATCTTCATCAATGTCGATTTACCAGCACCATTCTCCCCGATGAGCCCCATGATCTCCCCCTCTCGAATATTGAAGGAGACCCGGTCGAGCACACGGACGGATGAGAATTCCTTGACTATGCCTTCCAAGCTGAGAAGGATCTTAGGTTCGTCCATCAATTCTCCATTGCTCCATCGAAATCAACATTCGAGGGATCGAAATCAACGCTTCTTACCAGGTTAAGTGCTTCTCTCGCACCGAACAACCGATCCATGCCATTGTCTTCCCATTCAACTGACAAGGGGCCGCGGTATCCGGCTGCATTCGCCTCGCGGATGATCATGTCAAAGTCGACATCCCCATGACCTGGGGACACGAAGTTCCACCCTCTTCTCAAATCACCGAAGGCAAGGTGGGAACCAAGAATACCGCTCCTTCCATCCAGCTTCACCAAGCTGTCCTTGATATGCACATGGTAGATTTTGGGAGCAAAGTCACGGAAGAAAAGTGCTGGATTGAGCCCTTGCCACTGCAGGTGGCTTGGGTCGAAGTTGATCCCAAGGGCTTCTCTCCTCTCAAACTTCTCCAAGAGACGTTGGGTACTGTAATAGTCATAGGCAATCTCCGAGGGGTGTACCTCGAGTGCAAACTTCACACCCTGTTTGTCGAACTCATCGAGGATCGGGGTCCAGAGGTCGTAGATTTCCTGATATCCTTCCTCGATCAACTGCTCTGTGTTGGCAGGGAATGAATAGAAGTACTTCCAGATAGGACTGCCCATAAAGCCGGTGACCACCGAGCAACCCATGTTCTTTGCCGCCTGTGCGGTGTATTTCATCTGATCAATACCCCACTGGCGGATTGCCTTGTCATCACCCTTGAGGCTCTTGGGTGCGAAGCCTGCAAGACGAGGATCGCCGAAGGCATCTCCGACACACTGTCCGGCAAGATGATTTCCCAAGGCATAGCATCCAAGGTTGTATTTCTTCAGGATTGCTTGCTTCTCTGCAACATAGGCAGGATCCTTTGCAGCCTTCTCAACGTTCATGTGATCACCCCAACAGGCAATCTCGACCCCGTCATAACCCATTCCACTTACGGTCTCGCACATCTTCTCAAACGGAAGGTCTGCCCACTGTCCTGTAAAAATAGTTACCATTCTAGCCATGGATTTGCTCCTTTTCTTAGTTGTTTCTTATAGGTTGACCCAAACAGAGCCCTGCTTACTGCTCTCCAGGCACCGATTGATGAATTTCACACCCTCGAGGCCAGCCTCGACTGTGGGGAAGTCAAGATCAATCTCATCCAGCTTTTCTCCACGGAGTTGCTTTGAGAGTGCCAGAATGAAGGGTTTATAGATATTTGCGAATGCCTCATAGAGCCCCTCGGGGTGTCCTGCAGGCACACGTGAGTATTGCTGGGCGCTCTCATCAAATTGGTCTCGCCCACGGCTCCACTTCTGTTTCGGTCCGTCACACGGGGTAAAGTAGAAGTAATCTGGATCCTCCTGGACCCACTCCAAGCTTCCTTTCTCACCAAAGATGCGGATACGCAGTGCATTGTCATACCCGAAGGCAATCTGGCTTGACCAGTAGAGTCCCTTGCCTCCTCCCTCATACTCAACCATCACCGAGGCATTGTCATCCAGCGTCCTGCCCTCAACCAAACTGTCAAGACGTGCACAGACCTTCTTGATCTTCTTCCCGGTAACCGTTGCAACCAAGTTCTCGATATGGCTGCCGATATCACCAAGACAGTTTGTTGCCCCTGCTACCTTGGGATCCATTCTCCAGGGAGCAATGGAGCTATGTTCATCAACTGGACCAGCCAGCCAATCCTGCGGGTACTCGGCGTTTACAAATCGGATCTTTCCCAGCTTGCCATCCTGAATCATCTTGCGCATCTGCTTCACTACAGGGTATCCGGTATAGGAGTAGGTGACACCAAAAAGCAGGTTCTTCTCCTTGCTGATCCTCATCAGCTCCTCACTCTGCTCAACAGTCCACGTCAAGGGTTTGTCACACACCACATGAATTCCCTTGGAAAGGAACGCCTTGCATATGTCATAGTGGGAAGCGTTGGGAGTAACACAAACAGCAAAGGCAATACCGTCTTCCCTGCTTGCTTCCTTCTCTGCCATCTCGTGGTAATCAGTATAGAGGCGGTCGCCCTTAATACCGAGCTCTGTTCCAAAAGCTTTCGATTTCTCCACGTCCCGTGAAAAACAGCCGGCTTTCAAGACGGCAAGATTATCAAGACGAATGGCTTTTCGATGCACATCCCCTATAAAGGCTCCTTTTCCACCTCCAATCATTCCATAGGCAATTTGTTCCATATTTTCCTCCTATGCACGTGCGTGCATAACATCCCTAGAAGCATCGCACGTATTTGTTTCGCACGTGATAATCGTACCATGTATTCTGAGTTTTGCAAGGGACAATACCGACTATTACAAGCTCCTGCGACACTCCTTGAGATAGGCGAGAGAAGCTACTGTCTCCTCAAAATTGGCAAAAAAGGAGGGTCCTCCAGCCTCTATGTCGATGCTACCCTGGTAGCCTCCCTCATGGAGAATCTGCATCAAGGACCTCCAGTCGGTATCGCCAAAACCAGGCAGCGTAGGCTTGATGGCCTTATTGGGAGCATACAGGCCGATCTCACTGAGCAAGGTAGCATCCACATGAGCATCCTTGCCATGTACATGTAGCACCTTTGCTTTCCAACGTGTCAGTTGAGCAAGTGGTTCGACCAATGCCTCCACCTGGTGACATGGCTCCCACTCAAGTCCAAGGAGGGGATCATCAAGGGTATTGAAGATTAGAGACCACGCCGCATCATTGATTGCAATATTCCAGGCACCCCGTTTCCAGAGATCTCCCATCCTGCAGTTCTCCAAGAGCAATCCCCTGCAATTATGGCGATAAATCTGTTCCAGCAATTCGCTGAACACTTCCTTGAACTTGGGCAACGATGCATCAACGCTCCCAGCAGGGACACGCCCGGCAAAGCCCGTTACAAACGGATTCCCGAACCGATAAGCTTGATCAATGAGGGTTGTTAATCCCTGGCGTACCTCTTCATTTGCAAGCGGGTTGCCCCAGAGGGAAAGAGCAGTAACAGGTAGCCCTGCTTCCCCTACACAACGTGCAAGACTGGCAAAATCGGTTTCCCCTAGGGTTTCCCAGAAGCAGATGCTGATTGTTTCAAAGCCCATTTCTTTCAGCGTTTCGAGATGCTCATTGTTCACCTCTGAGGCATATAGCAAAGCTCCGAGCTGTATGTTCCTCATCGCATTACCTCCAAGAGTTGTTGTACCCTATACCCATCTTCAAACGCAGGGGTTACAGTTGTCATGCTCCTGACAGCGTTGAAGAACCTCTGATAGGTGGAAACAGACGGTATTCCTTCCACCTTTGTAGAAATACCGTCCTTCGTGGTAAGAGTCACCTGCTTCCTATCGAGTGAGGTATTCATAGTGAGAGTAGCTTCACTACCCTGTATGGTCAGTTGCAAGGAGTCATCCCACTCTGGATCTTGGTAGGAACAGTGCAGCGTGCAAGGGATGTTGTTCCCTACACGCAACAAAGCCCCATATTCAACCAAGGCTGGTGTGGTGACCTCATGAGTCTTTTTTTCATAGCGGACTGTTCCAAAAAGAAGAAAGAGGATATCAATCAGGTGGCTACCGAGGTCAGAGAGACAACCACCCAGATTATAGGCAGGCAGCAATCTCCATTTCCAGCGAGAGACCTCCTCTGGGTCTCCCCAGATATGGCTCTTATACCAGCTTTGCAGGTAGGAAATCTGAATATGCTCGATTTTCCCAAGCACACCACGAGAAAGGACTCCCTGGACTGCAGAGAGTGCAGGGATATGTCGTTTTGAAAAATTCACCATGAATGGGTGTTTTTTTGGGAGCCTTGCCAACAAATCAGCCTCTTCTTGGGTTGAGGTGAGCGGTTTTTCGCAGAACACTGCCAGATTTGCTCTCACCGCTGCCTCACAGCAGAAAACGTGAAAACAGTCAGGGAGACAGCAACTCAGGGCATCAGCCCTAAGAGAGAAGGAGGAGATCATATCCAGATTGCTGTAGCTCTCTTCCACTTCAAAGGTTTCACAGAAACGCCCCAGGTGCTCCTCGTTGTGATCGATCGCGCCTACAATCTGGGCTCCGAGGGCCCGAAATTTCTGGGCTTGGTACGTCCCCATTCCTCCACATCCCACTATGACAAGTTTCATCATTCATTCTCCCAGGGGTCGGGTGGACTTTCGAACCACAAATCCGGTCTCTGCCCATCTTTGTTCTGCTGCTTTCCCGTGCTCGATCATGTTGACCAACATCTGTACTGCCTCACTTCCCATCTGCATGATCGGATGGTCGACAGTAGTCAAGGGAGGAGTACTGGTACCCGCCGGCTGGAAGTTGTCGTATCCAATAAGAGAGATGTCCTGGGGAACTTTCTTGGAGTGCTCACTACAGGCCTGCAGGAAGCCGAAGGCCTGCCGGTCACTGGCAGTCATAACCAATGACTCCTTTCTCCCGAACTGCCTAAAGGCATTGAAGCCTGAGTTTCTGGAGAAGTTTCCTTCAACAATGGTTGTCTGTAGGTGGTAGTGGGAGGCAAGTTCTTCAAATGCTTGGAGCCTATCCTTACCATTCTTGAACTGAAGGTCTCCGGTCACATACCCGATGTGGTGGTGTCCGAGCTCATGGGCATGGGCAAAGGCCTTCCTCATTCCCTCATCAGGACGTGCATAGATACTTGCGGCACCCTCTTGGTAGTTGTTCACCAGTACAAAGGGAAGGTCGTGCTCGATGAGAGGGTCAATCTCAGGAAACTGGTCCTTGGTGATAGCGAAGATCAAACCATCATAGCTATGGCTGGTAATGAGGTCCCGGTAACTACGGTACTTGCCCAGATAGTTCTCAAAGACGATGCCAACATTGTAGTTGTACTGCAGTGCTCCAAGCAACAACCCATCCAGCAATGCAGGAAAGTAAGAACGGGTGAAGGGTAAAATCTTCTTGTAGTAGGGAACAACAAAGCCAATGGCAAAGCTTCTATTGCTTGCAAAGAGCGTAGCAGTACGTGAGGGCACATAGCCCAGCTGTTCTGCGGCCAAACGTACCTTCTTCTTGATCTTGTCGCTGATAAGGGGGGAATCGTTGAGTGCACGGGAGACCGTGGACTCAGATACCCCTGCTGCCTTTGCAACGTCAGCTCTTCCTACAAGCTTTTCCATGTAGGCCAGTGTACCATTTTTACGGAGAGTATGGTACGGCTTTCTTGCGTGTTAGCAACACTCACGTTGCATTAGTATTTAGGAATTAGAACCGATACCTGAGGCTTACCTGAGGATACATATCCACATTAAGCGTGGAGGTGTTGAGCTCATACATACCCATATAGACAAATTCAGTACTGATAGCAAAATGTTTGAAGAGGATGGTCTCGACGCCTATTCCGCCTCCAATGCCCAAGTTGAGGATGAGAGGTCCAGCACTATATACGTCAGGGTCAGCTGAAGTAAGTTTTGCTTCCTATACCCTTGGTGGTGTACTCCCCCTACGAAATAAAGCGTTCCGGCAAGAGAGGAGTTCACTTCGTGGTACACCAAGGGGTATTGCAACTCAAACCCGATGTTATAGACCAGTTGGTCATTGCCATACTCCATCTCTGGGTGGTACAGCAAACCACCAGCTACTTGGTAGCCAATGTGCTCCTGCCATCGCTGGTAACTTATACCAACCCCGGCCAAGCGCCCAACCTGGACTCCCAATGCCTGGGAATACTCGCTTCCCTCTGCAAACAAGGGTGTGAAAAGAGAGGCAAGTAGAACAAGCAAAACCATGAAGGAACGCATGTTTGTTTTCATACAATAAGGTTACTACAATTCTTTACTTCTGTCTGGTTTCTTGCCATGGAAAATGCTCTGAATTACGGAGGACTTTAGGTACTGCTTCAGAAGGAATGAAACGGCAGAAATTACATTTTACTCTTATGTACTTTCACTAGACCTATAAACCCAAAAAGCAGCTCTTGGGATCTTTTTTACCGGTTCAGAATTTTCTTGATATATTGAGGATCCTCGGATGCTACTTTTAGAAGGGCCAAAGCAGACCCCTCTGGAGTTCTCCTACCCTGTTCCCAATTCCTTAGTATAGCTACACTGACGCCAATCATTGAGGCAAATTCAATTTGTGTTGCCTTTACGTTTTTACGTATACCTTTTATATCAGGTGGTGAGAATACAAAAGTACGGGCAGGCTCTTTTTCCTTTCGCAGGATTTTTCCACCTTCTTGTATACTCTCTACCAACAATTCAAAATCTTTCTCGTTCATACTAGCTCCTTCCTAACCAATGCCGAGAGCTTCTGCAATTGTGCTTCTGTTATGTTCTCTGTAACGTTCTTTGCATAGGCATACAACAACAGAAACTGTCCATCAGAATGGATATGGTAATGAAAGGTATCAATACCCCAGGACAAGCCCTGGACTCAAGAGGCGTTGCCTCCTTTTCCACCCCAAGGGACGGGGTATCTCACCTTGCTTTCCCTGCACTCGCTCGGGAGAGGAACCATCATGCTGATTCCTTTCCTCTCGCTCCATTGGGGAATAAATTACCCGTATACCACCACGTTTGCCACGACCACTCCCTGACCATCGAATTTTTCTCAGCCCTCCAGCCCCAGGTATTACAGCCCCAGCATCAGGTCTATAAACCTGCTGTTTTTACAATTCTCTATAAGATTCATCGTCAAGGAATTCTTGAATTTGCTTGCTAATATACTCGTTTCGATGAATTCCATATGGTTATTATATACGCCATTGGCTTATATTTGTCAAAGTTCGAAAAGCAGTAATCAATCATACCTGGCCGAGACCATGTGACCTGAAAAAGATTATGTGACATATTGGGTTGCAAAACCTACCTTGTCAACTATAGCAAACTTTTAGAAGAACATTGAAATTGCCATTACCATAATGAATACAATAAAAAACGGGCCATAAAACTTTTCCAAAGCTTTTTTGTCTATCCGCTTACCCAACAAAGGCCCAAGGAATGCACCGGTTATCGTGCCGGATGCAAGCAAGATCACCAGTAGCCAATTCAGAGTTCCAAATGCACTATGGGTTATCACTCCTGTAACAGCTATAAAAAATAGCACCATGACTGATGTACCCACTACCTCCAAAGAGGAAAGACCCATACTATACAGACCTGCAAGGATTGGAGGTGTGCCGCTTGCACCGAGCATACCTGACATTAGCCCGCCAAGTAGTCCAAATACCGAGCCTTTTACTATAAGAAGCTTTGAAATAGGCTTACTTCCATGAGCGTCAGCTTCTAAGAGTTGTTCGCTTTCTGATATTTCTTCTTTGACTTGCTTTTTCTTTCTCGATATCACCATTCCGGCTCCCATGACAAGAAGAAAGACCCCAAATATTATTTTAAGAACTTTTAGGGGAATAATGGTAACAAGATAAGAACCTGCAGCTACTCCAATAACTCCGCCTGCTACCAGGAGAAATCCTATTTTTGGCTTTACATTTCCTGCCCTATAGTGACTTATTGAAGCAGCAAGGGTTGTCGGGATAATTGTTGCAAGAGATACAGACACAGCCTGATCCATGGAAACAGCAAACAATCCTGTCAGCATCCCAACATAAAATATTCCTCCACCTCCACCCATTAAAGAAATCAGAATCCCTATGACAAGCCCTGCCACAGGTAATAGATAAATCGGCAAATGCAATGCTATCACCTTTTTTAGTATCCTTCACTACCTATTGTAGCTTCCAAGTATCCCTCGATGAGTTGTTATTACAAATCCCGGGGTAAGCTAGAAGAATATCCAATAACCTACCATAATGTATAATATTATTAAAAATTTGCTACAACTAAACAGAGTCAGACAGCAACCTCTTCCTCTGCTACATCTCTCTCGACTGGCTCCCAAAGTCATGTCCCACGCTCAGACCTCAACAAACTTCGGCAACCCCCATGAAAACTTTTCTCTATTTGACAAGGTATTTTCTGATCTATCATTCTTATCAAGCAACTCATAGACAAATGAAAAATAATCTAAGGTGGAATGGATAGTCAAGACAGATTTTGAAACGGAAAAATCTTTTTCTCCTTTCATCTTGCTACACGAGAAACTAGCTGGTATCTTCGGACTTGCAAGACCACTTCCTGAACAATTTCCTTCAAAGCATTCACTGAATCCCTGGGGAAATCCAAATGATAGCATTCCACCATCTTCTGGGCATCGTAGCAAGCTCTGTAAGGTGGTATTGTGCTACAGGGGAACCAAGAGAAACGTCATCCCCCAATCCAGTGCATATACTTGGTCTTCAGAGAACTCCCCACTGCTACACATACCCTCTTAAATACTTGGGTCTACCTGCTTTGTAGAAGAGCATGTGCAGTTCCACAAGATTGAGATTCTGTTACAGTCTTATTGCATAACACCCTACATCTTTGGGCCCTTGAACTCCGGAACCAGTTCATGAAGCATCTTCAGCATCTCTTCGGGAGTACTTTTCTCAAAGGCAGTAAGATAGTGATTGAGGAAGGAGAGTTCACTGATGGTATGGTTGTTTACCTTTGCCTTGAACACCAGCTTCTCCTCGGTAGGAATGGTGGTGTCCTTATTGGCAAGGAGTTCCTCATAAAGCTTCTCACCCGGTCTAAGCCCGGTGACAATGACTTGGCTTCTGCTATCCCCATAGTACTTCACCAACTTCTCTGCGAAGTCATAGATCTTGACCGGCTGACCCATATCCAAGACCATCACCTCTCCACCTTTTGCCATGCTGGCTGCCTTGAATACCAAGCCTACTGCCTCAGGAATGGCCATGAAGTAGCGGATTATGTCCCTATGGGTGACCGTAATGGGAACTCCTGCCTTGATCTGATCTATGAAGAGGGGAAGCATGCTTCCCCGGCTTCCTAGGACATTCCCAAACCTTACACAAACAATCTCGGTTTCCTTGCTGTTGAGCATACCGGCCATCAACTCAACCACCCGCTTGGTAGCTCCCATCACATTGGTCGGGTTCACCGCCTTGTCAGTGGAGATGACTACCACTTTCTCAACCTGATGCTCCTTGGCACTTTTAAGCACTGCATAGGAGCCATTGATATTGGTGGTAATGGCTTCTTCTGGATACAGCTCCTGAAGCGGCACATGCTTGTATGCGGCAGCGTGGAATACCAACTGTGGTCTGTACTGCGTCATGATGCGGTCAATCTTCTTTCGGTTCTTGATATCACAGACAATGGGAATGACAAGTTCACTCCACTCCCTCTGGTAGTTGTGCAGCCGTAAGGAGAGGTCATGGAGCTCTGTCTCATCAACATCGAGCAGTAGGAGTTGCTCAGGACCGTAGGTAAGCAACTGGCGGCAGATCTCGCTGCCGATACTCCCACCGGCTCCGGTAACCAGGACACGTTTTCCCCGGACCATCTGTCTGATCGGCTCCTTGTCGATGCTGATCAGGGGGCGACCAAGAAGGTCTGCATAGTCTAGGTTTCTGAGGTCCAGCTCTTTCTGTCCCTCCTGCATCTCAAAAAGGGAAGGAATTACTTTAATATCACACCCCACTTCTTTTGCTGCATCGACGGCAAGAAGCATTCGCTCCTGATCAATCTGGGTAATGGCAATGATCAAGGTCTTGGCTTTCAGGTTCTGAAGAACCTGGGGCAACTCCTGTACACTCCCGTAGACTTTCACCCCAAGCATGTAGGTGCCATGCAGTTGGATCTCATCATCCACGAACCCCACAATATGGTAGGGAAGCTTTCCTTTCTGATACTGACGAACCAGAGTATTACCCAGCTCCCCTGCACCATAGATGACTGCACGAGGGTGTTGGTTGTTGCTCTGCTTGTTTCGATACACTAGGACAGTGCGATACAAAACACGCGAACCCATCACCAAGAGAAACCCAAAAATATCGGCACTGACTATGAATGGGATCAAATCACTATGAAAGCCGAGATAGAAACCAATCAGGAGTATCCCGAGGATGGTTACTGGGATAAACGCAGTTAAACCTCGGCCGAGCAGGTCGAGGGAGCTCTCACTAATTCTAATGTGGTAAAAACGAACAGCAAAGAGAAGAAAGATGGTGGCAAGGATATTGAAGTAAATGAAAGAGTCGAAATTGAATGGCAGTGTTTGAAATACCACCCAAGAAGCCAAGAAACCTGCAAGCAACAAGAGCACTGCATCCATTGCCATCAGGACAACCCAGCGCAAATAACGACTCTTCACCAATTCACTCATGGACTATCACCCCTGGTCTGTATCTTTTTCTGCTCCCATGCAGAATGTGTAGCACAATATCCTTGTGACACAGGAGCTCAGGTAGCGCTACTATACCATGCCAATCATGCCCTGTAAATGAATCGTACAGAAAACGCTCTCTTTGCCTACCTACTCACTTCCACAAACTCAACAGGCATGCTTACCCTTCTAACCACCTCTGCAAACTGGAATTCGACCATGACCCTACTATGACGATAATCGACCTTCACGATCGTACCCATGAAGTCCTTCATCGGACCTTCAATAATTCTGATCGGCTCTCCTTTCTTATATACTACCTTCGATGATGTGATGGTTCCCTTGTTGTGCATGATCCAGGCAGCATACTCGTAGTCTGGGCCTTGAAGCTCAATGGTCTTGTTTAGGTTTTTCAAGAAACCATAACAACCGGGAAGCTTGAGCACATCTCGGCTAAAGTCCTGGAGGGAAATCTCACTGGAGAGTAAAAGATACCCAGGAAGGATTGGATGGTCAGTCATGATCTTCTTTCCCTTCCGTCGGTCAATCATCCGGCGCATGGGAATGAAGGCCATCACCTCATCTTCCTCAAGTTCTCGACTAAAGAATTTGAGCAAATGAGCCTTCACATACTCCTCTCGTCCTGTCCTGCAAGCAATGAAGTAATAGTTCATAGTCGCCCATAGTACAGTATTTGGTACATGTTTGTCATCCGATTGAGAAGGCTTTCTCTAGTGCCGCCCTCATCACTTGAGCATCAGGAACCATTCCTGTCCAATTCTGTAGACCAAGAACTCCCTGGTTCACCAACATTCCCAGTCCATCAAGGGTAGTGGCTCCCACTTCCCTTGCCCTTTTCAAAAAGGCCGTATCGGTGGGGTTGAACACTACATCACAGGCAATGACATCCTGAAGCCCCTGTGAGAAAGCAACATCTATGCAGCGCTTCTCATCGAAAAGACCAACACTGGTAGCCTGCACCACCACCAAACCATCCTCTTCTATCTGATAAGTACCCTCCCAAGCTTGGGTAGATACCGTGGTCTTCGTGACTCCCCTCAAACGCTGCGCAAGCGCTTCGGCTTTTTCCCTGGTTCGGTTTACCAAGATGACCTCTTGCACCTCACAGAGGACCAGCTCAACTGCAATGGCGGAGGCAGCTCCCCCAGCGCCAAAGAGCACCACTCGCCTCTCACTGAGATTCCCGACCTGCT
The DNA here is from genome assembly GCF_003429665.1 of Sphaerochaeta halotolerans. Lineage (GTDB taxonomy): Bacteria > Spirochaetota > Spirochaetia > Sphaerochaetales > Sphaerochaetaceae > Sphaerochaeta > Sphaerochaeta halotolerans. Next base: position 286,462 of record NZ_QUWK01000001.1, on the reverse strand, counting down.
CCTGCAAGGACTGCAGGAACCCCTTGCCGTCAGTATTATCCCCTTGGTAGGTGCCATCTGCTTGCAAGGTAATGCAGTTCACAGCATTGCTGAGACGTGCACTCTCGGTGAAACTGTCGAGGTAGGGGAAAACCAGTTGCTTGAAGGGAGCGGTGACATTGCCTCCTGCTACTTTCAGAGCTTTCAACCCTTCCAATGCTGTTTGCAACTGATTTGGTTCCACTTCACAGGTGATGTACTGACCGGGAAAGTCCATGGCCAAAAAAGCTTCTTCCATCATATATTGGGTGGGGTTTCCCACCACGGGGTTTCCAATACAGAAAAACAGGGAAGGGAGCGGGCCCTTCATCAGTGCATGTAGTGTATCCATTACCATCTCCTAATAATAATTCACCCTATACTTACGATAGGTGATTGATTTTTGATGATATAATTCCGGGACAGAGGACCGCATAACATTTAAGTCTCCTCTCTCTATCGTAGTACAGCTTTATCTCTCTGTCTAATGATTCTACCCAGACCCGTATCATATTCGTGTATGGCAAGAACACGCTCTTAGTGTTATACTGTGGTCCAAGAGAGGTTTAGATGCAATCGGATGAGCAACAATACAGAAGAGCAACACCGCTCCTTGATTATGAACACCCTGCTATTGTAACACTCATCCAAAAGCAAGGGTGGCTCTCCCTCCCTACCTCTGGCGAGCGTATTGATGCAGTCTATACGTTTGTCCGTGATGCAATACCCTACGGATATGCAGAGAGCTTTTGTGTCCCCGCTTCAACAGTACTCGTCCAAGGTATGGGAAACTGCCTTACCAAGACCACGCTCCTGATGGCCCTTCTTCGTGCAGTAGGCATTCCTTGCCGGCTGAAGGCGGCCATGATCAGCAAGGTCATACATCGAGGATTACTCGGTGGAATCTCCTTCCTTTTCAGTCCAAGACATCTGCACCATGCATGGGTGGAAATACAGTACCAAGGCAGCTGGCTTGAGATCGGGGGACATATTGTTGACCGTCCATACCTGGAAAAACTCCAGCAGAAGTTTGCCAACTTCATCGGGAGCTTTTATGGCTACGGAATCGCCGTCTCTCACTTCCGAAATCCTCCTATCAGGTGGGAGGAAAAGGAGACAGCAATCCAGAGCAAGGCAATCAGGGAAAGCCTACACACTTTCAGCGATCCCGATGCCTTCTTCCAAGCCCACCCGGAGGCAGAACGAAGAACACACGCTCTGACCTACCGACTGATTCTCCGTCCCAAACTCAACAGATCCATCCGAAAACTGCGCAGAAGCTGAGTTGCTGCTCTACCTGGATTCTTCCTTCTCAACCAATGTTGGTACAAAGTACTTGAGGAATCCAGCTTTTTTCGAACGATACTTTACATAGAAATAGCCGGCAATGCTGAACGCAACTGCTCCGATGAAATTCACGAAGAGATCCTCCATGGTGTCAAAGAGCCCAATGTCCAAGTACCCACCGACACCCAACGGCTTCCCCTGTACCACAACCTCTTCAATACCGCTGATGGTTATGATCTTCTGGCTGTTTGTGGGATCAAGGGAGACTGAGTGTATGGTGGCAATCACGGTATCCTTCTGCATGTCCAAGCCAAAGGCCACATCCATGAAGAACTCAAAGAACTCCCACATTACCCCAATGGTCATAGAGAAGCAGAAGGCGACGATGGCAACAAAGAAAGGAGAGAGCCGAATGGAGAACCGTTCATTCTGGTTAAGTATATCCACGAGGGAGAACCCGATTGCCGCTGCCAAGAAGCCGTTGAAGGTGTGCAGCAATGTATCCCAGAAGGGAAAGGTCACATAGTAGGAACGCATTTCTCCGAGTATCTCGGCTGCGAAAATGAAGAAGAAGATGAGGTTCTCCAAGGTATCTGGAATATCAATACGGGTGTTTGTCTCTATAAGGGAAGGAATGGTGAACAGGATAAGGGTAAGCACACAGAGAAATACGTTTTCATAGTTGCCGTTGAAAAGCTGGGCAACCAACACGAGGACCACAATGAAACGCAGGGCATAGTGCACGATACGTGCGCTATCCTTCTCCTTCAGTGCCTGACCAAGTGATTTCTTCTCTGGAGCTTTCCACTTCTTCATGGTTGGTATTGTGAGGGGAGAACGTATGACGGTCAATAGCGTTTTTCCATATCAATGAGTAATTACAACCTCTTACAGGCAGTTTTTCGATACAAACCTAGACACTTGTTGCCTTATGACAACTAATCGTTTTCCTAAACTATATTTACTTTCACCTCTGTACATGGTATCGTTTAACGGTTTAAAGAATCACTCTAACAACAAGAAACTATGCACACCTTCGTACCGCACCCAAGTATGCTTGTTGGCGGAGCTATTCTTGCACAAGAGAACATTTCGTCGGGAAAGCGAAATTGTCTCAAAATTTTTGCATAGGGAAATGGGGACGCAGGTATGGAAGAAACGTTGTATGAGGACGAAGGTATTAGCATCAGTGAACTTATTGGCATAGTATTGAAGCATTTCAAACTGCTTCTTATAGTATTTGGCATCATCGTTCTTGCATGTGTGGGATATATCTTGACCAATGATCCCACCTATACCGCAACGACCACGGTAAGCGTGGAGTCAATCAAGAATCTTACTGCTTGGGATACTTCAAGAGGCGATATCAGGAACATCACTACCGAACTCCAGTTCCTCACGCGTGATGAGACTGTTCGTAGTGCCTTAGGGCAATTGAACCTTGCCTCTTACCAAAGAAAGGATGGCTCCACCTATGAAGACCTACTCACTGACAAGAAGAAATTCAAAGGTCTACAGGAAGCAATCACAACCAGCGAGATAAAGGACACCAATTCAGTCTCCATCTCACTTGAACACTCCAATCCTGTGTTTGCCCAAGACTTCCTTAATGCACTAACCAGTGAATTCTCAGCATCTCTCCTTGCCTTTGCAAATACAGACCTTACCTTGCAGCATGATGCCTTGGATAGGCAGCTGGAAGAGAGTACTACCCTTCTGGAATCAAGCAAGGTAGCATTAGCTGCGTTCCAAGAAGAGACAGACATCCTCTCATTGGAAGCAAATAAATCGGCATATCAGCAAATTCTCTCCCTCATCCAGCTCCAACTGGCAGGAGTTGCTCCTGAATCATCATTGGAAGCCTCTCTCCAATCTCTTGGAGTACAGGATGAGCAGACCCTTCTCCTCACCTCCAGATATTCAGATGCTTATAGACAGTATCTATATGATGAAATCGCACGACTACTGGTGCAATCAAATACATCTGAAGAGAACGCAGTTCGTAACCCGGAACTGGAACTTGCACTAACCAACCTAGAAGCTCAATTCTCTGAGCTTTTCCGCTCCCAAGGTTTCGATGAACTTGAGGCCCTTGAAAGAACGCGTAGCATCACATCAAGTGTAGAATTTTCAATCCTTAGTGGGTTGGAGAGCGAATATCTAAATAAGCTGAAAACTGTTACCAACCTCCAGCTCGAATACTCAGAACTACGTAATGATGTCTCCAGAGAGACCAGTACCTCTGTTAGCTTGACTTCACAGATACGATCTCTCGACTCATTCCTTGCTTCAGAACGTACTGCAATACAAGAAGTAGAACCAGTGAAACTGGTAAACGAGGATGGGGAATCAAACAACCTCCTCATTTTGGCAGTTGGTGTGCTGCTGGGAGCAGCACTTGCTCTCTTGGCTACCCTGCTTGCTGAATACCTCTCTGACACGATTGATGACGAACAGTCCCTTATCAAGATACTGGGTAAGGAAGGAAAACTTCTTACCACCATTCCTCTAGGGAGCAAGGATATCAACACCGAGATGGAAATTCTCGAGCATCCTGATTCCGCTGCAGGAAGCGCATACACCCATCTTGCCGGTATTTTAATGTATGCTCCAAACACCAATATTTTCACACTGGGAAGCTTGAGTTATGGTGAAGGAACTTCCTACACGACACTCAATACAGCACTCTCCATGGTAAAGAGCGGCAAGAAAGTTCTCGTCATTGGTACAGCAAACGAGGGAATGAACTACCAACGCCTCTACGCAAAAATTACAAGCCATGTTGAAATTGCTTCATCGGCCAACCTGAAAACCTTCTCCCTCGACAAACCCTGCAAACCTGCTGGAGAAAATCCAGAACTTTCTATTGTAGCAATAGAGGCAGGGCCAAAGGAACTGGGACAGATTCTCAACAGTTCACAGTTTGTCGAGTACCTTGGCAGTGTCTCTGCTCTCTACGATGTGGTACTCATCGATGGACCAACCTTCCGCTCTGCTTCGAATCTGCTCGCAGTTTCAAGAGCCACCAATGGCTTGATCTTGAACATCCGTAGCTTTGTAGGGTCTCGTGGGATGCTGAAAGCACTGCTCCATACATTTGAGCTCTGCAACCTTCCACTTGCTGGTGTTATCCTGAACAATATTGCAGGCAAACCTTCCTATCAGGAGAGACAGGAAATCAAGGCACATGACAAGGCTTTGACTGCACTTATGTCTGGAAATGGGAGTGGTCGTGAAGCGAAGCTGTTAACGAAAGCGTCGTCTCGCTGATGGATGGTACGCTGTCCCACCTCCTTGTAAGGAGGGAGCAGGAGAGAGTGAATGAGATATAGATTGTTATTGCAGGAAACTGAAAACACACTTCCCTCTACACCCGCTCTCCTGCAGGTGTTGCTTCCTGTCTATTTACTACTTCTCTTACTTGATCAGTTCTATCCCATTCCCCACATTGCGGGCATCTCCTTCTTGCTGGCTTTTCTTTGTACCATCATAACCTTATTCACTCAACGGAAGGAACTGGAACTAGTGGACTACCTCATCGGGGGAGTGTTGGTTGCACTTCTGGTCTACGGGAAAACCATTCAAGGACCGGAAGTGTCTCTTCTCAGTGGATTGGGGTACTCCTTGGCTGGGTACAGTATAGGAATTCTGTTCGTGTACACCACTTGGGCGAAGAAGATCTTCCGTATCTTTTTCATCATTTCCTCTGCCCTTCTCGCCATCGCAGTCTGTAGTATCTCGACAAATCTGCCCATCTTGAGCGGTATCAGGAAAGTTCCTCTTACCTATATTGCAACCATCATGTTCTTAGGTGAAGGGTTGCTCTATATTTCGGATTTCTACAACAAACGATATCGTCCAGCCATTTGGCCTGCACTTGTCTCTGTAGTGCTTTCCTTCTGCGCAAGAGGGCGGGCTGCAATCATCATATCGATGTTGTTCTTGACTGCAATCATCGTGATCAACATACGCTTCATTGCTTTCTACTATATTGATTCTGGAACCCATTGGCTGAAGTACTATCGGCTTCCACTTCTACTTGCTTTGATTATGATCGTAATTGCACTGGCATTGCTCCTTCCCCATCTCTACCGTTACTCCCACTTTGGCCAGTATGGATTTACCAATACAGGGAGGCTGAGTGCAACAACGCGGTTCTTGAATGAACTGACACCAAAGAAACTCCTAACTGGTTTCACCCCGTCTTTTTTAGCCACCAAAGGACTTCCAAACTCCTACCTGTGGATGATTGCGACCTTTGGCATCTTCTCTGCCATTCCCTTCCTGGCAATTCTCTTCAGTCTCTATCGCCTATTGCCTACCTCATCCCTTCTCTTCAGCCTCATGGTCATCCTTGCGGCATACTTCCTTGGAGAAATGGTGTACCCCTTCCGATATGGAGACATTCTCTTCGTTCCCTTGGTCATCAGTGCATTCCACGCTGACCGGATCTACATCCCAGGAAAGCATGATGAACCATCGTTCTGGGAACGGTATTGATTACCATCCCTCTACGTAGAAAGTACACCTTGCAGGTGGTCTTGCACTCTCTGATGTTCAAATCCGATGAATCCCTTGGTGGTGGTCAGTATGTCTCCAACAACCTGAAGATTGCTGTCATGGTACTGGGAATGCTCCTTGTTCTCATCATCTATCCTTTTGTACAGAGACACTTCGTCTCAGGCTTAATGCTTGGTGGAGTGAAGGGTTAACCACAAGAGAGAAGCCCTACTGGTTCCCTAAGGGGACTGGTAGGGTTCGATACTGTACTAATTATTTACTGAATGTATACATACTTCAGTATTAGCTGATCCTATGTAAAAGGGACACGTACAAATATCAACATGCTAGTGCTGTATTTTGCACACTGTAGTAACCATTACTCGAGAAAATTAGTTACTACATCCACTATTATTTCGATTTTTTGGTTACTCTGCTAACCTAAAACAAGCACTTTCTTATCTAAATATTAATTGCAGAAGCTTATCCTGCTAAATTTGTAGTACGATACTACATATACCTGAAGGAGATTCCCGGCCGAACAAAGCCTAACCAGCAATCAGTTGCAGATAATTATGGGATTTTCTTGATCTTCGGTAATAACGGGCTGATTACCCTATGCAATGTATGTGCATTGTATTGCCTACATCACTTGGGAATGATAGAATTTCAATAGGGAGAAACTATATGGCTAGTACAACAATCAGTTTGAGAACGGATACGGAACTAAAGGCTCAGGCCGAGGAAATCCTCAATCAACTTGGAATGACACTGAATGGAACCTTCAACATGCTTCTTCATCAGATTGTGAGGGAAAAGTCAGTGCCATTGAGTTTGTCTCTTGCTTCCGAGAATTCATTGTATGCAGATTTGCTTGTTGCAGAAGATGAACGTATAAACGGGTATGTCGGTAGAAGTGGAGATGAAATACTTAAGGATTTTGACTTGATTGTGGCAGAGGCTGAAGCCAAATATGGGGTTTGAAGTTATTGTCTCCAGAAAAGCCGATGAAATGCTTGTCAGTCACGTAAGATTCCTTGCCCAAGTGAGCATTCCTGCTGCCAAAGTATTGAGAAATGAGTTCTGTTCTGTTCTTGTTAAGTTGAAGGATAATCCCTTCCAATTCCAACTGGAAGAGGATCTTGGATTACCTAGCGGAAAATACAGACGGGTTGCTTTCGCTAAAAGGTACAAAGCAGTCTTCTCTGTTTTTGAAAATAGCGTGTTTATTGATGCCATCATTGATTGTAGACAATCAATGTGACCTTTCCAGAAATAAGTCATAAAGAATCGGGAAGGAAATCTGTGGGCAGAAAATATATGACTAAAAATACAGCTATATAGACATGTGCTCTCTAGTATAAAAAGCCAAACAACCAGAGAGGAATCTTCCTCCCAAAACCAAACTCAATATCATCAGAGGCAATATATGCGTCCTCTATCCCCTGCAGCTGCCTTCTACTCTTCTTTTTCCCACCAACTTCGATAGTATAGGTTCCATCAACAAGAAAATCGCTCTGAGGAGAGAACGTGACAGTAGACACCTGAGATAGCTGGCTTGCAAGAAACGTCTCTCGTACCGTACCCATTGAGGGATTATTGTACCCTAAGGTATACATGAGATTCGTATTATCCAAGAATATCTTATCAGGTTTCTGCAAGAGACCAATCCCAGTGGTGCTTCTGTAGAGCAATCGGATTAAGTTTGCCTGTTCCAAATAGGTGATGTATGTAATGAAGGTCTGTCTATTGATTCCTATCCGTTCACTCAACTTGGTAATATTTGGCACAAACGGAGCTGATTGCGCAATAATTGACAGTAGTTGCTTAATCTTCGGGATATAGGCAGGTTCTATACCACGCAACATCGGCAATTCTTGCTCTAATATCACGAGTACAGTCTCTTCCAATCGCATAGAATAATCCCCTACACCCTCAAGATAGTAGGGGTAATATCCGATTTTCAAGTAATCTGAAAAATACATAAAGGGTTTGATATGCGAAACAATCTCCTGAGCAATCTGGCCATGCTTGTCCAAAAGATCAGTAATTGAGAACGCTGGAAATGTCATCTTTGTTTCAATCTCCAGATATTCACGGAATGAGAGCCCAGGCAATTCATACATCAGTGCTCTCCTACTCAGATCAGCCTTGCCCCTTTCCAATTCAAGCAAGGAGGAACCAGTGAAGACGATATGAAGCATAGGAAATTCATCATACAGGTTTTTTATAGCAACAGCCCAATCAGGATATTTATGCACCTCATCCAAAAAGATATGGGTACCCCCATGCTTTACGAAGGTATCAACAAATTCCAGCAAAAGATTATTCGCAAAATATAGATTGTCCAAGCTTACATACAGAGCAACATCAAGATTATTCTGAAACGTCTTTTTTATGTGTTGCAAAATGAGTGTAGTTTTCCCACATCCTCTTGCTCCCTTGATTCCCACAAGCCGAGCATCCCATGAAACGGCAGTCTCAAACTCCCGTACCAAGGTCATATCAGTATACTGTAACCTTCTTCGATAAAACTCATACAATCTATCCATACCGAAAGCATACAGCATATTCTCTATTTTGTACACTGCATTCACCAATTTTTAGATATTTTGGTTACTGCACCAACCAATATTCTTGTTTTTTGGTTTCTTCGGAAACCATTTCTCTATTTCCAGATGCCTGTAATTGTACTCAAAACACTCTATGGTTTTATATACGTGGAATACTGTATCAATTTGCTGGAATATTTCAGACAACACTGCAAAGACATCATGTATTCAAGAGAAAGTGCCTCCAGCCGTACTTCATTACCACAGAAACAACTCCCGATCTCTCCCTAAAACAGGAAAGATCAGGGTCAATGATCAAACAGCTGTTCAAAGGTAGGAGCACTCTCTTCCTCGCTCTCTTCTTCTTCGTAATGCCCCTCTTCCAACTCTCCAACCAAGCTCTCTTCTTCCGTCTGGTAGAGGTAGAGCTGATCGAGGTACTCGATAGCACTTCGAATTTTTGAGCGCAGTAAATACCCACTTCTATCCACCCGCTCCAAAAGCTTTTCCAGCGCTACATTTGGTTGCCAGTCGTAGGCTTTTGCATGAAAGCGTACAATCTTTTCCAGGATTTGCTGCATCTCCTCATGGGTAAGCGGCTTTAGCTGAGGAGCTTTCACAATAGCATCCAGCACTGACTTCATGGGCTCTTGTCCCTCAGGATACAACTCCTCCAGATTCTGATACTCATTCTTTGCCTCAATAATATCCTCCGTGTAGGAAGAACTGAAGGCAAAAAGACTGAAGGTAGCTTCCAGCTGCTTGGCCGGGAAAAGAAACGAAGCAAGATTATTGTACGCCTTCGCCCTTGCCTTCTTGCTTAGGCGGCCAATGAGCTCTGATTCATCAAAGAGAATCACCCACCCATTATATCCGAGCTGCACGAACAAATGGCTGAGAAATGCTACATAGTCTTGGGCGTGGCGAGATTTCACAAAATTCTGGTTGAATACCACCTTTTCACCAAAAATCCTACGATACATTTTCTTGATCTGGAGGTTGGGTACAAAGTCCCCTTCCAAATCAGTCTGCAGCAGGAACTGCTCTTCCATGTCATCCGTATTGAGGTAGGAACGTAGCAAATAGTACAAACGGTCTGTCTCAAGCTGTGTTGCCCCATAGAGCAAGAGGTCGTTCGTCAAAGGGGAATTCGGTGAAAGTTTGTTCAGCTCCTGGGTAAAACCTGGCTGCACGTGGTTGGGCAAGTAGGTATTGTTTACCAACTTTGGATAGACCAAGTAGAGTTTGTCCAGAGGTGTCTCTTTACTCAAAGAAATCAAGGAAACGACCATGTTTCTCTGGTGGGCAAGGGTATAAATGGTATTGATCAGATGCGTTTTCCCTTCACCATATTTCCCGCTGATAATCATGGAATCACTCATCTTGGACTCACTCACTCCATCAAGTTTCTCGATGACACTATCCAAGAGTTCTTGTCGAGCTTCTGCAAAGTGGTGGCCAATCGCCTTGGAAGGAATCCCTGAGCGCAGGGCCTCGATCATATGTCTTTCTTCATAACCCCAACTCATGTTCTTCCTCCTCAGCATCATCTTGTTGGGCAAGGAACCCCAACGTCGCCTGATTGACCAAACGGGGGAGTGACACACCCCCCATTTTTGCCTGCATGATCAAATGTTGTGCTGTCTCTACACCCAGCGGAGATGCCTGTACATTGATATGCTGCACAAGATCAGCCAGTCTTTGGCTCATCTCCACCAACAATGCAGGTGAATACTCTTGAAGCGCTATTGCATCGAGATCGGCAATGTCGTTGAATTTGTTCACTCGTTTCGAACGTACCTCATTCTGGATCCGCATCCAGAGCGCCTGGTAGGACTTCAATCCAGCATTCTCGTTGTCGAGCAACTCCCCTGAGAAGGCATAGACCACCATGAAGTGATTGAATGTATCAATATCATCAATCAATTGTCGGATGCTTTCATACGTATCTTCCCGTTTCATCTTGGTGTAGTGGAGTGGATTCATACCTGACTTATCAACCAGGATTTCAAGATTGTCAACTGTCACCAACAGGCCAGCATATCCACTTAGATGCACTAATTCAGCAAGACTTCGCAGCAAATTACGGGCATTATACTTGGTAATCCTTGTTGGGGCCAAACCCAACGGCCTGAGCAAGGTCATCCGAATCTTTTTATCTCCATGCATCCATGCCAGAAGAAGCTCCTTGTTTGTTTCTTCCAAGACTGGATGACCAAGCAAGGAACCACAGAGTAAACTACAAGCGAGGGAAAAGTTATTGTCCATCTTTGGATTATCAAGGAACATCTCTTTTAGCTGGTTACGCATCTCTCGCCTGGTTATGCCATCAGCAAGGCCTTGTTGGGCGAGAAAATCAATGAACGTGCGACCAGTGCCAATATCTTGGCTCTCAAACCCCATTGCATGGACAATCTTATCACTGCAATGATTGAGCAAGTCCATGATATTGGCTTGTCTGAGCACTTCAAGATAGAACTCCCTAAAATCATGCAACCAGAGCGTTTTTGCAGAAATACTGACCGTTACATACTTTCTTTGCTTTGCAAGGGACTGCAAGAGATGAAGGGTATGGGTCTTCCCACTTCCCTTCCTTCCCGTGATGAACTTGATCTTGCTCCCACCTGCCTTGATGAACTCATCAAGATATTTCTCCTGATAGAAGTCAGTAAGAAACTGAATCCCAACTGAAAGTTGATTGAGCAACTGTTCACTCTCGGGGACTTCTCCTTGAGAAAGCTGGGCAATGGTTGCACGCATATTGGTCTGCATTTCCATCAAACTACCTCTTTTAATAGAATCGTATGGTTGCGAGATAGTACTCTCTTCCAGTCTGGTCAAGAATCCTCAGTGCCTTGGAGTTGTTTCTGCTTGGACCAAACTGGAAGGACCGTCCTCCCTTTACTTCCACCTCTTGGGCATCAAAAAGTCGAGCGATATCAAAGGCATAGCTTTGCTGATCATACTCCTTGCGTGAGCGGCTCATCGGTACCAGGTATTTATAGAGTGTGGTCAGGTAGATATCTGCTCCTGCTTCCTTTCCAAGCTTCAAGCAAGCAAGATCATAAGCAGCGGCTAACTCAGTGGCAAACTGGTTCGCTCTAAAGGATGCCTTATACAGTTTTTCTTGCCCTGCCTTGACAATGGACACCAAGGTGGATGGACGGAGACAAGAGACCTTCTTCCGGTCAAGATATGCTTCCTGGTTCTCTACATCAAACCGTACCTTGTAGGGAAACATCTCGTAGACGGGGAAATCGCCGATGACATCAACATTACTCTGTTCACACTGACTCAAGAGCTGTTGGGCAAAAAGCCCGCTTTCCATGTACTCTCTGGCATCAAAGGTTGAAAGCAATGCTTTGATACTACTGGTCAAATCAGACAGCTCATCGCTTGCTTGATGCAATAGCTCAGTGTCTGAAATACTTTTAGACAGGTCACCACTGCTCATGTTCTTAGCTATAGCTTTTTGTAGTTTGGTTACCAATTTGATCTTTTCTTTAATTGCCTTCTCGTACGCAAGATATTCGTTATATAAAATTTCGTAGTCCATGACTTCTCCTTTCTGGGCATACAAAAAAGCATAAATGATGGTGCGGTTCTATGCAATCCCTTTTACCATTATCGCATGATCTTATTGCATGACATTGCTTGAGGAAGACCTCTCGTGGTATCTTGTGCCAAGGAGCATCAAACCCATGGGCTTATCCCTTCATGCATGGCAAAAACAGTGCATCGATTCCTGGCTGGAAAGGCAGGGACGTGGCGTTGCGCAGGTAGTAACCGGGGCCGGAAAAACAATTCTAGCCCTCTATGCAGCAAAAGCATTACAAGCACGACTGAAAACCAAACTCCAAATTGTCATCATAGTGCCTAAGACCTTCCTAATCGGACAATGGAAATCAGCCATTCTTTCACACCATGAAGACTTAGGAATACAGAGGGAAGATATCGGGTGGGTCTGTGGTACGCACCATCAGGACCATGACAAGCCTGTCATGATTTATGTAATCAACTCTGCACGATACAAGCTTTCTTACATCCTGCACCAGCAACTCAAGAATGAGATGCCCGTATTGCTCATTGCCGATGAGTGCCATCACTATGCCAGTCCAGAAAATAAAAAGATTTTCTCGTTCCTTGAATTGTTGGATGAGCAACAGAAGAAAAACTACTACTCACTTGGCCTTTCAGCAACACCACAAGGAACGGGATTTGAACAGTTTCTGGTTCCTTCTCTTGGACCACTCTTCTATACCTATGGTTTTTCAGATGCAATGCTAGAAGGGGTAATCAACCAAGTGGTCATCTACAATGTTGCCTTGAAGATGACCAAACACCAAGTAGATAAATATGAGGAGCTTTCTGGGCGAATAACCACAACGCTCAGAAAACTCAAGAAGATGGTTCCTTCCCTCAAGAATCTCAAAGGACCTGCATTTTTCACTGAACTACAACGACTTTGTTTGAGCGAGATTCCATCAATTGCCGAAACCGCAAACCTACTGCTTACACTGTTTTATCAAAGAAGGGCTCTTGTGTATGAAGCACCCCAGAGACTTGCCTGTGCCTTTGATCTTATTGCTTTGCTTGACTCTCGCAGCAAGATTATCATATTCGGGGAGCGCATCAGCCAGAGTGAAGCACTCTATGCGAGACTGAAACGCTACTATCCCAACCAAGTGGCACAGTATCATAGCGAGTTGGGAGAGACAGAGAGAACTCTTGCCCTAAGAAGATATCGCTCGGGAGAAGCACGAATCCTTGTCTCATGCAAGGCATTGGATGAGGGACTCGACATCCCCTCTGCAGATGTAGGTATTCTCCTTGCAACCACCTCTGAACAACGACAACGTATACAACGGCTAGGGAGGATTCTCCGGCTCCAAGAAGGCAAGGGAAAAGCAAGCTTGTTCTACCTCTCTCTAGCCCATACCATTGAGGATAACGAGTTATTGGATGCAGGGATCGATTCAGTACAAGAGTGGCATCTCCAGTATACAGACCACTTCATCCATTCAGCATATGATGAGCTTGCGGATACACTGTTCGATACCATGCAAGAGAGAAATGCCTCTACAAGAGGGCTTGAGGTACTACTCAACCAGGGCAGAGTCCGCAATGACTGGTTTGAAGATCCAGAGGTGTTGCAAGAAATGTACAGAAAGGCAACACTTCCACAAGACAAGCGGTACTATTCCCATATGCGCTCCCTCTCCTTGCTCAGAATGAAAACTCAAACCATCCGTTCCCATGAATAGATTGATTCATTGTACACTAACCGGTAGGTTCTTCTTAGAGAAAGTTTTATGATTTTCTTACATGCATGCCATTTGCTGAAACAGAGATTTGGTAAAACTTTGCATGAGTACACACACTGTCTTCATTAAGCAAATGCAGGAAAGGAATAGAACAGTGTGGAGGTATCTTATTACAAAGGTAATTCACAAATCCTGGAAGTGATTCTGGTGCCCTTCTGACAACCTCAGATGCAGGACAAGGGATTCCTCTCCTTGCTACCCTGCCTTGCAGCCAGGCAGGCGTTCTCAGAATCGTTACTTCCCACCAAGAGTTCTTCCGGGTAGTTCCCTTGCCTCTTGGCTTCTGGCTGTAGTACACCACAGAGGTATAAGGAAACTATGCAAAGAATATGAGAAAAGGATAAATGTTGAATTGCTGTAACAATGCTTCTGCGAGTGAACTATGTTGCTTGTATCCCTAACGCCATCGTTATAAGTTGTTCACTCCAATCGGCCATGAAAAGAGGTATATTGAGCATATCTCCATCAAATTTGAGATTCTGCAAAGAGTACCTGATCCTCAGCGGGAACGCCTCTCCATGCAGTCGTTTTATCGCCTTCAACGAAGGACTCGCAATATTGGTATCTGCCTTCACTTCAATAGGAATAACCAGATTCTTGTATTGCAGGAGAAAATCAACTTCATAACGATTGTCGCTACTTGTCCAATACCTCAGAGGCACGGGAAAGGATGCTGAGAGAGACTGCAAAATATAGTTCTCAGCAAAGGAGCCTTTGAACTCCGTAAACAATTGGTTCGGATTAAGAAATGAGGAAATATCAAGCTGGGACAACCTTCTGAGCAAACCGATATCGGCCGCATAGAGTTTGAAGGATGAGAGATCCTCGTAGGCCGACAAAGGCAGTGCAGGCTTGGTGCATCTTGATACTTTAATAACCACTTCTGATGAAACCAACCAATTCAGCGCAGCTTCATATTCCCTAGCTCGTGCACCCTGCTTTACGAGCTGATATAAGAATTTTTTGTTCTCTCTTGCTAATTGAGAGGGAAGCGAATGCCAAATATGCATCAGCTTGGGGTACTCTCTTGGTTCTGGATGCTTTGCAAAATCCCGCTCATACGCTTGTATAATCGACCAGAGGATTGAATCTATACTTCCACTGTCGCGGTCGGTTACCCAACGGGCAAGCACTTCGGGCATCCCCCCCAGTAAAAAATACTTCTTAAAGTGCTCAACCAGTGGATTGAAAAATGCCTCAGGAATTGATTCCATATCAGACTTGGAATCCAGATATGACACCAAACCTGTCTCGTTCTCTGCAACCAACATCTCCCTAAAAGTCATGGGGTGAATTTCCAAGAAATCAACTTGGCCAACAGGAAATGAAGAGGGCTTTGCAAGAGAGACACCCAATAAGGACCCTGCGCAAGCAACATGATATCCATTCCCTTTTTCATGAAAGTACTTTAATGCATTCAAGACGTTTGGTGCGTCTTGTACCTCATCAAAGATAATCAACGTGTTACCCTCTGTTATAGGGAATCCCACAACAAACTGAAGATTATCTACTATCCTGGAAACGTCTTTGGTAGTTTCAAAAAATTGCAGGTATTCTGGATGTTCATCGAAATTGAAATACGCTATGCGCTCATAGTATCGCTTCCCAAATTCCTTGAGCAGCCAAGTCTTTCCTACCTGGCGAATGCCTTGCAAGAGAAGGGGCTTGCGATATGGCGATCGTTTCCATGCCAACAGTGATTGCATTGCAGTTCTTTCCATACAAATCTCCCCCTCGTTCTCACTGGTAAGTATAGGATGACATAAGGAAAAAAGCAAAATATAATCACATAATTTTTGCATAATATGTGATAAATACCACATGTTTTGCATAATTTATGTGATTTGTTATAGTATATGAGTTTTTTAAATACTTTTACAAAAAACCTACCCAATCCCTGCCTCTTAGGCAGGAACCAGATAGTGTGGAGGTTATCTTATTACAAAGGTAATTCACAAATCCTGGAAGTGATTCTGGTGCCCCTCTGACAACCTCAGATGCAGGACAAGGGATTCCTCTCCTTGCTACCCTGCCTTGTAGCCAGGCAGGCGTTCTCAGAATCGTTACTTCCCACCAAGAGTTCTTCCGGGTAGTTCCCTTGCCTCTTGGCTTCTGGCTGTAGTACACCACAGAGGTATAAGGAAACTATGCAAAGAATATGAGAAAAGGATGAATCATGTAATCGGAGCTGGATTGAAAAAGCAGAGGAAGTTGTTCAGTCCATACTGTTCACTGAATGGTTTCTTTCCGCTTGCAACATCCAAGATTAAATTGAACAAACGCTCCCCGACCACTTCGACAGTCTCCTCTCCAGTGGCAATGGAGCCCGCATCCAAGTCGATCAAGTCCTGCCACATATGCTTCAGTGCATTGCGGCTGGATACCTTGATGACTGGAGCTTCGGCCAAGCCATAGGGTGTTCCACGCCCGGTCATAAAGACCTGGACGGACATCCCACTGGCAAGCTGGCTGGGGCCACAGACAATATCGCTCGCTGGGGTGGCCGCGAAGATAAGCCCCTTCTTGGTGGGGAGCTCACCCGGCCCGATCACTTGGACAATGGGAGCATGCCCACTCTTCACGATAGAACCCATTGCTTTCTCAACGATGTTGGAAAGACCACCCTTCTTGTTTCCCGGAGTAGGATTCGCACTCCGGTCCACACTCCCCTTTGCAAGGTACTCATCATACCAACCGATTTCAGCAACCAGCTTCTTGAGAGCTTCCTCGTCCTTGCAACGCTCGGCAAGCAAGTGCACCCCATCACGAACCTCAGTGACTTCACTGAACATTACCGTAGCACCACCGGAAACCAAGAGGTCACTTGCATAGCCTGCACTTGGATTGGCGGTCACACCACTAAAAGCATCGCTACCTCCACACTGCATACCAACACAAAGTTTCTCAAGTGGCAAGGTTTTCCGCCTACGCTGATCAAGCTTCTTGAGCTTAGTCTCAGCCATCATAAGCAGCGCTTCCATCATCGGCCCATAACCAGGATAGTCCTGGAGGATGATCACATTCTCAGGAGTGTTCTCTTCATCACTGAGCAGCTTATCAACGGTGAGTTTCTCACAGCCAAGCCCAACCACCATCACCTGCCCACCAAAGTTGGGGTTCTTGATGGTATTCTTGATTGATCGGATAGGAATGACTGCATCTGGAGCATTGATCGCAACCCCACACCCATAGGCATGGTTGATTGCAACCACCCCATCGACGTTTGGATACCTGGGAAGCAGTTCTGCCTTGATTCGTTTCACCAACTGGTCAACCACCCCACTGACACACTGTACCGTGGTCGTGATGGCAAGGATATTCCTGGTACCGGCAAATCCTCCATTCGGGTTTTCAAAACCCTCAAAGGTGGTACGTTTTGGTTGCATAAGTATTACCTCTTCAGGCTCACTGAAGGAGAGAGACTCCAAAGAAGGCTGAAGGGGAAGCTCAAGGGAGTTCTCATTGATCCAAGACCCCTTCCTCACATCTTCAAGCAGATAGCCAAGCACCACCCCATAGCGGATGACCTCATCCCCTTTCTGCATATCCTGCAGGGCCACCTTATGGCCCTGGGGGATATCAGAGAGAAGTGTAATACCATCAACTACATCTCCCTTACGGGAAGCCTCTGTAATAATGGCAACCGTATCCCTGGAATCAATCTTCAAGAGCAGTGCATTCATTTTTTTGTCTTCCTCGCCAGTCGCTTTGATTTCCACTCATCATAGAAAGCATATACAAGGGAAATAACAATCAAGACCCAGATGGCGTTTCCGATCGGACGGGAGAAGAAGGTCATCAGGTCCCCTCCGGATCCCTTGATAGAATCAACAAAGTACTTCTCAAGATCACTGCCAAGAATAAAACCTATGAGAAATGAAGGAATACTGAATTTAAATTTGGCAAAGAAATAACCAACCACACCAAAGAAGAGCATAGCCCATACATCAAACATGTTTCCGTTCTGTGTAGCATAGCTGCCGACCGTACAGAGCAGAATGATGACAGGATAAATCCTAGCCTTCGGGAAGTTGATCACCTTAACAATATACTTGATCGGGTAGAACATCACCACATACATGAAGATGTTTGCAACACCCATCGCAACCAGAATGGTCTTCCAAATATCCGGGTTGTTGGTAATGAACAGCGGTCCCACCTGGATACCCTGGAGCATGAAAGCTCCGATAAGCACTGCAGTGGTACTGTCTCCGGGGATACCAAGGGAAAGCAAGGGGATCAAGGCCCCACCGGTCAAGCCGTTGTTAGCCCCTTCACTTGCAACCAGTCCACCAATATAACCAGTACCAAACTTCTCTGGGTGCTTGCTCATGCTCTTTGCCTGTGAATAGGAGAGCAAGGAAGCAGCAGATCCTCCAACGCCGGGGAGCACCCCGACAAAAGTCCCGATAAGACCACTACGAATCAAATTGAAACCCTGCCCCTTGAAATCCTTGAAGGAGAACTTCCTTGTCTCATGGTTCAGGTCGATGTTCTGGTGCTCTTCCTTTACCCCAGTCTCGGCCTCCTGGAATATCTGGACCAGTGCAAACAATCCAATGAGTACTGGCAAGAGCTGGAAACCCATGCGAAGATCAACACGGAACAACTTGGGTACCATACGCATCGTGTTGTTGTCAGCAAACTGTCCAATAAGAGAGATCAAGACACCGGCAAATCCGGCAAAGATTCCCTTGATCATACTTCCCTTGCTCAAGGCAGCTATGATGGTCAGAGCAAATACGATGATCAGGAACTTCTCAATAGCTGAAAAGTTGATCGCCAAGCGTGCAAGCGGTGGAGTGAAGAACCAGAGACTAACTAGGCTAATTAAACCACCAATCAAACTTGCGGTAATACCAATCCTGAGTGCTCTGAGTCCCTCACCACGCTTTGCCATTGGAAATCCATCAAACCCAGTACAAATAGATGACGGAGTTCCAGGGATATTCAGCAGAATCGCAGGAATCAAACCGCCTGAGATACCACCAACATAGAGTCCAAGCAAGAGAAACAGGCTGGTGGTTAGATTATAGGCATAGGTAAGAGGAAGAAAGATAGCAATGGCCATCGTTGCTGTCATACCGGGAAGGGAGCCAAATATAACTCCGATGCATACACCGAGCAATGACATGAAAATCTGTAACAACCCAAACGAAAACACTTCCATAGCTTTCCTCCTTTATTACGGCAGGGTAATCTTGAAGACCTGGCCGAAAAAGAACCAGATTAGCAGCGAGGAAACGACTGCAATAATCAGGGAGATCAGCAAGGACCTAAAGTCATGATTCGACCAGAATTTCTTGGTCTTGAAGGCAACGGGGATGGAGGAAAGCTGGTTAATTCCTACAAACAATACATTAAACAAGAATATGAAAATAATCGATGCAGGAAGAAACCCAAGCAATTCCATAGAGGGAATATAAAGAACAAGAAGGATCAAGGTTCCAGGAAGGCGTACCTTGTCCCAGTTCTCCTCAAAGAAGTGGTAGTTCTTGAAGTTGAAGAATGGCGTTCCCTGTCTCTTGCACTTCAATGCACGCTGGATCAGCATGATGATGGCCAAAAAGGCCAAAATACCCATGATAATGGGCGGGAAGATCCAATGGGATGTAGAAAGTTTGTAAGTAATATGCGGCATAGGTTTCTCCTCATAGACTGACTGCAGGGCATAGGTCCTGCAGTCAGTATACTGATAGGAATTACAAAAAGTTACAGAACAAGATCGTCCAAGGACGGAGCTCTGTCGATCAAACCCTGGAGGCTGTCACGCTTTGCATAAATGAACTGCTTGCTCTCTTCGGCATTGAGGTACTTGCCGGGGCGGAAGTTCATCTTGCCCAGGTCAGCTCTCAAACCAGGATCAGCATTCACACTCTTCATTGCAACATCAAGTTCAGCCACCAATTCAGTTGGGAAATCCTTCGGCAAATAAATCAAGAAATCTTTTGCGAAGCGGAACTCTTTCCCATCAAGGGTGATGCCCTGATCCGCATAACTGGTTTCATTAACACCATCGATGTTGTCCAGAAGTGCCATATATTTCATAGCAAGCTTCGGATCATCAGTCTGGGTGTATTGCAGAAGGCTGGTGTAGTCAGCGAAGATTACGTCCGCATTTCCGTCCCAGAGCATCTGGAGCTTGTCCCCAGTGGATCCACCAATAACTACGCGGATTCTGTCAGCAATGTCAGCACCATAGGTGTCCATGACCCACTGCCAATATACGATGAAGCCAACATGAGAAACACCACCGGCTTCACAAGCCATACGTACTACTGCATTAGGATTCTTCTTCAAGTACTCAGGAATCTCTGCAAGACTTTCATAGGGAGCCTCAACCTTCGCACCCCAAGCACTACCAGGGTTCTGTGCAATACGAGGACCAACTGTCATGTTCTCAAGGCTGTACATCTCATCATATGCCCCGAAGGAGATACCAAGATAGGTCATGTCATGAAACATCATGATGGTGTTCCCATCGGGTTTGACGGTCTGCATGGCATCAAGCGCTACAGCAGCACCTACTGCATCTACTTTCAGGTTTGCACCAAGAGCCTTGCCAAGATAACGGCTGACAGTTTCTGCAATCAAATAGGAATCACCACCGGTTGAGGTGGAACCAATGACAACACGAACATTCTTCCCTTCAAAAGTGGGAACAGCTTCCTCTGAGGCACCTGCTGCGAACAGCGCACCACCAGCTAACAACAAACAGAGCGAGAGAAGCAATAGTTTCTTCATAACGATACTCTCCTTTCTAAACTAACCATCCCCAGATGAGGATTTCAACATAAGGATCCCTGCAATAGGTCCAGATCCAAAACAGCAGAAATGCCATCACTGCTTGGCAGTATCATACCTGCCCACATGATAGCCATATCCCTATCAATAGCCTAAGCTTGGTTTTTCCATATGTCAACGAAAAAAATTATAATTTTCAAAAACATTTTGATTTTTTTATAATAAATGATAAATTTATCAATTAAGTAGTGAAAGAATATACATTTTTTTGAAAATGGCAAACCCATCGAGTAAAAAGCACCAAGAAAAGTGTTTACTACTTATTATACAACTACTTATATAGCACTATATCCAATTCAATTTCAATAATTCTTTGTTTTCGATTACGGTAGTAGTGCCATAACATCAAAGAATAATACGATTTTCTATATAATACCATTAGAATTTTGCTATGTTCCTTATCACACATAATATACTATAACACCATTCCCCAAATCGGAATGGAAATCAGGGAAAGAAAGGTACTTACAATGACCAACTTTGAAGCATAGATGGTATCCCTTCCGTATTTGGAGGCAAGAATTGCCGTGGAAGAACCTCCAGGCATCGCCGCCAAGATGACCGAAACTCCAATAATCAGCGGATCGAGCCCGAGGAGCTTTGTGACCAGGAAGGTGACCAAGGGAATGAAGCCGAGGCGCAACAAGGAAAATCCAACAAGATTCCTGTCTATACGCAGCTGTTCCTTATTCATCTCAGCAAACAAGGATCCAATGAGCATCATCGACAAGACTGTGGTACAACCAGCAAGAGAAGAAAGAGTCATCTCCATGAAAGGAGGAATCCTGACGGGAAACAACATCCACAGCAACCCTATGTACACAGCAACCATGCAGGGGTGTAGAATTACTTTCAGTGCTGCCTGCTTCTTGTTCACTGCTGCAGGATTAAAAATAGAGAGACCAGCAGTCCACATGACTATTCGCTGGGGAATCAGATAGATGGATGCATACATGAATCCAGCTGCCCCGAAGAGTTCCCCTGCTATGGGGAGCCCAAGAAATCCAGCGTTTGAGACCAGCAGGCCATAACGCAACACACTTTTCTTCCCCTGTTCCTGCTTACGATAGGTCACTTTTGAAAGCACGTAGCAAAACAGTTGTATCCCCACCGAAACAAAGAAGATGATTGAGAAGGAAAGCAACAACTTCCTGCTGACATCCATCCTGAAGGAGAGAATGATACTGCAAGGCAAGGTCACATAGAGCACCAGGTCAGTCAAGAACCCTTTCGTACTCTCTTGAAACAAGCCCACCTTGCGGAGCAATGCCCCTACTGCCAACAAGGCGAAGAGTTGCCCTTGCAGATTCCATAAACTCACGAGATCCATATGCACTTTCTTCCTTCAGTGTACTGGTGAGGGGACGGCAAGCATCCGTCCCCTCATAGATTGATTCCCCAACGGAGCGAGAGGAAAGGAATCAGCATGATGGTTCCTCTCCCGAGCGAGTGCCGGGAAAGCAAGGTGAGATACCCCGTCCCTTGGGGCGGAAAAGAAAGCAACGCCTCCTGAGTCCAGGGCTTGCCCTGGGGTATTGATACCTTTCATTGTCTCAGCGGACCAAGGCAGGCCTCTTCGGGTCGAACTTCCAGCCAGGGATCAGGAACTGCATACCCTCTGCATCATCCCGTGCGCCAAGCTTCTGGTCAACATACAACTGGTGAGCTTTCTCAACTTGGGAACGATCAACTTCGATGCCCAAGCCTGGCTTGCCTGTCAATGCTATATGTCCATCTTCAATCTTCATTGGATTGATACTCAGGCGCTCAATCCCTTCCTGCCAGATCCAGTGGGTGTCGATTGCCGTCGGATTACCCGGAACGGCCGCAGCTACATGGGCGATCATGGCTAGGGAGATGTCAAAATGATTGTTGGAGTGGGAACCCCAGGTAAGACCAAACTCATCACAGAGCTGACCAACCCTGACCGCACCACTCATCGTCCAGAAGTGACAATCGGCAAGGGGGATATCCACGCTTTGCAACTCCAGGGAGTGCCCCAACTGCCTCCAGTCGGTAGCAATCATGTTTGTAGCGGTAGGAAGACCTGTAGCACGACGGAACTCACTGAGAATTTCCCGTCCACTGTACCCATGCTCTGCACCACAGGGGTCTTCACAGTAAGTGAGGATCCCGTGCATATCTTTACAGAGGCCGATAGCCTCCTTGAGAGACCAACCTCCATTGGGGTCGAGGGTCATGCGAGCATCTGGATTGGCTTTCTTCAGAGCCTTAATCACCTCAATTTCCTGATTACCCTGAAGCACGCCCCCCTTGAGCTTAAAATCCTTGAAGCCGTAGAGGTCCTGACTTGCACGAGCAAGCTCAACCACCGCATCGGCATCAAGGGCTTCTTCATGGCGTATGCGATACCAATCCTCACTGTTCTTCTCATCAGAGTAATACGGAAGGTCAGTCTTCTTGCGGTCCCCGATAAAGAAAAGATACCCGAGCACCTTCACACGGTCCCTAATCTTTCCATCCCCCAGAAGGGAGGCAACAGGTACTTCAAGGTATTGGCCCAATAGGTCCAGAAGCGGAGCTTCAATTGCTGTTACCACGTGGATTCCAGTCCGTAAATCGAAGGTTTGCAGACCCCGTACATCATTCTCGTCAGTGCCGAGTGCTTCCTTGACCTTCAGGAGCGTCTGCTTGTACTCGCTGATCTTAGAACCCTCAACCACAGGCTTCACATCTTCAAGGGCCTTGGTGATCTTCTGACCACCCGGGACCTCACCAACTCCGGTGTTTCCCTGGCTATCGGTCAAGATGACAATATTACGGGTAAAATATGGCGCATGGGCTCCACTGAGGTTCAGCAGCATGCTGTCCTTACCTGCTACAGGAAAGACTTCCATTTTCTGAATATAGGGAATCATAATATCTCCTCCTAGCGTATGGGCAGGTACATTAAGGTATTCTGTGTACCGTATCTATTCCATGCTATAGTGCTTTTTCCAATATGTCAATTTTTATTATAGATTTTATAATTTATATTTAGTTTTTTATAAATTTATTTGAGCTTATTGCTTGCAAGTCTTTCGCTTCATGTACTATGCATTACTCGTTATATCTCATGTATCGATGTTATTGAGATGGTCTTCGTATTTTCTTTGATAATTTCATAATTACATGCAATACTATAATTGTGTTATAATAATTTGTATATATTTCAAATAGGAAAGAGGACGTTACCATGCCGAATGACACTGACAAATACAACATCAAAGCTGTTTCTCGATGCTTCCAGATACTCGACTATGCCGCTGAGCAAAATGGCCCCATCTCCATCCAGGATGTCTGTACCGCCTTGGACACCAACAGCAATATGGCTTTTCGCCTGCTGGCAAGCTTGCAGGGGTCAGGGTACATGACCAAAGACCCATACACCGGCTTGTATGCAATCAGCCTGAAGACGCTCAAGCTCAGCAGAAGTGCACTTCACTCCCAGGAAATCCGGAAAGTCACCATGCCCTACCTGGAGCTGTTGTGGAATCAGTTCCCCAAGGCAAACGTCAATATGGCAGTCTTCTACAACGGGGAAGTACTTATGCTCGACCGAATTGACACCCAGAGCACTCCTCGTACCTATTTCACCCCAGGCAGGCAGCTACCCTTCCATTGTACAGCTTTGGGCAAGGTCCTGACCAGCGAGATGGATGAAAAAGAACTCGATATGCTCATCGAGCAGAAAGGCCTTGCAAAATATACCGAGCAGACCATCACCAACCCAGCCGCATTCAAGAAAGAGCTTGCAAAGGTTCGAAGCGAAGGTTGCGCCCGCGACCGCAATGAGTTCATCGACGGAGACAATTGCTCAGCTGTTCCCGTGAGAGGCAGGGATGGAAAGATCATAGCCGGCATCAGCGTAAGTGCCCTGGTCTCAAATATGAGTGTGGAGGAGATCGAGAGAACCATTCCCCGGCTGAAGGATACTGCTTCCAGGATCTCCTATATGATGGGATTCACCACAACTCCGGTCTTGTGATCTAGCCAAACCATAAAGTATGCACAAGAGGGTCGTCGTTGCTGATGACCCTCTCATTGTACAGGATAGTTCTGGAAACGAGTTATTCCACGACGTCGAAGCCACCATCGATGAGGCTCTGACGGAGGTTCTCCATCTGAGCGGCCGGGCTTGGCATCGTGGGAAGGTAGGGCCTGCCCACCTTCATCCCCACCAGGTTCGCCAGGTCCTTTGTTGCAACCGGGAAGCTCGACTTGTCGGTCGCCAGGCGGATCGGGTTCAGCCTCAGCTGTGCCTCAAGCGATCCCTTGATGTCCCCGGCCACGTACCTCTCGTAGATCGAGCACACCAACTCCGGCAGGTAGTTCGCCGTCGAGCACACCGCCCCCACCGCACCGACCCCCAGGCCGGAGTAGATCAGCGTGTCCTTCCCGCTCAGCACCTTGAAGGAGATGTCGGCGTTGCGCCTCACGAACTCCATCGTCTGCGTCAGGTCCCCGCTCGAGTCCTTCATCCCCACCAGATTAGGGATGCTGTGCGCCAGCTCCT
The DNA here is from genome assembly GCF_003429665.1 of Sphaerochaeta halotolerans. Lineage (GTDB taxonomy): Bacteria > Spirochaetota > Spirochaetia > Sphaerochaetales > Sphaerochaetaceae > Sphaerochaeta > Sphaerochaeta halotolerans. The sequence continues at coordinate 261,461 of NZ_QUWK01000001.1, read as the reverse complement.
GGACCAGGTCCTGGCTCATCGCGTACCCGCACCTGCCGGGGTTGTTGTACAGCAGCACAGGTACCTCGGGGACTGCAGCGGCTATGGTACGGAAGTGCTGCTTCAGCTCCTCCTCCGTCGGCCTCAGGAACATCGGCTGCAGGATCGACACGCTCCTCGCCCCAAGGCGCACACCCATCCTCGCCAGGCGCACGCACTTGCTCGTGCGTATCGCCCCAACCCCCATGTAGATCGGCACCCGCCCTGCACACTGGTCCACCATGATCTTCAGGGCCTCTTCCATCTCGGCCTCTTCCATCATGTAGAACTCGCCGTTCGACCCGAAGGCAAGGATACCGGAGCATCCCCCCTCGATGACGAAGTCCACCAGGTTTCTCAGCAATCCCTCGTCTATGCGCTCGTCCTCCGTAATCGGGGTCACGATCGGGGGTATGATCCCCCTGATGAATCTCGTATCCATGCATCTCTCCTTGTCAGTCGCCGATCTTCGTCCCGCTGACCTTCTCATAGTAGCGGGCCAGTGCACTGTGGTCCTCACCTCCGAAGCCGTCGGCGTGCAGCGTCTCCATCATCTCCCTCACAGAGGCCGTCAGGGGCAGCGGGGATCCCACCCCGTGGCCCGTGTCCATCGCATTGGCAAGGTCCTTGATGTGCAGGTCGATCTTGAACCCCGGCTTGAAGGAGGAGTCCATCATCATCGGCGCCTTCGCATTCATCACCGTCGAGCCTGCAAGCCCGCCCTTGATCGCGTCGAAGACCAAATGCGGGTCGACACCGGCCTTCTTCACCAGCGTGAATGCCTCGCTCACCGCTGCAATATTGAGTGCTACAATAATCTGGTTAGCTAATTTGGTCGTATTTCCGGCCCCGATCGGGCCGCAGTGCACTGCACTGGCCCCCATGACAAGGAGGATATCCTTGAGCTCCTCAAACAATTCCTTGTCCCCTCCGACCATGATCGCCAGGGTCCCATCGATCGCCTTGGGCTCCCCGCCGGAGACCGGGGCGTCGAGCATCTTGACCCCTTTCTCAGCACAGGCTTTTTCGATCTCCTGGCTTGCAAGCGGCGCAATCGAGCTCATGTCTACAAGCTTCAACCCAGCTTTTGCACCCTCGAGCACTCCCTTCTCACCCATAACCACTGTCTTCACGTGCGGGCTATTGGGCAGCATCGTGATCACCAGGGGCACCTGAGCCGCCACATCCGCTGCCGAGGTCCCGGCCGCTGCCCCGGCGGCAACCACCTCTTCCACACTCGCCTTGTTCAGGTCGAAACATACAATCTCATGCCCTGCCTTCAGCAGGTTCTTTGCCATGGGCTTGCCCATGATTCCCAGTCCTATAAATCCAATCTTCATAGTAGTATTCTCCTCTTACATTTAGATAATCATGTATAACGAATATGGCATGCCGAACACCCTTGCGGAGGGCATGCCACAATCCCTAGAAGCACTGGTGGCTCCTAGGGATAGAGTAAGGTGAGACGTTAAATCTGTCAACTAAAATTATAGTTTATTGCATTACTATTATATTTTTATAACTTAGTTATATATTTTTCAAAATGCATTATACAGTCAATGATAACAGGGCAATCATCACCCGTTCACCACATTCTCTGGATTCTCAGCAAGGAAGGCCTTGAGATTCCCTACTGCAATATCCATCAATCTCTGACGGCTTTCCTTGGGGGCCCAACTGATATGGGGAGTGATCAAGCAGTTCTTTGCCTGCAAGAGAGGATTGTCCTCCTTGATTGGTTCAGAAGAGACAACATCCAATCCCGCAGCAGCAATCTTGCCGCTGTTGAGGGCATCGGCAAGATCCTGTTCTACAATAAGTGGCCCTCTACTGTTGTTGATAAGGATTACCCCATCCTTCATTTTCTTGATGCTTTCCTTGTTTATGATGCCCTCGGTTTCAGGGAAGAGAGGGCAGTGTAAGGCGATCACATCACTTTCTGATAACAAGGTATCCAGGGAGACATACGTGTCTTTCAACTCAGGATTCTGATAGGAATCATACGCAATGACCCGCATTCCAAAAGCTTTTGCAATCCTGCCTGTCGCCTGACCAATCCGTCCATAGCCGATGATACCCATCGTCTTGCCGGCAAGTTCAATGAGCGGATAGTCCCAGAAACAGAAATCCGGAGCCTTACTCCATCTACCATCCTTGACCGCATCACTGTGGCGTTGAACGTGGTGACAGATTTCAAGCAACAGGGCGAAAACAAACTGTGCCACTGCGTCTGTACCATAGGTGGGTATGTTGGTGACTACCACCCCACACTCCTTGGCTGCCAGAATATCTACCACATTGTACCCAGTAGCCAGCACCCCGATATACCGTATTTTTTCAGCGTTCCTGATTGTTTCCCTTGTGAGCGGGGTCTTGTTGGTTATGATGATATCGGCATCAGCGACGCGCTGTGCAATCAAATCATCAGGAGTACGGTCATACACCGTCACATCTCCCAGTTCAGCAAAACCATCCCAGCTCAGGTCCCCTGGGTTCTCGGTATATCCATCCAAAATGACAATCTTGTGTTGCATACAGCCTCCTCCTATAGATATAGATACTTTAACCTACCTTTCTCCCTTTCCTCAATCACCTGGAAATGACAATTCCCCTCCTTATAGCAGAAGGGGAATAAACGCAAAGGAAATTGGTAATCTAGCGAACCACTCCCTCAAATACTGGATTACGAGGAGAAAGACTTCCAGCAGAGTATCCCCAAATGGAGGTATATTCAGCAGGATTCTCTCCCATTTCCTCCAACTGCCTTAGGTAATGGGCTATCGATTTCGATTCAATAATAACCACAGAACCCATCTCCTCAATCACCTTGCTATGTGGTCTGGTATGGTCAAACTCAAACTCCAGGATACGTCTGCCATCATCGGTTATACCGATGGTCCTGAAGGTATTGCTCTTCCCTACTCCTGGTAGGTTGATTGTATTTCTGTCGGTTGCAAGGAACGGGATTGCAGCTCCCTCACGCACCATGTTGATTTGCTCAACCATCTTCTTCGCCTCACGCATGAAGGGACGAAGGGTGGCAAGATAGCGTTGAGGCACTTGTCCGATGGAACTCTCTTCAAGTTGCTCCTGCATGCTCCTTGCGTTGGTTGCAAACAATTCCCGGTTCTCCTTGAAACCTTTGACAGTGAAGGTATAGTAAGGAAGTACTCCGATATCATTGAGAACCTTGCGCAGTTTGGCCGTATGCCCACGCCTGCTTGCCGCAACCGTGAAGACTTCCTGGTTGGTCACTGCCCAACCTGCATCGAGCAACCGCTTGATTGCCTTCTTGGTATCGGGAGTAATCTCCATAGCAGAGGAGATGTGTGTCTGGATCACACATTGGTCAATACCCAGCTTCTCTGCTTCAGCCTTGAAATCGGAGAGAACTTGCACAAGATCCTTGGTAACTCGTTGGGGAAGATAGACCGGGATTTTCGTCCCAAGACGAACCCTCCGCATGGTCGCATATTGATCCTCTTGCGAGCGTTGTTTGTTGTCTTCCAGCTTCTTTCTGGCCATCTCAAGTACTGCATCAAGAATTGAACGCAAAGACTTGACCGAACTCATGAAGGCATCCCCTCCGGTGATCAGGATATCCCAAAGATATGGGTCATTCCGGAAATACTCCATATTGGTGGCAAGTCGCTCTTCCCATGTCCGTTTTGGACGAAGCTTCTCCAGCTCAAAATTGAATCGTCCCGCCTGGAAGTCATACATCCGTTGGCAGTAGGAACAAAGCCCCCCGCAGGCTCTCCCCATTGTGTCCGGAATAAAAATTGCCACAGTAGGATACCGTCGGTGGACATTGTGTGAGGGAAGCAACCACCCAGCTGCATTAGGCTCCCCAGGTTTTGCGATATCTTCTTTCTCCCAGGCAACAATTGATCCAAACTCTTCCAAAAGGTCCTGGCTATAGAAGAGATAGGATCGTAGGGCAAGGTCACTTCCTGGGTGCTCCTGCATCGCCCTTGGACGGGTATCAATGAGCGAAAGGAAATAGGGAGTGGCAAAGATGGGAATACCCTTTCTTTCCGACTCTTTCATAATCCTGAGCGTCTCAGCATCCATGCTATTGTCTAGGTAGCGATTAAGCTCTTCAGCACTCCTCAGGGCAAAATGCAGGTGGAATCTGTCCTCCTTCCACCAAGCGAGTACCTGCTTGCGCTTCTGCTCATGACTCATGTCATCCCTAAACTGATAAAACGAACTCTTCCTTTTTCGGCCCTCAATTTGTTTGATCAGGAGCTCAACAATTCGCTCCTTATTCTTCGCCCTCCAGACAATCACCTCAGGGTCCAAGCCACTTGGATGGGAAGCCATCCACTGCTCTACCTGACTTCTTGCAGGAATTATACGGTCCTCCACTCCACTCAGCTGACCGATCAAATGGGCCATATCCTCAAGGAAATCAAGATGAACGGAAGTCTCTTGTCCCAACAAAACACGACGCAAAAGCGTGATAGGACGGGAAACAACAGTTTCTCCATGGAGGTTCAGGTCTTCATAGACAGCTCCTTCATGGTCGAGATAGTCCATCATCCTAAGGTATGCCATTGAGGTACTCATCAAGGTATAGTAGTCCTGTTCAGTCTGCCCCTCTCCAGTGTAATATGACCAGGCTTTTGGGAATCTTTGTTGCATCGTTGCAGCCGTCTCTTCACGGAGACGAGCTACCAAAGCCGCATCATCAAGCTTCTGGTCAAGGAACAAGGAGATAAGTTCTGGATTGTCTGCCTTCATCTTGGCGACAAGTTCAGCAATGCGATTGATAGATGTATTCATGTGCTAAAGATACAGGCATGGGTTATCTGATGTCAAGTATTCTATATTATTTATTATAATATAAGCATTTAGATTATTTTTAGATCCATGCTTTTGCATTTGACACCCTTATTATCCTCGTTATTGACATATCGCTTAGAGTCCCAACATCCCTCTCAGAGCCATTCCCGACTTGACTATCCTGAGAAAAGAACGTATGAATATATGCGTATATATTAGAGGTATTATGTTAGAATTCCATACACCGTCCCTTGCGGACAAACACTTGTTTCCTACTCACAGCAAGCACCTTGCCTATGAATATTACTATTCCTATGTTGCACTCTGGGCAGATGCAATCGGCATTACCCTATGCAAGACTGACACGGCCTTGTATATGCATCTTGAAGATGATGACTGTTTTCTGCTCCCCATTACCGATGACCTTCCTGGGGCAATGCAGGAACTCGAAGCACACTGCGCCGAAACCGGCCAGCGGTTTCTCCTTGAATGTGTACCCACCAAGGAAGCTAAACAGCTGAAGGAGATGGGTTACCAGGCCGAGCATGTCAGAGATCTTGATGACTACCTTTATGAAAGTGAGAAGCTCATCAAACTCTCTGGCAAAAAGTTGCAGAGCAAACGCAACCATATCAACCAATTTGAAAAGCATTACACCTATTCAGTGCGTGCCTTGAACAGCAAGGAATTGCGTGATGAGTGCTACAAAATGGCCTCCACAACCTGGCTCGATGGCAAGGACTGCACTACCAAAGAGATCAAGGATGAGCTGGGAGCACTGAAGCGGGCGCTCGATGGTTGGGATGAACTCAATTTCAAAGGAATCCTTGTCTGTGTAGACCACAATCTCACTGCTTTTACCATCGGTGAAGTTATCGACAAGGAGATGGCAATCGTACACTTCGAGAAGGCCGATACGTCTTACAAAGGGATCTACTCCGTCATCAACCAACTCTTTGTCAGTGAATACCTTTCAGATGTTCACTATGTGAACAGGCAGGAGGATGTGGGCATCCCAGGACTCAGAAAAGCCAAGCTCTCTTACAAACCAGACCTCATGGTAGAGAAGTACCGGGTGACAAAGTAACCATGATCATAGAGCGGGCAAAACCCAGTGACTATCAGGATCTCAAACAACTTTGGCTCATCGTATTCGACGAGGAGCCAACCTTCCTGGAGCACTTTTTTGCCACACGCATCTCCTATCAAGACATCTTTGTAGCACGGGAGGATGGCAGGCTGGTCAGTGCACTCCATGCACTGCCCCTCCATTATTGTAAACAGGGAAAAGAATATCCAACAAGCTACATTGTAGGGGCAGCAACCTACAAGGAGTACCGAAGACGGGGTATCATGGGCAATCTTCTGGAAGCAACCAGAAAAGCCTACGACCACCCCATCACACTTTTTCCTGCCCTCAGGTCTTTCTATGAAGCAAACGGATACTTCACCACCTCTTCAGTGCTCTCCTTCACCCTGGAAGCAGCCAAAAAAACACGGGAGAAACCGACCACCAAACACACATTTCAGAATCTGGATGCAATCTACCGAAGCGCTACCAGAGAAGAGGGAGCCCTCGTACGGGACGAAGAAGCATGGACCTTTCTCACTGACGGCTATGAAGTACTCTCTGTAGAGGGCGGCTATGCCTTCCTCAGTGAAGGAAAAGCCGTAGAGACCATGGTCCTTGATACCAATGCTGCTGAGAGAATGCTTTCTCTTCTTCATGATAGAGGAATCACAGAAATGCATACGCTCGCCTCTTCTCCGCTTGTCACGCTTCTTGGAAGGGAAAAAGGAGTGCCCATTCCGATGGGAATGAGCACTTCAGAAGAACTACAAGGTGTGTATATCGCTGAGCAGTATTAGCGCACTACGCCCTCGAAGTGTTGCGTCCACGTGTCTCCCTTGTCGTTTGTAACCTGCAAGGAGAACGGTATAACCGTCCCTGAAGGGGCATCTGAAGCGATGACAAAGCGGAAGGTGTTCGCTTCTCCCCGTACCTGTTGCTTGCTGCTGGTTGCCCAACGACTGTTGTTGGTACTCATCAACCCGGCATCCAAGGAACCAAGATAAATCTCATCAGAGAGAATGCGTACATACTTGCTCTCGCTGGTAAGCTTTGCCCGTAGTCCTGTAAGATCGACTGTCCCGGTATTGGCATAGGAAAAGCCCATGCTGATCTGGGTATTGGGAGGAAGTGCATTCTTGTCATAATAGAGAACGGTGATATCCTCAATGGCAAGCCGCTTCCAAAGTGCCTCAAAATAGCCACCCTTTCCTACTTTCTCATACGAAGAGGGATCAGTGATCAAGGTTCCTGTGCTCTTGTCGTACCAACCGGCGAAAATGGCTGACACATCATCAGTTACCGGGGTGGGAACCGTAACATCCTCTGTTTCAATGAACAAGTCAGTCCCACTGAGTGGGTCAACAAAGCGAACCCCTTCCTGATAGATGGCATAGAGGGTTTGGTTGGTATAGCTCATCTTGATCGTCTGGCCTCCTTGGTAGGTGACTTCATCAGGGGTCAGGCCCCAACCTGCAAGTACTCCAAGGCGAGCTGAGTTCATGCGAAGCTGTCCACTGGAGGGCAAGACAATCTCACTTCCGGGGACCTTGCGGATCTGCTGTCGATAGCTGTACCGATAGTTCTCTCCTTCTGAAGAGAAATCTAGGGTGAGCGTCGGACGGTAGTACGGGCTGTTCTCATACAACCATTCGGCATACTCACTCTTCTGTGGTTCATCAAGAGACAGAATCTGCTCAAGTAGATAATCGCTTGTGCTCTGGTCCATATGGTAGGTGGACAACAGATTCAGATGCTCTCGAGCTTCATAGTAAGATTCCCTGTCCCCTTTGGAGCGGGCTTCATACATCCGCTTACGAGCCTGTTCTGCCTCATTGGCTATGGCCTCATTGAGCTTATCGTATGACTTGGTGATCGACTCAAGACTCTGACTGCTCAAGTCCTTGCTCTGGATAGTGGCATACTGCTCTTCTGCAGTCGGGGTCGCTGCCACAGTCATCATTCCCACAGTAAGAATTACAGTCATCAATAAGAGTATACGTATTCGTTTCATAGGATTTCCTCCTTTCATCTGCATAATCTGTTGTATCTATCTACTGTAATATCAACACACAATAAGGAAGGCAACCAGCAAAGCGAAATCTTCATGTACTCTTTAATTCTGTGAAGAAATATGAAGCTCCACCCTCCTCCCTGAATAACTGAGAATACCTTCCTGAACCAAGGAAGCAAGTTCCCGGCTAAGTGAGGTTCGGGCGAATCCCAAACGCTCTGCAAGCTCTTTCTTCGAAGTAGGCAGAACAACGGTAGTGCTTCCTTGGATTCTCGAAAGATTCTGCAGGTAGGCAAGCAGACTTTTTCTCAAGCTCTCAGCAGAGAGCTTGGTAACCGTCATACTCAACTCATGCGCACGATCACTGACCAGGTTCAAAAGAGTAGAGAGAAATTCCACTCTTGCTTCACAGAGGTCAAGCACCAGTGCCCTGGGAAGGTGCAACACAGCCGAATCATCATCACTGACTACTGTCATTGGATAATGGTTGTATCGACTGAACAGAAGCGTTGCGCCCCACACATCACCTGGTTCCAGTACTCGTACCTTGAATATCTTCCCCTCGTCATCCACGCTCTGGACGGAGATGGTTCCTTCTATCACCACATCGAGGGTGGTGCATACCTCCCCACTGAGATAGATCATCTGGCCCTTGGAGTAGCTACCGAGGCTTGCGCCTCCTTCAGAAAACAAGGAAGCGAGCAATTCCGATCCAAAGTCCTCAAACAACCAGATATTTTCCAGCAATGGAAGGATATCCATGGAAACCTCCAAAAGTGTAACATAGGTAACAGTATAATGTACAAGATACCGGTATGCTAGGAATATCTATCGCTTAAAGGAGTCAAGCATGATTGAAACAGTATATGCCTACACGAAAACTGACGAGAAAGTTATTGAAAAACTGGTGGGAGACGACCAGGTCATGATTAACCATGTAGTCCTGGGCAATGGGGAGGCACTTCCTGAGCACTTCAGTGACTCCAATGTCTATCTCACGATTGTACGGGGAATACTCTCAGCTACCTTTGGCGATCAGGAAGCCCATTACTGCCAAGGTGCAATCGTGAACGTGCCGGCCAACACCAAGATGAATATCGCAAACACCCATGATGAACCAGTTGAGTTCTTCATTGTAAAAGCACCCCATCCAAGGGTATACAAGGAACAATAATCATGAAGAAAACCATCCAGCGGATAGTGCAAGTTCTTTTTCTCGGTCTCTTCCTTTTCTTGCTCATCAGGGGCAAGGTACAAGTGTGGATCGGCATCTTCCTCCTTTCACTTGTACTCTCTCTCTTCTTCTCCCGTTTCTACTGTGGGTGGATCTGTCCAATCAACACACTCCTGAAGCCGATTACCTTCCTGAAGAAAAAGTTTCGTGTGGGCAGTATAAGGACACCTTCCTTCCTCAAGAACGGAGTACTAAGAATTTTGTTGTTGGTAGCCTTCCTTGGGTTGATGGTTTTCACCTTGCGCTCAGGCAAACAACTGCCAGTGCTCCCAGCACTCGTAGCCATCGGTGTCTTCCTCTCGCTCTTCTTTGAAGAAGAACTCTGGCATCGCTGGCTCTGTCCCTATGGAACCCTTCTTTCGCTCCCCAGCAGGGCAGCAAAGAAACAGATGGTAATCGATGCTGAGCTTTGCACCAACTGTGGCAGATGTAAAAGGGTCTGTCCTTCTGGAGCAATCGTGAAGGAAGAGAAACATCGAATCATCAAGAGCGAGTGCCTGGTATGCCATGAGTGTGAGCGGGTATGCACCAAGGGTGCCATCAGTTACAAATAAATCATAACCATTGTCTAGGTGAGAATAGAACAACAGGGAGAGCAAAAGCTCTCCCTGTTGTTGTGATGCTTTTTTTACTGTGGTACGTTATTTCTTCTCTTTCCGGAAGCAGAGGAACCAATCAAGGCAGTATTGGTTCTCATCCTTGCTTTCCATCCGTTCCTTGGCGGTACCGCATGAACCTGGGGTGGGGATGATGACATCCTGACCTGGTCTCCAGTTTGCCGGAGTAGCGATATGCTCCTTGTCAGCCTTCTGTAAGGCCATCACCACGCGTTTGATCTCATCAAAGTTACGGCCAGTGGAAGCAGGATAGTACATAATGGTTCTCACCACACCTTCGCCATCGATGATGAAAACAGCACGAACCGCCTGGGTGGATGATTGTGACTGGACCATGCCATACTTCTTGGCAACATCCATCTTGATATCCTCAATTACCGGGAACTTGACCTCAATACCCTTCATTCCGTTCCATTCCAGCTCCTGAATCTTTCTCAGCCATGCAATGTGTGCATAGAGGGAGTCGATGGAGAGACCGATAAGCTCAGTATTCATTGCCTTGAACTCGTCAGCCATGGAGGCAAAGGTCATGAACTCCGTGGTACAGACAGGGGTAAAATCAGCGGGATGGCTGAAAAGGATCACCCATTTTCCCTTATAGTCCTCGGGAAAGTTGATATCACCCTGTGTGGTCACTGCATGAAAGGCGGGGGCCTTGTCTCCAATCAAAGGAAGTGTTGCATTGTTCTGTACTTCGTCCATTTCTATAATCTCCTTGGTATGTGATACGTTTGTTGTATGCAGTAATAGTAATCATTTCTTTTAATAATATCAAGTACTTATTGATTATTATTTTTATTAAGTATAACTGTATCATTATTCCCTTGGAAACAATACATTTATGATAATTCTCGTCAATCTGCTCTTTTTTCGTCATTAATTCCTTGTCATTTTAGGTAACTCATCTGTAGAATTGCAGTACCTATATGCGTAAGAAGAAACGAGTAAGTATTCGAGGCAATTTCATCATCGGCCTGCTTCTTATCTGTGTAACCCTGATCTTTATCGGGGTCCTGAAGAACAGGCTGACTTCCCAGGCGATTGAAACCAATCGCTTGGTTTCCCATACCTATAAAGTGATCACAGAAACCAATGCCATGAAACGCACATTCCAAAACATCCGCATCAATGAACGCGGGTACTTGCTTACCGGGGACCGCTCCTACATGGAAAGCATCGGGGTGAGTACCTACTCCTTCGACCAGCGCCTCATGAAGCTGAGAATCCTTCTGAAAGAGAACGAGGAACAGAAAAGAAGACTGGACCTCCTGAAAATTACCTTTGATACATTGATCGATGAGAGTGTACAACCCCTCTTGCAGTATCGCAAACCCATTCTTGAAGATTCAACTTTCTTAACCGAGCAGGAAGAAATCTTGGAACTTTTCGAACACAGCGAAGCCATCTCCAAGACATTGGAACAAATTCTTGATGATATTGAAGCTGAAGAATATACACTTTTGGAAATGCGTCAGAGTGCTGTAGAAAGATGGTCTGCCATTGACCAGAAGGTCACCTTCCTTGGGCCGGTATTGGTCGTTATTATTGCATTCCTCTCTGGGATTGGGGCGATCAATCGACTGGAGGTCTACCAGAAGCAACAAGAGAAGGACCAAAGGGAACTGAGGGAGGCCCGTGATCGCTTTGCCAGCATTATCAAGGGTTCAAACCTAGGCTCGTGGGAGTGGAATCTTATAGATAACACTATCAAGATCAATGACATGTGGGCAGAGATGCTTGGATACACAAAAGAAGAGCTGGAGCCCACCACCTTTGATACCTTCACCCGCTTCGTTCACCCCAAGGACCTTGATAGGGCCTTGAAGCTGCTTGAAGATCACAAACTCGGCAAGAGTGAATTCTATAGTTGTGATCTTAGGATGCAACACAAGGATGGCCATTGGATCTGGGTCTTCGATCGTGGACAAGTGATAAGCCGCGATGAGAATGGAAAGGCCCTGCTCATGAGCGGAACCCATGCAGACATCACTGAGCGCGTCCTCCAGGCAGAAGCACTTGAGCAAAGCGAAGAAGAGAGCAGAAGACTTTTTGAGGCAATGAACCAAGGCTTCGCATACTGCCAGATTCTCCTTGACGAGGAAGGGAACCCCAATGACTTTCTCATCCTCAGGGTAAACAAGAACTTTGAAACACAGACCGGCCTCATTCCTGAGTTTTCTGTGGGGAAGCGAATCACAGAACTCTTGCCGCATGTAGAGCCCTATTGGTTCACTCATAACGGGGAGGTTGCACTTACAGGGAAATCAAAAACGTTTGAGGCTTTCAACAGTGACTTGAACCGACTCTTCAGGATCTCCTCATTCAGCCCTTCATATGGCTACTTTGCCATGATCATCGATGACATCACTGGCCAAAAGCAGATGGAAAAACAATTATACTATGAGAAGACCCTGTTCGAAACCACACTGCTCTCTGTTGGTGATGGTGTTATTTCCACCGATGCAGAGGGGAATGTTCAATTCATGAACAAGGTAGCTGAAAAGCTCACCGGCTGGCAGGCAGACGAGGCAAAAGGCCGGCCATTTGAAGAGGTGTTCAAGATTCTCTGCGGAAGCGACCGCCACCCTTGTCCAAATCCAGTGAAACAGGTACTGGAGACCAAGAGACAGGTTGAACTGGACGAGGATACCATTCTGATCGCACGTGATGGGGACGAACGTTTCATCAACGACAGCACAGCCCCCATTCTCAGCGCCAACCAAAACGTTACCGGTGTTGTCCTTGTCTTCAGGGACAGTACCAACCAACGGGTCAAGCAGGATGAGATCCGGATGCTGAGCGTGACAGACCCCCTGACCACGCTCCCCAACCGGCGCTATTATGAGCAAGCAAAAGAGGAGTTGAATGAGGAGCCCTACTACCCCCTTACCTTGGTACTTGCCGATGTAAACGGGCTCAAGCTTACCAATGATGCGTTCGGTCATAAGACTGGTGACGAGTTGCTGCGCAAGGTCTCTGAAATCATGCGCAAGACCTGCAGGGATGACGATATTGTCAGCAGGATTGGTGGTGATGAGTTCGTACTTCTGCTTCCTCAAACCGATGCGCTTCATGCACAGTCCATTGTAAATCGTATCAACAAGGCTTTGGAGAAGGAGAAGATCAGGGGAATCCAGCTCTCTGTCTCCTTTGGCTATGCAGTAAAGGAAAAGGACGAGGAGAGTTACGAGGATACATTCAAGGTTGCAGAGGACTCAATGTACCGCAACAAGCTCAAGCAGAGCATGACCTTCAAGAAACAGGTAATCGACACCCTGCTCTCCAAGCTTTTTGAACAGGAGGAAGGAGCCGAGGAACATAGCAATCTGGTTGCATCCTTGGCGAGTGCGTTTGCTGAGGTGCTTGGATATCGTAAGGAAGAGGTGAAAAATCTCAGGCTTGCAGGGCTGTACCATGACCTGGGCAAGATTGCCATCACCCCGTCCATTCTCTCCAAACCAAAGGAAGAGCTCACCCGAACCCAGGTCATGGAATTGCAGAGACACACTGAAATCGGATACAACATTCTTCGCTCTGTTGGGGAGTATGCCCCCTTTGCAGAGGCGGTGTTGCATCATCACGAAAAGTGGGATGGTAGTGGATATCCACAGGGTCTGAAACAGGAAGAAATTCCAGAGAGCGCCCAAATCCTTGCCATTGCAAACACATATGCAGACCACCTTCCCTCACTGGGGTTGGAGAAGACCATTGCATTCATGCAGGAACGGTCAAATACCTATTTCAACCCAGCATTGCTTGAAACATTCATAACCAAGGTAGTAAAGGCTCAATCCTGACGGAAACCAGTCTACAATGTGAGCAATAGTACGATCAGCTCTCCCTGGTTACACTACCCGCCTGGTAGGTTTTCTGTGTTGATCCATAGACCAGGCCAACGACAGCAAGCAGAATTCCCGAGATGATTAACAGCCACTCCACAGGAACCCTGTCGGCCAAGGGGCCGAAGAGCAAGATTCCCAGCGGGATTGCACTACCGCTCAGCAGTTGCACAATAGAGAATACCCTTCCCATCTTATCTTCATCTGTTATCTCCTGGATCATGACAATCTCAGCAGAGTTCATCACCGGGACAAAGATTCCTCCAAGTCCAAGGATGATGAGATAAATAAGAAAGGTGGGCGCAACGCCCAAAAGGGCGAAACTCAAACCAAAGGCAACCAAGGAAAGTGCAATGGCACGAACCTTGTTGGAAAAAGATCCCTTTAGGGTTATGATCAACCCACCCAACAAGGTACCTGCCGTCCATACCATTTCATTGGCAGTCAACTTCCACACATCACTACCAAAGCTCCGTTCCACCAACAGAGGGGTCAGGATTGCAGCTGGGGTGATGAGAAAAAAGGAAAAACCATAACAGATCAGGAGATTACGCAACAGAGGCTTATGGAAGGTATAGGAGAGACCCTTTTTAATGTCTTGTATCATACTGGTCCCTTCCTCCAGTCGCTTCCTAGCCCCTACTTTGATGAAGGAAAAGGTCACCACTGCAAAAATGGCAGTGACCACATCGAGCAAGAGCGTCCAGGTAAGATCAAATAGCCCCAGCATCATGCCACCAACAGCGGGAGAGAGCAACAACAACACTGAATTGATGCTCTGGTTCACCCCTTGGATACGCACCAGGTGTTCCTCACTGACCAATTGGGGAATGATGGCATTCACGGCAGGGGTCTGTATCCCGCTTCCAATGGAACGTACCACTGAAACAGCAAGCAGGGCTCCAATGGAAGATGAACCCCTTGCATAGAAGAGGACAAGGCCTAGCGTGGCTAGGGCGATGAAACTATCAGAGAGCATGATCAGGTGCTTCCGGTTGTACCGGTCTGCCCACACCCCACTGGAAAGACTGATCAGGAGATGGGGAACCATCTGGGCAAGGGTGGCATACATCAGGAACACTCCTGATGAGGTCTCAAGGGTGATGTACCAGATAATGGCATATCCTACGACTGAGGAACCAAATAGGGAAAGATTTTGGCTTATAAGAAACAGGACAACAGATTTCGTAAAAAGAGCATTGTTGCGTTTTGTTTTCATAGTAGTACCATGGGTTTCTATAAGAACAGGGAAATAGGTTCTCCCTACCGGCTCTAGCACTGTAGCGAGCGCTTTAGGCTCTGTCCAGAGGTTTGCCTCGGAAGCGGACACAGTTCCTTCCTGCTTTTTTTGCCTCATACAGGCAATCATCAGCCTCTCGATAGAGTTGGTCAAAACTGGTGGATCGACCAGAGGAAACTCCCAGGGATACGGTCAGACGAATGGAGTGCTGCTCATGGTTGAACACCTGATTTTCTACATACCTCCTGAGATGTTCGGCAAAAGCAACCGCCTCTTCCCTGCTTTTATGGGAACTGAAGATGGCAAACTCTTCACCGCCAAACCTACAGGTTATGCTCGATTTATCAACTTCCACTTTGAGTATGGCACCGATGGATTGCAGGACTGCATCACCACAGCGATGCCCCCACTGGTCATTGACCTGCTTGAAGTGGTCAAGATCGAAGTAAATGAGATGTGATAATCCAGAGGTCAGGGAGAGCTGTTTTTCCACCTTTTCTATGAACGTCTGTCTGTTATAAAGCCCTGTAAGCCCATCAATCTCTGCACGTTGCTGTAGTTCTAAGGTACGCCGCTTGAGCAAGGTAATATTCTGGATCAGGGTGATGACCCCAATGACCTCCGTGGTTTTCGAGGTAATCGGGTAGAGTTCAGCGAGCAGTGACTTTCCATTCAAGGTAAAATCAAAGGAGGCTCTCTCATTCTTGCGTACAGCGTTTCCCCACCTGGGAATCTGAAGATACATCTGCTCTTCAACCGAACCCATATCAGTGTCCAGAAGTTCCTTTGCTGCAGGATTCATGTCTACAACGCGACCTTCCCCATCACAGATGACAATGCCTTCTCCTAGAAAGCGAAAAGCCTGTTCCCTTGCAAGTGGGGCAAGCTTGAGTAGGTCAAAACGATACATTCCAAAAAGAAAGAAGAGCCCAGAGAGGGCAAAGACCCCACTGATGGGCAATATCTGAAGAAATTGTTCATTACTCACTACCTTTGCCATGGCATACAGAAAGGGAATCACTGCACCCAATAGAAGAATGTATGACTGTTTTCTCATGGAGGAACTGGTGGTTGCAACAAAGATGATTACCAATACGAGAGAAAAAACCATGAGGAAGAAGTTACCTGAGATCAGGAATTTGCCGAGGACCGTAGTCTCTACCACCAAAACTGAAAATTGTGAAGAATTCACCAGGGTTATGGAATTACGAATCCAATGGTGCAGGAAATCTGTCCCTACCAAGAAGATGCCTACCCCCTGGTAGAGATAGAGTATCCTACCAATCTGTTTTTGCCTGTCTCTCCAATATCCTGTATATGCCAAACAAAAAAGCAAGGAGGCAACAGGAGTGTAGAATACTCCAATTTGGCAGATATTGCGCCATAGCACTTTGAAAAAATAGGTATAGCTGACCATTTCTGCGAAAGAGGTCACAGACCAAACAAGCATGAACAGAACTGTAATGAACAACTCTTTTGCAGCACGTTTGCTTCGAACTTTCCAGACTGCAACAAGCACGCTGAGAAGCATACCAATGGAAAGCAAATTAAAGAAAAGGACGGGGAAGCTAAGCATTTTGACTCCTCGAGATTTCCTGCATTGTACCAGAGAATAGTGGAAATCAGCAGAAGAAATTTAGCTAACCAGCCAATTCATTGCCTTTTCTTCCTCTTCTGTGAAGTAAATTTCCTTTCCCTTGTTGCTTTCCAGGATAAAGGAGCGCAAACTGGAGCTACCAAGAGAGGTGAAATCCCCTACAATGGCAAGCCGCATCTGGTAGGTCACAAATTTCTGGAGCACTTCTCCAGCAATCTGAGAATAAAACTTCCTTTGAGGACACCTTTGCAACCACAATTCCGTTCTTGGTCATATAATCAATCTTCATGAACTACTCACTTCTCTTTCCAAGATACTTCACCATCACATACGCATCCCCTCTCTCATCGACAACAGCGAACCCAAGGCGTTGATAAAGACTGCAAGCCCTGTTCTCTTTCTGCACGGAGAGAGATACCCTTTGATATCCAGCATTGCTCACAACGGTACACATCTCCTCAATAAGCTGACTACCCAGGCCCTTACTGCGGTAGGAGGAGTCTATGGAAATACAGAGCTCTGGCGTTTCTTTATCCAAAAATCCATACCCTGGGTCATGGGAATCAAACAACCGTACCCAAACAGCACCAACCACCTTGCCTTGGACTTCTCCAACCAATGCGTAATCTCCTTCCCTGCCAAAGTCCTGCACATAGTGACGGAGTGAAGGATCATCCAGAACTGATAAAGGAGGAGGCACTTCACCTTCAGCCACATAGATGGCTTCATACAAGAAATGGTTGAGCAACGCATATTCTCTTCTCCATAGAGGTCGAATGGCAAGTACATACTTCAGAGAGGCTATTACCTGCATGTTCGCACTATGGGGATGCATATCCACCCCTTGGACGACCTGTACCTGGTAGAATCCGTTTTGAACCAAGTACTGTAGGTCCCTTTTCAAGGTACGCTCCTGCCTGCTGAGATAGATTATCCGCTTTGGTCTGATGGTAATAACGGACTCCAAAAGAGAACGTTTACATCCCTCTTCCGATGGAGAGAGAAAGAGAATGTCACAGGCCTTTCCCCGTTTTGCAAGTTGCCGGAGCTGTTTCTCGTTGTTTCCCACAAAACGCTGTACATGCTCAAGGTCATTCAGTGCTGCCTCATCACAATAGGGGGTATGTTCCTGCAGTACATAACCCTGGCTTGCTCCTTCTCCCACAGAAAGCAAAGCCAAAATGCCATGCATGGTGCAGCAGTCAATTACAACATCCCCCTTCTTGATATGGGCAAGTTCCATCACTTTCTTGTAGAGTACCTCCGCCTGGGAGGGAGAACTGGGGAAGTCAGAAGTAGGAGGAAGGGAGAATTTCAGAGTACAGAGGGTCTCCTCGATTGCTGAACGACCCCAAAATGGAAGGGGATTGTTCACCCCGTCAGTCAGGACAATACCGATTATCTCAGCATGCTCCCTTCGCAATGCGTGCAAAAAAGAAGCAAAAGGAGGCTCTATCTCCTCTGAAAGGGTAAAGCACAGGAGTACCTGTTCCAGGTCCCCTCTGAGACGCAGTGACACTTTTGTTGCCGGGAAGGAAGTATCGAGGTCGTGTTCAATTGCAAGACGTTTGATGGTCTTCAGTATCCGCTCGGCCAAGGGATGCCTAAGCATGCATGCCTCCAAGGCAAGGAATTGATTCTGCCTTGTACTTACTACTCCTGAAGCGAACTTTCCACGCCAGTCCAATCCAAATTGAGCTTCCACATGGTACAGGAACCCTTCTTTCTCCTCCATTCCGACCATTGGCTCTACACGATCGGCAAGCTGTGCAAACTGGGTATGTAGGTAAGTACTTTGGATCTCCAGCTGCTTGTGATAGGGGTGTTCCATGAGTGGACAGTGACCGCAGACACGAAGTGCGGGACATTTGGCATAGGTTTCCATACCCACTACGGTGCGGGTAAAAGCGATGTTTGTCAATTGTATTTGTCCACTCTCTTTGGTATGCTTACGCTATGAAATACGTACGATTCAAATACCAAGAAGAGGTCTTATATGGCCTGCTCTCAGAGAATACCATCCAGGTGCTCAAAGGTTCACCCTTTACAAGCTATACCGAAACCAATGAAAAGCTCTCCTTGGAAGAGGTTGCATTGCTTACTCCCTGTGATTATTCAAAAGCCATCTGTATTGGTTTGAACTATAGTGACCATGCCAAGGAATTCCAACTTCCCATCCCCACTGAACCGGTGGTTTTCATGAAGCCTTCCACTGCTGCACTTGCACCGAACAAGGAAATCATCTACCCAGAGATGAGCAACCGTCTCGATTACGAGGCTGAACTTGCCGTGGTTATCGGGAAGAAGGCTCATTTTGTCAGTGAGGAAAATGCTGCTTCTTACATACTCGGGTACACGTGCGCCAACGATATTACAGCGCGGGACCTGCAACCAAAGCAGGGTCAGTGGACGGTGGCTAAGAGTTTTGACACATTCTGTCCCTTTGGACCATACATCAGCAATGAGGTCGACCCGAGTAATCTTACGATTGAAAGCAGGGTCAACGGCAGGACCATGCAGAAGTCCAATACCAGCAACCTAATCTTCTCCGTACCCTTCCTGGTAAGCTACCTATCCCAAGTAATGACATTGCTTCCCGGAGACATCATCCTCACTGGAACGCCAGGAGGTATCAGCGGGATGCACAAGGGAGATACGGTGGAGATCCTGATCGAAGGACTTGGTGTGCTTCGCAACACCATAGCTTGAAGAAAGAGCCGATGGGATTAGTGTCCTATCGGCTCCTCTCTTCAGCAATCCAATTGAGGATGCCTCCACACGCTGTTCGTTGTGCAGGAAGACAGGTCAATATCCAGATCATTGATGCTGACCGAGCAATTTGCCTCGTTCAATATATTCTCTGCATAGTATTTATGAATAACTTACAATATATTCTGAAAACCAACAATCCAATTTCAGAATTGTACTTGCAAATCCATTTTGGATCATTCCTAGAGAAAACAGAATCGTCCGAATACCCCCTGGCACACCTGTTGCCCAGGGAGGACTTGTCCTCCCTGAACAACTGCTCGCTCTGGTTGCACCAAAACCCAATGTCGTTGCTCAACTGAGCATCCTCATTTCTAGTAGGCGGACTCATGCACCCCGGCTACCGCTCTCCCACTCGGTTCATTCATTGCCTTGAAAGCGCGATCCCATTCCAGAGCCGTCGCCGTGGAACAGGCAACAGAATCTTCCCGTGGAACGCAGCGCGCCGCACTCTCACTGGGGAAGTGGGAAGCAAAAAGGGTACGGTAGTAGTACTCCTCCTTGGTGGCAGGGGTGTGGATCGGGTAGCGTTTTGCCGCCAAGGCAAACTGTTCATCGCTGACCAAAGAGCTGGTAAGCTGTTTCAACGTATCAATCCAGCTATAACCTACCCCGTCACTGAACTGCTCCTTCTGCCTCCAGACAATCTCATCTGGAAGATACTCCTTGAACGCCTCTCGAAGAATCCACTTCTCTATGCGCTTGTTCTCCCCAACAACCGGGCAGAGCTTCATATCAGGGTTCAAATTCATCGCAACATCGATGAACTCCTTGTCCAGGAACGGTACCCGTCCCTCAACACCCCAAGCAGCCAATGACTTGTTCGCCCTCAGGCAGTCATAGAGATGCAGCTTGGAGAGCTTCCTGACTGTCTCCTCATGGAACTCCCTGGCATTGGGTGCCTTATGAAAATAGAGATACCCACCGAAGAGTTCATCACTTCCTTCTCCACTAAGCACCATCTTGATCCCCATTGAGCGGATTACGCGGGCAAGCAGGTACATCGGTGTTGCTGCCCTGACCGTGGTGATATCACTGGTCTCCAGATGGTAGATGACATCACTGAGGGCATCGAGAGCCTCCTGGATGGTGAAATGTACCTCATGATGCACCGTCTTGAGATGATCAGCTGCAATGCGTGCAGCTTTCAGGTCGGGAGAACCTTCGAGTCCAATGGCGAATGAGTGGAGCCGTGGCCACCAGGCATCCTCCGTATCGGCACTTTCCACACGTTTTTGTGCATATTTTGAGGTGATTGCCGCAATGATGGAACTGTCCAAACCGCCGGAGAGCAACACCCCGTAGGGAACATCACTCATCAGCTGACGCTTTACCGCTGCTTCCAGTGCCTCACGAACCTGTTCTATCGTACCACCATTGTCCTTGACCGCATCATACCTGGTCCAAGAACGTTCATACCACTTCTTGAGTGTTCGCTCAGGACTGTAGTAAGATTGTCCAGGAGGAAAGAGTTCAATAGCACTACAGGTTCCTTCCAAGGCTTTCAACTCACTTGCCACATAATAGTGCCCCTGGTCATCCCACCCTTGGTAGAGAGGAATGATACCGATATGGTCACGGGCAATGAGGTACACATCCTTTTTCTGGTCATAGAGGGCAAAAGCAAAGATACCATTCAAATCCTCAAGGAAGTCAGGGCCTTTCTCCTGATACAGAGCCAGGATGACTTCGCAGTCACTCTGCGTCTGAAACGCATAGACTCCCTCATACTTTTTTCTGATCTGCTGATGATTGTAGATTTCACCGTTGACAGCCAACACCACATTCCTGTCTGCGCTATACAGCGGCTGACCTCCTGAGAGTGGGTCGACAATAGCTAGTCGTTCATGACTGATGATGGCCTTCTCCCCTTCATACACCCCCGACCAATCGGGACCACGGTGACGAATCTTCCCTGACATGGAAAGAATCTGGGAACGAAAGTCCTTCGCACTACGCTGGATGTCAAACATTCCTACAAATCCACACATCATATACCTCCAAACGTAAAAAGACGCTCCTTGCCCAGTATTTGGGTAGGAACGTCTTTGTTCTTGGAAGGATACTACCTGCTCTTTTACAAAGTTGCAAGTACCTCATCCACTACAGCGAGTACAGCATCAATATCTTTTTTCTCTACAACCAAGGGAGGAACAAAGCGCAGCACATCACTTCCCGCACTTGCCACCAGCACACCCTTGGCAAAACAGGCATCCACCACCTGACGGGGAGGAACGGTGAGAACCAACCCATTGATCAGTCCCTTGCCCCTGACCGCAATGCAGAGATCAGGGTAGCGAACCACCAGCTGCTCAAGCTTCGCTCTCAGATACTCCCCCATCTCCTGGACATGGGCGCAGAAAGCAGGATCGCTGAGACGCCTGACCATCTCTCTCACTGCCGCCATTGCCAGTGGATTGCCCCCAAAAGTAGAAGCATGGTCACCAGGGGTGAAGATGTGGCTTGCTTTTCCTGTAGTAAGCATTGCGCCACAGGGGACTCCACCTGCCAAGGCCTTCGCCGTGGTAAGGACATCGGGTTTCACGCCATAGGCCTGATACGCAAAAGGCTTTCCACTACGTCCCATCCCACACTGCACCTCATCATAGATGAGCAAAAGATTGTGCTCGTCACAGAGGGAGCGAAGCCCCCTCAGGAATGCAGGTTCGGAGGGAACAATTCCTCCCTCCCCCTGGATCGGCTCCACAATGATGGCACAGGTCTTTTCGGTAATGAGGGCTTTCACACTCTCAAGATTATTAAACTCTGCGTAGCTGAACCCTTGCGGAAGGGGTGCAAAGTTCTTATGGTACTTCTTCTGTCCAGTTGCGGTAACGGCACCGTAGGTCCTGCCATGAAATGAATTCATCATGGAGATGATTTCGCTACGGGGGGCCTCACTCTGGTGCCCGAACTTCCTGGCAAGCTTGAGGGAAGCCTCAATGGCTTCCGCCCCGCTATTGCAAAAGAACACTCGCTCCATCTCTGCAAGTGTGCAGAGCTCCTTTGCCGCTTCCACCCCTACCTTGTTGTAGTACAGGTTTGAACAATGCAAGAGTCCCTCGGAAACAACCTTGTTGATTGCATCAGAAAGACCAGGGTCACCATATCCAAGGGCATTGACGGCGATTCCGCCAACAAAGTCGAGATAGTGCTTACCCTCCTCATCAATGAGGTTCATACCCTTTCCACCGGTAAAAACCACTGGTACCTGGGCGTAAGTATCTAATAAGTAATGCTTTCCTGTCTGTATCGTCTCTTGCATGCTCATGAGCGTTCCTCCTTGGTTACCATGGTCCCGATCCCCCGTGTAGTGAATATCTCAAGCAGGATGGCATGAGGAACCCTACCATCAAGTATGTGAACACTTTTTACCCCTTTTGCCAATCCATCGAGACAACACTGTACCTTGGGGATCATGCCACCATTGATCGTACCATCCTGTATGTATGCCTCAGCCTGTTTGGTACTTAGCGTTCTGATGATGGAGGAAGGATCATCCTTGTCCTTGAGAATCCCTTCCACATCGGTGAGAAACACCAGCTTCTGTGCGGAAAGGGAACCAGCAACAGCACTGGCCGCATAGTCTGCATTGATGTTGTAGGTACTTCCTTCCTCATCCGATCCAACCGGGGAGACCACCGGAACAAAGTTGTTGGATAGTAGTGTCTCAAGTAAACTCGTATCGACCTTCTCTACAGTGCCAACGTAGCCAAGGTCGCGTCCTTTCTCATCCAACTTCTTTGAACAAAGCAGTGTACTCCCATCCTTACCACTGATGCCGACTGCACTGATGCCTACCTGCTCCAACTCACTGACCAGACTCTTGGAGATGGAACCACTGAGTACCATCTCGGCAACCTGGGCTGTCTCAGCATCGGTTACACGCAGTCCATCAAGGAACTGGCTCTTTTTTCCCAGACGGTCGAGCATGTTGGTAATCTCCTTGCCTCCGCCATGGACAACCACTGGTTTCAAACCGATGTACTTGAGCATTGCGATGTCTTGGATAACCGACTTTTTCAGCTGTTCGTCAACCATAGCCGAACCGCCATATTTGACCACGACAATACTTCCGGCGAATGTCCTGATGTAGGGAATCGCCTCGATGAGTACCTCAGCCTTGAGAATCTCGTTTTCCATCCTGTGTTTCATCAGCTTCTATAATCTCCATTGATCCGAACATATTCGTAGGAGAGGTCACAGCCCCAAGCGGTGCCTTCCCCCTCTCCGTCCCCGAGTATTGCAAGCGTCTGCACATCCCTCTCAAGCAGGATTCCCTTGGCCATATGCTCGTCAAAATCCAAGGGAGAACCACCGGCTACCACTTGTATCGTCCCCTTGGAAGAAGAGAAAAAGAGGTCCACACCATTCGGATCAAAACAAGCTCCACTGTACCCCATGGCACACAGAATCCGTCCCCAGTTGGCATCACTGCCAAAGAAGGCTGTCTTGACCAGATTACTGCTAATGATTGAACGGGCAAGGGTTTGGGCAGACTGTTTGTCCTTTGCTCCCTTGACTGTTACCTCAAGGAACTTTCCAGCCCCTTCGCCATCACGAACGATTGCCTTTGCGAGCTCCTTATGGACATACAGGAAAGCCTGGGTAAAGGCTTCCCACTGACTGTGGGAAGGAGAAAGCGCATTACACCCACTCTTGCCATTGGCAAGGACCAGGACGGTATCATTGGTCGAGGTATCCCCATCCACACTGATCATATTGTAGGTGTCACGGATGGAGGACCCAAGCAACGCTTGCAGTACTGCCTTATCGATGGTTGCATCGGTGGTAATGAAACTCAACATGGTTGCCATGTTGGGATGAATCATCCCAGAACCCTTCGCCATACCACCGATGGTTACCTGCTTTCCATCAATCTCAAGGGAGACAGCAATTTCTTTGGTGAAGGTGTCGGTGGTGAGAATAGCCTTCGCAGCTTCACGAGCACCTTCTC
This sequence comes from Sphaerochaeta halotolerans, assembly GCF_003429665.1. GTDB lineage: Bacteria > Spirochaetota > Spirochaetia > Sphaerochaetales > Sphaerochaetaceae > Sphaerochaeta > Sphaerochaeta halotolerans. The sequence continues at coordinate 237,319 of NZ_QUWK01000001.1, read as the reverse complement.
TCGAGGAAGCAAGCACCTTTGCGCAGGCATCAATCCCAGTGACAATCTTATCCATGGGCAAAGGAAGCCCGATGATGCCGGTAGAACAGACCAGTACTTCTTCAGGCAGCAAACCCAACGTCTTGGCTGTATGCACGGCCATAGCCTCTGCATCCCTCTCCCCTTGGGAAGCAGTGCATGCATTGGCATTGCCACTGTTGATCACAATAGCCCGAGCCTGGGGAGAAGAAGAAACCAGCTTCTGGTCCCAGAGAACCGGGGCTGCTTTCACCAGATTGGTGGTAAAGGATCCTGCAAAACTACAAGGAACCTCACTGTGCACCAAGGCAAGGTCTTTTTTGCGTTTCTTGACACCGCAGGCTACACCATTGGCTGAAAATCCCAAGGCAGCGGTAACGCCACCATCTATTATCTGCATCACTCTATTTCTCCTATAGGGGGCTGGCAACCGTGGAGGCAAGACCAGACTCTTCGCCCAGGTTGCACCGGATATTCATATTTTGCACTGCCTGACCGGCAGCTCCTTTGACCAAGTTGTCGATAGCTCCAATAGCAATAACTCGATTGGTTCTTCCATCAACCTTCCAACCGATGGCACACATGTTCGTGTTCTTGACATATCGGGTCTCAGGAAGACTGGAGCCCATCAAGCGTATAAATGATTCACCAGCGTACCACTTCCGGTATGCCGAGGTTATTTCCGCTTCACTGACCCCTTCCTTCAGATTGGCGTAACAGGTAGAGAGAATCCCTCGATGCATGGGAACCAGATGCGGGGTGAACTGCACGACAAGGTCTGCACCGTTTAGTGCACTCAACTCTTGTTCAATCTCCGGGGTATGGCGATGGGTTGCCACACTATATGCCTTATATGACTCATTGACCTCACAGAACAATGAGCCCAGCTTCTCAGATCGACCAGCACCACTGACACCGCTTGCGCTGTCTATGATCAAGGAAGTTGGATCGACAAGCTTCTCTGCAACCAAGGGAGCCAGGGTGAGAATACTGCAGGTGGTATAGCAACCGGGGTTTGCAATCAGGTTTGCTGTTCCAATACGATCACGATGCAATTCACACAGCCCATAGACTGCCTCCCCAAGCAAATCCTTGCTCCCATGGTCACTCTTGTACCAGCTTTCATAGACACTGCTGTTGCTGAGCCGATAGTCAGCACCGAGGTCAATAATGATGCAACGCTCCAGTATCTCCTTGGTCACCTTATGACTCGCCATCCCATGGGGAAGGGCAAGAAACAAAACAGAGCACCGCTTGCTGGCTTCCTCAATGTCCTCCTCTTCCAATAGCAGGTCACATCCTCCCTGAAGAGAGGGATATATCTCACTGAAACGCTTTCCGCTGTAGGAGTGTGAGGCAAGGTAGGCAATCTCCACCAATGGATGATTTACCAAAAGGGCAACCAATTGTGACCCTGCATAGCCTGTAGCACCAATGACTCCAACTTGTAGCATACGTTCCTCCGTATCATCAATATTAGTATAATTATACAAAAATATTCCTCTTTGACCAGACTCTTTGCATATATTTTCACATAATTGTGTATAAATATTAATTAAACCAATACACCAGCTCTGCAGAAACCTCCAATCCAAGCTTCCTCTGGAGTGAGAGAGACGCCGTATTGCCTGCCACCACATGGCAGTAGGGGGTTATGTCCTGGGAAAGCAGGTGATTGATGTAGGTACGCTCCAGTGCTTCCCCTACATGTCGCCTGCGATACTGGGGCAGCACCTCCAACATGCCCATTGAACACTCAATATGTCTACCCATGAAACCAGCTAGATTGCCATCAGTCTCTGCAGCTATCATGACCCCTGCTTGAAATCGTTCAAGGATATACGCTTCATCGACAAGCTTGTAGTGTTGCAACACCACAGGAAGATCACGATCCATAAGGGGGCGTATGATGATGGACTCATCTTCAACAAGCAATTGTGTGGAGGGATAGACAGCCTGCATGCACTCCAGCGGATCAGTGAGTCCCCGCTCCTTGAATGCAGAAACGAGAGGTCCTGCGTGTACAGAGATTGGACCTTTACTGGTAGGCACAGCCTCGGCAAAGGTGTCTGCTGCCTCTGGATTGAATAGTGTGGCGACATACGCTGTATCCTGAACATGGAGCAATACACCATCTTCATCAGCAATGAGAACTTCTGCTACGCCCTCTTCCAATGGTTCAATCAGGTCAATATAGGTAGTTCTCCCCCTTAGGGAGAGTGTTTCGATTACATCCATAGCCTACTGTAACTCAAGATTGTGCATCTGTCAGTCTCTCAGACTCTTAATTCCATGAAAGGTCAGCCCGACAAGACTGAGGTTATAGAGAACCAGCATGAACCCAGACAAGACAGGAGAGGGATCCCTCAGTACCATCAGCGCAAAGAGGGTACAAAGCATCAACGGGAGAAAGATGAACAGCAAGGTCGCATCCATCCTTCTTGTCATGGTTCCAATGGTTAGGAACAAGGCCCCAATACAGGCTACCAACCCGAGCTCAGCAGTAAGGAGGTAATTAAAGAAGAACTCCCTGGAAACTATCAAGGTAAACAGGGCGAGCAATACGGGTGTAAGGAGCAATACCAAGAGCACTGCAGTTCCCACCACCATCAAGATTGCACTCGGTGATCGTTCTCTCATGCTTCATCTGATCCAAGCATCTTTTCAACAAGCTTGAGCAATACGTCATCAACCACAAGGTCTGCTCGGCTGGTCTTGGCATCAATTCTTGGTCGCTTCATCAATTGCTGATAGGCATCAGCAATCCAAAGCGTTGCTGTTTCTGGTGGTACGATACCGGTATCAATGACTAGATCGAAGAGAGAAGCATCACGTTGGTTGTACTGCAAGTCGGACTGTACAAAGGATGTTCTTACCAGTTCCTGATCTATGAGCGCTTTCCTTGTCTGTTCATCAGTTCCACCCCGCTCTTTCTGCTTTCTCTGGACCCTGAGTTCAAGTGGAGCCTTTATCCTTACATTCAGGACATCAGTATAGCCTTGCAGAAGACCAAACCCTCCTCGTCCGAGCATGACTACATTGCCAACCTTAGCAAATGCACGCATGACTGCAAGCAGAAAGTCAACGGTCAGGTAGCGGTGTTGGTCAAATCGTTCCCAAAATGTAGGAAGACTGTCATAGACTTCGTCAAACCCACTGAAGCCATACTCATGCATGATTTTCTCAATATCTTGCTTGTCCACGAAGGAAAGCCCCAGTTGCTCGGCCACTTGCTTGGCAATAAAGGTTCCTTCACTGCCAATCTGACGGGAAATAGTAATGACTCCCATAGACACCTCCTCTGGTAATTCCATGGTAAGTCCGTACCTCTCAGCTGTCAAGGAACGGCCCTTACAGGTCGTCATAGGAGATGACAAGTACCTGTTCAATGAAGAGTTTAGCAAGCTCAGGATCGAACTGGGATCCTGCGCACCGCTTAATCTCCTTTGCTGCTTCAAGGGTAGAGACTGCTTTGCGGTACGTTCTCTCACTGGTCATCGCATCATACGCATCAACAATGGCAATCATTCTGGATTGCAGAGGAATTGTCGTTCCTCGTATGGCCTTGGGATATCCAGTTCCATCATAGCGCTCATGATGGGCAAGCACATAGGGTGCCAACGCTTGCATGTCCTCTACTGAGCTGAGAATACGAAAGCCAATCTCTGCATGCCTTTTCATCTCCTCCCACTCCAAGGGGGACAGCTTTCCATCCTTGTTGAGAATGTTTTCAGCAATGGCAATTTTTCCGATATCATGCAGCAATCCCACCAGACGCAACTCAGTACACAATCGTTCACTGAGACCAAAGGCTCTTCCCAACTGTTCACTGAGTTCACTGACTCGCCTTGAGTGGGCCTCTTCCCGTTTATTCTTCTCATGGAGCGTGTTGATAATGGCATAGACTGCTTTCCCCTGCATCTGGGGGCTATCGAGCAACTTTTGTGTGGCAAGGTGCTTCTCAGCCAACTGTACGGCCTCATTCAAATCAAATGGTGCATCCTCTACCACATAGAGTCCGAAACTGATTGAAGGAGCAACAGCATCCATTACTCTGAGACGTGATACTTCCTCCGAGGCAACCTCAAGACGAGGCTCACACTCCCTTGCTGTATAGCCAGGCAGCAAGAGTGCAAACTCATCGCCTCCAACTCTGAAAAGGAACGAGCAATCAGGGAAGGTTTCTTGCAATATGACAGCGACCTGTTTCAGGATTCGATTTCCTTCCTCCCGTCCAAAGGCCTCATTGATAATCTTAAGCCGATTCATGTCAGAAAACACGACACTCAAGGGTAGATTCCCCTCCAAAGGCATGCTGCTGATCACCCGCTCGAACTCTACCCGGTTGTATAGATCAGTTAGTGCATCGTGAGTAGATGCATAGAGAATCTGCTGTTCAGCAAGCTTCCGTTTAGTGATATCGACGGTCATACAGAGGCTGTTTATATCTACAAGGTTCTCTTCAGGGAATACACAGAGGGACAGATTCGCCCAGACGGTTGAGCCATCCTTTTTCAGGAAACGCTTATCCAACGTAAGGGAGTCCTCTCCCCCAGTATACATCCTTTGTGTGACGCTGTTGCTCATCTTCACATCTTCAGGGTGGGTGAATTCTGCCCAAGTATGACCAAGCACCTCTTCCCTTGAATATCCCAATATATCGAGATAACTCTGGTTGATATTCTCAATTTCCCCCGTTCTGAGGTTGGTCAGTGACATCCCAATCGGTGCTTTTTCAAATATTGTCTTAAACTGATGTTCGCTTTTTCTCAAGGCAGCGATATCGTTCAAACGGTAGACTTGGCTGAAGAGCAGGAGACAGAGCAAGTATGTTCCTATCGGATAGAAAACCAGAATGGGAAATGTCATCACAGAAAAGACCTGAACCCTCACCGAAGAGGGCATAAGCAACATGCACAGGAGCATGATTACATGGTTCAACAAACCAACAAGATAGAACTCGATATTGATATTGCTCCGTTTCTCAAGCACTGTGGTGTAGCGGAAATGATGCCAAAGCGTTCCAACAATTGTACTTGAAATGATAGTCGCTAATCCTGCATAGAGACCAGCTCCGCCATTCAAGACTCTGAATATTGCCATCATCAAGCTTCCAATAAATGTCGGTAGTATTCCAAAGACCATACCCGAGACGACAATAAGGATGGAACGAGAATCAAATACAACACCTTGTTCGAGAATGAAAGGGTTGAGCATTACCAAGATTCCTACGACACCAATAATGAACCCAATCAGGATATGGTAGGAATATACCTTTTCTGGGTTCTTGAATGGATAGGTAGCGAAAAAGACACTGAGGGTCAACAACATTGCAATGTTGAAGAGAACATTAGCCATTAGAGTTCCCTCATAGATGGGGTAAACAAACATACCTTATTCCTTCCTGACGCTTTTGCTCTATACAAGGCAATATCAGCTTCGCTAATCAAAGAGATGGAAGAAATATTAGGACCTTGCACCCGGGCAACACCTATAGAGATGTGAACATTCAATTCCAGGTTCTGGAAGAAGAACGGCTTTGAAGCGACATGTATTCGCAAATCCTCTGCAATTGCAACTGCCTCAGTATCGCTCTTGTTTGTCACTGCAATGATAAACTCGTCCCCACCGTATCGTGCAATAGCTCTACTATGCTTGATTACCTCTCTTACACGAGAGGCAAACTCCTGAAGCACCGCGTCCCCAGCTAGGTGCCCATAGGTGTCGTTGATATTCTTGAAATGATCGATGTCACAGATCAGGATATGAGCCCTCCCCGCTTCCCTGAGATGAAGAGAAACACGTTGCAGGAAGTAGCGACGATTATACAATCCAGTCAGGGGATCTATATTGGAAAGATCCCTGAGTTGCTTATGCAGGGTCCGCCTCTCCGTGATGTTGATGATCAGCACTGACACAGCCCGCTGCCCCTGATAGGGTTTCTCCAAGGGATACATCCGGGCCTCAAACCATTGCGTTCCCCCCGGGCCATTCTTGGTGGTAAGGGTGACGTCCTCGGTTTCCAACTGGTAATCGAAGGTGTTCAGTTTTCCTGATTCCAAGGTATGATGCACCTGCCCCATGAAGAAGTCAGCAAACTTCTTGGGCATAAAGCCATAGATGTTCTTTCCTTTCAAGGGAATTCCATCATCATAAAGCGAGCGTTCTGTTCCTCCGAGTACCTCAAGATAGGTACCATCCTCACCCACCACGATAAAAGGGTCTGGAATGGTGTTGAACAGTGACCTTGAAATATCATCAAGGAGAGGAATAGTCTGTTCTTGCTTCGTTTTCATACCCCACATGGTAGTCTGCAAAAGCAAGGAATTCAATTGGCTTGTACGGTTATTTGTAAGAAAGAAGACACTGAATACCCTACAAAGAGGGGGCTTTCCGACACAACTCAGAAAGCCCCCAGCACGAAGCAACACAACGTGTTACACGGAATACAGAAGTGATTCGTATGTGGGAATGGGCCAGTACTGCTGATCAGTGAGGAGTTCAGCAGTATCACACAGAGAGCGAACCTGTGCCATCTGGGCAAGGACTGTATCATGATAGAAGTAGCTTTCACTGCTTATATCTTCTACCATTCTCGCTTCCAGGAGTTGCTGTTCCAGCAGAGCTACTTCCTTATCCAATCCATCGGCAAGATTACTCAACTCAGCAATCAGCCCTGCCTCATAGGAAAGTGAAAGGGAGGATACTGCTGCTTTCTTGTCCAGAAAACTTCTTGCCAGTGCCCCGCTGAAAGCACTCAGGGCAGGAAGTACTTGTTTTCTCATCATATCGACGAGCGTGAGCGCCTCGATATTGAGTGTCTTGCAATAGTTTTCCAGGACAATCTCATAGCGACTATGCATCTCTGATGAGGAGAGCACCCCGAACTTCTCAAACAGCGCAATGTTTTTCGCATGAATAAAGGTGGGGAGGGCTTCAGGGGTGCTTACGAGGTTCAGCAATCCCCTTCTCTTTGCCTCATCAATCCATTCAGGTGCATAGTTGTTGCCATTGAACACAATCCTTCTGTGCTTGCTATAGGTCTCTTTTACCAAGGCAGAGAGTTCACTTTCGAAATCCTTTGCCTGCTCCAACTGATTGGCAAAACGGGAGAGTTGCTCAGCAATTATCGTATTCAGGACAAAGTTTGGTCCAGAGACAGAGAACGAGGAACCGAGCATACGGAACTCGAATTTGTTGCCGGTAAAGGCAAATGGACTGGTGCGGTTTCGGTCGGTGGTATCCCTGGGGAATGGAGGCAAGAGGTTTACTCCAAGCAGCATGGAGGATCTCTCTTTATTGGGATAATCGGTTCCGTCAACAAGGGAATCAAGAATTTCAGTCAACTCTTCCCCAAGGAACATGCTGACGATGGCCGGAGGAGCCTCATTGGCACCGAGGCGATGATCATTCCCTGCACTGGCAACCGAGACGCGAAGCAGGTCCTGATACTCATCCACAGCAGCGATTACCGCTACAAGGAAGAGCAGGAACTGAGCATTGTCCTTTGGGTTGTCTCCCGGTTCCAGAAGGTTCAGCCCTGTGTCCGTTGAGATCGACCAGTTGTTGTGTTTCCCTGATCCGTTCACCCCAGCAAACGGTTTCTCGTGCAGTAAACAGACAAGACCATGCTTATTGGCAATTTTCTTCATTATTTCCATAGTCAGCTGGTTCTGATCGACGGCAAGGTTGCTTGTGGTAAAGACGGGAGCAAGCTCATGCTGGCTGGGAGCAACCTCGTTATGTTCTGTCTTGGCAAAGATTCCAAGTTTCCAAAGTTCTTCATCCAGCTCCTGCATGAAGGCAGAAACACGACTCTTGAGATTGCCGAAGTAGTGGTCCTCCAACTCCTGGCCCTTTGGGGGGCGTGCCCCTACAAGGGTACGACCAGTGTGGATCAAGTCCTTGCGTTGCAGGTAGAGGTCCTTATCAACCAGGAAATACTCCTGCTCAGGTCCTACCGTGGTCACCACACGCTTCACATCACTTCGCCCAAAGAGTTTCAGAATCCTGATGGCCTCACGGCTTATGACTTCCATGGAACGAAGCAATGGGGTTTTCTTGTCCAATACTTCTCCGCTATAAGAGCAGAACGCAGTAGGGATACAGAGTGTATTCTCCTTGATAAATGCATAACTGGAAGGGTCCCAAGCAGTATACCCACGCGCCTCGAAGGTTGCCCTGAGGCCACCGGACGGGAACGAAGATGCATCAGGCTCTCCCTTGATCAACTCTTTTCCACTGAACTCCATAAGGGCGATACCTTCAGAGGAAGGAACCAAAAAACTCTCATGCTTTTCTGCGGTAATGCTGGTCATGGGCTGAAACCAGTGACAATAGTGGGTAGCACCTTCACTCAAGGCCCACTCCTTCATGGCATGGGCAACCTGGTTGGCAATATCCAGATTCAGTTCTTTTCCTACCCTGATGGTCTCTTTCAGCTGGCGGTAGGTGTCTTTTGAGAGATACTCTTTCATCTTCTCGTACCCAAATACCATGCTCCCAAAATACTGATCTGCTCGTTCTTTCATACAGTCCTCCACTCTCTATAATGCACAAACGGGGTCCCCGGCAGCCCGGGCGCTTTGCTTACAGCATCGCCTGGGCTACCCACCTGCCCCAATCCGACAAGAATCCTTCTGCCGGAAACGCACAAAAGGCGCTGTAGCCCAAACTGGACTACAGCGCCTTTGCTGATGTTTCTTTTTACACCAGAGCGGGTACTTCTGTCAATCAGGGAGCCTTGGTTTCCTTCTTATTCACCTCGAAAGTGAGATGAACACTACGTATCAGGTATAGAGAAAGGTTTGCATCCCCATGGATTTTGCAGTCTCGATATTGCGTTTCGCATCGTCTATGAACAGAATGTGCTGAGGGGCTGTCTGTACTTGCTCTATGACGTGATGGAAGATTGGCTTTTCTGGCTTATTCATCCCCAGGATTCCTGAGATGACAAACAAATCAAAGCAAGCAGTTGCCCAGTAGGTACCGTGCACAAGCCGCTCATAGGTCTCTGAGGCCATATTTGATACCAGCACTGTCTTGATCCCCCTACTACGCATATCACATACCCACCTCACCATCCTGGGCCGTATGTGTGAGAAACCAAGAAGATCTATGGTAAAGAGCAATTGCAGGGTCTCCTCATCATCTCTGAGAGGACTGTAACAATCAGTCAACACATGATGAAAGTAACAATATGCATCATATTCACCTGAATCGAGCCTATCTCTTCGTTCCCAATAGGGAATTTCAAACGCATCAAGTGGCACCTGAGCCATATCTGCCAAGAGACTGAGGGTGTCTCTATCGATGAAGTCACTCATAACTCCCCCAAAATCGACGGCAAGAGCCTTCACCTGCATTGCGTGCAAATCCAATTGGAATACATCTCGTATGGTCCCCATTACTATCCTCTTTGCATGAACGTTCTTGTAACGATTCTAATCGAGTTTGATGCTTGTGTGGAGAGCCAGCTGATGTATCCATACAGAATCAGTACCTTCCATGACTGGTAATGAAAGGCACTACTCACCTTGCAAAATGCTATTTCCAGGGATAGGCTTGGGATATGAATGCAACTCTGATCAAAACAATTTCTGAAATGGTGGAACAAGCCTGCGCTTCAGAACGAAACAAGATTGGGTATGAGCTCTGGAAGTCTCATATCAAGCCGATGATTCCCATCGCACAAGAACTTGCTGTCGTCCATAAAGCGGATGAAGAAATTGTGACGCTGGCTGTCTTGCTCCATGACTTGGCGGAAGTAGAGGATATTGCAAAAAGGGAATTTTATCCTAACTCTGCTGCCCAACGTGCTCGAGAAGTTCTTGCAATGTATCAATATCCCGTTGATAAAACTGAACTGGTCGCAAGGTGTATTCAGAATCATACAGCCGACTTGAACATCCCTGAGGAACAGTGTGTGGCTGATGCCCATGAACTCATAAAGATCGTGGATATTCCAAGCCTGTTTTATGATGCATACCATCATGAGCATCTTGGCATTGCTGAAGGGAAAAACTGGGTGGAATCATGCTGGGCACAGGTAAGCCCTCTCTCCCAGTCTCTGTATCAGGATAGGTATACATTGGCAAGACACCTTACACAAGGCAATGTTTGTAAGCCTTATTCCTATGAAACAGATCTTGAGCGAACGCTTTCTGAACTCGTAGAGAAAGCTTGCATGTCTGAGAAGAATGTCTATGGATATGGAATGTGGGAAAACCATATTTGTCCAATGGTACCTATAGGAAATGCATTGTCAGAGCTCCACGGAGCTGATGCAGAAATTGTTCGCATAGCCATACTGCTCCATGACCTGGCAGGTATTGAGGATTATTCCAAAGCAGCAGATCATCACATCCATGGAGCGCAGAGAGCCAAGCACCTCTTACAAGAAGCAGGATATCCTTCAGATAAAACCGACCTGGTTGCAAGGTGCATACTGCACCATAGAGGTAGTGTTATACTGCCAAAGGAAACACCGGAAGAGCGATGCCTCGCTGATGCCGATGCCGTTGCGCATATGTCTGACCTCCCTTCCTTGTTCTTCATGGCATACGAAAAAAAAGGGTTGGGATTTGAAGATGGGAAAAAATGGGTCAAGAAGAAAATCCTGAGAGATTGGCAGAAGATGAGCGAAATTGCAAGGCAAAGCTATTGTAATCAGTATGATGCGATCATGCATATATTGGTTTCGTAGCACCATCAATCTCTTCATATACCCCAATCTGTGTTATGCAGAATGAAAAGTATCAATACCCAAAGACAAGTCCATCATTTTACATATTTTATTCAATAATAAAGACTTAGATACATATATCCCTTCTCATTCCCTCCCCTCGTGACAAACACATGCATTTTCGCTATGATAAGGCATATTCAATTGGACAAAGGCGTCCATCAGAGGTACCTCGCGTATGCAAGGTATCTGTGGTGGGCGCCTTTTTTTCGTATCCAAGGAGAAGCCCTATGAACGGATACCATCAACGAACACCTTTGGAGGGAGAGGTCCGCATTCCCAGCGGATGTGCTATCAGTGGCATTATTTCACGGAGCGGAAAACGATTTTCCGGACGGGAAGCCATCTCCTCAATTGCTGTCATGCACGATCGCTCGAACGGACTCGGAGGAGGCTTTGCCGGGTATGGCATCTACCCCGAATATGCTGACTTCTATGCGCTGCATGTCTTTTATTATTCCAGTGAGGCAAAACGGAGTTGCGAGGACTTCCTTGAAGAGCACTTCGATTTGATCAACCTCTCCAAAATTCCTACCACGAAGCACCACGCCATCACTGATGAGCCACTCATCTGGCGTTACTTCGTCACGCCACTTCCTACCAAACTTGCATCCAGTCAGTTGGATGAAAATGAATACACCGCAAGATGTGTCATCAAGATAAACCGAGAAATTGATGGTGCCTATGTCTTTTCATCCGGAAAGAACATGGGTGTCTTCAAGGCAGTGGGCTATCCGGAGGACGTTGGTGAGTTTTATCGTCTCGACGACTACGAAGGATACAGTTGGACCGTCCATGGTCGCTACCCGACCAACACCCCCGGTTGGTGGGGAGGAGCCCACCCCTTCAGCCTGCTCGATTACAGCGTAGTACACAATGGGGAAATATCGAGTTATGACGCAAACCGGCGTTTCATTGAGATGTTCGGCTATTCCTGCACCTTGATGACCGACACCGAGGTCATTACCTATATGATCGACTACCTCCACAGAAAACAAGGTTTGAGTTTTGAAGAGGTAGCCAATGTCATTGCAGCTCCCTTCTGGTCGACCATTGAAAGAAAATCCCAAGAGGAAAAAGAGGTGTGTACCTATTTGAGAAATACCTTTGCAAGCATGCTGATCACCGGACCATTCTCCATCATCCTCGGCTTCAGTGGAGGGCTGATGGCACTCAACGACAGACTCAAACTCAGAAGCCTTGTCGCAGCAGAGAAGGATGACCGGGTCTACCTGGCCAGTGAGGAAGCAGCTATCAGGGTCATTTGTCCTGAACCCGACCGGCTCTGGTACCCAAGTGGTGGGAAACCGGTCATCGTCACCCTGGAAGGTCAACAAGGAGGGCAAGATGGGCATCAATTACCTGTATCCGGACTTTGAAGTAGTAAGAAACCAAGATAGATGCATCTCCTGCAGGGTGTGCGAAAGGCAATGTGCGAATGAGGTCCACTCATTTGATGAGGCCACAGGTCGCATGAAAGCTGATGAAAGCAAGTGCGTCAATTGTCATCGCTGCGTTTCCCTCTGCCCTACCCGTGCCCTGAAGATTGTCAAGACGGACCATACGTTCAAGGAAAATGCAAACTGGAAGGGAGAGGTCATCCAGGATATCTATCGGCAGGCAGAGAGCGGTGGTGTTCTGCTAGCCTCAATGGGCACCCCCAAGGACTATCCAGTCTACTGGGACAAAATGCTGGTGAATGCGAGCCAGGTAACCAACCCTTCCATCGACCCGCTTCGCGAGCCAATGGAGACCAGAACCTACCTTGGGCAGAAAGAATCTGTAATAAAGAGGGATGCAAATGGAAAAATAATCACCAAGACCGCTCCCCAGCTGAAGCTGGAGATTCCCATCATGTTCAGTGCCATGTCCTATGGGTCCATCTCCTACAACGCCCACAAATCCCTCGCGCTTGCTGCCCAAGAACTCGGTATCTACTACAACACCGGTGAAGGGGGCTTGCATGAGGACTTCTATCAGTATGGAAAGAACACTATCGTCCAGGTAGCCAGCGGCAGATTTGGGGTACACCCCGGTTACTTGAATGCAGGAGCAGCCATTGAGATCAAGATGGGACAGGGAGCGAAGCCCGGCATCGGGGGACACCTTCCCGGTTCCAAGATTGGGGAAGATATCTCAAAGACCCGGATGATCCCGCTCCACAGTGATGCGATCAGCCCAGCACCCCATCATGACATCTACTCCATTGAGGACCTCAGACAGCTGGTCTTTGCCCTCAAGGAAGCGACTGCCTATACCAAACCGATCATTGTAAAAGTGGCTGCAGTACACAACATCAGTGCAATCGCCAGTGGTATTGCCCGTAGCGGTGCAGACATCATCGCAATCGATGGCTTTCGAGGAGGAACCGGGGCAGCTCCTGCCAGGACAAGAGACAATGTCGGAATTCCCATCGAACTGGCCTTGGCCAGTGTTGATGAACGACTGCGTCAAGAAGGCATACGCGGCAATGTAAGTCTTGTGGTAGGTGGTTCAATCCGCAGCAGCAGTGATGTATTGAAGGCCATAGCCTTGGGTGCAGATGCGGTCTATGTAGCCACCAGTGCCCTAATCGCCCTTGGCTGCCATCTTTGCCGCACCTGCCATAGCGGGAAGTGCAACTGGGGAATTGCAACCCAGAACCCCGAGTTGGTCAAACGTCTCAACCCAGAGGTGGGTAGCGAGCGATTGGTCAACCTTATCACTGCCTGGAACCATGAACTCAAGGAGATGATGGGAGGAATGGGGATAAACTCCATCGAGGCACTCAGAGGAAACCGCTTGATGCTCAGAGGTATCGGCCTGCATGAGACTGAGCTGAACATCCTCGGTATCAAACATGCCGGGGCGTAGGAGGAACTGATGAAAAAGATCTACGTCAATGAACAGTGGTGTTTGGCCTGTCATCTTTGTGAATATTACTGTGCGTATGCAAACAGCGGACTCTCCGACATGGTGCAGGCATTGAAGGACAAACCCTTGCATCCGAGGATACAGGTGGAACAGAGAGGGACAGTAAGCTTTGCGGTGAACTGCCGCCATTGCAGTGAACCATTGTGCCTGAAGAGCTGCATAGCCGGTGCCATCACAGAGAAAGATGGCCTGATCGTTATCGACCAGGACAAGTGCGTCGGTTGCTACAGCTGCATCATGGCATGCCCCTATGGTGCCTTGATGCCAAGTGAAAGTGGGGTTATGCAAAAGTGCGAACTCTGTGCCACAAACAGCCATGGACTCCCTGTTTGTGTACAAGGATGCCCAAACCAGGCCATCGTTTATGAGGAGCGGTAGCATGCAGTATGTCATTATCGGAAACTCCATCACCAGTGTGGGTTGCATTGAATCCATCCGAAAACATGATACCACAGGAGCTATCACGGTCATCGGGGAAGAAAACCATCCCATCTATGCCCGGCCCCTCATCTCCTACCTATTACAAGGTAAGACTGATGAGCAGAAGATGACCTATCGGGATGAAGGATTCTACCAAAAGCATGGAGTACAGGTGCTCACAGGAAGGAGAGTGGAAAAGATTGAAGTGGAAGGACAGCTACTTCGCTTGGATGATGGTTCATCCATGCAGTATGACAAGCTACTCATAGCAACAGGCTCCATTCCCTTCATCCCACCTATGAAAAATCTTGAGGAGGTGGAGCATCGCCATACCTTTCTCTCCTTATCTGATGCAAAGGAGCTTGAAGCAGAACTGCAACCCAGCAGCCGAGTGCTCATCATCGGGGCCGGTTTGATCGGACTCAAGTGTGCCGAGGGAATTCTGGAACGTGTACAATCGGTGACGGTTGTCGATTTGGCAGACAGAATACTCTCCAGCATTCTCGACGAAGAAGGCTCGGCGCGGGTACAGACCCATCTGGAACAGATAGGAATTCGTTTCCATCTAGGAGACAGCGTCCGTGAGTTCTGTGGCCAGGAGGCACTCCTGACCAGTGGCAAGGTCGTGGGGTTCGATATCCTCGTACTGGCTGTTGGGGTAAAGCCAAACATAGCATTGGCGAAGGATGCTGGACTTGCTGTCAACAAGGGAATTCTCATCGACCAAGCATGCAGAACCAGCAATCCACATATCTGGGCTGGAGGGGACTGCAGTGAGGGGTGGGAGCTTTTGAGCGGGGAAAGACGGAATCTTGCCCTGCTGCCGAATGCCTATATGCAGGGAGAGACCGCTGGATATTCCATGGCTGAAAATGAGCAACGCTTTGAGAATGCCATTGCAATGAATGCGATTGGCTTCTTCGGCTTGCATATCATTACAGCCGGGATATACCAAGGGGAGGATCTTTGTTTTGCCACGGAGAAAGGATACAAGCGACTTTTCATCAAGGACGATCACCTTGTTGGATGCATCCTGATAGGGGACCAGGTTGCGCGAGGGGGAATCTATACTAATCTGATTAGAAGCAGAACAGACCTCAGAACACTCGACTTTGCCATGATCAGCGAACAACCGGCCTTGATGGCGTTTGCACAGAAGGTGCGAAGTGAACAGCTTGGGAGGGCACAATGAAACACATTGACGTAGGAATGATGCAATACCGCCAATTGAATGAACAAATACGAGAGAGTAAAGCAAAGCAATTTATACTGTCCTCAGTAACCGGTCAGCGGTACATTGGGTGTGCTCAGAAAGACAAGACCATTACCATCAATGGTACTCCGGGCAATGGTCTTGGTTCCTATCTGGACGGTGCAACGCTCATTGTGAACGGCAATGCACAGGATGCAACGGGTGATACCATGAACGAAGGCGCTATCATTGTACATGGCTCCTGTGGGGACGGGACAGGATATGCGATGCGAGGGGGAAAGCTCTATATCCGCGACAGTGCTGGCTACCGCTGTGGCATTCATATGAAAGCGTTCGAAGAGAGGCAACCGCTTCTGATCATCGGCGACAGGGCCGGCAGTTTCCTTGGGGAGTACCAAGCAGGTGGTACCATCATTGTGTTGGGTATGAACCAAGAAGGGAAAGCTCCGGTAGGATATTTCTGTGGGACAGGGATGCATGGTGGCACAATCTATTTACGCTGTGATACACTTCCTCAGGGCTTGCCACCACAGGTTGCAGTGCATGATGCCGATGAAGATGACAAAGCGCTCCTGTTTGAGTTACTGGATGAGTACTGTGCCCTTTTCAAGCTCGATAAAGCACAGTTGCTTGCATCGCATTTTTACGTACTGAGTGCCAACAGCACCACGCCCTATCGGATGATGTATACCCATGTATGACAGAGGGAGGAGAAGAATGATGAGAAATACCCAGCAAGAGGTGATGCAGTTCATCAAGGAACAGGATGTTCGGTTTGCCCGTCTGGTCTTCTGCGATATTTTCGGACAGATCAAGAATATTTCCATCTCAGCAAGTGAGCTGGAGCGGGCTTTTTCCAGTGGCATCAGTTTCGATGCATCCTCGGTAAAAGGCTTCCTTTCAGTTGAGGAGAGCGACCTGTTGCTCTTCCCCGACCCTGCAACCCTCTCCATCCTCCCCTGGCGTCCGGCTCAGGGCCGTGTGGTGCGGTTCTTCTGCTCGATAAAAAGGCCCGATGGAACGCTCTTCGAGGGAGACACGCGTTCTCTCTTGCAAGAGACAGTGAGAAAAGCCTCTCTGCAGGGTTACTCCTTTGGAGTAGGACCCGAGTGTGAGTTCTACCTTTTCAAAACTGATGAAGAGGGAAAACCAACCTACCAGCCATTGGATGATGGCACCTACCTCGATGTTGCGCCGCTGGACAAGGGGGAGAATGTACGTAGAGAAATCTGCCTTACCCTTGAACAGATGGGTTTCTACACCGAGCGCAGTCATCATGAGTCAGGTCCCGGGCAGAATGAGATTGACTTCAAGTACGGAACTCCTATTGAGGCGGCGGATAACTTCATTACCTTCAAATCAGTAGTAAAAACCATCTCAGACCGCAGCGGTTTGTTTGCCTCATTCCTCCCCAAACCTATGCAAAGAGAGAGTGGAAGCGGTCTGCATTTCAACCTATCCATCAAGGCTGAGGGGGAACAATACAGCAAGATTGAGGCAGCAATGAGTGCAGGGATTCTGAACAGAATCCAGGAAATATCCCTCTTCCTCAACCCGCTTGCAAACTCCTTCGAGCGACTAGGGTCCTTCGAAGCTCCCAAGTATGTTGGTTGGGGCCGGGCAAACCGCTCCTTGCTCATCCGCATTCCCTACACCAGTGGGGAGTATCGACGGATTGAGGTGCGTTCAGCCGACCCAGCCTGCAACCCGTACCTTGCCATTACCTTACTGCTTACTGCAGCTTTGGAAGGTATTCGTGGAGACCTCCCCCTTGAGGAAGAGTACCAAGGCTCAGCGTATCAGAAACAAACCGGTCGTATGCTCCCCTCCTCCTTGGAAGAAGCCATGGAGCTGGCAAAGCATAGTGATTTTGTACAATCCATTCTCCCTGAGCGTCTGCTTACCTGTTTTCTTGAGGCAAAGGGAGCAGAGTGGAGGTCCTATGAGAAGGCTGTCGACCCATTCGAAGCGAGTCGAAAGGCCTATTTCCTGACGACGTAGAAGGAGTGTCCATGCCTCGAGCGCTGGTGGTGTCATCAACACAGAAAGGATGTGACTCATTGTGTTCCCTCATGCGTGAGTATGACCGATCCATTGAGCTCCTTCACTGTCTAAGCGCAGGAGAGGCTCGGAGACTGGTGCTCGACCAGGAACTCGACTTGGTTGTCATCAATGCACCACTGTTGGATGAATCAGGGGAAGAGCTTGCTGTGATGGTTGTTCAGCAGAGTTTAGCAGGATCCATTCTTGTGGTACGGAGTCAATACTTCGAACAGTCTGAAGCACTCTTCTCCGAACAAGGGGTGCTTGTAGTCAGTAAGCCGGTAATCCGTCAGATGTTCTTCCAAGCCCTTAGCCTCGCACGCTCAATGCGTCGAAGGCTCACGGCAATGCATACAGAGAACGAGAAACTCCACAAGAAAATTGAAGAGATCAAAATCATCGACAAGGCAAAATGGGTCTTGATCGAAAACCTTGGTATGGATGAGCAGCAAGCACACCGCTACATGGAAAAGCAGGCAATGGACCAGCGCAAAAGTCGGTATGCCGTTGCACTCTCCCTACTGAAGACGTATCAGATGTAAATCTAAAGACAAGGAGAATGATATCTATGGCCAAACACATTTTTGTGACGGGCGGGGTTGTTTCGGGTCTGGGGAAAGGCATAACCGCAGCATCACTGGGAAGACTTTTGAAAGCAAGAGGACTGAAGATTGCAGCCCAGAAACTCGACCCCTATATGAACGTAGACCCTGGAACAATGAGTCCGTATCAACATGGTGAAGTATTCGTAACCGAGGATGGTTCGGAAACCGACCTCGATTTGGGACACTATGAACGTTTCATTGACGAGGATCTGAACAAGTACAGCAACCTCACCAGCGGAAGGGTCTATTGGAATGTGCTGTCTAAAGAACGCAGTGGAGCCTATCTGGGATCCACTGTTCAGATTATTCCCCATGTAACCACAGAGATCAAAGAGGCTATCTACGCATTGGACCGGAAGACCGAGGCCGAGGTTATCATTACCGAAATCGGGGGAACCACTGGTGATATCGAAAGCCAACCCTTTCTGGAGGCAATCAGACAGATTGGTCACGAGGTAGGACAGGATAACTGTATTTTCATCCATGTAACGCTGGTGCCCTATTTGAAGAGTAGCAAAGAGCACAAGAGCAAGCCAACCCAGCACTCGGTGAAAGAGTTGATGGCTAGTGGTATCTTCCCCGATATCATTGTGACTCGCAGTGACGAACCGCTTGAGGAGAGCATCAAGGATAAGATTGCCCTTTTCTGCAATGTAAACCGCGACTGTGTTATTGAAAACAAGACGGTACCGGTACTCTATGAAGCACCGATGATGCTGCGCTCCGAGAAGCTTGACGAGATTGTCTGCAGGGAACTGAAGTTGCAAACAAGAGAGCCCGATCTCTCTGATTGGGAGGCAATGCTCACCCGTATTGCAGGTGCAAAAAAACAGGTTCGCATTGCCTTGGTAGGAAAATACATCCAGCTTCATGATGCATACCTCAGTGTTATGGAGGCACTCAAACATGGTGGATGGGAACACGGTGCAGAAGTCCAGATAGATTGGGTGGACAGTGAATTGGTCACTAAAAATACGGTCGACAAGCTCCTCTCTGGGGCAGATGGTATCCTGGTCCCTGGTGGCTTTGGAGACCGAGGCATCGAAGGGAAAATCCTCTCAGCCCAGTACGCCAGAGAACAACAGATTCCCTATTTGGGAATATGTCTGGGGATGCAAATCGCCGTCATCGAATTCGCACGTCATGTAGCAGGGTACCCAGACGCACACTCCTCTGAATTTGCACCTGATTCACAGCACCCAGTCATCGCCCTGATGCCCGACCAGCGGGGCAACATCCCCAAGGGGGGTACCATGCGACTTGGCTCTTACCCTTGTGTGGTAAAACCGAATACGCATATGAGCAAGGTGTACAAGCAATCTGAGCGTATTGGAGAACGTCACCGGCACCGCTATGAGTTCAACAATGCATTCAGGGAAATCCTTCAGGAAAAAGGCCTCGTCATCTGTGGCACCAGTCCTGATGAAACTTTGGTGGAAGCCGTGGAGATTTCATCCCATCCGTTCTTCATCGGAGTACAATATCACCCTGAGTTCAAGAGCAGGCCCAACCGCCCGCATCCACTTTTCAGCGGCTTCATCGCTGCATCTCTTGCGCATAAGAGTTGACAGTTTGCTCACTCTGCGATAGTTTTGTGTATGCATTCAGGGGCCATAGCTCATCTGGTAGAGCGACTGGTTCGCAATCAGTAGGTAGAGGGTTCGAGTCCCTTTGGCTCCAGCACAGAGACCCGTCTCGAAAGAGGCGGGTTTGTTGCGTTTCTGAGAACAAAATCCTCTTTGATCTCATTGTTCCACGATTGCCTTTTTAAATATACAATGGTAAAATGCAACGGCTTGCAACAAGAAGAAGCAGGGAATCGAACAGATGTCAACTATCGTCTGCAAGCCAGACATCTGATACACAAGAGGAGAGAAAACGATGAAAAAACTACTGATGGTTTTGGTAGTGCTACTTACATTGGGACTTCTGTTTGCAGCAGGCAGGACAGAAACCAAGGCTGAAACAGAAGCAATTGAACTGGAATGGTGGACATGGGACCCTGACATGCTTGAACAGAATCAACAGATTATCAGCGCCTTTGAAGAAGCTAATCCAGGTGTGAAAATCAACAACACCATTGTCGGGACCAAGGAGTATTGGACAAAAATCCGTATCCAGGCAAACCAGAACAAGTTGCCTGATGTCTTTACCATGAGCTCTGGGTATATTGAGGAGTGGGCGAAGGCCGGGCTTCTCTACAACCTCGACGCTTTCATTGAGAGTGATGATACCTTCGACAACTTCTATCAATCCATATTCGATTCAAGCCGGGAGATCAGCAACACAGACAGTTACTACGCCATCCCCTTTGCCCTGGTAACTACGGTGCTCTACTACAACAAGGATGCCTTCGATGCAGCTGGGGTTGCCTACCCAACTGATGACTGGACTTGGGACGACTTCAGGAAAGCCGCCAAGCAGCTTACTCTTGACAAGAATGGAGACGGGAAAACCGACCAGTGGGGACATTGGTTCTACGGACGTTACGCTCACATTGAGCCTTGGGTGTATGCGAACAATGGAAAGCTCATCGACAAAAATACCATGCAGTTCAATCCTGATAAAAACGCAATGGATGCTATCAAAATGCTGTGTGACTTGGTGCTTGTGGACAAGGTAGCCCCTCCCCAGAAGGATATGACCAGCTTCCAACAGCAGGATGTATTTTCTCAGGGAGTGGCGGCTATGTGGGTTGATGGATCATGGTTCGTCGATACACTACGCAAGAACGTCGGTGATGATATGAGATGGGGCATTGCACGGGTTCCCAGTGGTCCTTCCGGTCCTAGCGAACTTACCTATGGATGGCCTGACAGTTACGCCATTGCTCCAAATACAAAACATCCTGAAACGGCATGGAAGTTTGCCAAGTACGTGGCAGGAGAGGGTATCAGCTTGGATGTATATATGGCTGGCAAGATTCCCTCTGCAAAGAAACTTGCAGAAGATCCCCTGTTTGCCGATCCCAGTCAACAGCCTGGAGAAGAGATGAACCTCCTGATCGAACAGGCCAACGGTCCCATGACCACCAGCTATACCATGGGATGGAGCGAATGGAGAGGCTATGGTGGATCGGAATCTCTTGGCCTCAACGGTACTATAGATGCAATCATCAACGGACATATGGGTTTTGATGAGGCGTTCAAGAAGGGAACTGAGAACATCAACGCCGTCTTGAAGCGATACTACAAGTAGATTACAATTTTATAGGTCGGTTGCCTGGGGCTCCAGGCAACCCCATAACCAGTAAGGATATCAATTGATGACCCAGCCACCATACCGATGGCACAGCAAGATCACCCCATGGGTATTCATCATCCCTACGGTAATCGGACTGCTTGTGTTCAGGCTCATCCCAATCGTCTCATCCCTGTACCTCAGTTTTACTGATTGGAACCTCTTAAGCTCTCCTGTATTCATTAACATGGAAAATTACCAAGAACTGCTGTCCAGCGAGGATTTTCTGGGAATTGTGCTGAACACCTTTCAGTTCTCCTTGATCTACGTAGTAGGATCCATCGTCTGTGGACTTGCCCTCGCCGTGCTTATCAATGTACGAATCAAGGGAATTGCCTTCTTTCGTTCTGCCATCTACCTCCCGGTGGTGACCTCTGCTGTAGCAGTGGGTATCATCTGGAACTGGATGCTTGGGCCAACCTACGGATTGGTAAACAACCTCATCGAGGCAATTGGGCTGACCCCACCGTACTGGCTTGGGGATACCCGCCTTGCCTTGAACACCGTAGCTTCGGTACAGGTGTGGAAGATGAGTGGCTACTACATGATTATCTTCCTAGCCGGCTTGCAAGGAATAAACAGGGACACACTGGAATCGGCACGGGTCGATGGAGCCAATGCATTCCAGAGTTTTTTCAGAATTACCCTGCCCATGCTGATGCCGACCCTGTTCTTTGTACTCACCATCACCATCATCGATTCGTTCAAGAACTTCGAGCTGATATACGCCATGACCAAGGGGGGGCCACAGAACGCAAGCAATACCTTGGTCTATGACGTATACCTCAATGCATTCGTCTACTACCGGGTAGGATATGCTTCTGCAATTGCCTACATTCTTCTGATATTCGTAGGCTTGATGACCATCTTCAACTTCTACATCAAGAAGCACCTGGTCCAGAGTTTGGATTGAGGAGGAGTTACATGAAACAAAAACAAGCAGATCGCTACCGGCTCCTCTTGATCGCCTTGGTTGCAATCATCTACATCTTCCCCTTTCTCTGGATGCTCTCCAACTCATTCATGTCAGAGAAGAACATCTTCTCAGTCCCACCAAAGTTCATCCCTGACCTTCTCTTCACCGACCAAGTGCTCGACAACTACAAGGAGGTCTTCACCCAGTACAACTTCGGCAGATACACCATCAACAGCCTCTGGGTATACACTTTGGCAGCATTTGGACAGATTGTGGTTTGCTCCTTGGCTGGTTTTGCCCTCTCCACGATGCAATTCAGGGGGAAAGCCCTGATCTTCTCCCTTTTGATTTTCACCCTTATGATTCCCGTGCAGGTGACTATCATCCCTGAGTATTATCTCTTCCTAAAACTCAACTGGATGGATACCTATCTCCCCTTAATTGTGCCTTCTTTCCTTGCCGGCGCCTTTGGCACCTTTATGCTCAAGGAGTTTTTTTCCCAGGTACCCCGCCCACTCTTTGACGCGGGTATCATTGACGGGGTGAATGCCTACCAGATGTTCGCACGCATCTACCTGCCCCAGGCAACCAGCCCTTTAGCTACCCTCTTCATCATAGCCTTCATGAACAACTGGAACGACCTGTTGCGTCCAATGCTCTACATCTCAAGCCGCGATCTCTATACGGTTACCATCGCCCTCTCCCAGTTCCAGAACCAGTATGGAGTCAAGTGGAATCTACTGTTAGCTGGAAGTGTACTCTCCGTGCTTCCCCTGCTTGTCATCTTTGCGTTCAGTCAACGGTACATTATTGAGAGCACCATGAGCTCAGGAATCAAGGGGTAGCATGAGAAACACCATCATTACAGAGACCCACCAAAACGGTGAAATACAACGTTTTCAAGTTATAACGGGGTTTGCTTGGGAAAACCTGCAATTTGCTGTTCCTGAGTTCGATCCAAGAGCCATTACAGAGATTGCAAGGTTGTACCGACTCAACATCGTGGAGAAGAACCCCTCTGCCTATGGGAGGTTGGTTTTTTTCCATGTTCCTGACGATATTGCGTTTCCTTTTTCTGACCACAGTGGAACTTTGCAGTTTTTCTCGAAGAACATTACTGCCAAAATACAGCTCCAGAAGCTTGTCCGTGAAGGGAATCTTCATTGGGCAGGAGTATGGAAATGTAGGGATACCTCTGTTGAGGAATTTCTGGGCCAATTGGAAGCAACGCATGTTCTTGAGATGGTTACAGGAAAGAAAGATGAAATCACCTTCATCCCCATTGATGGCAAGGTAGGATTTCTCTCCTCCCTTACATTTCCCCTTGCAGTTAACTCCCATTTCTTCCTGATGGATCCCACCGACCTCGATTCCCCGTTTTGTGAGCTTGGGACTCCTCATGGTCTTGCACTCAAGGATGGAGTGGTACTCAATCCACCGCTGAACCATCGACCCTGTCTATTGGTGGACAATACGGGAATTTGCTATACCACACAGGTTGAATTGACTGATCTGGTTATAGAACTCGATTCCATGCACTACAGACACAACAAGAATGCAATCTTTTACTTCCGACCTGAAGTACGCGTCACTCCACCTTGCAACGGTACTGATGTCGTCATTACCGGAAATACAGTTGTGGCAGTGAATCGAGGAGGAAACACCATAGTACCGATGGCTGGGTTTGTTCTCAGCCTACCCAATGAGATCTCTCTTAAGGATACCACTGTTCATTTTCTTGGTTTGGAGGCATACCAGTTCGGTATCCAGGTAGGGCCTCCCATGATGCGTAAATCCATGATGGTCGACTCTCTCTGTTGTCCTTTCTACAACCCACTGGTTGAGCAGGTTCCCTACCCATCAACCGTCTATCCCCTCCCATTTGAAACTGCCCGTGCAGCACGCATCGCATTGGGAACAAACAGTGAGGGCAATCCGGTACTCGTGTGGGCAGAGGGAGCAAGCAAACGAAATTACCTGGTGGGGGAGGAGAGCTCAGGGGCATCCCTGCTTGAACTGGCACAGTTCTGTGACAGGCAACACTACCAAGAGATTATCAATCTTGATGGAGGGGGATCGGCACAGATTATCTATGAAGGGAAGCGGTATCTAAAAATTGCCGATCGGTATGAGGACAACAGCGAAGCTGAGCGCCCGATCCCTCTTGCACTGGTTTTTAGTGCTTCCTGTTCGCAGTAAAAAGGACCAAACCCGAGATAAACAACAGCACCAAGCAAAGTGTGATCGCGGGGTTGTAGGAACCAGTACTATCGGCAATCCACCCACCAACACCGGGAGCAATGATTCCTGCCAGTCCATAGGAAAGGAATACCAGAGGATAGCGCTTGGAAAACGCTTCCACCCCATAGGCTCTTGAGAGATACCCCGCATAGAGCACAAACTGAGAGCCAAACAAGAATCCAAGAACAAGTACACTTGCTAGGAATACAAATCCACCCGAAGCGAAGCGCAACAGCATATAGAAAAGCGAAGCAAGCAGAAGCGACCAGGGAATGACACGATAGCCTGTCTTGTCAAAGATATGCCCCCAAATGATTCTACCACTCAGGTTCCCAACTGAGAACAAGACAACTGAAAGCACTGTCATTTCCTCCACAAGTCCCTTGGAGAGGGCATAGGGAGCAAGGTTGCCCACGAGGAGCAATCCAGCAAAGGTTCCACTGAACATTCCGAGGATGCTAAGAAGCATGGGCTTCTTTACGTTTTGATGGACTTGCATCTCCCCTAATTCCTTTCCAGTGGATGCTGGAGGAGAGGAAAGCAACAGCGAGGCAAAAAATAGCAGCGAGCCACTGATAAGACTATAGAAGAGGAAGAAACGATCCAAGGAAATACCCGAGAGCTTGCCTGCCTCAATGCAGGAAGAAAGAATGATTGCCCCTCCTCCAAATCCGCCTACAGAGAGACCGGTGATCAGGCCCTTTTGGCGAGGGAACCACTGCATCCCAACCGAAAGAGGAACAACATAGGCAAAGCCAATCCCAGACCCTGCGATAACTCCTACTGCAAGCAACAAGAGGGGAAAGGAACCGTGGGAACGGGATGCGAGGAAATATCCTGCCAGATACAGGAGCGCACCAATGAGGGCAGGAATCCTTGGACCTTTCCTGGCCAAGAGGTGGCCGGAGTAGACCATGACCAAGGTAAAAACAGCAATACTCAAGCCGAATACAAAACCGCTCTCCCCGTTGCTGATACCATAACTCTCTGCAAGCCATGGGGTAAGGGTACTCCAAGCATAGATCCCCCCCAGTATGGTTTGCATAATCAGTCCGGCAATCAGGACAATCCAACGATTGTGCATCGTCACTCCTCAAGAAAAATTTTAGGCAGTATAGAAATTTTGTCCTCCTGGTGCAAGCATCATGGCAGAATTTCTCAGGAGGCACCGTACGTTCCCTATTTTAGATGGCGGAGGATCAGATATTGGATCATGAGGGCAGAAAGAACACCGCAAGGGAAACGGCAAGATAGCTAACCTTTGCTCCCACACAACTCAAAAAGGTTTAGGATGGAAAGCTTTGGAAGAGAGCGTATTCCAATTTGAGACAGTACTGGATGAATATTTGGAATGGAATATGAAGCATTTTGGACCTTAGGAAAAAGCCCAAAACAAAACCCTCCGACCGGGAGGGCTCTTTGGCTACTCAGGGTTATTTCCTTCGGTTATTCCCCTTCTTCACCACCACAATTACATCGTATCATCGTTCAGGAAAACCGTCAAATTTTTTCGTATCAGGAATATACTTTGTTCTTGACATTACTGTGTAACACACACTCTTATATAACTAAGAGGTTTCATATGGACAGTAGAGAGCTTCTTGCCAACTTTATAACAGAACTCAACCGAGGGACGTTAACACTCTGTGTTCTCAGCCAACTCACCACTCCACAGTACGGGTACTCCCTGTTGCAGATACTTTCGGAAAAGCATATAGCGTTGGAAGCCAACACGCTCTATCCCATGCTCAGAAGACTGGAAACCCAAGGGGTCTTGGAAAGTAGTTGGAATACCAGCGAAAACAGACCAAGAAAGTTCTACCAACTCACTGAGGAAGGAAAGACAATCTTCACAGCGCTTACAAACAAATGGAAAGAGCAACAATCGCACATAGAAGCGTTGCTCGGGGAGGAGAGCCATGCATAAGCTCATCAGCCGATATATTGCGGAGACGGTTCGTCATCTAAAAGCTGAAGAACGGGTAGAGGTAGAGAAAGAACTCGAGGCCAATATTCTCGATATGTTGCCAGAAAACCCCAGTGACAACGAGGTTGAACAGACACTCTTGTCAATGGGATCACCCTCTTCACTGGCAGCGAAATACCGTGGAAGTGAACGCCACCTCATAGGTCCTGCAACGTATGATACATATGTAATGGTACTCAAGATTGTTACCTTGGTAGTCTCCCTGGTTACCTTGGTATTTACAACGCTCTCTTTCTTCCTCTCCCCATCCGGTCTATCAATCTTTGAAATGGTTGCAAAGGCACTGGCATCAATCTTCAGTGGTGCATCAGGAGCGTTCCTGTGGGTTACCATCACCTTCGCCTTACTCGACAGGTATCAGGTAAAAACCGATATCAAGGAATGGAATCTTCCTGAACTGCGTAGCCTTGAGGAAATCCCAACCAAGGAGATCAAGAAGAAGGACAGTATTGCCGACTTGGTAGGCTTGTCACTCTTCTTCCTATTCCTGGGATTCTTGTACATGAACAGTGATTTGCTGGGAATCTACACTAAAGATGGGGAACCAATTCCCCTATTTATTGGAACCTCTTTACGCCCCTACCTGATAGGTTGGATGGTGACCACCACCATCGCCTTCTTCGTGGCAATGCTCAAGATGGTTAGGAGACGATGGACAAAACCCCTACTGGGGTTCAGTGCAACCTCCGATCTACTGGGAGTCTTCTACTTCTTCTTCATTGCCACTCGTTGGCAGATTTATAACCCGGATGCCTTACTGTTCTTCAACCTAGCCATTGAACAGTGGCAGATCATCATCAAGGCAGCGGCTGTGGTACTGCTCTTGCTCACCCTCTTCAGCATCGGGGAAGATACCTACACCACACTCAAGAGAACCGAACCTGACGAATCTGGGAAAGTACCTGTTCGGTAATCTGCTTTGACTCCTGGATGAATGGATTATCATCGAGGCTGCCGAGCACTGCGTTTCGCTCTTCAACAGTACGGTAGGTACTAAAGCGGAACCGGTTGTTGAAATCCTTCTCCTTTGTCTTGAAAACCTGATTTTCAATCTCAATGCGGATTACAGCTACCTCATCCACCACCTGCTCCCACTGACCTTCGTTGATTGCATTGCAACCCAAGATTGCGTGCAACGTGGCAAGTGCATGCAAAGCACGGTCTTCCTCATAGAGGGAGAACCAGTAGGCATAGGCATCATGCACCTCGCCCCAAGAGGTAATGGAACCTTCCTTCAAGCCGTCCCTGAGTGCATCAAACCGACGCTCGGGGACCAGTTGTCCCCCAATATTGAGCCAAGGCTCAAGAGAAGCATCATGGGTCTGTTGAAACTCACTGATGGTAATTTCATGGCCAATACAATACTCACTGAGTGTCTTTACAGCATAGTATCGGAGCATCTGCTGATATGCTTGGTATGCTTCCACCGTCTTGAGCACCTCAACCGGTTCGTTGCTGTTCTCCAACTCCCAGACATACATCTGCATTGACTGTACCTCTGAAGGCTTGCTGGTGATCAGACTGCGACCTTGGTTGATGAGGTCACCTCGTTCCTGGGAAGCAGAACGGGTTCTATTGTAATTGATTCCCACCCACTCACAAAGCAGGTCACATGCTTCCAAAATTTCATTGACCGTATCGGGAGCAAGGTAGTTCGTCTCAATCTGCTGACGGATGACCTTCCGCTTGTCACGCTTGCGATACTTGTAGCTGTTACGTTCCAAAGCATACAGATTGTACATCCACCAATAAGCAGGCATTACTACCCTTCTGCCCTCCTTGGAGTCCGCACTCAGCAGACTGAATGGAAGGGGGATGTTCAACTCATGGGGATAATTCCCCTTGGCGATCAAGACATAACTTGCAAACTTGCAGTCATACTTGAGCGTACTGCTGAGAGCAGGCCAAAACCCCCTGCCCGCAACCATCTCCCCGTCATTTCCACGGCTGTTGTGATTGGAGCCGATATTTGCACCTGCTGCCATGTTGGACTGTCCCTTGATCAAGCTTGCAATCAGGAAGGAGTTGTTATGGTGCTGCTCATGTCCCCCAAAGATAAGGTTGTTGAGTAGTTCACAACAACTAACCGTTGAGTTGTCCCCAAGGAAGGAGTGGATAAGACGGGCACCATACTTGAGATTACAGTTGTCCCCCATGATGAAACGGATTGCCTTGCATCCATAGAACACCCTGCTCCCCGCACCAATGATACCATTTACCAGCTCAACACCTTCCCCAATCTGTATTGGTTCAGCCAAGGTGGAACGGAGACGAAGGTTCTTAAGCTTGTTGGCCCCCTTGATATAGGCACCTTCTCCAACCCAGACATCCTTTACAGTATCACATGATTTAATCACTGACTGTTGACCGACAAACCCGTAGTATCCTCGGCGTGTATCACAGGTTTTGTTCGTCAAGGTCTCAAAAATCTGCATCAACTCAGCATCATCCCGGTAGGTACCCCAGAGGTAGGCATCGGAGGGAAGCATTCCATCGAAGGGTCTAATCGCCCTTCCCCCTGCCTCATTCATGATATCAATGGTGGTCAACACCTCTGGGTCCTCTCCATCCTTGAGAATGCCACTGCCGAACTTTGCATGGTTGGTGGTCTGCATCTCCCCAATACGGTAGATGATGACATGATGGTCAAGAATGTAGTGGCTGAGATAGCTACAATCGAGAATGGCACAACTGTCCCCGATATCACAACTGACAATTCTGCTGTTGGTAATCCCTACAGGCACAGAGAAATCATGGAAGCTGACAATCTGACGAGCCATGCTTCCAATACGTACTAAGCCATAGAATTCGCTGTTTTTAATCAAGGAAGGATCAAAGGGGTCACTTACCAGCACATCGTCCCAACAGGGTGAGGTGTTCAAATTCTCCTCCAGCAGCGCTATCTCCTCTTCTTTGAGATGTCGATAGCTTTCTGGATCCTTCTTGTTCCGGATGTTCCTAAGATAATACTCATCCTTTCCCTCAGGAAGAAATTCCGGGGGGATGAACCCATAACCAAACCGCACCTCTGGCAATACCATCACTATGTCATTCATGCAAGAAGTATAGCAACACCTTTCATGCATGCACAATAAACTTGGGCGTCGTCATTGCTTGTTTTATTTTTTTCTTTTGATTACAGTATCGGCATGAAACAAACAACTGCCTCTCTTGGAACAGAATCGATAGGAAAACTGCTGTTGCGCCTTGCTGTCCCTACCATCCTGGCACAGGTGATTAATGCCCTCTATACCATCATAGATAGAATCTATATCGGCCATATCCCAGGTTCCGGTGCGTTTGCATTAAGCGGAATCGGACTGAGCTTCCCTATTATCATGCTTCTGGCCGCATTCAGTATGCTCATAGGAGCTGGAGGCGCACCACAGGCTTCCATCAAACTGGGACAGAAGAGGAAAGAAGAGGCTGATGCCATACTCAGCCAAGCAATAGGCACCCTTATTATCTTGGCTGTCATCCTTATCTTCTTTTTCCAGATCACCAAACGTCCACTCTTGTTCGCATTCGGTGCGAGTTCCCAGACCATCGACTACAGCATTGACTATCTCTCCATCTATCTCTGGGGGACCCCGTTCGTTCTCTTCAGCCTTGGGCTCAATCCATTCATAACTGCGCAGGGATTCAGCAGGACCAGCATGATGACAATGCTTCTTGGTTCAGTGGTGAACATCATCCTCGACCCAATTTTCATCTTTGTACTGGGCTGGGGTATCAAGGGAGCAGCGCTTGCTACGGTTATCAGTCAAGCAGTCAGTGCAACATGGGTGTTGAGCTTTCTCTCTTCAAAGCGTTCCACATTGACCATCAGTTTCAAAAAAATCCGTCCCACCATGAAGGTGATGCTTCCTGTATTTGCATTGGGTATTTCACCCTTCTTCATGATGTCCACCGAGAGCTTGGTGAACATTATCCTCAACTCTACCTTGCAGAAAACAGGTGGGGACCTGGCCGTTGGAGCAATGTCGATTCTTGCATCAGTCATGCTCTTCAGCCTCGCCCCACTGCAAGGGCTTACCCAAGGGGGGCAACCAATACTCTCCTACAACTATGGGGCGGGTAACACAGAACGGGTAAAGGCAGCATTCTCCAAGATATTGATCAGCAGTGCTCTTTTCTCCACCACGGTCTGTCTCATCCTGGTACTCTTCCCGGAACCGGTGGTCCGGATCTTTACCCGTGAACCACTTCTGGTAGAAAGAACCAGTGAAGCAATGCGAATCTTTAGTGCAGGATTCTGGATGCTTGGTTTCCAGATTGCCTGCCAACAAGCATTCATATCCTTCTCAAAAGCCAGAATCTCACTCTTTCTCGCCTTCCTAAGAAAAATCATCCTGCTTATTCCCTTGGTCTTCCTGCTCTCATCCCATTTTGGTATGCGAGGAGTGTTTCTGGCCGAACCTATCGCTGATGTCCTGGCAGGAGTCACTACTACACTGCTCTTCTTCCTAAATTTTAAGAAAATCATAGCGGAAAGTGGTAAATAGCACATACTTTGTGTTTGATAATTACTAATTGAATATACAAATGACCTAACAGTACTGACTCGAATACTTGCGTCACGCTGATGGATATACTACCATATGATTACTATGACAGACTATGATTTGTCTCCGAAGATGAAACGTATGGTCGCCCTGATAAACAAGACTACGATTACTGATCCTGAAGGGCTGACCCCAAAACGCATCGAGGAGCTTAACGCTATATCGATTCCTAATAACTTGGTGATCCGCAGACTTCTTGGCAAGAGTGCGAAGGACATCACCACCAAGACCTTTATCATCCCGGTTACAGATGGGATGATTAGTGGGTATCTTTTTGAAAAGCAAGGTTCACGTGGCATCAGTGATATTACCCCCTTGATCATCTTCTACCATGGAGGTGGCTGGGTTTGGGGAAATATGGACCTCTATAACTTTCTCTGTGCCCATCTTGCCGATATCACTGGAGCTGTAGTGCTTTCAGTTGATTATCGCCTTGCTCCAAAGTACAAATTCCCAACAGCGGTTGAGGACTGTTACGACACCTTGGTCTGGGCAGCAGCGGGATGCCGCTATTGGAAGACAGACCCTGATCGCATCTTCTTGATCGGAGACAGCGCCGGAGGCAACCTTGCCGCAGTGGTCAGTCGCCTTGCACGTGACAGAAAAGGGCCTGCCATAGCTGGCCAGGTGCTGCTCTATCCTGTAACTGACGGCCGGATGCGGACCAATAGTTATGAGAAGCACAAAGATGCTCCTTCCTTGACTGACAAACAGATGGCCTTTTTCATCAACAGCTACCAACGAGAGCCAAAGGATATCCTCAATCCCAACTTCTCCCCCCTGTTGGCAAAAGATCATAGCAGACTTCCCGAAACCCTGATCATCGGTGCTGAGTACGACCCACTCCATGATGATGGGATGCTCTATGCCGATGCATTGGCTTCAGCAGACACCCCGGTAAAATACCTTGAGGTGAAGAAGACCATCCATGGCTTCATTAATTACCCACAGGCTACGGGGACAGAGGAAACCGAAAGTGCCATCATCCAGTTCATCAGCGGCAGGCCGGTAGATCAGGTTGCGTTGATCAGCCGAAAAGAGTGGGCAAAAGCACAAAAGAAAGAGCTGAAAAAGATCAAGAAGCAAAGCAAGCATTATGTCGATGCACGCGTGCAATAGAGTAACGTTAATCCTATTTTTTCCTTAGAAACACCCTGTTTATAGGTATATTTCCCTAAATACAACACTACCCTTCGGACCGTACATTGACAACGGTCGTAGTGCAGGGAAACTGTATATTATTTGCTTCCAAGTAGTTGACTATGGGAATTTCACCTGCTCAAATCCAACAAGAGCAGGCTTTCTTTGCTTCGCCTTGAACACCCCCCCTTGACGAATAAGGCGCAAACGGTAAGATAAGACCAAGAATAATCCCAAAAAACCTTGTGGCCTTTTGCCACATCCCGTTACTGTAGAAATCTTGCAGGAGTTTTCATGGGGGAGGGAGATTTGAATGGCAATTGATTCGGCAAAGATAGAAGAACATGTCCGTGGGATTTTGCTTGCCTTGGGGGAAAACCCTGACAGGGAAGGTCTTTTGGACACCCCAAAACGTGTTGCACAAATGTATGAGGAGTTGTTTAAGGGCATTGCCTATTCGAATGAAGAGATTGCACAGATGTTTGACAAGACTTTTGAAGATGATCTCTATTTGCCGCAAAACAACAATGAAATTGTTATGATGCGCGATATCTCATTCTTCAGTCACTGT
Organism: Sphaerochaeta halotolerans; assembly: GCF_003429665.1. Classification (GTDB taxonomy): domain Bacteria; phylum Spirochaetota; class Spirochaetia; order Sphaerochaetales; family Sphaerochaetaceae; genus Sphaerochaeta; species Sphaerochaeta halotolerans. The sequence continues at coordinate 204,703 of NZ_QUWK01000001.1, read as the reverse complement.
GAGCATCATATGGCGCTCATGTATAACATGAAGGCGACTATTGCGTACGTCCCCAACAAGAAAATCCTGGGATTGAGCAAAATTGCAAGGATCTTGGATATGGTAGGCAAGCGGTTGCAGTTGCAGGAACGAATCGGTTCGGACATTGCCCAGATAATGCAACAGGCAACCGGTTCGGAAGATGTCGCCGTCATTATTGAGGGACAACATGCCTGTGTTACCACCAGAGGTATCAAGAACACCAATTCCGTAACGGTAACAACCACCATGCGAGGAAAATTCAATACCGACCAAAATTTCATGAATAGGCTTATGATCATGTATGGGAAAGAGTTGCATGAAAATCACTGAGGAAATTATTGCCCATCCACTTTTCCGTGATTCCCTAGAAAGAAATGAAGAAGCGGAGAAAGAGAGGGTATTCTGCCACCATGATTTCCAGCATTGTCTCGATGTTGCCAGGGTAGCCTATTGCATGGTTCTGGAAAAAAACTTGCCCATTGAAAAGGACATTATGTATGCGACTGCCCTGTTGCATGACTTGGGGAAATGGAAACAATACGAATCAGGGCTTGACCATGCACAGCAAGGAGCCAACCTTGCAGGAATCATTCTTGGTGACATTGGGGTGGAAGAGAAAATCTCTTTGGAAATACAAGATGCCATACGGACCCATCGGTATGCCGAGAACAAAACGTCCCTTTTAGGTGCCATACTATATGCAAGTGACAAGGCTTGCAGACCTTGTCTCTTTTGCAAGAGCCTCAAAGAATGCAAGCTATTTCCTGAAGGCAGAGAACCTTTGCTTCAATACTGACATTCTCCATCGTATTACCATAGACTGGAAACGGAAGGATATGCACATGAAAGATAAGATGACCATAGCTGGCAAAACCTGGGAATGGGGAAGAAAAACCTTTATCATGGGGATTTTGAACGTAACCCCCGATTCTTTTTCTGATGGTGGGCGTTTTTCGAATCTTGAAGCTGCCCTTGCCCAGGCAAGCCGCATGAAAGCCGAAGGTGCCGATATCATCGATATAGGAGGGGAATCAACCAGACCGGGGGCAACAGATACTGTAACAGCTGATGAAGAGCTGAGACGGATAGTGCCAGTCATCCAACAATTGTCAAAAGATATTGAGATACCTATTTCGGTCGATACCTACAAAGCCAAGACGGCACGACTTGCAATCGGGGCAGGTGCACATATGATCAATGATGTATGGGGACTCAAAAAAGATCCTGAAATGGCCGAAGTAGCGGCATCCTTGAAAGCTCCCGTATGCATCATGCATAACCGCGAGACACCTGTATATGCCAATCTCATGAAGGACATCCTCCTTGATCTGGAACAGAGCCTTGAGATTGCCTTCAAAGCCGGCGTGAAGGAAGAACGTATAATACTGGACCCTGGCATTGGGTTCGGAAAAACCTGGGAACAAAGCCTGTTGGTGATGAGAAACCTCGAGATGCTACGGGAACTTGGCTTTCCCGTTCTCCTTGGGGCTTCAAGGAAAAGCTTCATAGGCAAAACCCTGGGATTGGAAGTACAGGACCGTCTGGAGGGAACCTTGGCTGTTACGGCCATAGGTATCATCAAGAAAGTGGATATCGTGCGTGTCCATGATGTATTGGGAAATGTACGGGTAGCCAGGATGACTGACAAGATAGTGAGGTAAAGTCACATGGATAAGATTCTCATTCAAGATTTACAGGTATATGCTCACCATGGAGTGGCAGAAGAAGAAAAAACCCTCGGACAGATGTTCACAATCTGTCTGGAAATCGGTGTTGACCTTGACCAGGCAGCCAAGACCGATGACCTTATTAAGACTCTCAGTTATGCAGATGTATGCAATGAAGTGAAAAAGGTATTGCAAAAAAAATCTTACAATCTTATTGAGGCAACAGCCATGCATACATTAGAGCATCTATTTCACACATTCCCTTGCATCGAACAATTGAAAATCGTATTGAAGAAACCCTGGGCCCCCATGGGACATCATCTTGAGTATACCGCCGTGGAACTATATCGCAGTCGGGGAGACAGGAATGTCTGGTAGTGAAGTCCTGGCATTTATTGCCTTGGGTTCGAATCTGGGGGATAAGGAAAAGAACCTGGACCAGGCAATAGCAGAACTTGGCAAGACAGAAGGCATCATAGTCATTGCTGTATCTTCATTCCGGGAAACCGCTCCCGTCGGATACACGGACCAACCAAATTTTCTTAATGGAGTTGTTGGAATCAAAACGGCGCTTACTCCGTACCAACTCCTGAAAAGGTGTAACGAAATCGAACAGTCCTTGAAGAGGGTCAGACTCATCCACTGGGGTCCCAGGACCATCGATCTGGACATCCTGTTGTATGGCAATCTCATCCAGCAGGAAGAAAAGCTGACCATCCCCCACCCAAGGATGCTTGAACGTGGGTTTGTCATGCAACCCCTTTGTGAAATCGCCCCCTTGGCCATACACCCCCAATGCAACAAGACCATCGAGGAGTTATACAGAAAAAATCCATAGGCTATGTTTGACAATTTGTATTGAAACACTACTATTCACTTGTTACGTGTTGTATAATTGTCAACTTCTTGAAGAAGTCATGACCACCGGCATAGCTGGTGGCTTGTGTTGCCCCTATAAGGGGCATGGTACCAGCTGCAACTAAAGTCGCTTGGAAACGCACCGTTACTTGCTGCCCCTCAAGGGGCCCCTTTCAATAGTCAGCGCCTATCCTGTCCGACTCTTCCTGATTCTGGATGTACTTCTTGATCACATCCTCATCCGGAAGAATCCTAACAGGCGTTAGCGCTAGACTGAATGTAGAATTCAGTAGGGCGGTGAAGTAAATGGTATATACAGAAGAAGAGAAGCTGGCGCATGTGGGAAGAGCCAAAGTGTACGTGGAAAAGGGAGAGGGCTCCTATACAGCGTATGCAAGGGAGGCCAGGGTTCCCAGGACCACCTTCCACAAGTGGCTGCATAGGGTTTACCCCGAGACACGTATAAAAAAGGCCAGGGCATCGGAAAGGAGCCTTGTCAATCTGGGAAAACTAGGGAAGGATAGTACTGGGAGAGGGACGTTCCTAGTCGAGTATTACGGTTCCAGGATCGAGGTGAGTTCGACAGGCGACCTGGCGGAATTGCTCAAGGGCATCAAGGAAGCGAGTTCTATCTAGTGGCGCCTACGAAGTTGTATGCCGTGGTCCTGGCAGGATCCGGCTTTGCAGCCAGGCGCCGCTCGCGCATCTCGGTCAGCCTTCCAAGATCGATCTTGTCGGGAAGCAGTGCTTCCCACTGCTCATCGGTCTTGCCCCCGGGGCCGAAGGTGCAGATGGCCTCTACATAGTCCATCGGGTTCAGGTCCGAACGTTTGGCGGTCTCGATCAGCGAAAAGAAGAAGGCGGAGGCATCCGCACCGTCTACAGATTGGCTAAAAAGCCAGTTTTTTCTAATATGTTCTGTAGAGCAGCATAAGTCCATATGGATGCAAAAGTTGAACATCAATACTCAGAACATAATTTTTAGATGGATTCAAGGAATTCAAGAATTCCTTTTGTAGCCTTGTAATCCTTGGGCGAGCCGTCCACTTCATGGACTTTGGCAAAAGCCTTACGTTTCATCTCCACATGTGAAATAGTTTGGTTCTAGGAACCACAACCATGGTACAAGGAGGACTTGGGGATTACTCAATTCATGTGGAAAGAGCCCGAAGGAGTATGGATGAGATGTACGAGTAGGAGGTGTTGAGAAACTTGGAAAAACGAACCCCAACCAAGATATGGAAGGAGCTGTAAGTGAAACAGTTCATGACGGTAGGATCTTGCAGGGGTATATAGGACTCACGAGCACTATGAGTGAAAAGCTTCCGCGCAGCGGATTAGTTCAATATGGAAACTCCCGCTCATACCGCAAATGAAATATTCCTATAGGGGAGAGGCTGTGTTTTAATAGAGGGTAAGACCAGGGGAGAGCAACCCCAAAGGAGAAGAAAAGAGGAAGCTCTTTGTCTTGTTGGGACATTCAAAGACTTCCTCTATACCAAAACACCTATGGGAACAATGCCATCGAGGCGGCTTAGGTTCAAGTGGGTCATCAAAAACAGTGGTTCGCCCACCGAGGCCTTCTTCAATTATCTGAAAATCGCGGCCAAGAAAGGAAAAGAGTATTCCCATCCATCGTTAATCATACGCCACCGTCCCCTACCAGGATTAGGCTTTAATGTATGTAAGTCACCATAACAGAGTATTCTCCGCATGCCATTCAATATACAGCAAAGGAATAATCAACGAAAGTAAGTTGGATATTTCTCCCTAATAGCAGATTCATCAATCTTGTATCGACTGAGGTGGTTCTCCATCAACTGACCTGCAAGTTCGGCATCCCTTTGCTTGATTGCTTCAGCAATTGCTTGATGGTCACTGACAATCTTAATATTCTTGATAGCATTCAGACTCATGGCACGTACCCGGTCGAAATGGATGGTGAGACCTTCAATCATCCAGCCATAACATTGGACTTTGTTTGCAAGCTGGAACAGCAAAGCATGGAACTGATTGTCCAATTCCAGCAATTTTTCTGGATTGGAGTGTTCAATATAGAAACTCTGCAAGCGGATATTCTCTTCCAAGAATGAGAGATCTGGGATTTCCTCCATGGTACAGAGAAGCTTTGCCACCTCTCTCTCCAACACCAGACGAAGAAAGCGGGATTCCTCAACCATGGCATAGTCAATAAGCATGATCCTGCTCCCTTTCTGGGGAAGGATTTCCACAATATTAACCCGACTCAGTTCAATCAAGGCTTCACGAACCGGGGTACGGGAGATTCCTAATTGGGCTGCAATCTCATTCTCACTGACCATACTTCCAGGTTCCAGTTGCAACGAAATGATGTTCTCCTTCAGCTGACGAAGAGCATACTCCCGTGCTGTCTCTCTAGGCAATCTCCTTTCAATATTCATACTTAATCGCCTGTATATAATCAGGGCGCCCTTACGGACACCCTAATTATCAACTATTACTGGATGGCAAGCAACTTATCAATAAAGTCATTCCATCCATCACTCTTTGCCCGATACTCTGCAAGCATGGGCTTACAAGCCTCTACCCACTTATCTCTGTCAGTAAGCGTATGAATTGTCACACCTTCTTCTTTCATCTTCTCCAATGAAACTTTCTGGTCTTCATCATCGATGACAGCCTGGTATGCTGCGGCTTCATCTGCAGCCTCCCGTACTACAGCCTGTAAATCAGATGGGAGGGAGTTGAACCACTCTTCATTAAAAAAGTAATAGGTACAAGCAATAATATGATCTGTGATGGTCAGGTTCTTGGCGACATCATGGAATCTCATCGAATAAATCATACTTGGGCTAGCTTCCATACCATCAACAACACCAGTTTGTAGTGCAGTATAGATTTCATTCCAGTCCATCGTAGTACCAGCAGCTCCAAGATATTCGAACATGCTGATGTAGATAGCATTAGGCCCACGCATCTTCATATTGGCAAGATCTTCTAGTTTAGTTACAGGGGTCTTGGTAAGCATGTGTCTTGATCCCTGTGACTGACCAGACATAGCGATAAAGCCATATGGCTGCACAAGTTTGCTAACTTCACCTTCCATACCTTTGAGTACTCTTCGGTATTGGTCATTATCCTTGAAGATAAATGGGAATTCAAACATCATCAACTGAGGAACCCAGGTTCCAGGACCAGTTCCCGGAGCTGCTACAACCATTTCCAAAGATCCCGTACGTGCCATTTCTACCTGTTCTGATTGGTTTCCAAGTTCAGCACCATAGTTAGCTGTTGCTTCAATTCGCCCATCACTTTTCTCATTGACGATTTCAACAAACTTCGTCAATCCACGTCCAATCGTACCAGTACTTGCCAAATTGGTTGAAGCTCTGAGTTTGTACGTTTGTTCTGCAGCACCTTCTTTCGTTCCTTGTGCGAAAATCGGTGTACTAAGAACGAGAACAATCATGAACATCAAAATCATACTTTTCTTCATGTCGATTCCTCCTAATGATATTTTGTTCCCGAAAACTTCGGGTACTACACTACTTTATGCATTGAAATCACGGCCCAAGGTAATCTTGGATGTTGAAAAATTCTCAACGCTCTTTCCTTTTGTGAAAAATTTGGGCATCTTCCCAACCAACCCGCTCTTACTATAAAAGGGGTCCTCCTTATCCAAAGGTAGACTAACCGGCTTCATTTCTATCGCTGACTTATACACAGCATGAATCAATTCAATAGTTCGCCTTCCTTCATTGCCATCAACTTCCAACCGCTCTTGTTGTCCGATTGCTCTAAGAAAATTTACCAGTTGAGCTGGGTGACCTTCCAAGGGAAGAGAATCAAGCTCTTCGTACCGTCGCAGTATCATCTCCTCCAATTCCTTATTTTGCTGTGGGAAGCCATTGGGTAAGGCATCATAAGCGGACACTGTGAAAGGCATAGAGACCGAAGCTTTCTCCCCATCAATAACTATCGCTTGTTTCTCTCCATGTGAAACCAATGAAGAAGTAAAATCAATGACCTTGTCATCATAGGAAAAAACAGCAAAACCAATATCTTCACATTCACTATTGGTATGACTAACGTTGTTGATATACCCTTGAACTTGCTTAGGCATACCAAAAAGCATCTGCATCAAATCGAGGTAATGAACTGAATGGCTGGTAAAACAACCACCAGCTTCCTGTTCCCAGGTGCCCCGCCACCAAAGGTCATAATAGTTTCCTCCACGCCACCAAAGAGAATCAAAAGAAGCATGGATAACCTTACCAAGGTATCCCTCTTCCATTAAACGCTTGATTTTTGAAAGTGGAGTTTTCCAACGGTTTTGGCTTACAACACACAGCAATTTGTCTTGCTCTGCTGCCATCTTTATCATCAAGTCACATTCTTCTAAGCTACTTGCCATTGGCTTTTCGACAACTACATGCTTACCTGCTTTCAGTGCCTGTATTGCAATATTAGCGTGGAGATATGGGGGCAAGCAAATACTGATTGCATCAACAGATGCTTGTTCCAGTAAATCTTCAACCAAACTATATGCTTTAGCATGTAATTTTTTTTCTGCAATTAAGGCTTTAGCCTTTTCTGAAAAAGTATCACATACTGCAACTATCTCGCATAGATCACCAAACTGCAAAAAACTATCAATATGAACGGCTGCTATCGCACCTGCTCCAATTATTCCTAAACGAATCATGCTTCTCCTCCTATGAGATTTTTATAGCCTTTTCTTGAGCGGTAAGAGCTAATTCCATAACATGTAGGGTATATTCTTGGGAGATTGCATTTTCTGTACCATCCAGACAATCGCGAATAAATCTTCCAAAGAATGGAAATCCTACTGTGTTGGATGCATCATAGCTATATTCTCCCTTTTGATTAGCCATATAGACAGAATTAGGGGCATCCTTCCGTGCAATATCCACATACTTTCTCAGTTCGATATATCCATCAGTTCCTAAAATTATTGTCCTCCCATCTCCCCAAGCATGTAATCCATCAGGAGTGAACCAATCAACACGAAAATACCCACTCGTACCATTCTCACAAAGCAGCGAAGCATCACCGAAATCTTCAAATTCTGGATGGTCAGGATTATTATAATTTCCTATTTTGCTGGAAAGAACGGTTGCAGATGAAGCATTGTTGTAGTGAAGTATTTGATCAATTTGATGACTCCCAATATCAGTGAGAATCCCACCAAATTTTTCCTTCTGGAAAAACCAATCAGGTCTGCTAGGCTTATTCAACCGATGAGGCCCTAAAACCACTGTTTGCAATACTTTCCCTATTAATCCATCTGCAATCAGATGATCTGCATAGGTTGCAGCTTCCACATGAAGACGTTCACTGAAATAGACTGCGAGATGTTTTTTACTTTGAATCACTGCTGAACGCACTGATTCAAGCTGAGCATGAGTCGTCATAGCAGGCTTATCAGAAAATGCATGTTTGCCTGACTTCAATGTATTTATTATGATACCTGAACGTTTTGAAGGAATTGCAGCTGTAGCCACCAAGTCAATGGTAGAATTTTCATAAATCATAGATTCAGAAGTTACAATCTTTGCAGTAGGGAAAGCCTTCACAAAGGTGGCAAGTCTTTCTGTGGAGGCATCACAGACGTGGGTAATGCTTGCCCCTGACTCTACCAAACCGTTACACATTCCATAGATATGACCATGGTCCAGCCCTACTACCCCAACATTAAATTCACCAGGTTTACAGACTGCCTGATATTTACCTACAGGCGCATATATTTGTCCATCTTTTCGTTGCATGGCTTCCTCCTAGGCTAATACAGATGGCAACCAAGTGACCAAAGGTGGCATAAAGAAACTAACTAACACAATTAACAATACCATAGCAATGAAAGGCAATAATGGTTTTGCTGCTTTCTCGATTGGAAGGTTCGCAACCCCACAAGATACAAATAAGAAAGATCCTACTGGCGGGGTAATAGCACCAACCTGCATGAGGATAACCATGACCACACCATAGTGTATGGGGTTAAAGTCGAAGGCACCGCCAACAGCTAAAATTGTCGATGCAAGCATTGCTATCAAAACAGTAGGATCAAGAAACATTCCTAGAATAAAGATAACCACCATCAAAAACAAAGTCCCGGAAACAGGATTACCTATTGTATTTACAACAAAGGAGAGAACCTCATTTTGAAAACGCATTCGTACGAGCACATTTGAAAGAGCTGCTGCCGAAGCGATTGTTATCATGACAATGGCAGTTGTGTGCCCACTGCTCAAAAGGATTTCAGGCAAATCTGCCAACTTTAGTTTTTTGGAAATCAAAAATCCGTAAATCAGCCCATAAGCAATGGCAATAACCCCAGCTTCAGTTGCTGTTACAATTCCAGTTACAATACCAACTATGATAATAATTGGCATCATCAGCGCTCCAAGACTTCGAGAAAACGATACAGCCAACTTCTTCATTGAGAAAGCATGTGTTGGTATCTCATACTTGCGCCTAGCATACATGAATCGATTAACACCCATCTGAAGAAGCGCAATCAAGACACCTGGAATAACACCGCCCAAGAACAGGCTGCTGACAGGGATTTCTGTATAATATGAATACAGAATCATCGCAATACTCGGTGGAATAATCGGACTAAGCATAGATGAACCTGCAGTAATTGCTACTGCATAATCTTTCTCATAACCTTGCTTTTCCATTGCAGGAATCAGCATTCCACCGATAGCAGAAGCATCCGCAATTCCAGATCCTTGGATTCCTCCAAAAAACATAGAAGCTAAAATATTTACATGCCCCAGACCACCTTTAAACTGACCAACAATAGAATCAGAAAGATCGATAATCTTGTAAGTAATATCCGCCTTAGTCATGATATTCCCTGCAATGATGAAAAAGGGGATAGCCATCAACGAAAAAGAGTTTACTCCTCCAAACATCTTTATAACTATCAGATTCAAAGGTAGATCCATACCAAGCATAAACACAATAGAAGTAAGTAATAATGCTAAGTACACAGGAAGACCTGTAAAAATCAATATAAGCAATATTGCAAATATCCCAAAAACCTGCCACATAGTATCGCTACTCCTTGTTACTTGTCTTTCTGTTTTCTAATACCTTCATTTTATACGAATTTCCCAAGGCCAAGCGATAGCCATATTCAAATAGACACAGCAAAGCACCTACAGGAATCGCTGCATAAAACCATGCCATCGAAATACGAATATTTTGTAGATAGCTAGTAACATTAGTAATTGTATATCTGTATCCTTGGTATGTAATTATCAAGAATACAATGATGGCGACTACATCAAGAACGTATTCTACAATCTTCCGTGCATTATTTGATGTTATTTTATTTAGGAAAAAGTCCACAGAGAAGTGGCTGTTCTCCCTAATTCCCAATGAAACACCTAGGAAAATTACCCAAATTGAACAAAGTCTTACTATCTCGTCTCCCCAAGCAAAAGGTCTCATAGAGATAAATGTGAAATATCGTAGAGTTACCTGCAAAATGCAGAGCGATACAGTGAATACCAATATAGAAATTATTACTATTGACCGGGCTTTATTGACCGTTTTATAGATAAGGCTTGCCATAATATTCCTCACTTACCTTTCTTTAATACGCATCATATTCTCAAATTACCTTAATAGGGTATCACTTGTATTCTAGTATGTCAAACAAATTTTTTTAAAAATATTTTTTCATTTATTTATATTATAACGTTTTATAAATTTATTGAAAATATAGATAGATTTTTATTGCTTTACCCACATCTGTAGACTCATCTGCATTACCGATTGAACTGGCGAGAAATTGGCTTTCCCGTCTACCCCAATGTACGTATTCTATCGGACTCATCGGAAAACACACGTATATGGCATGTGTATTGATTACAATAGAAAAGACCAGCGGTCGGGAACACCACTGGCCAAGGGAGCCGCGTCGCTAGGCAGAAAAAGTAGAACCAAGATGTAGTACCGGACAACCGCGAAAGAGAAAAACACCCAACAGCTAGTAAATCCAAGTAGCAGAACATTGCTGGGACTGAAGGGCCTTATCCCTGCCAGCTAACCTTCTATTTCTCTCTTTATCATATCCCTTCTTGGGTGCTAGCATATGCTAGTTTGTTTAAAATTGTCAATACACTACAGACGTATGCTATTTGCATATATAAATTTATCGATTTTCTTTAGCACTATTTTTACAACGAAAAATAATCGCTTCTGTCAGAACCTACCTCGTTTTTCCTGCAGAATTTGCAGGTTCTCTCGCAGTTTATTATGTTTCGTCCTTAGCTATGTCATAGTAAATTTAGTCACTATTTTTTTATCTACATATTGACCAAGATGAGTGCTACGGCGTAAACTTGTCCATGGCAATTATTGCTTAATTGAATTAGTTATGGAGGTTTGCATGATTGATCTCTGCGCCATCCGAAAGTTGCAGACTTCCCTTCGCAGCTTTGAAGACCAGTTGAAACAGCAAACAGGGCTCTCTTTCAACGATGCCTTGTTACTATGTGCTGTGAATAAGGGAATCTGTGAACCCAGTGCCTTGGCTAAGGAACTGGAACTCTCTCCTTCCCGACTCACACGTATTCTTGATAGTCTGGAAAACAGAAAACTTATCGAGAGAACCTTGAGCATCTTAGATAGAAGAAGCCTTACCGTTGCTTTAACCGAAACAGGCAGAGCAATGGTACAAACCTATAGTTGTTCTGAACTCAACCTTCCGAACGAACTACAGTTCACTCAGTCACCCAACACCTAGGAGAACGTATGAAAAAGAAGTATCTCATCATTGGAGGAGTAGCAGGAGGGGCAGGTACTGCCGCAAGACTCAGAAGACGGGATGAAAACGCCCAAATCATCATGTTTGAACGTGGTGAATACATCAGCTATGCGAACTGTGGTCTACCCTACTACGCCGGCAATGTAATAACGGAACGCTCCCGGCTTTTCGTCATGACTCCTGACAAGTTCATGGAATCGCTGCGTGTGGAGGCTCGCATCCTGAGCGAAGTTGTCGCCATCGATCGTGAGGCAAAGACCATCCATGTAAAAGACCTGAAACGCAACACTGAATATGATGAGCGCTATGACGTACTCATTCTCTCTCCTGGTGCCAGCCCGGTAAAACCTCCCATCCCAGGCATTGAGCACCCAGCAATCATGTCTCTCCGATCTGTCAGCGATATCGATAGCATCAAGGACAAGATTGACAGCCCAGCTACCAAACGGGCAGTGGTTGTAGGAGGAGGTTTCATCGGTCTTGAAATGGCAGAAAACCTGAAGGAACGTGGACTGCAGGTATCGGTTGTGGAAGCGCTTGACCAAGTCATGAACATCATTGACTACGATCTGGCATCAGAAGTACAGCAACACCTCAGGGCAAAAGGAATCAATCTTTTCCTGAAAGATGGAGTAGCCTCCTTTGAACATCATGGGTCTCTGGTCAGTGTACGACTGCAATCGGAAACCTTGATCGATGCCGATTTGATAATTCTCTCCATAGGAGTAAGACCGGATACTGCATTCCTCAAGGACTCAGGTATTGCCCTTGCAAAGAACGGAGCGATCAAGGTGGATGAGTTCTTCACCACCAATGACCAGGCCATCAGGGCAGTGGGAGATGCCATTGTCTTTGACAGCCCTCTCTCAAAGAGCCCGGTCACCATCCCACTTGCAGGGCCTGCAAACAAACAAGCCCGTCTCTGCGCAGACAACATCGTTGATGGAAACAAGAAACCTTACACCGGTAGTATTGGAACCAGCATAGCAAAGATTTTTGACTTGACGGTTGCTTCTACCGGGTTGACCGAAAAAGGCTTGAAAGCTGCTGGGCTCCCCTACCGTTGTGCCATTACCCACACGGGTAATCATGCAGGATATTATCCCAACGTACGCCAACTTTCCCTGAAAGTGCTCTATCATCCAGAGACAGGCAAAATCTGGGGTGGACAGTCCGTTGGCTATGGTGGGGTCGATAAACGCATCGACATCATCTCCGCCTTCATCGGGAAGGAGGGAACGGTCTATGACCTGGCAGAGTTTGAACAAGCCTATGCTCCTCCATTCTCAAGCGCAAAGGATCCTATAAACATGGTCGGGTTCATTGCCGTCAATGTCCTCGAAGGCATGAGCGACACCATCAGTTGGGATGAAGCAGAGCAAGCACGCAAGAACGGTGCCTTCATGCTCGATGTCAGAAGCGAAGAAGAATTCGAACTCGGTGCCATCGAAGGGGCTGTAAACATCCCCAATACAGATCTCCGTGACCGCTTGAAAGAAGTACCAAAGGACCGCGACATTATCCTCAACTGTGCCATAGGGTTACGCGGATACTTTGCTGAACGTATTCTCCGTCAGAATGGTTTCACCCGTGTGAAAAATCTCACAGGTGGATTCAAAACCTATGACAATGCAATACGCGAGCGCGAATTGCTAGAGCATAAGACGGTGCTTAACATCAAGGAATGGAGTGCCACGATTGACAATCTCAACGAAGATGGGTCATTCCGCAGAAGAACAGAGAATAAAATCTTCAAGGTGGACGCCTGTGGCTTGCAATGTCCAGGCCCAATCATCCGGCTCAAGAAGGAGATCGACAACCTAGAAGAAGGTGACCGCATTATCATCAAGGCATCCGACCCAGGTTTTGGTGTTGATGTCCAATCCTGGAGCAAGCTTACCGGCAACAACCTTGTTTCGGTTACCACTACCGAAGGGGTTATTGAAGCGGTTGTTGAGAAGGGGAATGCAAATATTTGCTCAATGCCTGACTCAGCTGGTGAGAAACCCGCCATTTGCGCTCCCGACAATAGCGCGACGATGATTGTATTCTCCAATGACCTGGACAAGGCACTGGCTTCTTTCGTGCTTGCAAATGGAGCTGTTGCTTCAGGGAAGCAAGTTACCATGTTCTTCACCTTCTGGGGCTTGAGTGTGCTTCGCAAGAAACACGCACCAGCAGTTAAGAAGGATTTCATGGGGAAAATGTTCTCCGCCATGCTTCCCAAGGGAATGGATGGGCTTGGACTCTCCAACATGAACATGGGAGGAATGGGAGCAAAAATGATGAAAAGCCGCATGAAAAAGAAACATGTCGACCAAGTTGCCCAGATGTTCGAAGACGCAAAGAATGCAGGAGTCCGCATGATAGCCTGCCAGATGTCGATGGACATCATGGGCATCACAAAAGAGGAACTGCTTGACGGCGTCGAGGTAGGAGGCGTTGCCACCTACATGGGCGCTGCTTCCGAGAGTAAAGTCAATCTGTTCATCTAGTTTCTAATAGTGGGGTGGCCTCTGGTCTGAAGGGGCTACGCCATCCCCCATTTCATCCATCACATCAGAAACACGCTTTTCCAATGATTCGAGACGGCTCTTCAGAAGTCCGATTTCTTTGGCTTGTTCGGTGACCACAGAATCGAGGGTTACAATCGTCTCTTCCGCATAGGCAAGTTTCATTTCAAGCTTCGTCAGACGTTCTTCCATAGCAGTCGCTCCTTGTATGCATATCCTATCATGAGTGTGTTTTCTCGACAACTCTCGCAGTATGTTGCAAAACTGTGTTTATTTGTGCAAATAAGCCTTGTAAGATGAGACATCCATGGTATACTGACTTGTATTTTGTTGCAGAATGGTGCAAATGAGAGGGAAATTGTATGAAAGGCGAACGTGTTGCACAACTAGAGTTGTTGCTTCACTCCCATCCGGAAGGACTGAGGAGAGCTGAGATTGCACGCCGTTTAGGCGTCCATCGCTCGACAATCAGCAGATATGTTGATGAATTGAAGCAGTACATTGACATCTATGAAGAGAATAACCTCATCAAAATCAAGACCCGGGAAGAGGATGAGAACATCGCCCTCAGTGTCTATGAGAGCCTTGCATTCAACCTCTCTGCGGAAATGTTGGCAACCAGCAGTGAATACCAGAATCCCCACCTTGCATCGGGCTTGAGAAAGATTGCAATGAATATGCGGTCCTATGCACCTAAGATCAGTGAGAACATTGTCAATCTCGCCGAACAAATTGACAAAAAGGTGCAAGAGAAGAAGGAGTGTAGCAAATTCAACTCTGTGTTGGAAGTGCTTATCGACTCCTGGGTATCTGGGCGTATTGTGAGAATTGTACAAGGCCTGAAAGGGTTTGACCCTATCGAGACCGAACTTGCCCCCTACTTCATAGGTTTCCGTGAAGAAGACACTGGAGGCAGGCATCCGATTAGCGTTACAGGAAGATTACGCCATACCACTGAGATAATTACCATTGATATCAGCACCATCACCAGTGCCATCATCCTTGATGAGACCTATACCATTCCAGACAACCTCAAACCATTCAAGTTCCATGAACCTGAGGAACACTATGAGGCAATCGATATGATTCCTTTGAGCCTTAGGCTCAAGGAACGCTCGGCAATGAACGTCTTCCGCTCGGTAGTGCATGGAACTCCTGTCTTTGAGAAATTGGAAGATGGAACCCTCATCTGCAATTTGGATGCAGAGAACTCAATAGAGCTCTATCTGAGAATCATTCAGTGTGGTGACTCAGTGGAGATATTGGGACCTGATAGTTTTAGGAAGAAATTCTGCAAGATGCTGAATAAAATCCTGGCCCTCTATCAGTCATAATTATCTTGCCCCTTGGCATGAATGTCGTTATGCTAAGAAGAGGAGGAAACAACTATGAAAGAGTACGAATGCGATCTTTGTGGGTATGTATATGACCCGAAAGTAGGTGATCCCGATAACGGAATCAAGCCTGGAACAGCCTTTGAAGATCTCCCCGAGGATTGGGTTTGCCCTCTCTGCGGAGCTCTTAAGTCTGACTTTTCACCCCGCGACTAATCTCGTGGGTTTCAAAGAACGGGGATGGTACTACCTACCTTCCCCGTTTTTTCATACCCAAAATGGAGAATTCCCCTGTTCAGGGCGATGATGAAAGCACAACAGTAGCGTACCGAGAACGAGACGGCAACCATTCTTGAAGAAGGTTCCTGTACACGAACAGTAAAAACCATAGTACATTAAAAAGAGATGTATTGGAGGAACCTATGGCAATGTTAGAAGCTATTGAAAAGAGAAGAGCCTATCGTGCACTCGATACCAAACCTATTGATGAAGAAGTACTGCTACGTCTTGCTGAAGCAGCACACAGCGCCCCCTCTTCCATGAACAGCCAACCCTGGAGACTGGTGACCGTCACTGATGAAACTGTGCTGGGCCAACTCAAGGAAGCCTTGACCCCCGGTAACTACTGGGCGAAGAAAGCTCCTGCCTTGGTAGCTGTGGTGACCAACAACTCTTGGGGAATGACCCTTGGTGAACGCAACTATGCTCCGTTTGAGCTGGGTATGGCTACCATGGCGTATCAACTCCAGGCAGTGCAAGAAGGACTCTATGTACACCCCATTGCTGGATTCAACGCAGAACTAGCGAAGAACGTTTTAGGCATTGCTGAGGAAGACTCCATCATGGTATTGATGGTCGTTGGATATCCAGGAGACAGCTCCCACCTGAGTAAAAAACACCTGGAAAGTGAGAATGGCAAACGGGATCGCCTCCCCTTGGAGAAAGTCCACGCTTTCAACCATTTTGACAACCAGCTGAAACCAGAAGGTAAGTAATCCTACTGCAGATGCACAATCTCCTGATTGATCACCTCTTTGAGCCGCTCTTCTTCAGTGATGATCATCTCACTTTCCTTGAGGAAGGAGCTACCGATCATCCCTGCAACCAAGAGAGCGGCCAAAATAGCAAGCAACATGGGGGCATATTGTTCAGTCACAACCAGAGAGAATACAAGAATAACTGCACAGGCAGCCTGGCTGTAGAGCAGCAACATTCCTTGAATGACCTCCTCACTGATCCCCTGTCCCAACTCGGCAGCATACTGCGAGCCGATAGGAATTGCAGAGAGCAGAGAAAGACCTACAATTGAGGACCCAATCAAGGCAATTGCCTCACTGTTCAAGAATACTGCACCAAGTTGCTGGCAAAATACCAGAAGTAGGATACCTGGAATCGAGCAGACATTACAGAAGACATAGAAGAGTTTTCTCCTCCGAAAACGGTCGGAAAGGGCTGGCAGTACGATTGCTCCCACCATACCTCCTGCGAGCATGGCAATTCCGAGGAATCCATTTGAATCTGCAAAGCCAAGCAACTCACTGATTTCATCAATCTTAATGAATAAAGTCATCAGAACACCCCAGCCAATTGCAAAGATAATCATCAACCCACGAAGAGAGGGAATGGCATTGATTGCTCTGAATGAGGATTTATAGTGCACCTTGTTGTTGGTTGGAAGAGCGGAAGATGGAGAAGGTGGATTTTCCCTAATCAGAATGGCTGCAACAAGGGCAAGGGTAGAACTGAGAATTGCATAGAAACGCATCAACTCCTCAAAGCCACTCCCCCATGAGGGATCATTTGCCTTGGTCACAACCAGGATTGGAGAAAGAATCATTACCACGGCAAGCGATAAATATTGACTGGCACTGGTAATACCAACTGCCATACCACGCTCACGGATGGGAAACCAACGGCTGACAATCTCGGTGATACTGGTGAGAACCAAAGCCTGTCCAATGGCAAGGATAAACTGACCAAGGAGAACCAGTGAAAATGTAGGGAGATAGAGCCACTTGGTCATGGAACCGAATATGATCAACCCACTAGCTATCCACGTAGCCGTGCGGATACCGAGGCGGTGCAATAAATAGGATGCGGGGATGCTCGCCACCACAAAAACTACAAGATACGTCAATGAGAGCAAGTCCACTGGACGAGCGTAGGTGAGTGTTAGTTGGGACGCATAGTATTCATTTGCAACTCTACCCACTGGAGAAAGGTTGAGCCAATGGACCTCCACCGAGAGAATCTGAAGTACCAATGAGAGTAGAATCAACCATCGATAGCGATATGCCTTCACACTTTTCATACCATATAGGATAGAGCATTCTATCTGATTTGTATATCTCCACTGGAAGAAGCATCCACAGTGCCGTATACTCTAGCCATGCAAGAAACATTGAAACTATTGAACAATCGACGGAGCGTCCGCGCCTTTCAGGAGCGGCCCATCGAGGAGGAGCATCTCTCGCTCCTGAAACAGGCAACCCTTCGTGCCCCTACGGCAGGAAATATGGCACTCTACTCAGTCATTGAGGTCAACAACAGTGATAAAAAGAAAACCCTAGCTGGAATTTGTGACAACCAAACTATGATCAGCAAGGCCCCATTGGTCTGGGTATTCCTCGCCGACATGCAGAAGTGGGTGAATTATTTCCATGAAAGCGGTGCTGTTGAGAGAGGCAAAGAGCAAAAGCATGTTTCCTATCGAAAACCAGGACTTGGAGACCTGCATCTCTGCATGCAGGATGCCATCATAGCTGCACAGAACGCCGTAGTGGCCGCAGAAGCCCTCGGCATAGGCTCCTGTTACATCGGGGACGTTATCGAGCATTTTGAGAACCTGAAAGACCTCCTAGAGCTGAAGCAGTACACCATCCCTGCCTGCATGCTTATTTTCGGCTACCCCAAAGGGAAAGGCCCCATAAAATTGACCCCCCGTTGTCCCGCCTCTTCAATCTTCATGGAAAATCGATATGAGGAACCCCATATTGAGGTATTGGGAAATGCCTATAAGGAGCATGAGGAGCAGAGAAGAGCAAGACACGCGCTTCCCTATGAGAACAGTGGCACACTCGCTGACTACTACTACCTGAGAAAACATACCAGTGCGTTCATGGAGGAGATGAACCGCTCCACCAGTGTCATGTTTGACTGGTGGTGTGGGCACTAAAAAACTTGCTTACTCCCTCGTTTCCCTCTACCATGGTAGCTATGCCGTATTCAATACTTCTGGTTGATGATGAGTCTGCTGTACGAGAAGGAATTCGCTCCCGCACCCCGTGGGAGCGGTATAACTTCACAGTGGTCGGAGAAGCAGGAAATGGAATAGAAGCTCTTGAGCTGGTTGAGGACCTTCATCCCGATGTCGTCATAACCGATATCAGGATGCCCTACCTTGACGGTATGGATCTAATCAAGGAAATCCGACTTGTCCATCCTGCAACCACCTTGGTAATACTCAGTGGATATGATGAGTTCACCTATGCCCAGCAAGCAATGCACTATGATGTCAGTGAATATGTCCTAAAACCAGTCTCTGTTGCTGATCTTTGCGAGTTATTGGAACGTTTGAGTAATCGTTTGGACCAAGAAATTAAAAGAACACAGGACCAAGAAAGACTGAAAGAGGTCTACCAACAAGCACTTCCCCTTATCAGGGAAAAATTCCTACTCTCGCTCCTAACCACCACACAAGCAACCACTGACCAGAACCTGATCTCCAAGGCAAGGGAGTATGGCCTTGATCTTGATAAAGATGAATTCATGGTTGCTCTTATAGAAAGTGACCACCTCCAGAATGATCCACTGCAGACATTGGCAATATTCGAGGTAGTTGATGAGGTATGCAAAAAGGAGGAAGGATCTCTGGTTTTCCAATTTGAAAATCAGATAGCCATCATCTTCAGTGCCAAAAGCCATGGCCAAGCACACTATGATGCAGTGTTCAAGAAACAGACCTATCGCAAAGCTGAACAGGTCCAAGCCTACCTGGAGAAGTACAACTTCCCTGTGGTACTTGGAATTGGGAACCAGGTTCATAAGCCCTCAGCAATCTCTCAATCCTACAGACAGGCACTCAGGGCTCTCAACTACAGTTCTTGTTACCCAGAGCAATCTCTCTTGTTCATCACTGACCTGGAAAGTGATTCTCCCGAAGAGCTACCTGGAGCCCTCCAGGAATTGCAGGCCAATGTAGTACTTTCGGTTAAGACGGGAAACGAGCAACAGGTCAGTGAAGCAGTTTCCAATCTATTCGGGGAAGCACTCGCTTCACTCAGCCTTACCCAGATTCAGGAGCTTGTCCTCTCCCTAGCTGTCTCTCTGCAGGATCTGGCCCACAGCTATGGATATACGCTCTTTGCTTTCTCCGAAGAGGAAGGAAGGAACCTTTTTGCGGAGCTCGCCTCGCTCACCACCCTGGGGAAAGCACGGCGCTGGTTCACCCATGTCTGTCTGGGAATCAGGGAGAAGATAGCCGGACAGAGAGAAATCTCCCATATCCAGTTCATAGGGAAGGCAAAATCCCTGATAACGAAGCACTTCACTGAACCCGGATTCGGTCTTGAAGAGATTTGTGAAATGATTGGGGTCAGCCCTTCCTACTTCAGCTCCACCTTCAAGAAGGAAGTCGGATTGAGTTTCGTACAGTACCTGACTGCAATGCGTATGGACCGTGCGAAAGAGTTGTTGGTCAAGACTGAAGGAAAAACCTATGAAATTGCACAAGCGGTTGGGTTTTCAGAACCCAACTACTTTAGTTTCAGTTTCAAGCGGCATGTGGGGGTATCACCCAGTCAGTATAGACAGGCTAACCGATGAAGAGGAAGAAGCAACCGTACTCCATCATGACCCTCCTGACTTTTGCAATTGCGGTAGTTTCCATCTCCTTCACCCTCTTGATCTCAGCAATCCTGTACAGTCAGTTCTCCTCCCGGATCAAAGAGAATGCCACTGTCTCAACAAGAGAGATTGTTCGACAGGTAAATGCTAACCTGAGTTATTACACCAACGATATTCTCACCATAGCCACCTATGCTCGAGATCTTGCCAAACAGACTAACATTCTTCCCAGGGAAGAGATTGAAAACCGCCTACGATCCATTGTTGACAGCCGCCAGGATATTGTTTGCCTCGTCCTCTTCGACCTTGGAGGAGAAACATTGCTCTCCACCAGCGATGCTCCCCGCCGCCCAACAGAGGAGATCCTTGGCCAAACATGGTTCACCCGTGCCATCGGAGGAGAGGGAAACTTCTACTTCACCGGCCCCCATGTACAACAATTGTTCACCTCCAGCTACCCTTGGGTCATTACCTACAGCCAACAGATCAGCTACACCAACAAACAGGGAGAACTCAGCCAAGGATTGCTCCTCATCGACATGAACTCCTGGGCCGTAAGCGAACTCTGCCAAAGTGCAAAACTGGGATCCAGCGGCTATGTCTACTTCATAGACAACAATGGGAAGATTGTGTACCACCCTTACCAACAACTGATTAACTCGAATCTCTTCAACGAAGATATTGAATCAGTCCAGGAACATATCTTCGGAACCTTTACCAACACATTCGAAGGAAGGGAACGTCTGGTCATCATAGACACAGTGAACAACGCTCGATGGAGAATCGTCGGGGTAGCATATATGGACGAATTGATGGCAGGACTCGATCAGTACACCACCGTTATGCTCATCATCCTTGCCTTCTGTATCATTACAACCATACTCATCGCACGCACTGTTTCTGCATATATCAGCAGACCAATCAAGGAACTTGAAAGACTGATGAACAGTGTGGAGCGTGGTGACTTCTCGTCCCCCCCGACTGTAGGGGGAAACCAGGAGGTTGCAGCGCTCTCCCAAACATTTGCCGCGATGGTGCAACGCATCAGGCAACTGATGGATGACATCGTCAAAAGCCAGGAGATGAAGCGCAAGTTCGAGCTTGATGCACTGCAAGCAAAGATTAATCCTCATTTCCTCTACAACACCCTCGACTCGGTCGTCTGGATGGCTGAACAAAACGATACGAGCGGTGTCATCACCATGGTTACCGCCTTGGCAAGATTATTTAGGATATCCATCAGTAAGGGAAGGGATATAATCACCCTTGGTGAGGAACTGGAACATGTAAGGAACTATCTCATTATCCAACAGATCCGTTATCGGGATAAATTTCAGTTCTCCATCGACATGGAACCAGGTGTTGAGAACCTACCCACCATAAAGTTGATCGTCCAACCTATCGTGGAAAATGCCATCTACCATGGCATAAAATACCTGCAGGAAATGGGACACCTTGATATCAAGGTGTTCAAGAAGAAACCAGGAGCAGTAATCATTGAAATCAGGGACAACGGAGTAGGTATGGATGAACAGAGACTGAATACCATTCTGACCATGTCCAGTCCTTCCCAAAAGAATGGTGAGGGAATCGGGGTCCGTAATGTGCATCAGAGAATCCAACTCTATTATGGGTCGGACTATGGTCTGGAGATATCCAGTGAACTGGATGTGGGGACTCTGGTAAGGCTGGTCATTCCTGAACAGGACCCCATCCAACCGATCAAGGTGGCACACTGATGAAACGAACAATTCTTCTCCTATTGATACCCTTGCTCCTGCTCTCTGGCTGCTCCAGAAATCAGCAGGATACCAACACGCCTTACCGTATTGCAGTAATTACCATGATGCAGGGAGGAGAATTCTGGGGAGCACTGAAAAATGGCGCACGTAGTGCAAGGCTGGCAACAGGAGCTGTACTGGAGTTTTTCGCCCCAGTTAATGAATCGGATTACAGTGGTCAGATTGCTTTTGTAGAGGAAGCTATCGCACAAGAATTCGATGCAATCATCCTATCACCCAGTCATCATACACAACTGGAACACGTGGTGGGCAAGGCTCGCTCTGCAGGGATAAAGGTGGTGTTCGCAGACACCGGCCTTTTACAGGAAGAGCCGGATTTTCTCATTACAGCTGATTACCAAATGATTGGAAAGCATGTTGCGGAACACGCATTCAGCCACTTCAGCGAAGATGAGCCCATCAATGCCTTGATCATTGGCTCCTTGCCGAACACCACCAGCATGACTGCTCTTATCGGTTCCCTGGAAACAGCTTTTCACCAAAGGGAGAACGCAAGGATCAACTCAGTTGCCTACAGCTTCTCTTCAGAGGTTCTTGCGCACGATACTGCTGTAAGGGCTATCAAGGCCGATCCCTCAATCAACCTGATATTCGCCCTGGAAGAGTACACCGCACATGGTGTTGCTGCTGCACTCTCTCCAGATCCTAAGATTCATTTTATAGCCTTCGGGAACACCCAGCATGAGATCCAGCTTCTTGAAGCCGAGGTAATTGATGCCTTGGTTGTTGTAAACTCATTCAATTTGGGATATCGCAGTGTGCTTGCAGCGGTGGAACTTTTGGAAGGAAAGCGGCCGGTTCAAAAGTTGGTGGACTTTGCCTTGGTGACCAAGGAGTCCATGTTCAGCGAAGAACACCAGCACATACTCTTCCAGACGTTCCAGTGACAACTCTCCCGCCTAGAGTCCTCTCGTGCTCTTTCTTATAAAAGAGAGGCAGGTGTTACCCTGCCCCAACGCGTACAATACATTCGACTATTTTTTCTGGACGTACTTTCTGATATCAAAGGATACTGCAGATACAATGATGATTCCCTTGATGATGTTCTGCCAGTAGGGGTTTACCCCGACAAAGGTCAGACCATAGTTGATGAAGCTGAAGATGATAACACCTGCAATAACTCCACTAACCGTTCCAACCCCTCCGGTAGTCGATACACCACCAACAACACAACTTGCAATGGCATCAAGCTCATAGCCACTCCCATAGTTATTGGTTGCTCCTCCGGTTCTTGCAGCTTCGAGTACTCCAGAGAGGGAGATCAAGAAACCACACAAACCAAACAAACCAACCAAGGTCTTGGTGATGTTGATACCAGAAACGGCTGCAGCTTCCGGATTACCACCTACTGCATAGACATTCTTCCCAAAGACTGTCTTGTTGAGTATAAACCAGACAATGATTGATACAATGGCGGCAAAGATGACAATCACTGGAATGAACCCAATGGACCCAGAACCAAGATAGGTGAAATCAGGGCGAAGTCCGCCGATGGGCTGACTGTTGTTCGGGGGCATGTTGAAGTAAATTGAGTTGACTCCATAGATGATCAACATCGAAGAGAGCGTGGCAATAAAGGCTGGTACCTTGAACTTTGCCACAATCATTCCGTTCATCATCCCAAACAAAGTCCCAACAATTACCGCCAACAGAATAGGGATCAGCAAAGGAATCTGACCCAACTCTGGATAGAATCGTCTAACATAATCAGAGGTCTGGAGCATGGAGGCAGAAATAACAGCTGCCATACCAACCATACGCCCCCCTCCCAGATCAACGCCACCGGTGAGAATGACGAACATCATGCCTAAGGCCATGATGATCTTGGTGGAACTCATCATCAGGATATCCCTGAGTACCTGTACTCGAAGGATACGGGGGTTGATGATGGCGATCACGATAACCAACATCAGCAGGACGAGGAAGATTGCCTTGTCCATCACAAACTCTTTCAAACTCTTTTTACCAAAGAGGAAACCACCTATTGCTTGCGTACGCATTTGCTTCACCCTCCTACCCGACATACTTTGTCGCCAGTTCCATTATCTGTTCCTGGTCTGTTTCTTTACTGTTCACCGTACCGGCGACACGCCCCTCACTCATTACCACGACTCGATCGGTCATTCCCAAGAGTTCAGGCATCTCACTACTAATCATGATCACACCCTTGCCCTGTGCTGCGAGCTCTTGCATGATGACATAAATCTCATACTTGGCTCCTACATCGATACCTCTGGTTGGTTCATCAAGGATGAGAATATCAGGAGAGGTAAGCAACCAACGGGCGAAGAGTACCTTCTGCTGGTTTCCTCCGCTCAGGCTCTTGATCAAGGTTCTGGCTGAAGGAGTCTTGATGTCAAGATCCTTGATGCTTTTCTGTGTATCAGCTGCCATTTTTGCCGAATTGAGTAAACCACTCTTGTCCCGATATTCCTTGATGTTTGCTATTACCAGATTGTCCTGGACAGAAAGGACGGGGAAAATCCCAGTCGCTCGTCGCTCTTCGGTCAATAGTGCCATACCATACTTCTTGGCATCATAGGAATTGTTGATCGTCACTTCCTTACCTCGTATATACAGAGACCCTTCGCTATGGAGTCTCAATCCAAAGACTGCCTCCATCACCTCAGTTCTCTGGGCACCAACAAGACCTCCTAAACCTAATATCTCTCCCTTATGAAGTGTAAAGGATACATTCTTGAAACTTCTCGCATTAGGGGAAGTATAGTTTTCCACTCGAAGCAACTCTCCCCCGATTTTACTCTCTCGGGAAGGGAACCGATGGGTAAGATCACGCCCTACCATCCGCTTGATGATGGTCGCAGTTGTGAGCTCACTTGCTTCCCAGGTTCCTACATAGTGCCCATCACGCATGATTGTCACTTCATCGGAGATTTTGAGGATCTCTTCCATTTTATGGGAAATATAAATGATAGCCACTCCACGCTGTCGGAGAGAACGGATGATGGAAAACAGATGTTCCACTTCATTCTCCGTCAGCGATGAGCTGGGCTCATCCATGATGATAATTTTCGAATCATAGGAAACCGCCTTTGCTATCTCAACACTCTGTGCTTTTGAAACACTCAAGGTGCGTAGCAAATCAGTCGGTTTGATGTTGCTAAGATTCAACTCCTTCAGCAATTGATCGGTCCTGTCAAACATAGCCTGATGGTCGACCACCGGACTCTTTGCACCCCCTATTCTAGGAAACCTTCCCAGCCAAATATTCTCCATAACCGACCGATAGGGGATGAGATGGAGCTCCTGGTGGATCATGGAAATTCCCAAGGAAAGTGCTTCCTTAACGTTGTTGATGACAACCGGCTCTCCATTGAAGCGAATTTCTCCCTCGTCCATGGAGTAGAGTCCAAAGAGGCACTTCATCAACGTAGATTTGCCTGCTCCATTCTCGCCCATCAGAGCGTGGACCGTTCCAGGTTTTACCTTCAGGGTGACATCGTCTAGAGCCTTTACTCCAGGAAACGATTTGGAGACATGGTTCATTTCTAGTACATACATGACTTCCCTCGCCTCCCCGATATGCATCGGGGGTGTAGTTTTCTTGAAAAAACCCTCCGGATGACATTGCAACCCGGAGGGTATGTACTACATCTCAGCACTTACTTGAACTGCTGATAATTCTCCTTGGTAACCTTCTGATAAGGAACCCATACGTACTTGCCATCAGTAATGGTATAACCAATGGAAGCATCAGTGGGGGTGTTGCCCTTTGCAAGCTCATAGGAAAGAGCGAAGGTTGCACGACCCTGGTTGACTGCATCATTGAGTACGGTACCGAGCAGGGTGCCTTCCTCAAGTGCCTGCAATGCAGGAGCGGTTGCATCAACACCAACAACAGGCATGAACTTACCATCTTTGAAGTAACCGGCAGCCTTGAGAGCTTCGATTGCACCGAGGGCCATGTCGTCATTGTTTGCAAACACTGCCTCGATTGCATCACCCTGGCTGGCGATGAAAGCAGCCATCTTTTCCTGGCCCTTTACACGATCCCACATGCCGGTATCTTCAGCAAGTTTCTCAACCTTGATACCTGCATCCTGCAATGCCTTGATCGAATATTCGGTTCTCAGCTCCGCATCCTGATGTCCGGGCTCGCCTTTCAGCATGACATACTGCAGGACTCCATCTCCATTCTTGTCCATCTTTGGATTGGATTTCCAGTAATCAACAACCAGCTGACCACTCATGGTACCGGACTCTTCAGCACGAGCACCAACGTAATAGATTTTGTCCCATTTTGCCATATCTTCAGCCAAAGGCTCACGGTTGAAGAACACTACAGGGATGTTGGCCTTCTTGGCCTTGTCAATGATAACGCCAGCTGCGGTGCGGTCAACAGGGTTGATCTGCATTGCATCCATACCTTTGGTAATGAACAGGTCGACTTTCTCATTCTGAGTAGCCTGGATGTTCATGGAGTCAACAACCTCGACTTTTGCATCGGTCTCTGCGGCTGCAGCGATGATTGCATTACGAACACCAGTCATAAAGGTGTCGTCAAACTTGTAGATTGCACATCCGATTTCAATGTCGCTGGCCTCTCCCTGTCCTTGAGCAAAAACGGGAGTTACCAGAGCGAGTGCCAAGCACATGATAGCCGTAAACTTTTTCATAGAACCCTCCTAGTGGATTTTCTCTGTATTCAGTTTTGCACGACCTTAGGGAGTCGTACATGCAAATTTTTTTGGTTAATCTTGGTTTTTTTTCGATATTGAAACATTTTTCTTATACACAAGAGCCTTTCCACTCTCGATTGAGAAAAGAACAATTTCTAAAGAATTACAATAACGCCCTACAGGCAGACATCAAAAAGAGAGCCTCATTATTTCCAAGATTATCTCGTTCAGAAGAGGAGCCTGGTCCCGTGCAAGCAACCTCATAGAATCGTGATTGCTCTGCTGTGAAGATACTTTCCCCTCCCTCTGGAGGGAAGGCATGCATCTGCGTCCAACCGCAACTTTGGATGTGTTCATCAAGATAGCACTCACACACAAGTGCAAAGGATTTAATGGTAGGGTCGGCTTTCGGATGCCATGGTCTGCCAAGATACACCGAGTGGGCAGGGACCTCTTTTTTCCTGAGGAACCTGCATCGATGGAAACAGAAACCCAACTGGTCACCAGGAGTTGAGGGAGCAGTGACATACCCCTCCCCATTGGAGAGGATGGTACAATCGGTAAAGAGAGCGGCTCCTCCACCAAAGATGAAATCAATAGTACCTTCGATCTGGCAATTATTCAGTAGGTGCATACCCTCATCGAGCAAGAGCGTATCCTGATAGCCAAAGAAAGCACAATCCTCCAAAATGGTGGTATCGGCGCTTTCAGTGGTTCTAAAGGCAACTGCTTGCAATCCATTCACTTTCCCTGGATTCTGCTCCACAAGATGGCGAAATGAGGGATAGTCAAAATCGTTGGCAAACGTCAGGTGCTCTGCCCGGAAATTCGCTTTCTGTATCGTGCAGGAAGCAGAAGCAAAGGTTCCCATCATATATGCCCCTGCAGCATCACTGAAGGTAATACGTGTCTCATCACGCCCAGAACCGACAAGTGTGACATTCGCCCGATCGATAACCACCTTTTCTGTATAGGTACCCTTCTCAAGGGTAACAACAAGCGGCCTTTCCTCTTCAGGAAATTGGAGGAGAGCATCATTGATGCTGTCCTTTGGGGTGAGTGTAATTCGATATGCTTCCATAGCTGTATCATACGTCAATCGCTTTGGAGTTTTAAGACACTTGTTTCTCTTTTTCCTTGCACGAGACAAAGGGGCTGCCGCATTGCGACAGCCCCGATATATCGAACAGTTTGTTGATACTTACATCAACGGACCAAGTTTCTCAAAGAAACTCATGCGCTTCTTTGCATCTTCCTCGGCCTTGGCAAAGAGTGCCTCAGCATTCTCAGGATTGGTCTTGTACAATGAAGTGTAGCGAACCTCACCCTTGATGAACTCCTGGTAGGAACCAGTAGTTGCCTTGGTATCCCAGCTGAACCTTTTGCCTTCCTCAAGTGCGGGATTGAAGCGGTAGAGCGGCCAATAGCCAGCTTCCACTGCCTTCTTCTCCTCAACCTGGCTGAAACGCATGTCCATGCCGTGGTTGATACACGGGGAGTAACAGAAGATGATCGAAGGACCTTTCCAAGCAACCGCTTCCTGCAAAGCCTTCTGGGCATGCATGCGGTTGGAGCCAAGAGCGATGGATGCAACATAGACATGTCCGTAGGTCATGCACATAAAGCCCATGTTCTTCTTGCCAATCTTCTTACCAGCGTTTGCGAACTTCGCAACAGCTGCCATCGGAGTTGCCTTGGAAGCCTGTCCACCGGTGTTGGAGTACACCTCGGTATCGAGTACCAAGATGTTGACGTTTCTACCGGAGGCAACAACGTGGTCAACACCACCATAACCGATGTCGTAGGCCCATCCGTCACCACCCATGATGAAGACAACCTTGTCAGCGAAGTAGTCCTTCAACTCGTCAATCTTGGCGAGCAAGGCTTTCTCTTCGTCACTCTTTGCAGCAGCGATTGCCTCAGGAAGAACTGCCTTAACAGCTTTCTGGGCATCGTTTGCAGCCTCAGAAGACTCATCCCACAGTTCAAGGGACTTCTCAATGGCACTCTTGAGAGCATCAGTGGTTCCCAATGCAAAGAGCTGATCAATATAGATCTTCAATTGCTCACGGTTGGAATCGACAGCGAGGCGCATGCCCAAGCCATACTCTGCATTATCCTCGAAGAGACTATTGCCCCAGGAAGGACCCTGGCCGTCACTCTGACGGACAGTGTAGGGAGTTGTTGGGAAGGTACCACTGTAGATGGAAGAACAACCTGTTGCGTTTGCAGCAATCATGCGATCACCACAAATCTGGGAGACCATCTTGACATAGGGGGTCTCACCACAACCTGCACAAGCACCGCTGAACTCGAAAAGTGGCTGCTTGAACTGCAGACCCTTGAGTGTTGTTTCCTTGGTGCCATCAAGCACATCGTACGGAAGTTTCTCAAAGAATTCTGCATTTGCAATCTCACCAGCTTCACGCTCGGTTGCGATTGGGCTGAATACAAGGGACTTCTCCTTGCTGGGACAGGTCTCAATACAGACACCACAACCCTGACAATCTTCGGTATATACCTGAATCTTGAACTGGAGGTCCTTGTCATTCTTGGTATTGGACTTCAATACATTGAAAGTCTCAGGTGCACCTTCAAGGTATTTGGGTTCAATCTGCTTTGCTCTAATTGCTGCATGCGGGCAAGACTGGACACACTGGTTACACTGGATACATTTCTCGGCAATCCAATGAGGAACGAAGGGAGCAACCCCGCGCTTCTCGAATTTTGCGGTAGCAGTCGGCAGACTTCCATCGAAAGACATCTTGGAAACAGGAATATCGTTACCCTTGAGGTGCATGATGGGTTCCATGATATCCTTTGCATAATCGTCAGCATCCTCAGGAATCAAGCGAGCAGGATCATAGCTCTTGGTAATCTTCTCAGGAATGACAACCTCATGAAGAGCCTCACTGGCACCATCAACTGCTGCCCAGTTCTTCTTGACAATGTCCTCACCCTTCTTAATGAAGGTCTTCTTGATGTACTGCTTGACCAAATCAATGGCTTCATCCTCAGGAAGAACCTGACTGATCTTAAAGAATGCAGCCTGCATAACAGTGTTGATACGGGTACCAAGACCTGCGTTCTCTGCAATCTTCAATGCATTGATGTTGTAGAAACGGATCTTCTTCTCGATGATTTGTTCCTGCATCTCGCGAGTCAGATGCTCGAAAATCTCATCAGAGGGAATCTGGCTGTTGAGCAAGAATACACCGCCCTTCTTGAGAGGACCAAGCATGTCATAGCGACCGATGTAGGCAGGGTTGTGACAAGCAACAAAGTCAGCATGGTCGATCAACCACGGCATGGTCAGCTTGCCCTTTCCAAAGCGAAGGTGGCTTACGGTGATACCGCCGCTCTTTTTCGAGTCGTATGAGAAGTAAGCCTGGGCGTTCAAATCGGTGTTGTCCCCAATGATCTTGATCGAGTTCTTGTTTGCACCAACGGTACCGTCAGAACCGAGACCCCAGAACATGCAGGAAACCACACCTTCGGGAGAGACGTCGATATTTTCCTGTACAGGAATCGAACGATTGGTTACATCGTCGTTGATACCAACGGTGAAGTTGTGGAACGCCTTACCTGCAAGATGATCAAAGACAGCCTTTGCATGGGAAGGAGTGAAGTCCTTGCTGGAAAGACCATAGCGACCACCGTAGACCTTGATATCGCTCTTGTCCATCTGACTGAGAGCAGTGATGACATCCTGGTAGAGAGGCTCACCAAGAGAACCGGGTTCCTTGGTGCGGTCAAGTACTGCAAGACGTTTCACTGAAGCAGGAAGAGCTCCGAGGAAGTGCTTTGCACTGAATGGGCGATAGAGGCGGACCTTGAGGACACCGGTCTTGCCACCCTTCTTGTTGATGTATTCGCTGGTCCACTCCATGGTATCGGCACCGGAACCCATGACAACCACTACATCAGTTGCGTCTGGGGCCCCAACATAGTCGAAGAGGTGGTATGCCCTACCGGTAAGTTTCTCTACTTCATCCATGTACTTCTGCACTATCTCAGGCAGTACATCGTAGTACTTGTTGACGGTCTCACGGCCTTGGAAGTAGACGTCTTCGTTCTGTGCTGCAACCTTAAGCCTTGGCTGCTCAGGACGCATTGCACGTTCGCGGAAGCGACGAATATACTCTTCCCTCACCAACGGCTTGATGTCGTCATAAGAAATTTCCTCGACCTTCTGCAGCTCATGGGAAGTTCTGAATCCATCGAAGAAGCTGAGGAAGGGGACCTGTGACTCCAGTGTCGCCAGGTGTGCAACCAAGGCCATGTCCATGGTCTCCTGCACATTGCTTGCACAGGTCATGGCAAAACCCGTATTGCGGCAGGACATGACGTCGGAGTGGTCACCAAAGATTGAGAGAGATTGTGCAGCAAGTGATCTTGCAGACACGTGGAAGACGGTCGGTGTCATCTCACCAGCGATTTTGTGCATGTTCGGAATCATCAGAAGCAATCCCTGGCTTGCAGTAAACGTGGTAGTTAAAGCACCGGCAGCGAGAGCACCATGAACGGCACCAGCCGCACCAGCCTCAGACTGCATCTCCATGATTTCTACCGTCTTCCCCCAAAGGTTCTTACGTCCGGTACTGGACCAAGAATCCGCGAACTCTCCCATCGGGGAGGACGGGGTGATCGGATAGATTGCGGCTACTTCACTGAAGGCATATGCAATATGCGCGGCAGCGGTGTTTCCGTCAATAGTAACCCTTTTTTTGTTACCCATTTTGACACTCCATAATAACAGTATTTGATGTAGCCCTGAGGGGGCTACCCTTTGCGCGAACAAAAAAAAATCCAAACAGATTTTTTTCAGATTTCAATCTTAAACCAATAAGGAATCGATTGCAACCTTCTCCAGATTGATTTCATTATTTGCAAAACTTTTAGTTATATATCATGACTTCAAGTATTTATTTAGTGCAACATAACCGCACCCAAGGAGAAAACAAAGCGCTGCTGAAATACCCCAAAGCTGAGTATAGCCACTTACTGCCAACCACAAACCTCCGGCAGTTGGAGCAATGGAGTGACCGAGACTGGATGCAATGGTAAGCGATGCGTTGCAACGTGAACGCAATGATGGAGGAGCATAGGCATTCACAAACACATTGGCATTTGTTGCCATCAATATCTCTCCAAAGGTCCAAATGCAGGTGGCAACCAAGAAAAAAGGAAATGCTGTACATCTGGCATACATACCGTACCCAACAACATAAAACACCATGGCAAGCGCCATGGAACATAGTTGCCCCAGCCTATGGGTCCATGTGGTGAGAAAAGCTGTTGCAAGTAAGACTGTTACTGCATTTACCGTCATCAACAGCGCGTAGCGACTCGTCCCGAGCATCTCGCCATACAAAGAAGCAAACTGGAGCGGAAGGGTGAAGGTGTTCTGGGCATAGGCAAGACCATAGAGCGCGAACAACCCAAAAAAGATGATAAGAACGGGAGGCATCCGCAGTGTCTTGCTGGAATGAGCCGTCTCCTTGGTATACATGGTTTCACTCTTTGGGATTCCAAAGATCAACAGGAGTGTAGAGAGGAAAATCAGCAAGGAGGAGAAAGCAAAGAGTAACACAATTGAACGTGCATAGAGGAAGGAAGCTGCAACAGGACCAAGCGCCACCCCGATATTCGTTCCCAGATAGAGAAGACTGAACGACTGGGAGAGTTGCTCGGGTCGGCTGAAGTCAGCAACCATGGTATTGGTGAGGGGAGAGGTGCCTCCACGGAAAGGACTGGAAAGAAGAATGAGGTATGGCACCAGATGGGGAAAAGACCTAACCATCAAGGCACAGGAAAGATATGAGATACTGACCACAACCTGACAGATTACCAGAGGAATTTTTCTCCCCCATCTGTCTGCTACATACCCACTGGAAAATTGGCCAAACATGGTGGCAATGACACTGCATGAGACGAAGAATCCCGCCTGGGCTGGAGTAAGATTAAGGTTACCGGTAAGAATAAGGACCAGGAGTAGCTGCACAAAATCACCGAACCTATTAATGATTCGGATGATGAAAAGAATATAAATATTCTTCTCCAGACCTCTATACAAAGAAAGACCCGTCACAGAAGGACGAGTCGTACGTATACTGCTCATGCTCTCCCTACCCGGTTTGGAGGGTAGGGATTGCTTGCTCTTTGGTCAACACTCGCTGTGGCCACAAGAGAAACATTTCTTGCAACCTTCAATATTCACGAACGTGACATTACCACAAATTGGACACATATCAGGTTTCACAGAGGAACCGGAAGCAGGAAGCCCAAGATCGAGCTGCCCGACCTCTTCCTCCTCATCTTCCTCATCAGGAAGGCGGGAGGCATCCCGGTCAGAGTCTGAGGAACCAATATGCTGTTGCAACACCTGTGCAACTGCATCAGGTAAGCTCATTACCCGATTTCTTCCGAATCCCATGGAGCGGCCACTGCCGATCCCTGAGAGCTGGCTGATAATCGCCTGGGCTCGTTGGTCGGGGGTCAGGGGAGAGGGCATGCGAAGCAGCAAGCTGATGAGTCTTCCAAGTCCCTCTGCATCGGCTGCAACATCACTTCCCACCTTTGCCACATTGATGAAGACCTCAAAGATATCACTAGGATTTGGGCCATCACAATTAACCGTGATGTATGCCGTTCCAATAGGAGTGGCCTTGCGATATGTGGTCCCCCTTAGGACAGTGGAACGTACCCGTGGCTTGGGTTCACTGGAACGAGTAACGACCGGAGTTTCCTTCTTCTCTTCTTTCTTGACCGTCAATACCTGCGTATCACGTGATCCATCACGATAGGTGGTTCCCCCCTTACATCCCAGATCATAGAGCAATTCATAGAGCTTCTCTGTCTGCTCAACCGTGTACTCCTTGGGAGTATTTCCTGTCTTGGAGATTGAAGAATCCACCCACTTCTGGATTGCTGCCTGCACCCTGACATGCCCTTCGGGAGCAAGGTCCATTGCAGAAACAAAGTAGTCTGGTTTCTTCTGCCCGGGATGAGCCTGTACCCAATCATCATACACCTTCACCCGTTCGATGTTCGTTCCCATCCTTCCTGTGCGTTCCCATTCCCAGAAATAATAGGGCTCAATCCCAGTGGATGTGTTTACCATCGTACCGGTGGTTCCAGTCGGAGCCTGGGTAAGGAGGGTGACATTTCTGAGGCCTTGTTCACGGACTTTACTACGGATCTCCTCGGGCATCTGCTTCATGAAGCCGCTCTCAAGCAACTTATCAGCATCAAAGAGGGGAAAGCTTCCCTTCTCTTTCGCAAGATCACAACTTTCACCATATGCTTCCAAACAGATGAACTTGTACAGCTCTTCAATAAAGGTCAGGGACTCATCGCTTCCATAGCCAAGTTCCATCTTGATCAACATATCGGCAAGTCCCATGGTCCCGAGTCCGATACGACGCTCACTCTGCTGCTGTTTCCTGTTCTCCTCGAAGAAGTAGGGGGTATCATCAATGACATCGTCAAGGAAGCGGACTGCCAACCGAACGGCCCTTCCCAAATCCTTGTAATTCACCTTCTTGTTCTCCACAAACTGGCTAAGGTTGATGGATCCAAGATTACAGACACCCCAAGGAGGAAGCCCCTGCTCCCCACAGGGATTGGTACTCTGGATGGAAGCGTAGTACCAGGAGTTGGACATCTTGTTGTAGCGATCGATGAAGAATACTCCAGGTTCGGCACTTGCCCAGGCGCTTTCTATAATAGCGTCCCAAATCTTTCGTGCCTTCATCGTATGGTAGACTTGGACCTTATGCCCACTGTTCTTCCATTTCTCAATATCTCCATCCCACTTTTCATTGTAGTCAGGGTCGGTGGTATCAGGGAAGTACGTATGCCAATCCCCATCACTGCGTACAGCGTCCATGAAGTCATCGGTAATTCCGACCGAGATATTTGCGTTGGTAATCTTGCCCATTTCCCGCTTTGACTCAATGAAATCAAGGATATCAGGATGCCAGACATTAAGGATCAACATCAAGGCACCTCGGCGGGATCCACCCTGTTCAATCAGGCCGGTTACGAAGCTGAAGAGCCCACCCCAGCTTACTGAGCCACTGGAACGGCCGTTTACGCCCTTGACGTAGCTGTGCCGTGGCCTGAGGGACGATATGTTCATGCCGACTCCCCCACCTCGGCTCATAATTTCTGTCATCTGGCCCAATGAGGCTATGATGCCACCACGACTGTCCTTCGGGGAAGGGATCACGTAGCAGTTGAAATAGGTCAGGTTCTGATCCGTTCCCGCACCGGTAAGAATCCTGCCTCCAGGGACGAACTTCCAGTCCTCCAGGAGCCAATTGAACTCTTTTTCCCATTGCTTTCGAACCTCCGGCTTCTCTTGGGAAGCAATACCTTTCGCTACACGAGCAAGCATCTGTGCTGGGTCGGTCTCAAGCGGCTTATCAACATCCTCACGTTTCACGTGCAAGACAGTGCCTTCATCAAGCTTGACGGTAATGGCATCCCCATCGTTCAATTCGGTAACCACTCCAATCTCTCGCTGACCAGTCTTCGGGTTGCTCACAGCAACCACGACATCCCCAACCTTCAACGTCTTCTTCTGGACGTCTTTCAATGCATAACGGTCGAGGAAAATCTTACGACCCAACGGGTTCAATTCATTCTTAGCAGCGCTCATGTAATCCCTCTATATATAAAATTAATTCACAATTCATGAAGACAAACACACCCCCTCGATTGGCAGAAATGCAATGCGAGGAAGCTGGTCGGACCTCGTCAATCCTCATCTACCATAGCATGGCGGACTGAACTTGGCAAGCAGGCAATACAACATTTATAGCGCTATATAAAGTTGCATAACGCTACATATAGTGTTATATAGGTTTTATAGCAATCATGTATCATGTCTTAAATAATGCATATTGGTGCCGTCGGAAAAGGACAAATAGAGAGAATCATTTTTCTTGTTATTCCTTGCTGGTAATGGGTGAACCATGATAAAAACACCCCCACAAAGCAGGTAAAAACACTATGCATATTTTGTGCTTCTTTGGGGGTCCTATCATAGGGTCAAACGTGAAATTATATCTGATGGCTAGTGCTATCTTACGAGTGAAGGGCCTCCAAACTAGGGGAGGCCCTCCTGATACACACCCCGAAGGGAAAAACCACTAGTAACCGAGCTGAACCATGGTATCGGCAACCTTCTTGAAGCCAGCAATATTCGCTCCCTTCACGTAATTGACATATCCATCATCTTCCTTTCCCTCGGTAATACAAGCTTGATGAATCTTTCCCATGATACCCTTCAGTTTCTCATCGACCTCCTCAGCACTCCAAGAAAGATGCATGGCATTCTGGCTCATCTCGAGACCACTTACCGCAACACCACCGGCATTTGCAGCCTTTCCAGGTGCATAGGGAATTCTCTGCTTGATGAAATAGGCTGCTGCTTCAGCCGTGCATCCCATGTTTGAAGTCTCCACCACGTACTTGATCCCATTGGCAACCAACGTTCTGGCATCCTCCAGGTCAAGCTCATTCTGGATGGCACAGGGGAAAGCAAGATCAACAGGGACCTCCCAAGGCTTCTTTCCTGCAACGAATTTTGCCCCAAAGCGTTCCGCATAGGGTGCAACAACATCATTGTTGCAAGAACGCAGATACTGCATGAATGCCCACTTTTCGGGCGTTCCTACTCCCTCTTCATCATAGATATACCCATCTGGACCACTGATTGCTACGACCTTGGCTCCCAATTCGGTCGCCTTCATAGCAGCTCCCCAAGCAACGTTTCCAAAGCCACTTAAGGAGATTCGTTTTCCTTCCAGACTGTCCTGATGCGTTTCAAGCATAGCTTGGGCAAAGTACATTGTGCCGTATCCAGTTGCCTCTGGGCGGACCAAGGATCCTCCAAAGCCGAGGCCTTTACCGGTCAACACACCAGTATTCTCTCCCCTGATACGCTTGTATTGTCCGTAGAGAAATCCAATCTCACGCGCTCCTACTCCGATATCCCCGGCAGGCACGTCTGTCTCAGGACCGATATATTTCTGTAACTCAGTCATGAAAGAACGGCAGAAGCGAAGGATTTCGCTGTCGCTCTTGCCACGGGGATTGAAATCACTACCGCCCTTGCCACCGCCCATGGGAAGTGTGGTCAGGCTGTTTTTCAGAGTCTGTTCAAACCCTAGAAACTTCAATGTTCCAAGGGTAACACTGGAGTGAAAGCGTAAACCTCCCTTATAGGGACCGATTGCATTGTTGAACTGCACGCGGTATCCACGGTTTACTTGAAGATTTCCTTCATCATCCTCCCACTCGACTCGAAAGGTGTACACACGGTCAGGTTCGGTCATTCTCTCGAGAATCCGATGCTTTTCATACACCGGGTTCTCATTGACCACGCTGAGAACACTTTCCACCACCTCGCCGACTGCCTGGATGAATTCAGGTTCGCCTGGATTCTTTCTCTCCAGTTCTTTCATTACTGATTCAAGGGTATACATACCTAGACTTTTCTCCTTGGTCTGTGCTGCAACAGGACGTTGCTTGTTCAAAAAGCGTAAACCTACCATACCAATATGTCAACGTTAAATTATGATAAGCGTGATTATATTTTATATAGTTACCCTATCTTACAAAAATATACAGTAAAATTGAATTTTTAATCAATTTTTTGAATATACTGAAATGATATGCAAACTCGGTCTATCATGATAAAATACCTGCTATGTATACACTTGACCCAACGTGGTTGCCGTTCAGTAACCTCATGCTGAAACATATCTACAACGTGCTGCTCATCTGCAACGACTATGACCGTTTTCTCTTGGAGGAAGACGGACGGGTTGAGGAGGAGTTATATCTCGAATATACCCAGCTTGGGCTGAACAATCCCCCAAAATTCACCCACACCAGTACAGCTGAAGAAGCGCTGAACCTATTGAATCAAAGGAAGTTTGATTTGGTGGTCACCATGCTTGACCTCGGGACCGACTCCGTTGAGCAATTGGCAACGACCATCAAGAAGATCGACCCGCAAATGCCGGTTATCGCACTTTCCCCCTCTTCAAGCCACAAGAGAAACAAGCTGATCAAGGGATCAGACGGCAAGGACATCGACTACTTCTTCTACTGGCAGGGGGACCCCACCATCTTCCTAGCCATGATCAAATTGGTTGAGGACGGAATGAACCTGGAACATGATACCCAGGAAGCGGATGTCCAACTCATCATTCTGGTAGAGGACTCTGTACGGTTCTATTCTTCCTACCTACCCATGATGTACACCACCTTGATCCAACAGAACCGCTCAGCCATCCTCGAGGCACTGAACAACTGGGGGAAAACCCTCAGGATGCGTGGCAGACCTAAGATTGCGCTTGCCAGGACCTATGAGGAGGCCCAGGAACTCTATACAAAGTATCGGCACAATATCCTGGGAATCATCACCGACATGTCCTATCTTAAAGAGGGAAAGCAAGACAAATATGCCGGCCTGCATCTTACAAAAATGGTCCACGCAAATGATCCTGAAATTCCAATCTTGATTCAAAGCAGCGACAACACTGTCCAGGAGATGGTAGAAGACGCAGGGGCCTACTTTCTATGGAAAAACAACTCAGCACTCCTGTTTGAACTCAATAAATTCATGACCAAGCATTATGGGTTCGGACCCTTCATTTTCCGCGACCCCGATACCATGGAGGAGATTGCCCGGGCTGAAACTATGCGCGACCTGCAAAGGGTCCTTCCCAAGATCCCGACGAAAAGCTTTGATTTCCATTCCAGGCGAAATGACTTTTCACGTTGGCTCAGGGCACAGAGCCTCTATGCCATTGCAGCAAGAATCAAGGACCTGAAAATTCCTGCAAACGGAGACGCAAAGGTAGTACAACAACAGATGACTGAAATCATCCGCAACTACCGCAAGGAAAGGACCAAGGGAGTCATAGCCCAGTTCAGTAGGAACAACTATGACGAGACCCTGTTCTTCAGCAGAATTGGGGGAGGATCGCTAGGGGGAAAGGGCCGTGGCCTCGCCTTCATTGACATGGTGCTACGGGCCGCCAAACTCCCGGAAAAATACCCGGATGTATATCTCTCCATTCCACGTACCGTAGTGGTAACCACCGACCAGTTCACCCAGTTCCTTGAAGAGAACGATCTGAATGATATCGCTTCAGGAGATCTTCCTGATGAGACCTTGCTTAAAATATTCCTCTCCAAACCACTGAGCAATGAGTTGGTACTGAACCTCGCTGAAATCGTCCAAGTTATCCACCAGCCAATCTGTGTCCGTTCTTCCAGTCTTCTGGAAGACTCACACTACCAGCCATTTGCAGGAGTATATGAAACGTGCATGCTTCCCAACCAAGGATCCGACGAGACAAGGCTCCAGGAACTCTGTGATGCGGTTCGCGCAGTCTGGGCTTCCACCTTCTTCCGTAGTGCAAAGGAGTACCTCAAGGCAACCGAGCATATGCTGGAGGATGAGAAGATGGCCGTCATTATCCAACAGGTCATAGGAAGCAACCATGGCCCTTACTGGTATCCAAACATCAGTGGGGTTGCCCGCTCCCTGAACTACTATCCCTTGGGAGGAGAAAAACCTGAGGATGGTGTTGGTATGCTCAGCTTCGGCTTTGGCAAATCGGTAGTGGACAACGGATCGGCCCTGCGTTTCAGCCCTACCCATCCAAAGCGACCAGCACAGTTCCTTGGAGGCAACCAGACCAGCAGCCAGAGTACCTTCTACGCCCTAAATATGAAAAACGGCTACCATCCGCTTGAAGAAGGGGGACTTGAGAATCTTGAACTGCTCAATTTCCGTGAATCATGGGCATATCCAGAAGCTATCAGATACATTGCAAGCACCTATGATTTGGCCAGTGGTATGCTTAGTGAGTCTGTCAGGACTGAGGGAGAGAAGGTCATAACCTTCAACGGCATACTGAAGTATGACGCATTCCCCTTGGCCTCTATCGTCAAGGATGTGCTTCAGTTGGGAACAGAGGCAATGGGAAAACCAGTGGAGATAGAATTTGCCGTAAACCTGAATCGAGCTGCCCCAAAGATGAGGGAATTCAGCCTTCTCCAGATTCGCCCGATTGCAGCAGGGAACGAGGAGAATGATGTAACCATCAGCGAAAAGGAACGAGAGAGGGCTGCCATCCATTCCCATGTGGTCATGGGAAACGGAAAGATAGACCACGTACAAGACATTATCTATGTAAAGGTTGAAAACTTCTCTGCCTCTGCAATGAGAGGAATGGCCAAGGAACTCGGCAAGCTCAATGCAGCAATGGTTGTTGCGGAGAGAGACTATGTATTGGTAGTAGCGGGAAGATTGGGTAGTTGTGACCCTTGGCTGGGTATCCCAGTGACTTGGTCGCAAATATCCCGAAGCAAGGTCATCGTTGAAACTGGTTTGCAGGGGTTCCAAGTGGAACCTAGCCAAGGAACCCACTTCTTCCAGAACATGACGAGTCTTGGATGTCTCTATTTAACAATAAACCCGGCATATCGATCTGGTTCAATGCAGTATGAGAAGCTTAAAACACTCCCGATGGTTTCAGAAACGGAACACTTCATTCATGCAAGAAGCGAAAAGCCATTGACCATAAAGGTCAACGGCTTCGACGGAGAGGGAGTAGTACTCATCGATTAATGCTCCGGATGGGCCTCTTTGTAGGCCCAGACCCAGATTGCCGTGTGAGAGTGGACTGCTGCCACAGCCTTCTCACTATTTCTATCCATAATCGCCTGATGTAACTGCCGATGTACCTCATCAACTCCCTCATGGATGGGATTGATGGTCTTGGTGAACAACTCGATTACGAAGGTATAGATATTCTCCACGATACTGTTGTGAGAAAACCGTGCAAGCAAGCGATGATAATGCAGGTCCAGGGCACCCGCTTTCTGGGCAGAAGCCTGTTCATCTCTAAGTGCCTCCTGGAACTCCCTCATTGTTTGATCGAGTAAGGCCAACTCGTCATCGCTTGCCGACTCGATGACTAATTTGACGATACCCTCTTCCAATAATTGCCTCACTTGGGTGAGTGATTTATAATCACGATCCTGGACGAGTATCTGGAACAGCTGGGGGTCGAAGAGTCGTTTGTTTGAAGCGCTGGAAACAAACGTTCCATGCCCTTGCTTGATTTCAACCACCCCATAGGCAGAAAGAATTTTCAAGGCTTCACGCACCGTACCACGCCCAACTTTCAGGCTCTCGGCAAGGGAGATTTCATTGGGAATCATATCTCCGGGAGAAAGCTTCTGGTCGATCAAGAGCTCCTTGATTTTCTCTATCACCAATTCAACCGCTGACTGGCGGCCTTCGTGTACCCTGAATATGTCTTCCATGGAAATAATTCCCCCTGCATACAGCACTGTATCATACCAAGAACCCGTGAGGAAAGCGAAGAATCATTAATCCTTGTAATCATCCCTGGAAGGGGAGAAACACTCTATGAGTTCAGTATCCTCAAGGATCTTGGAACCATGGGGATCCATCGAAGGGAAGTAGTATGCATCCCCAGCGTGCAGATCTAAAATCTCGCCATCGCCCTTGATGAAATGGATATGGCCCTTTACCACAAAGCCATTCTGGCTTTCTGGGTGGGTATGCATATCCAACGTGGATCCTTTCTCAAGGTAAAAATAGCAGATCATGCTATCCTGGTCATAGGTCAAGGTAACCCGTTCAATTCCCTTTGCACGTTCCACTCTCTTGTCTGTATGCAGATTTCCTCTATGTTTCTTCTGGTCCATTAGTTATTTCCCCTTCTCTCAGCAATCAAGGCAAGCAGGGCATTCCATCCCTTCTGGAACGAAGAGCGGAACAGCTCAACCCCGCCATAGTCGTAGTACTCATCAACAGTCATTCCATCAAGATCAAAAGCACGCTGGTAGTCAGGAAGTTCCTTTCTGAGCGTCAGTATCTGTTGTTCATCCAGAGTATTGCCGATACGATCAACCACCTCCTTGTCTTGTTCAATCAGGACATCGGCAGTCCCTTTCCAGTTGATGGTGATGCCCAAATCTCCACCCACCAGCTCAGTGAAATCTTCAAGCTTTCTCGCTCCTCCACCGATCATGATTCCTGGATAGCCTCTCTCTTTCATCAGCTTATACTCTTTCTTTGCGATGGATAGCCCTGCATATCCAGCCAACTCCTCATCAATGGATAGCCGTTGCTCCTTGATGACACGCTTGAAGTGGTCATCGAGGATACCGGTGATGTGGGTAACATAGAAAGGAGGGGCGTTCCCGCTCTCTTGGCTAACCTTCTGGTAGGCTTCACAAATGGCAATAGTCTGACTCAAACTCATAACCTCTGTTGCCATCGTGGGGATAGTATGCTCCACCATGGTGCGGATTGCCTCAATACCCCACTGAGTTACCGGTATCTTAATGCAGATATTCTCAGCAATCTTACGGTTCTCCAACCCTTCTTTTACAATCAAGCTGGTATCCCTCTCGGCAAACGGATTCCCTTGGATGGTGACCAATCCCTCTGTCCCCCCACTGGAACGATAGAGCGGAAGAAATACATCTGCAAGACGGCCTACCATCATCTGTTGAACCTTGGAGGCAAGAACTGAATCATCTTTCTCATAGGGAAGCAATAGATCAATCGTTCGTTTAACAACAAGCATGTCCTCTTCTGATTCAAAGAGCTTTGAAACATAACTTGGGTTGGTGGTGCAACCAATTGCACCTTCCTCTATCGCCCGCTTGGCTTGCTCAATGGTCGGGTTGTTGATCCAGAACCGAGTCTTGGTCTGCTGATGCACACGGTGAAAATAGGTAGATTTCATATACACACCTCTACTTGAAAAATAGTGACGGAAGCCACAGGGAAATCTGTGGAACATAGGTGAGAACCACCAATGCCACCAGAAGGGAGAACAGGTACGGCAAGACTGCTTTGAATACCTTCCCCACGGGAAGCTTCACGATTGGACTGAGCATATATACGCTCATACCAACGGATTCTCGGCAGTTGGACCACTCTTTTCCGCCTGCCCTTGTGCAAACAGAGCCGTTGCCAACAAGGTGACAAGCACCAATACAACAATTTTCTTCTTCATTTGTTTCTATCTCCTTTTGTTTGTATCCTCAGGTAAGCCTGAGGAATTATACCTTTGTATGTTTGATGGCCCTCTTGGCTCCCTCGACAATATCCTGTACAGACATACCGTAGGCATCAAGCAGTTCATCAGGGAAGCCGGATTCACCATACACATCCTGTAATCCCAAACGCACCAGATAGGCAGGGTTACCTTCTGCAATTACTTCTGCAATCGCACTACCAAGACCATTGATGATGGTATGGTCTTCAATAGTAACCGCACATCCTGTCTTTTCAAGAATAGTTGCAATTCCTGCTTGGTCTAATGGTTTGATGGTTGCAACCTCCACAACCTTCACCCCAACGCCCTCTTCTTTCAGCTGTTTTGCAGCTTCAATTACCCGGTTGGTAATAAAACCATGGCAAAAGAGCGCCACATCACTCCCTTCATCTATCAAGGTTCGAATCTTGCCTAAAGGGAATGGTGTCCCATCTGGAAAGACTTTCTCTTCACGCCCACTACCAATTCGTATGTATACTGGTCCCTCAATATCAACACTTGCCAGCATTGCTTGATAGACCTGGTTACCATCTGCCGGACAGAGAATGGTGAAATTGGGCATCGTCCTGAGAATTCCCACATCCTCAATGAACTGATGGGAGACTCCTTCCCGGTTTCCTCCGTGCAATCCACCGTTGGCCCCGACAAAACGGACTTTCAGGTTAGGATAGGATACAAAGGTACGCATTTGCTCACAAGCACGCATTGTCAGAAATCCTGCATACGTGCAGATGTAGGGCAAGAGGCCACTGGAAGCAAGCCCACTGGCTACCCCA
The DNA here is from genome assembly GCF_003429665.1 of Sphaerochaeta halotolerans. Classification (GTDB taxonomy): domain Bacteria; phylum Spirochaetota; class Spirochaetia; order Sphaerochaetales; family Sphaerochaetaceae; genus Sphaerochaeta; species Sphaerochaeta halotolerans. Next base: position 161,332 of record NZ_QUWK01000001.1, on the reverse strand, counting down.
ACCCCGTTCTGTTCAGAAATCCCAAGTTCAATGACACGGTCAGGAAAGACTTCCAAAAAGGGTTCACCTTTCACCACTTTCAGTGAGTCGGTGGAAACAAATACGATATCCTCACGCTCTTTTGCCAAATGCAACAATGCATCCCTGAATCCAATTCTGGTACTGTCAACACTGCTCATACCACACCTCCCAGTTCCTTCATGGCTATACGGTACTCTTCATCGGTATAGACCCGTTTATGCCAGGAGTTCTCTCCTACCATGAAGGAAACCCCGTTTCCCTTGACGGTCTTGCAGATGATTGCAGAGGGGCGTTCCCTTTCTTCCTTGGCTTTCTCAACCGCATGCAAAATCTGGGAAATATCATGTCCGTCAATGCTTTGGGTATGCCATCCAAAAGCTTTCCACTTATCCTCAATCGGGTATGGGCCTGATATCTCTGAGACGGTTCCCCCACTCTGGTAGTTGTTGTTGTCTATGAATACTGTCAGGTTTGCTGCCTTCTGATGACTTGCGGCCATTGCTGCTTCCCAGATCATTCCTTCTCCAAGTTCACCGTCACCGGTAACTACATATACCAGGTTTGCTTGTTTCTGGATTCGAGCAGCCAATGCCATACCCAGTCCAATGGAAACCCCGTTTCCCAATGAACCTGTGGTTGCATCAAGACCTTTCGTCTTTGGTGCATAGGGATGCCCTTGCAACTTGGAATGAAGGTACCGTAGGGTATACAAATCCTCTACAGGGAAATAGCCTCTTCTTGCAAGTGCTGCATACAACACGGGACAGGAGTGTCCCTTAGAAAGCACAAAACGGTCGCGATCAATCATATCTGGGTTGGATGAATCTATATTCATCACCTCAAAGTAGAGGGCGGTAATAATGTCTGCAACTGAAAAACTGGGACCTGGATGACCATCCTTGGTTCGGTAAACCATCTCCACGACATCTCTCCTGAGCTGCAAAGAGATCGCATTCAACGCTTCAAGATCCATAGCTTCCTCCTACAATAGTCCCTTGATCTGCTCAACACCCAAGCGGGGGCTGCTGAGCACAGTCTTGCCGGTAAGTTCTGCAAGCGGCTTCTCCATTCGAGCCATAGAGCCTTGGGCAAGAAGGATTACATCACAGGAATCCGATACCTTTTTAGCCGTCTCTGCGATCAGTCGATCATGGGTTTCTGCATCCCCGGCGGTGATGGCAGGGAATGCACCATCAGCCAATGCACTGATGGTCTTGATTGATTTCCCTGCCTCCTGTGCACACCTTTGCAGCAACCGTATGGTTGGATCCAAGGTGGTAGGGAGTGTTGCCAGGACAGCGATTGAGTCAGAGAGTTCAATTGCCCGCCGAGCCATGGGTTCATCAATTCTAATAATCGGGATGGGAAAGAACTCTCGTGCCCCGTAGACAGCATCCCCGATGGAGGAGCAGGTGTTGAGAATCAGCTCAGCACCTGATGCACAGGCAATCTCATAGTATCCATAAAGCCGTCTCTTCACAGCCTTGGTCATACCACCTGCCTCAATGATGTCAGCAATCATGCTGTCATCAAGTATGTTCATCACCTTGTAATCACCAAGAATCTCTTTCATCAGATCTGACAATGGTTTCACCAATGCAGCTCCGGTATAAATAGCAGCAATCGTATGTTCAGCCATGCATACTCCTCCCAATTCCTATAACATCATACATCATACATATGAAGAATGAAGTACATTTCTCAATCTGTCAAGGAAAAATTCAAGGAGTCCCCTCTGAGGCAAGCAAAAGACCAGGACCCCTAAGCAAGGGGCCCTGAATAAAAACTTTGAATAGTATTATTGATTAATAGAGACCACGGATGTGTTGAGCCACCTTGTCCTGATAGAACTTCTCCAATTTCTGATGCAACGCATCTGAGAGAGGAGGAAGATCGGAGATTGCAGCATTATCCAGCACCTGAGATGGTCGGCTGGCACCCGGGATTACCACCGAAACTGCATCAAAGTCGAGTATCCAGCGAAGTGCCATCTGGGCAAGGGTCATCCCCTCAGGCTTCAGAGCCTTGAGCTCTTCAGCTAGCTCAACTCCCTTCTCAAACGGAATGCCTGCAAACGTCTCACCTACGTTGAAGGCAGCTCCATCGCGATTGAAGTTACGGTGATCACTCTTATCAAAGGTGGTGCTCTTCGTCATCTTGCCGGAGAGAAGTCCACTAGCCAATGGAACACGGGCAATAATGGAAACCTCTTTCTCCTTGGCCTTACCAAAGAGGTCGGTGATCAATTTCTGGCGGAAAATATTGAAGATGACCTGTAGAGACGCAATACCTTCCTGCTTGAGACAGACAATGCCCTCTTCCACAGTCTCAACACTTGCCCCGAAGTCAGCAATCTTTCCCTGCTTTTTCAAATCCCTGAGGACATCAAAGACGCTTCCTTCTTCCAGGACCGCTTGAGGAATACAGTGCAGCTGGATTAAATCCAAGCGTTCAACTCCGAGACGGGAGAGAGAGTTTTCAGTGTGGCGGATCATCGCTTCCGGGGTGAAATTCCCAGGCCATCCAGGATCTCCACCACGCCCCAATTTTGTTGCAACAAAGAAGGAATCACGACGAGATTTGAGGAATTTCCCAATAAACTTCTCGCTTCTTCCATCTCCATATACATCAGCCGTATCAAAAAAGGTGATTCCAGAATCAGCTGCAGTCTGGAGGATCTTCATGGCGGTCTCATCCTCTACGGTACCCCATGACCCACCAATCTGCCAGGTCCCCAGTCCAACCTCGGAAACCAAGGTCCTATTTGTACCAAACGGTCTTTTCTTCATAGTAACTCCTCCAATTTGTGTATCTCTCTGTATCTTAGGAAGCTCTCACACAAAAAGCAAGGAATACTGGCCTTAGAGCTGAGAGAGAAATGCATCCCATAACGTATCTTGTGGAGGATCGGCAACAATGGTTAGCTCTTCCTTGCGTACCGGATGAACGAAAGAGATGGATCGAGCATGGAGACAAATACCCCCATCGGGGTTGGAACGAGGAAATCCATATTTGAGGTCCCCCTTTATATGCAGACCAATTGCAGCAAACTGCGCCCTGATCTGGTGGTGCCTACCGGTATGCAGCTGTACCTCCAATAGATAGTAGGTCTTGCTTGCAGCAATGAGACGGTAATCCAGCTTTGCAAGCTTTCCTTTCTGCTTCTCCACAGGAAGCGCAACACTTTTGTTTGCCTTGGTATCACGGATAATATAGTGAAGCAAAGTCCCCTCTGTTTCATTGGGAACCTTATCCACAATCGCCCAGTAGGTCTTCTTCACAGTATTTCCCTTGAAAAGCTCATTCATTCTGACCAAAGCTTTCTCAGTCTTGGCAAAAATCACTAACCCACTGGTTGGACGATCCAAACGATGGGGAATACCCAGATAGACATTTCCCTTTTTGTTATAGGTAACTTTCAGATACTCTTTGACGAGGTCCGCGAGTGTTCTGTCTCCCGTCTTGTCTCCTTGTACCAATTCACCACCACGCTTGTTCACCACGATCAAGTGATTGTCCTCATAGAGTATCCGACCTTCCAGTTGCTCCATTATTCCTTCTCCATCTCATCATCGTCAAAGAGCGACGGTTCCCGTTGGTCTTCGTGTACCACTTCTTTCACTGCCCGCAGTCGTATGGATGCTACTTCCTTGACTGCAAGACGAACCCCGTTCGCCTTCACGCCTCTCTGCCGGTAATCTGAGAAGTAGAACTTCTCCTCCAGAATTCGTAGTCCCGGCTTTTTCTTATAGGTAAGGTTCAACTCAGCATTCTCAAAGGTGGACAGTTTGACTATCTTGAAGTTTCCTTCTGGAACTAAGGGATAGAGTTTTTTCAACTGGTAGCTCAAGATCTGACACCGCTTGATGAACAGGTATTTGTAAGTCTTCTCCTGGTAGATGATGGTAAAGGTAACCTTGGCAAGTTCATCCTTGTCAGCGAACCCACAGTACAGCATTCCCTTCCCGACGAATTCCTTCTCAGGGGCATCGATTACCTGATAGCTACCATCCTTTCGTATCACCAGGATACGGTCAAAGGGACTGACATCAAAAAGGGTGTTTCCCTTCTTTACATCATATCCCAGATACCCAGCGGTGGCATCATATCGCAAAGGCAGGTTTCGCTCTGCAACCTCTTTCACATCGACCATTTCAAACTTTTTGATGGTACTCTTTCGCTTGTGGTCCTCATCTGACATGAGCTGCTTCAATTCAGCAATGAAAGAGAGCGCATACCCGGTCAAATCGGCAAGCTTCTTTTCAATATCCGCAAGCTGTTCGTTGATCGTTTCGATTTCTTGATGGTTCTTTTCAATATCAAACAAACTGATGCGCCTGATGGGAATCTTCAGCAGACGTTCAACGTCCTCGCTATCAAGCGGACGAAGCAGTTTCTCAGAAAAAGGCTTGAACCCAGTGACTACTGCCTTGTCTACATCTTCTGCACTCCGTTTCTGTTCGATACGCTTGTAGATTCGCTCTTCAACAAAGATTCTTTCCAAGGTCCTATAGTGGAGCTTGTCCAAGAGATGGCATTTCTCCAACTTGAGCTCTGCCTCCAAGACCTCAACCAAGTGGTGTGCATGGAAATCCAGGATCTCATGCACCCCCATGATGGTAGGAGTATTGTCCCTGATAACAAGCGGATTGACTGAAAGCTTTGTCTCACACGCCGTATAGGCATACAAGGCATCAACAATCTCCTGTGAATAGGTATTTCGGGCAAGGCTGATTTCGATGTTTACCTTTTCGGCGGTATAGTCAGTGATGGAACTGATTTTCAGCTTTCCTTTCTTGGCTGCATCCTCAACTGAACGGATCATCATCTCACTGGTGGTTCCATAGGGGAGTTCCTCAATGATGATGCGCTTTGGATCCTTGGTATTCAGTTTTGCCCTGATCGAAACGGAACCCCGTCCATCTTTGTAATCATCAACATCAACAATGCCCCCCCCCGGGAAATCAGGGTAAAGTTCATAGGATTCACCCCGCAAAGAGGCCGCCATTCCATCAAATACCTCAAGAGGGTTGTGGGGAAGAATATAGGTGCTCATTCCTACAGCAATGCCACTTACCCCTTGGATAAGAACAACGGGAATCTTTGCAGGGAATACAACAGGCTCCTTGTTTCTACCATCATAGGATTCTACAAACTCGGTGAGCTCAGGATTGTACAGCACCTTCTTTGCAAAAGGGAGGAGACGGCATTCAATGTATCGTGCTGCGGCGGCTCTGTCCCCTGTCAAGATATTTCCGTAGTTTCCCTGTCGCTCAATGAACAAGTCACAGTTAGCAAGGTTTACCAAGGCCTCATAGATGGAGGCATCCCCATGCGGGTGATAGCGCATCGCCCACCCTACAACATTGGCAACCTTATGGAACTTACCGTCATCCATCTCAAACAGTGTGTGGATGATTCGTCTCTGTACAGGTTTGAATCCGTCAACAAGATCGGGAATCGCCCGTTCCTTGATGACATAGCTTGCGTATTCCAGGAAGTTCTCTTTGAAAATTGCGTGTGCCTGAGTCATCAGATTAGATTCTCCATAATGAAGTCGCGTCGTTCAGGGGTATTGCTACCCATATAGAACTCCATGGTTTTATGCATCTCATTCATTCCTACGATGGAGACCGGCAACAGACGCATATCCTCTCCGATGAATTGACCGAACTCCTTGGGATCTATCTCCCCAAGCCCCTTGAACCTGGTCACTTCAGAATTTCGAATCTGGCTTGTGGCATGGTCCCGCTCCTTCTCGCTGTAACAGTATACTGTCTGTGTCTTGTTACGTACACGAAACAGCGGAGTCTCCAGAATATAAAGACGGCCGGAAAGCACCAAATCTTCGAAATACGTCAAAAAATAGGTCATCAATAGGTTTCGGATGTGGAACCCATCGGTGTCGGCATCAGTTGCGATAATGACCTTACCGTAGCGTAGTCCTTCCACACCGTTTTCTATGCCAAGGGCCACCATCATGTTATAAAGCTCTGCATTCTTGTATATCTCAGTTTTCTTCTTTCCGAATACATTGACAATCTTTCCTCTCAGGCTGAATACGGCCTGGGTCATGACATCCCGCGTCTTGGTAATCGTACCGCTGGCACTATCTCCCTCGGTGAGGAAAATCATGGAGCTCTCACACGCTTCTTGGTGGGCGTTGCTTTGTCCCAAGTGGTACTTGCAGTCCTTGAGCTTGGGAATATTCAGACTGACCTTTTTGGCCGACTCCCTTGCTCCCTTCTTAACCTCGTTCAGTTCTTTGCGAAGCTTCTCATTGTTGAGAATTTTCTGATTGATCTTCTCCGCTTCTGCAGTATTTTTCAACAGGAAATCGATAATGGCGTCTTTCACTTCATTGACAATCCAAGTCCGAATTTCCGTATTACTGAGTTTGTTCTTCGTCTGGGATTCAAAGACTGGTTCCTTGATTTTGACAGCAATTGCACCAACCACGCCTTCCCTTACATCCTGTGGTGCCCAGTTCTTCTTGAAGTACTCGTTTATGCCTTTGAGAATACCCTCTTTGAAGGCACTTTGGTGGGTTCCCCCATCGTTGGTATGCTGGCCATTCACATAGGAAAAATAGTTCTCCCCATAGGACCCTGTTACATGGGTCAAGGCAAATTCAAGCTGTTTGCTCTGGTAGTGGATGATTGAATAAAGATTCTCCGTACCTACCTCTTTATCCAGAAGATCATACAGACCATTGGAGGATTTATAGGCACGATTGTTGTAGTTGATTGTAAGGCCCGTGTTCAGATAGGCATAGCTCCAGATCCTGGAGATGACAAAATCCTCATTATAGGAGTACTCACCAAACAGTTCCGGGTCAGGTGTGAAAAGGACTTCAGTTCCATCAGCTTCCTCTGTTTTGCCGGTCTTTTCTCTGATCAGTATTCCTTTTTCAAAAATCGCTGTGCTGTATTTCCCTTCACGATAGCTGGTGACCTGAAAATGCGAGGAGAGTGCATTCACCGCCTTGGTACCAACCCCGTTGAGACCGACAGAGAACTGGAAGACATCATCACTGTATTTTGCACCGGTATTGATGATTGAGACACAGTCAACCACTTTCCCGAGGGGAATCCCTCGGCCGAAGTCTCTTACCGATACCTCGCTCTCCTTCAATCGGATGACGATACGGCTGCCATAACCCATGATGAACTCGTCGATACTGTTATCCACCACCTCCTTGAGCAGGATGTAGATACCATCATCGACATGGGTACCGTTTCCCAACCGCCCGATATACATACCGGGACGTTTTCGAATATGCTCCAACGCACTGAGCGTAAGAATTTTCGATTCATCATATGTTGTCTTCGCCATGACTGAGCATTATAACAGAATTCTACAATGATAGCAAAATAGTCGACAGAATAATACTCTTGCAGGAAGGGATCTTAGTGCACTACCCTATATACATGAATACCATCCTCTTACTCTATCTAAGCATCTCCTTTGCCCACCTCAGCTTCCGATCTGAAGGTTACCAGACACTTGGCGATCTAACAAAGATTCTGCTGATGCCGATCTTGATTGTATATGTCATGCAACAAGGATCCTATCCCTTGATTGTCGCTGCGCTTCTCTTTGCCACCCTTGGAGATGCATTATTGACCAAGGGATATCAAGGCAGCTATTTTCTCTGGGGTATGGGCAGTTTCGCAATTTGCCATATTTTCTACAGCATCCATGTACTATCATTGGGGGTGGATTGGATTCTCACAGCCATTGCCTTTGCAGGGCTTCTGATTCCCTATGGTTTGCTGTATCGTTTACTAGGGAAGCAGAAGGGCTCTGCGAAGTACCTTGTGTATGCCGCACTGCTTTGTATACTTGCATCCCTGTTGACGGGGCTTGCTTCGCTGCTCTGCATCATTGGTGTATTGCTGTTCATACTCAGCGATACCATGATCGGTTTGAACAGTCTCTCCATGAAACAGGTAAGTAATACCAGTGAAATGGGAAGCTATATCCTTGCCCAACTTTTTCTGATTCTCGGATTAACCACTCTGTAGGAGAATACAATGAAACCTCATCACACACATCAACCACACCATACCTCGCATAAGAGAAAAGAAGGGTTGGCCGCCGGGTCCCTCGTCTTTGCGGGCGAAGGACAACCTGAGACGACGAAAATTCGCACCCACCTATACTCGGAGGAATCCTATCAGATGGTGGATGGGTTTGTACTGCCGGCTGAGAACCAGCGTTGCTGGATACAAATCAGTGGGCTCTCTTCCATCATGTCTATTGTGGAGGTGGCAAAGGCATTTTCCCTCTCCAACCTTAGTCTTGAGGATGTATTCTCAACTGATCAAAGACTGAAACTCGACAACTACGAGCACTATCTTGCCGTCACACTCAGAATCCTTGCAACGGCTACCACAAAAGATCAGCAACTCTCCCTCTTTCTCGGGAACAATTGGGTGCTCTCCATCACAGAATATGCCAGCGATGTCTTTCTTCCTGCTATACGCCAGTTGGAAGATTCCCAAGCAAAGCTGCAGGGAGGAGCGAGTAGCATACTCTTCCACACACTCGTTGATCGGGTGGTCGACCAATATCTGGTGAGAGCTGATGAACTGGAAAATGAAACCGATGAACTGGAACAGCTGGTAATTACCGCTCCCAATGATACGGATGCACCTGCCATCCATCGGCAAAAAGCAAAGATTCTTACACTCAGGAGAATGACCAGTCCTCTCAAAGATATTCTCGCTACCCTGATTAGGGTTGAGCACCCCTTCCTGGATAAGAATACCAAGATATTGCTCACTGATATCCAAGACCACGCCCTCTGGCTTGCTGAGGAGTGTGAAATGCTCAGGGAAACAGTCAGCAGCATCATGGAAGTCTATCTCTCCAGTCTCGATACAAAAATGAACTCCATCATGAAGGTCTTGACGATTATCAGCACCATCTTCATTCCTCTCACCTTTTTAACAGGTCTTTATGGGATGAATTTCTCTTACATACCCCTTGCAAACTACCGGTGGGGGTTCTACGGTATGTTGGTATGTTGTATGCTGGTGGTCTTCGGCATGGCTTATTATTTCTGGAGGAAACAGTGGTGGTAAGGGGCCCCTCTTACCCACATATCCATATAATGGTAACCAAGTAGCCAGAATCTCGACGGAATTGTTGCCAACGACAGGCATTATTTCGAGGAGCATTCGAACGTCTACCGGGTAGCTGTGAGTACAAGAATGGAACGTTGGATGAGTGCGCGCTCAGCAGAGCGAGGCTTAGAAGAAAGAGCACGAGAAGACTCCCGACTTTAGGCGGGAGATGCTAGTGCCCATACGTTTTTCTGATTGGCAATGAAAGGTATTCTCAAGAAAGGCTACCCCTGGCTTGGCGAGGCTCCAGCGGGATCTAAGCAGGAAAGCCAAAGGCTCCAGGAACAGGGAGAAGGCCAGGATACAGGTTGCCCGCATTCATGAAAAGATTGCCAACCAGAGGAAGGATACGATTGAGAAAGCCACAAGCATGATTGTTGATGACAACCAAGTCGACGCCGTGTGCATGGAGGATCTCAATGTCAAAGGCATGGTCAGGAACTTCAAGCTGGCCAAATCCATAGCAGATGCCTCGTTTGGATTCTTCCGGATGAGGATGGAGCAGAAGTGCAGGGAGAGAGGGAAGAGCTTCGTGCTGGCACCTCGCTTCTACGCGTCCTCGAAGACTTGCAATACGTGTAAAACAACAGAGAGGGATTTACCCCTCTCTGTCAGGGAGTGGATTTACCCATCCTGCGGGAACGTAACGTCTGTGGAGATGAACATCGTAGAAGCAGAAATAGTTCTTGGGAATGCTTTCCAAGAAGCTCCCTGCCTGTAGGCAGGAGAGTTGTCACGTGCGTTCCCGTGCCGTCTTCAGTGCAAGTGTCCACCAAGAAAGCTGGTCGATCATCTGTTCAACCAAGTTCTCGAGATACCCCAAATCCTTGATTTGCTTCTGACCGTTTATGATTTGAAAGAAATCATTGCCTTGAACCAGGACGGCTTGTCTGACGGGCGCCATCTGCAATTCAACACAGATGTCCCTCAAGTGTTGTACAGCACGTGCCCCACCGGCCGAACCATAGGAGAAATAGGCCGCCGCCTTACGATTCCATTCCGGATAGGCGTAATCCAAGGCATTCTTCAAGGCTGCGGTGATACTATTGTTGTATTCGGCGGTGATGAAGATGAATCCATCAAATTCAGCGACTTTTTTCTGCCATTTCTGTGCAATCGGATTGGTCGAGGGGACATAGGCATTCGATGCGACTTCGTCGAAGAATGGCATCGGATAGTCACGCAAGTCGATGATTTCGAAGGAAAGATCGGTCCGTTTCTTGGCGATGGACGCTACATAGGTTGCTGCTTGTTCTCCCACTCTCGTGGTTCTGGTACTGCTTATGATAATTCCAATTTTTGGTATACTCATGATTGTTCTCCTTAGAGGGAAAATTTCTTTCTCTTAAATATAGTGTACAATAATATTTTACAAACGTCAATTGATAGTCATATAGTTGTTCGAATTCCCGACTCAATTGTAACTAGGTCGGCTCATCTCCCTGTTCGGCATCCACTTCGGGTTTGCCGGTCTCCTGGATGTTCAAGGTCTTGCCATTCCAGAATACTCTATCTTGAAAAAGTTGACGAACAACCTGCCATCCATGGTCTTCTCGCCGTACAATCCTTTCGCTCGAAGTCAATTCGAAAGAGATTACCGACACCACTATGATGGACCAAAGGGGTAGTGGAGAGGGCCTACCAAAGCGTTGAGTTTTATAAAAAGACCTTGTTTTTTATAAAAGACAAGACTATCATTGATACAAATACATGATTTTCTATAAAAGATGGAGAATACCATGATACCTGCACCATTACCTCCACTCGTTGAATTGGAAACAAAACAGATCTTGAAGAAATTGATTGATGCAAAAAGCAATCTCTCCCAGCTGAAGGGACTATCACACTCGATTCCCAATCAGGAGGTATTGGTGAATACCTTGGTTCTTCAGGAAGCAAAGGATAGTTCAGAGATTGAAAATATCATAACAACCTATGATGACATGTTTGCAAGTCGGGATTCCGATGACTCGCAAACCTTCACCATTGCCGCAAAGGAAGTACGGTATTACCGTGAAGCACTACAGACAGGATATGATGCGTTGAAAAAACGAAGCTTGCTTTCCAGGAGTGACATCCTTGTTATTCAAGAGACATTGCAACAAAACCAAGCGGGCTTCAGAAAACTGCCAGGAACAGCCTTGGTCAATGATAGGACCAAGGCTGTTGTCTACAATCCTCCTGATCCTCAGCAGATTGATACGTTGATGGATAATTTCCTGTTGTATTTCAATGATTCTTCTGTATGGGAGCTTGACCCACTTGTAAAAATGGCTGTTCTCCATTATCAATTTGAATCGATCCATCCCTTTTACGATGGCAATGGGAGGACCGGTAGAATCTTGAACGTTCTCTACTTGGTAAAAGAGGGGTTGCTCGACTTCCCCATTATCTACCTCTCCCGATTCATCAATGTCAACAAAGGGAGATATTATGCTTTGTTGCAAGCAGTACGGGATGAAAACAAATGGGAGGAGTGGGTTCTCTTCATTCTTGAAGGAGTTGCAAGAACTTCCCTGACAAGTTGTACCATGGTGAGTCAGATACGTGATGCAATGCAATCCTATAAACATGAAATCCGAAGCAAATACCCAAAATTCTATAGTCAGGATCTCATTAACAATCTTTTCTATCATCCCTATACAAAAATCAACTACGTTTCCAAGGAGCTGGATACAAGTTACCAAACAGCAAGAAAATACCTTGAACTGCTTACTGAAGACGGACTATTGGAAAAACGGACTATCTGGCGATCAAGCTACTATATCAACAAAGCACTCATGACCATTCTCTATAATGCAGAACGTGATATGCTTCGTCTGTAGTACCTGCAGTTCGACAAGCAAGAACCGGAAAACTGCATATCAAAGATTGACTGCCGACGAGTTGGGTTTTATAAGAAATGGGGAGTCTGTATAAAAGACAGCATCGTCTTTTATAAGAAACGGGTATTTCGTATATAAGACGTATCTTCCGGCGGAGCGCAGGTGTAGCAGCCACAACCCCAAAGGCACCATTTCTTCTGTTTGAAAAATAGGAGGTAACTGCCCAGGTCTCCCAAGCAGTTTTTAGCCCAGGAAAGCCAGGGAGAATAAGGTGTCGAATAGCTGTGCCAAGGCATTGAACGCATTTCTTTCTAACTTTGTCGATAATGGAGGAAATCGTACAAAAGTTGGAGCCATCATCAAGGGAATGGGTACTCCCACTACCTTCTTTGTTGCCAAGTGAAAAGGATCAATGTACCGGTAGCTCATCCCCAAGAAGACCCTCCATATTCCCACCGGGGAGTGCACACCCAGTTAGCAGAACAGCAAGGAATCTGGATAGGGATACCTTTTTCCTTCTCCCCTTGACCATTACACTTGTCTGGTTGGTTAAACTGTTGCTATACTGACTCTATTATGGATGACCCGTTACCTAGTATAGGGTGCTCAATCGAACACCCGTTTTGTTTGTCAGTGGCCGGGAGGTGTACATGCACGTACAACTAACCGCCATCATCATTCTGTTAATTCTCTCTGGTATCTTTTCTGCCACAGAAACAGCATTTACATCGCTCTCCTTTGTGCAACTCAAGATTCTGGAAAACCGCAAAAAGCGTGCGGCCAAGTTGGTGTATACACTCAGCATGAAGCCAGAAGAACTTATCACCACCGTCTTGGTGGGAAACAATGTAGTGAATATCACGGTCTCATCCCTGGTCACTACGTTCTCCATTGAGTTCTTTTCCAGCCAGCCAGTTGGGTATGCTACCGGGTTGCTGACGTTGGTCATTCTTATTTTCGGCGAAATCACCCCCAAACAACTGGCCCTTACCCACAACATGAAAATTGCTGTCTTCATGGCCTATCCCTTGCGTTTCCTCGAGGTGGTACTATTTCCTGTAGTCTGGTTGCTTAGACATGTCTCTGCAATCATCACCAGTCTATTTGCTTCCCACGCAGAACCAACCATCACCACTGAAGGGGTAATGCATATGGTTGACGCAGCGGAGAATGTCGGCCTGGTGGACCGGTATGAATCTGATCTCATGCAGCGAGCCATCCACTTCAGCGAAACCCAGGTAAGAACCATCATGACCCATAGAACCAATGTCTTCTGTATCAGTGACGAGCTCACAATCCGTGATGCTTTTCCTTCTATTGTAAAAGCCGGATTCAGCCGTGTCCCTGTCTTCCATGGAAGTCCAGAGAACATCATCGGTATTGTGCTGGTCCGTGATATCCTCAGAACTCAGTTGCAGAAGCAGATGGGACGCCCGATATCTTCCATCATTCGCGAACCCTTTTTCGTCCCCGAGCAAATGCATCTTGATGATGTATTCTTCCGCTTCAAGAAAACCAAGCTCCAACAAGCGATTGTCCTGGATGAATATGGTGGATTTAGTGGTGTGGTCACCATGGAGGACGTAGCCGAACAGCTTTTTGGAGAACTCTATGATGAGCATGAGCGAAGGTATCCTGACCGCATCGTTGAGCGTGAGGAAAACCCAGGAACGTTCCTTGTCATGGCAGACACCCCGTTCCAACAACTTGTAGATGAACTGGATCTTGATACTGATGCCTGCAAGCAGAAAACCAGTACTGTTGCTGCCTACCTGCTCGACCAGATCGGGGACATCCCCAATGAGGGGGATGTGGTGCAGTCACAACTCGGCACCTTCAGAATCATCTCCATGAAGGGAAACAGGATGGAAGCAGTAGAATTTTCCCCCACTGTGGATGATGGAACCCTCTGAGAAATGCTTTCAAGCGTTGACTGAACAGCACTCCAAAGGTATGATTGCTCCCATGAGCAAATATCCCTTCAGTGAAATTGAAACAAAATGGCAACGATACTGGGAAGAGAACCAGAGCTTTGCCGTTACCGAGGACGAGAACGTACCAGCCCAGAAACGCATGTACGTTTTGGACATGTTCCCCTACCCATCCGGTGCCGGGTTGCACGTGGGACACCCGGAAGGCTACACCGCAACCGACATCTATTGCCGTTACCTACGTATGAACGGATACAACGTCCTACACCCGATGGGATTTGACTCATTCGGACTGCCAGCTGAAAACTACGCAATCAAGACAGGCACCCATCCCAAGGTAACCACAGAGAAGAACATCGAGAACTTCCGCAAGCAGATCAAGCGGCTGGGATTCAGTTATGACTGGAATCGGGAAATTTCTACTCATACAAGTGAATATTACCGCTGGACCCAATGGATTTTCCTACAGCTCTACAAACAGGGGTTGGCCTACGAGTCCCACACCCCGATCAATTGGTGCGACAATTGCAAAACCGGCCTGGCCAATGAAGAGGTCAAGGACGGAAAGTGTGAGCGCTGTGGAACTCCTGTTGTACGCAAGAGTATCCGCCAGTGGGTACTCAAGATTACAGCATATGCAGACAAGTTGCTCGCTGATCTGGACAGTGTAGACTGGCCCGAATCAGTGAAGCTCATGCAGCAAAACTGGATTGGAAGGAGTGAAGGAGCTTCTGTCATTTTCCAAATCGATGGAATGGAGGAGAACCTTGAGGTATATACCACCCGCCCTGACACCCTCTTCGGAGCCACCTATATGGTTGTTGCTCCAGAACACCCCTTGGTAGACAAACTTACCAGCAAAGAGCAGAAGGGCTCTGTTGAAGCATACCTTGAGGCTACTGCCAGAAAAAGTGATCTTGAACGAACCGATCTGGCAAAAGACAAGACCGGCGTTTTCAGCGGCAGTTATGCGATCAATCCAGTGAATGGAAAGAAAATTCCCATATGGATTGCTGACTATGTGTTGATCAGCTACGGTACCGGGGCCATCATGGCTGTCCCTGCCCACGATACCCGTGACTGGGAGTTTGCAAAGAAGTTCGACCTTCCGATCATCGAAGTACTCAAGAGTGCTGTTGATGTCCAGGAGGAAGCATGGACCGAGGATGGAATTCACGTTAACAGTGACTTCATCAATGGTCTCAATAAAGATGATGCCATTGAAACCATGATTGCATGGCTGGAAGAGAGAAAGGTGGGAACCAAGTCCATAAACTACAAGCTGCGCGACTGGGTCTTCAGCCGCCAGCGGTACTGGGGGGAACCAATCCCCTTGGTACACTGTCCAACGTGCGGTGTAGTACCAATTCCAGAGGACCAATTGCCCCTGCTGTTGCCTGAAGTTTCCAGCTATGAACCTAGCGGTACCGGCGAAAGCCCGCTCGCAAAAATTGATAGTTGGGTACATACCACCTGTCCTGTTTGTGGTGGGGAAGCAAAACGGGAAACCAACACCATGCCCCAGTGGGCTGGCTCATGCTGGTACTACCTGCGCTATCTCGATCCAAACAATACGAAGGAATTCGTGAGCAAGGAAAAGGAACAGTACTGGATGCCGGTCGATCTGTATGTCGGCGGAGCTGAGCACGCGGTACTGCACCTCCTGTACGCTCGCTTCTGGCACAAGGTACTCTTCGACCTGGGACTGGTTTCCACCAATGAACCGTTCAAACGACTAGTCAACCAGGGAATGATCACCAGTTACGCGTATCAGAGACCGGACAAGAGCCTTGTCCCAACGGATATGGTAGAAGAAGTAGAAACCGACGTCTTTGTGGAAAAGGAGACTGGGCAGAAGCTTGAACGAGTCATAGCCAAGATGTCCAAGAGTTTGAAAAACGTCATCAACCCTGATGAGATAATCCAGGAGTATGGTGCCGATTCCATGCGCATGTATGAGATGTTCATGGGACCTCTTGAGGTATCAAAGCCATGGGCAACCACGGGGCTGAATGGTATCTACCGATTCCTGGACAGGGTATGGAGACTCTATGAGGAACGAGCCATCACTGAGGGAGAACCCTCCAAGGACCTGAACAAGATCCTGCATAAGACCATCAAGAAGGTAACCCATGATACGGCAACATTGAACTTCAATACCGCTATCAGCCAGATGATGGTATTGGTCAATGAACTGTACAAGACCCAGGAGTTCCCCAGTGTGGTAGCAGAAACATTGGTGAAACTACTTGGCCCATATGTACCACATATTGCTGAGGAGCTCTGGGAAAAACTCGGCCACAAGGATAGCCTCACCAAGGTAAGCTGGCCTACCTTTGATGAGAAGCTGACCATCGATGATGAGATTGAGATGGTTTTCCAAGTCAACGGAAAAGTCCGAGCAAAGGAGACCATCTCCAAAGGCATGGACAAGGCTTCCGCTCTTGCAATGGCTAAAGAGCATGAGAAAATTCAGCAGTGGATCGAGGGAAAGACCATCGTCAAGGAGATTGTGGTTCCCGATAAGCTGGTGAACATTGTTGTTCGCTAGGTTCAGAGGGTTGGCCTGAAGAGTCCAACACATGAAACAAGTGGGATTGTCTTGAGCAATCCCACTTGTTGTTTGTATGTCTGGAAATTCTTCGTTGTGAAATAAGCTACAATGCCTTGACCTGTGATTTTTTCACTACGTAGCCCAAAGTAGCAATCGCTTGCTCTATCTTTTCCAGGTTGATGATTTCTTCATCAAAATTCAATGTAACCTTGCTCGAGTTGAACAGTACCTGGACACTCTCTTTCTGTACCCCTTGCAAGTTTTTAGTTGCGTTTTCAATTTTCAACAGACAGGAAGGACAGGTTAATGTTTCCAACTGGATAGTAGCTTTTTGCATAGTGTTAACTCCTTTTTTTGTTCTTGTACATGCAGTATATTTCTACATGAATGCTTTGTAATTGATTCAAATCAATTTTCAACGTTCTTTTGGCAATCGGTATCGAAGTAGTCTCATACCATTGAGAATTACAACCAAGATGCTCGCTTCGTGAACCAGCATGCCGATCGACATGTTCATCCACTCACTGAGGAACACACTTGCCAACAGGACCACTACCACGCCTACAGCGATAGCAATATTCTGTCGCATATTCGCAAGGATAGCCTTAGTCAATCCAAAGGCATGAGGCAGTCGGCTGAAATCGGAGTTCATCAGAACTACATCAGAAGTTTCAATGGCAACATCCGTACCACTGCCCATGGCAATCCCAATCTGCGCCAAGGCAAGAGAGGGACTATCGTTCACCCCGTCTCCGACAAAGGCAATAATACGGCCTTCCTTTTGCAGTCTTTTGATATAGGCAGCTTTGTCTTCAGGCAGCATATGCCCATAGGCTTCAGTCAATCCAAGCTGTCGAGCGACCACATCCACTGTCCCTTGATTATCCCCTGAGAGAACCACAAGATGCTTTACTCCCAGTTCCTTCAGTCTTTGTAAATGGCTCTTCACGTTTGGACGTACTTGGTCGCGAATACCAAACAAGGCTTGCATTTCCCCATCAACAGAGATCAGAACAAGTGAGTTTCCCTGTTGTTCGAGTCGTGCAATATCTTGGTGAGCTTGATCAGATATCTCTATCTGTTCCTCTTCCATCAGTGCAAGATTTCCGACCACTATCCTGTGTCCGTCCACCAGTGCAACAATACCACCACCTCGAGCAACATCAGTTTTTTCAATCTTGTAGGTGCCGATCTCTCCGAGTTTTTCAACTATTGCCTTTGCCAAGGGATGGTCAGACTCTTGTTCCACGCTGACGAGATACGCTGCAGTTTTCTCTTCCTCAGCTGTATAGTATATGGTATCTGCAACACTCGGGTTGCCAATGGTCAACGTTCCAGTCTTGTCAAAGACAATGGTGTCCACCTTGCTGAAATCATGGATAACCTCACTGCCCTTTAAAAGGACCCCATGGCGTGCACCGTTGCCGATGCCTGCGACATTCGAGACAGGAACCCCAATCACCAAGGCGCCAGGACAACCAAGGACCAGAATAGTGATGGCAAGTTCCATATCACGGAATATCAACCACACAACCACGGAAAGAATGAGGACGAAAGGTGTATAGTAAAGGGAAAATTTGTCGATGAACCGCTGGGTCTCAGATTTTGAGTCCTGCGCCTCCTCTACCAATTCAATGATTCTTCCAAAGGTGGTATCTTCACCAACGCGTTCAGCGATGATCTGGATGGTTCCATTTTCCAAGATGGTACCAGCAAACACGCGAGAGTCCTTATGCTTGCCGACAGGCACAGCCTCACCAGTGATGCTCGCTTCATTGATATAACCTTCACCTGACTGTACCATGCCATCCACTGGTACTTTCGCTCCGGTTTTTACCAGCAGGATATCCCCTACTGTCACCTCATCAATTGCCACCTCACCAAAAGTACCATCTTCCCGCTGTTTCCAGGCACTCTCTGGAGCCAATTCAGTCAATTCCTTGATTGCCGAACGGGTTTTCTGCAAGGTTCGTTGCTCAAGAAAAGCGCCAAATAGGAAAAGAAAAGTAACAATAGCCGACTCTTCAAAGTTCCTGATAACGAAAGCTCCTGCTACAGCAATCGTTACTAGCAAGTCGATGCTGACGACTTTCACCCGGAGTGCCTGATACGCCTGGATGGCTATCGGAGCTACACCCAGCACTGAAGCTAAGGCCAGCGACCACATTGCCAGGCTCTCATTGTGAAAACCAAATTCACTGGTAAAACCAAGGATGATCAGTAGGGCACTAACCCCTGCAATATTGTTCTTTTTTTCGAGGATGAATTTCTGCATTTGTTGCTCCTTCATGCTGATCACTCACTCCGGTGATAGGTTTCATCGAGTTCTGACAACATCCGATACACTGCCTCATAGCTTTCACAAACATCTTCAGGAATTCGATAATCCTGAGTGCTTCTTCTCAGTTGAGAAAAAAATTCCTGCAATTCAGTACTCTTTACATCTGCCTGCTCCATCTGTTTGTTCATGTTCTCAAATATCCTGCGAACTTCATGGAATTCAGGATGATTAGAGCCGTGAACCCTGTCTACAATAGGAATATATTGTTTCAAGACATTGAGGTATTCTTTCTTCAGTTGGGCGAATGATGCGGTATTTTTCATAGTGGCTTCTCCTTCATTACTTCTGTTTACATGAGTACCATAGCAAAGCCTGAAAGAATAATAATTGATTAGAATCAACTTTGGACGATTTCTTGGACATGAAGAATCGGGAATCGGATTACCGTCAGCTGAGCTTGCCCAACACCGTACAAGGGCCAGAGCAGGTATTGCCAGATCGGCCAATAAGTTGGTATTGGGAATCATCAGTGTCTCTCCCGAATTCTGGAAATCGGATTCAAGGGAAAAGGGAAGATTGCGAAATAGTTGGCTATATTCACATATGTATGCGTTTCAAGTGTTTGTATTCATGAAAATTGCATTAAACCGGAGGATGCCCTGTACCCTCTTTTTCATCTACTTTCAGGAACGTAAAGAGACAGGGCTATTGCTTCATTCCCTTGAATTTAGCAAAAGTCCTACTCGTTACAGCTCAACCGAGAGTTCGAGAATAATGGTACTTTTCAGATCAGATTCCCCCGCCCTTAGGGGTCGGGAGAGTAAGGCATGCAGGGAACAGAGCCGAATGGTTTTTCTTTGTTGACCGGTTGCCACATATTCAGCACAAAAACCGTCATGTAACTGCCTACCATCATCATTCACCATTTGATACAACACGAACGTATTACCATTGGTAAGTGGGGAGTAGGAGATATAGACACTTCCCCTTCCACGATGCTTTACCTGAATGTACAATTCGGCGACCGTCACTTCCTTTGGAATACTGCGATCATTGTCCTGCACAAGGACAAATTTGGCACCTGTGGGGGAAGGGTCTTGCAATGTAATAGCTGCAACGAGCGGATGCAATGAAACCATGCAAGCGAGAAAGAACACGCCAAAGAGAATTGCTTGGAATTGCATGGAGCTTCTAATCCTCTGCCTCATATAGCATACCTATCCAGAAACTTGTGTCAGCAGTATAGAGAATACATACCATCTTCTGCAATATAGAATACACAATCTATCTATATCACTCCTCCAGAATAGGTTAGCGTATTTTATCTTATGACATATTAGTGCTATCCGAGCACCTTGGCAAGACCACCTTTGCTGGTTTCTCTGTAGAGGGAAGGAAGCGCTTGCCCGGTCTCCATCATCACTTCAATGACACTGTCAAAAGAAACTTTGTGACGACCATCACCAAGAAGGGCGTACGTGCAGTGGTCGATGGAGCGCATGGTAGCAAGAGCATTTCGTTCAATGCAGGGAATCTGGACAAGGCCCCGCATTGGATCACAGGTCAATCCCAGATGGTGTTCCAGTCCCATCTCAGCAGCGTACTCTATCTGGAAAATAGAACCCCCTAGCAGCTGCGTAGCTGCAGCTCCCGCCATAGCGCAAGCCACCCCAATCTCTCCTTGGCAACCAACCTCTGCCCCGCTTATTGATCCATTGGTCTTTACCACGTTGCCTATAACTCCGGCCGTCAGCAACGCACGCAGGAGGCGGACCTTGGGAAACTTATACTGCTTAGCCAAGTAATACAGGACACCGGGGAGCACACCACAGCTTCCGCACGTTGGAGCAGTGACAATCTTTCCACCACCTGCATTCTCCTCACTGACTGCAAGGGCATAGCTGATGGCGAAGGCAGGATTCCCCATTGCAGCAGTGAACTCACCAGCCTTGGAGTTGAACTGGTTTGCCTTGCGAGCAAGCTTCAAGCCGCCTGGAAGCACACCCTCGGCATTCACCCCTCGCTCGATTGCATCAATCATCACACCCCATATCTCATCCATATAGTCCAGAATTTTTGAATCCTCAAACTGGAGTGCAAACTCCCAAATCTGCATCCCTTCTTCCCCGCAATAATCCAGGATCTGGCGCATTTTGGAATAAGCCCTGGGATATACTTCCGCCGCCTGGTCGGCCTGCTCACCTTCCAGAACAATCTTTCCCCCTCCCACACTGTAGTAGGTGTTCTCAAAAATTACTTCTCCTGCATCAGAAAGGGAGCGAAGGGTAAGTGCATTCGGATGGAAGGGTTTCTCAATTTCTGGATACCAGATAATTTCGACATCCTTCCCCTCGGAGGAAAACACCTCTCGCAAGGCTTTGTCAGTCAAGTGTCCCTTCCCTGTAGCAGCCAAACTTCCGTACAGATCGGCTTCAAACCGCTGACAATCGGAATGAAGGGAGAGGAAGTGTTGTGCTGCAGAACGAGGGCCCATGGTGTGGCTGCTTGAGGGGCCATACCCGATTCTATAGAGTTCACGCAAGGATTCCATGTCCAAACTCTATCTGTTTATACCAAAAATGGGAAGCTCTTTTACCACAGGGGAGCTTTTGAGAGACTACTCATATACGAACCATCCTTGAGGTCCGTATACAGCGAAAGACAAAGAGAATCTTCCCTGTTGAGAAACCGTTGCAGTCCCCCTTCCAGTTCAAGGGTTAGTTCTTCTCCCCATCTATTCCAAAAGGGTTGTTGGCTTATCCGCTCAGGAACCCAGTATCCAGAGGGAATATCCCGTACGATTACCTCAAGTTTTTCATAGTACTGTAAATCCGGAGGGATTCCCTCCCCGTTGAGCAGGGAAACCACCAAGGCATTCCCATCGAGCAAGGAAGCATCCCCTACCTCCTCGGCTAGGTAGGTTGCGTTGATATGCTCTACCGCTTCAGGATTGAATTGATAGGAATCGAGAAGCAACTTGGCAAGTTCTCCTTGTTCCTGGGTAAGTGTTACCGACGTGGTTTCCCCTGGATGGTAGAACCCCCCATAAGGATGCAGAAATGAGAGAGGATACGCACAGAAAACGGTCAGGGAATCCCTTGGGACTACGAGCGTGACCGTTTTCTGTCCCTCCTTGAGGTGGATGGTATTCCGTGTCCCTTCCCCATTGGTGTACACCAATGTATGCCAGAGAGGACGATGAGACACCTCCCCCCAAGGATGGGTTTCCTGCAAAGAAACCGTAATGCGTTGTTCGTGTAAAAAATTTGCCTCACACCCAATACAAAGAAAGAGCAGGAGGCAACAAACTAATGCTCTCACACCTTGTAAGAGCTATAAGAGGGCTTCTTGCTTCAGCTGCTTTCGATATTGCTCTCTCCAAGAGGCAAAGAGAAGCTTTACTTCTTCACTTTTATAGTCGGCATAGGTCCAGGGAAAGCTTTGGAACTGTTTGTTTGTATACAACAGCGTGAGTTCAGCATAGATACCATCCGCCAATGGAATGCGGTGGGCACGATTCTTGGTAGTAGCGAGAATGAGGTTGGCCAAGCTCAGCAAACCAGGGTCCAGGTTTACCCTCCTGCCTCCCTGCTGTGAGAACTCCAACTCCAATGCATTGGTCTCCCGTTTTATCGTGGACAGCCGTGAAGGATCGATGAGATGGGCAAAGCTCAGATACAACCGCAAGGGTTTTCCTCCCATCTCATCGTCATAGTAGTCGGTATATGTGAATACTTTGGGCTCAGTACAGTCCAAGAGAAGACCGTAGTGCGCAACAAGCTGTTCGGTCACAAGAGAAATCATCTCTTGCTGTGAAACCAGCACCCCCATCACCAACCGATGGGGCAGGAATCCCTGCTCCTTACCCATATCAAAGTGTACTGGAGTAGGTCCCTAGGACCCGAATCGAGTGACAGATACCACCAAGCTCTTCAAGTGCAACGTTGAATGCACCTGCCTCTCCAAGTTCCGTCTCCACGAAAAAGGAGTACTCCCATGGCTTTCCAGGAATAGGGCGGCTTTCCAGCTTCTTCATATTCAAGCCATGCTTGGTAAGAACCAACAAGGCCTGGAAGAGAGAGCCTGGACGGTCGGGAACAGTGAACCGCAAAGAAGCACGATTGACCTGGCTTGCCGAACGGAACACACTGCTTCGCTCTTCCCTGCAAATGATGTAGAACCGTGTGTAGTTGCTGGAGTTGCTTTCAATGGCCTCATCAAGGACCTCAAGGCCATGTACTTTTGCTGCGGGGAGCCCTGCAATAGCTGCCTTGTGAATATCTCCACACTCTTTTACATAGGCGACTGCACCAGCGGTATCGAAGAAAGGAATTGCCTTGGCATGAGCCATCTCCTTTGCAAGATAGTCGGCACACTGTGCCAACCCTTGTGGGTGGGAGTAGATTTCCTTGATAGTTTCCTTTTTTGCACCGTGCAGTGCAATGAGATTATGGATGATCCTG
Source organism: Sphaerochaeta halotolerans (assembly GCF_003429665.1). Taxonomy (GTDB): domain Bacteria; phylum Spirochaetota; class Spirochaetia; order Sphaerochaetales; family Sphaerochaetaceae; genus Sphaerochaeta; species Sphaerochaeta halotolerans. Next base: position 138,126 of record NZ_QUWK01000001.1, on the reverse strand, counting down.
ATCTGTTGCTCTCCCACAACCTCGATACTTGGATGTCTATCCAGGAGGTCAAGATTCTCATACAACGTACCACCCAAGGTATTCTCCATGGGAATCATGCCATAGGAAGCTTTACCTTCCATGACCGCCTCAAAGACATCTGCAAAGTCATTGCAAGGAAGCACCTTGGTACTCTCATCAAACGCCCGTTGGATTGCAAGTTCGCTGTAGGCCCCACGCTCTCCTTGGAAGGCAACCACCAACTGATCCTTCTCCAGCAACTGTTCCTTTGCATTGGGAATCGTTATGGCAGAAAGACGGGGAATTCGTTCCAAAGACTTTCCCACCACCGAGCTCAATGCCTGGATATCACGCATCAACTTCTCAAACTGGGAGGGATAGAGAGATTGGGGACCATCACTAAACGCTTTCTCTGGATGGTTGTGTACTTCAACGATCAGACCGGAGGCACCACTGGCAACCAAGGCAAGACTCATCGGAGAAACCATATCCCTCACCCCTGTTGCATGGCTTGGGTCGCCGATGACCGGTAAATGAGTCATCTTCTGCACCATGGGGATTGCTGAAATGTCGAGGGTATTCCTTGTAGCCCGCTCATAGGTACGAATACCTCGCTCGCACAGTACTACCTGGTCGGTGCCGCTGCTCATCAGGTATTCGGCAGCCATCAGCCATTCCTCAATAGTGGCACAGAGCCCTCGCTTGAGGAGAACCGGCATACCGGTCTTGCCTACCACCTTGAGCAGTTCAAAGTTCTGCATGTTCCTCGCACCAATCTGGAACATGTCAAGGTACTTTGCCATCATCGGTACATCTGAGGGGTTTACGACCTCACTGATAATCGGCATGCCGAACTTTTCACCGGCTTCCTTCAGATACTGCAGGCCTTCCTCTCCCAAACCCTGGAATGCATAGGGGCTGGTTCTGGGCTTGAATGCACCTCCCCTGAGAATGACTGCACCTGCTTCTCGTACTGACTCAGCAATACTCATGATCTGTTCACGTGACTCTACTGCACAGGGACCAGCAAAAATGGCGATACGGTTGCCACCGATTTTCACCTTGCCCACGGACACAATGGTGTCCTCTTTCTTCAGCTCTCGCGAAGCAAGTTTATATGGCTTGCTGATGGGGACCACACTGGCCACACCTTCAAGCATCTCCACTTCCCTGATATCAACGGTACTCTGGCCCACTGCACCAAAGACAGTCTCTTCCTGTCCAATGATTTCTTTGACAGTGTAGCCTTTTTTAACAAGGAAGGATCTAATCGCTTCCCTTTGTGTGTCACCAATGTTCTTTTGCAGTACGATTATCATGAAAATACGCTAGAGTGTAATACTAAAAAGGTCAAGTAATCATTGCCTTTTTTGCCTTCCCATGGTAGGAGACGGACCATGAATGATGCATATTGGGATTCTGTTTTTGCCCTGTTCAAGCAAGCAATAGAGAAAGAGGGTGGCATCTTTCCTTCAGTCTCAGTGATTGCAGAGAGGGAGAATGATCCGTTTCGTGTGCTTATAGCTACCATTATTTCCTTGAGAACCAAGGATGAGGTGACTCTCGATGCAAGCACAAGACTCTTTACGCTTGCGAAAGACCCAGAGCATATGCTGAACCTCAGTGAAGAGGAGATTCAGAAGGCAATCTATCCTGCAGGATTCTATAAAACCAAAGCAAGAAATATCAGAGCCATCTGTACGATACTCCTTGAGCACCATGGTGGAGTCGTCCCAAATGACCAAGCAACGTTACTCTCCCTGCCAGGGGTAGGGATCAAAACTGCAAACCTCACCCTCAACCTAGGCTTCCAGGTTGATGCCATCTGTGTGGATTGTCATGTCCACCAAATCGCTAACCGCATGGGATGGGTGGAGACAAAGACCCCAGAGCAGAGCGAGAAAGCCCTTCAAGAAATCATGCCAAGAAGGTTCTGGATCCCGCTCAATGAACTATTGGTGCGATACGGACAGCTTATCTGTACTCCAGTCAGCCCATTCTGCAGCAAATGCCCACAGGCGGGGCACTGCCCAAAGATTGGGGTACAACGTAGCCGCTAGAAAACTTCTCGGACAATCCTGGCTACCCTGTCTGCCTTTCCAAGGGTGTAGAAGTGTACCCCGGGAACGTCATGGGCAATCAAATCCTTCGCCTGCTTGATACACCAGTACTCCCCAATCTCCCTGATTTCTGAGAGCTTAGTCGCACCATTCAACAGAGAAACAAGCTCATCGGGAAAATCCACATGGAATGTCTGGGGAATGGTGGCAAGATCCCGCTTGCTCCCAATTGGCTTGATACCAGGAATGATGGGCACGGTAATGCCTTCATTCCTGCAGGCTTCAACAAAGCGGTAATACACACTATTGTCGAAGAACATCTGGGTGACAATATACTGGGCTCCACTATCTACCTTTTTTTTCAACATTTGGATGTCATGCGTTAGGTTTGGAGCCTCTCCATGCTTCTCTGGATAGCCGGCAACACCGATGCAGAAATGGGTTTTTTGCGCATTCTGAAGTTGGTCATCCAGATAAATCCCCTCATTAAGACGGGCAATCTGGGTAACCAGATCACTTGAGTGGTCATACCCGCCTTTTACCGGTACGAAACGCTTCACCCCACTGGGAGGATCTCCTCTCAGGGCCAAAATATTTTCAATTCCCAGAAAATTGAGTTCCACCAATGCATTTTCAAGCTGGTCAGCATCCATACCCCCACAAATCAGATGTGCAACTACGGGAATCTGGAAGGTGTATTGTATCAATGCTGAAAGTGCAACCGTCCCAGGACGCTTGTGTACGGTTCGCCGCTCCAAGAGCCCATCTTCCCGTTCCACGTAGACCACCTCCTGCTGGTGATTGGTCACATTGATGTACGCTGGGTCAAATTCACTGAGTGTGCGTACTGATTCCAGAAGTGTCTGGACATCCCCTCCCTTCAATGGGGGGACCAGTTCAAATGTAAACAGGGGTTTCTTTGCCTCGTTTAGGATGTCGATTACTTGCATGGCTTCAGTATTCCATACCACTGAGGAGTCTGACAAGCATCTGCCTGTCCATACTTTTCCGCTTCGCATAGAGAGAAAGCTGTTCTTCACTGACATGCTTGAGGGCAAAATAGCGAAGGTTCTCTCCTCCGATCAGCATTCCGCACACTGAGGAGGGAGGATCCATGGCAAAACTTTCGGTAAGCTGTACTCCGATCTTATTGGTTGCATCAAGCAACCTGAACAGGGTGCTCTTTTCACTATGGTCATTCCAGGAAGGATACCCTGGGGCGGGCCGAAGATAGGAGGAACACTGTTCTCCCCACATAGAAACAATCAACTGCTGTGCTTTCTCTGCAAGAGCTTCGGCAAGGCGGTCGGCAAGGAGCTTCAGAGAAAGATGACGCATGGTCTCCCCTCTCTCCTCCAAATCCCTGAGATAGGGAGCCAAAAAGAGCGAACTGGTAGTAACAAACAGCCCCACAGTATCCTCCTCTGCAATCATATCCGCAATACAGAGGTTGCTCTTCTCATCACGCAGGAAGTAGAATGTCTCTTTACCAACCTGCACTGACAACCGGTCACTCTTGGCTGGGAATAAACCATAGACAATCCGGCATCCACGTTCGAACAAAAGACGGACTTGCTCCTCTGCAAGAAGCTCTTTTGCATGGTTGATGAGCTTCTCTCCCTCTTCACTGGAAGAAGGAACCTTCCATGCAGCACAGTACATGTTCCAGTTGATAAGGCCGATTAAATCAGAAAGGGGAATATGGGTGAGGGTATTCACCCCATAGGTTTTAGCCTTGGTTCCCAGTCTCTTCTGTTCACTCTGTTCCAACGAAGATGCATAGCGGCCAGAGGAAGGTGCTTTCCTCTCCTCTCTTGATTCCTGATGATTTTCCCTGAGTTGACGATAGCGCTCTCCCACCTCATGGAAGAACGTAAGACGATTGGGGCCCACTACCTCATTGGCAGCCAAGGCCATGGCTGAGGCATCTTTTGTCTGTATGACCGGATTCGAGTAGCGTACCGAAAGCTTTACTGCGGTGTGCAGTTCACTGGTAGTTGCCCCTCCTACAAAGATTGGAATGGTGGAGCCTCTCTCCTCGAAGAGGGAGATGACTCCCTCCATCTCCTTCAGGGAAGGGGTGATCAGCCCACTGAGCCCGACGATATCTGCCCGGTGCTCGACGGCTGCATCATAGATGGCCTGGGCTTGGACCATCACCCCCAGGTCGATGACAGTAAATCCATTGCATTTGAGGATGAGTGCAACGATATTTTTACCAATATCGTGTACATCACCCTTGACGGTGGCGAGCACAGCAAGCTTCTTTTGGTTCCTTGTTTCGTGCAAGTTCTTCTCTAAATATTCAGTAATGCGTGGCTGGAGGATATCAACAGCGATTTTCATCGTTCTTGCACTTCGAACCACCTGGGGAAGAAACAGCTTTCCTTTCCCAAACAGACGACCAACTTCCTTCATACCATCCATCAAGGGGCCTTCCACCAATGAAAGAGGATTTTCTTCATCCACCTCTTCCAGATCCTGGGAGAGATAGGTATGATCCCCTGACACCACAGCATCATAGAGGCGCTCATATGCGCTTCTTTCAGCACGTGCAACAGCTTTCTTCTTTGGGGAATCCTCGCTTTGCATCGTCAGAGCAAGATTGATGAGCTCAGCCCTGATATCTGCCAAATCGCCGCCCTCTGCCATCAGGGCATGCTCAATGGTGGTACGAACATCCTTGTTCAATGTCTGAACATCAATCAGCCCTGCAGGATTTATGATTGCCATATCAAGGTCAGCCAACTCCAGCAGAAGCGCATGCATTGCAGAGCGAAGGGCATCATTTCCACGGAACGAGAATGAGAGATTGCTCACCCCTCCACTGGTGTGGCAGCGAGGATAGAGACGCTTGAGTTCACGAGTGGCGAGAATGAAATCCCGTGCATACGTATCATGCTCTTCAATACCGGTGGCAATAGAAAGGACATTGGCATCGAAAATGATATCTTCATCCCTGATTCCTGCCTGCCCAAGCAGAGCATAGCTCCTGTTTGCTATAGCAATCTTTCGCTCATAGGTAGCGGCTTGTCCCGCTTCATCAAACAGCATGACTACCATGGCATGGCCATAGCTGGCAATTTGCTTTGCATGGGAGATGAAGCGTTCCTCCCCCTCTTTTAGACTGATCGAGTTGACGATTCCTCGTCCCTGGACCTCTCCCATCGCAGCGGAGATAACATCCCAATCCGAAGAGTCGATCATGATGGCAGCTTTTGCTACTGAGGGATCACTTGCGATGTGGCGTAGGAAGTGTATCATACTCTGTTTTGCATCAAGCATGGACGCATCCATGCAGATATCTAGAACAGAAGCGCCAAGGGCTACTTGTTCACGAGCAATCTGGAGTGCTTCCTCCCATTTTTCTTCCTTGATCAGGCGGGCAAATTTTCTCGACCCTGCCACATTGGTTCGCTCTCCAATCAAGAGGAGTTTCCCCGCTTCCTCTTTGACAATGTCCATCCCACTCAAGGAAAGCGAAGAGGCAATTGTAGGAGGTTTCCTTACGACAGCCTTTTTCGATACTTCCTTCAATGCCTTGATGTGAAAAGGGGTGGTACCACAACATCCCCCGAGAATGTTCAGATACCCCTTTTGCAGGGTGGGAGCAAGTTCATCGGCCATCTGCTGTGCCTGCAGCTGATAATTCCCTTCCTTGTCCGGGAAGCCGGCATTGGGATGCGCACTGACATAGAAGGGACAGATTGCAGAGAGTTTTTCGATAAGGGGAAGCATCTCAGTCGGTCCTGTGGAGCAGTTGAGTCCAAGACTGAAAAGCGGGAAAGGAGCAAGGCTTGCCACGAAGGCTTCCAAGGTCTGGCCGCTGAGGGTTCTTCCACTCTGATCGCTGAAGGTTACGCTTACCATCAGGGGGAGCTTCCGCTGTTGCGCTTCCATTTCTTGGAGGCAGGCAATGATGGCACTCTTGGCTACCAAGGTATCAAAGACCGTCTCAATAAGGAGAAGGTCAACCCCTCCTTGCAACAATGCACGTGCCTGCTCTCGGTACATCGCCAGGAAGGAGGAAAAGTCTTTTTGTCGGTATGCTGGGTCCTCTACCTTCTCTGAGAGGGAGAGAGAACGGTTGGTAGGGCCAAGGACTCCGGCAACGAAGGCATACCCGTCGTGGGTCGCTTCAAAGTCTGCAGCAGCTTCACGTGCTATCTCACAGGCCGCCTGGTTGAGAGCTTCCACCTCCCTTGAAAGACCATACTCTGCAAGATTGAATGCGTTCGCACAGAAGGTATTGGTTTCAATAATGTCTGCACCAGTGGATAAATACTCCTGGTGAATCTGGTAAATGACATCCCCTCTGCTAAGGTTGAGCAGTTCATTACAGCCAGGAGCGGAAAGATCTTCCAAGGTATAGTCCTCAACATCCAGCCCCTGCTTCTGAATCATGGTACCCATAGCTCCATCGAGGAGCACTATTCTCTTTTCGAGCAACGCTTGCAAGTATTCACTTCTATTCATGTCAGGTACCTACCTTCAAACAGCCTCCAACGGCCAACATATCTTCAAATACCACTACAGAAGAGAGAACCTCTTCCTCTTGTGTGAGCGCTTCACACACCTTTCTGACATCCTCTTTTCTGGTAACACGGTTGCAGTAGGCAGTAGCATAGGCATCGGCAAGAGCAGCATCATTACAGGCAACCATAACGGCATCAGCCTTACCGAAACTGACGGAGTGACCAATCTTTCCTGAACTGGTACAGACTCCCATCGGGCCATAAGAGGGATCAACAATGACAGAAAGCTTCCCTGCAAAAGCGCTTGTGGGTGCAAAAAGCTGTACAGAGAGAGGTTTCAAGACATCAATATACAAATCGCCTCCATTCTCAACTACAATTTCTGAGAGACCGAACTGCTCTTTGAGATGCTTTCCAAGGCGCTCTGCAATTGCCCCTGCTACACTGGCCATTGGACCGGTCCCTGAACGCTCTCCTGCGCTGAACATGCTCGTTAACAGCTCTGATAATTCTCCCTTTGAATGTAAGGGAACAAAGCTGGTAAACAGCCGTGGATCCCCATAGTCGAGAAGCTCCCTTCTCAGTCGTCTCAAAAGGGTGGCCGATGCCTGTTGCAATGCACTCCTATCAGCATTACCTTGATACCCAATCCAGACATCACTCTCCCCCACAGAGAGGGAAATCGAAGAGAAACGGGTATCTCCCATGCCTTGACGATAGGCCCTTCTCTGATACACCGCTAAGCCTCCCGTTCGTGCGATACCTCAAACAGGCACATCGGGCAGGCGTGGACACAGAGACCACAGACAACACAGTGTGATACATCAAATTGCAACCTTGCCTCTGCGTCCATCCATAAAGCACCAGAGGAACAGACAGCCGTACAGGCACCGCAATCAATGCACTCATCTTGGTTGAAGAGCAACTCCTTGACCATTTCTGAGACGATGACTCCGATCTCACTGAGATATATGACACTTGCATCCAAGTCCTGTTCGGTTCCACTCAGTTCTACAATGAGCTTCCCTCCACGACCACTGGCAACATCAGCATTGAGTATATTGATGTCCACATCGTAGGAGCGGGCAAGCTTACTTACAATGGGTTGCTCCACCAAGGTGGGGGAGAATAATAATGCGTATCGTTTTTTCATTTCTCACCCCCTTCTCGAGGAACCAACGGTTTTACAAAACTGTCAGTAGGGAACATATGCACTGGTTCAGAGAGGAAAAATCGTTTCTCTCTGATCCAAGAAGCCAGAACTTCGGCAATTTCCCGTGCCTTTGCAAGGGATGAGAGCGGAGCTGTCTTGACTTTCTTTCCATCACTCAAGGTGACCGATCCACTGGCAAGTTGGGAATATGAACATGTGGCAACCGATGGGTGCCCATCCTGCCCATAGTCCAGGATATTGGTTATGATCTTCTCATTCGATATGGCTAGATGTGCTGCCATTTTCTCATCGAGGACAGGAATAGGGATTCCTATACCGACGAACATCGAGACACCATACTTCTCATAGTATGCTGAGCGGATGTACTCCCTCGACATCTGTTTTGCATCCCCAATGACAGCAAGGGTTGCACCAGGAAGGGTAGGAATACCTTCTGCAGTCCGCTCCCTTCTAGTATTGAACTGGGTTCCGTTCCACACCACATACCCTTCCGTCCCACCAAGGAAGATCCGGGTTCCCAAGCCGATGGTTCTCAGGTAGGGATCATTAAGCAAGGGGCTCAGTTCCCCACTGGTAGAGTAGGTTATGTTTGAGAACCTGGGAAGAAGGCTCCCCATGTAGGTGTACTTGATCCGGTTTGTACTGTTGGTCGCCGCCGCATAGTTCTGGTAGGCGTTTCTGGGATTGAAGAGATAGAACTCGTTGATTGTATCCTTGTTGATATAGGTATCAATCTCCTTGGTAGGATAACAGTCGGTTCCTTTTCCCCTGGCATGCAGGCGGACATCCTTGCCATCGATCAGCTCCTCAATGACATTCGCACCACCATAGCGAGCATCAAACTTTGATTCGCTGGTAGCACCTATGTAGGTATCCACTGCAGCAAGTCCTTCGTAGGCATTCACCCCATTGAGGGTAATTTCCTCCATACGGATTCCTGGCGACCAGTGCCCAAAGTTGATGATTGCCCCACTGGAGCACATCGGGCCAAAGGTGGCAGTAGTGACAATATCCACCTCTTCACTGAGCTCTTTCAGGTCCTTCTCTTTCGCCATCGCGGAAAAGTCTTCCGCACTTACCACGACAACCGTACCTTTGTTAATTTTCTCATTGATCTGGGCAACTGTCTTTGCCATAGGAGCTCCTATTCGTCACTCAACCCTTCCAAGGTCAAGACTGGGATCAGATGATAAGCAGGGACCTCATAGGGATGACTCTCCAAGAGCGCATCTACCACTTGGGCAGCACATTCATCATTAACCACCAATTCTAGTCGCCACTCCCTTTCTTGTGCAAGCTCTCCTACATCCCCAATGAAAGGAGAAGATCCTTGCAAGGGACGAAATTGGCCCGTTCCTTGGCTTTGGTAGCAACAGGAATCATAGGATCCCATCGTTCCAGCCCCTGCTTTGAAGATTGCCTCTTTCACCACCTCAAGATGGGAATCAGGAACATAGGTTACCAGTATGTACACCTTTTCTCTCCTTCTGTTTGTCCGTATGATATGAAGTATGGTAAAACTTCTGGTATTTCTCGGCAACCCTGGCAAAGCGTATGAGAAAACCCGGCACAATGTTGGCTGGATGGTTTGTGATTATGCATACCCGTCAGCATCTTGGTCACAGAAATTCAATGGGAAGATTGCTCAGGTTGAGAACAAGAGGCTCCTCAAACCTCATACCTATATGAACGAAAGTGGCAAGTCAGTTCGCTCTTGCATGGATTATTTCGATTATGCAGTACAGGAAGTCCTGGTTGTCCATGATGATCTGGAGCTTCCATTTGGAACCATCAGAATGCAATGTGGAGGAGGGCTGCAGGGACACAATGGATTGAAGTCAATCAAGAGCCATATACAAGACGACGGGTTCATCCGACTCCGCATAGGAATCGGGAGACCAAAACATGGATCGGTTTCCTCTTTTGTATTGCAACGCTTTTCCCCTGAGGAAGAGATTTCCCTGCCATTGATTCTGGACAAAGCAAGATATATGCTTAGTGACGATATTTACACACTTCCTGTCACAAATACATTAGTCTAACAGCAGGGGTTTTCTATTACCAAATATAACCGGGTATAACCAACCGTTTCACCACAGGCCGAGCCTGTGGATTTCTTCAACTATTAACTTCTATGAATGGTGATTTTAGTACAACCTTAGATGTTTCAAGAAAGCTTTTTATAGTATGATTATTTCTATTAACTATCTGGTTAATAAGGTGATCTACTGCTTTAATTGCAATTTCTGCGGGGTTTTGTTCCATAATAAGTATAGAATTTATATGTTTATTAATAAGGTCTGTTTCTAATGCTGCAGGGTAGTTAAAGGAAAATTTATCAAATGTTGCAATATCTATTTTTTTTTCAATATGATTACCATGCTGATCCAATATTTTGAGGAAAAATAATAGATCCCAACTTGTTGCTAAAAAAACAGCATCTATTTTTTTAAGACATGAGAAGTCTGAATTTATTGGTTGCTTTGAAATAGGCCTATCTGAATACAAATATTCCTTCTGAGATACGAGGCCACATTCAAGCATAGCTTTTTGATATCCTGCGAATCTGTCTAGTTGACCAGTGGTAAAGAGGGATTTTCCATGAAATACAAATAAAATATTTTTATTTCCTTCCTCTATTAATTGTTTTGTGAGATTGTAAGCACCAGTAAAGTTGTTGGTAGTTACAAAGTTGAAATCATGGTCTGGGATATATCTATCCACAAATACAAAAGGCTTCCCTTTTTTATCCAAATGTTTAAAGAAGTCAATATTTGCATTATTATCACATACATTGACTATTATACCCTTAATGAAACTCTTTTCACTTAATTCTAAAAATTCTCTTTCTTTTATTATATCTTCATGTGAATTTAGAATAAGAACATTAAATCCTCGTTGATTTGCACGTAACTCTATTTGCTCAGTTAAGTCGGCAAGAAAATCAAATTTCAAGTTAGGTTGTATAAGAGCTATCAAACTAGAATTAGTTTTGGAGTGAACGATGCTAGAAATAGAACTTTTATCATCTCTTAATTCTTTTGCCAACTGAATAATGCGTTCTCTTTTTTCGGATGATACGCTTACTTCTTTATCATTTAGTATTTTCGAAACTAATGATATAGACACATCTGCTTTTTCTGCAATCTCTTTAAGGGTTATTTTCAAAACATGCACTCCAAGCCATTAAATTATATTTATAAGAATTATACATTAGTATGAGTAAAAGTCAATGTTTAGTAAATTTTACTTTAATTTGATTTAATTAAGGTACATTTTCTTAATATTAGTAGAGAAATTTATCCTATCTTCTTATAGATAAAAGTTGATACCTTTCTCTTTAATTTATACTAAAAACTTATATTTTATTAATTTGGAATGAAATATAAGGTTGCATCCAATAATAATTAGCTTAATGCCAACTTGTAATCAAATATACTTAAAATAAAATAAAAAAATTATTTGACTTGATTATTATACTCTGTTAAACTGTCCATATTGTTAGTTTTATCATCTATGTTACCGTTTCATACAAGGAGTAATAGGTTGGAAAAGGATTTGATTTTAAAAATGAATTCAGTAACTAAACGCTACCCAGGTGTAACAGCTTTAGACAATGTAAGTTTTGAAGTTGAAAGGGGTAAAGTTCATGCTCTTGTTGGAGAAAATGGTGCTGGCAAGTCTACATTAATGAATATCTTATCTGGTGCTACAAGCATGGATGATGGTGAAATCTTTATTAATGGAAAAAAAGAGATATTTACATCCCCTGAGGATTCCATAAAACATGGTATTGCTATGATATATCAAGAACTCAATCTTGTAGATGAATTAACAGTAGCTGAAAATATCTTTTTAGGAGTAGGCCAGGGGCGTTCAATCCTTTTTCATAAGAAGCAGATGATCGAAAAAGCAGAGGTATTGCTAAAAAAGTATGGGATCGATATTAAAGCGGATGCACTCATTAAAGATTTAAGTATAGCAAAGCAACAAATGGTAGAAATAGCAAAAGCTTTATCAAGAAAAGCCACTATTCTTATTATGGATGAACCAACCTCTTCTCTCTCCTTAAGTGACACTGAGCATTTGTTTAGTCTCATCAAAAATTTTCAAAAACAGGGAATGACCATTGTCTACATCTCTCACAGGATGGAAGAAATCTTCTCTATCTGTAATTCAGTTACCGTCTTATGTGATGGGAAATTAATCAACAATTGGAATTTAAAGGATGTGGATGAGAATATGCTAATCTCAGCCATGGTAGGACGGGAAATAACTCAACTATTCCCTAAAGAGCATTTTGCCCTTGGTGAACCTGTCCTTCAAGTTGAGAGTTTTACAAAGGATAAAGTGTTTAAAGATATTAGTTTTGATGTGAGAAAGGGTGAAATTTTTGGAATGGCGGGGCTTATTGGCTCTGGTAGGACAGAAATTTGCTTATCAATATTCGGTGCCATGAAGCATGACTCTGGAACTATTACAGTTCATGGAAATAAAATCATAAATAAACACCCATCAGATGCTATGAAAAATAGAATAGCATATGTACCCGAAGACAGAAAACTTCTTGGTCTTAATATGAAATCAAGTATTAAAAATAATATGAGTATCACGAATGAAGACAAGATTTCTAAATATGGTTATGTCCTTAAGGATAAAGAACGTACATTCGTCGATTCTATGATTGAGCAACTGAAAGTAAAGTGTTTTTCAAAAATGCAAAATATTGGTGGTTTAAGTGGTGGGAATCAACAGAAAGTAGTTCTTGCTAAATGGATAGCAAGAGATATTGATGTTCTTATCTTAGATGAGCCTACAAGGGGCGTTGATGTCGGGGCAAAAGAAGAGTTACACAGAATCATAGTAGAACTTGCAAAATCTGGTCTTGCTATTATTTTAATCTCATCGGAATTACCCGAGGTTTTAGGGATGAGTGATCGTATTCTTGTCGTCTATGAAGGAACAGTGGCTGGGATAGTAGATGCATCAAATTCAACACAAGAGACAATAATGAAGCTCGCTTCTGGGCGACATGATGTGTGATAAAAAATAGTAGAAACCATAAGGGAGAGTGGGATGACAAATATCAGAGAATTGAAAAGAAAAATAATATCTTTTCCTCAATTTAGTATTCTTTTGTCTTTTGTAGCGATGCTTTTGTTTTTCAGCATATTTGCTGAAGGGTTCTTTTCAGTAAGGAATTTCACAGGAGTATCTAGGCAAGCAGTAGTTCAAATGTGTGTAGCTATTGGGATGACTTTTGTCCTAATTTCAAATGAGATTGATTTGTCAGTAGGTTCTATTGCAAACCTTTCTGGTACAATTATGGCAGGGCTTATGGTTCGTAATGGCCTCTCTCCTGCATTAGCTATTGCGTTAGGACTGGGACTCGGAACTTTTTTAGGAGCCGTTAATGGAGTAGTAGTAGCATATATAAAGGTGCCATCATTTGTAGCCACTTTAGCTATGATGATTACTGCTCGTGGCCTCTCTCTTGTCTATAGTAATGCACGTCCTATAAATGAACTTCCTGATTCAATCCTCTATATCGGTCGAAACTATGTAATGGGAATCCCTATCCTTGTAATAATTGCAATTGTATTGGTTCTAGTAGCCGCTTTTATTCTCACTAGAACAAATTATGGACGCCATATATTTGCTGTTGGTGGAAACGCAGAGAGTGCACGTCTTTCCGGTATTCATATTTCTAGGACTAAGTTAAGCGTATTTGCAATAAGTGGATTCTGTGCAGCATTAGCTGGAATGGTGATGATAATGCGACTCGCTTCGAGCCAGCCAACAATGGGTGATGGTCTGGAGCTAGATGCCATTGCAGCAGCAGTGTTAGGTGGTACGAGTATTAGTGGTGGTAAGGGATTTGTTCTTGGAACTGTTATCGGAGGATTATTCCTTGTATTCCTCACAAATGGCTTTAATATCTTTGGTCTCTCTTCATTCTGGCAGCAGGTGTTCAAAGGAATCATATTGGTATTAGCAGTAAGCCTTTATGAGAGAAAGAAATAATAACTCTTACAATTGTTAAAAAAGTTTTAGATAGGAGGTAGTGTAAAAGAATTTAGAAAATTTTCCAGTAAAAAGTTTAATAATTGTAAGTTTTATAAAAAATATTTTAGGAGAAAAGTATGATGAAGAAAATTGGTATGTTTATTTTAGTTGTATTATTGGTATCTACATTTTCTCTTTCAGCACAAGGTGCTAAAGAGGAATCAGACACATTGCGATTGGGGATATCTTTAATGACGTACGAGCACGAGTTTATGCAAGATATGCTTGCTGCTGTAAAAAAATATGCTGCAGAAAATAATATTGAATTATTTGATGTAGATGGAAGAAACGATGTTTCTGTTCAATTATCAGGGATTGAAGACATGCTCAATAGTAAAAACATTGACGGTCTATTACTAAACCCTGTTGATACTGACGCTATTGCACCTGCTGTGCTTGATGCTAATGATGCAGGCGTTCCAGTAGTTACAATGGACGTTGGTTCTTCAAAAGGGGACGTTTATGCACACGTTGCATCTAACAACATTGAAATTGGTAAATTAGCTGGTAATTATGCGGTTGATCTACTTAAAGAAAGAAATGGGAACGTAGAAGGTAAAATTGTTATTTTTGGATTCTCAAAAATTACTTCAATGCGTGATAGAGTAGCTGGATTCAAAGAAGTCCTAGCTGACTACCCTGCAGTAGAATTAATCGAAAGAGAACCAATCAAATTATCAGTTGATGACACACTAAAATTAGCAGAGGACACATTTACCACATACAGTAATGGTGAAATTGATATCTATTACGGTTCAAACGCAACAACTCTTGCTGGTCTTGTCGCAGCACAAGGAAACTCAGGAAGAACTGATTTCCAATTAGTTGGTGTTGATGATGACCCTGCTTTTATTAAAGCACTACAAAGCGCTGACAGTACTCTTGAGGCATTCGTAGCACAAACTCCTACCGATATTGGAGAAACAGCTGTGAACCTCATTATTGATGCAATTAACGGTAAAGAAGCTGACAAAAAAGTAGTTGCAACAACTATCACTCTTGTTACAAGAGATAGTGTGAAAGATTACATGAAAGTAGTTGAAGAAAGAGCTGAATTATTAAAGGCTTATAGATAAACTGATTTCACACTCGGTTGGCTCTTACTAAGAGCCAACCATTCTTTTGCTTACAAAATTTACTTTTAGATTATTATCTACTTACTTGAAAACCTTCTAAAAAGAGAGAGGGTAAAAGGATTACTACTATGTCATTGTACAAAAGAGAACTTGTCCCAAACTATAAAGAATCAAGAGATTTTGGAGATGGTAAAGTTTTAGATATTATTGCAACAGATCAGCTCCTTGCTGGAGAATTGGAACTTCCTCCCTATTCAAAAGCGGGGTATGATGGCGGCCATGAAGACGCTGATGAAGTGTTTTTCGTTTATCAAGGAATTGCAAAAATAGAATTTCCTTCCCTTAACCAATCCCAAGTAGTCCATACAGGGAGCTACATTATGATGCCTCGTGGAATTCCCCATGTAGTTCATAATACAGAAGATGAAGTATTGAAATTAACTTATTTTCAAATTGTAAAATAAATAAAAAAATTAAAAATAACAAAAAGGAGGTTGCATGAAATTACTTACAATTGGTGGATTACTTGTTGAAATAATGCGTAAGAATATTGATGAACCTTTTACAGAATCTCACAGCTTTGTTGGACCATTTCCTAGTGGGGATACTCCAATATTTATAAATGAAGCTGCTAAATTAGGAAATGAATGTACAATTATTGGAACTGTCGGTAACGATGGATTTGGTGATTGTATTGTAAATAGATTACAAGAAAGTGGTGTAGATACATCTGTGATTAAAGTAAAAGAGGGATACACAACAGGAACTGCATTTGTTGCATACTTTGGAGACGGCACCAGACAATTTTTATACCACTGGAGACACTCAGCAGCGGGTATGATCACAGAAGAAGATATTGATGCTATCGATCTTACAGAGTTTGATTGGCTCCATGTTACAGGAATTACATTAGCTGTGAATAATCACTGCAAGAAGGCTGTAGAGAGACTTATTGAAAAATTACCATCTACTACTACTTTAAGTTTTGATCCAAATATTAGACCAGAAGTCTTATCTGCAGAGGAAATCAGAGTCCTTTGTGAGCCTATCATTAAAAGATCAGAATATATTTTCCCTAGTGCAACTGAAGCAAGTATGCTTACAGGATTGAAAGATGATGTAAGTGGATGTAAAGAATGGGCAAAGCAGGGAAAGACTGTCATTCTCAAAAATGGTGAAAAAGGGTGTATTGTCTTTCATAAAGATGAAATGTTAGAAATACCTTCATTCAAAGTTGAAGAGGTCGACCCCACCGGTGCAGGAGACACATTCTGTGCAGGGTTTGTAACAGCAATAGGGGATGGAATGAGCTTGTATGATGCAGGAAGGTTCGCTAATGCAGCAGGGGCACTATCGGTGAAGAATAAAGGACCTATGGAAGGAGCTAGTACAAAAAAAGAAGTAGAACTATTTCTTAAGGAACAAGAAAGAACAACTACGCATTAACAAATAACAAAGTTGTTATGCGAATACAGGGAGATTATAATGGTTATAGATATGCATGCATATCCTGGATTTATCAGAGAAATTAGTGATGATCCAAGTAGAGTCGAATTTAGAAGAAAACATTTCTTTCTCTATAAACAACACGTTTGGCCTCTTGAACTAGTAACAAAACAATTAGATGCTGCCGGTATAGACAAAGCAGTAATATTGCCAGAAGACATAAGAAGTCGATATGGTGACACAATTGTATCAAATGAAGAAGTTAGAAAGTTGGTAGATTTAGTGCCAGAAAGGTTCATAGGGTTTGCAAGTGTCGATCCAAACTGTGATGATGCAGTTGAAAAGTTAATCCATGCTTTCGTTACTATGAAGCTTAGTGGATTAAATTTAAACCCATCAAATCAAGGTTTTTTTCCCAATGATGAGAAAATGGATAAAATATATGAAGTGTGTGTAAAATACAATAAACCAATTATGTTCCACTCTGGCATGACATGGTTAAAAAATGCACCAAGCAAGAATTCTCACCCACTAAATTTTGAAGAGGTTGCAATTAAATATCCAACACTTAGAATCTGCTTAGCTCATTTTGGATGGCCCTGGGTTATGGAAACAGCCATGTTGCTATTAAAATATGAGAATATCTTTGCAGATACCTCACTCTTATATTTTGATTCTCCAAAGCAATTCTTCGATACAACATTCAATACACAACTTGGTCCTTACTGGATAGATAGGATGTTAGCAGACAGAGTAATGTTTGGATCTAACTACCCAAGAATTGAACAAAAAAGAATGATAGAAGCTTTGGATGTACTTCATTTAAGAGAAGAAAATAAAAAGAAAATACTTGGAACTAACGCTCTAAGATTTTTAGGAAGGTGAAGCAATGGTTGAACATTATGACTTAACAATACTTACTGATGACGATTACGATGTTAAATATATCGGAGAGCAAGTAAAAGAAATTATAAAAAAATCAAAGATATCTGATGGAATTATCTCAGTAATAACATCTCATACCAGTACAGGGATTCTTGTCACTGAGCCCTTGGAATGTATAGTGAGTGATTTAGAAGTGTTACTTAGACGATTAGTCAAAGATGATGAAGAATATGCTCATGCTCACTTTTTACCAACATACGGAAGAACCTCTGCAAATGCTCCAGGACACTTAAGAAGTATTCTTACTGGCAATAGTTGCATGTTCCCTCTACGTAAAGGTAAGATGCAAATGGGGGCAGCTCAAGACATTCTTCTTATGGAGTTTGACGGACCGCAAGAAAGAATGGTATTTGTAGAAATAATTGGTGAATAAATAGGCTCTGTTTTCGAAGAGTATTGAATCGCTACCCCGCAGCAGGGAATGGCAATGGTGGCTTATGGAATATTTCCTGATATGTGGAGCACTTGCCGAGTTTCTGCAGCTTGTCCGATAACAAGGTTTTCAGATCAAGACGGTCCACACCGGGGTTCTCAGCCTCAAACCCATTCCAGGCGAGATAGTTGTCGAGGTATTTCGTCGAGACACCCCTGAAGGGAGCCAGCAAGCCCTTCAGGCGACTGTGCAGGTTGTTGATCTTCTGCAGGTTGTACCGTCCACGTGCCTCACAACCCTTTATTCCAGCCTTGAGCTGTACCACGGGCAGGCTGTTCAGGTCACAGAATGTGAATGTCAAGGAGTTTTTTCTCTAATTGGGTAAGGAGTTTTTTCCTTGATTACCCTTCGGTGACTCGGTGCTCATCCAGGTTGTCCAGACGATCCGTGAACACGCCAGGGCAATCGATGTCTGTTCCCGCTATGGAGGCGATGAGTTTACTGTCCTGCTTCCCGATACTACCGTCAAGCAAGCCTATCATGTCGCACGTTCGCACGTAGGATTCTTGACGGAGTGGGACCTTTGCATATAATGGAAGGAAAGCCGGTGTCTGTGAGCATCAGACTGGTCGCGTGGGAATTCGGTATGGATGAACACGTGACCATGGAGTTTGCCGACAGGGCGCTTTATACAGCGAAAGTACATGGAAAGGGTAGGATTGCGGTCCACGAGGAACCCAATCCTAACATCTGAACCAACCGAAGGAGCATGGTATGAAAGATGATGCGAAACAATAGATTTCCACTATCGATGCATATTGAACAATGCAATCCCAGTGTCCAGCCAGTTTTGGTCGAGATGTATTCGATCATACGGGGAGCAGTGCCATAAGCTACCGAGAAGATCAGCTATGGAATGCCTGCGTTCTTCTTGAAGAAGAATCTCGTGTACTTCGCGGCTTTGAAAAACCATATCGGATTCTATTCGACTCCATCGGGTGTGGAGGCTTTCAAGGATGAGCTTGGACAGTACAAGAGGTCGAAAGGCACGATTCAGTTTCCATTGGAAAAACCGCTACCCGTGGAGTTGATCCGCAATATCGTGATTTTCCGGATGAAGGAAGTGCTCGGCATATAGTTGGGTATCAATAGTTGAATACCATATCACCTCTCTATTCTGATGGCAGATTATGTCTCTTTTGTATGATATGATTTTCTTGTATAGTGACTCCAACCTTTCCTTCAATCCCAGATATTATTAGGAGGCCTTTATGATTGTTAGAGAGTTCATGGATTTGGTCCGTTCAAACAAACACGATAATAAGCGGGTTGGGGTATTCAGTATCTGTAGTGCACACCCAGTTGTACTAGAGGCTTCACTCCTCCATGCGAAACGTAATGACTATCTGCTTGTGATTGAAGCGACATCCAACCAAGTAAATCAATTCGGTGGTTACACCGGTATGAGACCCGTAGACTTTTATGATTACATACGTAGGTTGGCTAAAGGCACTGATTATCCGTTTGACCGCATTCTTCTTGGTGGAGACCATCTTGGTCCCAATATGTGGAAGAACGAGAATGCCGAAATCGCTATGGAAAAAGCATGTGAAATGATCCGTCAGTATGTGGTGGCAGGATTCAGGAAGATTCATCTGGACGCAAGCATGTTCTGCAAGGATGACAAAGGTGATAGAAGCAAACCGCTTGACGACAAGATAGTCGCTGAACGAGCTGCCAGGTTATGTAAAGTGGCAGAGGAAACTTGGAGCGCTTTGGACAACAAGGGAGAACCTCCCTGTTACATCATCGGAACCGAGGTTCCTATTCCGGGTGGAATGACCTCCAATCACCACGGAGTCAATCCCACTGAACCGGAAGCAGCAGTCAAAACAATTACTGTCACCCGGGAAGTCTTCGTGAATAATGGTCTCGAATCGGCATGGGACAGGGTGGTAGGCTTGGTCATACAACCTGGTGTTGAGTTCGGAGATGACACGGTGGTTATGTATGATCCGGACAAGGCACACGAATTGCATCAGGCACTAGCCAAATATGATTCTCTCGTCTGTGAAGCACACTCGACCGATTACCAGACGGAGGGAGCCTTGTCATGCTTGGTGGAAGACCATTGCTGCATACTTAAGGTCGGTCCTTGGGTAACGTATGCGTATCGTGAAGTCTTATTCGCGCTGGAATCTATCGAAAAGGAACTTGCCGGCAAGCAGGATTTCACAAAGATTTCAACCCTTCGGAAAACCATCGAGGAAGTTATGGTGGAAAATCCGCAATACTGGAAAAATTACTATGCAGAAGGGCCGGATCTACCGCTCACCATGGCATATAGCTACAGTGATCGGGTACGGTATTATTGGGAACAACCGAAAATCAAGGATGCAGTCCAGTTGCTTCGAAACAATTTGAAATCGATTGAAATACCTCGATCCTTGTTGAGCCAATACTTGCCCATCGAATATCTTGAGATCATGGAAGGAAAACTTTCGGTGGATTTGGATGACATTATATATCGACACATTCAGTTGGTTCTTGATACCTACAGGAATGCTTGTGGATGACAACTCGATAGCTAAAACCTAGTCGGTTTCGATTCGATCGCTGATTCCTTCTAGAGATCGGCGATTATTACTTCTATCCCGGTAGCTTCTATTTTCCTTCGCATCGAAGAATCGATTCCACTATCGGTAAAAAGTTTTGTGACTTTGGATAGGGGGGATATAACAGCTGGTGCCACCTTGCCCATTTTGCTATGGTCTGCCGCAACCCAGACTTCCTTTGCTTGGTGTATGAATAATGCAGCAGCGTGCGCTTCTTGCATGGTATATGTGGAGATACCCCGCTCCATGTCGATTCCATCGACGCCAATCAAGGCAATGCTGAGATTGAGTTCAGATAGTGTTCTGTCGGCGATATGCCCAACCATCTCATAAGACCGGGAACGGAGTGTTCCCCCAGAAACCACAATCTCGACCGATTTTGAGGATGCAAGTTCCATTGCAATGTTGATTGCGTTGGTGACAACAGTGATTTGTTTCTCTTTCAGATGCTTTACAATCGACATGACAGTTGTCCCGCCCGTGCAACCGACAACGCTGCCTTCGGGTATACATTCGGCTGTAGTGATTCCAATAGCCCTTTTTTCTTGGATATTTGCCATGACTTTCGTGTGAAAAGGTAGTTCCTCCTCGGAGTCGATGGAACGTGCTCCACCATGTGTCCGTTTTAAAACACCAATCTTGTTCAGGGCATCCAAATCTCTTCTTACAGTTGCTCTCGAAGCATCCAAGACGATAGTCAACTCATCTACATCAACGATTCCCTTTTTGGCGAGTTCACTCTGTATAAGTTCAAAACGTTTTTCTCGTATCATCGTGGTCCTCTACTTTTTAATAATAGACTGCTAAATAATAGACCGTAATCGATTATGATTCAATATATGATTTTTCCAATTAAAATAAAATCAAAAACAATCAAATATTTGTAAAAACACATTGACAAATGATTGAATTGCTTTCAAAATATAGGCATCTTACGTTGAGAGGGTTGTATGAAAAAGACACTGACTGGATTGGAAGAACTTCTTGGAAAAGCAGGGGCGGAACGCTCCGGATATATACATACTGCTTCGGAAATCCTTAGCCAACCGACCATGTGGCGTGAAACATGGGAATGTGTCAACAAAGCATCGACGCAACTAAAAGCATTGCTAGGTGATAATCCCCGCTTGGTACTCTCTGGTGCCGGCAGCTCACATTTTGTCGGTGTTTCGGTTGCTCCGATGTTGAGAAAAGTTTTTCCCTATGCCGAAGCTGTAAGTTCCACAGATATCGTCATGGATCCCGAATCGGTATTTCCCAAACAGGAATTCATCCTAGTGTCATTCGCAAGATCCGGTAACAGTCCTGAAGGGATAGCAGCGGTCGATTTGGCTGAGAAGCTATGTGCAGGCAACGTGAAGCATCTCGCCATCACATGCAATCCGAAAGGAGAACTGGCCAAGATTGTTGGAGCCATGGGTTCAAAGGGATATGTTCTGAATCTACCCGAAGGGACCAATGACAAGGGCTTGGCAATGACTTCTTCCTTCACTTCAATGGTTCTTGCAGGATTACTTTTGCAGTACATCGATAAAGATAATATTACCAGTAGCAGAGCTGATGTCGATGCACTATCCGAACTCGGCCAGCATATTCTGGGAAAGTTCGATGAAGTTGCCCGTCGGATATCGAACGAAGATTTCGCCAGAATCTATTTCATCGCATCAAGACCGTATTTCGGGGGTGCTTTGGAAGCTCATTTGAAGGTGCAGGAACTTAGTGGTGGTTCTATCGTAGCATATGCATCGGACACGTTGGGATTACGACATGGGTTCATGGCATCCATCGACGATCAAAGTATCGTTGTGCTCACAAGTTCATCGAACGCTTATCGGAAACAATATGAATTGGATATCCTACGAGAAATCAAAAAGAAGAAGCTGGGGAAAATGGTGGTTGTGATCGCCGATGACAAGAGTGATTTCGAAGATTTCGCGGATGTGGTGGTAGAGTTGAATGCTTCCGCTCCGATTTCCGATGGATTCCTGTCCATCATCACAGTGCTTCTTGGCCAAATGATTGGATTCTATGTTTCAATGGTAAAAGGATTGGATCCCGACTATCCGTCTCCAAAGGGAATTATCAATAGAGTTGTCGAAGGGATTCGTATCTATCCCTACCCAGTTCCCGACGGATCGTTTTGATGGGTAGTGGGATAAAGGAATTGTGTGTAAAGAGTAATCATACCATTAAACCGATGAATGAGGATTGCTGATATGAAAAGTTTCAAAATAAATTCACAACTTTTCGAAAGAGAATCGGTATTGGCAATTATTTTGCTGATTCCTGCGCTGGTGGTCATTTTTGGTGTCCTGATATTTCCGTTGGGTACTTCGTTGGCTCTGAGTTTCACCGATTTGAAGCTGACAAACCCCGATAGCGGAGGTTTCATCGGATTCAGGAATTTCGTTGAAGCACTGAAGAATCCTCTCTTCTGGTCATCCATAGGTCGAACTACAATCTTTGGAGTCTCGACAGTATTGACAGAAGTTTTTCTGGGAGTAGCAATAGCATTGTTGCTCAACCAGAAATTCAAGGGGCGAGGATTCGCCCGCGGCGTAGTGATACTTCCTTGGGCTTTGCCCTATGTGGTCAACGGTATCATGTGGAAATGGATATTCGATGCGAACTATGGAGCATTCAATGCTTTCCTTTCACAAATAGGCTTCTTGGAAACATATAGAATCTGGTTGGGAGAACCGATTTCAGCATTTGCGATTGTAGTGTTCGCGAATATTTGGAAAGAAACACCGGTAGCGGTCATTCTTGTTATCGCCGCTCTGCAGTCGATTCCACATGAATTGTATGAAGCCGCTTCCATCGACGGTGCAAGAAGTTTCAGGAAGTTTAGAAGTATAACCTTTCCGATGCTCAAACCGATTATCACAACCTTGGTTATTATCAAGACAATCTGGGCGCTAAAAGAGTTTGACTTGATTTATATCATCACGAAAGGTGGCCCGGCGAACAGCACGAATATGTTCTCATATTATATTTATCAGAACACATTCAAATTTCTGAATTTCGGATACGGTTCAGCATTAGCATATCTTCTTACATTATTAACAATTATTCTGGCCTATTTCTATATGAGAAGTCTCAAGGTGGGTATCGATGTCGAAAGTTGAGAAAGTACTTGTCCGTAAAGTCTTTTCGATCTATTTGAGTGAGGAAAGTGATGGTTGCAATGAAAATGAATAGGAAGTTTCGACAAAGCTTTGTATATATTGGAGTTCTTATTGTACTGGCAAGTATTGTCGTGCCATTCTTATGGTTGGTCATCAGCAGTGTCTCCACAAGAATACAATTGACAACTGTGCCGCTGAAGTGGGTTCCCGAGGTTCTGAATCTCAAGAACTATCAGGAAATGCTGGTTGCAGAGACTGGTGTCAACGCCTCATTGAAGATTGGATTGCGAAATAGTGTGGTAGTAGCTGTTTCGGCAACTCTGTTTTGTCTATTCGCAGGATCGCTGGCTGCTTATGCCTTCACAAGATTGCGGTTCAGAGGAAAGAATGTTCTTTTTTCCTTTATCCTGTTATCCCAAGTCATGCCCATGATTGTTCTGATCATTCCCATTTACATCATCATGAATCGATTAGGTCTGTTGAATACGCTTCTCTCATTGGTGCTTGCCGATTGTGCGTTCGTTCTGCCTCTGGTCATTTGGTTGATGCGAAGCTACTTTTCTTCTATTCCATGGAGTCTGGAAGAAATGGCAAGGATTGATGGATGTTCTCGGTTCGGTACGATTTTCAGGATTATACTTCCACTTTCAAAACCAGGATTGGCTGCAAGTGGAATCTTTGCGTTCATCATTGCCTGGAATGAATTCTTCTCAGCCTTGATTCTCAGTTCCACGACCAGATCGAAAACCATCAGTGTGGTGATCAGTGAATACTCGAGTAAGGTTGGTGTTGATTATGTAGCTATGGCTGCTGCCGGTGTCGTTGCCAGCATTCCTCCGGTTTTACTAGCCATAGTATTTCAAAGATATATTGTGCAAGGACTAACTGCCGGATCAGTTAAGGGTTGACGGCGGTTATTCAAATAACAACCCGTGAGGGAAGGAGAAGGTTTATGAAAAGGTTTACGTTTTTGTTAGTTGCTCTTGTTCTTATAGGAGGCCTGGTATTTGCCGCAGGTTCTTCAGAGCAGGAAAAAGAGAAGATTACTGTAATCATGCCAAGGCATGAAATGGACTTGGATGGTCTTTGGGAAAAACAGACCCGAGAGTTCGAGGAAGAGACAGGTATCCAGGTCGAATTCATACAAATGTCTTGGGATGAAGTTCAGACCAAGGTGATGATTGACCTGTCAGCGGGTGGCTCTACCTATGATGTCATTGAATTTGATAATGGTTGGGTTGAAAAATTCGTTGCGACCGGATGGTTGGAACCATTGAATTCGTATGGAACCGATGAGTATTTCGACAGCCTCTTGCCAGGAATTCTTAATACGTTCACCGTAGATGGCGATATTCTCGGAGTTGGTTGGAACAACGATACCAGATTCTTCTTCTACAATAGGGAGATGTTGGATAAAGCCGGTATCAAAGAGGCTCCCAAAACTTGGGCCGAGGTGGTTGAACAGTCATCCAAGTTGAAATCCGCTGGAATTTCCGAGTATCCGATGGCAGAATACTGGAATCAAGAATGGGCATTGGCCAACTCTATTGCATTCTATCTATATAGTTTTGGTGCAAACTACTTCGATGAAGACGGGAATATCACGATAAACGACGCAGAAGGGATCGAGACCCTCCAGTTCATGCTCGATATACTGAAGGAATACAAGATCGTCAATCCTTCGAGTATTACCCTTTCGCAAGAAGCAGCGGCGGATTTGTTCTATAGAGGTTCTTCCGCATTCTTCTTCCAAGGTCCACCAAGCACCTATAGTTATGCGAATGATCCTTCAATGTCGTCCGTGGTCGGCCAAGTTGAAGTCGCGTCTTGGTTGCCTGGAAAGACAACCGATGTCCAAGCTACATTGACCCTGCCTGAGGCGTTTGCCATTCCGAAGACCAGTGAGAATAAAAATGCTGCTTGGAAGTACATCGAGTATATGATTTCCGCTGAGAAGGACAAGGAACGATCACTGCAAATCGGTAGCTTACCTATGTTCTCCGATGCTTATGAAGATCCCGAATTGTTGGCAAAATATCCGCACTGGATCCAGTTCGGCGCACAGTCTGAAGTTGCCCGGGCGCTTCCTTTGGTTTCGTGGTATGATGAACTTGTGGAAAAGACCATTGTTGTTGTACAGCAGATGTTCCAGGGGAGCAGAACCCCGGCGGAAGCTGCCGACGAGATTGCAAAGTTCTTAGAGGGTAGAGAGTATAACGGGAAGACCTTGAAGTAAGGTTTGCCGGTTACAGATTCAGCAATATCGAAGTGGCATGGTTCCCGCAAGAAACTAGGCCACTTTTGACTAGTCAACCATGAATAGGAGTTCGGGGATGTCTCAAGACGTATTGTTTGTTGGAGATGCTAATCTAGATTTGCTTCTTTCTGATTTGGAGAACGGATTGCAGGAAGACAAAGAGGTCTTTTGTGATGAGTGTGAATGGACTCTCGGAGGCTCTTGCACACTTACAGCAGCTGCATTTGCCCGTCTTGGCGGCTCTTGCGATTTCTGCGGACTACTTGGTGATGATACGAATGGTGGAACAGTGAGGGACGCCTTGGCCGAGGCAGGGGTAGGAGTGGACCTCCTTCGTATGGATCCACATAAAAAAACAGGTCTGACAGTAAATATCATCCAAGGGAGAAATCGAACCCAAATAACCTATCCAGGTTCATTGTTGGACGTCGATGAGACGGATACAATCTTGAAAACCATGGGAAAATATCGTCATATTCATTTTTCAGGTATATATGGGACCAAAAAATTCCTTCCAAGAATTGAAGAAATTCTTTTACATGCAAAAAGGAATCATCTTACCGTTTCGCTCGATACACAATGGGATGCAACCGAGAGATGGGATTATATCGAGAGATGGTTGCCACATGTCGATTGGCTGCTGATCAATGAAGACGAAGCCAGGTCGATTGCTTCGAGACTGGGTGCACATGGAGAGGTCTTGAAATCGGTTGACCATGTTTGGAACTTTCTTCTTTCAAAAACACCTTCACCGATAATAAAGATGGGAAAGAAAGGTGCTTTTGCGAGAGGGCGAATCTACCCTCCTTGTGATGTGGAATCGATAACAGATACGACAGGTGCTGGAGACAGCCTTGCAGCCACATTCCTATATGCCGTATTAGTTGCAAATTACGATTTCGATGGAGCTATGACACTATCTCAAGCTGGAGGAGCCCTTGCGTGTACGTTTACCGGGGGATATTCCTCAAAATTCACTCTCCCAGCTGTTGAGAAACTGAAGGATGCAGGAACTAAGTCCAGCTAACCAGAACAAGTACTGGTTTCTAAAGCAGGTTTCACTATTTTGACGATTGCAAAGTAAGAAGTGACTCTATGAACATAATGATATTACATGAGAATCAAATCACACCGATAATGGATATGAGGATCAAACATAACCTCTGTCTCTGCTTTCCCCATCAAACAGATTACTTCTCCCGTTCCCGGGGATGGAACGATGTTCCCTCCGATATCACTGTTGTGGGGATGGACAATGATGATCCGATAGCCCATCTTGGTGTAGCGATTCGCTCGATTCAGGTTGATGGTAATGATTATAGGATCTTCGGTTTGCAGAACGTGTATGTTGTTCCTTCCCACCGTGGAAAACACTTGGTGGATGTGTTGTTCACCGAACTGTTGGAGTATCTGAAAGGAGTGGATTTGAATTTTGGACTCCTGTTCGCTAGAACAAAGGTTGAACATGTCTATACTCGATTGGGATGGAAAAGGATGGGTGATGTTTCGTTGAAGGTCAAGTATGGTTCCGGGGAGGTTCAACAACGGAAGTTTATCCACGACCACCTCTATTTTTACCCGTTTACAAAAACTGGACCACCCGAAGGCCCATATTATCTCAATGGTCCTGATTGGTAGATAAGTACTTTGCTGCGAAACGTAGAAAATTGACACTGCTATTTAACAACGTATTATATTTTTTGCATATATGCATTGAAGCAAACCAAGTATGATGCAAACCGATTCCTTCGACTCGGAAGATGGTGATGCACCCTGTCTGTGCATTCGATTGGTACTGTACATACCTTGCAAATTGTTGCTTGCAATTTTTTATGATGTTGATGATACTTTTCGTAATCGAGGTACAAGTGAAGATATTCATAATCAGGCACTTTGAAAGTGAAGCGAATGTCCAGCACATCTTGGCAGGAAGAAAGGATTATCCCCTGAGTCCTAGAGGTGCCGAAGATGCGAAGAACGTCGCTTCCCGCTTTCTTCGAGAATATAGACCTCAAATTGTCTATTGTTCACCACTGATTCGAGCCTTGCAATCCACGATCCCATTCGTAATCTCAAAAGGAACCCCAATCATTGTCGATGAGCGGTTGGTTGAACATGACATCGGGGTATTTGCGGGAAGAACATATAGCGATGTGGAATCCGATCCACGCTATGAGAATAACAGAACGAAACGATGGGAATGGCGTCCTCCATTAGGAGAAACCTATGAAGAGATTGCAGCTCGGGTAGAATCATTCTTCTCAGCTTTATCCGTTGACGGTTCCGATTGTCTTATCGTAACCCATGCTGTGACCATGCGGATTATTCGGGGTTTGCTTGAAAATACGTTTCCTGAATATCCCGAGCATATTCCAAAAAATGGAGAGATGTGGGAAGTTGACTTTAGAGGAGTCGAAAATAGCCATGTCATCGCAACACATCTGTTCGACGACGTCGACTACAGAAACAACCGGGTTTGATCCACCTGTTCCTTCAATCATCATGTTAATCGATAATCATCAAACAGCCTGCCGGTTGGCAGGCTGAATGATTGATGTCTTTAGACAGTTGAGTACGCGAAGCGTACGAAACATAAAACCACCCGCTATGCAAGTGCGGAAACGGTTTGTTATACAAAGGCTCTGTTTTCGAAGAATGTTGTTAGACAGTTAACAGCGGGTAATCCCCAATAAAGTGTGGTTACAATCATGGCCACTCGTGTTATACTTGAGACACAACCACCCTTAGGGAGGCGTGATTTGATTACACGTGATTTTCGCATTTCAGTTCGTACAAGGACTGAAATTGATTTTTTTCCAGCGTTATTTCCGTCAGATGCCGACCTTGGAGATCTCTATAAGCAGGCAACTGAACTCGCCTACCTTTACAACACAAAAGTAAAAGCAAAGGGAGGAAATGACTGGGTTTCTCCGGCAAAACTCCATGCTTCGGCCGTCTTGCACCTACTCTATCAGAGTGTTCTTTCCCATTACCTAAGCTACAATGAACCTGATTTCTTTACCCGCTTGGTCACATTAGTCAACAAGAACCATGCTGCCCAGGAAGTACTTGCTTTTTACATGAAGGAGTTTCCTTCCCCCCTCTTGGTCGAACAAGGTCTGCCACTGGATTACTTCTACGAGGAGTCTCTTAGGGGCTATTTTATTCATCAAGTCATGCAGGAAAATCCTGCACTTATGAAGGCAAGTAAGCCATTCCTTGCCCCAGAAGGGCTCTCTTTCCCCAAGGCCGCCCAAGCTGTCACTGCCTTAATGGGAGGATATACCCTTTCCAGTGCATCAATGACCAATAGTGACGATGATATCTTCTCCTTCCTTACTCGGCCGGCAAAACTCTATCCTGATTCCTTGATCAATCAAATCTCCTACATCATCGAGGCATGGGGGGAACTGATTCCCCAAGGTCTGAAGGAATTACTCTTGAAAGCCATGGATGTGGTAAAGGAAGAAGAAAAGCCTCACTTCGCTGGAGATGGAGGAACTCCGGTTATGGTCGTACCGGACTACACACTCTTTGATCAGGAGTATGAGGCATTCACTGCTGACCGAAATTGGATGCCCAATGTCATCATGTTAGCAAAATCCACCCTCGTATGGCTTGACCAACTGACCAAAGAGTATGAATACCCCATCGACACCTTGGACAAAATCCCTGACCGAGAACTTGATCTGATCGCAAGCAGGGGCTTTACCGCTCTCTGGCTTATTGGACTGTGGGAAAGGAGTACTGCCAGCAAGAAAATCAAGAACCTTTGTGGAAATCCCGATGCAGAAGCTTCAGCGTATTCATTGAAAAATTATGAGATTGCACAGGCCATCGGAGGATGGCCTGCCTTGGACAACCTGCGTCAACGGTGTGCAAGTCGAGGGATTCGACTCGCCAGTGATATGGTTCCCAACCATTGTGGTATCGATGGTGACTGGGTTTTTGAACATAGCGACTACTTTGTCCAGCAGAGTTATCCGCCATTCCCCTCTTACACCTATGATGGTCCAAACCTTTCTCCGAACCCCGATATTGAGATCAAGCTTGAAGACCACTACTACGATCGTAGTGATGCTGCAGTGGCCTTCAGAAGAAGGGATCTGAGAAACGGGGAAACAACATACATCTTCCATGGCAATGATGGTACTTCGATGCCATGGAACGATACTGCCCAGTTGGATTTTCTCAACCCGGTAACCCGTGAGGCTGTATATCAACAGATTAAGCATGTTGCAAGCAACTTCCCCATCATCCGCTTCGATGCTGCAATGACTTTGGCAAAGAAACACATCCAACGACTCTGGTACCCGAAACCGGGGCACGGAGGCGATATTGCAGGACGAGCTCAGTATGGCATGGATGAAGCTGAATTCAACCGCAGAATCCCCCAGGAGTTTTGGAGAGAAGTGGTGGACAGGATCAATGAAGAGCTTCCCGACACGTTGTTGCTTGCAGAAGCATTCTGGATGATGGAAGGATACTTTGTCCGCACACTGGGAATGCACCGTGTGTACAACAGTGCATTCATGAATATGCTCAAGAATCAAGAAAACCAGAAGTACCGCGAGACCATAAAGAATACGCTCAATTTTGACCCTGAGATTCTCAAACGGTTCGTGAACTTCATGAACAATCCTGATGAAGAGACTGCAATCACCCAGTTTGGAGATGGAGACAAATACTTTGGAGTCTGTACCCTGCTTGTAACCATGCCGGGACTTCCCATGTTTGGGCATGGACAGGTTGAGGGATACCGGGAAAAGTACGGGATGGAGTACCGTCGTGCATATTGGAATGAAAAACCCAACCAATATTTAATTGAAGAACACCATAAGAGAATTTTCCCGCTCCTGAAGAAACGCTACCTTTTCAGTTGTGTTGATTATTTCCAACTGTTCGATCTCTATCGAGATGGGAACGTGCAACAGTCAGCATTCTGCTATGTGAATGGAACAGAACATGAGCGGGTCATGGTTCAGTACAACAACCAGTATGAAGCAGTGGAAGGTTGGATTAAGGCATCTGCCCCCAAAGTAAGAAAAACAAATGGTGAGAAACATTTTGAAGAAGTCAGCCTTGCTGAAGCCCTGAATCTGACAGTGGGAGGAAGACGGTACGTTATCACTGATTCATTCACCGATGGGCTTACCTACATGAAACCCTCCTTGAAAGTCTTTGATGAAGGATGCTTTGTCCACCTCCGTGGTTTCGAAACAAAGGTATACCTCAACATACGGGAAGTAGAAGACTCTGATGGAGTCTACTCCGCCCTGTATGAACAGAGGGGAGACTCAGGTATTGCAAACTTTGACCAGGAGATTCTTGCCTTACGGCTCAAACCAGTCTACAAGGCAATGGACCATTTACTCTCTCCCTCCTTCTTCAAACAAATCAAACGAATTTTGAGTGGAACTGCAACCAGCAAGACAGAACGTACCCTTATTCTTTTGCTTGCAGAAGCCTATACACACCTCACTGCAGTGGTGGAAAATCTACACCCTGAAGCAAGAAAGTCCCTGCCTTCCCTTCCTAAGGAAATTAGCCCAAGTTCTATGCTTGAAGAAATCCAGAGAATATGTACGCTCTTCAGCAGTGAAGAGAGTAGACTCTTTTTGCAGGGGACCATGATTCTTGATGAGATGGAATCTGTAATGGCTGCCGCACTTTTCCTGAAGCCATTCCTCAGCGAAAAGGCAACGGTGAGTGATGCAATGATTGCAAGTGACAAGCTATTGCTCTCCCGTTTCTTCTCCAAACAATTGTGTGAAGCTGGTTTTGAACATGAACTTGCGAGAAAGGCTTGCCATAGCGCAGCTATCCTTGCAGCCAGTGCAAACATGATTGACGATGAAGCCGATGACCCAAAACAGATTCTGTCCACACTGCTTGAAGACCCTTCTCTCAGAGCATACGCCCAGATAAACGAACACCAAGGGGTGACATGGTACACAAAGGAGGCAATGCAAGAGATCATCTATCTTTCCGCTCTCTCCCTTGCAATTCACAAGAAAATCCCTAATGCACAGGAGTATGTAAGAACCTTGATGGATGCAGAGACGGAAGCACTCTATAAACTTGATCGGCTTTTAGGGTAATCCTTATAGTTTGATTGACTTGCCAGAGTTGTTAAGATACTCTTGGAAACTATGAAGACGTGGATTAGTTATTTAGCTGCAACAGCCTTGGCGCTGGCTGCAACCCTTTTATTCGGGGATTCGACTGTTTTTCAGCAGCTGATGTACACCATTACTGCCCTATTGGTACAGCTGGGTGGTTTTGTCTTGATTCCCTTGGTATTTTTTGGATTTTCTTCGGGAATAGCTTCCTTGAGAAAGGATAGCAAAGGATTTGTCTTCAGTCGGACAACCATCCTCTGGAGTCTATTCTCCACACTGTTGCTCGCCCTCTCTGGGGCACTTGTGTTCAGGGTATTCCCCACCTACTTCCCTGCAAGTAGCAGTGCGGGCACTGATGCAACCTCACTTACAGCCATTGCCCCCCAGTCATTGTCTACGCTTTTTGAATCCTTGCTTCCCATCAATCCGTTCTATACATTGGCAAGTGCTGAAAGTTTCCTGCTTCCAGTAATCATCATTGCGTTGGTCTTCGGATACTTCTTAAAACCTAACGTTGAGGTGATTCGTCCCGCCTATGTGACAATGAACTCCTTGAGTGAGACAATGTTCCGTCTTTCTCGTACCTTTGCAATCTTGGGCCATATTTTTGTATTCTTCAGCGCATCCTACTGGTTCAGCCACCTACAACAAGAGGGAACCATCTTTGTTGCAGGAAGGTTCCTTTTGATGCTTCTCGGTTCCACGTTTGCAGTGCTTTTGTTGGTACTTCCGTTGCTTTTTGCCATAGCCACTCGTTTTAAGGTGAACCCCTACCAAGTGCTCTACCGGATGCTTGCTCCAGCGTTAGCGGCGTTGTTTACCGGAAGCATCTTCTTTTCCAGTCCCATCAGCATTCCACTTTCCAGACATAACCTCGGATGCCAGAAACGAGTTAGTGCAACAGCCTTCCCCCTTTATACCTTAATTGGCAGGGGGGGGTCAGCTATGATTGCAACCTTGAGCATCCTCAGCTTGTTGTATGCTGCAACAGCAGCGATGCCATCAGACAAGGTCATTCTCATAGTTGCACTTTCAAGTGCCATGTTCTCCTTTGCCAGCCCCTTATATCTCGGTTATGAAGTTTTTTTCATTTCCATCATAGCCTTGCAATTCCTGAAAATTGACCTCTATGGTGCGGAGATGACCTTGATTGCCCTCATGCCGATACTCAACGGGCTGGGGATACTCATTGACTCCTACATTGCTGCCTTTGGGGCAACATATACCTGTCACAGGATGGGGGTACTGCTTGAGAGTGCCTACCGGGATATCCAGTAAGACACCATGGGAAAGAATCTACGCTTCATATTTCTGGGAATTCAAACAGTAATTACCCTGTTGCTCTCAATTGCAATTATCCATGCGATGGTGAGCTCATTACAACTGCAACAGGGCATCTGGTCCACAGCTCAATCACATCTACTGCCATCCTTGATCCATCTCTGGGTTACCGTAATTGCCGCACTGTTGCTCTGTTTTTTCTATAGGGCAAACATTGGGGCTGAGGCACTGGTTCTTCCTTTATTGCTTCTAACGATCAGCCTGGGCAATGTAAAAATCCTACCAGCGTATCAGACTCTCACGCAGATTTTCATCATCAGAGCGAGGACTATTTCTGTTATCTACCACTTTTCACTGCTGTTTTCTTCATTCTTATTTCTTGCCTCTGGGATTTTCCAGCAGACCATCAATCCAACCAAGCTTTGGCAGTACTCCTTTTTTGGTGCCGCCAGTGCCTTGATGCTCTCCATCCTTGTACCGGTATCAGTCAACAGTCCCTCTTATCTTTGGGAGGCAAAGGTAACGAACAGCCTATTTTTGGGAATCTGCGTGCTGATCAATGTACTGGCAGTGGCCACATTTCTGATTGCCATGTTCGAGGAACATTTCAGCAGACAGAATTTTTCACGCTGTCTGGCTTTTATCTTGATGATCATAGGAAACGCCATGGTAACCATAAGCCAGAACACCTTGTATAACTTCCTCGGTCTCTTGCTCTATGTTGCTGGGACAAGTACCCTGATCCTGGTTACCAGAACGTACCACATCTGGACGTAGATTTAGCTAAACAACGGTGTTATTCCCTCTTGCTTAACCAAAACTTCCATCTCCTTATCGCTTGGCTTCCTGATCGGCTCCTGCGCAGCCTTGAGAATATGGGGCAGTATATGGATATCACCGGTACTGTTCAGGAAGACCTGCTCATTGGAAAGAACCCAGTGTACAGCCTTTCGGATGGAAGCCTCATCGGTAAGAGGATCATACCAAGTAGCATAGAGCTTCTCCTTGTCTCCAAGTTCTCCCCTCGCAAGGCTCTTGATGGTCTGCACAGCAATACTCCTCTCCTTGCATACATGGAAGAGCTTTTCAGCTTGCTCCCGATACAACGAATTCTGCATCATGGAGTAGTTGTAGGGCAGAAGAACTGAATCAAAATCATAGACTTCCAGACTCTTCAGGTGTGCTGAAGGAGCCCCAACACCGTGTCCGGTTACTCCAATGAAACGAACCAATCCCTGTTCCTTTGCTTCGATGGCAGCTTCCAAAGCTCCTCCCTCACCCATCGCGGTTTCCCACTCATCCGGTTCTACAAGGTAGTGAAGTTGCCATAGATCAAGGTGATCGGTCTGGAGGCGCTTAAGGGTCTGTTTCAACTCCTCCAGTGCCTCTTCCTTGGTACGCTTGTTTGTTTTTGAAGCGAGGAAGAACGAGGATCGATGTTTTTTCATCCAAGGGCCTATTCGTAGCTCAGCCTCACCATAACTCCTTGCGGTATCGATATGGTTGATCCCATTATCGAGCAGGAGAGCCAACGTCTCATCAGCTTCCTTTTGGCTCACTTCCCCAAAAGCAGCAGCCCCAAAAAGCACCCTACTAGAGGTATGGCCGGTTTTCCCGAATGCTTTGTATTCCATCGTTTCCTCCTTCTAAAAACACAACAGGGGCATGAAGCCCCTGTTTCATCAGAGCGTAGAACTCATCATTTTACCGTTATAATACTTGGATCGTATTCGCTTGGAGACTCAAAGTCGAGCAGATTCATGCAGGTTGCTGCAATACTGCTTATTCCGAGTCCACTCTTGAGCTCAGTCTCATACTCTCCCTGATAGTTGCTGTCACAGATGATGCATGGTACAGGGTTGAGCGAGTGACTGGTCTTTGCCTGAGGGTCACCATTCTCCTTGTACTTCACACTACCATCCTTGGCATGCTCAAACATATCATCAGCATTCCCATGGTCTGCGGTGATTACCATCACGCCACCTGCTTCCATGACCGCCTTGTATATTCTACCAATCTGCAGATCAAGCCCTTCCATCGAGCAAACAACAGCTTGGTAGTTACCGGTATGACCCACCATATCTCCATTGGGGAAATTCAGCTTGATGAAATCCCAATCACCGTTTTCAACCTCTTTGATGACACGGTCAGCAATTTCTGCACACTTCATCCAGGGACGTTCCTCAAAGGGGACGATGTCACTAAGAATCTCTACATACTCTTCAAGGGATGCGTCAAATTTCCCACTCCTGTTTCCATTGAAGAAGTAGGTTATATGCCCGAACTTCTGGGTCTCACTGATGGAGAACTGTTTCACCTTTGAGGCACAGAGATACTCAGCAAGTGTTTTATCAATTGCCGGGGGTGTTACCAAGAACTGTGCGGGTACATGCAAGTCACCATCATACTCCATCATACCGGCATACTCGATATCGGGACGACGCTTGCGATCAAATTCGGTGAGCTCTTCGGCCTCAAAAGCCTTGGTAATCTCAAGAGCACGGTCACCTCGGAAGTTGAAGAGAATGACACTGTCCCCATCTTCAATGGTACCTACCGGTTTTCCGTCCTTTGCAATTACGAAAGGAGGCAGGTCCTGGTCAATTGCCTTTGACTCTTCACGAAGTGTTACAATAGCCTCATGAGCGCTGTCAAACATTCTTCCTTCACCCAATACATGGGTTTCCCAGCCCTTCTTGACCATATTCCAGTTTGCGTTATACCGGTCCATAGTAATGACCATTCTACCACCACCACTGGCAATCTTTGCATCGAATCCTTCATCATTGAGGCCAGAGAGGAACTCCTCAAATGGATCGAAGTATTCAAGGGCACTGAGCTCTCCAACATCCCGTCCATCAAGTAGTGCATGTACACGAACCTTGGAGACCCCTTCCTTTTTTGCCTGGACAATCATTGCCTTGAGGTTGTCGATATGGGAGTGTACATTCCCATCGCTCAGCAAACCAATAAAGTGGAGAGTTGACTGCTTCTCTTTTGCATTATTGATCAACTTCTTCCACGTAGTGCCTTCATACATCGCACCTGTAGAGATGGAAGCATTGACCAGCTTCGCCCCTTGGGCAAAAACCCTTCCACAACCCATGGCATTGTGACCAACCTCACTATTACCCATATCATCGTCTGAGGGGAGCCCCACTGCAGTGCCGTGAGCCTTGAGTTTGGTCCAGGGGTAAGCCTTGTACAGCTTGTTCAGGGTTCCGGTACGTGAGGATGCCACTGCATCCCCTTCTTTGTATTTTCCAAATCCTACGCCATCCATGATGACCAATACAACAGGACCTTTCCGAGAAATTTTTCCCATTTTTTTCAATGCATCAACCATTATATAAAACTCCTTGTAATTCCATTTCGTGTGCTGGCTAAAGAGGTTTTGTTGCACCCCGTAGATACTCCAGCGCTTCCTCATCAACCAGATGCTCCAGTTCTTCATAGACCCAGTGATGATATGCATCCACCATAGCTATCTCTTGGGCTGAAAGCAGGTTCTTGTCTATCAATCTGCGTTCAAACGGACAAATGGTCAAGACCTCAAAGCTCAAGAATTGCCCGAATTCCGTTTTCACATCCTCTCTAACGGCAACAATGTTCTCAATCCGGATCCCATGCCGACCTTCTTTGTACAGGCCTGGTTCATCACTGACCACCATACCTTTCTTCAATGAAACGGGAAGAGGCTTTGGGCTGATGGAGTGAGGGCCTTCGTGAACGTTGAGACGGAACCCAATACCATGACCAGTACCATGGAAGTAACTCATCCCCTGTTGCCAAAGGAACTGCCGAGCCAATGCATCCAATTGGTATCCACATGTTCCCTCAGGAAAACGTGCAGAAGCGATGGCAAGATTTCCTTTCAATACCAGCGTATAGTCCCTGATCTGCTCATCAGTGGGTTCCCCGAAGAGAATTGTGCGGGTTACATCGGTCATCCCAAAGGTATACATCCCTCCGGTGTCGAGAACCAACAAACCATTTCCTTCAACCGTCAGATTACTCTCCTCTGTTGCACTGTAGTGACATATTGCACCATGCTCTGCCCAGCCACTGATAGGAGAGAAAGATTCTCCAATGCAATCAGGATTACGCATTCTCTGTTCCTTGAGTAGGTTTGAGATAGCAATTTCAGTATAGGTTCCTTGCTTAGTATCGAGACGGGAGAGGAAATTGACCAAGGCTACTCCATCCAGCAGGTGCGCTTTCCGCATCCCTTCCATTTCTGTGTCATTCTTGCAAGCCTTCAATTCAGTGGTGAAATCAAGGCCAGTGACTGTTTTTATCCCCCCGAAGGTCTCTGCAATGAGAAGATTGGTCTTTTCTGGATTGAAGTACAGAACATCCCTCTCTTTCAAAACACGCTTGAGTGTTGAGACCACATCCTGGTAGGGAAGAATGGTGAAATCCTGGGAAACATCGTTACTCAGGGCATCAGTAAATCTTCCTGGATTGGTAAAAAGCCATGCATCCGTCTTGCCAATTACAAGATAGGCAAGGAACACAGGATTGTAAGGAACATCATCACCCCTAAGATTGGTTATCCACGCAATATCATCCAAGGAAGAAATTACCGTATAGGAGGCCCCTTGCTGCACCATGGCATAGCGGACCATGGCAAGTTTTTGACTGCGGGAGAATCCGGCAATATCATCAGGAAGCGAGCTCACCGGCTTTGCAGGGACTTCACTCCTGTCCTGCCAAATCTGTTCCAGCATGTCATCAAAAGGAACCAAATCCAAGTCTTCCTTGAAGGCTTTCTGCAAGTCCTGCTCTCCTTTTACCGTCAACGTCGCCTTGTCGATTCCTATCCTACTTCCTTTCTGCAGATGCTCCTTTAAATAAGCACTGGGATCAGGATAGGAGGGGGTGTCAATCTTCATCATCTGGAAACAGGTTCCCTCAATCTGCTGCCCTGCCTGGATGAAGTAGCGTGAATCGACCCATAGCAAGGCATCTTCCTGAGTGATGAGAACTGTTCCTGCACTCCCAGTGAAACCACTGATCCAAGCTCGGCTCTTCCATCTATCACAGACATATTCGCTTTGATGGGGATCGGTTCCATTGATAATCCACCCATCAAGGTTATTGTTAGACATTAGGGAACGGAGTTTTCCAACCCGTTCATCAATTACTGACATGCTTGACTCCTTCACGCCGTTTCAGAAAAACAGCGAAGATACCTGCTGAAACAATCATGGCCAGACAGAAGAGCTGACCCAAGGAAAAATTGAAAAAGGATTGGAACAAGGCAATATTGTCCGAATTACTGCCAAGGGCGATGATGTAGCCAAGGTTCTCATCAGGAGCCCTAAAGTATTCAATGAAGAATCGAACAAAACCATATCCTGCCGTATACCAGACCAAGCCAAATCCTGAAGGATGTTGCTTTCGTCTCGGCCTGATTACAAACCAAAGGAAAAGGAACAGCAATATCCCTTCAAACAAAGCTTCATAAAGCTGACTCGGATGCCTGGGAAGATTGACCATAGCTCCACTTTGATACCTGATGCCTACTTGGTCGGCTATTGTTCGCACCCATGCATAGTTGGTGGAAAAGGATGGTGCATCAGGAAAAATCATTGCCCAAGGTTTGGTAGAAACCCTGCCAAAGAGTTCTCCATTGATAAAATTACCCAAACGTCCAAAGGTATACCCGAGCGGAGCTGCATAGGCGACCGTATCGGCAATGGAAAAAAAGGATAGCTTGTATCGCCTACTGTAAATCCATCCTCCGATGATAGCCCCTACCAAGCCTCCATGGTAACTCATTCCAGGGAGACCAATAAATCTTCCACCCCTAAAAGGCCAGAATATCATCCAAGGGTGGGTCCAGTAATAGAAGGAGCCATCATAGAAGAGAACACTGAATAAGCGTGCTCCAAGGATCAAACCAACTACACAATACAATACAAGATTCAGTGTTTGGTCAGCATCAATGGCTATTTCACCCTTTCTTGCCTGTACACGGATCATCAGATAAGCAACACTAAAGGCTACCACGTACATCAGACCATACCATCTGAGAGGCAGACCGGGTATGATTTCCGGTGAAATCCAACTGGGAAATTCGATGAATAAGGTCATGAGGCAAGTGTAATGTGCAATACTAGTGTGGTCAATACTCAACAACCTAGCCGATTTCCTTCCAATGCTGTATATTCAGTATATGAAAAGCAAAAATACCCGTAGGCTCAGCCTAAGTCTCATAGTATTGTTGATGATTCTTCCCCTCTTTGCAGGGGGCTCGGTGGAACAGGTTCTTGCTTCTCCGCTGTCGGGTGGCTATACCTCCCAGGGATCAACGGTAGACCAAATCTCAATCGATATGGCCTCCTTGGAGCGGTTATACCGCTATGTGGATTCCATTTATATCGATGAAGTCGACAAAGAGAAAATGTTCAATGACCTTGCTACAGCGCTGGTCGCCAGTCTCGATGACCCCTATTCTTTCTACGTACCACCTTCTGAGGCGAAACAGTACCAGGAAGAGACAGTAGGAGTGTATGGAGGAATCGGGACCTATCTCAATAAACCAGTTCCTGAAAACAAGGATCCTGGTGATCCATCCACCTATATGATCACCATCGTCTCTCCGTTCCCAGGTTCTCCTGCCCAACGGGCTGGTTTGCGTGCTGGAGATTTGATCAGTCATATTGAAGGGGAAGCGGTAGATGAGTTGACCAGTTATGAAGCAAGTATGCTTCTTCGGGGTGAACCCAATACCACTGTCACCATTACCGTCTATAGGAATGGAACTTCCTTCGACATTACCCTGGTACGGGAGATGATTACTACCCCGACCGTGGATAGCGGTGTACTGGAAGGTGACATTGGGTATATCATTCTCTATGAATTTACTCCCCAAACCGGGAAACAACTTCTCGAACATGTTAAGAAGCTCATGGAAGAGGACATCGTTGGACTCATCATTGATGAGCGCAATAATGGAGGAGGAGCGGTTGATGGAACCATGCAAGCAGCAAATATTTTCCTGGAAGAAGGGAAGACGTTGGTTACCATCCAAGGAAAGAAGGGAACAAAAAGGGATCAACGGTATATCTCCAGTGGAGACCCAGAGGTTCCTTTGGATCTTCCTATCGTCATCCTGACAAACAAAGGATCAGCATCCTCTGCAGAAATTTTTGCTGCGGCAATGAAGGACAACAATCGGGCAACCTTGATCGGTACAAAAACCTTTGGAAAGGGTGTCGTACAGGATGTATTCCAATTCGGAGATGGATTTGCCCAGGTAACCACTGCACACTACTACACCCCCAACGGGGAGAATATCCACAAGAAGGGTATCGAGCCCGATATACTGGTGGAGGATGTAGAACTCAGTGAGGAAGAAATCCCACTCTTTGAAGCGCTGATGACAGAAAATGTCCTCTCCTCCTATGTCCAGAAGTACCCAGAGCCGACAGATGAACATATCAGGGCATTTGCCGAACAGTACAAGGAAAGAGGAATCAATGAGGAAATTCTGCTTTTGCTGATCAGAAACGAGTATCTCTCCAAGATGCCCTATGAAGATCGTCCTATTGCAGACCCCATATTTGATAGGCAATTAAGACGAGCCATTGAATTTATTAGGAATGGATCGTGAGGCAGTATATCCTTCCAAAAACCTTCAAAGGGGAATCCTCTCTGGTACTCAAAGGAAAAGAGAGCCAGTACCTGAGCAAGGTGCTTCGACTCAAGGAAGGGCAACACATTCTTGGTCGTGACCAAGAGGGAAAGGCCTATCAACTCACAGTTGATAGAATAAGCAACCGTGAATGTACGCTCTCCTGCCAACAGGTAGAAGAAGATGCATCGGTCCAAACAACCGATGCACTTCCTTCCTATACTGGTCCCTATCCAAATTTGACGCTTATGCAGTGTCTCTGCAAAGGGAAAAAGGAAGAACAGATTGTTCGCCAAGCAACAGAAATTGGAACCAGAGAGATTGTACTTATTCAAAGTAGATATTGTGTGCCAGATCTATCAGGGAAACGTGAAAAAGCTTTGGACAACCGCTTCCAACGGCTGGATCGACAAGTCAAAGAGGCTTTGCAGCAGAGTGGCTCTCCAGTCCCCACTGAAATTGTTCCAAAGGTTATTGCACTGACAGAAATCCCAAAGTGGTGGAACAACCGTGGCCTTGCACTGTTCTTCCATCAGAGCAAGCGTCAAGAAACCCAGAAAACGCTTCATGAACTCATTGAAGAGATACCCATAGAAACCCCAATTGCCTTACTTGTCGGCCCAGAAGGTGGATTGAGCGAAGAGGAGTGCATATTCCTTGAGGATGCTGGATTTCATCCAGTACTCTTAAGGACCAATATTCTCCGTAGCGAAACTGCAGGAATGTATGCACTTTCGGCAATTCAGACCATTATGACAGAGAAGAAAAACTACTGAACCGGTACACCTCTCAAAAAGAGAGTAGAGCA
This sequence comes from Sphaerochaeta halotolerans, assembly GCF_003429665.1. Lineage (GTDB taxonomy): Bacteria > Spirochaetota > Spirochaetia > Sphaerochaetales > Sphaerochaetaceae > Sphaerochaeta > Sphaerochaeta halotolerans. The sequence goes on along the minus strand of NZ_QUWK01000001.1, from coordinate 96,658 downwards.
CGATTCTCACAGCTTTCATAGTATACCAAGGAATACACGAATCCAACCTTGTTGCCTCTCCCTCTGCTGTCTCGGGTATTCCTATGATTATATATTGGGGAGTCTCAACATGTCTCTGTTCATCATCTCTTCGGATTGGCGATTCAAAGAGCAGTTTAAACATCATTTCAACCAGAGTTTTCTTCATGAATTCACTATTTCCCATAAACTTTTGGAAGCACTGGATACCAGCTCTGTAAAACCAGAGCTGGTCATCATCGACGAACGAATGAGCAAGGGAACCCAACGTTCAATCCTTGAACAACTTACCTATCAGAAGTGTAAAATCCCGATTCTGCTCTTTTCCAGCGATGAAACCCAAATAGACAAGCAATTCTGTAAGAACCTTATTCTTCATGTAGTACAAAGGAATGGTATGGATTTTGATTCCCTCTTTTCCTATTTAGATCGTTTTCTCGGAGAAACAGAGGGAAGAGAACCAAAAAAAACCTATGTCCCTTGTGGGCTGATCGGTAACAGCAATCGTATGCAAAATCTCAGAACAGACCTCTACCGTTATGCAAAACAGAATTGTTCGATTCACCTCTATGGGGAAACAGGAACAGGAAAGGAACTTGCGGCAACGTATATTCATCGCCTCTCTTACCCACATCGGAACATGATTTCGGTCAACTGTTCACTTCTCTCCAGCTCGTTGGGAAACTCAATGTTCTTTGGCCACGCAAAAGGGGCCTTTACAGATGGGAAAACGGAGCTCCCGGGATTGGTCCACGAAGCTAACCAATCGACACTATTCCTGGATGAAGTGGAGAACCTCTCTCTTTCTTTCCAAGCCTACATGCTCAGACTCCTGGAAAATGGGCAGTACCGGCGTTTGGGAGATACACAGTTGCATACCTCGCGATTCCGCCTCATCACTGCTTCCAATGAAGACCTCGTATCGCTGATGCAAGCGAACCGGGTCCGCAAGGACTTCTTTTATCGTATCAACGATGTGAGTATCACCTTACCACCACTGAGAGAGCATCTAGAGGACATTCCTCAGCTTTGTGAACACTTTCTGCTTCGCTGCAAATCCAAGAAACAGGTGGATGACAAAGGGCTGGAACTACTGAAGAGTTATCATTGGCCTGGAAATGTACGCCAGCTCTTCTCCACCATCAGACGATGCATGATCAACAGTGTAGAAGAGCCGGCCATAGTGGTTAGGCATGATGATATTTATGTGAGTTGACGAAAAGAACTCCTACCACAGGAAGTACCGCTTTCCATACTGAACAAGATTTTATCCTGAAAACAGATTTGCATTGGGCAAAACACATCAACACATATTTCAACCTAAGTAACCTTTGAAGGTGAGTTACTGCACCAAAACGCAACGTGCAAAGGTTGTGGATACCTTGTTGACAACTCGTCTATTTGTCATAAATCCAACCTCTTTACTAAACAATAAGAAGTGCATTAAACCTATATAAAAATACGATGAAATCTATTTGGTAAACTTATGTTTTATTTATTATAATGTAAATAGTTATCATATTCTTTGGTACTATATAAAAACCATTGTTTCTTATTAGAAATCTGTCTTAACTGCACCCACTTGCAACCTGGGTATCACTTGCTTGTGGATAACTTGTGGATAACTTCTGGACAAGTGAGTGAACTCCAGTAAAAACAGGGAGTTACACATCCCGCTCGATGGCCAGACCCAATGCTTGGAGCTTGCCACACAAATTTTCATAACCGCGTTCAATTTGATAGATATTCTGGATTACACTGACCCCTTTTGCACATGCAGCGGCAATGACAAGCGCCATTCCAGCTCGCACATCGGGACTGGAAAGTTCTGAACCTAGAAGTTGGCTGGGACCATTGACTACTGCTCGATGCGGGTCACAGAGAATAATATCCGCGCCCATTCTGATCAACCAATCAACGAAGAACATCCTCGACTCAAACATCTTCTCATGGATAAGAATAGAACCTTCCATCTGGGTGGCACAGACCGTGATGATACTCAACAGGTCGGCAGGGAATCCAGGCCAAGGGGCGTCATCAATCTTTGCTGTATGACCTCCTACTTCCTTTGCAAGAATCCGTTTCTGGTTTTTCGGCACAAGGATGGATGAAGGACCATCGGCAACGAAGGAGATTCCAATTCGTTCAAAACCCAAACGAATCATTCTCAGTTGCTCAGGGTCGACACCCTTGAGCAGCAACTGACCTCCAGTAGCACCAGCAAGGCCGATATAAGAACCGGCTTCCATGTAATCTGCGGTAAGACGAAATTCACAGCCATGGAGTTTCTTCTTACCGGTGACATAGAGACGGTTGGAACCAATTCCCTCAATATGGCACCCCATGCTGTTGAGCATTCGACAAAGATCCTGTACATGGGGCTCACTCGCTGCATTGCTGATGATGCTCTCGCCTTCGGCGAGCGAAGAAGCCATGATGACATTCTCAGTAGCCGTGACGGAAGCTTCATCAAGGAAGATATCATTTGCCTTCAATCTGCTTCCCTCGGATTTGATATGGATCTCCCCTTCTTCATTGATCAGGCAAGAAGCTCCTAAGGCCGAAAGACCAATGAAGTGGGTATCAAGTCTACGAAGCCCGATAACATCCCCTCCTGGAGGAGTCAAACGAACTTCATTGATTGTAGCCAGCAATGGTCCTAAAAGAAGAATGGACCCCCTGACCGATTGAACAAGCTTCTTCTTGAGATTCCCGTTCCTGCCTCCGCTCATGATGGTGTAGGTGTTTGCATCCTCTTTGACAACCTTGGAACCAAGGTTTTCCAAAAGCTTGATCATAACCTGAACATCCTCGATATCAGGGACGTTCAATAATCGAACAGGGTCATCAGTCAGCAAAGTGGCAGCAAGACACGGTAGTGCACCATTCTTGTTTCCACTGATTTGCACCTCCCCGCTTGCAGGATTCCCCCCGGTTATCCGATATGCTCCCATTGTTGCCTCCTCGTCCATCCTACCCTTGGCTCAATAGTTTCGCAAGCTTCTTGTTGAATACAGATGGAAAGCAATGGTAGAATGGCTGTACATGAAAGAGCGTGAGCACATAATCTATGGCATTGGGAATCCCCTCATCGACATCATCGTCAGTGTTGAGGAAAATGACATAACTGCACTTGGAATCCATAAGGGTACCATGGCTTTGATTGGCCCACAGAGAATGGAAGAGCTTATGCTCCTCTCAAAGGAACGCAAAACAACCTACAGCTGTGGAGGTTCCTGCCCCAATACCATCATTGCTCTTGCCTCCCTGGGAGTTACTACAACCTTGGCAGGGAAAATTGGCAATGATGAGAATGGACGTATGTATCAACAACGCCTCAAGGAGCTTGGGGTTGGAGATCAACTTGTTACAACCGACAAGGAAATGACTGGTTCCACTGTTATCCTCATCACACCAGATAGTGAACGGAGTATGAACACCTTTCTAGGAGCGAACCGGCTCTATGAGATGTCTGATGTAGATGAAAAAACCGTAGCAGAAGCATCCTTCTTTCACTTTACTGGCTATATGTGGGATACAAAAAGCCAGCAAGGGGCCATTAAAAAAGCATTGGGCATTGCAAAAGCCAACAATACAGTTGTCTCTTTTGATCTAGCAGATCCCTTCGCCGTTGGACGCTATCGAGAACCGTTCCTTAACCTTATTGAGCAAGATTGTGATATTGTTTTTGCAAACCGTGAAGAAGCAAGAATCCTCTTTGACAACTATGACCCCTATGAGTGCTGCCGCTCCATGGGTAAGCTCTGTAGGACAGCCATTGTTAAGAATGGGAAAAAAGGCTCCTACGTCTGCCATGAAGGGAAGATTATAAATATCCCAGTCAAGGGACCAGTAGTCCCTACTGACACCACAGGAGCTGGAGACGTATATGCTGCAGGTTTTCTCTATGGACTGTACCATGGCTACTCAACCAGGAATTCAGGTACGATAGCATCCATCCTTGCTGGGGAGATTATCACCCAGCGTGGTGCCCAGTTCAGCAAGGAAAAAGCAAAAGAACTCAGAGATCTCTTTGCTTCAGGAGATTGGAAAACGCTGTAACATCGGTTTTGCCAGCGTCAGCATCCCTACCGCCCCCACAAGAGCAGAAACCTTCCAGAAGAACGCAATACCTCCCAAGAGAAATAGTGATGCGGCAAATACATTTGTCAAAACTCCACCAGCCTGCAAGCTGAATGAGGAGAGGCTGATCATACTTGTCCTTACCCTATCCTCTGCCACCTTGTTCAATACATAGGTTCCTATCACTGAAAGTACTCCAAGCAGGAGATAGATTAGGGAGAACACACCCAAAAACCATAGGATGTTTGTGCTCATGGAGAGCAGTACCTGAAGCATATAGACAAGGATAAAGAGTATACAATAGATGCCTATAGGGCTCTTATGACGTACTATTTTCTTCCCAATTACCGATCCAAGGATACTGATTGAGAAAATGATGGCTGTCGTCACCCCCAGTATCCAAAGCATGGAATCATTCAGGAGCAATGCTTTGAGATACGGCTGCCAATAGCTCTCAAGGGAGGCCAGCAGCATCCCTTGCAGAAGTACACTCGCACTGTAAAATACAAGAAATGGAGAGGAGCGTAAAACAGAAGCAAACAAACGAAACTGTTCCCCATATGAGCTACGCTTTATATCCTGGGCTACCTCTTCCTTGATGGATAAGGTCACAAGTACCATAGATCCAACCAACAACACCATACGTACAAGAAGCAGTGGTTGGGTGAGGGAGGGACCATCTTTACCAAAGGTAAGCAGCCACCCTCCCAGTAGGGCCCCTACACTGAGGGAAATTCCTGAATTGATCTCCAAAGCATACACAAGGTCCTCGAGCTTGCCTCCTGCTTTCTGCCCATCCTCAATATATTTTGCATCGAGACTCCCACTTCCAAAAGCTCTTCCAAGACCGGTAAGCAAGAATCCCAAACCAAGCAGGTAAAGGGAGTCAAATAAAGTACAAATGGTTCCCACCAAAGAGAAGGCAAGCCCAAGGAGAAAACTTGCTTTCCTTCCCCAGGTATCGGCAAATACACCACTTGGAACCTCGGCCACCATTACAGCTATCGAGTACATGACCATGATCACGGCCAAATACTCAAGTGGATATCCCTTGCTTATTATAATCAGACTCATTGCAGGCAGGGTCACTCCTAACGCAAGATAGGAAGCAGACAGACTGGCTAGATAGGGGGCAGGATGAAAGGTACTGCTAAGCATGGTAGGCCATCAGCGAGAAAACAAAAAGCTCAGTCCCGTCCTCTTTCTTCTCCTTCTCATCTATAAACGCTCTGATAAGCTTATAAAGCTCATCAGCCTCCGGTTTACTGAGGTGTATTACCCCGGAAAGCTGGTCTGCTTGGAAATGACCATTTTCATCAGTAAATGATTGCGCCTTCTTGTAAAAGTCATCATGGATTTGCTTGGCAATCACACCACAAACAAGCTTTCTTTTCTCCTCGGCGAGGGAGCTGAAACTTACCGTTACCAAACGCTTTCGATAATAGGTAGCGGTAATACCGTGGATCAATTCAGTGTGATCAACCTCGACTACCTGCAACTCCATCAAACGAGATACATGATGTTTTGCACTGGAGGGGGTCATCCCGAGTGCATCACTGAGCATCTTGGCTGTCATCGGTCCCTGTACGCTCAACGCATGTAAAATCTGCTGCCGTTTGGGATGCATGTAGATTTCCAACTGTTTTCCATCTTGTATATAAAGCATCTTCATAACAATATATATATCATAACAATTAGTGTTATGTAAATCTCTGATATTATCTTGTAAAAAACCGTGGTTCTTGGTATTATCTGTAGTGACGTCGATTTGTCAGCCTCCCGGCTTGCGGGCGTCAATAAAGAAACTTGCTAAAAGGGGAGCGTATCAATCCATTCGAGTTGAGTTCCCCCTTCCGCAGTTCCATAAGGAAGGGTGTAGTATGTTAACACACGGTTCACACATTTTCACTTCAGAATCAGTCAGTGAGGGACATCCGGACAAGGTCTGCGACCAGATTTCCGATGCCATTTTGGATGCTTGTCTTGCCCAGGATCCACAGAGCAGAGTTGCTTGTGAAGTCTTTGCAACTACGGACAGGGTCGTGGTAGGAGGAGAACTCTCCACCAAGGCAACTATCGACATCGAACAAATTGTCCGATCTACAGTAAAGGAAATTGGATATACCGATAAAGGATTCGGCTTTGACTATCATACCCTTACAGTGATGGATTTCACCAATACCCAGTCACCAGACATATCCATGGGAGTTAGCGCAGAGACTTCATTGTACGGTCAACAGGGTGCAGGAGACCAGGGCATGATGTTCGGGTATGCCTGTAATGAAACAGAGTGTCTTATGCCAGCTCCAATTTATTGGGCACATCAACTCCTGGAGAGAGCAAGCATGCTCAGAAAAAGCGGGGAAGCCCCCTTCTTGAGACCCGATGCAAAGAGTCAAGTTTCTCTGCTGTACCAAGAGGGGAAACCGGTGCATATCGACTCGGTGGTCATCAGTCATCAACATACAGAACAGGCACGACGTGATACATTGATCCCATACCTCACCAAGGAAGTCATTGAAGCGGTTCTTATGCCTACAGGTCTATTGAATGAGAAGACCAAGATGTACATAAACCCAACAGGGAGATTTGTCACAGGAGGCCCTGCAGGGGACACTGGATTAACAGGTAGGAAAATCATTGTCGATACCTATGGCGGCATGGGCCGCCATGGGGGGGGAGCCTTTAGTGGAAAGGATCCCTCCAAGGTTGACCGCAGCGGTGCCTACATGGCTCGCTACGTTGCAAAGAACCTGGTGGCAAATGGCTTATGCACAACCTGTGAGGTCCAACTCTCCTATGCAATTGGAGTTCCTTATCCCATCAGTGTCTATGTCGATACCTTTGGAACTGGAACAGAGGACGATGAACAGTTGGAAAAACTGGTGCGGGAGAAGTTTGACCTCACTCCTGCAGGCATCATAAAGACCTTGGATCTAAAAAGGCCTATCTACCAGAAGACCATGAACTATGGACACTTTGGCAAGAGTGACCTTCCCTGGGAACAGATTATCTCACTCGCTTGAGATTCGGCTGCAAGAGGAGCAATCTCTCTTGCAAGCCAACAACCTCCCGCTCACCAAGAGCGGGTAGGTTGATCCTCTCTTCATCCTTCTGCCTGTAATCCTTCGGTGTACGATAGAAGGTAAGTACCCAACGGTTTACTTCAGGCAGCATGGTAGCAATCTCAAACAAATCAGCTTCCCCCAAGGTTGGAGCCAAAGTGGTTCTTACCTCCCATCGAAAGGCAGGATGCGTCCCTTGATACTCCTGAAGCAAAGACACACAGCGTTGTACATTTTTTGGGTCGGCCCCTTTTCCTGCAATTTCCCGATACCTTGCCCATGGCGCTTTCACATCCAGCGCAACGTAGTCGAGCAGTCCTGCTTCCAACAATTCCAAAAGCACTTTAGGCCGACTCCCATTGGTATCCAGCTTGGTAAAAAACCCCAGGTCTTTTGCCAAGAGAAAGTATTGGGCGAGCTCACCATGCAAGGTAGGCTCACCACCACTGATGACAACTGCTTGTAGAAAACCAACCCGTTTCTTCAAGAAACTTTCTATCTCTTGATAGCCAATACTCCCATTCTGATGAGCAATCAAGGAACGGTTATGACAATAAAAGCAGTCATAGTTACATCCTTGGGTAAAGAGAACACAGCTCAACATCCCTGGATAGTCCAGGAATGAAGAGCCTTCAACACCACTGACAATCATGACACCTTTACCGTATACGACTTTCTCTGACGATGCTCCTCTTGCTTTCCAGGATGGAAATCCTCCTTGGGCCTGAGATACCCAACCACCCTGGTCCATACCTCGGTCTTTTCCCCGCAGTAGGGACAGAATTCGACCTCACCATCAAGATATCCATGGTTCTTGCAGGTAGAAAAGGTTGGGGTAAGGGAGACATAGGGAAGTTTGTAACGGGTACATACATTCCTCACTAACTGCTTGGCAAGCTTTGGGTCCTCTATTCTCTGGGCAAGATAGAGGTGCAGGACCGTTCCTCCTGTGTATTGGCACTGCAGGGCGTCCTGCTTCTCCAACGTCTCATAGAGGTCGTCTGTATATCCTACTGGGAGCTGCGAGGAATTGGTGTAGTATGCAACCTTCTCGCCTGCGGTGATGATATCGCCAAATGCTCTCTTATCGAGGTTAGCCAATCGATAACTGGCTCCCTCGGCAGGAGTCGCTTCAAGGTTGTAGAAGTTTCCGGTCTCCTCCTGAAAGCCTTGAATGCTCTCTCGCAAGGAAGTGAGTACCTGCAGGGCAAAGGACTGCCCTTTCTCGGTTGTCAGGGATCCTTCCTTGCCGAATAGATTGAGACATGCCTCTTCCATTCCCACGATACCGATGGTACTGAAGTGGTTTGCCCAATAACGTCCATTACGTTGCTTTACCGCTTCCAACGAACATTGACTGAATGGATACATCCCACGTTCCGTTTGTTTCTCGATAACGTTCCTCTTGATCTCAAGACTCTCCTTTGCAAGCTTGGAAAGACCATGGAGTGCAGAGATGAATTCTTGTTCATCTTGGCTCTCATAGGCAAGCCGGGGAAGATTCAGTGTCACCACACCAATTGAGCCAGTAAGTGGATTGGAACCAAAAAGCCCTCCTCCCCGTTTCTTGAGCTCAGAGGTATCGAGTCTGAGTCGGCAACACATTGAAAGTGCATCCTCAGGAGAGAGGTCACTGTTCACATAATTGGAGAAGTAGGGAATCCCGTATTTGGCTGTCATCGCAAAGATGGAATCCACAACCTTCGATTCCCAAGGAAATTGCTTGGTCACATTGTAGGTAGGGATTGGGAATGTGAAGACCCTGCCAGAGGCATCACCTTCCTCCATCACTTCACAGAAGGCGAGGTTGATCAGATCCATCTCTTTTTGGAATTCTCCATAGGTCTCTTTCTGTGCGACCCCTCCCCGGATGACCGGAACATCCTGCAAACTGGAGGGAACGGTTATATCAAAAGTAAGATTGGAGAAGGGGCATTGAAAGCCTACGCGGGTAGGGACATTGAGATTGAAAATGAACTCCTGCATAGCTTGCTTTACCTCCATAAAGGTGAGTCCATCATATCTAATGAAGGGAGCACAATATGTATCGAAGGAAGACCAAGCCTGCGCTCCTGCACACTCACCTTGAAAGGTGAAGGTTGCATTTACTACCTGTCCCAAGAGCGCCCGAAAATGTTTTGCCGGGTTACTGGAAACTTTCCCGTCAACACCTCCAAAGCCTGAGGCAAGGAGTTGACGAAGGTCCCACCCACAACAGTACGGTCCAAAAAAGCCAAGGTCATGCAGATGCAGAGCTCCCCTCTGGTGTGCACCACGAATTGTCTCTGGATAGATTTCATGCAACCAGTACTGTTCGGTAAATCGTTCTCGGATGTAGTTGTTCATACCATTGACCGAACGACGGGTATTGGCATTCTCCTTGACTCTCCAGGTTGTATCATCAAGATACGCACTGAACATATCATTGGTTGCCTTGATCAAGGCTTTGCCCTCTCTCACCCGTTCCCTGTCCTTACGGTACAGTATGTAGGCTTTTGCCGTTGCTTGATAGGCATGTTCCATCAAGGTTTCTTCAACAAGGTCCTGGATGTGTTCCACCCCAACCTTTTCCATCTCCTTGACCTTGGACAAAACGAGGGTGGCTACCTTTTTGGCATCCACATTTTGTCCTGCAGCATTGGCTGCTTTTTCGATTGCATCGATGATTTTCTGAACCTCGCAGAGAACCACCTGCCCGTCTCGTTTTACCACTTGCTGTTGCATGGTTTCCTCCTGGCGGAGACAAGACGTAAAAAGAGGGTGCTCTAAAGCACACGCCTTATGTCATGCTCCGTGACGGCGTGTCTGTACAGGCAAGGTCTTCTGGCTTAGGTTCTTCATCCCAGGCTCCTTCCCAGATTTCTCCAGTGGACCTTGCCCGGAACTCCCCATCACAGCGGCGGGACCGCGTAGGCTTCTACACCTAACTTCCCTTTTCCTATACACACAAGATATAGTGTTTTGTGCCATACGGCACACCAGCAATAGTATTTCTGTTCTACTTATATGTCAAGCACTAAAAAGCGGGAACCGTGATTGGCTCCCGCTGTTGGATCAGTTTCTCTCGTTCGAGATTCGGATTTGTTTATACAGTCCGTCTCCTTCACTCTTGGTTTCCACACCACCAAAATCATTGAGTGCAGTATGGACAAGCCTTCGCTCATACGGATTCATCGGTTCAAGCAACTTGCTCCTACCACTCTTCCGCACCTGTTCAGCCGTCTTGAAAGCCATTCTGATCAATTGCTCCTCATGCCGCATGCGATAGTTCTCACTATCGACGATGACCTTCATGTCAGGGTCAAGCTGCCCAGCATAGACATTGGCAATAAGTTGAATGGCATCCAGATTCTTCCCTTTTCTCCCGATGATGATGTTTGAGTTGTTACTCTCAATATTCAGTCCAAGCTTGCGTTCCTTTCTAAACCCGATGGATACGCTGCCTTCATAGCCCATCTTTTCCAAAATAGTGGCTACAAATGCAAGCAACTTATCTTCAAGTTCACTGTTGATAGGCTGTTCCAGTTCTCTTTCATCATCCTCAAATGTATCCGGTTCCAGATTGCTTCCATCGTCAAAATGAATCCTGATCTTTACATTACTCTTCTTGAACAGTCCTTTCCTGACCGGTTCAACGATTTCCACATCGAAATCTTCACGCTCAATATGCAGTTCCTCAATTGCTTTTGCAATAGCTTCCTGCTCAGTACGTCCTTCGAATTCTTTCATCATATGTTACTCCGTTCGGGGGAAGCTCCCCCGCAGTTGAATTTCTATTTATGTCCCTTTCCCTTTGCCCTAGGGAATTGGGGCACGTTGTTTTGCGCTTCTTCGGCTGCTTCTTGCTGCTTCTTCTTGTTGGTATACAGCTGCTGGACGATGGATAGTGCATTCATCACTGACCAGTAGAGAATCAAACCAGAAGGTGCATTATACAGCACAAAGAAGAACATCAACGGCATTCCATAGGTCATGAATTTCATCATGCCCTGCTGACTACCTGCAGTTGAGGCGTTCTGGGTAATTTTCATTGAGTAAATCATACTTACCGTATAGAAAATAGGCAGCAAGTGCAGTTCATTGCCGAGGAACGGCAGGTTGAACGGTAAACTGGCAACCATATCAGGACGGCTCAAGTCGGGAATCCATCCCGGGATGAACATCGCCCCACGAAGCTCAAAGTGCTTGTTGAGCAATCCGTAGAAGGCGATAAGGATGGGGAACTGCAACAACATGGGAAGACATCCACCCATTGGGTTGATCTTCTCTTTCTTGTACATGGCAGCCATCTCTTCGTTCTGCTTGGTTGGATTGTCAGGGTACTTTTCCTTGATCTCCTGCATTTTTGGAGAGAGGGATGCCATCTTTGCAGTAGATTCCATGCCTTTCTTGGTAATCGGGTACAGTGCCAGCTTAAGAAGGAAGGTCAGAATGATAATACCGATACCATAGTTTGGGATTATCTTGTAGAGCAGGTTCAAGATGGTCTTCAGGATTGTCTCCAACCATCCAAGCCACGAACTGCTGTCCAGTGCTGCTTCAAGTTGCAAACCGGAAACACCAAAGCTATTCAAGGAGGCATCGTTGTAGATAACCATATCTCTCTTGAGCTGTGGACCTGCATAGAACCTGAAGGTATCGGTCTGGGCTGCACTCTTGATGGTTGGCCTGCTCAGGTAGATGCTTGACTGCAATGGAATGCCTTCGCCAGAAACTTCACTCAAGCTGACCATGTAATTGGTAGCATCAGGAATTGCAATCAGGGAGAAATACTTACCAACAAGAGCAACCCAGGAGAGTGGCTTGGTTGTTGTGTATGCACCATTGCTCAACTTGACCTGATCCTTCTTGGAAGATCCATCTTCCTTGATGTAAAAACGACGATAGTTGTAGTTGTTATCAAGGGAAGTGAAAGAAGGTCCAATCTGTGGCTCAAAAGCGAGTGTATATGCAAAATTCTCAAATGAGAGTGGAATCGCTTTATTTTCGCTGTTTCTGGTCTCTACATCAATTTCAAAAAGGTAATCCTCTTCACCAAATGTGTAGGTCTTGGTTATGGTAAATGGTGCTCCAGGAGTCTTTCCATCTTCCTCGAGGAGGGCAAACTCCTGAGTGAATTGCACTTGGTTTCCAATGATCTGATAGCGGAAGTTTGCATCAATGGGATTGGTCTTGTCATTTCCTGCATATAGCAAGAAAGCATCATTGGAGGTTGCATCCTTGAACAAGAGTTCGACTGGTTCTCCGTTATCTAGGTGGTCTTTCAATTTGAAGGAGGCAATCGATGCACCATTGGGGTTGAATTCAATCAAGAAATAGTTTGTTTCAAACGTGAATGGAGTACTGTTGCCTTTATTGCCAACTGCAACCAGTGAACCTGGTAGGTTGCTGTCCCACGCTATATTTGCTGAGACTTGACTCGATTGGGCTGGTGCCAAATAGGTGGTATCACCAGTGGTGGTCCTTGAGGTTTCAACACGTTCAGTGGTAGGCACCATTTCTGGTACAGGCGGCGCAAAGAAGGTGGCTTGAATGGTCATCCCTAGGGTAATGACCAATACGGATAGAACAATGGCTAGAATGGTATTTTTGTCCATATCTGCTCCTGATAGGGGGGATGTTTAGAGAAGAAAATAATCACAGGAAAGATAGGACAGAACAACAGAATGAGGAGTGTTATGAAAGCGTTTTAAGACTGGTAAAACACCCCAGCCTTATCGCAGAGAGAGAGTATTTGTTCCTTCTGGAATGCATAATCATGAACCTTTCCTGGATAGACAACAAATGCAAAATCGTAACCGGGGATCATCCTGGGTTTTTCTGTACGCCAAATTTCCTTGATTTGTCTACGGATCCTGTTTCTTTGGACAGCATTACCGTAATGACGGACCGGAATTACCACAATCCTATCAACATCTAGTTGGTTCTGACTTACAATAAGTTTCAATCCATGGCAGGGAAAATGCCTGCCAGTCTTGAATATTCGATCAATCTCCGGTTTACGTTTTACAATTTCTTTTTTAGAAAGGCTTCTTCTCATCACATACTGACAGTTTGTGTCTGCCTTTGGCTCTTCTGCGGGCCAAAACCAGGCGACCGCCCTTTGTTGCCATACGAGCCCTAAAACCAAACTTCCTGTTTCTCTTCACTCTACTGGGCTGGTAGGTTCTTTTTCCTTTGTAACTCATGAGATAATCTCCAATTTTTACATCGCTTTACGCGGATAGTTTCTACTTAATTCAGAGGATACTCCCCCGAGTGGTGCAGTATATAGACTGCTTGTATTTCCGTCAAGTAACTAAGAGCTTAGCATCTGAATGCTCTTGATGCCAAGAGATGGATATTTCTTTGCAAGCAGAGAAAGTATCCTTTTTTGTTGCATCATGGTAATCTGGGCCCAAGAAGGATGGTCAGCTTTCAAAACTAAGGTTGTGTGCTTTATTTCCACAATTTTCACATGGGGATATAAACGATTTCCGATAATCTTCTGCCATTCAAATCCAACTGCCGCTTTTGGATCATCCGGGCGGATATCAAGCCTGCGCAAGACATAATCCAGCACAGCTTTTGCTTCCAGTGGTTCTCCATCCTTGCACAGTCTCGTTTTCTTATCCTTCATTGCTGATAAATCTTCCCTGGTCGACAGTATACACCAATGCGTTCTCATCTGCCAGAGAGGAGAAATAGAGTTCTTCAGGCAGAAAGGTAAAGAAAGCTTGATTATAGGATTGCATTAATCTTAAAAATTGTGCCCGCCTTGTATGATCAAGTTCAAGGAGAACATCATCGACAAGTATTAATGGCTTTTGTCCTGTTTTTTTTTCGTAAAAAGCCATTTGCGCTGTACGGAAAATGAGAGAAGCAAGCCGTAATTGCCCAGTAGATCCTGTTTGGGAAAAATTTTGAGTACCTTTCATCACCTGGAATCTATCACGATGGATTCCACTGGTAGTCGTCAACAGATTCATATCCCTGCTTCTTGTTTGTTCCAAGTAGGCAATAACTTCCTCCTTGGTTGCACACGTACTCCAGGATGGTTGGTACTCAATATGCACATCAATATCCTGAAGCGAAACAGAGCGATACATATCGGGAAAAATCTGGTCAAATTCAAAAACAGCTCGAGTCCTTTCCTGTTGGATTGCGATTCCATAGGTGGCTAGCTGAATATCATACACAGGAAGCAGTTCAAAACGTTGTTCCTTAATTGCCATATTTCGTTGCTTCAAGACCGAACGATACCTACGCATATCATCGAAAAACAGTGGGTTGTACATGCTCATAATCTGGTCAAAGAATCTTCGCCGCTGCTCAGGTTCGCCCTTGATAAAAAAAATATCATCGTGACTGAACACGATACAGGGAATGTTGTAGATTAACTCCTTTCTGTCCCTGATTTCCCTCCCATCAAGCAATACCGTTCTTTTTGCATCCTTGTATTCGAGCACAAGCGTGTGCTGTTGCTCATCATCAGTTACATACACCCCTTCAAGTTTAAAGTTTTTTTCCTTGTCGGTTGCAAGTTCCTTCAGTTGGTTTGTACGGAAGGAAGAACCATAACAGAGCGTATATACAGCTTCGAGTAAGTTGGTTTTTCCCTGACCATTGGGTCCAATGAGGAATACCTGCCGGTTGTCGACAGGTATTTTCTCACTGACCAGATTTCTGAATTGGTTAGTCCAAAGCTGGGTAAAACGCATCAGGCATTCGGTTGCATTGGCATGATGATATGAAAGTAATCCTTATTACTATCAGGTTTTACTGTCATAGCACGTGTAGGCTCGGTAAAGCTTATAGAAAAGTACTCCCCTTCCATAACCTTCAGTGGGTTCACCAAGTATGTGTAGTTCAAGGAAACCTTGGTATCAGGACCTTCATACTGACATGCAATAATCTCTTTTGCTTCTCCTACTTCACTTTCATCACTGGTAAGCAGCACTCCAGATTCACTGATATCGAGGAAAATCCGTTTTGCCTTGTTTTCAACCAAGAGAGAAACCCTCTTCAAAGCATCAAGCATATCCTGAATTCTCATCGTACATGTATAGGTTTGTGTTTCAGGAATAACCCTGCGATAGTTTGGATATTGCCCTTTGATCAGGGTCGTATAGAAAGTTCTGTTTCCAATTTTTGCAAAGAGGATGTTTTCTGTTATTGCGAGATCAAGCATTCCCTCATCAGTCGAGAGTTTTTTCAATTCAGTAAAGAATTTCGGTGGGATTATGATTGATGGAAACATGGGAAGGTCTTCTTCAAAGGTTCTTTCCACGATGGAAAGTCTTCTTCCATCGGTGGCAACCATATTCATGCCACTTGCATTTCTTTCGAGGTACAGACCACAGAGAAAATATCTTGTTTCATCCTCGCTGATGGCAAACATGGTCTGGTTCGCCATATCGGTAAAGGATTTTTGAGGAATCGTAAAATACGAAGATGATTCTGAATTTTCCAAGGATGGAAATTCATCAGCACCAATGGTTCTCAGTTTGAAATCAATGTTTTGTTCTTCAGGTTTGATTGTAAGCATTCCATCTTCCAATGAGAAATCTATTTTGGTATCAGGAAGGCTTCTGAGAATATTTAGGAGTTTTTCGCAGAAAACAGTGGTTTTCCCTGCTTGCAAGGTTTCAACGGCAATTTCAGTACTGAATCCTAGTTTCTGGTCTGTAGCCCTGATGATGAGTCTTCCTCCAGAGGTTTCCAGATAGACGTTGCTGGTGATGGAAAGAGAGTTTCTCTGACTGGTAAAATCCATTGAATATAGTATCTCATTGAGGATGTCATCTTTGTTGCAGACGAATTTCATATTAATACTCCTAGATTATTAAAAAATATAGTAATAATAGTAATAATAGCACAGATTTTGTGGATAACTTTCTAATTTCTTCTCCAATCACTGCTTATTTTTTGTCATCTTGTGGATATCTTGCTAAGTTGCCCACATTTCTTCCACAAGGAAAAAAGCTGTATCCACAGGTTTTTGAAGTTATCCACAAGGTGTCCCGTGGTTATCCACAAGATATTATCGCTTACCATTTGTTAAGTCCCTTTTCAATTTTACAATGGTATTTGCAAACGATTCATCCCCTTTCATCAGGGACTCAATGCGATCATGTGCATGCATTACTGTAGTGTGGTCCCTGCCCCCAAATTCAGTACCTATTTCCGTGGTGGAATACTCGGTAATATCCCGAGCCAAGAACATGGCAATCTGTCTTGGTTGTATGAGAGATTTGTTCTTCTTTTTTCCTTTAATCTCGAAGCTGCTCACATTGAAATACTCTCCTACCACCTTGATGATGGTATCTATTGAAAGGGTCTGATTCGAGTTGGCAGCCAGGGATGGGAGAATGCCAAGGAGTTCCTTTGCTTTGTCAAACGATATTTCCTGTCCGAGCAGTTCGCTGTAGGCGATAAGCTTGGTGAGTGATGATTCAAGGTCCCTTACATTGGTACATACATTGGTTGCTATGTAGTTAAGAATCTCCTCACTCATCGAACCGCCTCTTTCTACGAGTTTCTTTTTAAGAATGGCCATTCTTGTTTCATAATTTGGTGGTTGTAGGTCGACGTTCAGTCCTCTTTCAAACCTGGAACTCAGACGGTCGGTGATGTTTTTTAATTCACTGATGGGACGGTCACACGTGAATACCATCTGCTTCTTTGACTCGTACAGGTTGTTGAACGTGTGGAACAATTCTTCCTGGGTGCTGTCTTTTCCCTGTAAAAAGTGTATATCATCAATGAGCAGTACATCTACTTTACGAAACTTGTTCTTGAATTGCTGGGTCCTTTGAGAACCGATTGACTCAATGAATTCATTGGTAAACATCTCAGCTGTAACATACATCACCTTCAACTCTGGAGTGTTGTTGATGATGTAGTTTCCTATGGAGTTCAAGAGGTGGGTTTTCCCAAGCCCAACACCACCATAGATGAGACAAGGGTTGTAACTAACCCCTGGGTTTTTTGCAATAGCAAGGCTTGCGTTATAGGCAAATGCAGAGTTATCCCCGATGACGAAGGTATGAAACTCATAGGAAGGATTCAGATTGCAGTCCTTCTTCATTTTCAAGGTTTTCTCTTCGCTTACCTGAGGCTTCGCTTGTAAGGCGAATGCTGTTGTTTCTTTTGGTGCTTCCTTGGGTTCCTTGGATGGTTGTTGTATTTGTTCAATTTTTGAACGTGATACCACCTCAAACACAATATCGATTTCCTCTCCAGTCAGTTCAATCATAGTATTGCGTATCATATCCCTGTAACGGGCTATTACTGTGTCAAGAATAAACTGGCTTGCTACAGCCAATACTACCTTATGATTATCAGATTTTAGGTAGGCAATTCGATTGAACCAGGTATGGTATTCCTGCTCTGGAAGGGTCTCCTTGATACGGGAGGCAGTTTCCTGCCAGAACTCATAGTATATGTTTTGTGCTTCGCTCATGCGGCCATTTTACCTTGTAGCGTCAGACGGTGCAAGTATTGTACAGCTTGCTGGTTGTGTTGTTTCTAAAATCTTGTAATAAAAGAATTAGTTAAATTGACTCGAACTCCTGTGCAAGCTTGCAACTCCCCCATAATTTTGGTATACTTGGTAGGAATTAATACATGTATTTTTTTTATTATTACATAAGGATATAACGAATGAGTGAAGGGAGCTTTGACAACGTAACGTTGGAGCCATCCTTGCACCTTGATGGTGTAGAGATGGCTTCCGTTTCCCATGGTTATTCTGCTGGGAGTATTCAGGTCCTCAAGGGTCTTGAGGCTGTTCGAAAACGACCTGGCATGTACATTGGATCCACAGGTATTGATGGTTTGCATCATCTCGTATATGAGGTGGTAGACAATAGCATTGATGAAGCGATGGCCGGTTACTGTTCAGAAATCAGGGTTTTTCTCGATATTGATGATAAGGGAAGAGAGGTTTGCACAGTAGAGGATAATGGCCGCGGCATTCCTGTTGATCCTCACCCAACTGAGAAGAAAAGCTCACTGGAGATTGCACTTACCCAACTGCATGCCGGAGGTAAGTTTGACAAGAACTCCTATAAGGTTTCCGGTGGTTTGCATGGAGTGGGTGTCTCTTGTGTAAATGCCCTCTCTATCTGGATGGAAGTTACCATCTATCGAGACGGGGGAGTATATCGACAGCTCTACAGCTGTGGATTGCCCACGACTGAAGTGCTCCGCATCGGAGATACCGATCGCAGCGGCACTGTGGTGAAATTCTCTCCCGATTACTCCATCATGGAGCAGAATGCGTTCAATTATGAAGTATTGGCCAACCGCTTCAGGGAACTTTCCTTCCTGAATAAGGGTGTCTCTATCTCACTCACTGACCGCAGGGGCAATGAGATAAAAGAACAGACATTCCACTCAGAGGGTGGTATTTCCCACTTTGTAAGTTACCTTAACGAATTCAAACGGGTCCTGTTTGACCCTCCCATCTCCATTGAAGGGGAACGGGATTCCATCAAGGTAGAGATTGGTCTTCAGTACAATGATAAGTACGATGAAAAGGTGCTTACCTTTGTCAACAATATCAACACCCGTGAAGGTGGTACCCACCTCACCGGGTTTAGAACCGGACTGAGCCGGGTGATCAACGTTCAGTTGCAGAAGAACCCCAAACTCTTGAAGAAGTATGAGGAAAAACTCGAACAGAGTGATATATCCGAAGGTTTGACCGCTGTTATTTCAGTCAAGGTTCCTGAGCCCCAGTTTGAGGGACAGACCAAGATGAAGTTGGGCAATTCTGCGGTAACCGGTGTAGTTTTCTCCATGGTATACGAGAAGCTGGGGAACTATTTCGATGAGTTCCCTGCACAGACGGAAATAATTCTGCAGAAGATCATCAACGCAGCCCTTGGAAGAGTTGCTGCCCGGAAGGCACGAGAGCAGATTAGGAAGAAGAGCGAAGGTGGTGGCCTACCT
This sequence comes from Sphaerochaeta halotolerans, assembly GCF_003429665.1. Lineage (GTDB taxonomy): Bacteria > Spirochaetota > Spirochaetia > Sphaerochaetales > Sphaerochaetaceae > Sphaerochaeta > Sphaerochaeta halotolerans. The sequence continues at coordinate 77,555 of NZ_QUWK01000001.1, read as the reverse complement.
GGTAAACTGGCTGATTGTTCTGAAAAGGATCCTGCGAAGTGTGAGGTGTTCATCGTCGAGGGTGACTCAGCAGGTGGTTCTGCAAAACAGGGGCGTGACCGTAGATTCCAGGCAATCCTTCCACTTTGGGGTAAAATGCTCAATGTCGAGAAAGCCCAGGAGTTCAAGGTACTGGGAAATGACAAGCTTCAACCGGTTATTTCCTCCATTGGTGCTGGTATTACCCGGTACAACAACATGGGAAAGGATGAAGGTTTTGATAATGATGTAACGTTTGACCTCAGTAAATCGAGATATCACAAGATCATCATTATGGCAGATGCAGACGTCGATGGATCGCATATCAGGACATTGCTGCTGACATTCTTCTTCAGATACATGCGTCCCCTCATCGAAGCTGGCTATATCTACTTTGCAATGCCTCCTTTGTACAAGATCACCATAGGGAAGAAGATTTATTATGCCTATGATGAGGAAGCAAGGGTCAAGATTCTTCAGGAAAACAATGTGAAAGATGAAAACAAGGTTGGTATCCAACGGTACAAAGGTCTTGGTGAGATGAATCCCGACCAGCTTTGGGAAACAACCATGAATCCTGAAACACGTATGATCAGTCAGATCTCCCTGGATGATGCAGAGGAAGCTGATAGGGTCTTCAGCATGCTCATGGGTGAAGAAGTAGAGCCACGTAGGGCTTTCATTGACGCGAATGCCGTCTATGTTTCGAATTTGGATATCTAGTATAAGGACAGAATCGTGGAAGAAGTAAACGAAAATAGGACGATAGTTGTAGACGTGGCAAAGGAGATGCGAACCTCATATCTCAACTATGCCATGTCCGTCATTGTCAGCAGGGCACTGCCGGATGTACGTGACGGTCTCAAACCAGTCCACAGAAGAATTCTCTTTGATATGTATGAGATGGGTCTAAGGGCCAACTCCTCATATAAGAAATGTGCTCGTATTGTTGGTGATGTGCTTGGTAAGTACCACCCCCATGGCGATGCATCGGTCTATGATGCTTTGGTACGACTTGCCCAGGATTTCTCCTTGCGCTACCCGGTGGTGAATCCCCAGGGTAACTTTGGATCCATTGATGGTGATCCTGCCGCAGCAATGCGATATACCGAGGCTAAGATGAGCCGAATCGGTGAGGAAATGCTGCAGGATATCCAGAAAGATACCGTTGACTTTGGGCCTAACTATGATGACTCGATGACTGAGCCTCTGGTGCTTCCTGCCTCATTCCCGTTCCTGTTGGCAAACGGGAGTAGTGGAATTGCAGTAGGTATGGCCACCAATATGGCTCCTCACAACTTGCAGGAAATCTGTGATGCTATCTGTGCAGTCATTGATAATCCTGATATCACCATCGACGAGTTGATGGAACATATCAAGGGACCTGATTTCCCTTCTGGAGGAATTATCTGTGGTGTACAGGGTATCAAGGATGCCTTTACCACCGGGCGAGGCAAGATTGTCATGCGTTCGGTGTACGAGATTGAGGAGAGTGACCGTGGTCACGACCAGATTGTGTTCACTGAGATTCCCTATCAGGTCAACAAAGCTGATTTGGTGAAGAAGATTGATGACCTTAGGAAGGATGGTGCGATTCCTATGATCAGTGTGGTACGTGATGAGTCTGACCGTAATGGTATCAGGGTCGTGGTAGAACTGAAAATGGGTTCTGAACCAATGGTCGTGCTCAATCAATTGTTCAGTCGGACCGCCCTACAGTCAAATTTCAATGTAAACAATCTTGCATTGGTGAAAGGTAGACCCCAGTTGCTTACGCTTAAGGAGATGTTGCTCTACTACATCGAGCATCGTACTGAGGTAGTAGTCAGAAGAACCAAGTATGATTTGCGTAAGGCACAAGAGCGTGCTCACATCCTCAGAGGCTTGAAAATTGGTCTGGATAATATTGATGAGGTCATTAAAATTATCAAGGAGTCAGATGATAATACGATAGCTGCAAATCGTCTTGTTCAGCGTTTTGGGTTGGACGATGTCCAAGCCCAAGCAATCATCGACATGAAACTTGGTCGTTTGAGCCATCTCGAGACCTCCAAGATATTGGACGAGTTGGGTGAACTTGAACAGAAGATTGCGTATTATCAGGAATTGCTTGGCGATGACCAGAAGATACTGGACGTTGTCAAATCTGAAGTTCGCTCCCTTCCTTCTTCCCTTGTACCCAAAGATCGTAGACTCACAAACATTGTACGAGAAGAACTAGGCCAAGCTACCGATGAGGATTTCATCAAGGAAGAGAGTGTTGTTGTTTTGATCAGCAACAAGGGCTTTGCAAAGCGGATACCCGTCGAGGAGTACGACGCCCACGGACGCGCAGGCAAGGGTACTAGGACAACAAAACTGCAGGACGGCGATTTCGTCGATCACATGTTTGTTGCTTCAACCCATGAATACGTCATGTTTGTGAGCAACGCAGGTAAGGCCTATTATATCAAGGGATTCCAGATTCCTGAAGCCACCAAAACTGCAAAGGGAACCAGTATCAAAAATATCCTTCAGTTGGAGACTACTGAGAAAATCACTTCCATCATTACATTCAAGGAATTTAGCGAAGACAAGTACCTGATGATGGCTACCCGACAGGGTGTTGTGAAGAAGGTAGCCTTGTCCAACTTTGTGAATGCAAAGGTTCGTGGTATTAGGGCTCTGTTCCTCGATGAAGGTGATGAATTACTCAGCTGTGATCTCATTGAGGAAGGTGAAGAAGTTATGTTGATTACCAAGAATGGCCGTGGTTTGCGTTTCCGGCAGGACGATGTTCGTGCTATGGGAAGAGCAAGCCGTGGTGTTCGTGGTATCCGCCTGATTGGAAATGACCAGGTTGCAGGGCTCCTTAAGGTTGATAATTCACGTAGGATTCTTATGATCACCGAAAATGGACAAGGCAAGCAGGTTACTTTCGATAGCTTCAATGTGCATGGGAGAGGAACACAAGGACAGAAAATCTTCCGCCTAGGAACCAAGGCTACTTTCATTGTTGGTGTGCTCAGTGTGAACGATGAGAATGATGTCGTGTGTGTTACCATGATGGGACAGACACTTAGAGTCCACTGTGATGCAATCTCCGTTCAAGGAAGAAATGCTGCAGGTGTTCGTGTGGTATCCATGAAGTGGAAAAACGACTCCATTGTAGCCATTGCTTCTACTGAGAAAGATGAAGAGGAAGAAGTAGAAATCCCAGAAGCCCCAAATCCAGAAGATGAGGTGCTAATGGATGATAGTGCTGATGAAGAGTCTGAAGAGGATGTAATTGACGATTCAGATAACGAATAAAACATCTGTTAAGTAGTATTGTGGGCTGTTTCCTCTTACGGGAATAGCCCATTTTATTTGCAAAATAAAAGCTCCCATTCCCAAGCAAATCTGTACTGTCATATAGAAACATTAGCATAAAAACCTGCAAATGGCGTTCTGAATTAGCGATTTTTGAGTTTTCAGGAAACATTTGAAATGCAAAGGTGAAAAACCAACCAAACAGATACAGGTTCTACAACTTTACAATCATAGTATAAGTAGATCTATGTTTCACGTGGAACATAAGCAACCTCTGAAGCTGAATCTGGTGTGCTCTCTATATCTCCTAACGGAGAGTAGTTGTATCCAGGTAAGGACCACTTTTCACTATTTTTGAGAAGGGATGTCTGATGATTGGACCGAGCTGAGAGTGGAAATCCTTGGGGCTGCCGTGGTGTTGTTTGGGTATCTTACAACAGATAGGTGTTGCAGCATTGGCGGTATTTTCTAGACAGACATCTTCGCTCCTTCCCGTGCCGTTGCTACATCCATGGGAGGGTCCCGATCATCAAATGCGAAGATTCCATCTTGCAGTCTTGTCCATTCGATTTAGTAAATAACATTAAGGATTGATTAGCGATATAATGATGTTTCACGTGAAACATGGGTTCTCTCATGAACTGAGTTTACTCAGGCATATTGACAAAAAAAATACGCTTCACGCGAATGTTTCACGTGAAACGTACCAAGTTTGATATTCCGAATATTATAAATCTGGGGTATTTACCACAGAGAGATTCGGGTCAACAAAGTTGCGAAGGTAGCGCTCTACTCCACCTTTCAGGGTCATCTGAGACATTGGACAGCCAGCACATGCGCCAACAAGACGAACAGTTACATCATTGCCAACCAAACTGATGAATTCAATATCTCCACCGTCATTTTGCAAAGAAGGCCTAATATCCTCAATTGCCTTTTTGACTTTATCTTCTATCATGAAATTATCCTCCATACGGTATCCTAAAGATACTATAGAGGCGAACAAGGGTCAAGTTGACAACCTTATTAGGTGACATGAATGCATTTATTACGTATAGTGACTAGTATGAATGCGCAAACAATACTGTTTCTGAACCAAAAAGGCGGAGTAGGAAAAACTACTTCGGCAGTCAACTTAGGAGCTGCATTAGCTCAACAGGGTAAAAAAGTACTGTTGGTTGACTTGGATGCACAGAGTAATCTTACCAGTGCAACCTCCATTGATGGCAGACGGCCAGGGATGTATGAGGTGATAGCAGGTAAATTATCTGCCGAAGAAGCAATTCAGCAAACGCCTGTTAAGAACCTTTATGCTATCCCAAGCAATATTAACATGGCAGGTCTTAATATAGAGCTTGTTGAAGAAGAAGAACGCGAGTTTTTTATTAAACGGGCATTGGTGCCCTTGGAGGAGTCATGGGAGTATATCCTTGCTGATTGTCCTCCCTCACTTGGGCTTGTTACGGTAAATGCAATGGCATGGGCAAAGCGAGTAATCATTCCCATGCAATGTGAGTACTTGGCAATGGAAGGGTTGAATCTATTGATGAGAACAGTAGGGAACATGAAGAAGGCAATCAATCCCGATCTTGAAGTCTTGGGAATACTTTTTACCATGTACAGTAAACGGACCAATCTCGCAAAAGAGGTAGTTGAAGATGTATCTTCTTTTTTCCCGCAGTTGGTCTTCAAGACAATGATACCCAGGAATATTCGGCTTGCAGAAGCTCCTTCTCACGGTCTGCCGATAACTGTCTACGATGGTTCAAGTAGTGGAGCAAAAGCATATAAGGTATTAGCTAAGGAGGTTACAAAACGTGTCGCAAGAAACCAATAAAAAACATGGATTGGGGAAAGGAATAGGCTCCTTGATGCAAGACTATTCATTCGATTCTGTTTTGGACTCCGCCCTTGGTCTTGCTTCTTCCAACCCGGATGTAGAGAAAGGACAACGTGTTTTGGAAGTCCCTGTTGAGCAGATTAGAGCGAATCCGAACCAACCAAGAAAGGATTTTAACCAAGAAGCTCTGGAAGAGCTGAGCCTTTCAATTAAAAGAGAGGGAGTGTTGCAACCGATTTTGGTCGAGGAAATTGCCCCTGGATTGTATAGTATTGTAGCGGGTGAGAGAAGATTCCGTGCCGCAAAAATTGCTGGGCTTGAACGAATACCGGTGTTGGTGAAGGATTTTACTCAGATGCAACGGCTGGAAGTCTCCCTTATTGAAAATATTCAAAGAGAGAATCTTAATCCCATTGAAGAAGCAAAAGCGTATGCGTACCTCATTCAAGAAGCTGGTATTACCCAAGAGGAGTTGGCCAAACGATTGGGTAAGAATAGATCTACGATCAGCAATAGTATTCGGTTATTGCAGTTGAGTTCTTCCATGCAGCAAGATTTACTGAATGGGAAATTTACTGCAGGTCAAGCAAGAGCAATCCTTTCAGTGGTTAACCCTGCTGACCGGGAGATTCTCTATCGTACCGTGTTAGAAAAAGATCTTTCAGTAAGAGCAACGGAACAGTTGGCTTCCCAGTTCAATATGGGAAAGCGTGCTGCATATCAATCAAAAAAGAAACGGGCCAAAAAGAGTTTGGCCAAGGCACCCGAAATTATTGCCATCGAGGATAAATTCCTGCATGCAGTAGGATCACAGGTGGAAATAAAAGGGTCACTGGAAAAAGGGAAAATTGAGATTCCTTTTACCAGTAGTGAAGAATTGGAACGACTTTATCAGTTGCTGATGCCAAATCAGGGACTGTTCGAACTATAAGATATAGTTAGGAGATACAATGGAAAAGAAAGATTTAAAGGACGGTTTGTATGCCGTATTGCATACCAGTAAGGGTGAGATCACTCTTTTTCTCGAAAGTGAGAAAGCTCCCATGACTACAGCAAATTTTGTAGGGCTTGCAGAAGGGACTTTGAATGTGAACGATGAGGGAAAGCCTTTCTATAATAATCTCACATTCCACCGGGTTATAGAAAACTTCATGATCCAGGGGGGTTGCCCTAAGGGAAACGGAACTGGAGGCCCCGGTTATACGTTTCCAGATGAGTTCGATGATTCCTTGAAGCATACGAGTCCTGGAGTTCTCTCCATGGCTAATGCCGGACCCGGAACGAACGGGAGCCAGTTTTTCATAACGCATGTTGCAACACCTTGGTTGGATGGTAAGCATTCCGTTTTTGGTCATGTCGTGGAAGGACAGGATGTGGTCAACTCCATTACGCAAGGTGACAAGCTCAATCGTGTTGAGGTTGTACGTGTAGGGAAGGATGCTGAGGCGTTTAAAGTCACTCGTGAGATTTTCACACAGTATGTTCTTGCTGCAGAGGAGAAAAACAAGAAACGGGAAGCCAAAGAGCAGGAAAAGCTTGAAAGAGAATTGAAAAACCGTTGGCCTGATGCAAAGGTAACGGAGACAGGTCTTCGGTATATAGTGAAAAAAGAAGGAAATGGAACGAAGAGCCCGAAACAAGGCCAGACAGTAACGGTTCACTATACAGGTTCCTTGCTTGATGGAAGGATTTTTGATAGCTCAGTACAGCGGGGAACTCCTGCGCAGTTTGCAATCGGTCAAGTGATTGAAGGATGGAATGAAGCCTTGAAAACTATGACAGTCGGGGAACAGCGAACACTGATTATTCCCCCTGAGCTCGGATATGGAACCATGGGATATCCAGGGGTAATCCCTCCCAACTCCTATTTGATTTTCGATGTGGAGTTGATAAAGTTTTAAGTATAAACATAATAAGGAGATACTTGTGAAAGATAAGGCTGTTCATTACGTCTGTAGCCAGTGTGGCAGGGTAGAGACGAAATGGTTGGGACGCTGTCCGGACTGCGGAAGTTGGAACACCTTTGAAGAGGAAGCGGTGAGAAAAGCCTCCGATGGAAAACGTGCTGTGATCAGTACGGCCACCAAGCCGGTGAGCTTGGATGAGGTTGAAGTTGATCCGTTGTTCCGCTATGAAACAGGTATCAGTGAACTTGACCGGGTACTCGGAGGAGGGGTCATGCGAGGCTCCTCCATCCTCCTTGGCGGAGAGCCGGGTATCGGCAAGTCCACCTTGATGCTCCAAGTACTTGAGAAGTGCTCAACGGGTCGGAAAGTACTCTACATCTCGGGAGAGGAATCTCCCAGCCAAGTGAAGTTACGTGCCCAAAGACTGGAACTTAACCTCGCTTCCATATCCATCTTCTGTGATACCAGGGTGGAGGTGGTTGTAAGTCTCTTGAGTGATGAGAAACCGGATGTGGTGGTAGTTGATTCACTACAGACGCTCACCAGTGAGGATATCCCTTCCCCTGCTGGGTCCGTGAACCAGATACGATCTTGTTCAACCACCTTGGTAGGGCTTTGCAAGCAATTGGGAATTTCTCTGTTTCTCATCGGTCATGTGACGAAGGAAGGGGTCTTGGCAGGGCCGAAGGTCATTGAGCATCTGGTGGATACCGTCATCTACTTTGAGCAGATTTCCAGTGGTGTTCAATTAATTCGTGCAGCAAAAAATCGATTTGGCTCAGTCGATGAAATTGGTATTTTCAGCATGCATGAGAAGGGGCTTAGCCCAGTAGCCAACCCGTCTTCTTTCTTTATAACCGATAGGCTCACAAAGGACATTCCTCCTGGAATATCCTATACCCCGGTTATCGAGGGATCTCGAACCTTTCTTGTTGAAATCCAGGCACTTACAACTAGTGCAAAAAATGGTTTTACCCGTATCTATTCAGACCGAATCGATACTGCTCGTGTGACCAGGGTTGCAGCCATTTTGGAGCGACATGCAGGATTGCATCTCAGTGATCAGGATATCTATGTCAATGTAGCAGGTGGCATGAAACTCAATGAAGTATCCATTGAATTACCCTTGGCCCTTGCCCTTTGGTCTGCCCTTACCAACAAGAGCCTTCCCAAGGCTCTCATCAGCTTTGGAGAGCTTAGTCTTGCTGGAGAAGTGAGGAGTGTTGGCTTTCCGGACAAGAGGGAGAAAGCTGCCAAGGAGCTGGGTTTCAAGCGTTCAATGGTCCCCAAAGTAGGTACCCGTTCTCCGCTTGTGCAACATGTGTGTTCTACGGTGAAAGAAGCGCTGGAACTCGTGAATTCGTTGAAATGATGATAAAGTTAGCAATCCTAACAAATAAGTAAAACAATAACACACCACAGAAAAGGCCGTATCTGATGACACGACCTCTTTCAATATGTTTGTTAGTTTTCCTTATGAACCAAGCATACTCAAGAGAATGGGGAAAATGACCACATTCCCAATGGATGTCCCTAGGCTTGTGTAGAGGAACACAAGAAGGGTGTGTAATACTCGGTTGCGATACCACCCCTTGAAGGAGGTTGCATCATCTCCCAGTTGTTCAAAGTCCCGGACCTTTGGTTTTCTGAGCGTAGCTTCCATCAATCCACTCACCATTCCCACTCCAATCCCTGGATGAAGGCTTGTTAGGGGGGCTGCCAAAATACTCACCAATATATTGAGCGGATGGGCAAGAGCGAGAATTGCCCCAATGGCGGTGAAGCTCATATTCACTGCCAACCAGTAGCCAAACATTTTGATTCCTTCGCTCTGGCCGAGGTTGAAGAACCCGTACAAGAGGAATCCTACAATGAGGATGGGAAAGCCCCAGGAAATTATCTTGCCGGACTTGCCCCCCTTTGGAGCGGTACTGATATCTGAGAGGTCTGTACCAATGCTTCCTTCTTCAATTGCCTTGATTGTCTTGATGATCCCCGTTTGGTGACCTGCCCCAATAACGGCAAGCTTTTTTTCTCCAGGGGAGAGAAAGATGCTGGTTGCCAGATATCGGTCACGCTCATCAATGAGCACTTCCTTGACTGAGGGGAGTTCCTTGGCCATCTCGTCCATCATGCCTTGCATGACATCGGCTTTTTTCAAGGACTCCAGTTCTTCTTCAGAAATCTTTTCTTTACTGAACGCAGCACTGATGATGGTGGCAATGAGTTTTGCCTTGTTCCAAAGATTTGACTTTCTCCATGCCCTGCTGAACGTGACCTGGATTTCCCTGTCACAGAGTGAATAGGGAATATTTTTCTCCTTGGCCAGCCTGGCTGCGCCAAGAATTTCTTCCCCAGGTGCGCTTCCCGATTGGTCTCCCATTCGCTTCTGGAAGGATGAGAGGGCCATATTTGCCAATAAGAGAAAGCCCTTGTTTTCCCTAAGGACTTTCTTGATATCCATCTTTGACCAAGCATCTTGATCTTGCCGGTTCTTCATCCGGCCATCATCAAGCTCAAGGCAGATATGGTCAGGTTGCTCACTTTCAATGATCTGAGCTACTTCATCAACACTCTCTTTGGAGACATGGGCGGTCCCCACAAGGAGGATTTCCTTTCCATCGTTGAGTGTGAGTCGGTGGAAGGTATCACTCATTTTTTCATCAGTCATGCAGTCAACTATACTGAAGGAAGGGCAGAGAAACAAGGGAATTTGACAGGCATGTGCGATTGATATACTGTTTGTCCACATGGAAACACTTTGGTATCTGGCGAAACTCGCCCTTGCTTTGGTTCTTGGAATGGGTTCCGCACAGCTTTTGGGCAAGGAACGGTTCACCCGTGTCTCTGCTTATGCGCAAACGTGCTTGGTATGGCTTCTTCTTTTTTTCATGGGGGTAAACACTGGGGGCATCGATGGAATTACCTCCCAGTTCAGGACCATTGGAATTACAGCTCTGCTTATTACGTTTTTCGCTGTAGCTGGTACTATTCTTGTTTCTTTGCTCTTTTCCTTCATCTTGACACCGTCCCTTCGGTCTGAACATATTGCCATAGCAAAAAGAAAGGAGCAAAGTTTCATCAGGAGGCTGTATGACATCATCAAGGAACCCTTGATCTTGGTCTCAATCGTGATCTTGGGGTTGCTCTTGCGGTTGGGTACGGATGCCTTTTCCTGGTTTGAGAGCTCTCTGGTTACCTACCTGCTCTATGTACTGTTGTTCTTCGTCGGTATGGGCATGGTCCACCGAAAGATTCGTTTCAAAGGGGTGTTTGCTGACAAGAGCATATTCTTTCTCCCACTCTACACCATACTCGGTACCTATGTTGGGGCACTCGGAGTATTCCTGTTCACTCCTTATACACTCTCTCAAGTCATAGGAATGCTGAGTGGCTTTGGGTGGTACTCGCTTTCAGGTATCCTCATCACTGATTTGGGGTATCCTGTCCTTGGTTCCATTTCGTTCTTGTCCAATCTCATGAGGGAGAGCGTCTCATTTTTCCTCATTCCCCTGTTTGGAAGGTTAGGAAAGCGGTATTACTACCCAGCGGTCTGTACGGCAGGGGCAACCAGCATGGATGTCACCTTGGTCCTGCTCTCTTCACACTTTGGGATGCGGACCATGGTGGGATCAATCTACCACGGTGTGATCATGAGTTTGGTTGCACCACTTCTCATTCCACTCTTCTTCTAACGGTGTGTCCAGATCTGAGCGATGATAGCAAGAGGATTTTCCTTCAGAAGTCTTAGATAGATTACAGGTGGTCCATCAAAGAGATTGGGTATAGATGAAGAGAGAGAGGCGATGGACGAAGGGGGAGCAAGTTGTTGGAAATCATAGCTTCCTTCCTCCAGATAGAAAGGGGCATCCACCTTGGGAATGGGAAGCCCTTGCTCGACAGCTTTTCGCGTTGCCTCATCAGGGCTGCCCTGTACCCCGGCAAAGAGTAAGGCAAGAGTGGAAGAGAGGGCAAGACACCCTTCACTGCCCACCGGTTGTGCTTCGAGATGGGTGAGCATCTTTTGATACGCATCCTCTGCATTAGAAGCAGAGAATGGAGCTGTTTGGTAGGGAATTGCCTGGTTAAGGTGTAAAATCATGGACTTGCTCTGTTGCATGGGAGATACTGTAGCAGAATGAAAACAGACGGTAAAGTAGAAAACATATACTACACCCTCCTCTACAGGAGAGGGAGTCGGCATATAACAGTTCGGGTAAAGGCAGACGGGAAGGTGAAGGTAAGCGCTCCCTACGGAATATCAAAAGCTGCGGTAGAGCGGGTAATTATCAGCAATAAAGAGAAACTGCTCCATACTATTGTAAAACAACAACAGGCAATGCATACCTATGAGAGTGGGGACACCTTCTTGTACGATGGTACGCCCTATACCCTTCGCTTGGAGAGGGGTATACACCATGGAATCCGTCTACAGGGTCCATTTCTTGTCGTGACCTACCCTGGCCAGGTCGTAGCCCCACTGAGTGTCTGCCACCTGATCAAGGAACTCTATCGGGAAGAAGCATGCAAGAGGCTTGCTCCCTTGATTTCTTATTGGGCAGAGCACCTGCAGGTCCCGCCGCCTCCCTTTTCTGTACGCGACTCAAAAATTCGATGGGGCAGTTGTTCAGCAAAAGGCAGGTTGAGTTTTTCCTTACGATGCCAAGCCTTGAATGATACACAACTCTCGTATCTGGTTCTTCATGAAATGGCACATCTGGTGCATTTCAATCACTCAAAAGAGTTCCATTCCCTGTTATTTCATTACATGAGTGACTATAAACAGGTCCAACGGTCCATTTTTTCCTTGCAGCAGGAGACCCAGCTCTGACTTTGATTTAAAAATCTGGTATAATTGCGTATCTTTGTAAGAAGAGGAGATACGATACTATGAAACCTGATGTGCTTGCAGATGGTGTTTACCGAGTAGCCGCGAAGATTGGCAGTCGGAACCTATTTGAAGGAATATGGCCTATCCCCGACGGAGTGATGCTCAACTCCTATGTTGTGGAAGGCAGCGAGAAACGTGTGTTGGTCGACCTGGTCAAGGATTGGGATGGTGCACTGGAAGCTGTTGGTGATCAGCTGGAGAGTCTTTCCCTGGGAGAGGGGGATCTGGACTATATCATCATCAACCATATGGAACCAGATCACACCGGAGCAATGGTAGAAATCGTCAATCACTACCCTAATGTCGAAATTCTCTGTAGTGCAAAAGCTGTTCCCCTGATAAAGCATTTTTATAAGATTGAGAAGAATGTCAGGGCCGTCAGTGATGGGGAAACCTTGGATCTTGGCGGCAAGACCCTAAAATTTTTCATGACACCGAACATTCACTGGCCAGAGACCATGATGACCTTCCTGGAGGAGGATGAAATCCTCTTCAGCTGTGATGCCTTTGGTTCATTCGGTCGCTATGAGTATTGCTTTGATGATGAGTTGAGCGCTGAAGAGAAGGAGAAGCTTGCAAGTGAAACAGAGCGATACTATGCAAACATTGTCTCTTCCTTCTCGCCCTTCGTGATCAAGGGAATCGCCAAGCTTGATGGGCTTTCCATCAAGATGGTAGCTCCGAGCCATGGAGTAGTCTGGCGGTCTGAGCCTGAGAAGATTATCGAGCGGTACAGGACCCTTGCCTCCTACATGCAAGGCCCCAGGGAAAAGGAGGTAACCGTGGTCTGGTCGAGCATGTACGGAAACACCCAGGCATTGCTCTCCTCGATTGTTGATGGCCTGAAGAGTGAGGGAATTCCTGTCCATGTCCTTAGGGTTCCCCAAACCCATGAGTCCTTTGTTTTGGAGAAGGTGTGGAGAAGTGAGGGCTTGGTCATCGGTATGCCTACCTACGAATACAAGATGTTTCCCCCGATGTACCATGTTTTGGATATACTTGAGCGGAGCCATGTACAAGGAAGGAAAACGCTCCGCTTTGGATCATTTGGATGGTCTGGTGGTGCAGAGAAGCAGTTTGATGAGTTCGTAACTGCTATGAAGTTGGACTACAGAGGTGTTGTTGAATACCAAGGATCTCCCAGTGAGGAGGACAAACAGAAAGCCTATGACTTGGCAAAAGCCTTGGCCAAGGACATCAATGGCTGATAGTACTAAGTACAAAGACCAAGGGGGGCTGTTTCCTACACGGGAGACAGCCTTTTCCTTGCTTCCTCGATAAATGCTTTAAAAAGCGGGAGCATCCCTTCATCCATACTTTCCGGATGCCACTGAACTGCGAGCACCCAGTGTCCTGTGGTGCACTCAATGGCTTCAATGCACCCGTCGTTGCTTCTTGCCATACACTGAAAATCAGGAGCAAGTACGTCAATGCATTGGTGATGAAGGCTGTTTACCCCGACTTCCCCACTTCCCAGTATGGATGCAAGACGTGTGTTTTCCTGGATTGTGACCAAGTGACTTACTTTGTCAAAGTGTGCCAGGTCTGGATGATCTATGAGATGGTTCTCTCTCATCATATAGTCCTGAAAGAGTGTTCCTCCCTCAGCTACGTTGATCAACTGACATCCTCGGCAGATACCCATGATAGGTTTTTCCAGTTTCTTTGCAGCATGGTAGAGAGCAATCTGGAACGTATCGCTCTCTACATCGCTTTTCCCACAGGAGGGGTGGCGCTCCTGATGATACAATGATGGCTCAATGTCCGGACCACCCGGTAATAAAAGACCATCACAAAGGGAAATGAGGGTATCAATATTGGTCTCTGTATTGGGGATGAGGATGACAGAAGCCCCACTCTGTTCTAGTTTTGAAACATATCCTTCATTGGTGAAAATCCTCCGAAGGGTGGGAAACGCAGAGGTAGGCGGAGCCTGGCCATAGGTTCCGCCTATCGCGATGATCGGCCTGCTCATGCAATGATGGAGAGTAGGTGACGGGTGAATCCACTGATGCGCTCAACAGAGGAGATGCTGAGACGCTCCTTGGTGGAGTGGACATCAAACATGTTGGGACCAAAGGAGACAGAGTCCATCCCTGGAATCTTGCTGTTGATAATGCCGCATTCAAGTCCGGCGTGGATTGCTGTAATTTCTGGCTTCTTTCCCGTGTACTCCTCATATGCCTTTGCACAGAATCCAGTCAATGCTGAATCGGGGTTTGGTGTCCAGGCAGGATAGGCTCCTTCCATGGCTGTCTTGGCACCGGCAAGCGTAAAGACAGAAGCAAACCTACGAGCAATATCGTCTCGTGCAGAGAGCACTGAGGACCGGTGACTGCTGGTAACACGGAAAGCCTCTTCATCCAATCGAAGAATTGCCAGATTGGAGGAGGTCTCCACGATACCGGGAATCCTGAGGCTCATGGCATCGACCCCATGGGGCGCAGCATAGAGCGCAGTAATGATCTGCTTGCTGATCCGGCTATTAACCGCTTTCAAGGGAAGCTCTGTCTCTTCCAAGGTGAGGCGTACATCCGGGTCATTGAGTGCATACTCATCACTGAGTACCTGCCAGGTTTGGGAGACGAAAGCTTTCAGTGTCTCAACCTCCCCGGAAGGAACAGCAAAGGATAGGGTACAAACAGAAGGAATAACATTCCGCTTGGTCCCTCCTTCAGCCTTGAATACCATTAAGGAGGGAATCTGGCTCAATGCACGGGCCGCTACCTTGATGGCATTTGCCCGCTGCTTATGGATCTCTCCTCCACTGTGCCCTCCCAGCATCCCGTCGGCAGTCAAGGTGAATGCCTTGGAGGAAGAAGGGACCGGCTCCCACTGCACTGGAAGTGTTACAGCAACCTCAATGCCGCCAGCACAGCCGATATAGAGAACCCCTTCTTCTTCACTATCCAAGTTGATCAGGAGTCTGCTCTGTATCGTATCCTGCTCGACGTGGAACGCCCCAGTAAGGCCTGTCTCTTCACTGACGGTGAAGAGTGCTTCCAAGGGGCCATGTTTAGCTTCCTTGTCTGCAAGGATATCGAGTGCAAGGGCGATTGCAATTCCATTGTCTCCACCGAGGGTGGTACCGTTTGCCTTGAGGAAATCTCCATCGCACACAAGCTCAATGGGATCCTTGGAAAAGTCGTGCTTGCTCCAGGATTCCTTGACGCAGACCATATCCATATGTCCCTGCAAAGCGACCGAAGGCCTCTTTTCATACCCTGGGTAGGCTTTCTTTCGTATAATCACATTGCCTATAGTATCGACGATAGCTTCAAGCTCATGTTGCTTTGCGAAAGCGAGTAGGTATTGGCGTATCCCTTCCTCATTTCCCGATTCACGGGGAATGTCGGAGAGTTCAGAAAAATAATTCCAGAGTGCTTGGGGTTTCAACCCCTTCACTGCATCTTGCATAGTCTCTTACTCCTTGTTGTTGTTTCAGGCAAAGCGGTCGCGAATCAGATTTCCATCGACAAACAGGCCTTTCATCTGCATATTTTCATCCAAGACCACTACATCTGCCTTGTAGCCAGGAACCAGCATTCCTTGTTTGGTGAAGCTGTAGATGCGTGCAGGGTTTGTGGAACTCATCTGGCTTGCTTGTTGAATAGGTATTTCCCAGTCGACTGCATTCTTCATGCCCTGGAGCATGGTAAGCGCAGAACCTATGAACAGGTCGGGGTCCTTGATACTGACGAAAGCGCCATCCTCTCCCATGGCACATTCCATCCCATTGGCTATCATGGGACCACTTCTTTGTTTAGTGGGTTTGAGGCTGTCGGTTATCATGACGATGTTGTCTAGTGGTTTCTCGCGAAGCAACATTTTCACCAGTTCTGGGTGTACATGAACTCCGTCACAGATGATCTCACACTGCATGTCTCTCTGTATAAGAATTGCCCCAACGGTTCCTGGGTTTCTGTGATGCAAACGGCTCATTGCATTAAAGAAGTGAGTGGAGTGGAAGATGCCACACTGCATTCCTTCCATGATGTTTTCATAGCTGGCGTTGGTATGGCCAGCAAGCAGAACGATGTTCCTTTCCCTTGCCAAGAGGGCCAATTCACGCATGCGTTTGAGCTCAGGGGCTACCGTCATGCAAATGACTTTGCCTTGTCCTGTATCGATTAGATCATTGAAGATCTCAAGACTGACGGGTATGACTCCCTCTGGGTTCTGGGCTCCTACACGTTCCATGGAGATGAAGGGCCCTTCCAGATTGATTCCCATTATCTTGGCACCCTGCTCACTTCCCATTGCTTCTGCGATTGCCTTGGTACTGGCTTTCATCATATCAAGCTTGTCTGTGTATACGGTGGGCATGAATGCGCTTACCCCAAAGTCAGCAAGTCGTTCGCTCATTCCCAGAATGCTGGATGCCTTACAGTCCTCGGTTCCAAACCCCCCGATTCCATGAATATGGGAATCGATGAATCCAGGCATGATGTAGGAGCCTCCTACATCAATCATGGTGGTGTCGCTGGGGAATTGTTTTTCTGACAACCTTCGCATATTGAAGATGTCTCCAATCTCCCCTTTCTCATCTATATAGAGGGCACAATCTTTCAGTTTCGCATAACCAGTTACGACAGTGCCGTTGGTAAGTACGGTTCGTAGACTCATATGGATACCTCTCTTCATTAACAACTATACGTTCATACGCAACCTAGGTCAATGAAAGGTAGCTGTCAGGTCATTAATCCATGCCTCTCTCTTGATACGGTATAGGCCAAGGAACAGCTTGGTGACCTCTTCCATTCCTAAAAGCAGGTAGAGTTGCCAGGTGTTGAGATGGAGAAGGAAAACCCCGATGAAAGCAAGAGGAACCCCGATGGCCCAAACTCCAAACATTTCTGCGAACATGGAGTATTTGGTATCTCCTCCACTTCTGAGAACTCCCACAATAATGACCATGTTGATGCTCTTGATTGGGAGCAAAACTGCATTGATGGAAAGACAGTAGATTGCCATTTGCCTTACCCTTTCCGAGATATTGAAGAAGGAGGTGAACAGAGGGGCAAAGAGGAACTCAAAGACACCCATGGCGAGGCCCACCAGGATGGCTGTGGTGATAAACCGTTTCGCATAGAGCAAGGCAAGGTGTCTTTGTTTTTCCCCTATCTTGACCCCGATCATAATTAAACTGGCATTGCTGACTCCCATCATCAGGACAAAGAAGAGGTTTCCCACCGATTCGGCAACATTGATGGAAGCGATGGCTTCAATTCCCATCTTGCTGTATGCAACCTTGTAGGTGGCCATTCCCAGCGCCCAGAAAAATTCATTGATGATTACTGGCAAGCTGGTGGGGATGATATGCATCAGAAAGGTTTTGTTCCACCGGAATGCATCCCGTTTCTTGATAGCAATGACAGGATGGTGATGGTAGACAATCCATAGGAGTGCAAGCACTTCAACCAAACGGCTTATGGTGGTGGCGATTGCGGCTCCTGCTACACCGAGTTCAGGAAATGGTCCGATACCAAAAATCAGGAGGTAATTCCCCCCAGCATTCAAGGTCAATGAGAAGAGAGCCACCTGCAAGGGAATCTTTGCATATCCAATGACCCTCAGCGCTGTGGCAAGTATTTGGCTGATAGCGGTAAACAGATAGCTGATGCCGACAATCCTGAGGTAAGCGATGCCTTGGTTGACCACTTCGCTTTCGGTGGTGAAGATATGCATGATCTGGCGGGGCATGAACAAAGATGCCAAGGCAAAAAGCAGTGCTCCAGTTCCTGCGAGGGCGAAAGAGAGTCCAAGTACCCGTTGGATGTTTGTTTCATTCTTGGCTCCCCAGTACTGGGAGAGGAAAATTGCAGAGCCACTAGAGACGCCAAAGAACAAGACACTGATCAGGAAAAACATCTGGTTCCCCAGAGCAACAGCTGCAATGGAGGACTCTCCGAGTTGCCCGATCATCACAGTATCGACGAAGGATAAGGAGTTGGTGAGTAGGCTTTGAAAGACCACCGGCAGGGCGATGGTCACCATTTTCTGATAGAACTCCCTACGTTCGGAAATTGTTGTTTCCACCAAGGTTACCGTCTTGTGAGAAGTATTCTCGACAAGTCCTTCCTCTGAGTTTTTTCCAGGGCTTCAAGAACCAAGGGGCGATTTTCTTTCTTGTTGTATTGCAGAAGGGCGCGCTGCAGATGTCTCTCACGTCCTTTGGGGACATACACGCTGGCAAACCGCTTTCCAGGTCGTGGATCGAGACCAGTATAGTACATACAGGTTGAGACTGTCCCAGGGGTTGGATAAAATTCCTGCACTTGGTCAGGAATGAAGTGAAGCTTGTGCAGGTATAGGGCCAGTGTGATGGCATCCTCCAGCGTACTGCCGGGATGGGCAGCAATGAAGTAAGGTATCAGGTACTGTTTCTTCCCTGCTTTCTCTGTGGTTTCCTGATAGAGTTCGGTGAACTCATCAAATAGTGCTGCTCTCGGCTTTCCCATTGCATCAAGCACCTTGTCGCTGACATGTTCGGGAGCAACCTTGAGCTGACCGCTGATATTGTGCTTTACAAGATGGTTCATGAACCGTTGTCTTGTCTTTTCGTCACACACCTCCAGGAGATAGTCATAGCGTATACCACTCCTGATGAAAACTTTCTTAATTCCGGGAAGTGACTCAATGGCCTCAAGTACATCGAGATACCGTCCATGGTAGTCCTTCAAGTTCGCACAGGGTAGCGGATAGAGGCATTCCTTTGTTGGACAGGGCCCATAGGTTTGCTGCCTGTCGCAAGCCAAGCCTTGGAAGTTTGCCGTTGGACCTCCTAGGTCATGGATATATCCCTTGAATGCAGGGTGCTCACTCATCCGTTTGGCTTCCTTTACCAGTGACTCCTTGCTTCTTGTCTGAATCATTCTCCCCTGGTGGCTGGTGATAGCGCAGAATGAGCAGGACCCAAAACACCCGCGGTTGCTCGTGATGGAGAACTGGACTTCCTGTAAGGCAGGCACTCCTCCGGCTTTTTCATAGTCTGGATGCGCGTCGAGGGTAAAAGGAAGTTCATGCAATGCGTCAAAGAATGCTTCCTCCAAGGGTAGGGCAGGTGGATTCTGGACGACTATGCGTTGCATACAGGATTGGATGACTCTTTTCCCAGCTATAGGGTTCTCTTGTTGCATCTGCAGGCCAAATGCTTTTGCATACGCCTTTTTCCCCGCTTCAGTCGGTGTATTGGACTGTTTGTCCCGCTCACTGACTTCTTCATAAGAGGGAAGGGTGACCGTTGGTTCGGCTTGGATTTCAAAGGTATTTGGCTTGGCCACGTACACAGTTCCCTTGATATCCGTTAGCTGAGAGACAGGTTCCCCCCTATCCAGACGATGGACAATCTCAAGGATTTGTCTCTCTCCCATACCATAGGCCAAAAGATCTGCCTTTGCATCAAGGATAATAGGTTTGCGAACCTTGTCACTCCAGTAGTCATAGTGGCTGAGCCTTCTCAGAGAAGCTTCCAATCCCCCAATGATGATTGGGGTGTCTTTGCCGTAAGCTTGTCTTGCCTTCGCAGTATACACCAAGGTCGGACGATCAGGGCGCAGTCCTGACTTACCGCCAGGGCTGTATTCGTCCTTGCTACGGGGCTTTACATTGGCGGTATAATGGGAGACCATGCTGTCTATATTTCCTCCACTTATGAGGCAACATAGACGGGGTTTCCCCAATTTGAGGAAATCTTTTGTTGAGTTCCAGTCGGGTTGTGCGATAATACCCACACGATATCCTTCCTTTTCCAATAAACGTGCCAAGAGGGCAAGCGCAAAAGAGGGGTGGTCGACGTAGGCGTCTGCACTAATGAAGGCGATGTCTATCTGGTCCCAGGACCGTTGTTGCAAATCTTCTAGCGTTGTAGGAAGAAATGTAGTGCGAGGGGCATATGTTTTCACAACGCCCATCATAGGTCATCGGTCCTCGGGTGTAAATAGGAATAAGGGGTACAGCCATGGCCGATCGAGAGCTTTTCGTTATTCTGAATCCACATGCTGCGAAGGGAAGAGCAAACAAGCAAGGCGAGATGATCAAGACCTTGCTTGCTCAGGATGGCAATCATGTGGAACTGGTCTATACCAAGAAGGGCGAAGGAGCAGAGAAGCTGGCATGGCAGGCAACCTGTGAAAGGCGCGATGCAATCATTGCTGCCGGTGGGGACGGAACCATCAACGAGACGGTCAATGGGATGTTGAAGGCAGCAGCAGAAAAACAGCTGCCTGTTCCTAATCTCGGAGTAATACCCATTGGAAGAGGTAACGATTTTGCTTGGGGTATGCAAATCCCAAAATCTTTGACGGAAGCATGCTCCATTATTCTCCAAGGTACCAAACGAACAATTGATGCGGGAATTGTCTATGGGGGCAAGTATCCTGAGGGACGATACTTTGTAAATGGGCTTGGCGTCGGATTCGAACCACTGGTAAATTTCCTTGCCAGTGATTTCAAGCATGTTTCTGGGACTCCCAGTTATGTATTTGCTCTCATCAGGATTTTGATTAACTATCCTCCACCCTATTCGGTAGATCTTACCTTGGACGGCAGGACACAAAAACTACAAACCCAACAACTTTCCATATGTAATGGGAGAAGAATGGGTTCAGCATTCCTGATGGGGCCTGATGCGCTCTTTGATGATGGATTGTTTGACGTGGTATATGCCAATGCTCCTATTCCTAGCTGGAAACTGGTTCCTTTGGCTCTCACTTTTTTCAAGGGAGGACAGGTAAAGCATAAGGAGTTCAGTGTCTCCAGAGTAAAGCAAGTGCATATGGTCAGTAGTGATCATCCAATGCCTGTCCATGTAGATGGTGAAGAGATTTCCAAAGGTTGCATGGAGTTTTCTGTCAAGCTTTTGGAAGCAATTCTCCCGGTATTTTGCTGAGAGTTGGGGTTTTTAGGCAAACCGTGTCTAGATGTTGAGCTCGATAGGAGAAAATCATAGACATATTCTAGTTTTGCTAAAAAGTAGCTCTTTTCAATTATTCAATAATTAGATATTATATAAATGATTAGGAATTGGCTTATAACGTTGTATGTTTGATTTTCGGAAAAGAGGAGTGTTTCCAAAACTTACCATGAATGTGATTGACTTCTCCTCTAAGAGAGTTTATCTTTAACAATGCGCGTCTTATGTAGTTTTTCTCATGTTTACCGAATACCTAAGGAGTTCCCAATTTGATAAAGGATATGGTGCCGTTCGTACATTTTTATGATCAAGATTTTGTCGACATGTATGACAGGTCTTGGGTATGGATAGACGAACTTTGGAAGCAAGGAACCGAAGCCAATGGCATGAACGGTTCCTATCTTTCATACCCTGGCCAGACAACCTTCAATCAGTATTTATCCTGTTTCTCTTCTCTTTTTCTGGTGTATAGCAACCAGAATAACTCGCCGTTCCCCATGCTCGACTATTTCTACCAGAAACAGGAAGCAAATGGTGCTATTCGCGGTGAGTACTCCATTGAGGATGGGAAGCCTGTCTTTACGGCAGCAAACCCTGAAGGGATTTTTCCCCCTCTTTTTGCCTATGTTGAACATGGCTTTTACCATAAGATTGGAAACAAGAAAAGGCTGAAGGAGATCGTTCCCGTACTGGAGCGATACTTCTCTTGGATCCAGGCTACGTTCCAAAAGCCCAATGGGCTCTACTCTGTACCTATCGAAGCATGTCAGAGTGGTAATATTCCCCGTGACCATGTGTACTATCCATTAGACTTCAATGCTCAGCTTGCAGTTAATGCACTGTACATGTCCGCAATCGGTGATATTCTCAATGACAAGGAGTTGAGTTTCCGTTACAAACGGATTTACTTCTCCTTGAAGACGAGGATAAACAGTATGATGTGGGATCCTGATACCAATTTCTACTATGATTTGGATATCAAGGAAAACCGTATCAATACTAAGTATATCGGTGCGTATTGGACAATGCTCGCGGAGATTCCCAATGATGAGCGAGCTGCTTACTTGATCGAGTACCTTAAGGATCCGAAAGAGTTTGGGACCGATAACCCGTTCCCAAGCGTTCCGGTCTCTTCTCCTGTGTTCAGCGAGGAAGGCAATGGCTATTGTGGCGGCGTTGTTCCAATTAATACCTATATGGTGATCAAGGGCTTGGAAAAATTCAACGAGTTCATTTTTGCAAGGGAGTGTGCCATTAGACACATGTATTTCTTGCTTGATACTCTGCATCCCGATGCTGAAACCATAGGTGATGTGTGGGAAGCATACCTTCCAAACAAGGAGGGATTCTCCAAGACAGATGAGATTCCTGACTTCCCGCGTAGACGATTAATGCCCTATGCAGGAGTGGTCACCATTACCTTGATGATTGAGAACATCATCGGGTTGAATATTTCTCTTCCCCGAAAGACTGTGGACTGGGTAATGCCCTCCCTTGAGGCTATGGGAATAGAGAATCTCTCCCTGAAACGCAATATGATTACTATTCTCAGCAACAAGACAGACCGTGGCTGGGAAATTCGTCTTGAGAGCGAAAAGCTCTATTACTTCACCATCGAGATCCTTGGGGAGAAAAAGAAGAAGACTCTTCCAATTCCGTCCGGCAAATGCTCGATGTTGATCGACAAGCTGTAGATTATGGCGTGGCTTGGTAAACTGTTTGGGGGTACCTTCGGCTTTATGTTCGGAGGACCTTTGGGGATGATTGCTGGTATCGCGTTCGGCCATATGTTTGACAAGGCCGGAGATGTAGGATCCACACAGGCAACAAAAAGCACCTATACCACCCTTGATAGAGAGCAAATGCTCTTTTTCGTGGGTGCATTTTCGATGCTTGCAAGGATTGCGTCCTCTGATGGCTCGGTATCATCACATGAGCGTCAAAAAGTGTTGGAGTTTATTCGTCAAGACCTTCGTTTGGGGTATCGTGAAGAAGAGGCTGCCATGCGAGTCTTCGATACCGCACTTACCGGTGGCGGGACGTTCGACCAGTTTGCTTCGCAGTTCTATCAGAACTTTAGCCAGGCACCAAACATCTTGCAGTTGATGATCGATATCTTCTATCGTGTTGCTGCTGCCGATGGTACGATCAACCGTGAAGAAGAAGAGATGATCAGGCGGGCTGCAAAGATTTTCCGCCTGAGTGATAGCTTTGTAGAGATGCTTTGTAATCGCTATGGTGGTTGCAGTGATGCATCGGACAAGGCATATGCTATTCTCAATATCCCTCGTACTGCTACTGATGATGAAGTGAAACGAGCCTACCGGAAGCTCAGCATCGAGTTCCATCCAGACACCCTTGCTTCCAAAGGCATGGGAGAAGAGTTCTTGGGGCATGCTACTGCAAAGTTCCGGGAAATCCAGGATGCGTATGATGCTATCAAGAAGGAGCGCGGAATCCGCTAGAACGTCACCCTTCCCCGTAAGGATCTTGCCAAGGTAATTCGATCCGCATATTCCAGATCTCCACCAATTGGCAGGCCGCTGGCCAGCCGTGTAATGGAGAGTTCCTTATAATCCTTGAGTATATGTCTGATGTAGAGAGCCGTTGTGTCACCCTCTTCTGTTGGGTTTGTGGCTATAATCAATTCAGTGAATTGACCCTCCTTGATGCGCTGCAGGAGGCGGGAGAATGAGAGCTGCTCAGGCCCGATGCCATCAAGCGGGCTGATCGCACCCCCAAGCACATGATACAAACCATTATATGCCCCACTTGATTGGATGGTCAGCACATCCTGAGGTTCCTCCACCACGCACAGCAGGCTTCTATCCCGGGAAGCATCACTGCATACAGGACAAGGATCAGTTTCTGTAAAGCTTCCACATATTGAACAGGGGAAAATCCGGTCCTGGATGGTGGCGATTGCTTGGCTGAGGTTCTGATTATAACGCTTCTCGGTTTTTATCAGGTGGTAGGCAAGTCTGGATGCACTCTTTGGGCCGATGCCCGGGAGACGGGAAAGGGTTTGGATAAGGTTTTCCAATGCTGTCATGACTAGGCCTGTGGGGTCAATGCACCCAAAGGACCGGCATATTTCATGCCCTCACTCTGGATCTTTTGCTGGATTTTTGCTGATGCGTCGTTGAAGGCACTGGTCAACAATACCTGAAGGGTCTGCAAATCATCCGGGTCAACAATATCCTTTTCGATATGTATATCAGTTACAATGAACTTTCCGTTGATAGTCACTTCAACCATGCCTGCTCCAGCACTCCCTGTTGCTGTAATGGTGGGAAGCATTTCCTGCATTTTCTTCACATTCTCTTGAATACCTTTCATGTTTTTCAAGAGTTCAAAAGGGTTCATATCCATACTAAGGTTCCTCGCTTACATTTCATTGGTTTGTTGGGTAATCTCTCCTCGGAATATCGAGGCTATCTTTGAGACTACTGAATCTTCAGTCTGTGGAGTCTCTTCCTGTTTTTCTGTCTCAAGGCAGTGGAAACGGATTGGTCCATCAAAACCTGATATCTCTTTGATCAAAGATCTGAACTTCTCAGCACTTTCTTCTGCCTTGTTCTGGCAGAAAGCAGTTGAGAAGGTAAGGTTCAATACCCCCTCTTCATGGCCTACATCGGTAATTGCCTGGGCCACTTGGCTGAGCAATGGCGTACTGGAGAGCCTGCTTACCAAGGCAGGGAGATCTCCCTTGGTGAATGGGCGGCTCACTACAGGCGCTGGCTTTACAGGATCGCTCTGCTCTTTGGCCTCCTCATTTCTCGTCTCGATTGCAGCAACACTGCTGGATGGGACAGCCTTTGTACTGGGTTTAATCATCTGGTTCGTGGCAATAAGGTCAGGTTGTACTTCGAGCTTTTTTGGCGGGAGTTTCACTGCTCCTGAGAGCAACTCATCCCGCATCTGGGTAATCTTTTTCACCAAGGTTGTTGGTGAAGCAAGAGAAGGAAGGCTTCCTATTCGGGAAATGAATAACTCGAGTTCAAACCTTGGGTTCAGGGAGTACCGAATCTCCCGGTAGAGTTTAAGAAGCAACTCAATGGCAGCTTCCAGTTGTTCACTCGAGTATGCGTTTCTCAGCGCAAGTGGGATCCTGTCTGATTGCACTCCAAGGATTGCATCATCGTGTATTCCTGCCTTGATAAATAACAGACTTCTGAAGAAGAGGGTGAAATCCTTTATGCACTGTTCTACCGATACACCTGCTTGGAGTAGGTCCTGGACTGCCAGTAGCGCCTGGTCGGTGTGTTCTTCCAGAAGGTAGGAGACAATTTGTGCTATCTGGTCGACGCCTACCAAGCCCAGCTTGCTGCTGATTTTCTCCATGGTGATGTGCCCCTGGCTGAAGGAGACCACCTGGTCGAAGAGCGTGTAGGCGTCACGCATGGAGCCGGTAGACTCCTTTGCAATCCAGAACAGGGCATCATCATCGGCTTCAACTTCCAACTCGGTTGCAGCCTCTCTCAAACTGCTTTTTATGGTGTCCAAGTCGATAAGCTGGAAATGAAACTGCTGACAACGGGAGCGGATGGTAGCCGGTACTTTTTGCAGCTCTGTGGTTGCAAAAATAAAGATGATGTATGCAGGGGGCTCTTCAATGGTTTTCAGCAGTGCATTGAAAGCGCTGGTGGAGAGCATATGGACTTCATCGATGATATAAATCTTGTACTTGCTGGTCTGGGGAGGGAAAAGGACCTCGTCTTTGATCTGCCGGATATCATTGACACTTGTATTGCTTGCACCATCGATTTCGATAACATCAACGCTGTTTCCTTGGGTGATTTCACGACAGTTGGAACAAACACCACAAGGGGTGGCAGTTGGCCCTTGTTCACAGTTCAATGCCCTTGCCAGTATACGGGCCGATGAAGTCTTTCCTACACCTCTTGGTCCACTGAATAGATAGGCGTGAGCAATTCTTCCTTGTTCGATTGAATGTTTAATGGTTGATACCACGAATTCCTGACCAACAAGTCTGTCAAAAGACTGGGGGCGTTTCCTGGTAGCTGTTACTTCATATGCCATGAGAGCTCCTCTGTGAACGTACCCTGCGAGTATACCATACTTTGCTATCTAGGAACAGAAGTGCCGGTGTGGGGAAAGGGGTTGATTGCATTAAAAAACCCAGCCAACAAATCGCCTGTGTCTCATGGGCTATTCACTTACCGCTGCTACCTTCCGGTCCTGACGGGGTTGGGCGAATGCACATAGCACAGAATCTGTTGACTGGGAACTAAACGGAGAGGGGGGGATTCGAACCCCCGGTGCCTTTCAGCACACACGCCTTCCAAGCGTGCACCTTCGACCACTCGGACACCTCTCCAAGGAACGAAATAAACGGTAACCCTAAAAAATATCCAAGCTATCGGAGAGAGAGGGATTCGAACCCTCGGTACCGTCAGACGGTACAACGGATTTCGAGTCCGTCTCCTTCGACCACTCGGACATCTCTCCCAGTGTTATGACCGTTTCATACAAAACGAATTATGAGACCAAGAGGATTCGAACCTCCGACCCTCAGTTCCGCAAACTGATGCTCTATCCAGCTGAGCTATGATCTCAATACTAAAAAAAATCAAAAACGGAGAGGGGGGGATTCGAACCCCCGGACCCGTTACCAGGTCAACTCCTTAGCAGGGAGCCCGATTCGGCCGCTCTCGCACCTCTCCATAGGGAAAAACAAATTCATCCAGATAGATGAATGAACGGAGAGAGGGGGATTCGAACCCTCGGAGACTCTCGCCTCAACGGTTTTCAAGACCGCCTCCTTCGACCGCTCGGACATCTCTCCAAACAGACATGATATCCTGCTACTGACAAGAATATCAATCGGGTTATCACTATAGTGAGTGCCTCAATCTTTGTCAAGAACTCTGATGGGAGAAAAAAATACCCCTACAGGAAATGCACGCTATTCACTTTCTTGACAGGTATGCTTGTGCTCGTCATGATGGAACAACCATGAAGTTCCCTCACCCGAGAAAACGTAAAAAGACGCCAACGCTGGTAGAAGACCAGAAAGAGATACCCAGGCAAAAGCTTGAGACACTGAAAGCCGGCAAGCTCTCTTCTCTTGCCTTGGAGTTTGCTAGGTCACTTATTGATCTATATGGTCCAAGAGTAGCAGGTAGTGATGCTGCCCATAGTGCTGCTGAAGCAGTTGAGGAAGCGTATAAACCCTTCTGCGACGAAACAGCTAGTACAAGGTTTCCCCTCGATACAAAGGCGCATAGCCAACCCTTTACCATTGTAATTGTTCTCTATCCTCTGCTCGTGGTACTTATGTTGGTTGGATTGCCTTGGCTTTCCCTCCTGCTCTTTCTTGGGTTTGGCTGGTACACCATGAGAGAGCTCTATCTCTACCGACCATTTCCCCGAAAAAACCGTTGTAATGCAGAGGGAGTAAATGTCCATGGAGTCTTGGAGCCAAAAGAAGAGGTGCTCCACACGCTTATTTTCAGCGCACATCATGACAGTGCTCCTTTATACCGATACAACCAACTTGAGTGGGTATCCTATGCAAGAAATGTACTCCTGCCGGTTGGATTGTTCATTGTTTCCGGCTTTCTCGCATTGGTACAAGTGTTTTCTGAGTTGCTTGCACGCGTATTATTTTTACCGAATGTTCCATCCCTTGCAAATCTCATACTTCTTCTATTCCTTTTGGGTGCCACCCCTCTGTTGCTTCCTCTTCGTTCGATGTATGAGAAGGAGGGCTCTCCCGGATCTGGTGATAATCTGGTTTCAGTGGGAATGACCGTACAGCTTGCCAGGTACTTTCATTGGAGAAAGGATTGTGGGAAGCCTCTTTCCCATACCCGGTTGGTATTCTGCTCCTTTGATGGAGAAGAAGCAGCACTACAAGGCTCTAGACACTGGTTCTCAACCATGGCTTCTGCCTTCATCGATCCGGTGGTATTGAACTTTGACTCTGTCTACTACGGTGATAAGATTACCTTTTTGGAGAAGGATGTGAATGGTACCCAGCCGCTTGATGCCTCCTTGGCAAGGCGTTGTACAGAAATTGCCCATGCAATGGGGTATGAATCCAGGAGTGAATCAATCCCACGGCTTTGGGGAGGGACGGATGCAGCGGAGGCAAGCAGATGTGGTATTTCAGCTACCACCTTGACCGCAGTTGCATGGGATGACCGGAGCAAACCATCGGTGCAGCACACACGTAATGATACCGTGGAAGCGGTTGAGCCGGGCGCATTGGAAAGAGCTCTCTCCATAGCCATCAAACTTACCGATATGATAGATGGTAACCGATTGTGGGAAGAGATGGAGGAACAAGAGAAGGGCGTACCAAATGAAGCTTCCTTGGTATTCTCAAAACTTACAAATCGGTAAAAGAGACGGAACACTGTCCTCCGGAGCGTTCTCTAATTCGGGAAAATATATGTTCTGCATTGGTTTTTGGCAGTGTCCCTGAGATGGTTACATCTGTGGTAAATTCTTCATGTTCGATATCTGCTTCAAGTAAATTAAGATCAATTTTAACTAGCTCATAGAGGTTGTAGGGTATTGTAAAGGAGAACCTCATCTTTTCAATCAACTCCTCAGTTTTGATGATGGAGAGTAGTTCCTTTGCACTGTCCCCATAGGCTTTTACCAGTCCTCCTGTTCCCAACAATGTTCCACCGAAGTAGCGGACGATGAGAATCAAAATATTGGTTACAGCGCTCCCTTTCAGTACTTCAAGGGCAGGTCTGCCGGCAGTATTCTTTGGTTCATGGTCATCACTATAGCTATAGAGATCTCCCTTTGGTCCAATGACTGCAGCATGAACCACATGGTTGGCCCCTGGGTGGTTGGCTCTCGTTTCCGTAACAAAATCCTTGATCTGGGAGAGTGCTTGGACAGGTTGGGCAATAGCAATGAATCGGGACTTTTTTACCTCAATTTCGCACTGTGCCCGTTCTTTCAGTATCCTCATCCTACCACCTATGTCCGAAAAGGTTGTCCCATGAAGGGGGAGCGCATGCGCATAATCGCCCGGCCACTTCATCCAACAACCTTTTCTCTCCTTCGTCAAGGCTGAATGTATCAGTTTCCAGGAGTGGGGACAGTTGTTCTGGAGAATGTGCTCCCATGAGGACGGTTTCAAAATCCTGGCTCCGTGCCCAAACCAAGGCAAGCTGGGCCATGCTGATTGATTTTTTTCTTGCAAGAAAGGAGAGAAGTTCCAACAGTTCCCGATAAATGGGATAGGCTGTGCCTTGGTACACATAGAGGTCCCCTCTCCTATCGTTCGGTTTCTCTGGATACTTACCACTGAGCAAGCCAAGACCAAGGGGGCTGTACCCCACTAAGGATATGCCCTGCTTCTTTGCATACTGCTTGTATTCCTCAAGACCCCTTGTCCATAGCAGAGAACAGGGTACCTGAAGGAATGTGATGGGTAGGTCTTGCAACGTCTGTACCAAGGAGAGCGGGGTATTGGAAAGACCAAGATGGTGGACTTTTTCTTGTTCGATAAGACGTGCTGCAGATTGTACGATTGGCCTTAGGTCCACTGAGGAGCTTGGCCAATGCAGATAGAGGGTGTTGATGGAAGTTCTCTTTAAACGATCGAGGCTCTTCTGAACATCTTGTGCCACCAAGCTAGGATGCTTGGGCATGAATTTTGTGTCAATAATGACTGTTTTTTGGAAAAGAACTGAACCGAGCAATTGCTCAGCAAGGCCATTCCCATACGCTGGGGCGGTATCAAAATGTCTGATACCTGCCTTGTATGCAGCGCGGATGGTGAGACGGGAAGCCTGTATGGTACCTCCGGTCCAAAACCCATGGCTGGGACCGAACTGCCAGCTTCCTAAAGCTAAGTCAGAGCTCCTCTTCATCGTCCTCTTCGGTGGTAACCAGCTTGTCTACCATCGTTTGGCCATCGAAGATGAAAGAGCCTTCAAAGCGCTTTCCTTCCATGGCAAGCGGAAGCCAGTGGATATCGTCTTCCCACATCTTGTCATAGGGAATTTCGGAGACAGGGCACCAGAATGGGCGAGCTTCATCGGTTTCTTGAAGCTCACCTTTAAAGGAGTGGGCAAAGTAGACATATCCACGTTCAGAGAGGCCGTCACGGAACTGGAAGTTAAGCTTCCCAACCTGTTGCAGGTCATCAACCTCGAGACCTGTTTCCTCGGTAAATTCACGCTTGGCTGCTTCAAGAGCTGTTTCAGTCTCTTCAATATGTCCACCCGGAGCATTCACCAGTCCGGAACCCAAGCCGGTCTTCTTGTCGATGAGCAGCACTTGATCATCATTGAATAGATAGGTGATGACACAGATTTCCTTTGGTTCCCATAGGTCCCAATCGATATCTGCTACCGTCTCTGCATCACGATAGCGGTCATCTTCTTGTGCTTCCTCTGGTTTTACAAGCTCTTTCTTTTTTTCTTCTTCTGCCTTGGCTTCATCGGGATGAGCTTTATCGTAACACTCCTGACAAAGATTGTCGTCATGGCCAATGACGTGGTTGAAATCGAGTCGTTTGTTACACTCAACACAGTGAAAACGGAACGGAAGGGCTCGCTCTCTTAGCAGGAACAGAAGTCCAGCGCAGAGTACAACGACCAACCAAGCTAGGTTGTGGTTAAGATCCCTGGCGAGTATGGTAACCACTCCTACTTCAAAAAGAAGCAAGAAGGATGCTAGGTAAATGGTGGCAAACCGTTTTTTATAGGTTCCCGGAATTTTTCGTTGGGCAAGATTCAGTAAAAGGATAGCGATCAAGGCCCAAGTATAGTATTGTTCGATGGTTTGAAGAATCATGATGCTAGGGTATAGGGAGCAGGCTCCTTCGTCAAGCTTGGGACGCTATTCTCGTTGCTCATAGGTAATTTTTGGAGTAAGCTAGCTGTAGTACCTAAAACTAGGGAGGATGCCAATGAAACAAGAAGATGTTGCTAAATACATCGACCACACGGTGCTCGCAGCAACTGCGACTCGTCCTATGATAGAAAAACTTTGTAAGGAAGCAGACCAATACCATTTTGCTTCAGTATGCGTGAACAGCTGTTGGGTTCCCCTGTGTGCAAAATTGTTGGGAAAAAGTGATGTAAAGGTTTGTACCGTAGTAGGGTTCCCTCTCGGTGCGATGGCTACAGAGAGCAAAGCATTTGAAGCCAAGACAGCAGTGAGAGCTGGGGCCGAAGAAGTTGATATGGTCATCAACATTGGATTCTTGAAGAATCATGATGATGATTTGGTGCAAGATGACATCACTGCAGTGAAAAAGGCATGTGGGAACGCCCTGCTGAAAGTAATCATAGAGACCTGCCTTTTAAATGAAGAAGAGATTGTGCGTGCTTGTAGATTGGCAAAAGCCAGTGGTGCAGATTTTGTAAAAACTTCTACAGGGTTTTCCACTGGGGGCGCTACTGCCAAGCATATAGCACTGATGCGTAAGACAGTTGGTCCACAGTTAGGTGTGAAGGCCTCCGGAGGGGTGCGTACCTACGAGGATGCCATTGCAATGATTGAAGCAGGGGCTACAAGGATCGGAGCCTCGAGCGGTATTGCAATTGTAGAGGGGTCGCATGGCGCAAATTGAACAGAAGATAGAGAGTGCCGATTTCCTCAAGAGTCTGGGGTTTCCTACGCTTGATGTCCATGAAACATTCTCACATTTCGACTTTACCTCGCCTGGGCGAAGGGTTCTTTTGATAGGGCCCATGGGCTCGGGCAAGACTGAGTTTGCAGCACGGGTATGGCGGGATGCTGCCATTGCGCAGAAGAAGGGAGAAAAGGTAAGGATTCTGACCAGCAGTGGGCAGGTTGACCGTAGGAAGGTCTTTTTCATCCGTTCCGAAATCGATGGTGCACGATTTACCGACTATCCTGAGGACGCCCTCTGCTATCGCAGTGGGTATATAAGCTGTGGAGAGAATATTGCCAAGATCAAGGACTCATTCGGTTTGGAACAGGTGCTCAATGACAACCCTACTGTAGGGACCTTCATTATTGATGAAGCGTCATTCTTTGATGAGCGGCTTGCCTACGTGGTACGTAATCATAGTTATGAACGTGGTGTGATGTTCATTTTTCCTACCTTGATTCTGAATTTCCGCCGGGATTTGTTCAATTCTACAGCCCGATTGATGCTTGATATTGCGACCGATGTAATCCCTCTGACTGCATATTGTGAGCATCCAGACTGTATCAATGATGCATTCTATACATACCGGTATTACCAGGTGGAAGGAAAGGAGTGCCCTGCCCTCTATTTCGATCCCCTCATTATTGTTGGAGGGGATTCCCATAAGGATAGCACCTTGGAACCGAACTATGCTGCTCGTTGTGATACACACCATTATCTTCCCGGGAAAGAATACACCTTCTTCCACCTCAAACCACTAGGGGAGCTTGCTTCCCGTGGGAATGAAAGACCATTGAGAAATGAACTTGCTGCATTGAAGGGCAATATTGAGCAGTCAATGCTCTATGAGAACTTCTGTGAGCGATACCGTGGGAAGACCGATGAAGAGATATTCTTCAATGCCCTTCTCCCGCAAAACATTGCAGAGAAGGCACTGGTGTTTCTCTTTTGTGAGCAGAATCTTGTGCCGGAAGAAGTCTTACTCCGCTTGGTTTCAGAGCTTGACTTGGATACCAATTACCTTTCCAAGGTACTTTCAGACAACAAGAGGCCAGTTTCTTTCGAGCAACCACTCTTGTTGTAGGAGAACGGAAAGATACAAAAACTCGCCATGAAAAGCCCTTGTGGGCTCTTCTGGCGTGGTTCAGTATGTAGAAAGTAACGCGAGTGTCTCCTTCAAGGTAGAGACCGTAAGATCTTCAAGCAGGGTAGGGACTTCAATATTCCGTCTTCGCAATTCCCCAAACAGGAATTTCCAGTCAAGAACTCCTTCTCCTACTGTCAGATCCCCGACCTTGAACCCTTGTTCGTTGAGTTTGTAGTCCTTGACGTGGATTGCTGCAATCTTATCTCCAAAAGCATCGAGGGCTGAGCAGAAGAAGTCCTTCTGGGCGGCAGATGAGGGTATTCCCATAACGCTTCCATCTGCCTCGCTTATACCGGTCCACGGGACAAGGTTCACTGGGTCATATATGACCCTGAGGTGAGGGCTGTCAAACTTCTCCAACAAGGTTGCCATTCGTGAGATGGTGCTGATGGTATGTTGTTTGCTTACCGCTTCGATACCGACGATTGCATCATATGTTACGGCAGCTTCTAGAAGCCGCTCTACGCTTCGGTAGAAGATATCGAGCACCTTGGCACTTGCTGTGTCACGGTGGTAGGCATTATCGCTGTGGAAGGAGCCGGTTTCGGTTCCCACCAAAGGGCATCCAAGGAGGTTGGCATATTTGAGGTGGTTTTCAAATGTACGCAACTCTGCATCTCTCGCTGTCTCATCAGGATGTACTGGGTTGATGTAGCTTCCAAAAACACCTACATATGCACCTTTTTCCTTGAGTGCATCGCGAACGGAAATGATGAACTGCTCAGTGTAGTTTTCTGCATCCGGAGCATTCTTGAGAACTTTCCCAAGAGCGAGTTGAATAGGGATGGCGTCCCCATAGCGGGAAATCTCGCTGGCAAGGTCTTTGATGGTATCGAACGTACCAAGATCATGAGCTCTGATTCCCAACGGAGCGAGAGGAAAGGAATCAGCATGATGGTTTCTCTCCCGAGCGAGTGCCGGGAAAGCAAGGTGAGATACCCCGTCCCTTGGGGCGGGAAAGGAGGCAACGCCTCCTGAGTCCAGAGCTTGCCCTAAGGTATTGATACCTTTCATTCCTAACTGTTTCATAGCTGGTATTGTAGGAGACAGGGTGGCAAAAGTAAAGAAAGAGGTGAAATGATGAACAAGGAATATACACTTGCAGATTTCGGGGGAAAAGGTGATGGAACGTTTGACAATAGTGAGGTTTTCAAACGAGCGTTTGAAGCCTTGCATAACGGCGGGCACTTGTGTATCGAAAAAGGGAACTACCTGAGTGGTCCAATCCAGATTACTGCAACGAATCTTGTGGTGGAATTTGAAAAGGGTGCAACCATAACCTTCATTGCTGATGAGAACCTCTACAAACCTTTCTATTCACGTTGGGAAGGGGTGAACTGTTATTGCATGCATCCTTGTTTGCTAATCAATGAATCTGATGGTCTCATCCTCCATGGGGAAGGCGTCATAGATGGCAATGGTTCCTGGTGGTGGCTCGCCGCTCAACAGAAGCGGAATACACAAGTGGGACCTGTTTCCACAATCGAGACGAAATTGGCCAAGCTGAATCCTGGGTATGAGAGACAGAGTGGAGGGGGAGGAGGACGTGAGAGTCAATTCCTTCGTCCTCCCTTGTTGCAGATCAAGGAGAGCAACAATGTTGAGATTGAAGGATTGACCATACAGAACAGCCCCTTCTGGACGGTTCATCCCCTGTACAGCACCAATATCATTCTCAGGGATCTTTCTGTGATTAACCCTCAGGATGCACCCAACACCGATGGTATCGATGTGGATTCTTGTCGCTTTGTGACTATCAAGAATTGTGTAATCGATGTTGGGGATGATGGCATTGCCCTCAAGAGCGGAAGCGGAAAGGATGGGGTTGCGGTGAATCGTAGTACCAGTGATATCCTTATCGAGGGATGTACTGTAAGACATGCTCATGGAGGTGCTGTCATCGGTAGCGAAACCGCTGCAGGCATCCATGCTGTGGTGGTGCGTTCATGTCTCTTTGATGGTACAGATAGAGGCATCAGGATCAAGACCAGACGAGGTCGGGGAGGGGTTATTTCTGACCTGCATTTCCAAGATATCAGGATGGAGAACAACCTCTGTCCTCTTACCGTTAGCATGTACTATCGCTGTGGCAGCCTGGATGCTGAAGATTTTTCCTTGGAGAAGAAACCAGTGCTCCCCACCACTCCCCATATTGAGCATGTCACTATTGAAGGTTGCACAAGTACCAATAGTAGATCCAGTGCTGCATTCATTGTGGGACTCCCGGAATCCCCTATCCGTGATTTGGTCGTCTCAAACTGTGTATTTACTGTTGCGCCAGAGAACCTGGTACCGGTACATGAAAGTGAGATGTATGAAGGGCTCCCGGATCAGGAGGGACGTGGTATCAGGCTACGTAATGTATCATTAACAGCCCAAGATGTACGTGTTCAGGGGGTTTCAGCTCCGTATGTCATTGAAGAAGGCGTTTTTCTCACGCGTGGATAGTGACTAATTCTGTATAATGATACATTGGCCTTGCTGTGAGAAAAAGATAGGCTGCCTCTCGAATCAAGCATCATCTGATTCCCCAACGGAGCGAGTGCAGGGAAAGCAAGGTGAGATACCCCGTCCCTTGGGGCGGAAAAGGAGGCAACGCCTCCTAAGTCCAGGGCTTGCCCTGGGGTATTGATACCTTTCATTACGCTTCATTTTCATTGAGCAATCTGACCCGATCAGGAGTGAAGTCGATAGAGACCTCTTCTCCTTCCTCAAATACCTTTTTTGCATGGGGGTCGTCAATCTGGACCAGCACTTCTCCGAAGGAGGTATTGATGAATGCTTCCATACTGTTTCCAAGATAGACATTCATTCTGACCTTGCCTTCAATTTTACCTTTACCTTTTTCAGTAACTCGAAGTGATTCAGGGCGTGCCATCAGAACTGCCTCAGTACCAACCTCTACATCAGTGGTAGCACGTTCTACCACAACCTCCTTCTCCCCAAGCTGGCAAGTCCAAAGGTTTGCTTCTTGTTTCTTTACCCTAACAGGGAAGAAGGCTGCCTTACCGACAAACCCAGCAACAAAGCGGGAGTTAGGGTTCTCATAGATGTCAATCGGGGAACCAATCTGGCGGATGAAACCATCTTTCATGACAACCACTCGGTCAGAGAGACTCATGGCCTCCACCCGGTCGTGGGTAACATAGACAGCAGTGATGCCCAATTCCTTCTGGATCTTGCGTATTTCCACACGCATTTGCTCGCGAAGCAGTGCATCAAGGTTGGACAGTGGTTCATCAAGCAACAACACTGATGGGGTGACAATGAGGCTTCGTGCAAGAGCAACTCGCTGTTGTTGCCCTCCAGAGAGCTTGGATGGTGCACGATCCCCATAGTCTGAAAGCCCAACCAAAGCCAAGGTTTCATTTACCCGTTTCACGATGTCCTCATGGGGAATCTTGCGGAGTTTCAATCCATAGGCAACGTTGTCGAAGACCGTCATATGAGGGAAGAGGCCATAGCTCTGGAACATTGTGGCAGTGTCACGTTTGTTCGGGGGGAGCATGGTTACTTCCTCGTTTCCAATATAGATCTTACCCTCAGTGGGAAGCTCGAACCCTGCAATCATTCTAAGCGTGGTAGTTTTTCCACAACCGGAAGGACCGAGCAGGGTTACCAACTCACCAGGCTCGATGACGAAGTGAGAATCATTGACAGCAATGACATCAGACTTTCCTTTTACATCCTTGAATCTCTTGGTTACATGCTCAAGGGTTACCGATACGCTTTTCTTTTCCATACATCACCACCTTAGCGGGTTGAAATAGTTTTCTGGGTGAGCTTGTCATCACGAACCACAATTTGCATCAGAGCCCAAACAGAGAGGACGATGACAATCAGGATGGTTGACAAGACGCTAGCGAGACCGAAGCGAAGATTTTCTGAGAAGTTGAAGATCAAAACGGTCAGGTGATTCCAGCGAGCCGAAATCAAGAAGATGATGGCACTGACAGCAGTCATGGACCGTACAAATGTGTAGGACATGCTGGACAGGAATGCCGGACGGATCAAGGGAAGTACAATTGTCCTGAAGACTGTGGGAACATCTGCACCCAGGTCCGCTGCGCTTTCCTCAATGGCCGGATCAATCTGGTGCAAGGCCGTAATACCATTCTCCAGTCCTACCGGCAGTTCGCGGATTATGTAGTTTATGACGATGATTGCTCCAGTTCCTACCAGCAATAGAGGTTGCCGGTTGAATGCCAGAATGTAACTGATACCAATCAAGGTTCCAGGAATGGCATAGGGAGTCATGATCAACATCTCAAGAATCCGTTTTCCTGGGAAGTTCTTTCTTACAATCAGCATTGCGGCAAGCATGGCAAGGAGTCCTGCTATCGGTGTCGCGATAGCTGCCAGGGTTACTGTATCACGGATGGATGTCCACCCACGAGCAAGTGCTTCGCCCCAGTTTGCTAATGTAAAGGAGTAATCAATACCCCAGTTTACCACGAAACACCCAGCAACGATGGTCAGGTAGAGTGAGGCAATGAAACCAAGGAAAATCCAAGAGAAGGTTTCCATGGTAATCCGTACTGGTTTGTTGGTAAGTTCGGTGAGGGTGGTGGATGGCTTTCCTGTTACTGTTACATAGCTCTTCTTTGCAACCCAGTTACGCTGTACCAAGAAGGCAGTGAGGGTCGGCATCAAGAGGATGAAGGAGAGTGCTGAACCAGCACCTAGGTTACTTCGACCGGTAACCAACATATATGCTTCTGTTGAAAGTACTCGGTAGTCACCACTCAGCAGCAAAGGGTTGGCAAAGTCAGCCAAGGAATTGGTGAACACCAACAACCAAGCTGAGAGAATACCAGGAACTGAAAGAGGAAGGGTAATCTCCTTAAATGTCTGCCATCTGGTGGCACTCAAGTCGAGGGAGGCATCCTCCACTGTAGAGTCAATCTGTCTCAACACTCCACTGATTGTCATAAACGCAATGGGGAACATTCCAATGACCTGTACAAGAGTCAACCCACCCAAACCATAGATGGAGGTATCTAGATGGAGCAATTGTTTACTGATGAGCCCATTGTTCCCGAACAACAGAATGATAGAGAGGGAGAGACTGAATGGAGGAGAAATGACGGGCATAGTTGCCATGGTGGTCATCAGTTTTTTTTGCTTAAATCTTGTCCGTTCGATCAAGAAGGCAAAGATAAACCCGACCAAGGTGGAAATAGTCGCCGTAAGAACACCCAGTCTGAGAGACCCCCATAATGCGACCAAGTAGGTTGGTGAGAGACTCTCTTTCCATGTCTGCAGGCTGAATACTCCATCTTTCATGAAGGAAAGCCTGATGGCCTCTATCAATGGGTAAGCGATAAAGACTATGACAATGCCAAACAATCCCAGTACCATGAAACCCGTCAATGGGTCGCGGGTAAAGGTAAGTACGAGGAGAATGCCCAAGAACACCACCGCAGCTGCAATGAACAGGGTTTTTAGCAGATTGCTGTATCCTGTTGCAGTGCTGGTTGGAACGAGGATCATTGCAGCTCCCGATACTTGATACCCTGTCTCATCCACAACGGGTACAAAGTACACCTGGCTCCTAATGGTATCCGCGCTAATCGTATCAGGATCAAGGCTGTAATCAGCTTGATAGGTTGATCCAAGTTTCATAGGCTCCAGATAATAGACACTCTCCATGGCTTTTTGGAAGTCAGGAGTGCTGTTATACGCTTGGAATAATGCTCTTGCGGTTTCAGACCCACTTTCTGCAATAAAGTTGAAGTTCTGCTCGTCAAATGCAAGGTAGAGTGCTCTAGCTCCTGGGATGATGTCTTTAACCGTTGGGACCCACTGGGCAAAATCCTGTGCGGTTCTTTCATCAGGAACTGTTTTCGCGAACAGCTCAATTTCATTAAAATTTCGCTCTGCTTCATATGCTCTGAAATCAGAAGAAAGCGTGCTGTACATCCAGAAATCAGCCAGCAGGAATATCAGCGCTGCAGTGCAGAACTGAAGGATGCGTTTTTTTGTAAACATCGATTCATTCCGTTGGAACTACACACCCTGCAAGAACTCTTGCAGGGTGGTAGGAAAAGCTAAATTACCACAGGTAATTATCTCTTGTTTCCAATCTCATTGGTCCAGCGATCAAGCAGACGGGTCTTGTTGACCTTATCACCATCCCAAACCATGTCTTGGTTGACAGTCTTAATCTCATCGATGGATAGGGCATCTGGATGTTTTGCAGCACCCTCAGCAACCAATACCACGTACCATTCAGTGAAGGTTTTCTGGGCTTTAGGACTGGAAAGTATCCAATCATACAGCTTCTTGGCGTTGACCGTATCGGGGCCACCCTTTATCAACGACATACTGGCGAGCTCATAACCGGTTCCTTCAGAGGGAGCGGTGATTACAATCGGAGAACCCGCTGCCTTGAGCTTGACCTGGTCATGTGCATATCCGATAGCAACAGGAATCTCACCGGTTGCAACACTCTTTCCAGGTGCACTTCCGCTCTTGGTGTATTGGTCGATATTCTTGTCCAGTTTCTTCATGTACTCAATCATCTTGTCCTCGGTTCCGAATACATCAAGAATGGTGGTCAAGGTGTTGTATGCTGTACCGGATGAGTTGGGGTTTGCCATGCGGATATAGCCCTTGTACTCAGGTTTGAGGAGATCTGCCCAGCTCTTTGGCGGCTCGATTCCGAGTTCTGCTGCACGATCAATGTTGGTCACGAACGTGAGAGGACCAACGTACAGACCAATGTAGAAGTTGTCCGGGTCACGGAACTGCTCAGGGGTCTTGGAAGTGTATCGGCTGACATAAGGAGTGGTCAGGCCTTTGCTCTTTGCAGTGATGTGGTCAAGACCTACGCCACCAACCCAGATAGAAGCTTGAGGATTGGATGCTTCAGCCTCGAGCCGAGCAACGGCCTCTCCACCACTGAGACGAACAAAGTTAACCTTGATGCCAGTCTCTTCTTCAAACAGCTGGAACAGTTTTGCGGCAAGGGGTTCCTCAAGCGTCGTATAGGCATTTACGCTTCCCGAAGATGCAGCAACAGGAGCTACAGTCTCACTTACAACAGGTGCAGGAGCACCTTCCTAGCCGCCCTGTGCAAACAGTGCAGGTACGACCATAACGAGAGCCAAAACCAAAGCAATTGTTTTTTTCATGCTTTCCTCCAAAATTTCGTATGATGTCCATACTGATAGGCGAAGAACAACGTACGTCTCATGCTACTTCCCAGAAGTTACTACAGTCAAGGTAATTAATTCCAACCTACAAATTGAATACAATATCAAAAAAACATTGCATGGTAATCAGTGCGGTTCAGGGTATAAAAGCCAAGTTTTTGGTACAAAGCAAAGGCAGGAGCGTTATTACTCTCAACTTCCAGTCTCACCAGAGCTGTCCTCTGGGTGAGGGTATTGAGGAGAGATATCATCATCTGGTATCCATATCCCCTTCTTCTGTAGTCCTTATGAATTCCAACAGCGTGGATCATTGCAACCTCATTGCAGAGGTAGTGTACATTCAATGTTCCTATCAGCACTCCTCCAACCCAATAGAGGTATACCTGACCATCTGGACGGGAGAGGAGAAAATGTAAATGTTGATGGCTGATCTCCTCCTCCTGTTCAAAAATCTCACTGAGGATCTTTACTGCAGCGTCTTTGGTTTGCATAGTAACCAGAGTGAGCGTACCTACATCTGTACTGCTGTTCCAGACATTGCTCTTCAGCTCCAATAGAAACTCACTACGTGCAATGGTTGGATAGCGTTTGCTGAGGTATTCCTCCCCACTTTGCGACCCCTTCTCTCTGATACAGAGAGCCTGAGTATATGTGGAGTGAGAAAAATGGGGAATGGCTGTATCAATAAGAGACGTCATGTATCCCCGTCTTCTCTGCTCTGGATGTGTAAAGCCGGTAAACTCAACTTCTTCTTTGGTAGGGAAAAAGGCCGTCAGGAAACTGACCAACTCTACTTCTTCGTACCCGAGAAAGAAGCATGGCTTCTCTGGCTCAACATTCATATCGTTGCCCAGAAACAGCTCTTGTTTGAGTGGTTCCTGTATGCAACAAAGGGCATACAGCGCTTCCATGTGTTGTTTCTGCTCAGTTGTAAGAACATTGCATTGTATGATGTTCATCAATACAAGTATCAAAGAAAAATGCCGGTACAGCTAGAGGGGTGTACCGGCATGGGACGTAAAAAGTTTGAAACTACGCCTTGATCAGGTGGATGGCGAAGCCGCTGAGCTCCTGCTCAAGGTAGCATACCTTGATGTTCCCCTTTGCATCACGGGCGATGGTCTCCTCGTTGACGGAGAAACCGAACGGGGAGAGGTAGGCGAGGGTGCGCTCGATGTTGAAGCACCTGAAACCGATGTGGCCCATCTTTCCAAGGTACTGCTTTGGCAACACCTCGATGGTGGAGTCCAGGAAAGTGGAACTGTTTCCACTTTTCTTCACCATGCCCAGCGCCTCGAGTCCCCTGATGGTCTTCTCAGCTTCCTCGGCACGCTCGTTGTTGATGCCCATGTGGGCGAACTCCAGTCCCTGGAGGGTGCGTACCGCCTCCCTGCTCAAGGCTGTGATGGCCTGCCAGTCCTCGGCCTCGATGAGGTCGGCCTTGACCATCCAGGACCCGCCGACGGCCAGGACGTTGGGTTGCCTGGCATAGCTGGCGAGGTTCGCTGTGCTGATGCCACCGGTGGGCATGAAGCTCAGGTTCGGGAAGGGACCTGCGAAGTTCCTCAGCATGTCCACCCCTCCGCTCACCTCGGCGGGGAAGAACTTGAGGGTGGTCAGTCCTCGGCTGATGCCCGCCTCGATGTCGCTGGGAGTGCATACCCCCGGTACGATGGGCACGCCCTGCTCAAGTGCCCAGTCCACCACGGAGGGGTTGAAGCCGGGGGAGACGAGGAACTTTGCCCCGGCGTCCACGGCCTTCTTTGCGTATTCAAGGTTGGTCACCGTGCCGGCACCCACGAGCATCTCGGGGTATGCCTTACAGATGCGCTTGATTGCCTCCTCTGCTGCTGCGGTGCGGAAGGTCACCTCTGCACAGGGCAGACCTCCTGCAATCAGGGCCCCGGCAAGGCCTTCGGCCTTACCCGCGTCATCTATCTTTACCACCGGTACCAGGCCGATCGTATGGATTTGTTCAAACAGTGCTTCATGCATAGGGGTTGCTCCTTCTTAGAAATTCCAATTATGAAACGATGTTTCAAAATATCATTGACAGACTCAAGCATACCTTCTATGATTTGAAATATCAAGAGAATAGTACTGTTCCTGTATAAAAATATTGAGGAGACTTCTATGGGTAATAAATATGTGACATTTGGCGAGATTATGTTGAGACTCAAGTCCCCTGGGCATGAACGTTTCTTTCAATCTCCCGCTTTGGAAGCCACTTTTGGTGGAGGAGAGGCCAATGTCGCCGTCTCCCTCTCGTTGCTCGGCAAGGATTCTCGGTTTGTGACTGCACTTCCAGCCAATGCTATTGGGGAGGCTGCTGCACGCGAAGTTCGCAAGTACGGTGTAGACACCTCAGCCATCAAGATGACCAAAGGTGGTCGAGTTGGTATCTATTTCCTGGAAACTGGAGCAAACCAGAGACCCAGTAGTGTTGTGTATGATCGCGCAGAGAGCTCCATTGCTCTCAGCAAACCATCAGATTTCGATTTCAAGGCAATTCTAGCCGATGCAGAATGGTTCCATATTACCGGTATCACCCCGGCTATCAGCCAGAATGCAGCCGATAGCAGTCTTGCAGCAATGCAGGCAGCAAAGAAAGCCGGAGCTACGGTATCCATCGATCTGAACTACC
This sequence comes from Sphaerochaeta halotolerans, assembly GCF_003429665.1. Taxonomy (GTDB): domain Bacteria; phylum Spirochaetota; class Spirochaetia; order Sphaerochaetales; family Sphaerochaetaceae; genus Sphaerochaeta; species Sphaerochaeta halotolerans. The sequence continues at coordinate 35,128 of NZ_QUWK01000001.1, read as the reverse complement.
GCAAGAAACTCTGGAACTATGGGAAGAAAGCTCCTGAGGTAATGCGGGAGTTGGTCAAATTTGCTGATGTCATCATCGCTAATGAGGAAGATATCCAGAAGTGTTTGGGAATCGAGGCCAAGGTGGATGTTGCCAGCGGTGAGTTGGATACAGATGTCTACAAGGAGCTTACCGAAGAGGTGAAGCATCAGTTCCCGAATGTTTCGGTGGTTGCTGTCACACTCAGGGAGAGTAAGAGTGCCGACCACAACGGCTGGAGTGCAGCGCTCAGCGGTAAAAGTGGTTTCTACCTTTCCAAACACTATGAGATTACTGATATCATTGACCGTGTCGGTGGCGGGGACTCTTTCTCTGCAGGTCTGATCTTCGCACTCAGCGAGTATGGGGATGATGAGCAGTATGCCATCAACTTTGCAGCCGCAGCCTCTGCCTTGAAGCACTCCATAGAAGGGGACTTCAACCTCAGCACCAAAGCAGAGGTCGAGGCACTCTGCAAGGGAGATGGAAGTGGCCGCGTACAGCGGTAACCACATGCAGCTATGAAAAACAGAGGGAGCAAGCTTTTCGAAGGTTGCTCCTCTTTCTTTACCAAACCTTTACCTTGTGTTCTTATAGCGTAAACAGTGTATCCCTATACTTTGCTCAACGACAAACAAAGGGGTCAATTATGCGTAAAACACTCATACTTTCCGTGATCTTCGTAGTGGCAATGGGAGTCACCCTCTCTGCTCAACCCATGAACGAACAGCAGGTTCAAAATGAGGCAATGGTAGAAACTTCCGTAACGCAAGGGTTACTCTATATGGTAGAAGAAGAGAAGCTTGCCAGAGATGTATACCTTGCGCTGTATGAAATGTGGGGGAATCGTGTATTCCTCAACATCGCAAAAGCAGAGCAGCAGCACATGGATGAGGTTTCTGCAGTCCTGCATGACAAGGAGATGGATAATCCTGTTGAAACCTCTGAGATTGGGGTCTTCCACAACGCCGAAATTGCGAAACTCTATGACAGTCTGGTTGCGCAAGGCAGTACATCCATTGAAGAGGCTTTTATGGTAGGAGCCCTTATAGAGGATCTCGATATCCATGACTTGCAACGCTCCATTGAGGCGACGGATGATGAAGTGGAAATCTGGGTATACAACAATCTGCTGAGAGGTTCAGAGAACCACATGCGTGCATTCGTAAGGCAGCTGGGCAGATATGGGCTGGACTACACAGCTCGCTATATCAGTGATACCGAACTTTCCTTAATCCTTACACGACGCTGAGCAACTTCTGCATTCCTGGGAAAGATGAACAACTCCTCGGTTGCCAAGGATAGCTTGGTGACTGAGAATTCTGTTCCTTCAGTACGTATCTTCCAAGGTGGAGAGGTCTACACAGTCACCTTTACCGAAGTATTCATACTCTGCTGGTTTTGATAAGAAGAAAGCACTGTTGTCAAATGGAACTTCCAGTAGTTTTGCCATCTTGCCAAGGAATTCGGGAAGGGCGGCCGTTGTTCCAACCAGGGAGTAACGAGCTTCGGGACAGAGAGCCAGGATATCCTTGTTGACGTTCAACCCCTCACGGATTTCAGGTCATTGGTAAACTTTCGTTTGCAGATTCCTCCTGCGTTTCGTAATAGCCACTCTCTTTTTAGAAATCCATCGATTGCCACTATATAGTTGGCACGATGAGGGAAGATGGCTGCTGTAGTTGATGAAGGCCATATGAGTGAAAAGGGGGCTTGATTCCTTCCATCCTGTCATTATGCAGCGTGTAGGGACAAGAGTAAAAACGATAGCCATTGGATAAGTACCATGAATTTTGTATAGTGCAATCATGAAACACACAACCCTGTATGAACTGGCCAAGGCCTATCAAGATGCTTCTATTGATTCCGTTTTTTCTGAGAACGACCTAATCTGTATTCTATCTGAGGAACAGATTCCCTATTACGTATCGGTGGTTGATTCGGCATTCGCTGCCTATCGGGGAGAAAAGGGCCTGACAGGGTACCTTGCGCTTTCCTTGCAGGAAGAAAGCGCGTCGGAGATGGAAATTATGGATCTCCAAGAGGCACAGGAGTGCTTGCTCTCCATCATGCGAACGGAAAGAGACAATCTGGAAGAAAGTGATCTCAAGGCAATTGAAGAGAGCGGGGTGTCTTTCACTGAAGGCTCCTATCCTCAATTCAGAATCAAGGAGCAGTACAAGGTTCCCTGGTACATCAGCGAACAGGAGGAGAAGGATTTGATTCTTATCCTTCAAGGACTGTTGTTTGCAAAGGAGTATTTTGCATCCTATAAGAAAACCCGGAAGACCAACACCTTTTCTTTCTGGCTCGATTCTCTCAAACTGGAAGAGACAGAGAAGAAGGAATACATACCCACGTTGGAGAAGAAGGGTGATAGTTTTGAGGTTAGTGCACGTGTATTGCAAGATGAAGCCTATGGGTTCTACTACCCCCACGCATTTTTCACCAATGAAGAACGTCAACTGCAATATAAGAGAATGCGGGCAAAATCGGGGAAGATCTTGGCACTGGCTATTGGTATGATGGCCGAGCCCATGCTTCCTGGTGAAGGCGATAGGCCACTCTATCCATTCTATAGCCTTGCCTATGACCCCCAATCTCATCAGGTCCTGGATGTCTTCTTGGTTGAGGACTACGAGAGGGAACATGGGAAAATAGTCAGTCGTTTGCTTGAACTGTTTGAAAAAGAAGGTAAACCACAGGCAATCCACTGTTATGGGAAGCGGACCCTTCCGCTGCTATCAGAACTGGGCAAGCAGATTGGCATCATGGTGGTCATGGGAAATCAGCAGCAAGAGATGGATACCCTGATTCAGGATATGTTTAGGGAACTGTATGAGATTCCTCACGACCACGACCATCATCATCATCATCATGAAGAATAGGTAATCAGGCATCTCCTCGCTTGGGGACGATACAGATGAACACAAATTGTTTTTCCCCTGCATTGGAAATTTGGTGGTCGATCTCTTCTGGCACATAGGCTACCGATCCACTGGTGAGGGGATACACTTTTCCATCCATGAAGAGATTTCCTTCCCCTTCCACTGCAAAGATGACATGTTGCCAGGGATGGGAATGATGAGGGGCCTTTCCATTCCTTTCCAAGGTGAAAAGGCGCATTACATAGTCTTCCCAACCTTGGTCAGGGCCAATGAGAATCTGCTTGATAACCTTATCCGCTATTTGCTTTTTTTCAATCTCATCACGATGTGATACAAACATACCATCTCCTATTTCCCTTGTAATCGTTCCATCACCCAATCAGTACGCATGCCACTCTCTCCCGTACTGGGACAGTGGCCTTTCCCCAACAACTCATCGGTGATGGTCTGGATCAAAGGTTGTGCAATATGTTCAGGAGGTTCTGGAACCTCAAAGACCTGTGTTTCTGTGGCTGTCTCGAGGGTTATCGGTTTTCCGACATCCAGCACTGAGTAGGAGAGAATCCCTTTGCTGCCGAAGATGGTGGTGGTATCCTCATCCTTGCAGGTGTTGAAACACCAGATGCCCGTACCACATACTCCACGCTCCGTCCTGAAACTCCCGTGGACAATATCATCAGCTTCATACGTTTTACTCTGGTTTCTCCCTTCCCCTGTTGCCTCGACAATGGGGCCAAAATAAAAATCAACCAAATCAAGGGAGTGGGAACCAACATCGAGTAGCAGAGAGCCTCCGCTCATTTCTGGTTGTACTCTCCATCTTCCATTTCCCACTTTGTCTTCTGGTTTGATGGTTTGTAGCATTTCCACATGGACTGCCCTGATCTCTCCGAGCTTTCCACTGTCAATCATCTCTTTGATCATGAGGTATTTTGGGAGTGCTCTGCGATAGTACGCACTGAAAAAGGGAATGGAGTGTAGTTTACAATACTCAACCATCTCCTTGCTTTGTGCATAGGATACTCCCAAAGGTTTTTCGCAATAAACAGGTTTCCCTTTTGAAGCAGCGAGAAGCGTATAGTAATGGTGTGTATCAGGATGGGTTGCAATGTAGATTGCATCCACCTGTGGATCCTCAATAAGCTTGAGTGCGTCATCATACCAGGTTGGAACACCATGGCGTTTTGCATAATCTGCTGCCTTTTCAGCATTTCGCCTCATGACAGCAACAAGAGAAGCCCCTTCTGCCTTCTGGAATCCAGGACCACTCTTCACTTCAGTTACATTGCCACACCCAATAATACCCCATCGAATTTGTTGCATGGATTGCTCCTTTTTCCTCTATGATAGCCCATGGGAAGGGAAAAAACATCCCCGGATTGTTTTTCTACTCAGTGCCTTCCCAACCCAGGAGGTGAGAGAGGCTGGTACATGCCTCAAGGATTGATTTGGTGATACGTTCCTGTTCCTCCGGATTGAAACGGAATAAAGGCCAGGAGACACTCATCGCAGCAACCACCTTCCCTGAATAGTCCTTGATGGGAGAGCCTATGCAGAGCGTGCCCATTTCGTGCTCTTCATTATCGCTTGCCCAGCCTTGTTCACGGATTTGCTGTAATTCCTGCTTCAATACCTCACTATTGGTTATCGTGTTGGGGGTGAATGGTTTCATCTTGACAGTGGAGAGGTATTCATCAAGGGTGTCTTGAGGCATATCACTGAGCAGAACCTTCCCGATTGCTGTGCAGTACAAGGGGATTGCCTTGCCTACACGGGAATGCATTCGGATGGTGAAAGAGGACTCCTTTTTCAGGACATAGACGGCCTTGTCCTCCTCCAGAACGCCCATATGCACCGTCTCGCCCAGCTCATCACAGAGCTGTTGGGCGACAGGGTTTGCCACATGAATCAGATCAATATGCTCTAGTCCATGGGATCCTACAGAGAACATCTTCAGCGTAAGGCTGTAGAGGTCTGTATTATCCCGGTAGACATAACCCAAGTTGACCAGGGTGGAAAGAAACCTGAGCAGGGTTGCTTTTGGCAAACCGGTCTCCTTGGAGAGTTGTTCCAGATTGATACTCTGATGTTTTGACAATGTCTCCAAGATGACGATGGTTCTAATCACTCCACTGGTTTGTTGTTTCTCTCCTGCTGGATTGGTTTTCTTCCCCATGACATCAACCCTCAAAGTAGGCTTTTGCATTACCAAAGGAGATGTTTTCAACCACCTTTCCCAGCATTTCCATGTCGTAGGGAACTTCCCCTTCTTCTGCCCAATTCCCAAGTATGTTACAAAGAATACGTCTGAAATATTCGTGGCGGGAGTAGGAGAGGAAGGACCGACTGTCGGTAAGCATTCCAATGAAGCGAGGGAGCAGACCCACATTGCCCAAGAGCTTCATCTGTTCCTCCATACCATCCTTGTGGTCAGCAAACCACCAAGCAGATCCGAGTTGCATTTTTCCTGGGATCCCATCCTGATAGCAGCCCATCAAGGTTGCCAAGGAGTAGTAGTCTTTCGGGTTGAGCGAATAGAGAATGGTCTTGGGGACCTCCCCGGTGGCAGAGAGATTGTTCAGGAAGGCAGAAAGACCTTCAGCAAGATTCTTGTCATGGGAAGCATCAAAGCCGGTATCAGGGCCGAGTTTCTTATACATCAAGCTGTTGTTGTCCCTGATGGCTGCAAAATGCAGTTGCATGGCGATGTTCCGTTTTGCATACGCTTTTGCAAGATGAGTTAGTACAAAGGTCTTGTAGGCTTCCACTTCTTCATGGTTCAGGCACTTTCCATTCATCTTCTTTGCAAAGATCTCGTTCACTTCCCTCTCGCTCTTGAATACAGCAGGAGCAGTAACCAGTGCATGATCACTTGCTTTACATCCCAAACTGACAAAGAAGTCCAGACGGCTGATTAAGATTTCAATGACATCAGCCACCAAAGTGATAGACTTCCCGGAAACAGTCTCCAAGGATTCCATATAGGCAGAGAACGTTTCTTTCTCAATATTCAGTGCTTTGTCAGGACGGAAAGAAGGGATTACCGTGGCAGGGACTTCCTTCTGGGAGGCAATCTGCTTGTGGTAGGCCAAATCATCAGCAGGGTCATCGGTAGTTCCTACCGCATAGACCTTGAACTGCTTCATGATACCTGTGACTGAAAGGTTCTCATTTTCCTTGAACTGTCGGTTTGCCTCTTCATAGATTGCCTTTGCATTCTTGGTGTTGAGTACCTCATGGATGCCAAAATACCTCTGCAATTCGAGATGGGTCCAGTGGTAGAGTGGGTTACCCAAGGCATTTTCCATAGTGCCTGCCCATGCCAGGAATTTCTCATAGGGATCTACATCCTTTCCGGTAACCAGTTCCTCTGGGACTCCATTGGCACGCATGGCGCGCCACTTGTAGTGGTCTCCTCCGAGCCATGCATCGGTAATGGTTGAGAACTTTTTGTTCTCTGCTATTTCTTTTGGGTCGAGATGGCAGTGATAATCGTAGATCATCTGGTCTTTTGCATACTCATGATACAGCTTCTGGGCTGTCTTCGTTTGTAGTAGAAAATGTTCGTCCATGAATTGTTTCATAATCGTTCTCCTTTTCTCGTGTTCTAGAGGATAACTCCATCCTTGAACAACGATATCTCTGCATACCCATTCTCTTCGTTCCTCGTCTTCTTTTCACCACTGGCAACTGCCTGGATGAGGGAGAGAAAATCGGAGAGCACTACTTCATTATCTTCTGCCAAGAGCCTTCCTGCATCAAAATCAATCCAGTTAGGCTTCTTTGCAGCCAAAGCACTATTACTGGAAATCTTTACGGTGGGAACCGGAGCTCCGAGTGGGGTCCCTCTTCCCGTGGTAAAGAGAATGATATGGGCACCTGTGGCTGTGAGAGCCGTGGTGGAGACAATATCATTGCCTGGACCAGAGAGAAGGTTCAAACCTCTTCTTGATACCTGTTGCCCATAGGCAAGGACATCGGTAATGATAGCCTCTCCACCTTTCTGGATGCATCCAAGGCTCTTGTCTTCCAAGGTTGAGATTCCTCCCGCCTTGTTTCCCGGGGAGGGATTCTCATATACCACTTGCTCATGCTTGATGAAGTACTGTTTGAAGTCATCGATCAAGCGTACGGTCTGTTCATAGATCTTTTCATCCTGGCAGCGGTTCATCAACAGCTGTTCTGCCCCGAACATTTCAGGAACCTCGGTAAGAATTCCTGTTCCTCCCATGGCTGTCAAAGCATCGCAGAAACGACCTACCAACGGATTGGCAGTTATGCCACTGAGGCCATCAGAGCCACCGCACTTGAAACCCACGATGAGGTTGTCCATCCCCACCGGTTCCCTTCGGTCTCTCTGCATGGCCTTATGGAGTGCTGTCAGGAGTTTCTTGCTCTCTTCAATTTCATCACTCACGTCTTGGGAGGTAAGAAACTTCACTCTCTCAGAATCAACTGCTCCTACCAGTTCCTTGAAGGATTCTGGGGTGTTGTTCTCACAACCGAGAGCGAGTACCAATACACCTCCTGCATTGGGGTGGTGAACCAAGTCAGAGAGGATGGTCCTTGTTGCCTCATGGTCATCGCCAAGTTGACTGCATCCATAGGGGTGGTTCCATACATGGATCCCATCATAGAATTCACTGGTGGGGAAGGTCTTGTTGGCCCATGAGACCAGTGTTTCTGCTATCTTGTTCACACAACCGACGGTAGGTACGATCCAAAGCTCATTTCTGATGCCGATCTTTCCATTGGCTCGTCGATAGGCTTGGATTGTAGGGGTTTTGTCAGCCCAGAAGGCTTTCCGTTTCTCAGCTTTCTCTTTGAATTGAGACGCAAGGACTTTGTTGTAGTGGTAGCCAGCCGATTCACAGAGCAGTGTCTTGATATTGCTTCCATGGACATGCTCTCCTTTTGAAATATGCTGTTTTGCCACCCCAATGGGTGCCCCATACTTGATGACAGGCTCTCCTTCTGCAATATCCTTGATGGCAAACTTGTGTCCAGAAGGAATATCCATCGCCAAGGGGATATCCTTTCCCTGTACCTGGATCACTTCCCCCTTGCCCAGGGGGGCGATTGCAACGGCTACCACATCATCTGGGTGGATTGTAACAAATTTGCATTGCTCCATACGTACTCCTACAGTGCCTGCATGGCTTTTTGCATGCCGACCGTCCAGATTGCCCTCAGGTTCTTTTCTACCTCATGTTGTAAACCTTCAATCTGGGTGAGATCCTGTCCCCACCAGTCAAAATTGGAGAGTACTGCTTTGCTCAGGCGCTCAGCTTTGGCTTCAGCATTTCCTCCTTCCTTGTAGAGGCCTGCGAAGAATTCCAATATGTCCTGGCTGTCTTGGATGAGATAGGTCTCGCCATCCCGCTCTCCCTTCAAGGCACTTCCTTCATACTCAGTTCCCTCATAGAAGCTGATCAAGGCTGAGAGAGCAAAGACCAGACGTTTGGGAAGAAATCCCCTCTTGTTGATAAATCCGAGTAAACTGGGAAGATTGCGGGTTTTGAACTTTGAGACAGAGTTGAGTGAAATGGAAAGCAGCTGATGTGGGTTGTATGGGTTCTCAAACCGTTCCAGCACATCGTTTGCATATGCTTCCAGCTCCTCCTTCGAGCCATCCATCGAAGGGATGATTTCCTCAAAGATTCCTCCGTGCATGAATGGGTACAACAGCTTTTTGTCTGCAATACAGTCCTGGACGGTGTCATGCCCTGCCTTGTAGGCGGCAAGTACACTCATGGTATGAGCTCCGTTGAGGATACGTACCTTCCGGGTTCTATAGAAACTCATATCGTCGGTCCATATGACATTCAGCCCTGCCTTGCCAAAGGGAAGTTCATCTTCATGGAACTCCTTGTGGCACTCAATGACCCAGAGATGGAAAATTTCTGCAGAATCAAGAAGATTGTCCTGATACCCAATTTTTTCGCATAATTGTGTTGCTTCTGCGCGGGGATAGCCAGGAACGATGCGGTCAACAAGTGAATTGCAGAAGTCACAAGCTTCATCAAGCCAGTTCATGAAGCCTTCTTCCAGATTCCACTCTTTTGCATACTGTTTTACGATTCGTTTCAAGTTGTCACCGTTCTTGTCGATAAGTTCGACCGGGATGACGATGATGCCCTTGTCTTTTGCGCCATCAAAAGCTTTGTAGCGCTTGTAGAGGAATGCACATACCTTTGCAGGGAAGGCGGCTTGGGGGGCATCCTCCAGGGTATTCCCCTCACTGTAGGCAATACCTGCCTCAGTGGTATTGGAGACGATGAACCTCAAGTCTTCACTTTCTGCGAGCTTTAGGTATTCGGCGTAGTCTTCCTTCTTGTATGGATTCAAACAACGGCTTACGCTGGTGATGGTACGGAATTCCTCGACGGTCTTTCCTCCCTGAACACCTCTTAGGACGGTGGTGTAGAGACCTTTCTGGTCGTTGATCATATCACTCAGCCCTCTTTCAAGCGGTTGGACGATGACCACATTGCCATTAAAGTCAGTCTTCTCATTGAGGATGTCGATCATCCAATCAACAAAAGCGCGGAGAAAATTTCCTTCTCCGAACTGGAGGACCTTCTCCTTCCTAGCAATTGTCTTCGTTGTTTCTGTGATTGATTGCATGGATGTAGCTCCTTATCTATTATGGTATGGTATTTTCTTTCTCCCATAAAGGGTATGTGCCATGAAGGCACAGATGGTTTGCTGGAAGACGATTCCGAAAATGACAGGAAGTGCTGTCTCGGGGGGGAAGTAAGCAATGGCAAGCACCAATGCTGAGCTGATATTCCTCATGGAGACTGCAAAGGTAACGCTCTTGCGGTCTTCCAAGCTAATATTGGCAAGCTTTCCCAGGTAGTGGGCAAGTGGATAGCCTAAGGCAGCAAGTAGTGCACAAGCGAGTGCAATAGGCAGGTAAATCCAGGAAGCATCAGCGATAAGACGTTCGGAAACCTGGCTGGTATTGATGACAACGATGAAAAAGAGACCAATCTTTGAAAAAGGTTTTAGGTTTGGAGCCACACGATCATTGACTTTTCCCTTGGTTGCATTGTTGATAAGAATACCGGCAATGGAGGGAATGACAACCATGCCAAGTAGGGATATCATCATTCCTTTGGTGTCGATCTGCACCGTGGTCTGTGCAAGAAGTGCAACGGTGTAAGGGGTAAGGAGAGGAGCAAGGAGAGTGGATACGATGATTAGGGTCAATGAGAGTGCCCCGTTCCCCTTGTAGATAGTTGCCCAAATGTAACCGGTGATTGCAGTGGGAATGGCCATCAGGAGAATGAATCCTGTGATAATTTCAGGATGTCCGGGAAACAACAGATTCGCCAATGCCCATGCCACCAAGGGCATTATGATGTTCGCCCCTAGGATGAAGAAAAGAATAGCTTTTGGCTTCTTGATGACCCCAAAGAATGCGTTTGAACTGATGCCCAATCCACCGATAAAGGTAATGAGGCCAAATAGGTAGGGTACCGATGGGTTCATCCATGAGACCAGGGGTCCAAGGAGAAGTCCCATGATGACGCCGCTGGGGGTGAGGATCGGCATTGCCTTCTCCAGATGATAGTTCAGGCTCTTGAGCCTTGCCTCGATTGGTTGAAAATGAAACATTGTTCCGAATGATATCCTTCTCCTTGCTGGACTGTCAAGGCTGAAAAACCTGTGGTATAGTGATATCGTTTATGAGGAGGTTGCTGTGGGTGCTCATATGACTAGGCGAGTCGGGTTGGTTTTAGCCTCTATTCATACAGGAGCCTCCAATGGGCTCTGGTCACAGATTGCCAATTATTCCCAACGTTCTGACTACTCCCTGTTCGTCTTTCCTGGAGGAAGACTTGAATATCAGGAGAACCAAGAGTACCTCCGTAATGCCATCTACTCTCTGGTAAATACAGATAATCTGGATGGTGTGATTACGTGGGCTTCTGCCTTGGGTGGGGCCGTCAGTGTCTCAGAAGTACAGGTTTTTTTGCAAAATCTTGAAGACCTGGATTGTGTTTGCATCGGGATGAAGAAGGAAGGGTGCCCTGGTATCTCCTTTGACGCCTATTCTGGAGTCCAGAGCGTCATGTTGCATTGTATCAAGGAGCATCATGCTAGGAAGCTTGCCTTTCTTCGGGGGCCGGAGAATCACTATTCTGCGGAGGACCGCTACCGAGCTTATTGCGATACCCTTGACCAAACCAGTCTGCTCTTTGATTCTCGGTTGGTCAGCGATCCTTTTTCCTGGTCTGAAGGAAGAATGGCGATTGTACAACTGTTGGAAGAACGCAATCTGGTTCCAGGACGGGATTTTGACACCCTTGTTTGTGCAAGTGACCTGATGATGTTCGATGCAGGGAAATACTTGGAAGCGCTTGGCTATTCCATTCCTGAGGACCTTCGCATAGTGGGATACAATGACAGTAGGGAAAGTCATCTCTTGAAGGTTCCCTGCACCACTGCAAGAATGCCGGTTGGTGAATTGGCAAGAATGTCTTGGAACCTGCTTAACGGTATGCTTGGAGAGGAGGACTTTTCTTGTTTTGATTTGCTTCTGCCCTCCCAGATGATTGTTCGACAAAGCTGTGGGTGTACCTATTCACTGGGCAGTGAACAGCAGGCGAGACGGGCGGTTGGAAGTCTGGAACTCTTCCAGGCTTGGCTGATTCAGGTCTTCGATGCGAATGAGGAGGAGCAGGGGTGGATTAAGCGGTTGCTCAAGGAAGCATCTTTGCAAGATGAGAAGGAAGTACTCTCCTTAATCGGCTATCTCTCCTATTGGTTTCTGGACCGAGGTGGGGACCCCAGTCTTCTCAGTGAAGCATTGCACTGGTACTGTACCTTTTTTGCTTCTCCCTCCTTCAAAATGCTTTGTGCAGGGCCTATCAGGGACCTGTTTCTACGCCAAAGGGATTTGGTTGCGCATGAACATGCCTACCAACACTCATTGCAGGCAAGCATTCTCAATATGCTGAAGTATGACCTTTTGGGAGTGCGAGCTCTTTCATCCATTCCCTCTCTCTTGGCAAAACATCTAGGATTGCTTGGTATTGATGCAGGCTACCTGGTCTTGTACGGCGATGAGACGAAAAATACCTTCATAGGGGGATATGCTGATTCACTGGTCATGGAGCGAAAACAGCAGTTTCCCAAACACCTCTTGTTGCCCCAAGGGCTTTTGGATCACTTGGGTCAAGGCGTGCATGTGGTTGAACCGCTGTTCATGGACAACCAACCGATAGGGTACCTCATCCTGAGAACCACACTGTTCAGTGGAAGCGTGATGGAAGAGCTACGAACTGCTTTGAGTTCGGCAATCAAGGGTGCGCTTCTTCTGGATGCCGCAAACCGTGCAAGGGAGGATGCGGAGAGAGCCCAGCGTTCACGAAGTGAATTCTTTGCCAATGTTGGGGAAGGACTCAAGACCCCTTTTGAGACAATTCTCTCCATTGCGAAACAGGTTGAAGGTGACATGGGAAAGCAGATAGAGGGGCAGATTCGTACTGCTACCCATCTTCTGGAGCTTTCTCTCTCTTACTCCGGCAATCTTGAGCTAGAGCACAAGGTCTGCAACCCAATGACATTGATAACACCCTTGCTTGGCTCCTTCCCTCTTGTCTATGAAGGACCGGATGAGATGCCTGCACTGTGTGTCGATACAAAACGGTTGATTCAAAGTTTCACAATCATTTGTGAGTACATCCTGAGGGAGGGCGGGTCTATACGGTTGCAGACTACCTTGTCCAAAGAAGGCCTCCAATTCTGCTTTACCTCCTCTTTGAGTACATGGAAGGCTTCAATGGGAAGTCAGGATCCAAGTCTTTCCTTGGCGCAAAGGATTATTCTGATGAGCCATGGTTCTTTCTCACTGCAAGATAACGCAGTGGTTGTACTTCTGCCTCTGCCAAGTTTGATGGGTGAAAGCAATCCTCCTTCCTTTGATACCTTGTTTTTCATTGCTACTGATGGTAACGATCCGGTTCCAGAGCTATTGCGTACTTCCTTTGCTTCCTGTGAGGTGATACCTGTGGGAAGCTTGCAAAGACAAGAACTCTCCAGGATTGCGGGGGGTATTATCGGCTGGGATGCAGACAACCAAGGAAGGGAGTTCCGCCTTCTTCGTACATCGCTTGCAGGGCATAACACCCTATCACTCTCTCCCATGGTTTGTTTCCACGCCCCTGAGGGACAGCAAAATCTTTCATCTTCCTTGATGGCAACCCATCATCATCACTCTGATGGGGTTCTGGTCATGGTGAAGGGAATTCCAGAAGCGTTTTGCAAGTTGCTTGCCTTGGATGAAGAGTTCATTGTTCACAGTGAAAGGGAAGATGTTTTGGATGTTGTGGCCAACCAGCCGGTCCATCTGATACTTGGTTCACTATTTGATCCAGTTCTCTACCGGACTATTCGCAAAACTTGTGATGCTCCTATCGTGGTGATTCGCGAACGATGGGAGAAAGAAGAGGCAGAGCAACTCTCTCTCATTCCTCGTCTGCTTATCGCCCATCAGTGTGTGCTTGAGAGCAGTGAGTTTGGGGAGCGCTTGCTTGCCTTGCTGGAGACCAATGAGTTGCTTCCTCCACTCACCGGTGCCTTGGTAAAACGAGCTGTGGTTTATCTGGGCAGTCATGCTACTGAACAAATCTCGCGCTGGCAACTTGCTGAATCGGTGAATGTCAGCGAGGATTACCTGACCCGAATTTTCCGCAAGGAGTTGGGTATCAGCCCTTGGGACTACCTGAACAGACATCGGGTGTTTCTAGCCACCCAGTTACTGAGAGAAAGTTCTCTTTCAATCAATGAGGTTGCAAGCCAGAGTGGGTTCCAGGACCAAGCGTATTTCTGCAGGGTGTTCAAGAAGATCAAGGGATGCGCCCCAGGGAAAATTCGTTCACAGCGTTGATATAGGTCCTTCATGCCATGGATTCCCCCTATTGCTCTGTTTCCTTGCTTCGGAAAAACAAATTGAACGGGTGTACCGGAACCTGAAGGATATGGGGCTATACCATTCCTGAATATGAGTAGGAGCAGCACTTCTTAGATGACCAATGTATCCAGGATTTCTCCAGATGCAGGTATTTCAGAAAGCCATCTGTGCAGATGAACGGGTATGGGGAAACACCTCCGCTAGCCATTCTTTGAAACAGTGCCCAAGCGCTCTGTGTGGAAAGGTCGGAAAAGTACAAGAGACGCCCTGCATAATCTTGCCCTCTTGCCCCTATGCTGAGAGTGTGAGGTTGCAAATGGCAGAAAGAACAGCAAAACAGCAGTTGCTACGTGATATCAAGCGGCATAAATCAGTCTATGCTTTGCTTGCAATCCCTTTAATCTACTACATTATTTTTAAATATGTCCCGATATTCAATGGGCAGATAGCTTTCAAGGATTATATGGCCTTGGACGGGGTGCTTGGTAGTCAGTGGATAGGCTTTGAACACTTCAGGACCTTCGTCAATTCCTATTATTTTGTTGAATTGCTCAGAAATACCCTGATGTACAGCCTTGGGAAGTTGGTTTTCAGCCTTCCCCTTGCCATCATCCTGGCAATTGCCATCTATGAGAGCAACCGCCCTATACTTCGAAAAACAGTACAAACGCTCGCCTATCTCCCACACTTTCTTTCGTGGGTCATCATGTATGGAATCCTACTCGCTCTATTGGCACCAGGAGACGGTATTGTCAATGATGTAATCAAGCTTTTCGGTGGCAAACCCATTGATTTCTTGACCAATACCGATGCCTTTCCCTGGATTGTCATTCTCAGTGATGCATGGAAGGAAATGGGGTGGAGCGCCATCATCTTCATTGCTGCGCTGATGGGCATCGATCCCTCGCTCTTTGAAGCTGCCTTGGTGGAAGGTGCCAACTCCTGGCAACGGGTCAGGTATATTACGCTTCCCTCAATTCGACCGGTCATCGTTATCGTAGTGCTGCTTCGTTTGGGAACCATCCTAGATGCAGGGTTCAACCAAATCTTTATGTTGTACTCGACACCGGTCTATTCTGTTGCCGATATCATCGATACCTGGGTCTATCGTCAAGGCTTGCTGGAATTCCAGTTCGGTCTTGCTACTGCAGTCGGTCTATTCAAAGGGGTTATCGGGATGTTCCTTATCCTTGGTTCCAACCGTCTGGTCAAACGCTTCGGCGGAAGTTCATTGTACTAGGGGGTGCGGAGATGAAAAAACGAAGAAGATTCACCTCTGTCGCGGTCAAGCCTACGGCTGCGGACCACAGCTTCAACTTTCTGGTGGACCTGTTTTTAGGGTTGCTTTTGTTGATCATTGCAATTCCGCTTTGGAGTACCATAACCCTCTCGTTCAGGCCTAATGACTACATTGGCAACAATCTGGAAGGTATGTTCCTGCTGCCTTGGAATTGGTCAACTTCCGCCTATGAGGCTTTGTTGGGGAATGCGGGATTCCTGC
This sequence comes from Sphaerochaeta halotolerans, assembly GCF_003429665.1. Taxonomy (GTDB): domain Bacteria; phylum Spirochaetota; class Spirochaetia; order Sphaerochaetales; family Sphaerochaetaceae; genus Sphaerochaeta; species Sphaerochaeta halotolerans. The sequence goes on along the minus strand of NZ_QUWK01000001.1, from coordinate 19,797 downwards.
TTGCCTTCGGCAACAGTGTAAAGATCTTGATTGGTGGGGTAGCAAGCGCTCTATTGCTCACCATACCCCTTGCCTACGTATTGTCAATACCCACGCTTCCCGGGAGACGATATTTGAATCTGTTTGTCATCGTCCCCTATGTATTCAACGTTGGGATGATACCTACCTATCTATTGGTTACCAATATCGGATTGATTGATACGTTGCCGGCTGTGTACATTCCGGTCGCAATCAGTACCTACAACTGTCTGATCATGCGGTCCTTCTTCGAGGGAATTCCCAATGAGTTGAAGGAGTCGGCACGTATCGACGGGGCATCGGAGATTCAAATCCTCTTGAGGATTATTCTGCCCCTTTCAAAAGCGATCATCATGACCATCGGTCTCTTTTACGGGGTTTCCTTCTGGAACAACTTCTTCCATGCAATGCTCTACCTCAACAGTAATGCGCTGCAGCCCCTTCCTATCCTGCTCAGGAACATACTGATGGCCAGTGGAATGAATGAATATGTGGAGGTAAGTGCATTCGGGGATGCCCCGATTGCCGCCATCAAGGCCGCCTCGGTCTTCATGAGTGCCATCCCGATGGTAGCTGCCTATCCATTTATCCAAAAGTATTTTACCAAGGGAACATTGCTGGGAAGTGTAAAAGGCTAAGACACTCTCCTGCACTGAAAGATTTTGATTGGATTTGGTAATTCATAAGGAGGATTTGCCATGAAGAAACAGTATTTCGTATGTATCGCACTCATTGCCTTGCTCTCTTTCGTTTCCCTGCCGTTATTCAGCCAGGGATCTAAAGATTCTGCAGTAGATGGTCCTGTGTCCATTGATCTGTGGTATGGCGCTGCGGTTACCGAAGCTGGTCCACCCCCGGCCGATTGGGTGGGGTTTGACATCATCAAGGAGAAGTTGAACATTGACCTGAAGCTTACAACGCTTCCTTCCAATGAGAGTGACCAGGATGTAAAGATTCAGGCTGCGGCGGCAGCAAACAATCTCCCCGACCTGTTCATGGTCCGTCGCGATGTTTTGGCTCGTCTGGTTTCGCAGGGACTGGTTGCTCCTGTTGATGATTTGTATGAGAAAATGCCCACCCGCACGGCAACCCACTACAACGAGGTGAGCCGAAACCATACAAAGTTCAATGGGAAAAGCTATGGTCTGGCTGACCCCGGTTCAATCGTCAAGAACGAAGGTTTGTTGATTCGTAAGGATTGGTTGGACAATCTTGGCCTGAGCATACCCACCACCACTGATGAATTGCTCGATGTTATGCGTGCCTTCACCTTTGATGATCCTGATGGTAACGGAAAGAATGACACCTATGGCTATGGTGCTTTCCAGGAAGTCAACAACTATGAAGCATGGCCCGGCCGCCGCTTGGAGCCGATCCTTGGTGCATTCGGTGTTGAGGGAACCTGGGACATGACGGTTGCCAACGCTGGTCTTACTATTCTCAAGCCGGAGTTTTATGATGCCATGGTATATCTCAAGAAGATGGTTGATGAGGGTATCATCGATCCAAACTGGCTTGCCTACAAGAAGGATGACTTCCGAGCTGCTTGGAAGCAGGGGCGTTTTGGCATCATGAGAGAGCAGAATGCCGCTTTTGCTGCTCAGTCCAACTATGCACCATTTGACAAAAACTTCCCCAATGGCGAGTGGGTGGTCATGGACCCCATCAAAGGACCGAAGGGACATGCTTCAATCGGGCCTTACACTGCAGGCTTCCGTATTTATGCCATCAGTGCAAAAGCTGTCGAAGAGGGAAAGAAGGAAAAGATTGCAGAACTGCTAGAGTGGATGGCCAGTGATGAAGGCTACTACTTGCTTGGTTGGGGCGTTGAGGGTGTGAACTACACCAAGGATGCAAACGGAATTCCTGTTGCTGATGGCCTTCCCGATCCTGACTTGGCTTTCAGTGGTCCGGTCGGACAGACCGTGACCCAGCTGCGAAACATGGTGTTCTACAATGGTGATATTGAGCTCTATGCCCGCTATCCGAAGTACATCACTGCTACCAGTAAAAAGGAAATGTCTGCTCTTGATGTACTGCGTACGATGCAGTCCAAGCAGTGGACGCCAGCTATTGGCTCAGACATGCTTCCTATTCCGAGTGCTGACCTGAAGCGTTTCTATGAACAGGGTCTGAGCGAGTTCATCACTGGGAAGCGCACGCTGAACAGGACAAACTGGAATACTTGGATTGCTGAATTCAAGAAGCTTGGTGGACAGGATTGGAATGACAAGGGTGTTGCATTTGCCAAGGAGAATAACCTGCTGAATGAGTAGGAGTGAAAAGACATGGTTCCAGCTGTCGGATGACCGGCAGCTGGAAGATTTGGCACGAACATAAGGAATGAAGCATGATGGACAGGGGTGAGCGCCTTTCGTTGAAACTGGCTGAAAGTGTGGTTTCACGCTACAAACCTTCACAGATGCGATGGCATTATGAACATGGGCTTGTGATACACAGTTGTTTGCTGGTTGGAGAGGCCTACGACCGAGAAGAGATATTCCAGTGGGCATATGCAATGTATGATCCCATGGTGGGTCGGGATGGACAGATCGCAACCTACCGCCTAGGAGAGTACAACCTGGACCAGATAAACGCTGGAAGAAACCTTTTTGCTCTGTATGATAAAACAAAGGAGAAACGCTTTCTTCAAGCAGCTCAGTTGCTCAAGAGTCAGCTGAACTCCCATCCGAGGACCCTCTCAGGTGTATTCTGGCATAAGGAAATCTATCCTTGGCAGATCTGGCTGGACGGCGTTTATATGCAGGGTCCATTCAATGCCCAGTTCTGCAAGGTAAGTGGCGATACGACAGGGTTTGATGATACGGTGGACCAGGTAATCAAAGTCTACCAGATACTTAGGGACCCAAAAACCGGCTTGCTGTATCATGCCTATGATGAATCTCGGGGTCAGCGATGGTCAGATGCAGAAACTGGTCTTTCCCCGCATTTCTGGGGTAGGGCAATTGGGTGGTACTGTATGGCTATTCTTGATATCCTGGATTTTCTCCCTGAAACACATCCCAAGCGTGGGGAGCTTGGCCACATTCTTACGCAGGTCCTTGATTCACTGCTCCCCTATCAGAGTGAGAGTGGGATGTGGTATCAGATTGTGGATAATAGCGAGGCGGAAGAAAACTATCTGGAGTCCTCCTGCTCCAGTATGTTTGCCTACAGTTTTCTGAAAGCGATACGAGTTGGTATCAGCACCAATGAGGTGTACCGAAAACAGGCAATGCTTGCAATTGAGGACATCAAGGCCCAGTATCTGAGGGAAGACAAGAAAGGACAACTTCATTTAGGGGGTATCTGTTCTGTGGCGGGGCTGGGCGGGAACCCCTACCGCGATGGTTCAATGCACTACTATGTGTGCGAACCTGTGGTTGAGGATGATTTCAAGGGTGTAGGTTCCTACATCTTAGCTTGTTTGGAGGCTGAACAATCCAGCTAGCCCCCTGGTATTTTCCCGGGGGGGTATAATGCATGGGAATCGTCGTCGTAAAGAGAAGACAACTGATTTTTGCTCAATGGTTTGCCGTGAATCAATGCTTCTTGTGGGTGCTTTCTTTGTTTGACAACACTACAAGGTGAATGTAGAATAGGTTCACACAGTTTTTTGTGCATGATCACAAAAATAGGAGAAGACAGTATGAAAAAATTGGCTGTAGTGCTTTGTATCTTTCTGATGCTTGGCTCGTTTGCTTTCGCTCAAGGAAGCGAAGAGGGTAAGGCAAAGAAGAGTAATCTTCGTGTTGGAATGGTCACCGATGCTGGTACGATTGATGATAAATCCTTCAACCAGGGAACTTGGGAAGGCATCTTGAAGGCAAGTAAGGACTACGCGCTTGATGCCAAATATCTCAAGCCTGCAGGGACCACTGAGGCTGACTATCTGAAGGAAATCGGTAACTTGGTTGATGCTGGTTATAACTTCATTGTATGTCCAGGATTCAAGTTTGAGACTGCTCTCTTTGAGGCACAGGATAAGTATCCCAATGTGAAGTTCGTCATCCTTGATGGTGAACCCCATAGTGCTGATTATTCTGAGTACCGCATCGAACCAAACGTAGTTGCCGTTTATTATGCAGAACACGAATCAGGCTTCCTCGCTGGATTGGCTGCTGCACTGCAGATCAAGGAAGGCGACTTTGGTTTTGTCGGCGGCATGGAAATTCCAGCTGTACAGAAGTTCAATTGGGGCTTCCAGCAGGGTATAGCATATGCCAATGAGAACTATGGTACCAAGATAATGATGAAGCAGGAGAACAATCTCTACCAGGGTTCTTTTGACAATATCAGTGCAGGCCAGCAGATTGCAGCATCCATGTACGACCGTGGTGTGGATGTAATCTTCGCTGCAGCAGGTGGTGTTGGTGTTGGTGTTATCAACGAGGCAAAGAACCGTGCTTCCAGTGGACAGAATGTCTGGGTAATTGGTGTTGATGTAGACCAGTATCCTGAGGGTGTACTTCCTAGCGGTAAGTCCATCATCCTGACCAGCGCCATGAAGTACCTCGATCGTGCTTCCTATGACATGATTGTTGCTGAGCTCAATGGATCTTTCCCTGCAGGTGAGGTGCTTACCTTTACCGCAGCAAATAAGGGAGTAGGTATTCCTGCCGAGAACCCGAATCTTGACAAGGCTGTCACCGATGAGGTTTCCAAGGTCTCTGCCATGATAGCCAGTGGTGAACTCAAGGTACGAGCTTCCGGTGATGGATTGTTCAAGTAAACCTTTAGATTAATTCGCACAACAAGGGCCACCCTATAGGTGGCCCTTCTGTGCAACTCACAGCTATGATTTTGTTTACACAGGGAGTCCACTGATGAGCCACGTTATTGAGATGTTGAATATACGCAAGGAGTTTCCTGGAATCGTTGCAAACGATGACATCACCTTGCAAGTGGAACAGGGAGAGATTCATGCCATCCTCGGCGAGAATGGAGCAGGAAAGTCTACCTTGATGAGTATACTTTTCGGACTGTATCATGCTGATAAAGGGCAGATAAAAGTCAAAGGAAAGGAAGTTAGAATCAATGATCCCAACGATGCCAATGAGCTTGGTATCGGGATGGTGCATCAGCACTTCCAGCTGGTACAGAATTTCACTGTTACCGAGAATATTATTCTTGGAAAAGAGGGAGGTTTCTTTCTTGATCGCAGGACTGCATCCAAGAAGATTAAAGACCTCTCAGTAAAATATGGATTGAATATAGATCCAAACATGGTCATCGACGATATTACCGTAGGGATGCAACAACGTGTGGAAATCTTGAAGATGCTCTACCGAAACGCTGAAATCCTAATTTTTGATGAACCAACAGCAGTTCTTACCCCTCAGGAAATTGAAGACCTGATGGGTATCATGCGAAGCTTGGTTGCCGAGGGGAAATCAGTCATCTTGATTACCCATAAACTGAATGAGATCAAGGCTGTTGCCGATCGATGTACAGTTATCAGACGGGGAAAGGTTATCGGGGTGGTTGATGTAAAGGATACCTCTACTGCAAAAATGGCATCGATGATGGTAGGCCGGCCTGTTAGCTTCAAGGTAGACAAGAAACCTGCACAAGTAGGACGTGTAATACTAGACATCCATGACTTGAAAGTCATGAACAGCAAGAAGGTTCTTGGGGTTAAGGACTTTTCCCTTTCCGTAAAAGCAGGGGAGATTGTAGGTATTGCCGGAGTTGATGGCAATGGACAAACCGAGCTGATAGAGGCAATTACCGGGCTGAGGGAGGTTGAAAGTGGTTCCATCATTTTTGATGGAAATGACATCACCAATGCAGATATTCGGAGGCGCAACGAGATTGGACTTGGACATATTCCTGAGGACAGGCAAAAGCGTGGGTTGGTAATGAGTTCTACGGTGTTCAATAATGTGGCCATCAAGGAGTACTACCATAGTCCATTCAGTAAGAGAGGAATTCTTGAAGCTGAGTATTTGCGTGAATATGCTCAGAAAGTGGTTGCACAGTTTGACGTCCGCAGTGGTGAAGGCATTTTTTCCCTTGCCGGGAAGCTTTCTGGAGGAAATCAGCAGAAATTGATCGTCGGTCGTGAAGTTGTTGCCGACCCTGAGCTTCTTATTGCAGTCCAACCTACTCGAGGACTGGACGTAGGGGCAATCGAATATATACACTCCCAACTTGTTGCACACCGTGATAAGGGACATGCAGTTTTGCTGGTTTCCTTTGAGTTGGATGAAATCTTCAATCTCTCCGACAGGATTGCTGTCATGAATAGTGGGGAGTTGATTGATATTGTGAAAACCTCAGAGACGAATGAGGATGAGGTAGGCTTGATGATGGCCGGCGTAAAGCAAAAGGAAGGTGAACAATGAAATCATTGAAGAAACGAGAACTGCAAAGCAACGCCTTCCTCGTCGCAGTCAGTGCGGTGGTCCTCGGTTTGATTGCCGGAGCCCTTCTTATGGCCGTAATTGGAAGTAATCCCTTTGCTGGATTTTGGTACTTGTTCCGTGGCAGTTTGATGAATATTGAGAGAATCGGAAACACCTTGGCAACAGCAACTACCTTGATGCTGGTTGGGCTCTCAGTCGCTTTTGCATTCAGGACAGGACTGTTCAACATCGGAGCAAGTGGGCAGATGTTGGTTGGAGGACTCTGTGCAACCATCGTTGCCCATAAGGTGTTCCTTCCCCGTCCGCTCTTTTTGGCAGTTTTGATTGGCTCGGCTTTGGCCGGTGGAGCACTCTGGGGTGTTATCCCTGGGTTTCTCAAAGCCAAATTCAATGTACATGAAGTTGTTGCGACCATCATGATGAACTGGATTGCCTACTGGTCGGTCTATTACTTTGTCCCTGCATATCTGAAGGGGCCGTCCTTGGAGACGGAGAGTGCCAGTATTGCCGTTTCGCAGTCTTTGAGAACAGGGTGGTTGACCAACTTGTTCAACGGCTCGTACATGAATCTTGGTTTCTTTATTGCAATCATCTCAGTGATCTTGATCAAGTTCATCTTGGACAAGACAACGCTTGGATTCAGTCTGAAAGCGGTTGGCGCCAACCGCTTCTGTGCTGAGTATGCGGGAATCAAGGTGAACCGGAATGTGGTTATCTCTATGATGATCGCAGGTGGTTTGGCTGGCCTAGCAGGGCTCTCCTTCTACACCGGGTATTCAAGAAATATGCAGATCGGTGTCCTGCCTTCCCAAGGATTTGATGGAATCGCTGTAGCGCTTCTGGGTGCCAGTAATCCAATCGGGGTATTCTTCAGTGCTCTTTTCTTTGGGGTCTTGCAATCTGGGAAAGGGTTCATGAATGCCATGACCAGCGTTCCTCCCGAGATTGCCGATACCATCATTGCAGTAATCATCTACTTCACTGCAACCAGTGTGTTGTTCAAACGCTTCTGGGATGCAGTTTTCAAACGAAGAAACAACAGGGTCAATCCTCAAGAAAAATCTGTGGAAACGACACCAGTGAAGGAGGAAAAGTAATATGTGGAATACCTTGGTAAGTATTTTTCCCTATGCAATAGCCTATACGATTCCCATGTTGATGACCTCCCTTGGGGGCTTGTACAGTGAACGAAGTGGTGTCACCAACCTTGGCTTGGAAGGCTTGATGTTGGTTGGATACTTTGCAAGTGCCATTACGATCAAGATGAGCGAGGCAACCTTGGGTATCAACGCCCTTCCAATAGGATTGCTTGTTGGAGTTGCTGCTGGTGCAATTTTCAGCCTTCTCCATGCCTTTGCCTCAATCAACCTGAAGGCTGATCAAGTAATCAGTGGAACGGCAATCAATATGTTGGCAGCAGCCCTTACTGTGTATCTTGCCCGAACCATCAGTGGAAGCGGAAACGTCCGTATCATGATGGGTATCGTCCGTAAGAATATTCCGTTTCTTTCCAAGATTCCGATCATTGGGCCACTTTTTTTCAGCCAGTCATATTGGACTACTTGGGTCTGTCTGGCCATTTGGGGACTCTCTTGGATTCTGTTGTACAAGACCAGCTTTGGTCTTCGTCTCCGGGCCTGTGGAGAGCACCCCTCTGCAGTTGCTTCTGCAGGAATCAGTGTGCATAAGATGCGTTATTTCGGTGTTGCTATGAGTGGTGCCCTTGCCGGTCTGGGTGGAGCAGTGATACTGATCACCTACTCAGGTGAGTTCAATGGTACAGTTGCCGGTCTCGGCTTCCTCTCCATTGCAGCATTGATCTTTGGACAGTGGAAACCGTTGGGGATTCTTGGGGCGACATTCTTTTTTGGAATCGCAACAACAATTGCCAATGTCAGCCAGGTCATTCCGTCCTTGCAGGTAATCCCCCCTGTCTTCTTTAAGATTTTCCCCTATGTAGCAACCTTGCTTGCTTTGGTGCTTTTCTCGAAGAATTCCGCTGCTCCAAAGGCAAGCGGAGAACCTTTCTAATAGTCTCAGGAGGAATTCATGGATAATTTGATGGATAATATGCAGGAAGCTGCAATGTATATCACCTCTCGCATCGGAGAGGAGCCCGTCTCAATTGGTATGGTACTAGGGAGTGGACTTGGAGGCCTTGCCGATGAACTCGAGGAAGCTGTTGCAATCTCCTACAAAGATATTCCCCATTTCCCTGTTGCAACTGTTTTTGGTCACAAGGGTCGCTTGGTAGCTGGTATGTTGGAAGGCAAACGCGTATTATGCATGCAGGGCCGTTTCCACTACTATGAAGGATATGGAATGGACCAAGTGGTCTTCCCCATTCAGGTGATGCATGCACTTGGAATCGAACAGCTTCTGGTAACCAATGCTGCTGGTGGGGTGAATGAGTCCTATAAGCCGGGTGATCTGATGCTTATCAGTGATCACATCAAGATGATTGCCGACAGCCCTATGCGTGGTCCCAACTACGAGAGTCTTGGTGAGCGTTTTTTTGATATGACCAATGCCTATGACAAGCAATTGCGTGTTCTTGCAAAAGAGGAAGCAAAAAAACAAGATATCTCCTTGCAAGAGGGTGTCTACATGTTTTTCGCTGGCCCATCCTATGAGACTCCTGCGGAAATCCGTGCTGCCAGAACACTTGGAGCTGATGCAGTGGGTATGTCTACCGTGCCTGAAGCAATTGCTGCAAGTCATATGCGGATGAAGGTGTTGGGTATCAGCTGTATCACCAATATGGCATCAGGAATCCTGGACCAGCCACTGAGTCATGCAGAGGTCATGGAGACTGGTGATCAGGTAAAGGAAGCATTTACTTCCTTGGTCCGGAGTGTAACGAAGGTCTGGCCTGTATGAATATACAGGCACTGATTGAGCATTTGGGTTTGGAACCTCTTCCAGGAGAAGGTGGATTTTTCAAACGGGTCCATTCTTTCATGCAGGAAGGCCGCTTGCTCGGTAGTGTCATCTATTATCTGATTACGGAGGAGAGTTTTTCCTCACTCCACTATCTCTCCACTGATGAGGTATGGTTCTTTCTGGAAGGTGATGCATTAGACCAGTTGGTGCTCAACAGTGATGGCAGTCATGAGTTGCGTCGCTTGGGCCCGCTTGGCCGGAAAAGCCAACCTCTCTCCATTGTCAGGGGGGGGTGTTGGCAGGGGACCAAACTCCATGGAATCAAAGGTTGGGCACTATGTGCCACTACCATGTGTCCAGCTTTTGAGGAGGGAGTTTACAAACAAGGTACGGTGGAACTGAAGGGTAAGTACCCACAGTGTCCTGATATAGGAAGATTCTTGGCGAAGGAGGGATGATGCGTACAATTCTCGTGAGTGGAGGAACCAGTACCTTGGGAAGGGCGATATGTGAACAATTCGTCAGAGCAGGGGATCGGGTGTATTGTGGGTATGTATCAAACAAGGAAACAGCCGAAGCATTAGCAGATTCATATGGGTCCTCCTTGATCCCTCTTCATCTCGATATTCAAGACCCAAAGAGTATTGCTTCTGCAATACAGGAAATAGAAGGACTTGACGTCCTGGTCAACAACAGTGGTGTGTTCTCTGTATTCACCCCGACTGAGTTGTTGGAATCTGAATGGCAACGTATCTTTGATATCAATGTAACGGGTCTGTTTAGGTTGACTCAGCAGTGTATCCCGTCCTTGACGGAACGTAAGGGGTGCATTGTCAATATTGCAAGCATCAATGCACTGCATCCGGGGTTTGGTGGTACGAGCCACTATGATGCATCCAAAGGGGCAGTGGTTGCCTATACAAAAAGCTTGGCAAAGGAACTAAGCCCATCCATTCGTGTCAATGCTGTAGCTCCAGGGCTGTTGCAAGCCCCGTATCTTGATGATGCAAATCCATTGAGACAGCACTATGAAGAGCGTTCCTTGCTCCACTCCTTGGTAGAACCAAGAGAGGTGGCGAAGGTGGTGCAACTGGTATCTGACTGCAGGGCGATGACCGGGGAGCTGGTTGGCGTTGACTGTGGTTACTTGATGGGGTGATAAGTATGAAACTTCTCTGCATATCAGATGAGACAGACCCCTTGGTGTACTCCAAGAATATTGCCAGCCGATATGCAGATGTTGATGCCGTGATCTCAGCAGGAGATCTTCCTCTTAAATACTATGAGTTCATCATATCAAGTTTGAATAAACCTCTTTTCTTTGTCTTCGGGAATCATAACCTGGAGTATTTGCATCAATTCAATGATCATTCTCTCTTATTGAACCAGTATGGGTACAAGGATGGGAAGGTGCAGCCCCTTCCTCCCTTTGGTGGGGAGTTTTCTGACGGCAAGGTTCTCTATGACAAGAAGCACGATTTGATTATTGCAGGTCTCGGTGGCTCGATGCGCTACAACAAGGGGGCACACCAGTATTCTGAAAGGGAGATGTATTTCAGGATGCTGAAAATGGTACCACGACTGCTGTTCAACCGTTTGTTCCGAGGAAGGTGGGTGGATATACTCATCACCCATGCAGCTCCCCTTGGCCTTGGCGATGATACCGATCGTTGTCACCAAGGGTTCTCTACTTTTTTGACGTTCATGCAATGGTTCAAACCTAGGTACTTGCTTCATGGCCATATTCATCTGCATGATATGAATGCCAACCGGCACCATGTGTATAAGCGGACCAAGGTCATCAATATTTTTCAGAGCTATATACTGGATGACCCTGCATTAGGAAAGGGGAGAGAAGATGGTAAAAATAGGCGCTGATCTGGTTTCCCAAACGAACGAGGACTTTGAAAAAGCTCGTTCCAGAGGGAGAATCCAGTCTTTGCTCAGTAGTCTGGCATGGAAGAATTCAGATCTTTTGAGTTTCTATGCGGTAACCGAGTTGTTGAAACCCAAGAATGAGACATATCTGGGGATGAGGGTCATTCCAGTGAACCAGATTATCGGCAGCGAAGGGAGATACCAGGATTTTTCCATGGCTTTCTACCCAAAGAAGGAATTGCTTAGAACCCGCTGGCGGAGTATTGACCGCGCGACGAAGGAATATGTCATCCTTCCCCCCATCTCTGTGTATAAGCTTGGACAGTGGTATTTTGTAAGGGATGGGAACCATCGTGTCTCTGTCGCCAAAACCCAGGGTGTTGAATTCATCGATGCCGAAGTTGTTGAACTGGACAGCCAGATTCCCTTGGAAGCTGGGTTGACGATGAAAAGTTTGCGTAAGCGTGTGGTTGACTACGAGCGAGAGCGGTTCATCACCCAGTACAACCCTACCTATCTCCCGATGGAGGAAATCCTTTTTACCGCCCCTGGATCCTATCCGGAGATGGTTAATCATATCTTGGTACATAAATACTATCTCAACGAGGGAAAGGAAGAGGAAATCAGCTTTGAGGATGGAGCAAAATCTTGGTACCAGAATGTCTATCGCCCAATCGTTGAGGAAGTGCGACGGGCAAAATTGCTTGCATCATTCCCAGGGAATACCGAGGCAGACCTCTATATGTGGATTGTGCGTCACTGGGACAATCTCAAGCATATGAGCGGTAGCCAGGAGGTAAGCATCGAGAGTGCAACCCACGACTATAAGACCCGCTATGGAAGGGGCTGGTTAGGGCGTTGGGCCAATCGGATTCGATACCTTTTTTCCAAGAATTGATTCCCCAACGAAGCGAGAGGAAAGGAATCAGCATGATGGTTCCTCTCTGGAGCGAGTGCCGGGAAAGCAAGGTGAGATACCCCTTCCCTTGGGGCGGAAAAGGAGGCAACACCTCCTGAGTCCAGGGCTTGCCCTGGGGTATTGATACCTTTCATACAAGAGGGAAGCGTTTCTGCTTCCCTCTTTCCACCGTTCTTACTCTTGGATGTAAGCGCTGAGAGTGTCAGCGTATACTTCCATCTCCTTGCCAAGACGGTCGCTGGGGCGGATGGCCCCCTCCTTTCCTGCAAGATGGACGATACCTGATACCGGTTGATCACAGAAATCCAGTTCATCATGCACCCCAAATGGGATATGGAGCATCCCCATAGACTGTGCCCAGTAAATCATAGATGTAAGGGTGTGTGCACCTTCACAGGTTGAGTTTGAGCAGCTGGTGAAGCAAGCGAAGAACTTTGTTTCCAAGCCCTTGTCCTTGCTTAGGGGGAGCGTAGTATCGAGGAATGTCTTCATCTCGGCTGAAATATTTCCAAATCTTGTTGGGCTTCCTAGAATAATCATGTCGCTCTTGAGCAGGGTCGACGTACTGACAATAGGAAGAGCAAGAATGTCTTCGTAGTAGTCGTTTGTTGTCTCTTGTGTGTTCGCCCAGATATGGAGATCAGGGTCGTCAACTCGGTAGAGGCGTGCATCGACGTTTCGTACAGCCAAGAGTTCCCTCAGATAGGAACCGATGATATAGCAATTACCGCTTACGCTATGAATAATGATGGAACAACGCTTCATGTGTAGACCTCACTTGTTTTGTTCTTACTTTAACTATACTACACAAAGCCCTGTCCGTGGGAAAAATGCTTCAACACCAAGCAGTGTAGAGGCCTTCACGCTCATCTACAAAGACGTTTGCCCCATATACCTCTGAGAGTAAATCCTCTCGCAGAATATCCTTTTTCTCTCCATCTGCAACGATTTTTCCCTCTTTCATGACCACAATTCTCTTGATTGCTGGTATGATCTCGCTCAGTTCATGCGTGGCGAGTATAATGGTTTTTCCTGCACGGTCGAGGGTATCTAGGGTTTCCCTGTATTGATGACGGCTGGGGAAGTCTAGATTGGAGACTGCCTCATCAAGAAGCATCACCTGAGGATCATGGACACTGGCACGGCAGAGTAGAATCCTTCTCGCTTCTCCGCTGGAGAGTCTGTTCATCTGCTTGTTCTTCAGATGCCATACCCCGTAGCGACGCATTACCACTTCGACTGTATTGATTTGTTCTTGGGTTATCTGGTGATGGAAATCAAGTCCGATGGAGCTGAAGAAACCAGAAATGGCAATTTCCCATGCTTGATACGTGGAGTTACACAGATATTGGATAGACTGGCTTACGATGCCTAGGTGCTGGCGAAGTTGCAGGACCTGCCAACGCTCTCTTCCAAAGAGGATTCGTTTAGTGTGCTCACTGTACAGTGGATGGATCTCTTCACTAATCACCTGCACCAAGGTGCTTTTCCCTGCTCCGTTTGGTCCGATGATGGCTACATGTTCATTGCTGAACACAGAGAATGAGACATCGTCCAGAATAGCGGTGTCCTGCCGCCGTACGGTAGCATGTTCGAGGCATATGATCTCTTCCATAAAAATCCTCCACGGCGACTATAGCACAGCGGAGGTATTTTGCCAAAGACAGGGATGCCTATGCGTAGGTGGCGATTGCATCCTCATCGGGGTAGTGACCCATGACTTTTTTCTCCAAGGTAGTGAGTGTTACCAACACAAGCGCAACAGCTAAGTCAGTTTGCCCATTCTGGAGAGCCTCACAAAGATACGTGTAGTCCTTTGAGCGCTTCTCAATCTCCAAGGATGTGAATTTGATAGAGGTCATGGCAGCATCAAGCATGGGTGATAGATTGCTGTAGATAGTGGAGAGAATCTGGTTTCCGTTTGCATAGACCAGAGTGCGGTGAAACTCTGCTTCAGCATTGTTGAAATTCTTAAGTGCCTGTGCATCTTTATGGAGGATCAAGGGAACCGCTGCTTCCATCCTATGGCTAGCACTCCACAGCTGGGCTAGATACTCCTCACGGTTCTCTAGACGGGAGAACTCTCTTGCTGCACTGGTGGCAACCGTAATCCTGACTTGCATCAGGTTGCGCATGAGTTTTGCGTGACTGATTTTGCTATTAACAATTGAGGTGGAAATTGATTCCACATACTGGTTGAGACTGTTGCTTCTCACTTGGGCTCTTCGCCCCTGCATGATGACCACCAAGCCTTTCGCTTCAAGAAGCTTCAAAGCCTCCCTGATTGGTCGGCTCGATGTGTTGAATCTCTGGGCAAGCACCTGTTGGGAAGGAAGAAACGAGCCACTTTTGATTCGTTTATCAAGAATCATTTCTTCTAGGGCGGCAGCTACTCTTGCTGTCTTTGTCTGAGCTATATACTCCATTTCTGTTTCCTTATCCATGTATCAAGTATGAAAGATGTCATACGTACTAAGTTTTTTCTTGTCCCTACTATATAACAATATTTAATTGTTTGCAATACTTACATATCAATTATTTGAAAGATGACATTAGTTGTAATCCCTCTTTCATATTTTCTGATAAATCATAAACATAGGACATAAGATACAGAGGCTTCTTACGTGCTTTTTACATACAAACGTAAAAAGGTCCCTCCGAAGAAGGACCTTCTAAAACGTAAAATTGCGTGGAATTACGTTTCAATCACCTTGAAATGCCGCAATCCTTCCAGTACTCCGGCAGCCGAATCCTTGGTGGCAAAGAACACCCGTTTCGATTTCCTGATGGTGTTCAGTGATTCCTCGTGGTTTGCAACAATGATAGATCTGAGCGGATTGGAGAACATGTCACGATCGTTACCTGAGTCCCCAGCTGTAAGTACTCGACTGGCTTCAATTCCCCATTTCCAAGCAATGTAGTGGATGGCATCTCCCTTGCTTGCACGGTAGGGAAGGATATCAAGGTAGGTGTCATGACTGAGTACCAAGTGCTGCATGCTCCTTGCTTCAGATAAGGCTGTTCGGATTCGTTCCATCAAGCTTGGGATTTCACTTCCTTCCTTGATAGTGTAGCTGATCTTGTATCTACGTTGGGTTCCCTCCTCATTCTGCATTTCCAGTTCAGGGAATGCAGAGAGGACTTCCCTGATTACATCCGGTTTCCATCGTCTCCTGATATAGTGTGTCCATCCCTTGTCAGGAACATCCTTCGAACCGTAGTGGATCTCACTCCCTACTGCTGTGATCAGGATGTCCGGTGTCGGGAATGAGTAGTGCTTGAGCACTTCCTGTGCAGATTCAAAACTCCTGCCGGTTGCAATTGCAAAGCCGACGCGGTCATGATGAGCCTCCAGGACTTTCGCTAGTTCATCAGCGGCAGCTCTGTCCCCTGTAAGCGTGTTGTCTATATCGCAGACCAAAAGATGTTCAATCGATCCCATCCTGGTGGCAAGGGCAGGTTGCTTCTTCTTGTTGTTCAGAACTGTCTTGAGATGGCTGAGGTAGGTGTCTACATGTGCTTTCCAGTTGTATACCTGCCGGATGTGTTGTACTCCGTTCTCGGAAAGCTTCTGCCATTGTTCTGTATCCGTGAGCAAAGTGTATAGGATTTCCTCGATTGCTTTCCTGTTGGAGATGTCCACCAAGATCCCACTTTCGCAATTTTCATAAATATCCCGCACACCTCCCTTGTCTGTCCCAACAAAGGGAAGCCCTACTGCTGAGGCTTCTATAAAGGTAAGTCCAAAATTTTCAAGGGCGGCGGTGCTTACAAAGATACCACGCTTCATGGCAGCCAGCCTATAAATCTCCGGTACATCCCGCTGTGGATTATGATGCTTGGGAATAGCCATCTTTCCATAGAGGTCATAGCGGTCCATGAGTAGAAGCATGTCGGTGAGGACTTGCTTCTCTCCTTCCTCCATCTTGGTGATGTCATCCCTAATGCCAGCAACGATGACCAGGTTTGCAATTGCCTGCAGCTCCTTGCTCTTGCCGTAGACATCGATGAGCAGATCGATGTTCTTTCGTGCTTCCGGTCTGCAGAGGGCAAGAATGAATGGCTTATCCACATTGGTAAGGAAGCGTTGGAGTTCCTTTACCATGGAATATTGGGCAAGCTTCATCTCTTCAGTGATGGATGGGTCCTGGATTTCATAATGGTAATATGGGAAGAATGTATCCAAATCCAGACCTGGAGGGATGACCTTCATCTTGGAAAGGTCTTGCGACTCATATGGCTTATAGAGCACATTTTTCTCATAATTGGTGCTCGTGATCACCAAGGAGGCATGGCGTATCGTACGCTCTTCCTGCTCGATGCGGGTGTAGATATGATAATACTGGTTGAGCTTGTCTTCACTTACTCCTTGGCTTTGGAGATACTCAAGTTTGTTGCGTCCCATGGAGTGCCCGGTAAAGACCAAGGGAATCTGGAAGTAAGCTGCCAACTCTGTGGCTACATAGCCCGCATCTGCATAGTGGGCATGAATGATGTCTGGTGTTCTTTTCTGTGTGCGGAAAAACGAAATCAGGTTGTCCACATACTCGTCCAGGTATGGCCATAAAAGTTCTTTCCGGAGGTATTTTGTTCCTCCACATGTCAATCGGACGATACGTGCATGTTCGCCTATCTGCTCAATGCTCTTTCGGTAATCCTCGCTGACTCGAGAGTCCTTGATCAGACGGGTGAACAGGTCCACCTCTACATCCTCTCTTGATGAGAGCTCTTTAACGAGGTCTACAACATACCGGGTCTGTCCACCCGTGTCGGCATCTCTTCCCATTTCAATATTGTTGCTGCGAACAAGTCCATGTACGTTAATTAATGCTATATACATATGCACCTCTAAGTAATTTTTTCATATATAATGATATGTGTCAAATTACAAAACAAGCAAGGCTTTTGGCTACAAAAAAACTGTCGTTGTGCAGAGTTGCAAATACGACAGTTTCCCATACGTTTTAAGGCACCTAGAGATCCAATGTCTCAAATTTATCCTTGATGTTGGTGAGGTTCACCAGGGTCAAGGCAACAGCTAGGTCCGTCTGACCGTTCTCAAGAGCATCCACCAAATAGCGGTACTCATTTACTTTCTTCCGTTGTTCACTGTAGGTCTCCGGTAGCCTGTCCAGGGCGGAATAGAGCTGGGGAGCCAGGTTTTCATAGATGCTGCTTAGGATGATGTTGTCATTCGACTTGATCAGGGCAGCATGAAAATCGAATTCAGTAGATTTGAACTGTTTTAACAATTCAGGGTCTTTCCCTCCCTCAAGGCCTGGCAGCAGGTGTTCCATGCGGGTGCATGCTCGGTCGAGTGAACGGACAATGAGCATGCGATTCGGGTCTCGGCTAAGCTCCCTGGTAGCTGAAACCTCAATGGTGGTTCTTACTTGCATCAGGTCGGTTAGCAGCTTCTTGTCAGGGGTATGCTGATTCATCATGGAGGCAGATAAGGACTCCACGAATTGATCGAGACTGTTGCTCTGTACTATTGCTTTCTTGCCTTGTCGTACTTTGATCAAGCCTTTTGCTTCAAGGTTCTTGAAGGCTTCTCGTACGCTTCTGCTCGAAGCATTGAATTGGGTGGCCAGCTCGTGCTGGCTTGGCAGGTTTTCTCCTGCTTGATACTTCTTGGAGAGAATCTCTTCCTCTAGCTTGTTGGCGATCGTAGTAGATTTCGTCTCTTGTCCGGACATTGGGTTGCCGTTCATACTCTTGTTTCCTTGTTGCAAACATCTTGCAATGTACATTCTAGGATACTTCGTGCAATGCACAAAGGCTTCTCTCAATATATACGCTATTATTGTGGGAAAAGCAATGGTATATGTTATAAGTTTGTAAAAGGATTAAAAGATATAAGAAACAATCTAATCCTATGCAATCCAGCAATATAGTAAAAAATAATGATGATTGTATACAAAAACTATATAAGTATTACCATGTGAACTTCTACCATTCTGACATAGGAAATGCAATGGAAGAAGTTGAAAAAAATAAGGGAGTCAATTAATGTACTTAGAAAATTGCATACCATGTCATAAGTTTATTGCAGTATATATAATTACAAGGTAACTGCTCAGGTATAGGTTTTTCTTCTTGAGCAATCTTTGTTTTCCCCCCATGTTTTTGCTATCGATTTTAAGCACCCAATCACCCTTCCAACAGGTCAGAAAAGTCCTCCAAATCTTGATGTAATTCCTTGCAAATTAACGAATTCCAGTTGCAATTTAATAGGCAATATGTTATACTATCTTTAAGTGGAGATAGGATTTAGATGGCACCAGAAGATACTTGGAAGAAGGAATTTGAACGACTCAATCGCAAGATTGACCGTCTTTCCGCGACCAATGAGAAACTGGTCCTGCAGGGAATCAAACAGTCTTCCCAGCTCTCCGAGCTCACTGATCAGAACAAGACTCAGGCCCAGATCATCGACAAGCTTTCTTGTACCATTGATGAGCTCAAACAGATCATAGCATCCAAGGATGCAAGGATAGCGCAGCTTGAGGAGCAGAAGAACAAGAACAGCCGGAACAGCAGCAAGCCATCCTCCACTGATTTCTTCAACAAGCCAAAGCCCTCCTCCATCAACAAGGAGGGATCGTCTTCCCCCAAGAAAAAGTCCGGGGGCCAGAAAGGCCATGAGGGTACAACCCTGCTTCTCAAGGAAACCCCTGATGCCGTTCACCGCTGCCTTCCCTCGCAGTGTGCCCAGTGCCAGCTTGCCGGAACGTGCAGCTCATCCTTTTGTGTCATCGATTCGAGGAATGTGGTGGATGTACGCATCGTCTCAGAGCAAAGCAGGTATGACCGTCTCCAGGGCATCTGCCCCAAGAGCGGGCTGACCGTCACCGGTAACTATCCCCAGGGGGTAAACACCTACCTGCAATACGGGAGCAACCTCAAGGCGATGGTTGTCTCCCTCTCCTCGTTCGGCATGGTCAGCGTTTCGAGGATCTGTGAGCTGATGGAAGGCATGTGCGGCATATCGGTGAGCGAAGGTACGGTATGCAACATCCTCTCTGATTGTGCCGAGCGGTGCAATTTGCTTGTCCCTGAGCTGAAAAGGCATGTAACTGCTTCTGATATCGTACATTTTGACGAGACAGGCATCAGGGTGAAGGGGAAGGTACACTGGGCGCACACCGCATCAACCGAGCAGGTCACGCTCATCAGCTCCCACCCCAGGCGGGGGGTGGAAGGCATCCTTGCCGGTGGTGTCCTGAATCAGTTCGAGGGAGTAGCCGTCCATGATTGCTGGAGTTCCTATTACAATGAGCAGTTCAACACTGCCACTCATGCAGTGTGCGGAGCCCACATAGACAGGGAGCTGGAGGGAGTCATCCAGAACAGTAAGCAACGGTGGGCCCGGTCGATGCAGAAGCTGCTTGAAACCCTCTACAAGACCAAGAGGGAACTTATGGAGCAGGGGATCGGCTGTGCCCCGAAGGAGATGCAGGCTGATTTCAGCAGGCAGTATGACCGGATCCTTGAAAGGGCTTTCTCAAGGAATCCCTTCCAGGAACCGAAGGTAAAGAAACGGGGCAGGCCGAAGAAGGAAAAGGTGCGAAACCTCATCGAAAGGCTAAGGGACCTGAAGGATGACGTACTGAGATTCTTCACTGACTTCAGGGTTCCCTTCTCTAACAATATCGGCTTATCCTCATCATTTATTATTCCTCATCATTTGCCTGTTTCACCATTTGGCACTCTGGTTCACACTTTTTA
>NZ_QUWK01000019.1 GCF_003429665.1 Sphaerochaeta halotolerans | reverse complement strand
GTTTTCATTCCCCAACGGAGCGAGAGGAAAGGAATCAGCATGATGGTTCCTCTCTGGAGCGAGTGCCGGGAAAGCAAGGTGAGATACCCCGCCCCTTGGGGCGGAAAAGGAGGCAACGCCTCTTGAGTTCAGCTCTTGCCCTGAGGTATTAATACCTTTCATTTTTTTCAACAGGCAGGCTTCGGGCCTGCATTTTTAGGGTTCATGCCCGAAAACTGTGTGAATGGAATGGCCTGAAACTGATCAGTAAATCCGTAATCTTAACGGGTCGGGAAAAGCCTTTTGTGGATTTCTGAATGGCTTAACGCATAGTTGATTTGAGGTGTACATGAAAGGGATGAGATAATTAGCATTGATGATTCTCATGGCTCAGTAAACAAGCTTGAGCGGTCTGTTATGGAGTATATTTTTCCGAAGGCTTTCGTTGAGGTCCAGGCTGAAGTATTGAGTAATAAGCTGGTAAATACCATTGAAATCCCAGTAGGAAGCAATGTTCCGAATGCTTTCAAGGATACCACCTACATTGGTATGAGAGAATACGCAAAAAAAGGCTAAGGCCCAAACCATAATGAGATGCGTGATTAAATAACGTATAATTCCTATGTTCTTAAATGTAGTACGTAACCACTCCTAGACTTTTGGCTTTGGACCCCTCTTCTTAACGACTTTCGCCTTGACTGTCTTCGGTTCCACAGGCAGGGGGACACCCAGGCAATTGAGGATCAGAGCCTGTTTCTCGGAGATTTCACACCACGTTGTCTTTCCCTTTATCGTGAAGGTGTACATGCATTCCAGCTCCTTGAGCACCTTGTTGTAGGTCGTTTTTCGGGTCAGCTCCTTCCTGTGCTCCCTCATTGCATTCCGTATGAGTGTAGATAACATGCCTGCCAGCATGACTATGAACACTTTCCCTTCCAGGGTGGCGTCGGTCTTCACTGCAGGGCGGTCGAAGCCGATGTCGTTCTTGACGTTGTTGAATATCCTTTCCACGCCTTAGTCCGCTAACGGACTAAGGCATAGAGAAGGAATTCAATATGATTCCTGCTCCCCGATTTACTCGTTTGAAAGGCCACAAGTACCAGACGCACGGTATTGAGCTCTTGAAACTGGCTTCATTGTATGGTGCCAATGGAGCAGGAAAGTCGAATCTGATTCGCTCCCTCTCGTTTCTCAAGGACATCGTCGTCACGGGAGACCTGCCCAGTCCGATGAAGTTGAAAAGAATGAAGCATTTCCACTCTCCAGAGGGATCAATGGTGTTGGGCGTTGAGTTCATCAATCAGGAGGTCCCTTACCTCTATGCTGTAGAGATTGGCGAACAGTCGGTCCTCAAGGAAGAATTGTATATCTCCGGGTTGGGTAAACGTGAAGATGAACTCGTGTTCGAGCGATCGACCAACAAAGGTGGAAAGACAGTCTTGCGACTTTCCGAAGGGTTTCTGAACAGCGAGGGAGGTCGTGTACTGAAAGGGATCTTGGAGAATAACCTGATCAAACAGAACAAGACTTGTCTTAAGATTCTTTCTGAGCTCGATAATTCGTTGTTAGTGGATACCAGAAATGCGTATCGGTGGTTCAAGCAAAAACTGGTGATCATCACACCAAGCGTTAGATCCAGTGGTCTTGCCCATAGATTGGATATTGATGAGGAATTCCACCAGTATGCCGAACAGATTGTCTGTTCTTTTAGTGTTGGGATAAAGAAACTGCAAACTGTGACGAAACCAATCGCGGAGTTCTTCGGTGATGACAACAAGGCTGACATGGAGGCGCTGCTCAATAAAGTAACCGAATCTCCAGGTACGCTTCTTGGTCTGATGAACAGCGATGGCGAAGAAATTGTTGTTGTCGAAGAGAACGGGAGAGTGGTTGTAAAGCAGTTGAAGACAGAGCATGCCACAAAAGAGGGCCGTCCCGTGATGTTTGATCTCTCCGAGGAGTCAGATGGTTCCAGACGCTTGATGAACTATCTTCCCGCGTTGAAGGACCTGTTGACCAAGGATGTGACCTATTTCATCGATGAGATTGAGCGCAGCATCCATCCTCTTCTGATTAAGGAAATCATTGGAAAGTTCTCTGCCGACGACAATACCAAGGGGCAACTCATCTGTACAACCCACGAATCAAATCTGCTTGATCAAGAGATCTTCCGGCAAGATGAGATTTGGTTTGTCGAGAAAGACCTCTCGGGAAGTTCCGACCTTTATTCTCTGTGCGATTTTAAGGAGCACAACACAAAGGATATCCGCAAGGGCTATCTCTCCGGACGGTACGGATCCATACCGTTCCTTGCTAACCTGAAAGATCTCAACTGGGATGCCTATGATATTGACCGATAGGCTATTTGAGCGCAAAGAGCCGGATAGAGATGCAACCCTTTGCATAATTTATTGCGAGGGAAGCAAAAGGGAACCACAATACTTCAAATACTTCGAGGGGCTCAGCTCCAGGATCATCCTTGAAGTCGTGGAGGCCGAATCTCAGGGTGACAATTCCCCGTCGGGTTTGTATCAGCAAGCCTGTTCTGATATCGAAGGATCCGGTCCTGACTCACTTGTCAAATATGAGGTGGGGGAAGGGGATCAGGTTTGGTTTGTCATCTATACTGATATGTGGGGTTCCCACATCCCTCTTTTACGTCTCGGTTGTGCGGGTAAAACGAATTGGCATGTAGCGCAAAGCAATCCCTGTTTTGAAGTTTGGCTCTACTATCACTTGTTTGTTGAGGATGCAGCATCTGTCGTGTTGGCTGATTGTACTACATGGAAGAACCATGTGAACGCAATGCTCCCGGGCGGGTTTGATAGTAGGAAGCATCCCATCTATATTTCAGATGCCATAGCCAATGCCCAAAGATACTTCAGGACAGCTGGTGAGGAAGTTTTATACGGGTCTACGGAAATGTTCAAACTTGGGAAAACGCTCTACCCCATGATCGCTTCAGCCGTTGAGAGGGCCAGGCGGATTTCTAGTTTGTAGACTGAAAGTGATTCTGATGCACCTCCTAAGCTTTGATTATGTATTGTTCAATCACTTCAGGATTGTCTCTGATCAGCTGAAGTAGTCTGCGGGAGGGACCTTCTGGAGTATTTCTGCCTCGCTCCCAAGCCTCGACTGTTTTCTTGGACACACCAAGGGAAGATGCAAAGATGACCTGACTCAAGCCGACTCGATTTCGGATTTGCTTGATGTGCTCGCTGGAAAAAGACTCCACCGGTTTTACTGCAATTTTCGTCTTTCTTGCATTGATCTTTCCTCCTTGGTATTTGACGGCCTCATCCAGCCCTTGCATGATGCTTTTATATACACTCATTTCCTTATCTCCTGTTTCTGCAGACCTGTTTCCAGAACAGCAATCACTTTCGCGATTTCGTTCCCCAACGGAGCGAGTGCAGGTAAAGCAAGGTGAGATACCCCGTCCCTTGGGGCGGAAAAGGAGGCAACGCCTCCTGAGTTCAGCTCTTGCCCTGAGGTATTGATACCTTTCATTTCACCGGTTTGCTAGCCAACCGTTGTACAATCTCGGGTTGGGCCGGTTGCATGCGAACCGGGGCGAGATTACGCATGATCAGTTCGAAGTCGTCAACCAGTATTTCTCCAATCATGTGGAAGGCCTGTGGAATTCCCCCTGCCCTGTGGGGGGAGAGGATGACATGTTCTGCATTTCGGATGGGATGGTCGGCGGCACACGGTTCGGTGGGGAACACATCAGTGGAGGCCTTGAATTTCCCTTTGGCCACTTGGGCGGTGAATTCATCGAAATCGACGATTGCGGCCCGACTCATCAACATCACGTTCGCATTGGGACGGATGAGGTCGAACTCCCTTTTGCCGAGAAAGCCTTTGTTCTCGTTGGTCACACCGGCGAGGATGAAGATGAAGTCGTTGGTGGAAAGCACCTCATCCAAGGATGCGGGAATGCAATCGTGCTCGCGGATGACGCT
Source organism: Sphaerochaeta halotolerans (assembly GCF_003429665.1). Lineage (GTDB taxonomy): Bacteria > Spirochaetota > Spirochaetia > Sphaerochaetales > Sphaerochaetaceae > Sphaerochaeta > Sphaerochaeta halotolerans. Next base: position 23,547 of record NZ_QUWK01000019.1, on the reverse strand, counting down.
TTCAGGCAACCAAGGATCGTAGACCTGAACCCTACATCTGAATGGAGTCAGCAGTGGTCTGAGACTCCTTCCGAGAAGTCCAAATCCGATAAGTCCCACCGAAGCTCCAGTGAGCATTTGTGCGTTGTGGTTCCCCTCCAACACATACCGTTCGGTTCCTTCACGAAAACGCATATGTTCCCAGGTGATACCTCTGGCTAGATCCAATGCCATACCCAACGCCATCTCGGCCACTGGTCTGGCATAGACTGCTCCACAGTTAAGTACGCGGATGTTCCGTCTGAAACATTCGGCGTAGTCGATATTCTGGTAGAAGTTTCCTTCCACATTGAAGATCACCCGTAGATTGGGGGCTTTGTCGAGCCGCTCTTTCGGCATCGGGCTCTGTCCGATCACCGCAACGGCCTGGCCAAGCAGTTCATCGAAACGTTTGGAATCGAGATGATCTCCATCAGGTCCCTCCACCTGAGCGATTCTGTTGAGCCGTTCCCATGTCTCTTGTGAGAATATCCTCTCCAGTGTTTGCGGATAGGGATCGGCGATGACAAGATGCTTGTCCATATTCTTCCTCCTGGTCAAAATCTCTTCCATTGGTCGGATAGTGCGGCCGAGACCGATTCGTACAGCGCGAACTTGTCATTGTAGATGGCATGGTCGCGTATGTTGGGTTCGAAGGTCTTGCCCATGTGTACCATATGCCGTGCGGCTTCCCTCAGATTACGATAGGTGCCTGCGGCGACGGCAGCAGCCATTGCACATCCTAGGGCACCCAGTTCTCCGGTATCGATTGTCTGGACTGGCAGGGCGAACACATCGCAGAAGATTTGGGTCCAAAGGTCGGACGCCACCACGCCACCGGCGAGTCTGATCGCATCGGTGCTCCCGCGATTGGCGAGCAGACGGTTAAGATGGACCTTATGGCCGAATGCGATGCCTTCCAACACCGCACGTACCATGTGGGCTCGGGTGTGGTGGCTGTCCAATCCGATCAAGGATGCCTTGGCTTGGGCATCGTAGTTGGATCCATAGAGGTAGGGGAGGAACATGATGTGCTGATCCTGAGGTGCCACACCCGAAGCCAGTTGGTCGCAGTAGGCGTAGGGATGCATCCCAGCCTTTTCGGCTGCGATACGTTCTTCGGCGAGGAACATGTCCACAAACCATGCGTGGTTGCTCGCTGAGGTGGGGGAACTTTCCTCGATCAGGTAGTAGTCATCCATGCAGTAGAGCGAGTTCATCATCACACTGTGGTCCAATACGGGTTGCTTGCTGATGTATTCGTTGATGCTCCAGGTTCCTGCGATCACCGCGATGTTCCTCTCATCCACGATATCCATGGCGATTGCGCAGGCATCGATGTCAAACATGCCTCCGGCGACCGGAGTACCCTCCGGAATGCCGGTGAGTGCGGCCGCTTCCTTCGATACCGTTCCGCACAACTCGGCCGACCCCACCAGAGGAGGTATGGCTTCGTAGAGATCTCCCAAGCCAAAGTCCCCGAGCAATTCCTTGTCGAAGCGCTTGGTGGCGCAGTTGAGCAGATTGCTTCCTGAATAATCGGTGATCTCGGCCGATGCCGTGCCTGTGAGCCTGAAGCGAATGTAGTCCTTCACCTCGAATATCCACTTGGTTTGTTCCAAACGCTTCGGCTCATGGTCCTTTATCCAATTCAAGAGTGATACGGGTTGGCAGGCCAGGATGCTCTGAAAGGTTTTCCCGAAGATCCTGTCGGCTGTACCATCTTCAGCCCATTTCTTGGGATATTCCCAAGCCCTTGTATCGGTGGAGATGATGCCGTTTCCATTGGGTGCGTCGTCCTTACCCCAAAGGTAGAGTCCCTTTCCATGTCCCGTGCAGGCCACTCCTCCTATGTGGGAGGGATTCACTTTGCTTTTCGAGATGGTGTTCGCCACCACATTCGCTGTCACGGTCCACAATTGTTCCATGTCCCTCTCAGTGAAACCAGCTTGTGGTGTAAGCATGGGCACACTCGCCGATGCTTTGGCGATTTGTGTGCCCTTCTCATCGAACAATGCGGCCTTGCTCACTGTTCCTCCATTGTCGATACCGAGAAAATAGGTCTTCATATCATGTATCTCCATGTGTGATGATGGTGGGTAGACGTAGCGTGGTGCCTCTCCACTTGATCGTGTCATAAGGCGGGGCATTGAATCCATCGTGTTTCCACGCGAATTCATCGATGATCCGTGGTGGTCCTGCGGGCAGTGCGATACCCTGGAGTTCAAACTTGAGGAATTCGAGCGCATCGACGGGATTCACCGAAAATTGGGAGTAGGGTAGGATTTTCCTCTGCCCCTTTTCAGTAATGACGAAATCGCGGTTTCCCAACGGACTCAACGGACCACCTGCATGATGGAGGTATGCCGATTGCGTGAAACCCTCCAACTCGTGTTTCTCCTCCACTTTTTTGAAGATCGGGCCAAGGGATTCATGCAGGTCCTTTTCCACCGCACCTGCGGTGAAGCGGTCTGCATAGGCCAATGTGGCCTCCCTCAGGGCATGATGTACCGCAAGCTCCCGATGCGAAGGTGCTTCGCCAATTTTCACCAGTTGTGTCGCCGAGTGGAACATATCGAAGTAGCGGGCTCCAATCGCAATCTTGACCACCGCTCCCGGTTCAACGACGGAATCGTCTTCCACCACCGGATGTAGGTGTCGTCTCATTCCCGACAGCCCCAGCATCACCAGATTCAATTCCATATGTCTTCGATGGTAGGTGTGGTGGACCAGGGTCCTCAGGTCCCACCCTGTCATGCCCTCTTCCATATATGCGGCGATTTCTATCAGAGCTTGTCTTGATTCGGCCACAAGCCAATCCAACTTTGCCTTTTGGTTGCCTTCCATACCTTCCGCCAAGGGGGATACGATGGACCGTTCGATCTCAGCATAATCTTCCGTGAGGGGAGATGCGATTCCTTCCTCGGTGAGATCGGGTGAAGTTCCACCGTAGCTGGCTTTCACACCACATTCGTTCCATATTCCCTGTTCGATGAGGTCGTGCACACGATTCGATTCCCACCGATCACTGAAGAATCGCAGCGATGTTGTAGGGGATGTTTCCACAACGGCTTGGACGGTGGTGGGTGTGTTCGCAGCGATTTCGACGACTTGGTGGCGTGATCCGGTGAGCCATCTCATCGCTCCCTCCGAACAGAGGTAGATCTTTTTCTTGCCAAGCTGTTCCAGCTTTTTTTCGAGGATGCGCATCTTCGCGCAAAATTCTCCTTTTGTTATGGATTTAGGCCGTTCCACTGTCATCTCCTTCTTTATCCACGGTAGATTGGAAATCCATGGATGTCAAGAAAAATGATAAAGAAATCGATTGCGCAATCGATTTCATGCTTGACAACTCAAAAAAGTGTGATACGCTTGGGGTACACTATTATAAAAGGAGAGGTGTAATATGAAAAAAATTATTGTTCTCTTGATGGTCCTCGTTCTCCTCGGTTCCTCGCTCTTTGCAGCAGGTCAGGCCGAGGCAGCGGATGATGGAAAGATCACCATCGGAATGACGGTTCCTGGACTCCAGTTCCCGTTCTTCGTAACTATGATGGATGAAGCCAAAGCGTATGCGGATGAACTCGGGGTTGAATTGCTTACCCACGATTCGCAGAACCAGTCTTCAGTCCAGATGTCTGCGGTCGAGAACTTCATTGCCCAGAAGGTCGATGGAATTCTCATTTCCCCAATGACAACCGATTCTCTTGTTCCGGCAATCGAAGCAGCCATTGCAGCCGGCATTCCTGTCGCTACAGTCGATAGAAAAGCCAACACCGACAAGGTCCTCATCCATGTTGGTGCGGACAATGTTGAAGGTGGACGCGCTGCTGCACGCTATATCATCGAGCAGTTGGGCAACAAGGGTACGGTCATTCAGCTCGAGGGCACTCCCGGAGCTTCCGCCGCACTCGATAGGAAGGCAGGATTCGACGAAGTCATCAATGCTTCCAACGTGAAGGTTCTCGTGAGCCAGGAAGCAGACTTCAGCCGCGCCAAAGCCCAGTCGGTTATGGAAAACCTCATGCAGGTCTACACCGATTTCGACGCGGTCTTCGGTGCAAACGATGAAATGATCATCGGTGCCATCGAAGCGATGAATTCGGCTGGTGTCGATCCCGCTTCCAAGGTCACCATCGGATTCGATGCAACCACAGATGCCTTCTCCTATATGGAAGAGGGTAAGTTGGATGCAACGATCGACCAGTTCCCTGGTCGTCAGGCCAGCAGGGCGCTCGATGTGCTCGTCGGCTACATCAAGAATGGCACCAAGCCTGCCAATGCAGTCGAATACATCAACCCGCTTCCAGTCACCGAGTAACGAATTCAAGAATCTCTTTTCCATGGGGCTGGGCGACTAGCTCCATGGATTATGGTAGTAGGAGACCTTCATGGAACCACTATTGAGAATGTCGGGCATCTCCAAATCATTTCCCGGTGTACATGCGCTTACGAACGTGGACTTCGACCTCATGAAAGGTGAGCTGCACGCGTTGGTGGGTGAGAATGGCGCGGGGAAATCGACTCTGATGAAGATCCTTTCCGGCTTGTACAAGGTCGATGAAGGGGATATCTATCTGAGTGGAGAGAAGATTGTGAATACCGGGTTGGGTGAAATGATTCACCACGGTATCGGTGTTATTTACCAAGAATTGAATCTTATTCCGTATCTTTCGGTCGCTGAGAACATCTTCTTGGGCAGGGAGCCCAAGACTTCCATCGGAACCATTGATTGGGCCAAGATGCATGCGATGACGAGAGAGGTGTTGTCCCCCTTCAAGCTTGACATAAAACCACAGCAAAAGGTGAAGGCCCTGGGGGCCGCTTACCAACAGATCATAGAGATCGCCAAGGCGCTTTCGCTCAATGCGGAAATCTTGGTGATGGATGAACCGACCGCTGCATTGACAGGGCATGAGGTCGATAGGCTCTTCGAGATAATCAAGAAGCTCAAGGATGACGGTGTCTCCATCATCTATATCTCCCATAGATTGGAAGAGGTCCACCTTCTTGCCGATCGGATCACCATTCTTCGCGATGGTGAGCGGGTGATCACCAAGCAACGCGGTGAGATGAACAATGACGAGATGATCAAGTACATGGTCGGACGCGTGCTTGAGGAACAGTATCCCCGATATGATTCGAATCCCGGCGATGTGGTCCTCGAGGTGAAGGGACTTAGCAAGCATGGCATATGCGAGGATGTCTCTTTCTCAGCCAGGTCCGGAGAGATCCTTGGCTTCGTGGGTCTCGTGGGTGCCGGGCGGACCGAGATCATGCAGACGATCTACGGATATCGCAAGAAGGATGCCGGTGAGATTATCCTCAATGGCAAGCCCATTGAGATCAAGAGTTGTCAGGATGCCGTCTTGAAGGGTATCGGCTTGATTCCCGAAGAGAGGAAGCAACAGGGATTGGTCTTGGGTATGTCGGTCTTCGACAATGCCGCATTGAGTGTGCTCGATCTCTATTCGACTCTCGGTGTGCTTCATCGTGGTAAGATTACGGATGAGGTCAACACCATGATCGACAGCATGAACATCAAGACTCCCTCGGTCCGTCAGCTGGTGGTGAATCTCTCGGGAGGGAACCAACAAAAGGTGGTCCTGGCCAAGTGGTTCATACGACATTGCGATGTATATATCTTCGATGAACCCACGCGTGGAATCGATGTCGGTGCGAAGGTCGAGATCTATCGATTGATGCAGAACCTCGCGAAACGGGGAGCCGCTGTCATCATGATTTCGTCCGAATTGCCCGAGGCGATGAATATCAGTGACAGGGTCGCGGTGGTGTTCAAAGGTAGGATCGTGAAACAGTTCAAGAAAGGCGAGTTGAACGAAGAGCAGGTAATGGAATACTCCCTCGGCCTGCATGAAAAACGCAGGGCCTGAGACAAGGTGAAGAGGAGCATTGGTGATAACCATGGAAAAGAAGATTGATTGGAAACAATTATTGAAGAACAACGGGATACTCTTGGTGTTCTTTCTCATCATTGTGGGGTTGTCAATTATGTCTCCCTACTTCCTGACGGTGACGAATATTCTGAACATCATCAGGCAGACATCGATTTATGGCATCATAGCCGTTGGGATGACGTTCGTCATCTTGACCGGAGGAATCGATCTCTCGGTCGGTTCGATACTCGCCCTTTCGGGTGCGGTGGCGGCGGGATTGATGAAGAATAACGATGTCGCCCCCTTGATTGCCGCATTGGTGGCGATCATGGTCGGTGGTGGTATCGGTTTGGTGAACGGGTTGTTGATCACTTTCGGTAAAATTGCTCCCTTCGTTGTTACTCTGGGTATGGTCACCATCGCACGTGGTTTGACGCTGATCTATACCGGTGGGTATCCCATCAGCGGCTTCGCCGATGGGTACAGGCAACTCGGAGGTGGATATGTGTTGGGAATTCCCATTCCTGTAATTATATTCTTGGCCACTGTCGCTTTGGCCTGGTTCATTCTCAACCATACCCGGTTGGGGCGCTATACCTACGCGATAGGTGGAAATGAGGAGACGGTGAAGCTTTCGGGCATCAACGTGCGGTTCTATAAATCGATGGCCTATGTGATTGTCGGTATCATGAGCAGTCTCAGTGCCCTGATCCTTACCGCGCGCTTGAATTCAGCCGAAGCTGTTGCCGGACAGGGGTATGAATTGGACGTCATCGCCGCTGTGGTCATTGGAGGAACGAGTCTCTCTGGTGGACGTGGCAGCATCATTGGAACTTTGATCGGTGCGCTTCTGATCGGAACGATCAACAATGGAATGAATCTTTTGGGAATCTCCCCTTACTTCCAGCAGGTGGTTAAGGGAGCCTTGATCATCGGAGCGGTCATCCTCGATAGGCTACGCGATGAAACGAACTGAGAATATCTATAGAATTGGAGAGTGAGATATGAAGAGAAGTGAAATCCATGCAGCATTCGAACAGGGAAAGGGAATATTTCGTTTGGCTCCCAACTGGGTGCCCCGTTCATTCTGTGTCCCTGGAAGAAGAATCAAATTGCATCCCGACGATTACTACGCATTGGGTATGAATCGTGGTGGTATCGACGAAAGATGGTTCAGTTCGACCACTCCGGCTGATAATGGTCCGTTGACGGGGGAGTTCGAGGGATTGAGCTTCTGTGTATACGAAGACAAGGGCGAAACAAAACAATTCTTGCTGCGCGATGCGGTTGATGAGTTGAAGGGAGCGCTTATCGGAGAGCGGCTGTGGAATACCTATGGGAAATGGCCGATGTTCTCGAAGTTCTTCGACAACAAGGGACCGTTGCCCCACCATATCCACCATCGTGATGAGCATGCCTCGAAGATCGGTATGATGGGGAAGCCGGAAGCATATTATTTTCCACCACAATTGAACAACCATGGTGGGGATTTCCCCTATACTTTCTTTGGTTTGCAGCCGGGTGTTACCAAGGAACAGGTCAAGCAGGCTTTGATGGCCTTCACAAAAGGCGACAATAAGATCACCGATCTTTCTTCGGCTTATCGTTTGGTACCTGGAACCGGTTGGGACGTACCTCCAGGGGTGTTGCACGCTCCAGGCAGTTTGTGTACCTATGAACCCCAGATGGCATCCGATGTGTTCGCGATGTACCAATCATTGGTGAACGATGCGGTCATCGAGGAGGACCTCTTGTGGAAGAATACTCCCAAGGACAAGTTGGGAGACTTCGACTATCTCGTTGATGTCATCGATTGGGAAGTGAATGTCGATCCACTCTTCGCGGAACACCACTTCATGGTTCCCAAGCCGGTGAGACCGGTTGAAGAGATGCATGAATTGGGGTATGAAGAGAAGTGGATTGTCTATCGTTCTCCAGCATTCAGTGCAAAAGAGCTCACCGTGTATCCGGGTGCTTCGGTAACTATCACCGACAATGCCGCTTACGGTATGTACGTCGTCCAGGGACATGGTACGTTCGGAACGTGGAACATTGAGTCTCCGGCTCTGATTCGCTTTGGCCAGTTGACCTACGACGAATATTTCGTCAGCGAAGATGCAGCAAAAGATGGGGTCCGAATTGTGAACCCGTCCAAATCGGATCCCATCGTAATCTTGAAGCACTTCGGAGCTGGCAATCCCGATTTGAAACTATAATTACTTGTCGGAGTCGGGTGGAGGAATCGGAGATGATTCGATTTTCTCCATCCTCCGAATGAAGGAAGGTTCATGACGTCACTGAAGGATGTTGCAACTATAGCTGGTGTTTCCCCATCAACGGTTTCCCGCGTAATCAACGGTACGATGTATGTCACTGATGAGACGAGGCGGCGGGTTGAGGAGGCCATCGCGACGGTGAATTATCGTCCGAACCTCCTGGCCCAGAGTTTGCGCCTCAAGGCCACGAGGAATATTGGCCTCTTGGTTCCCGAAATTGCCCACCCGTCATTCAATCTGGTCATCAAATACATTGAGGAGAGTGCCTTCAAACGGGGGTTGAATCTCCTCATCTTCAATACACACAACAATCATGGACGTGAAGCGAACGCCATGGACCTCCTGTTGAGACAACGGATCAACGGCATCATCTTTTCGCGTATTTCCGATGAGAATCATGTTATCAACATGTCCCGTTCATCCGATATTCCCATGGTGGTCATCGACCGCTCTCTACACGATGAAAAAATCCCCAACGTCATCTTGGACAACTATCTGGCAGGGGTCATGGCCGCCGAACATTTGCTGGCTTGCGGATGCAAAAAAATGGCGACCATCACTGGTTCTTTCAAGATTGGTCTTGCACGTGAACGATTCCAGGGTTTCCGTGATACCTTGGAGAAACATGGTCTTCAACTGGATAGGGATCTGGTCTACGAAGGGGAGTTCAACTTTGAGAATGGTGTGGCGGGTGTGACGCATTTCCTTGAGACGGGGTACTCCTTCGATGGTCTGTGGGGGCAGAACGATATGATCGCGGCAGGTGCGATCGGTACATTGGTGAGACATGGAATCAAGGTTCCCGAGGATGTGTCGGTGATGGGCATGGATGATGTGCAGTTCGCCCGTATGTATTGTCCCTCGATATCGACGATCGCACAACCCTACAAGGAGATGTGCGAGAAGGCGGTCGAGTGTATCGATAAGTTGACCAAGGATGAGGAGGTGGAGCAGTTCCAAGTCCTCTATCCCCCGAAACTGGTGGTGCGGGAATCCACGGCGGAAAAGAGTTGATATGCGATTGGAAGATCTGCGGCTTGGCATTTACGAGAAGGCATTGCCTGGTGCCCTTGGCTGGAAAGAAAGACTTGCCCTGGCGAAGGAGCTCGGATTCGATTTCGTCGAGATTTCCATCGACGAGACCGACGAACGTCTCGGCAGGATGTCATGGTCGGAGGAGCAACGGTTGGATCTGGTCCGTGCAATGCTCGAGACAGGCGTCGATGTACCGAGCATGTGCCTGAGTGGCCACCGGCGGTTTCCCTTGGGAAGCAAGGATCCGATGGTTCGAAAACAAGCCTTGGAATTGATGGAGAAGGCGATTCGTTTTTCTTTGGATACGGGAGTACGGGTAATCCAAATCGCCGCTTATGATGAATATTATCAAGATTCGGATGAAGAGACTGATCGTTTGTTCCGTCAGACCTTTCTCGAATGTGAAAAATTGGCGAGAAAGTATCAGGTGATGCTCTCATTCGAGATCATGGATACTCCTTATTTCAATTCAATCGACAAATTCCTCGACCTGAAACGTGAGTTCACCTCTTGTTGGACCAGCGTATATCCCGATGTTGGCAATCTGTCGGCTTGGGGAAACGATGTGCCGCAGCAGCTGGAGAAAGGTATCGATTGGATCACAGCGATCCATCTCAAGGATACCCTTGCGGTGAAGGATGATTTTCCCGGTGTATTCAAGGAGGTTCCCTTCGGAACCGGTTGTGTCGATTTCCCCCAAGTGTTCACTTTGTTGAAACGGCTCGACTATCGAGGTCCATTCCTCATAGAGATGTGGACGGGCAAGGAGAACAACCCCGAACAAGCCATACGTGATGCGAGGTCTTTCATCCTGAAGCATATGCGTGATGTCGGTTTCATCGAAAACTAAATTTTGAAGGCTACTTGGGTGACCAGTTCCGATTCAGGTACTTGTGCCGGATTGTTGAGATAGAATTCATAGACAATTCCGGAAGGTGTGATGCCATGTTCGGCCATCCATTGTGTCGCGACGGTGTAGCCGTGGCCCATCTCCCTGTAAGGGCCGATCTGTACCGACAGATTCATGCTATCTATCGACAACTATATCCGGCGATGGATGCTATCCACCGTCAATTGGAGAGCATACGAGATACCCATGTTTGATGCGTGGGAGGAGGTGTAGATTATGAGTACGGCAAAGAACATGCGAGCATTGATCATCGAGAAACCGGGTACTGCGGTGGTCAAGGAGGTTCCCATCCCACAGGTGGGAGACCACGATGTCCTCATACGGGTGATGGCCTCGGGAATCTGCGGTACCGATATCCATATATACCGAGGTGAGTACCTGGGCTCCTATCCCGTCATACCGGGTCACGAGTTCGCTGGAACGGTCGAGAAGGTCGGTTCCAAGGTGAGCCGTTTCAAGGTTGGCGACCGCGTTGCCATAGAGCCGAATATCAGCTGTGACAACTGCGAAAGCTGTCTCAACAATCGTCAGAATTTCTGCCTGAACTGGAATGGGGTCGGTGTTACCCTCCCTGGAGGTATGGCCGAATATGCTGTAGTTCCCGAGAAGGCTACTTTTTCGATAGGGGAGCTTCCCTTTGAGGTCGGGGCCTTCGTCGAGCCCCTCTCCTGTGTTCTCTATGGAGTCGAACGAACCAGGATTGAACTTGCCGACAAAGTTCTCATCCTCGGTTCCGGTCCGATTGGGCTCTTGCTTGCCCAGAGCATTATGCTGCAGGGAGCTAAGGAAATTACCCAGGTCGATCGGAATACTAGGCGTCTTGAGAAAGCAAAGGCCAATGGCGCGGCGAGGGTCGAAAGTTCGCTCGATGCGCTTCCCCTCGACTACTACGATGTAGTTGTCGATGCCTCTGGAGCAATTTTCCTTATGGAACAAACTATCCATTTCGTCCGCAAGGGCGGTACCATACTGCTCTTTGGAGTTCCCCCAAAAGAGGCCAAGGTCAGTTTTCCGGCCTTCACCGTCTTCGAGAAGGGGCTCTATATTGTCAGCAGCTATACTTCAGTACGTAACAGTATCCAAGCTGTCGGTCTACTTGAGACAGGAAGGTTAGATGTCGCTCCTCTGATCTCCCATCGTCTGCCACTTGAGCAGTTTATCCAAGGGATCGATTATCTGGAGCAGGGAACCAATGATGTCATGAAGGTCTTGATCACGCCCTAGAAATATGACCAAGTTGAGTGCGCCGGTGTACCAGTTGACTGTGTGCACGGGGGCACAGCCACTGTGCTGTCGATTATGCATGAGGGACAAGGAGGAACCATGGAGACCAAGAAATTCCAACACAAGAGTATCATGATTACCGGTGGTGCAGGTGATATCGGGCTTGCCACCGCTATCCGTTTCGGAAAGGAGGGGGCCTCTGTTGCCCTTGTCGATGTGAAGGATATGGCCAATGCCGCGGAACAAGTAGCTGCGACCGGAGCGCTGGTGCGTACCTACCGATGCGATGTGACCGACTATGGTGATGTCGAACGCACGGTCGAAAAGATTGTAGCTGACTTCGGAAAGATTGATCTCTTGTTCAATAATGCGGGTATCCAAGGTGAATTCAAGCAATTGCACCAGTATCCTGTGGATGATTTCGCCAAGGTTATCCAGGTAAATCTCATTGGTGCATTCCACGTACTGCGCTCGGTATCGGCGAGGATGGTGGAGCAAAAGGGTGGGGTTATCGTAAATACGGCGAGTATGGCCGGGGTCGACGGTCCGGTCAATATGGCTGCCTACGGGGCTTCCAAGTTTGCCATGGTCGGTCTTACCCAGACTGCGGCGAAAGATCTTGCGCCATTTGGCATCCGGGTAAATTCAATTTCTCCCGGATTCATGGGCCCCGGTTTCATGTGGGACCGTCAGGTCGATCTCCAGGCGGCTGTCGGTTCGCAGTACTACGATACCGACCGCAATATCGTGGAAAAGCAGATGATCGGGTCGGTTCCCCTGCGTCGTTATGGGAATATCGAGGAGATTCCCGGTACAGTCATCTATCTCATGAGTGACGATTCCAGCTATGTAACCGGTGTGAATGTGAAACTATCCGGTGGTATTTGATGCCCAACGAAGCGAGTGAAAAGGGACCATGAAATGGTCACTATTCCGAGCAAGTGTAGACAACATAAGGATCCATACCTCGCCCCTTGGGGGCGGCAAAGGAGGTGAAGCCTCCTCGGTTTAGGGCTTGCCCTGGGGTAGTGATACCTTTTATCAATTTTCGGAGGTATAGTATGAAAGATATGATGCAACGTTTCAGTTTGGAAGGTAGGACGGCTTTGGTCACCGGTGGTGCCCAGGGTATCGGGAAAGCATTTTGCGTGGCTCTTGTATCAGCGGGGGCAAAGGTGGCTGTGGTTGATCTCAATTTTCCTCTTGCCGAGGAGACTGCCCATGCCTTGACCAAGGATGGTGGGGAGGCGATTGCCATTCGGGCCGATGTCACCGATTCGGCTGATGTCCAAAAGATGGTTAAGCAGGTTGTCGACAAGTGGGGAACGCTCACCATTGGTGTCAATAATGCAGGAATGGGGATGTGGTGCGATGCGCTCACCATGGATTTTTCCGAGTGGCGCAAGATTCTTGCTCTCAATCTCGATGCTGTTTTTCTCTGTGCCCAGGCCGAAGCACAATATATGAAGCAGCATTCTTATGGGAAGATTATCAATACGGCTTCCATGTCTGCCCATATTTCCAACACGCCCCAGAATCAGTGTGCCTACAATGCCTCCAAGGCCGGAGTCTTGCACCTTACACGCAGTCTGGCGGCCGAGTGGGCTCCCTTGCACATCAATGTGAACAGCATAAGTCCCGGTTACACCAAGACTGATCTCGTGGACAAGCTCCTTGCATCTCCCGAGGGGAAGTCGGTATTGCCTCTCTGGCTGGAGCGTATTCCCATGGGTCGCATGGCGTCGGTCGAAGACCTCCAAGGAGCAGTCGTCTATCTTGCTTCCGAGGCGAGCGACTACATGACTGGCAGTGATATCCTGATCGATGGTGGATATTGCGCTTGGTGAGTTACCCTGGGATAATTGAAACGTATCAAAACCCCAATGCCAGCCTTGATCTGGAAGTCTACACTTCCGGACTCGCTATGAGTGGCTCGGTTTCTCTACTTGTGTTTCCTGTACTCGTTCGGCAAAGTATCCATGTATGGATACGCTGCCCTCATTTCGTTTGAAAATGCCACTTCACTACGTGAATCTGCACGGGATACCCCTCTAGAGGGGTCTTCTGTGTTTCGATTCTCCACATGGATAGGCAATTTTGTGGTTTGGAGCAGAAAATGGTCGTCACTACGCTTGGGGTAAACAACTTTTCTATACTTTTGGTAATGACTAAACTGTAATTCCCTATCATAATTTCTAATTACACAAAATTATTCAAAAAAACTCTAATGAGATCATTGATAACTGTGTATGCACGCAGGTCAGTGCATATTTAGCTTGCAAATCTTAGCGGTTACTGCTATAGTGTAGTTATAATATATGTTATAATTACATAGTTGGCGGTGAATATGTACATTGGATACGATATCAAGAATGGTGTGAAATATGCCAAGATCTGCAGATCCTCCCGGATTGATGGGAAAGTGAAAACTGAGCAGAAAAGCCTCGGTAGAGTCCTTGATGAAGAGAAGGGGATCTTCCAGAACCGGAAGCTCGGGGTCTTCACCTATGATGTAGAGACAGATACCTACGGCAAGCCGGATGCAACCTTTGTTCCTGCACCAGCAAAAAGGAAGAATCACCGGGAAAAACTCATCCTTGACTTTGGTGATGCGTTCTTTCTCGACTCATTTATCACCCAGAAAGGACTGCGATCCTGCATTGACGCCATCGGCTATGGGAATCCGGATACCCTGTATGCGATGATCCACTACTATGTACTGTGCAATTTCGCGCTCACACATGCTGAGATCTGGTATGAAGGCAGCTATGTTTCCGAACTGTACCCAAAGGCCAGCCTCTCTAGCCAGAGGATCAGTGACTTCCTCGCTTCCATTGGGGATGAAAACTCCCAGAGGAATTTTTTCAAGGAGTACCTGAAGCTCATTACAAAAAGGAAGGATGGCACTGACATTCTCATTGACAGTACAGGACTACCAAACAGCATCCATTTCCCACTCACAGCGGTAAGCAACCATAACGGCACGGTCTCGAACGAAGTTCGCCTTATCTATGTGCTGCAGCAGGAAACGAACCTTCCGCTGTACTTCAGGTATTGTCCGGGAAATATCATAGATGTCTCCACTCTCACGACTACAATGCTTGAACTGAAAGCGTATAACGTGAATACCAAATTCGCCATTTTTGATGCAGGCTATCTCGATGATGAGAACATGAAGGTCCTGTATCAGGAAAAAGTCTCTTTTCTTTCAAGGATGAAGGAGAACCGGAAGATATATAAGCAGCTTATAGCGGAGCACTTGCCTACTTTGGAAGCTGAAGAACACATGGTTCGATATAATTCACGCTATGCCTACATCAAGCGGGTTGAGTGCGAAATCATTGAAGGACACAAAGCGTATGCATATGTTTGCCAGGACATAGCCATGAAGGGATTCTCCACAAGCAAGGTATTCGCAAAAGCCTCTGCAAAAAACCTTGGCGTGAAAGAAGTTCATGACGAGTTGCAGAAAAAGGGAGTATTTGTACTCTTCTCGTCGCGACCAATCGCAAAGGAGAAGATACTTCCCACTTACTATGCACGGCAGCAGATAGAGCAGATATTTGATATCGGGAAGAACTATGCAAACATGCTTCCCCTGAGAGTCCATACTGAAGAGACCTTTCGTGGGCATCTGATGCTTACCTTTATCTCATCGGTAATAGTGAAAATTCTGCAGGATGAGTTGAAGAGTACTGCATTTAACCCGATCAGTGCATTCCTACAGCTGAGGAATCAGAAATGTAAGGTATTTGACAGGGATATCATTCCCCAGGAAGCAGTGAAGAAAGTGAATGATATCTACAAGAAGTTCAAACTCAACTACCCGAAGCGTGTCCTGCGTAAGGCTTTGTAATTAGAAAATCTGACCGGGAGTTATAGCTAAAATATTCCATACCACAAGAGCCTAAAAACTGCTTACCGAAAATATGGTAAAGTCCCAATTAGGTCCCAATTAGAAAAACTCCTTGACATTCACATCCTGGGCGCAATGGCAGTAGGGCTTGCCGCACTTCCTGTACCGGGGAGAGAGGGATCCCTGACGGAAAACATCAAGGGATTTGACTTGGTCAAGAATGTGATCCTTTTCGTGAAACAAATCTTTCAATTTCTTGTTCATGGTGCCTCCTGGTGGTATACTGAACGTTATATTCACGTACAGTATACCACAACACAACCCCCTTGCATAGCAATTTAGGCTAAAGTAAATTTAATTGTCGTATACCCGGAGTTACATAGACATTTGATTTCTTTGTATGCTATTCTACTGTCAGACAATCATTATCGAGGCTTAAATTGAACCAGAAGATTAAGAAAATTGAACGGGTGTCGATCACAGATCAGGTCGTGAAGCAATTGCAGGAATTGATTATCTCAGGGGAAATCAAGATGGGGGATCGTTTGCCCACCGAGTTCGAACTTTGCGAACAATTGGGGGTAGGCCGATCAACTGTGCGGGAAGCCTTCAGGGTTCTCGCTGCCACCGGGATGATTGAGATAAAAGCAGGCAAAGGCGCCTTTGTCAGAAACAACCACGAAAACTCCTTCGATAATATTAAACACTGGTTTGTGGAAAAACATGCTGAACTGAGCGAACTCATCGAAGTGCGAATGGCAATAGAACCGTTGGCACTGCGACTTGCCGTCAAACGGGCATCAGATGCCTCTATTGATCAGATAAGCGAGATCCATGAAGCCTTCAAGAAAGCAGTTAAGAGGAATAATCGTATCGAATTGGCGACACTGGACGAGTCCTTTCATAACGCAATTATCGATGCTTCAGGAAACAGTCTGCTCATCAAGATTGGTAGGTTGATAGCCGACCCGATGATGGAATTCCGTACCAGATCATTCGCCGTCACCAAGAACGTCAACCATGCCACAGTCCCTCACGGGGAAATTGTCCAGTCACTCATTGACAAGAATGAAGAGACTGCGGTACGAGCAATGTTGAGCCACCTGGAAATCGCACGCGAGGATATGGAGAAGGTTGTCAAAAACTGAAGTTCATCCGTCAACTCTTTTCCTTACATAATCATAACACCATCCACTTATTTCATTTGTTCCATGTTGTCATCGCGAGGTAATTTTCCGAAATATTTCGTTGACTCCCAAGATGGAGCGTGGTAGCATGCAAATACAAGTTATCAGACAATCATAACACAAGACAGTCAGAAAAAGAGACAAAGCGAAAAGGAGTTGAACATGCTGCGAAAAGAACGATACGGAAAAAGATTGGTGCCTGTGGTGACCCCATTCAAGGACGATATGTCGGTCGATTACGAAGCCATGGTAAAGATAGGTGAAATCTTGTTGGAACGCGATAACGCTGATTCCTTCATTCTTACCGGAACTACCGGGGAGTTTTTCACCCTCACTATAGAAGAGCGCGTGAAAATCTTTGAAGTGATGCAGAAAGCCTTTGGAAGCCGTGTTGAGATTATCCCAGGAACAGGAACCGCCTCCACCATCCATACCATTGAACTTACCAAAATTGCGCAGAAGATGGGATTTGACCTAGTCATGATTGTTGCTCCCTACTACACCAAACCCAGCCAACTGGAAATCATTAACCACTTCGAGAAAATCGCGGATGCAGTCGATGTGGATATCATGCTCTACAATATCCCCATCTTCACCGGTGTCAACATTGAGCCTGAAAGTCTTCAACGCCTTGCAAAGAAAAAGAACATCGTAGCCATCAAGGAAGAAGCCGAACTCCGGCCCAAGCAGATGAGCGAATATATGTTGGTCACCCCTGAAGATTTTATCATCTACTGCGGTGACGACACCATGGTCTTGGAAGCGCTTGCCCAGGGAGGAGACAGAATCGGAGGTTTCGTTTCGGGCGGATGCCACTTGTGGGGGGACAAGATGAAGGAAATGATCGACCTGTTCCTAACCGGCAAGGTCATTGAAGCGGGAAAGATGCAGCTTTCGCTCATGCCGATTATTCGTGTGATGGGCCAGAATGGGAGGACCAATCCTGTGTGCCTCATCAAGGGAGCAATGGAGATGATGGGCTATCCCCGGTGCTTGCCACGTTTGCCGTTGACTCCCGGAACTCCTGAGGAGATGGCCTTGGTCCGCGAAAAAATGAAAGATCTGGGAATTCTGTAATCGAAAATAATGCCATGCATTTGTATGGCGAAAAAAAGGAGAAGTATATGAAAGGAAAAAGATTGATTGTAACAGCCGCTATTCTGTTGATCACATCAATGTTCTTGTTCGCCGGAGGAGATGCCGAGATCCCTCAAGCCGGGACAGAACCTGCAGCCTCTACGGCACCTGGAACCACTGTTGCTCCTGTTGCTCCTGTTGCTCCTGTTGCTCCAGAAGATGCGGGAGAACAGTACACCTTGAAGTTCAGTTGGGCGGACCCCTTCGATCCCCTGAAGCAGTCGACCAGCGCCTATGCTGTTGTGTTCAAGCAGGAACTTGAAAGACTCTCTGGTGGAAGAATTAAAGTAGAGCTTTATCCTGCAGGACAACTCGGAGACCAACGTTCATCGACCGAACAGGTTGCCCGTGGAACCATAGAGATGACTAACATCAGCTCAGGTGTATTAGCGTCGCTCTACTTCCCGAAGTTGGAGATTGTCGATATGCCGTTCCTCTTTACCTCTCGTGAACATGCTGCCCGTGTACTCGATGTGGTAAACAATCCAATCATGACTGAGATGAACAAGGAATTGATTGCAGAGACGGGTATTCGCCTGCTCAATGTCGTCCCCTTCGGACCCCGCCATATAACCAACAACGTACGAAGAATCAAAAGCCCTGAAGATGTCGAAGGCTTACGCATTCGTACCATGGAAATCACTCCCCACATGAAGCTAATCGAAGCTATGGGCGGAAATCCTGTTCCTATCCCATTTCTCGAGCTCTATACCAGTTTACAGACTAACGTTGTCGACGGTGAGGAAAACACCTTCCAGAACATCAGTGCGCAGAACTTCTTCGAGGTTCAGGACTATCTAACGGTGACCAACCATGTGATGGGAGTTGGCGCCACCTTAATCAACGAGAAGTGGTTCCGCGGCTTGCCACAGGAATTACAAGCAGCCGTTGTTGAAGCCGACTATGTAGCACAGATGGTCTATAACGGTGTAGCACAGATCCTCGATGCGATGGCAGCAGACACCCTCGTGGAGAAGGGTATGGATGTCTACTATCCGACCCCGGCCGAATATAAGAAGTTCCAGGATGCCACCATCCCATTCGTACGTGAGTACATGGTCGGTGTTTTAGGTGAAGAATTTGTTGCGGATTTCCTAGACTCGGTGGAAACTATTAAGGCAGAAATCCAAGCTGAAGTAAACCAGTAGAATCGATTCAGATACATCGGGTCGTGTATACGGCTTCGGATACACGACCCTTGTGTAAGGAGGTTTTGTCAAATGGGTATAAAGGAAAGGATTAGTTTTATTCGCATAATCGAGACGATATCAAACGCCAGTCTCGCAGTCATGTTCCTGACCGTGATGCTGGGAGTCATCAGCCGCTATATCATGTCCCGCCCATTCGTATGGACCGACGAACTCTCCCGCTACCTCATGATTTACATGGTTTTCCTGGGTGGGACCATCTCGTTCAGGGCCGAAAAACACCCGTCGCTGAATTTCCTTATCGACAAGTTGCCACCGAGATGGCGATTCGTGTGGGACTCGGGCATCGACGTTCTGTTGATGTTGGTGCTCCTCTTTTTGGTGTTCGGGGGTTGGGAAATGGTTACCCATAAACCCATCGGTAGGACCCCGGCGCTCAGGGTAAAGTATTCGTGGATATATTTGGCCATACCGCTAGGCTCGTTGTGCATGTTTGCCGAGACTGTCATGCGTTTTATTCGCAGGATCAAACTGAATAGGGCTGCGCATTTACAGGAAGACGTAGTACGGGAGGAGTCCCTATGAGCTTTGCATTGTCCCTCATGTTGATATTATTCGCAGTTCTGATGTTTTCAGGTGTTCCCCTATCATTCGCCATGTTGCTCAGCAGTGCCGTGTACTTACTTACCACCGGCCAACCGCTGTATCTCTTAGCTCACCGCATGTTCACAGGGATAGACACCTTTACTCTTATGGCTATCCCGTTCTTCATACTGGCGGCCGAACTCATGGTCATCTCTGGTACAGCTGAACGATTGTTGAAATTCACTAATGTGATAGTGGGTAGGTTTCACGGAGGCCTGGCCTATGTGAACGTACTTGCCAGCATGTTGTTTGGTGGCTGTTCAGGTTCCGCCATCGCCGATGTCGCAGGTTTAGGAGTCCTTGAGATTGACATGATGGAGAAGGGTGGGTACGAAAAGCCGTTCAGTACCGCTCTCACAATTAGTTCTTCTATTCAGGGACCGCTTATCCCGCCCAGTATCATGATGGTGCTCATCGGGGCCACCACCGGTACATCGATTGGTGCACTGCTCATAGGTGCAGCCATCCCCGGCATCCTCGTTGGGTTAGCCCAAATCGCCATAATCTTTGTCATGGGCAAAATAAAGGGGTTTCCTGTTTCAAACATCGTGATGACTCCCAAGGAGAAATTCTTATCTTTTCTCAATGCGATACCATTCATTCTCATGCCGCTAATCATCATCGGAGGGATTATCGGAGGTCTGGTTACCCCAACGGAAGCCTCGGCCGTCGCGGTTGCCTACGGACTGCTCTTGGTAATCATCTATAGCCGACACACTATCAAACTGAAAGATTTCAATCGCTTGCTTTACAACACCGTGGTCGTTGCAGCCAGCATCCTCCTGTTGTCGGGAGCTTCCAACATCTTCGGCTGGATACTCTCAGTCGAACAGGTTCCCAACATGATTTCACGCGCCCTCATGTCAATTAGCGACAACAAGAATGTCATACTGATGATTATCAGTGTATTCCTGTTACTTTGGGGGATGTTGATGGACAGTCTTCCGGCAATCCTCATCCTCTCTCCAATCCTATTCCCTGTCGCCATGCGTATTGGGGTGGCCCCCATCCACTTCGGTGTCCTTATGGGCTTCAACCTAATTATCGGTCTAATCACTCCACCATACGGACCCGCACTGTTCACCGGAACCATCGTCAGCGGTCTGCCGATGGAGAAACTCATTCGTGCCATAATTCCATTCATAATGGCAAGTATCGGAATTTTGATCCTCATCACCTATGTCCCTTCGATGGTCATGTTCCTACCTAGATTGTTCGGACTATAGAAAGGAGGTCTGTCGATGGTCTTTGAATTGAAAAGCGGTACCATGAAGGAGATGTTGGACATTTCCGATTTGTATATAGCAGGTGTGGTTTCCCCCGGCAATCAGTCGTGGCGGGAGTCCTCACCCCTTACCGATTCACAGCTCGCTGAGGCAATCGACAACCCAATCGGTTATCAAACGGTTGGCGAAACGGTTGGTCCCGGTTATAAGGTTGCCATTGTCGTTGACGACGCGACCCGACCTACCCCTACTCGGGTTATCTTGCCCTTTTTGTTGGAACGGTTGAAGAAGGCAGGGGTGGCTGATGAGGACATCACCATCACCATCGGTACTGGTTTGCATCGCCCCACGACCGAACAGGAGCGCGAGAAAATCCTCGGCTCCAGTGTCCACCACCACTTTGACCTCGCAGACAACGAGGTACGGAATGATGAGAAGTACGGCTTGGCCGGAGTGGCCGACGGTAAATCTATCTGGCTGAACAAGCGCATTCTATCTGCTGAACAGGTCTTCACTATTGGAGTGGTCAAATCCCACGCGTTTGCCGGATTTACTGGCGGGGCCAAGAGCATCCTCCCTGCGATTGCAAGCCAAAGGACGATCCACGAGAACCACTGTTTCCATAATATCGAATATCCCCGAGGTATCCTCGGTTCGTGCGAGATGAGTGGGACTCGGAAAGGGATGGAGGAAGCTGCGCGTTTGGTGGATCCATTCATAATCAATGTGGTGCTGGACGGTAACAACGATATCATCTTTGCTGCTGCCGGGGATGTGGTTCAGGCACACCGGAAGGCAGTGGACTTCTATGCCAAATCGGCGATGAAGTCTTTTCCCGAGGAGGTGGATATCGCGTTGGTCTATGGTGGTTATGCCGGGTCAGTGAGTTTCTATCAGGCGCTGTTCGGGTGCAATGTTGTGAAGACCACACAACGGCCGATCCTCAAGAAGGGTGGAATAGTCGTGCTTTATGCCGAATGCCGTGAGGGTTCGGGCTCCAGGCTATTCGAGGAGATGATGCCGGCATTCGATTCACCGCAATCGATTTTGGACCACTTGGAGTCCAGCCCGGTGGTGGATGACCAATGGGCAGTTCAGTTCCTGGCAACGTTCCTCCGTGATATGAAGGTATTCGTCGTTTCAACGGGTTTATCGGAAGATCTGGCCAAGGTTTTGCGTGTGCGTCTGTTCAGGAATGCTAAGGATGCGATGGAAGAAGCCTTCTCCATCGCACCGAAGCAGGCAAAAGTGGCGGTGATCGAGAATCCAGATATCTTGATAGTAAACAAATCTTAGTAAGGAATTGTGCAAAAATAACATAAGCAATATTGATTTATTTGGGCCAACATGCTAGAATGAGTCATGCTTGATGAGAAAACTGCGAAGCGGATACAGACGATAGTTCCCATACTCAACGAAAACCAGAAGCGCATATACTTGGCGGCGGAGGCTGAAAGCCTTGGCCGCGGAGGGATAAGCCAGATCAGCCAGGTGCTGGGTGTTTCACGAAACACCATCGCGGCCGGGATCAAGGAGATTGCCGGGGCTGTCGTGCGAGCCCCCTCCGGCAGGATCCGCAAGGAAGGCGGGGGGCGAAAAGCCATAGAGGAGACACAGCCGGGAATAACGGAAGCTCTGGAGAGCCTGGTATCACAAAGCAGCTATGGGGATCCTGAGTCTCCCCTGAGGTGGACTACCAAGAGCTTGAGGAATCTGAGTGATGCCCTGCGGGGTAAGGGCTTTACGGTTTCCTTCTCGAAGACCAGGCAGATGCTCAATGACCTTGGCTACAGCCTGCAACTGAACCAGAAGATGCTTCAGGTGGGAAAGCCCCATCCTGACAGGGATGGGCAGTTCCGGCATATAAGCGAGACGGCCAAGGCGTTCCTGTCCGAGGGGCTTCCCGTAATCTCCATTGATTGCAAGAAGAAGGAACTGGTGGGCAATTTCAGGAACCAGGGAGCCGAGTATGCCAAGTCAGGGCAGCCCGTGAAGGTCCTGGACCATGACTTCCCTCTTCCCGAGCTGGGGAAGGTCGCCCCGTACGGGGTGTACGACATGGCCAGGTTTGCAGTGAATTCCGTCAGGCAGTGGTGGGACGAGATGGGGATGGCCCGGTACCCGGCGGCAAGCAAGCTGTACATCACCGCCGACGGCGGGGGGAGCAACGGGAGCAGGAACAGGCTCTGGAAGACAGAGTTGCAGGAGTTGGCGAATGAGACGGGCCTGCAGTTCCATGTTTCCCATTTCCCTCCGGGCACCTCGAAGTGGAACAAGATAGAGCACCGGATGTTCAGTTGCATCTCCAAGAATTGGAGGGGAAGACCGGCCGAGACGCTGATGGTGATCATCAGCCTTGTTGAATCGACGACCACCGAAGCCGGGCTGAAGGTGAAATGTGGGCTTGACAGGAACGTGTATGAGACTGGCATCAAGGTGTCTGAGGAAGAACTGGAGAGGATCAACATCTCACGGGATGATTTCCATGGAGAATGGAATTACTGCATATCCCCATCAGAGACATTTGCATAGTTTATTTATGCACTGTTCCTAACCTAAAGTTATGACTCTCTTATGAGTCCCCGCTAAAAACTACAACGTATCTTTTTTTCATTAGATTTCCCAACGAAACGAGCGGAACGTTGCCGTTACCATGGCAGCACTCCCGAGTGAGTGCGCCGAGCGTAAGGTACATACCTCGCCCCTTGGGGCGAAGTAGGATGCAATGCCTCCTGGGGCCACCTCTTGCCCTAGGGGTATCGATACTTTTTATTCTGACGTCTGCATATCAGGCATCGTTTTGAAGGGGTAGGACCGCATTGGCCGGCGCTTGGTGCGGACAGTATGGGAGCACCAGTAGGAGCGACGAAAAGCCGACAGGACCGAGGGGAAAGCTTTCCCCTAAAAACTAGGCTGTATTTAAGAAATAGTGACTTCAAGCTGTTACCCCCTCTCCCCATCTCAGTTCTGGCGGGTTGAACAGCTTTT
>NZ_QUWK01000018.1 GCF_003429665.1 Sphaerochaeta halotolerans | reverse complement strand
CAAAGGCATGCCAGCTTACCGGCTCCCCCCCACAGGTGCAGTGGAAGATGCCGGTCTCCGTGGAGGCTCCCAGCAGTACCAGCTGGTAGGCCAGATCCACGGCACTGGTGGGATTCCCCACCTGGTCCCCTACCACCTTCAGCCTGCCGTTCTCCCTGGCCAGGCGCAGCATTGTCTTGACGAAGTTGTTCCCCACGTACCCGTAGAGCCAGGCGGTGCGGCAGATGCAGCTGTTACCGCATGAGTCGAGCATGGCCTTCTCCCCTGCAAGCTTGGTCCTCCCGTAGGCGGTATTGGGACTGGGGGTGTCATGCTCGGTATAGGGTCTCTCCCCATCCCCCCTGAACACATAGTCGGTGGAGACATGCAGCAGGCGTGAGCCATGCTTCTGGGAGGCGCCGGCCAGGTTCATGGGTCCGAGTGCATTGACCCTGTAGGCACTTTCCTCGTCACTTTCACAGCCATCCACATTGGTCATGGCTGCACAGTTGAAGACAAGATCAGGCTTGTGCCGAGAAAAGAAGGAGTCCACCGCATCCGCCGAGGTGATGTCCAGTTCGTCCACATCGACTGCGAGGACCTCGCATCCTGCGTAGGTTGCAGGAATCTCTCCCAGTTCACTGGATCCCCTCTGGAGTATGCTGTTCAGTTCGCTGCCAAGCTGTCCCCTGGCCCCGGTTATAAGAATTACCATGCCTGTATCCTAATAGTGTATGCGGCCTTCAGCAACCTGTCTGAGGTGCTCGCCGTAAGGACTCTTCCCGTAGCGGGAGGCGCTTGCAAGCAGTTCCTCCCTGCTGATCCATCCATTTCGGAACCCGATCTCCTCAGGTGCCGATATCTTGATTCCCTGTCTCTTCTCGATCATGCGGACAAAGTCCGCTGCATCCACCAGGCTGTCCATCGTACCGGTATCGAGCCAGGCAAACCCCCTGCCCAGCAACTGGACATGCAGGTCCCCTGCTTCCAGGTAAAGCCGGTTCAGATCTGTGATCTCGAGCTCTCCACGGGAGGAGGGTTTCACATGCTTCGCAAGCTGAACCACCCGTCTGTCATAAAAATAGAGCCCGGTGACTGCATAGTTGCTTTTTGGGTTTGCTGGTTTTTCCTCAAGGGATACGGCTCTTCCTTCCTGGTCGAACTCCACCACCCCGAAGCGCTCGGGATCCGGGACGTAATAACCGAATACCGTTGCCTTTCCTGCCTCTGCATCCCCCACAGCCTGCCTCAACAGCGGGGAGAACCCGTTCCCATAGAAGATGTTGTCTCCCAGCACCATGGCACAGGCATCATCCCCGATGAAATCCTCCCCCAGCAGGAAGGCCTGGGCAAGGCCATCGGGAGATGGTTGTACCTTGTAGGAGAGATGGACGCCGAACTGGTTGCCATCCCCCAGGAGATGCTCGAACCGGGGGGTGTCCTCAGGGGTGGAGATGATCAGGATGTCCTGGATCCCTGCAAGCATCAGGGTGGAGAGAGGGTAGTAGATCATCGGCTTGTCATACACCGGCAGAAGCTGCTTGCTCGTCACCATGGTCAAGGGATATAAACGTGTTCCTGCACCACCAGCCAGAATTATACTTTTCATTAAAACCCTCTTAGAATATTAATAAATAAGGTTTTAAATTTTCTTGAAATTGGCAACCAAAAATTATTCATTACATAGTACATCTGCTTAATAATAAATAAAGAAATCTTACTATAACCTCTATAAGTTACTAGATAGTATGAAAGTGATTTAAGAAAAATTTTTAACCGTTCTTGGTTATCAAAATCTCTTGTACTTAGACCATGCATATGAACTACTACTATTTTATTTGTATATGCAGTTAGTAGATAAAAACTTTTGAACTTTTCCGCTAAGATCATCTCTTCGCAATATAGAAACGTATTTTCATCAAAATAGTCAACTTTTTCTAAAGCATTGTTTCTTAACATCATACAACAACCCATTAATCTATAGACCAAATGAATTCTATCACGAGGTAAAGAATAATAAAAATTTCGAAAAATTATTATAAGTTTCCAAGGTAATAAAAATATTGGATATAATAATTGAACAATAGATAAAAACAAATAATATTGTTTTGAATATGGCCCTTGTAGTTTATTATCCAACCCAACGACCTTTGGTCCTAAAGCAGCAACATCTAATCGAGAATCCATAATCTCTTCTAAAGAATTTATCAGAGAACTTTTAAATAGAACATCATTGTTACAAATCAAAGAATACGAATAGCCCAAATGATTGGACAATTTTAACCCAAAGTTATTACCTTTTGCATATCCATAATTTTTACTAAGCAGCAGCAAGAAAACATCGTTGATAATATTGGTATTCTCAATTGTAATATCTGATTCACAAAAAATTGCCCCCCCAAGCTTAGTTATATAATCTTGAATTATTTCTTTTTCACTAACAGTTGAACCATTGTCAATAACAAGAATATCACAATTCTTTTCTACTGAACGAAGGTTCTGTATGAATTCAACTGTTCTAGAAGAATGATTCCAATTTAGAACAATAATTAGAGTATTATTATACTTTTTCATAATATTTTTTTAAACCCTCGGAATATAAGTGGAAAAATTATTTCTACAATAAATCCTATTTCTGACACTTACAACTTTGATGTCTTAATTAAAGGAAGGTTATATTAAAATCATCATCGAAATCTAAGCAATAAGCATCATTCAAGATGTATCATGATTATTATTGTTGTGGGTGGTCCAGTCTTCTTCATTTAGTGGCTTAGTTTGTTCTGGTTCGGTGGCCCAGTTGAAGTGTCGAAGCCACGTAATCTCGTCGCTTTGGAAGCGCTATCCTAAATTTGACCACTTAAGATACGGAAATCTTCACCCCCACCAAAGAAAAAAATCCTTGACTTTCACATGCAAAAGAAAAATATGATAAGCCCAACGAGCTGGACCATTTCCCAAAATGATTAAGGTTGACTACACTACAAGGAATAGGAATAGTAATTCAAAGTCCCAATAATTTTGTTTCAAAGCTAATGATTATTGAGAATAAACTTCCGTTAGCAATTTTGAAACAGTTTCAGTAGAGTTATATTTTATCACCACCCCCTGGAGCCTTTTACCTTTGTTAAGCAAAATGTTAGGATCTTTATTATAATCATTGATCAATTTTTCAATTTGTTCGACCAACCTGTCTGCATGAACCCTTGGATCTGATGAATAATTGTATAGATAAACATTTCCAGTGTTCTTCAAGTCCTCTACCGTCCCAATGTTTGAAGATAAAACAGTTTTTGCAAAAGAGAATGAGAGAATTGCCGCCCCTGAGTTTAATGACGATGTTGTATCATAAGGTAAAATCATTGCATCACACACACCAATCAGTGAAGGTATTTCATCATTCGATATAAACCTAAAATCGAACTTAACATTACCACTTTCAACTCTATTATATAAATCACTTCTATATTTTTTTGATTTACAGCTACCGCAGATTAGGAATTTGATATTTCTATCTTTGAGATAATTAGCAGAATCAATAACTACTTCAAGATTTTTATATGGCCTTACTGCTCCAAAGCACAGAAAAACCAACTGTTTATCATTATCCTTTATATTCTGATACTGAATATTATCATGATATGCATTTACATAGTTCGGATGTGGCACATAAAATGCCTTCCATTGATTCCTCTTCTCTAAAAACTGCTTACTGTAGATACTATGAATTATAATTTGGTCCGATAACCGTTCTTGCATTTTCATTAATGCTAAACTCAATCTACTGTTGTTGTCATGTGGTTTCTTGTTATGAAATGTATAGATAAGAGTTTTCTTGGAGGTTTTTACAAATATGAAAAACACGATCTTACATAAAAATACTAATAACTTTTTTATACGATTTGAAGATAGATTTTCAAACCAGTTGATATGAACAATATCGCATCGTATCAAATCTATTAAAGAATTATTTGGTGATAACAAAAATTCTTTTTCATTGATGCAAGCACGCATCATTGTTGTGTATTCATTGTCTGTTTTCATAGGAAAAAACCAAATAGATTTCATAAAGTCAATTTTTTACTATTTGTTTTAAAGCAAACAAATATTTCTCCTTTAGCTTTTCATATCTACTACTATTTTCAAATAGAGTTTTTGCATTTCTACTCAAAATGACATACTGAGAATTGTTCATACTGATAATATTATTAATTGCATCAACAAAGCCATTTCTATTATCTAAGGGGATAGCCCATCCGGCCCTCTCCTCATTAACACAATTCCATGGAGTGGTATTGCTAATGATAACAGGAACAGAAACAGATAAGGCCTCAGCAATTACATGTCCGTAATTTTCACTATATGTCGGTAGAATAAAAACATCATAATTAGACATCACATTTTGTACATCATCATGTGCTAATTCTCCTCTATATGTAAATTTGATATTTGGTGATAGCTTATCGCTAGCTTTTAAACACTTCTCCCAGTATCCCTCATCTTCAATAGAGCCAAAAACATCGAAAACAACATCTCCTTCTGTGACTGACTGTAAACAAATTAAGGCATAAAGTAAGTTCTTTTTTTCAACAATTCGTGAAATAAAAATAATTCTCGCAACTCCACTTTCCTTAAATCTCTGATTATATTCAGTACGAGGTTTGGATGGAATGTTTTCCAAGTAATAGACATTACTTTGCACTCCAAAGTACTTGACAATATCATTCGTCTCTTCCGGACTAGTGGATTGAAATGCTATTTTTCTTGTTAATCCAAGCATCCTCAATAAGAAAATATACGGCAACTTCTTATATTTCTTTTTCATTGCTCCAGAGCACAACTCCCCTCTAGGAGCTAATAATAATTTCAAATTCATTTTCTTTGCAATCATAGTTACCGGTAATACACACTGTTGAAAAAGACTCTGTAGATAAATAACATCTGGTTTCAACATGCAAATTTCTCGCTCAAATGTATTTCTATTAAAACATTTGTCTTGTAAATACATTACTGAACAATTCCCTAGAATATTCCACCCTTGCGCTATACTTTGATATACTTGAGAATCACCTAGATCATGGTTTAGTGTAATAATAAATACTTCTATACTTTGAACCATTAGATCACAAAAATTTTTAATGCTAACCGGTGGTCCTCCATATTTTTGTCCTGGATAATACCCCTGTGTCACAATCAAAATCTTCATATATTACCTCGCGTAAAACTAATACGTATGATTCCAAATAGCATTAAAAATGGCAACATCAAAAACAACGGTAAATAACCATAAGAAAACACCGATTCAATTGAAGCTACATTATATACATTTAATAAAAGCAAATAATACAAAACATGATTATTTCCATTACAATATATTGAAGCGAATATGACCAAAAATATTCTAACAAGAAAAATGGTTAAGATAATCCAAAATAAGAAACTAAGAAAATCTGCATTGGCTAGATTGTGAGCATATGATAAAATCCCAACATTCAAAGAAGTACCCGAGACAGCATAATTAACAAAGGACTGTTTAATACATAAAGATAAACTATACATTGACTTATCCATTAAAAAGCTTGGGACTAAAGGTCGGAAGATTGATTTGATTTCTCCGAGAATAATTGATTGTGCTGCATAAATTGCTTTTGTAATGCTAGCCGTTTGAATGGATGCTATTGATTGAGAAAAGAAAGATACTCTATTAATAATTGCAGATAACCCATCCAAGAATGGCAAGAATCTAATACTTGACTGATCAAACCTGATATAATTTTTTATCGGGTAGAGTACTGAATAAGCAAGTCCAGCACTAAATAAAAGAGCAATCGGAGCAATAACGGATACTATTATTTTGCTATTTGTAAGTTTTGTATCCTTAAGCCTTATTAATACTTCCATTATTGCTATATCAAGTAAAAAGCCAGTCCACCCTTGAAGTAATCTAAGAGTGCAATAGAATAATACATTTACAACAAATCGCCAGTCTTTCTTTCTCTCAACTACATAATATATTGGAAATAAAGCACGCACGCTAAAAATACCAACCAAAAATGATAGTTTTGATTCGCCAGCATTAACAGCGCTTCCAATGCTCGCATCAAAGAAAAGATACAACGACAATAAGAGCATCATAAAATAGAAAGAATGTAATTTGTTGGTGCTGAATCTTATTGAAAATTTCGATCTAATTTTGTTAGATTTTTTATATAAATTGTTAATGATATAATATCCAAGAATCGTCATCAACAAAATTACAACTATCAACAACCCACTAATATTTATCTTTCCAACAGAATAAGCTTCCCCAACATATTCATCGGCCTTCAACAAGTAATATGCAGTAATAACATGAACAATTACATAAAAACTTCCAATTACAAATGCTCCCATTCAGGTTAACCTACTCTTTTCTCCAAATAAGTCTATTTATTATGCCAGTATAGCTTTGTATTATTTTAACCACTTTTATACTTACATTAACATCTTCATAGCTAGAAACGTTACTAGCGACGTCACTATTTCTATACATTTCTACAGCGAGATTCACGGCTTGCAACACTTGCTCAGTGGTTATAGATCCTATTGTGAACACGCCTTTATCCATCGCTTCTGGACGTTCAGTAGACGTGCGAACGGATACCGCTGGAAACTTAAAATATGCACTTTCTTCTGGAAGCGTTCCGCTGTCCGATACTACACAAAATGCATTTTTTTGCAATTTATTGTAATCAAAGAATCCCAGTGGCTGATGCTGAATAACACGCTTATCAAATACGAAGCCTCGTTGTTGGATATACTTCTTTGATCTCGGATGACAAGAATATAGAATAGGCATATCATACTTCTCTGCCATAGCATTAACCGCAGTCATAAGGCTTAAAAAGTTTTCTTCATTATCTATGTTCTCTTCTCGATGTGCAGAAAGAAGGATATACTTCCCCGCCTCCAAGTCAAGATCATCAAGTATCTCACTTTTATCAATCTTATCAAGGCAACCATCCAAGACTTCTTTCATTGGAGAACCAACAACAAATGTATATTCTGATTTTACCCCAGACTCAAGAATATATCTTCTAGCATGCTCAGAATAACAAAGATTAATATCGCTTGTTACGTCTACAATCCTTCTGATAACTTCTTCAGGCAGGTTTTCATCTTTGCACCTATTTCCTGCTTCCATGTGAAACACAGGTATATGAAGCCTCTTTGCTGAAATAACGCAAAGACAGGAATTTGTATCCCCTAACACTATTATCGCATCTGGTTTTACTTGAGCCATAAGTTCATAGGATTTTGAAATTACATTCCCCATTGTTTGGCCAAGATTCTCTCCCACTACATCGAGATAATAATCGGGCTCCCTTATTCCTAAATTTTTAAGAAAAACCTCGTTCAATTGATAATCGTAGTTCTGCCCGGTATGTACCAATATGTGATCAAAATACTGGTCGCATTTCTTGATGGTCTCAGAAAGCTTGATTATCTCAGGTCTGGTCCCTACAATGGTCATTAACTTCAGTTTGTGCATACTTTGTCCTTCTAGTAATAATTATTGATGGTAATGGGGATAGAGCTCACTGTGGGCCATTACCCATTTATATAGCTCGTATACCATCCTTTCGTAATCAGGAATTCTGTAGCTGAACTCAAATCGAGTCCGCTTCAGGGATTTGTCAGCTACGAAATCAGCATTAGGGATAATCTCGACCGACCCTCCACGAAAGTATTTATTAAACAACATCAATAGGTCATATTTGCTTATGGGTTCATCAGGTACTGCATTAATCAGCCCGCTTATTCTCTCCTTAGCAGCCTGCTCCATGGTCTTTGCCAGTTGGAGTGTGGTCTGCCCGGTCCACATGGCTCTGGAATAGCCACTGATCGGCCCTTCTTGTTGCATAAACCAATTGAACAGCCCAATTCCTTGCGGATTGGTGTCTGGCCCAACTATTGAGTTTCTCAGAGTCAAGTTCTTACCGTCCTCGAGCTCTCCTAGAGCCTTCGTCCTATCATAGAACGTTGTCCCATCTCGTAGGTCCTGCTCGGTATATCCACCTCGCTCACCAGAGAAGACACAATCTGTGCTCATGTGAATCACTTGCGTATCTAGTTCAGCCGTGACATCGGCTAAAAAATGAGGCAAGTAAGAATTGAGGAACACTGCAAGAGACTTTCGCTCCTCGGCGAATTGATTGAGAATACCGATGCAATTGATGATTGCATCGAAATTTCCAGATGCAATCAGTTTCCTTAAAATATCCGTATCAGTGGCATCGCCAGCTATGCTTTTTACTAATGGAGAAAGGTTCCGGTCGAAACCAAGGACATCGTGTCCCTGATGTTGCATATATTGGGATATGGTGTGCCCAGCCATGCCGTTGCAGCCGAGGATTAGAAATCTCATTATATTCCCCTCCCCCACTTGGAAAGTTCTTCTTTGATAAAGGGTAATTTCTGGAGGACTTCCTTAATTTCTTCTACTGATAGAAGACGAGTATTGCTTGAATTGAATTCGGTCAATGTCGATCCTCCTACTTTACCGTCGATGAAGTACTTGTCATAGTTCAGGTCACGGTTATCGGCAGGTACCCGGTAGAAGTTACCCAGGTCCATGGCATTTGCACACTCCTCATTGGTGAGCAGAGTCTCATACATCTTCTCCCCATGCCTGATACCGATGGTCTTTATCTCATTGTCTGCGTGGAAGAGCTCTTTCACTGCCTGGGCAAGGTCACCGATGGTACTTGCCGGTGCCTTCTGGACCAGGATGTCCCCGGTATGTGCATGCTCATAGGCATAGAGGACCAAGTCTACGGCCTCTTCCAAGGTCATGATGAAGCGGGTCATGGAGGGATCGGTCACCGTCAGGGGCTTGCCTGCCTTGATCTGCTCAACAAAGAGAGGGACCACGGAGCCTCTGGAGCAAAGCACATTCCCGTAGCGTGTACCACAGATAAGAGTCCGGTCCTCGGAGACCGTCCTTGACTTGGCAACAAACACCTTCTCCATCATTGCCTTGCTGGTTCCCATGGCATTGATCGGATAGGCTGCCTTATCGGTAGAAAGGCAGATAACCTTCTTCACCCCTGCATTGATGCAGGCGGTCAGGACGTTATCTGTACCTACAACGTTGGTCTTTACTGCCTCCATGGGGAAGAACTCACAAGAGGGGACCTGTTTAAATGCTGCCGCACTGAATACGTAGTCGACACCATTAAGAGCATCACGAATGCTACGGTAATCGCGTACATCACCGATGTAGTACTTGATCTTATCGTTCTTGTAGAAGTGGCGCATGTCATCCTGTTTCTTCTCATCTCGGGAGAAGATTCGGATTTCTGCTATGTCAGTTTCAAGAAAGCGTTCCAGTACAGCATTTCCAAAAGAACCAGTACCGCCAGTGATTAATAAAGTTTTCTTTTTAAACAAATTCATGCATTATTTCCTAAACTTGAAATTTCTTTCTCTAACGCGTTCATAAAACCTTTTTTACTAAAGTTTTTTTTAAAATATGAACGTCCATTATTCGCATACATCTCATGAAAACATTTATCACGGGCAAATGAACATAGTGCGTTTGCAAAACCATCTACATCATTTGCAGGAACACATATTCCACAATTCGATTCTTTAATAACCTCTCGAGCCGATCCATCAATCATCCCAATTATCGGTTTTCCTGCTGCCATATATCCCTGAACTTTTGAAGGGAGTGTATACCCTGTAGCATTATCAGCATTTAAAGAGACTATGCAGGCATCAGCAATTTTATAAAATCTTGGCATTTGATCAACGGATCTTCGTCCATAAAAAAATACTGTATCTTTCAACCCTACCTCAACAACATAATGCTGCAAATCCTGCAGACAAGTTCCGTCTCCAACAATATGAAGACGCATAGACCTTTTCTCACAAGCAATTTTAAATGCATTTACAACTGAGAAAAGGTTTTGAGCAATCCCAATATTACCGAGAAATAGAAAATCTATAAAATTTTTATCTTCTGGCGTAAAGTCGATGGTTAGATATTTTTCATCAGCAAAAGCGGGAATGTATATCAATTTATTTTTATCTATCGAATGAGTTATATTAAGATAATTGATGAAACTAAGAGATTGTACTGCAATTCTATTACAAGAAACATATACCTTTCTACTAACATATCTCGCCCATTTGTAAAATACATTCCGTTCATTTTTCACATACATCTTTATTGACTCTGGCCATAAATCACAACAATACAAAAACAAGGGAACATTATGCTTCATCGCATATTTGCGTCCTGGTAATCCCATAAATACTGGAGAAAGTTGATAAACAAATACTATATCAAAATCAGCTGGAAGTTTATCTACCATTTTCATAGAGGATATGTAGAAACTAATATAATTAATCCCAAGCCATACTGGACCATTCTTACGTCCTATTTCTTTACACCTAACAACATGCACTCCATTAATGGTTTCGTCACGGTTGCTTTTTTTGTAGTCATCCGGAATAATTCCTGTAGGATAGTTAGGAAGACCTGTCAACACTGTCACTTCATATCCATCAGCCACCAATTGCTCGCATATCGGAGTTACCTGGAAATTCTCTGGATAGTAATACTGACAAACACAGAGTATCTTCATTTTTATTTTTATTTGTGGTTTGCAGAGGATTTTTCATTCAGGTTCATACTCCCTGCTTCCCCTTCCACAACCCCATCACTTTTCAACACCGACACTATACTCCCAACAAAGCATCGTAAATCCATAATCAGTCCAAACCTCTTTATGTACTCGCCATCCAACTTGGCCTTTAATTCAATGGTAATAGAGTCCCGCCCATTTATCTGAGCCCAACCTGTTAGACCGACTGG
The DNA here is from genome assembly GCF_003429665.1 of Sphaerochaeta halotolerans. GTDB lineage: Bacteria > Spirochaetota > Spirochaetia > Sphaerochaetales > Sphaerochaetaceae > Sphaerochaeta > Sphaerochaeta halotolerans. The sequence continues at coordinate 23,551 of NZ_QUWK01000018.1, read as the reverse complement.
AACATCATTTGCTCCATACTTTTCTCGCTCTTCGATTAGATCGTACTGGTTCCAAAGAGCTGGTCTTGGACCAATGACAGACATCTGGCCAACGAAAATGTTCCAGATCTGGGGAAGCTCATCCAAACTGGTCTTTCTGAGGAACTTCCCTACTTTGGTAATGTACTGTTCAGGGTTTTTGAGCTGATGAGTCGGAACATCATTAGGAGTATCTATACGCATAGTCCGGAACTTGAGAATATTGAAATGTGTTTTATGGATACCAACACGTTTCTGCTTGAACAAGACAGGCCCTTTGGAATCAAGCTTGATGGCAATGATGAGAATCAGGAATATGGGAGAAAGGACAATTAAAGCCAATAGAGAAGATATGAAATCAAGGGATCGCTTAACACATAGATAGACTGGAGAAACTCCTTTTCTACTATGGTCTTTCAAATTTTCAGATTTCAAAGCTTCAGTTCCCATACAGCGTTTTCATCACTTCCTCTCAGCGTTTTGGTGAAATGCCACATTTCTCTCACCTCACGCCCATCATTCCTTTAGGATATAAACCTCCCGGACGGAGCCAGTTGGTGCATTAAGAGGAGCCAAGTATAGGAAACCTGGCACTACCTGGCTCCTCTTCTGGCACCGATATCCCCTTAGACATCCAAGGATTGCATTATGTTCATCCATGAATACCCAGAACCTTCCAATGCTTCGGCGTATTCATGGTCCCAAATAAGGATGGGTACTTTCTTCGAATACTCCAGAAGATCTTTCTCTTCATGAATAATCTTTATTTCTGGACCTTCGCTACTATCCAGCCTGATAAAGGCAGAGATCATGGCAGCAAACTCATCGTTAGGTCCAAAGAAGTATACGGTTTCTACCGTATACTTTTTGGCAATTTGCTGAGCTACCATACCAACTCTTTCTTTATATGTCTCGAGCTCCCTATACGTCCTCACAATATACCCATAGGTTCTCTCGAGCTTACTGGCGATACCCTGGGGAGTAAGGAAGTACTTAACTGAGTTGGATTGGAGTCGTTCTATCTTAACAAACCCTTTCTTAACCAAGCGCTTCAACAAAATGTTGATCATCCCCAAGGACACACCAACATGCTCAGACAACTCTCTTTGGGTGGCATCTGAGTTTTGCTCAATGTAAGAGAGAATAGAGAATTCCTTAGTTGTTGGTTCGCTTTGCATACAATTATGTCAGAACATTTTGTTCATTTTTTGAACGTAAAATATGGGTAGCTCTGTTTCGAAGGGGAAACCCTTCGAAGAAAGGCTTTGGTTATATTGCCCTGTGTTAGGTGAAAAAGCAGGGAACAGGATGCACAGCTTCGCTACAACATACCACTTGAGGGTAATGCAGGAACCACTAATACCATCCCGTTATATACCGGCTGCCGGAACATACTCGGTATATATCTCCAAGTCAGGAAGAGAACCTTCCTGCAAGAAGAAAAACCCGCTAAGGAAGCAGAACGTTACAGCTATGACACAAGAAGTCTCTAGTTGTTATCCTTTACTACTTCACACGCTTGAAACCATACTACCACTACTTCTGGTTACCATCAACTCAGAATTTGGATTTTCTTTACAATTTTGACGATCATGCGTCACTTTCTTCTGCTTACAAGACAGAGAATCCTGCCATCAGCATATACATGTCAGTTTTTTCTTGCAAATACTGTACAGATGGTAAGCCTCTTACATTGGAAGAAGCACATCCCACTTCTGCCGTTATAAAGAAAATCATTTTCCAAATTCCTTGAAGCAATACCAAACCCCATCTCCCTTAGGAGGTACCTAACAAGATTGGAGGTTACGTATATGCAATTCCAAGAAGCACTCGTATGGGCAATGCAAGAGAGCAAAGTAGACGAAACATTGCTTGCCGCGCGAACCGGATCGAATCCCAGGTGGATTACCGAAATCACAACAAATCCCGACTGGCGACCAAAGCTGGATACGATCCTACGACTCTGCCATGCCCTGAGATTCAACGTTCTGACCTTTCTGGACTACGCAGAGGTCGGTTCGCGCGGCCAACACCCAACACCCAACACCCAACACCCAACACCCAACACCCAACACCCAACACCCAACACCCAACACCCAACACCCAACAGCATTAGGTAACACCTATGGCTTTTCTGTTGAACAGCAGATGAAGATAATCTTGGATGTAATGCCGTCTCATGTAGCCTGGACGCTTAAGGTACTGCGTAAGGAGTGTGGAATAAGCCAAGGAAAACTGGAAGAGATAACACCATTCAGTAAGAGCACAATCAGCTTGCGAGAGGGACGGCGAAACCAGAACTACCCAACGACCACGACGCTGGGCATCTATTGCCAGGCGTATGGTATTCGACTTACTGAGTTTGTCTCTCGGTTGTTTCTGGAAGTACAACTGAACACGGTACCGGTTAAGCAACGTTGCCTTGAAACATCTCTCTACTATTATTGACGAGACTGGGCCGATTGCTGGTCTTCAAAGATAGTGTCATGGACCCAGCAATCTCCCCACAATCTCAAGTCTTATTGAATTAATATTTCTCACCGTCTGTGTATGTAGTCGATTGGTCAGGATGGTAATTACCAGATCCCTCTTTGGATTCACATAGAGGTAGGTACCGGTAAAACCAGTGTGACCAAAACCCTGGTCAGGATAGAGTTCTCCGAACTGTATCCCATAGCCTCTGCCCTCTCCCCAGTCTTTGATTGTGTTGCTATAGAGCCGTGCATCCAGTTTCGCATGGTCAGCACTTAGAAAAGCCTTCCCAAAGGTAAGCACATCCTGAGGAGATGAGAATAAGCCAGCGTGGCCGGAAACACCCTGGAAAAAGTAGTGGGCGTTCCCATCATTACAGGAGCCTTTGATAGGGGTGGTTTCATCTCTCCATCCGTTGAAAGATAAACCACGGTCATGGACCATCTGCTTCTCTATCTGGTTCCCATATTCGGTAGCCACACAGAGCGAAGAGTCCGGGTGGTAGGTAGTCTCTTTTAATCCGAGTGGGTTCAAGACCAATGTCTGTATTGCCTCATGCAAGCACAGATTTGTTGTATTACTGACGATCAGGCCAAGAAGTATGAAGTTGATGTCGGAATAGATCATTGTATCGGTAATCGGGTGCTCTTTGAGTAAGTCTTGAAGAATGGTCTGAAAATCTTCCCCTCTTCGTGTATAGAACGGGTACCAGGCAGGTAGCCCTGAGTGGTGGGTCAACAACTCAGAAACAGTTAGATGCCCTAGTTGCTGTTTGAGTTGCAGATTCTCAAAAGGGAGAAGATCGATAATCTTGGTATGTTCCTGGAACCGTTGTTCATGCATGAGTTTCAGAACTGCCATAGTGGTGTAGAGCTTGGTCAAGGATGCAAGGTCGTAAAGATGGGAGGGAGTAAGAGGTGGGCCACCCCACGTAGTGGTGCCCCACGTCTTTATCTTTGCTTCCCCTGCCTGATAGACCCCTACGGCAACTGCAGAGAAGTACTGCTCTTGTATGTATTCGGTTAGGATGGGGCTGAGATTATCGAGCGTCGTGTTCATTTGTTTCTTCTCTCGTGTTTCTTTACCATGATCACCTCTGTAATCCCCTCCTTGGCAAAGTCAGGAAGGGCCCCTACTCTCTGGTAGCCGTGCTTCTCATAGAACTGCTGTGCTCCAATATTGAATTCTGAGACAAGAAGAAACCAATCTTTCTTAAGATTGCGGGTCTGTTCCTCAAACTCCTTGAGGAGCAGGATACCGACCCCTCTACCCTGGAAGCTGGGGTCTACGGCTATGAAGCGGAGATAGGGGGCAGCGAGGAATGCACCATGGGTATGTACCCAGGCAAACCCGGCAAGCCTGCCTTCCTCCTCAGCAATGAAGAGGAGGTTCCCCTCTTCATTGCGTGCCTTTGTCAATTTTCTGATCCAATCTTTTGTCTCAAACCCGTAGGTCTTACCCAAGGGAAGAGTATTGGCAAGTTGTGCACATACAGGAATATCTTCTTCTCTGATTTGACGTATCTGCATGGTTCATGGCTCCAGAATGAAAGGCTTGGTGGAGGCGAAGAGCTCGAGGAGTTTGGGCGAGGGAGTGAGTTCCTGTAGCGCACCAAAGGGAAGCTCATTCCTATAGGTTAATCCAGAGAACGGGTCATCAGCAAGGAGTATTGGGCCATCGAGGTCAATCCACTTACAGAGCGGTTCGAGCGTGAGGGCACTGGTAACCGCGAGAGAGGACTCAACCATGCAACTGAGCAGTACATCGAGGGAATGCTTCTCAGCTTCCTGTATGAGCCTCTTTGCTGCCTGGGGGCCTCCACTCTTAGCAATCTTCACAACGATGCCAGCTACACTACCTGCATACCGCGTAAGGTCGTCCAGGGTCTGGACTGTCTCATCAAGAATGATGGGAATATCACTGAGCGAGGAGAGAACTCTCAACGCTTCAGGGCTTCCTGCGATCGGCTCCTCTATCAGCTCGATATTTTGGTCTTGTAACTGCTCAATGATTGATTGGGCTTCACTAAAGCTCCATCCCTGGTTAGCATCAAGGCGGATACGTAGGTCAGGGAAGCGTTCCCTGATCAACGTGATACGCTGTACATCATCGGGGAACCCTGCTTTCAACTTAATAGTAGAGAACCCGCAACTTGCAATAGCCTCCAACATGCGCTGCATGTCGGAGATATAGGCGATGGTAAAGGAAGAACCCCGTACGGAGTTACTATTTGACTGATCGGGAGCCTTCTCTTGCAAGCCAAGCATGGCTGTGGTGTACGCACAGGCACTCATGGTGTAAGAGAATGAATTGACCACTTCCAGTGTTTGGTTTTCTCGTATCATCTCTGGGGTAATGGTATGCTGCAAGTCCTCAAGGATCTGCTCTTTGGTAACCCCATAGTAGGGAACGACGGCAGCCTCCCCATAGGCAGTCTTCTTGTCTGTTTTCATTTGCAGGAACACATTCTCACGGTAGTCACAGCTACCGTGAGCTATATGGAAGGGAGTTTTCAGCATAAGCTTTGCAGGAACTGCGGTCACTTCAAGCATCAGAGGACTCCTCATACAACAAGCACGCCACCTGGTGGTTTTTTCCCTGCTCTGTCAGAATAGGCTTTACTTCCTTGCACCTTGGCATGGCCTTCGGACACCGCTCATAGAACGGACAGCCAGGGCGAACTGCAGATGGGGAGGGAACGTCTCCTTTCAGGATTATTCGCTTCCTCTTCTTTGCTGCAATGGGGTCAGGGACAGGAACAGCGGAGAGCAAGGCTCTGGTATAGGGGTGCAGGGGGTTGTCATTCAGCTCCTTGCTGGAGGCCATCTCCACTATATTGCCCAGATACATTACAGCAATACGGTCACAGAAGTATTCAACAACCGAAAGGTCATGAGCGATGAAGAGAAAGGTAAGGTCAAACTCCTTCTGTAGGTCCTTGAGCAGGTTCAGGATCTGTGACTGGATGGAAACATCCAGTGCACTGACCGGCTCATCTGCGAGGATCAACTTTGGTCCCAAGGAGAGTGCCCTTGCAATTCCAATACGCTGACGCTGACCACCGGAGAACTCATGCGGATAGCGGTTTGCGTAGATGGAAGAGAGACCACACCGCTCCAAGAGGGAGAGTGCTTTCTCTTTAATCTCCTCCTCACTCAAGGAGAGCAAGCCTTTCTTTACGAAGATACTCATGGGCTCAGCGACAATGTCGATTGCCCGCATTCGGGGATCGAGGGAGGAGTATGGATCCTGGAAGATAATCTGAAAGTTCTGTCGCTCCCTTGTCAGGTCACTCTCACTCAGGCTGGCAAGATCAACACCGGAGAACAGGACCTCTCCACCGGTAATCCGCTCCAGGCGGGAGATTGCCAAGATGGTGGTGGATTTTCCGCAGCCTGACTCTCCGACCAATCCCAAGGCTTCACCTTGCTGGACGGTGAAGGAAATACCATCCACCGCTCGCACAGCTCCTACCTTTCGCTTGAACAGGATGCCCTTCTCTAGGGGAAAATGGACCTTGAGGTCTCTTACTTCCAACAATGTCTCACGCTCTGCCATGCTTACCCTCCTGAGGATACAACCAACATGCGACGGTTCTCTCTCCCTCTGCCTCTTGGAGCACGACCTCTGGAGGAAGCTGGGAGGCACAAATATCCATCGCCTTATCACAACGGTCGCGGAATGGACAACCAGGCGGAAGGTTTGCCAGATCAGGAGGGGAACCCTTGATCGAATGGAGTCGCTGGGTACCCACGTTCCCCATACGAGGGATGGATTCAAGCAGCCCTCTCGTATAGGGGTGCTTCGGACTCCCGAAGAGCGCCTCCACCCCAGCGCGCTCCACGATACGACCGGCATACATGACGCATACCTGGTCGCACATCTCTGCGATGACCCCCAGGTCATGGGTGATCATAATGACCGAGGTCTGATACTGTTCCTTCTTCTCTCGGATGAGATCAAGGATCTGTGCCTGGATGGTAACATCCAGGGCAGTGGTCGGTTCATCGGCAATGAGGATATCAGGGTTGCAGGAGAGCGCCATCGCAATCATGACACGCTGGCGCATTCCCCCGGAGAACTGATGAGGATAACACTCAGCGCGCATCTCAGGGTCTGGGATGCCAATGATTCTGAGCAGCTCAATGGCCTGCTTCTTTGCCTCTTGCTTCTTCATCCCCTGGTGGAGCATCAAGGTCTCAGCAATTTGCTTCCATACCTTGATCACTGGATTCAAGGAAGTGAGCGGATCCTGGAAGATCATGGAGATATGCTTCCCTCTGATGGAAAGCATTTCGTTCTCGCTCACGCTGAGCAGGTCCTGGTCATGGAAGAGGACCTTCCCTCCGGTAATCCTCCCAGGAGGGTATTCGATCAGGCGGAGAATGGAGAGGTTGGTTACCGATTTCCCGGAACCCGACTCTCCCACAATTCCCAGTGTCTGTCCCCGCTCCAGGTCAAAGGAAACCTTGTTTACTGCGTTGACGATACCACGTTCAGACTTGAACTCGGTAACCAGGCCTTCTACTTGCAAAATAGTTGTTTCATGCATATCCAGCACCTCCTACCTGACGTTCCGTAGTCTGGGGTCCAGGATATCTCTCAGGCCATCACCCAAGAGGTTGAATCCTAAAACCAACAGGACAATGGCGAGTCCAGGATAGATTGCTGTCCACGGTGCAAACATCATGACCTTTCGGGCACTGCTGAGCATATTTCCCCAGGAAGGGTCTGGAGGTTGTACTCCAAGTCCCAGGAAGCTCAACGCCGATTCAAGTAGAATAGCTGTTGAAAGCGACAAGGAGATCTGGACGATTAAGGGAGCGGTTATATTGGGCAGGAGATGGTGTCTCAGGATATAGGTCCTGCCAGCTCCATTTGACTTCGCGGCACGGATAAACTCATTGCCTTTCAAGGCAATAATTGATCCCCTGCTGATTCTTGCAAACTGAGGGATGTAGACAATACCAATCGCCAGTACCACGTTATAGGTGTGTTCTCCCAGTATTGCCATGATAAAGATGGCGAGTAACAGGGAAGGAAAGGCGAAGAGAATATCTGCAAAACGCATGATTGCATTATCGGTCTTCCCTCCAAGATATCCTGCCCACACGCCCATGAAGATGCCTATCACAGCACCCAAAGCAGTCGCGCTGACGCTGATAATGAATGAGACAGAGGTCCCTTTCATGATTCTCGAGAGGACATCCCTACCGAACTCATCGGTGCCAAAGAGATGGCCACTGGCGAGGGACGGTCCTTGCAGAACCTCCGCTGAGTTCATCGCAACCGGATTGAAGGGCAACCAGAAGAGCGAGACGATACTCATCAATACATAGAGAAGAATGACAATAAGCCCTGCAAGTGCTATTTTGTTTCGTACAATTCTTGGTGTTTTCATAGCATCACTTCTCCTCATCAACCAATCGAATTCGGGGATCTGCCATTGCATAGACCAGATCCGTAACAAGATTGACCAATACAAAGAGGGATGCGATCACCAACATGATCGCCTGGATCACTGGATAGTCTCTTTGGTTGATCGCATAGAGGGCCAGCCTGCCCATACCGGGAAGTGCAAACACTTCCTCAATGACAATCGAGCCACCAAGCAGGTATCCTGCATTGAATCCTGTCACGGTAATGACAGGGAGGATGGCATTCTTCAGTGCATGGATGATAATCACCTTCCTCTTGGGAAGGCCCTTGGCCTTTGCAGTTCTCACATAATCCATCTGCAGGACTTCCAGCATGCTGTTTCGTGTGTAGCGCATTACCACGGCTGCAAACCCAAATCCGATGGCAAGGGAGGGAAGGAAGAACATCTTCAGATTTTGTAGTGGGTTTTCAAACAGACTGACATAGTTACCCATGGGTATCCAACCCTGCGAGGAAGAGAAAGCAATAACCATCAAGGCAGCCAGCCAGAACTGGGGTAAGGAAAGCCCAATGAGGCCAATAATCCTATTAAGAAAATCGCCAAAGGTGTCCTGCTTCAGTGAGGAGAGTATTCCAAGCGGTATGCCTATAAGCAAGGCAAGCACCAATGAGTAAAGGGTCAGTTCCAAGCTGATCGGAAGCCTACTGAGAATATCAGGAAGCACTGGCCTTCCGGTCCTCAGTGAATACCCGAAGTCACCCCGCATGATATCCCCTACCCACTCAATATAGAGTACCGGGATAGGTTTATCCTCCCCAAACAACCGTTTGAGTTGTTCCATCTGTTCAGGAGTAGCCTCAACCTGGGTCCCCATGTACATCTGCAAAGCAGAACCTGGGATCAGACGAACCATGAAAAACACAATCAAGGAAACCCCTATAAGTACTGGAATAAGCGAAAGCAGTCGCTTGACAATATATTTTCCCACAAAACACCTCTGGATGTCATATTGTAGAGAGACTCCTCCCCGCAGGAAGGAGTCCTCTGAAAATACTCGTTATTTTGTTACTTCAGCGTGTGTCACATAGAACAGGCTACCATTTCCTACGAGCTTGAATCCTTCTACAGCAGGGCTGGTTACCTGGTTCTCGTTAGGAGAATACAAGAACACCAAGGGAACGTTTGTAGCAAGTACTTCCTGCACCTTGTCATAGGTAGCTTTTCGCTCTGCAACAACCGTCTGCTCTCGCCCAAGGTCGAGCAGTCTGTCAGTCTCCTTGTCAGCATACATGAAGTTGTTTACTCCACCGGTGCTGTGCAGGGAACGATAGAGGAAGCGGTCAGGTTCGCTGCTTCCGCCGCGGAGCTCAACCATGGTACTGAAGTCACGCTTCACCCAGCGGTCGATGTAATTACCCCACTCAACCACGTCGAGGTTTGCCTCTACGCCGATGTTCTTCAGTTGGTCCTGAATAACCTGGGCAACTGCCAAGCCACCCTCATAGGTAGAAGAGCAAACGATGTCGAAGCTAAGCCCATTGGGATATCCTGCATCAGCGAGCAACTGCTTTGCCTTTGCATAGTCAGTCTTTCCAAGGGGAAGCTGCTCTGGGGGTATTGCCCAAGCTTTTGCGGAGATAGGAATCGGGCCGGTTGCGGCGCCCATGCCATACTCAGCCATGGTCAGGATCTCGTTGCGGTCAATGGCGAGGGCGATAGCCTGACGGACACGGATGTCATCGAAGGGAGCTTTCTGGTTGTTGAAGCTGAATACCCTGACGTTCATTCCAGGCTTGCTCATGACCACGACACTCTTGTCGGCGCTTGCCTGGCGAATGGTGGCACCATCATTGATGGTTGCAATATCCAAGTTACCACTCTTGATTCCAGCCAAGAGAGAGGCTTCCTCAGGAATGACCCTGAAGATGACCTTCTCGGTCTTTGGAAGACCGCTTTCAAAGTATTCAGGATTCTTCACCAGCGTCATGGAGTTGTCAACGACCCACTCCTCGAGCATGTAGGGACCGGTACCACAAACAACTCTCTGCAGGTTCCCATTCTCTTCCACCACTTCGCGGGGGACTATGGAAATATTGTTGGATGTCAAAGCATCGAGCAATGAAGCCAACGGAGAAGAGAGCGTAATCTTCACCGTGTAGTCATCCAGAACCTCGATGGTATCGATCGTAGCAATATAGGAACGACCGGGTGCTGCGGTTGTAGGATCGAGTACGCGCTCGAGTGAGTACTTCACATCGTCGGCAACCATCTCTCTTCCATTATGGAACTTGACACCCTTCTTCAGGTGGAAGATATAGGTCAGGTTATCTGGAATTTCCCAGGACTCTGCCAGATCAGGAACCACTTCCATGTTTTCATTGAGACGAACCAAGCGGTTGTACAGCAAATCGATTCTACGCATGGAGGAGAATGCGGTTACGATATGGGGATCCAGTCCCACAGCTTCCTGGCTAACCCCGATGGTCAGGGTAGACGACTTTTGTGCTGCTGGAGCCTCCTCCTTCACACCTGCGGCAAAAGCAGAAGACATTGCAAGAACCAGCAATGCTACTGCACAGACCAAAAACAGATTACGTTTTTTCATAATTCGCTCCTTTTGTTATTCTCATCTGACAAATATCAGAGTTGTTGCATGGTAATGGTTCCGAGCACCACTCTTCTCTTGGCTCCGGTAACCTTCGGAATATTGGAAGGTCTTCCCATCAATGACTCATGCGCCATCAAGGCGAAGGCCATTGCCTCTCTGGCTTGGTCCGGTACTCCTACCTCATCCGATGGTTGCACGCTAATACCCTCTGGCAGGTAGCCCTTGATCATGGAGAGCAAGGTCTTGTTTCTCGCCCCTCCTCCACTGACCACTACGGTATCCAGTGTAGTTACAGGGAGTACGAAATCCGTGTATGAACTGGCAATGGTTTTTGCGGTAAAAGCGGTAGCGGTAGCTACCACATCTTCAAAACTGAGCTTCAAGGCTTCCGCTTGTTTCAATACCTGCTCACTATAATCCGATCCATAGACTTCACGACCGGTGCTTTTGGGAGGTTTCTTTGCAAAATAGGGGTCTCTCATCATCTGGGTAAGCAGTTCTATAGATACCGTACCACGCGCTGCGATCGTACCACCATCGTCATATTGCTGCTTCTGGTGTGTACCAAGTGCAACTATCTGGTCGATGATCATGTTGCCTGGTCCGGTATCGAAAGCAAAGATTGCTTCCTCATCCCCTCCCTGGGGCAGCACCGTCACATTCCCGATACCTCCGATGTTCTGGACAGCGATACCCTTCCCTTCCTGGTGGAAGAGCAGGTAATCGATGTAGGGAGCGAGGGGAGCACCCTCGCCTCCTTCGGCCATATCGGCAGAGCGGAAGTCGGAGATGACAGGAAGACCGGTAAGAGAAGCGACCATCTGGGCATTGCCTATCTGCAAGGTTCCCGTAATGTCTAATGTTCCTTCGGGGCCTGGGAAAGTTCTTGGAACAGGAGCATGCCACACGGTCTGTCCATGCATACCAATGGCAGCAATAGATGATCTCTCCACTGTACTGTGTTCGATCAATCTGTTGACCGCTTCCCCGTTCCAGTGGGCAAGACCGAAGTGGGCAAAACAGAGGTCTTCAATGTCTGAAGCTCCTTTTACACAGAGGCGATTTACCATCGCTTTTACGTCATTGGTATAGGGAATTGCGACCTGGTCTTCCAAGGTCACACTTTCTACATGCCCATCTGCCTCTGAGGTAATGGTCACAAGAACCGCATCAACACCATCCAAGCTTGTCCCCGACATGAGGCCGATGATTCGATGGGTTGTCTCTTTCCTGTATCGATGAATCAAGTCGTTTGTGTTCATAATCCTCTCGTTTTACCCAGTATATGACATATAATTTTAGAACGCAAATGTTTTTGAAATATTATTTCTTTACAACACACAACCAGAAGTGATACAGTGAAATAAATATCGTATACGTACATAACCGGACACCGGGAGAAAATAGCATATGCAAGTACCGATCACGGAAGAGACCTTGAATTCACTTACCACTGAACAGTGCAATACCAACACCTCCAATATTGATGAGCTCTCAGAACTACAAATTCTGCAGATCATGAATGATGAGGATAAAACTGTCCCGTTCGCGGTAGAAAAACAACTCCCTGTCATTGCCTCCTTGGTATCTGATGTTGTAACGTCTTTCAGGAACGGCGGTCGCTTGTTTTACATAGGAGCGGGAACCAGTGGACGCCTTGGGGTATTGGATGCTTCTGAGTGTCCTCCAACCTTTGGGGTCCCCAGGACCATGGTCCAGGGTCTGATAGCAGGAGGAAAGGAAGCACTGGTGCGTTCCATTGAGAACGCGGAGGATGACTATCAGGAAGGAGTCAGGGAGCTACAGGCACTGCATTTTTCCAAGAAGGATGTATTGGTTGGCATTACCGCATCAGGACAGGCTCCGTATGTAATCGGTGCTATGGAATATGCAAAAAACCTAGGAGCAGTGGTGGGGGCTATCAGTTGTAATGCAAAATCCCAGACGTTTGCAGCGGCACAGCATGCAATATTTCTGGATGTGGGCCCAGAGGTAATTACGGGTTCCACCCGTCTTAAGTCAGGAACTGCACAGAAATTGGTACTCAATATGATTACCACGGCAAGTATGATCAGGATTGGCAAGGTTTACCGAAACCTCATGGTTGATCTTACTCCAGTCAATAAAAAACTGGTGGAACGCTCCAAGCGATTGATCAAACAAGCCACAGCGTGTTCCTATGAGGAAGCCAGCACTGCTTTTGAAGCATCTGGGAGAAGACCGAAGCTTGCTATAGTGATGATATTGCTGGGAGTGGATGCTGAGACTGCCCGGTCATTGGAGAGCCAATCCAGTGGTCCGATTTCTGAGATGATACGGCTCTACCACTCCAAACAATCTGCTGAGAACGACACATAGGAAAGGGAGCATGCATGGAAGAGAAAGTACAGGTTGAAGGGGCTTTATATGCGATCAACGCCCAGTATGATCTTCTTAGTGACTCTGAGAAGAAGGTTGCCTCGTATGTACTGAGAGAACCCAAGAAAACGGTTCACTTCAATGTGCGTGAACTCTCGAAGCAGAGCGGTGCCAGCCAGGCAGCGGTGATTCGCTTCTGCAAACACCTCAATTTCACCAGTTTCAGCAATTTCAAGCTACGTCTGGCTCGAGATGTCTTCGGTAACTATGATGAGCGATATGTCCCAGACTTTGAACTTGACTCAGAGACCTCTCCATCTGTGGTCATCCACTCTGTGATTCAACGATTCCAGCACTCTTTCAATGCACTCGAGCGCTGTCTCGATGGGAAGGAGTTGGAAAAGGCTGTTTCCTTGATTCAGTCAGCACACTCGACATTTCTCTTCGGAGTCGGTGCTTCAGGGGTTGTTGCTTTCGACTTCATGCAGAAGTTGGTACGGCTTGGCATCTCTGTATTCTACACACATGATACCGATCTACAGCTCACTGCAGCCTCAACCATGAGGAAGGAGGACTGTGCCTGCATTCTCTCCTACTCTGGGGAGAACGATACCATGGTAGCTGCAGCCAAGCAGCTCAAACGATCTGGTACCCCGATCATCTCAGTGACCATGGATAGTGACAATACACTTCGGCGTCTCTCTGATATCAGCATTGTCATTCCTGCTTCAGAGAGGATATACCGCCAGGGAGCGAGTACCTCAAGAATTAATCAGCTGGCAGTAATAGATATGCTCTACTCCCTCATGGTAGCTGGGAACCTCGATGCATCCATTGAGGCAATAGAGCAGACTATGGCGGTAACACACCGGCATGTCAGTACAGACAATACGCCATAAGAGAGCAGACTACCCAGGTACATGATTCTATCAAGATAGACAAATAGGTTTACTCACTCCACCGGCTCAACAAACACATAGACCGTGGAGGAATATAACCCCATGGGAGGGTCTAGGTAGCTTGGAAGGTAGGCTAAGACTGATCCTTCCAGGACATGCAACTGGTGGATGGAGTTGCCATCAATGGGAGAAGTCACTGACTGCACCATTGTCTCAAACGTCTGGGACGAGGTAATGGGTACTACCGTTTGATTGGGCTTTGAGGCATCAAAGGCCAAGGAGAACGGAAAGACATCCCCATACTGGTTCCTGAAAAAGAACTGGGCCTGGGTACCACTAGCATCAGAAGCAAAGCGAATGGAAGCAGCAGAGTCCTCTGCACGGTAGATAACCTTGGCAATCTCCAAGGCATTGTACATGGTGCTGGCCTGCTGCAACCAGGAAAAGGGGAACCCATCCTCCACAGTCTTCTCGATACTGAAGGAAAAAGCTTCAGGCATCTGCCCAAACCATCCACTACTGTCCTCTCCTGAAAGCGTAAGGAGAACCGAAGCTTCTTCATCCGACTGGATGTAGAGCGAGGATTCATAGAACCTTAAAAAGAAAGTCCTTTTGGCAGTACGTGTGCGAATAATGGTCAGATCAATCCAGATATGACTATAGGGATACAGATATTGATACTCATTACTCCCATCGAACACATCTCTCTGTCCCTGGGTGTTGTACCCCAACTCACCGACCTCGACGGTTTCATCTCCTGCACCATAGGGGATGTCAATCATCTGCCCAGGACCGGCAACAACCGTATTGAACTGTGAGAAATCATGTTGTGTTCCGGGGGAACCGTGCCGAAGGCCTTTGGCCCTCGCCACAAGAAAAAACTCCCTGTAGTAATTGGTATTACTCTGCCCTGACCAATCGAGACCAGTAAAGTAAAAACGGGGACCACCGGTAGTTGGCCCATGATTGAAAACCGTTAGTTGGGTGGGCTCTCCCGTGTAGATGAGACGACCAAGAAAACCCGGGTGGTCCCAAACCGGTGTACTGTTCATATAGGCAGAAGGATCGTCAGGATTGTCGTTGTAGTTGATAGCGAAATCTTGCAAGGTACCCGTTGCTATGTCATAGGTAATTGCATTTCCCATGAGAGAAAAAGTGGAAGATATTATAATAATTAGGCAAAATACCCATGTTTTTTGGTAAATACGCATAGTAACCTCTAACAGTTTTATTAACTTTCCCTTTTCCTTATGACATATCTTAAGGAGACAGTCAAGATATGCACCTGTCTATTTTTATTGACATTTTTCCCTGTTGCCTACCATATTCTGTATATGTCCAACTCCCAGATTACGAAGCGAGCAATAGCAGCCGCACTGAAACAGCAAATGGAGCATACACCGCTAGAGAAGATTACGATCACAGACATCTGTGATGACTGCAATCTGAACCGCAAGAGCTTCTACTACCACTTCCTGAACAAGTATGAACTGGTTATCTGGATCTTCGAGGAAGAGATCGGAAAACCAATTAGACAGAACGTAGCAAGCAATAGCGTATCACTGTCCCTGGCAATTGAGCTCTGTGAGGCACTTGCCATAGAACGATCGTTCTACGCAGGTGCACTAAGCGTTACAGGCTCAGGCTCGTTTCGGGAGTATCTTGCCCATCAGATGCAACCAATGATACTACGCTCACTGTCCATGGAACAGGGGTCCTCGCTCGACCTGGATGAAACAACCTACCTGGTCAGTGAGTTTTTTCTCTCCTCACTGTACAGATGGCTGGAACGTACCCCTCCAACAAGCGCAGAGACCTTTCTTGAAAGCTTCTGCTCAGCATCACTGGCACTGACGAAGCGTATCCAGAACTTGCTGGATAGACCGACAGATTAATCTATATGTCCAGCTTTGTTGATACTGGTTATGATCCCTGCATATCCTGCTGCGCGTATGGACTCCCCTGTGCCTCCCGTACCGCCTGTTCCATGGCTACAAGCTCTTCATCACTGAGAAAGTCAAAATGCGCTGCTCTCTTTCTTGCAGACAGCTTACCGTTACCCTGCAGACACAACTGAATGAATAGATCGATCAAACGGTCAGGCATATCAATAATATCCTGAATCGCCTTTTTGGTAGCGTCATAGCTGGCAAGGAAATTGAGCTCTTGCACAAGCTCTTCTTCGATTGTCTTGAGAATAAACGCTGACAAGGCTTCCCCTTGGACGGTCAAATCCATAAAGGAGTACCAAACAGCACTCTCATTCTCCACTGTCATCCTCCCCATTTCATCGAGTCGATAGTCGATGACCTGGAGAAGTGGCCTGGAAAAAGCTTCCAACGATCGATCATACGCTTCTGGATTCTTAAGCATGACCGCTGAGATGGGGAACATGAGTCCACGCGGTACCAAGTTCTGTAGAGAAAGAATATTGTGTATTAGAAAACGATGTATCCTGCCGTTTCCATCCTCAAACGGGTGCAGAAACACAAAACCATAGGCGATCACTGCAGCATGGATAACAGGAGGGACTCCTCCTGTTTTCATCCTGGTATGGGAAGCAAGCAAACCCTCCATCAAACTTGGCAGATCATCAGGTCTTGGGCAGATATAGTGGATTAACTCTTTCTGATAAGCAACTGACTGCCCAACATAGTTTTGTTTCACTCGATAGTCACTGTCTCTGAATCGCGGGTCGACAATGCGGTTCTGAAGCTCAATCAGACGTTCCTTATCACAGAAATCTTCTTTTTCAGCAAGGAGCAGGGATGCAATGAAAGGTATCAATACCTCAGGGCAAGCCCTGAACTCAGGAGGCGTTGCCTCCTTTTCCGCCCCAAGGGACGGGGTATCTCACCTTGCTTTCCCTGCACTCGCTCGGGAGAGGAACCATCATGATGGTTCCTTTCCTCTCGCTCCGTTGGGGAATGAATGTTTCTATACGGGAGGAAGTACTCTTGACGCGCTCTATCTCAAAGGAAGATTTAGTCTCTTTGTTATAGAGGTAGCTCAGTGCCCTGCGGAGAAGCCCGGGAGGATACGCCGTAACAATTTCCTCACACCGCTTTTTTAGTGCTGCGGAGTCCAATTCTGAGAGCTTCTTCGTTTTCCTGACAACAGGGCAAAATGCCCTAGTACCAAGGAGGTTGTTCACAATGCGGTGACGTGGGGACCTCTCCCCCTTCTCTACGGTGTAATAGTCTTTGCTTTCCAAGGCATCGACATAGTTACCGGTGGTCATGTCATTGATAGGTAACCGCTTATCCGTCAGAAACTCATAGAAGAACCAAATCCTTCGGGTGTATTTTCCGGTTGGTTTGGATCTGATGTACTCAGTGATCTCTTCAGTAGGCACCTTTTCGAAGATTTTCGCCAGCAAAGCCAGATTCACCCCGTCGTATTTCAGTGCAAACTCAAGATGGTCTCCTAGCGTTTCTCCGGGCCAGTATTGGGTTCTGAAAACCTCATCAACATAACCGTCTCGTATCCTGATGGATTGTGTACCTGTAGTGGAGACTGTCGATCTATGCCAGTTAGGTATACCTACGATTGCAAGTTTCTCAATAAGATATGCGTACCCTGCCAATCGCTGGTCAAAAACGTGTATATGCATGGATATACCTCATAAAAGTAGTATCATAATGCAGATATAGTTACAATTTACTGGTTTGTAAACATAAATTATTATTACTATTTGCCATATTCTGTAAATTTGATTATTCTACAGGTAAAGCAATTACAGATGGAAGGCTGTCTGCAAAAATATGTATGATCCTGTCAGAATCCTTATTCAAAACGGTACCAAGCCCATTCTTTTCTGTCGGCATTACATGCTGTTCGATTAATATCCTACAAATCATTTCTGAAATGTCTGGCAGTCGGATGGTTTCAAGGTTTATCTGAAAACAACATCCTGCCAACCGTTGTCTTTCCAGCGTACCCCTCCAACAAACGCAGAGACATTTCTTGAAGGCTTCTCATCGGCATCGCTGGCACTGGCGAAACGTATCCAAAACCTTCTTGATAGACCTACAGATTAATCCATATGTCCAGCTTTGGGACACATTCCTGATACTGACCATACCCTGCTGGGAAATACCTTCCATCTTATAGTGTATGACAAACTTACTGAAACGTCGTGGGACCGAGATGATTGCGCAAATGGCCTGGCGCTATCTGGAAGGCGAACCAGAAGAGAACCTGCCGAAACTCCTGAAGTTCATAGAATCGGTTGATATGGCCGAGTCCTCAAAGGATATTCGCGAGAAAATCCAGGAGATTCTCATTACCAAGGAGTCACCTTGGTATGAGTACCTGCTCTCTTTCTGGCAGGACATCGACACCTCGGTATTCAGGAGGTTCTTCAACACCTGTATCCTGAATGCATACCTGGCGCGAAAGAAGAAGGAAGTAGAACAGGATTGCACCATCCCCTGGTTGATCAGAGTGAACAATACCTGTGAGGAAACCATCAGGAAGGGGAAGCTCTCTGGTACATACGTATACTGCTTTACCCAAAAGCCAAATAGCAAGAAAACAGACAAAGATGCGCTTATCGCGCTGTGCTTGGCACACCCCGACTGCGCATTCTTCGCTCCTTTCTCTGATGGTGCCATTGATGAAGCATTCGCCTCCCAGATTCTCAGCGTACAGAACCTGTACCCTGTAGTAAAAGCAGACGATGGGCATACACTGAAGCTCCTAAGAGAGAAGAGACTGCTCTTTGGATTACTAGATGCATCAGGGGTGGATGCCTTGGTAGCAACTGGGGCGAAGTTCATCTGGTCATGCACTGAAGATACCCGCCCCTGCCACCCCTTGGATATGGGGAGGGAAAGTGGCGAACCAAGCGTATGAAAGCAGTTGTGTCACTCAATCAGCAGTTCATGAATTGCATTAGATATCCTCAGTACCAGACCCCTTTGACTGCACACGAAAGATGATGGGTTGTACTTGGAACTTCTTCTTGAAACTCCTGGAAAAGTAGCTCACATTCTCAATACCCACCTTCAGCGCAATCTCTTTGATCGAGAGGTCACTGGACTTGAGCATCACAGAGGCCTTATCCAAGCGAAAGTGCATAAGGTAGGAACTGATGGGAATGCCCGCCTCGTTCTTGAACACCCGTGAAAAGTAGTTGAGGCTCAAATTTACGTGTTCAGCTATCTCTTTCACGTAGCCTATCGACGCAAAGTTTTTCTCAATGAAGAGAAGCGCCTCCTTGACGGGGGCTGAGAAACCACTTCTGCATATGAGTTTTGCATCATTCTCCTTGGAGATGATTCCCTATGCAGGCATTTCCCCGGAGCTCTCAGTTGCTGTGGCCTATGAGAAAGTTCAGTATGTTTGGACCCAAGCAATCGAGGCATAAAATGAAAGGTATCAATACCTCAGGGCAAGAGCTGAACTCAGGAGGCGTTGCCTCCTTTTCCGTCCCAAGGGACGGGGTATCTCACCTTGCTTTCCCTGCACTCGCTCCCGAGAGGAACCACCATGATGATTCCTTTCCTCTCGCTCCGTTGGGGAATGAAAAACGTCTCCGCAATGATATTGAGAACGCAGTTCTCACTGGTTGTGATGTCGTGGTTACCATTTGTTCAACACTCAGCCCTTATGTAGAGCGCATGAAATCACAGTTCTCCACAAAAATCATCACCATCGATGAAGCCATGGCTTGCAGAGCAATTGAACTATCGGTACCATGTACTTTCACTGAATAGAGCATATTGCAGCTGTATTACAATCTTCTTTAGGGAGCTTTTACCGTTCATGGTTTAGCCAATTTTTAGAAATTTGCAGCTCGAGCCTTCCTTCTTGCAAGAACATCTTAATCTCCAGGGCAGAGACAAGCTTTCAAGAGAACACTGCGCTAAATGAGATTCCAACGTAGATATATTTTTGGGCAACAGCCCCGCAAGGCATCTAGATCGAGAACAGATGACTACCCATCATTGATTGCTTGCTAATCCAAGATGTTCTTTAAGTAACGATTTCCCAACTTTCAACACTATATGCTACTAAGAAGTGGTCTTGCGTGGCCGCCCACGCTTCCGTTTAGGGGCATTCACGTCAACGGCTTTCTTTGGTCTTCCCCGTTTGCGTTTAGGAGGATCTTCCGGCTTTTCAACAATACCAAGCCTCTCAAGGATCTTTTCAGTAGACTTCGTCGTCTTCACAAACTCCCAGGTACCATCCCCAAGAGTTTCAACCTTTTTAGCTGAGGCAAGGCGACTCATGATGTCCTTATACGTCATCTCTGCAAAGAGTCCTGCATCTTCGAATTTCCTGATGATGCGTGAAGTCATGACCGAAGAAATGAAGTTTACAAACTCACTCCCATACACAGCGTAATCTGAATGGACCCTGGTGTCATCGAAGTCAGTGACGTTCTTGTAATACCGGAAACATTCTTCTATGAGCCATCTCTCATCATACATCTTGTAGATGGTACCGGGATCGGTATCGACATCAGATTCAAAGACAACGGTCCCGAAACGCTCATCGCTCTTGCTCAGATGGTCAGCATCAAAAGGTTTCCCCTTGTGATGTTTGAAGTAATCGGCTTCTTCTTTTGCCGCACGTTTACGATCATAGAATGCATACAGATAATAATCTCCAAGATCAGCCTTCTTGAATAGGATGTCTCTGTTCCTGTCATCAAGCATTCCCGTAAAAGCGTACATGTCATGAGATGCAATGCGTTTGTCGCTTCTTTTTATGGGATTCAGCCAATGGAGAGCAGGGGAAGCCTCGAAAGCTTCCTGGGCAGCTTTTTTCGGAAATCCTTTGTCTGCCATGACAATACCCTGTTTCAATCCATTCTCAGTGAGAAATCTCTGGTAACTGACACTGTCGAGTACATTGCCGGCAAAGACCTTGGAACAAATAGGTTCTCTGACATCTATGTCGTAGGCGAATACCACCGTGATGTCCATCGTGCCTTCAACACGAGCCTTTCGTGAGTAATGAGAAAGGGAATTCACCCTGCTGTTATCTTCTTTCAGCGTTCCATCTATGGCAATATGATGCCCTGAGGTAAGGGAGTTGACCCGGTTCCTCATGAAAGAAACAATCAGTGAATAGGATTTGCCCAGATCCTGCAGGAATGCCGATACGGTATTCCTGCTCAATGGAAGGGAAGGAAAGAGCATACTCACCCAGCTCATCTCATAATAATGGCTGAGTCTGGAACAGGGGACTCCTGGATAGCAGACTCTCAGCAGAGCCATCGAGTAGATCTTCATGGCATCTTTGGTAGAGTACACAGCATACAATTCATCAAGAAGAGATCTTGATACGGAATCAACAAGAACCACATCTGCATAATCTTTGAGTTCTATGGTTCTTTGGGCAACCGGTTCGCTGACCGGGACAAAGGCCCCATCGATGATGTGACCGATAGTATATCCGTTGACCGGAATGTTGCTTTCCCCTACCCGCTTACATCCTACACGCTCTACGACCGCGTACTGGAGAGGCCCGTTGCCACGTTTGACAACGATCGTATTTTTTGGTCTCTCTACACTTCTGATCTCTACAGGAATAGCCATGCAAAACCCATCCTAATATAGTGTTTATTATACACATAAAAGAACTATATTTCAATAAAAATCAGAAGATGAACAACATATAACACGAAGAATTCATACCAAGAAAGGTCGAAAGCTACGGGTTTTAGAGTGATTTTTATTCGGAAGATTGGAATTCTTGCCTGCTACACCTACATGGCGACCTGATTTGCAGGTTTATATAGTGTTGGATTCTGGGAAATTGTTATTTAAGCTTACTCACCATTTGTTGCCTCTCTGACACTTCAACCCGGTCAAGGTTATATATCTTCCACCTAACAGCTGGAAGATGCTGAATATGAGGAACACTGAAATAGGACCAGTCAGGATGTCCTTCCTTAAAACCAATGAGAAATTGCTTATCGCGTTCATCGAGCATGTCGTGTACAGTCCTAACCAATGCATATCTTGCTTCTTCGAGCTCCGCCAATGTGGTAGGACCACTTGTCATTCCAGAGAAGTCAGTTTCATATGTTTGCTTAATATCCAACAACCTCGGATCGAGAATTTCCACAATCCTTCTATTATGAGAAATCAGATAGACAATGAAAGCTTCCTTTAGCCTGTCAGACATTCCCTCATGCTCTAATAAGCCCTTTATGTCAAAAAGATCCCGTGGATGCTGCCTGTCCAATGCAGCCATCATCTTACCTGCAAACAGGTCTTCAAAGGAGACAACGGAGACTTCTGCAAAACCAAATGCATCCTCAGCGCTCTTAGATATCTGCATGACAGCCGGCTCATATACCGTTCCTCGTAAAACCGGTGACAATTCAATCTTCACAACTGATCTGTCAGCCTCAACAATCAACCGAGTTACCGTATCAGTATGATTTAACGAAGAATATTGGATTTTGGCTTCTGGAATCTGTGCAACAATGGCATCACCCATACTCCTAAGGCCCCTCGTAATTTCCTGAAGTGACTGCATACGTTCAGCAACAGGTACATATACGAGATCAATATCTACAGAGAGACGCGGCATATCCCGGTAAAACAAGTTGATTGCTGTCCCCCCTTTCAGTGCAAAACACGAGTATCTGCCTATGAGGGGCAAGAGACGGACCAAGAGTGCAACTTGACTAAAATATGGATTCTTGTTGTCCATCATGAACCTCCTTGGGGACTGTGATTAAAAACTCTGTATCAAGCTTACCACCTGGCACAATCTGACGTTTGCCTACACCCAGATCTATCTTGGATAAATCAATATGCCGATACCAGGCATGCCCTGCAGTCCTTGCAAGCCAGAGAAACAACCTCTTTGCCTTGATACTGGTAGAGGATTCCAGCAAGACCTGAAGCAAACTCGGCCGGAGATTGGCAGCTCCTTCCATCATCAGATTCGCCTGCAGGATCTCCTCTCTCGTCTCGATTGTACTTGCCAACTCGATGAATGCACGTTCAGGCAAGGAGTAGCGTATAGGCCAATCCCAAGTTCCAAAAGGAACTTCAGTCATCCCGACTTCAATGTCTGGGAACGGCCTTATCTTCATTATGGAAAAACCTGGTTTGACCCCTATCCTTTCCACCCACCTGGGAAGTTTCTGGGGACTGAATAGTCTGATGCTCTGTGAAATTCCAAGCTTTAGGTAGTGGTCATACCCATGATAGGTCAAGGCAGTTATGTGTCCTACATGGACATCGTAGCCGAGGAGCGTGAGTGAATACACCACATTCTGCCATTTCAACGGAGGTCCTGGCTTTCTATAGAGACCGTGTATCACGGCTTCAAGCTTGCCGGAGCGAAGGTAGTAGTCCACGGTAGTGTTTTCGATTC
Source organism: Sphaerochaeta halotolerans (assembly GCF_003429665.1). Lineage (GTDB taxonomy): Bacteria > Spirochaetota > Spirochaetia > Sphaerochaetales > Sphaerochaetaceae > Sphaerochaeta > Sphaerochaeta halotolerans. The sequence continues at coordinate 468 of NZ_QUWK01000018.1, read as the reverse complement.
CACGACCTTTTAGCCACGCTCTATCTACGAGCAATCCTTCAAGTAACTCAGAATCAAGGGTAGCCATAGTACCTCCGGTTTATAATATATAATATTTACATATCTATACTCTGTAATTTAGCTTAAAGACAAACCTAAGTCAAGTTTATAATGTTGTCTATCTACATACCTATTATACGACTTCTGTACAATCCATAAACCAGAAGTGTGCACATGTGCTTGATCAATAGCGTCATGTATGAGGCTTTGTTTAAAACAGCCTTGGTTAATATAGTCTTTTTTTACCTTCAAAGATGGAACTTGAAACTTCCTTTCAGGAGCCTAACCGAATGAAAGGTATCAATACCTCAGGGCAAGAGCTGAACTCAGGAGGCGTTGCCTCCTTTTCCGTCCCAAGGGACGGGGTATCTCACCTTGCTTTCCCTGCACTCGCTCCCGAGAGGAACCATCATGATGATTCCTTTCCTC
>NZ_QUWK01000017.1 GCF_003429665.1 Sphaerochaeta halotolerans | reverse complement strand
TTGCAGACACCATAGCAGATAACCCCTCTGTTTTGAATATTCTATTGGCCCTTACCCACCATGAACAGCGAAAGGCCTGTTGTTTTGCCCGTTTTCCATACCTGTTTCCTTCTTATTTGCTTCCTACTGAATATAATGATACATCCCAGGAACGGCAAGTATCTTTTGCACAGTGCGAAGGATTTGCGCACCCTAAAAGAATCAGCTTGCCCCTTCTGCTTCTTTTGACTATATTATCTCAAGCGATGGGAAATATGTCGCAATTACACTTTCACATTCATTTTTGGTTGGAGGAAGATACAATGACCATTAAGCCTTTGGCAGACAGAGTATTGGTAAAGATGGAAGAGCTGCAGGAGAAGACCGCCAGCGGTCTTTACATCCCACAGACAGCGCAAGAAAAGACCCAGATTGGAGTGGTCGTGGCAGTCGGCGAAGGAACCGAAGACGTCAAGATGAACGTCAAAGAAGGGGATCGCGTCATGCATGACAAGTATGCCGGAACTTCTGTAAAAGCCGATGGCACCGAATACCTGATTCTCAGCATGAAGGATATTCTTGCAATTATCGAGTAGTTGACAGCATCAATTCAAAAAAGCTGTTTCCAGGCAAATGCCAGGAAGCAGCTTTTTTTATCTTCCATAGAGGAAGTTCTCTACCTTATCAGACAACCCTGTTGTCTCACTCTCCGGATGATAGCTCTCGGGCAAGGAGCGAATCATATACATACCGTAATTCTTGCTCACTACCCGACTGTCCAGAATGATGACCACCCCACGGTCACACGCTGAACGCAACAGGCGCCCAAAGCCCTGTTTCAGCTTCATTGTTGCCGACTGAAGGGCAAGCTGATAGAACCCACTTCCCCCATTCGCATCAATTGCCTCACACCGGGCTTTAAACACCGGATCAGAGGGGACTGTGAAGGGAAGCTTTACAATGATGACCATGCGAAGCGTTTCTCCAGGTGCGTCCACCCCTTCCCAGAATGAAGAAGTGGCGAACAGGACACTGTCCTGCTCACTGATGAACCTGTTGAGCAGGGTATATCGGTCGTATTCTCCCTGGCAAAGCAAGGTCAACCCCTCTTTCTCAAACGTTTCGCTGAGTTGCTGGTGTACCTTCTTCAGCATGGAGTAGCTGGTGAATAATACAAGCACCCCCCCTCCCGCAGAGAGTACTGATGACATGATGGTTTGTGCAAGATACTCCTCATATGCCGCTTCCCGATCCTTGCTGTACAAAGGAGCATCGGAAGGAGTAAGAAGCAGCAATTGATTCCGATAGTCAAAGGGGGAGGAAAAAGCTCCCTTGAGAAAGGGACGTTCCTCATCATAGGGCAGTCCGACACGAGTGGACCAAAAAGCAAATTCATCATTCAGATCAAGGGTCGCGGAGGTGCATACCACGGTATCCAGTTTTTTGAAGACAGCCTCCACAAGCAAAGGTGCGATGGAAAGAGGAGTAATGCACACCTGTACCTGTCGATGGGTGCCATACGATTCTGCATTGAACCAATGTACTTCATCCTTCCACAGCGTGAAATTGCAGAATTTTGTCAGTACCTCACTCATCATGGCAATTCGTGTGCCACGTACCTTCAGTTCATTGATCTTGCTCTCCAATTCCTGGGGAGCCTTGTTCTGTTCAAGGAATGTATTGATCTTTGCAGCAAGCCTTCCACTTGCCTGGGATACACTGGTGGCTGCTTCGACAAACTGCTGCAGCCTTCCTTGGTGTTCCGCTTTTATCAGTACCGGCTGGTAGTCGTTCTTCTGGAAAACACCAAGCAGGTATTGGTCGAGTGTACCCACGTTCTGTGTCAGAAGAAGAATGTCATCCTGGATTCGGTCAATGATGTCCGCTTCAGTACTGTACTCACCTAGCTGCTCCAAGAGACTTTTCCCCCTGAATCGGCCGGAGCGTTGGATCTTGGAAATCTGTCGCAACAACTGCTGGGAGTCATACACTTCGGTGAAATACTCGGTTGCATTCGACTCAATGTTGTGTGCCTCATCAATAATGAGACGGTTGAACGGAGGTAGGATCATCTCCTCCTCATACCCTACATTGCTGATAAAACGACTTTGTGCATCCGTGAAAAGCAGGTGGTGGTTGCTGATAATGATCTTCGCATCCTTCGCCTTTGCCTTCGCCTTGAAGTAGAAACAGTCACGGAAGTATGCACAGGCATGGTTCTGGCAGAGATCCCCGTCACTGCAGATCTCGCCTTTCAACTCCCCGCTCAGCCGGCCAGGAAAGTCTGCAAACAACCCTGTTTCGCTCTCCTTGATCCACTGCCCTATCTGATAGAGTTCGTTCGCCGGATCTTGGGCAAGCAAACCGGAATCAGCTTTGGCCTGCATATAGCGATTGATGCAGAGGTAATTCCCCCTGCCTACTGCAAGGGCAATCTTGCAGGATAGGCCAAGAAACTTGAACAGCATGGGAATATCTTTCTCATACAGCTGTTTCTGCAGGTTGATGGTACTGGTGGCAATCACAGTCCGCTCATCAGGGGATTGCATGGCAGAATACAGGGCAACAGCAAGATATGCAAAAGATTTGCCGATGCCGGTTCCTGCCTCGATTGCTGCTATTGCATTACGCTCAAAGCTCTCCCTCACGAGGTCAGCCATATTGAGCTGTCCCTCGCGGTACTCATAGGATGGGAAATTTTGCTCCAACAACCCATCCTTATCGAAAATGTGGTAGATGTCATGCTTGGTCAATGTGATATTCCTGTACTTTTCTATGCAAGGTTTTCCTTCCAATCCCCAAGACTTCCGCAGCCTTGGTCTTATTCCCCCCGCACTGTGCAAGGGTGCTGATGATCAACTGCTTTTCCGCTTCGGCCAAGGTAATGCCAACATCCAGGGAGAGGTTTTGTACATTCTCCGTCTTGGTGACACTTGGGGGCAGGTCATCATACTCAATGACTGAACCACGGGCAAGCACAACAGCGCTCTCAATGCAATTCCTGAGTTCCCGGATGTTTCCCGGCCAATCGTAACTGAGCAAGGCACGTTTTGCCTGAGGGGAAAAGCCCTCAATCATACGGTTGTTTTCCTTGCTGAACTGAGTAAGGAATGAGGTCATCAAGAGGGGAATGTCATCCTTGCGCTCCCTCAGCGGGGATACCTCCAGATGGACGACATTCAGCCTATAGTACAGATCCTCACGAAAATTACCCTTTTCAATCTCCTTGAGGAGGTCCCGGTTGGTTGCACAAACGATGCGGACATCGACAGAGATGGGTTTTTCTCCTCCTACCCGTTCAAACTCCTTTTCCTGGAGCACCCTCAGTAGTTTCACTTGAGTAGCTGCATCAATCTCGCCAATCTCATCGAGGAATATGGTCCCCCCATCGGCAAGCTCAAACCGTCCTCGTTTTTCTTTCACTGCCCCGGTAAAGGAGCCCTTTTCATGCCCAAACAATTCACTCTCCAGCAAGCTCGAAGACAGGGCGGCACAGTGCACTTTTATCAAGGGCCCCTTATTTCTATTACTGAGCTCGTGAATTGCATCGGCAACAAGCTCTTTTCCTACACCACTCTCTCCAGTGATCAGAACAGAAGCTTTGGTTGGGGCAACCTGGCTAACGGTATCCATCAGCTCCACCATCTTCTGGCTCTTGCCGATGATACGGTCATAGCGATTACGTGCCTTGAGTTGGGCAACTTCCTCTTTCAGTCGCTCATGCTCTGCAAAGAGATCATTGTTGGAGAGAGCTTTCTTCACCACCAGTGTCAGGCGGTCAAGATCTACCGGTTTCGTAAAGAAGTCTATGGCTCCTGAGCGCATCGCATCCACTGCTGTTTCGATGGTCCCATGCCCCGTGAGTATAATGACAGGCATCCGGGGATAAGCACTGTTGATTCTCTTCAACAATTCCTCTCCACTCATGTTCGGCATTCTCAGATCAGTGATTACAAGATCAACCGATTTCTTGTTCACCAGGTCCCATGCTACTTTTCCATCCTCTGCTTCAAGCGTTTCAAACCCCTCGAGCTCCATGGCCAGGGCAAGACCATTTCTGATATTTTTCTCATCATCACATATCAAGATGCTACGATTCATAGTGTACCTCCGCTTCAGTTTCCCACTTCAAGGCAAGTCGTTCACTCTTGGGCACTGGGAACGTAAGAATGAACACCGTTCCCTCCCCTAGCTTGCTCTGTACTGTGATATCTCCCTTATGTTCCTTCATAATCTTATAGACGACAGTCAAACCGAGTCCTGTACCGGTGGCCTTCGTGGTGAAGTAGGGTTCAAAAATCTTTTGTTGTGTCTCCTCATCCATCCCAATACCGGTATCCTGAATCTTCAATACCACTTGATCACCATCAAGACGGGTCTGCAGGATGAGCTTTCCCCCACCCTCCATGGCGTTCATCGCATTCTTGATCAGGTTCAGCACCGCCTGCTTGAGCAGATGTTCATCATACTCCAAACGAGGCAGGGAACTCGCAAAATCTTTGATCAAATGTACTCTGTGCTCCTCCAACTCTGGCTCTACGAAGGAGCAGATATCCTCCAGGGTCTTGGTCATCTGTGCTAGACGGAGTCTCGTGTCCATCGGGCGTACCGCAAAGAGGAAGTCCACCACGATACTATTGAGACGACTGATTTCCTCCTCGAGGACCGTGAGATACCGATCGGCATCGGCAAGGGTGAGTGTCTCTTTACGTTCAAACGCTTTCTTGAGCAGTTGCAGATGTATCCCCATTGCAGCAAGCGGGTTCTTTATCTCATGGGCTACCCCGGCGGCCATGGTGGTCATCGATGCAAGGTTCTCACTTCTACGAAGCCGTGCTTCATTGGCATTATGTTCAGTCACATCACTGAACATTACCACGAAGGAAGACCTCATACGCTCAGAACTGTTCATATAGGAATAGACCGTCACTGCTATGGTCTGCAGCTTGGTCCCCTTTTGGAAGGTGAATTCATTTTCCTCATCCTGATGCTTTCCCTTGAGTGCCAGCATGATGTAGCGAAGGACATGTTCGTCCTCAATAACCCTGGAGAGGGCCATACCTTCATAATTCCGCATTCTTGCCATGGGTATGAGGGTACGGCATCGGCTGTTCGCATAGTGGACAATCTTTCTCTCGTCGGTAAGGATTACTCCATCCTGGATGGACTCCAACACACTCTCCAGCATCTCAAGATCACTGGATTGGCTCTTCAGAATCTCTATAATCTGGTTGGTATCAAGTTGGTCAATCTTTTGGATTGCCCGTTGGACAAAGTTTTTCATGCTTCCTCCATCATTCGATAGTACAGGGATTCAAGCATCAGCCGGTTGTTCTGGTTATAGAGCTGCGCTGTGTTGTATGTAGTATTGACCAACGATGAAAGTTTCAGCAAAGCCCTGGAAGGCATCACTTTTGCGAGTAATGCAAGCATTGCTTTCAATACAAACTCATATCCTTGCATCTCATCAAGTTCCTTCAGCAGTGCTGCAAATTCACTGCTCTGCAGATACCGCTGTTCCTGTATCGACGAGACAAGGGTCTCTGCAATCTGTGTGGCGCGAGAAAGATCCATGCCACCACCCTCAAGGAAAAATGACTCCAAGCTGTCATACTGTTTGTCATGAAGATAGAACGGTTGGAGAAACCGCCCAACTGCTTCAGGGGATAGTGGAGGAAAGGCATATCTACGTACCCTTGAAAGGATAGTCTGCATAATCCGGTTAGGATACTCACTGATCAAAAAGAAATAGGTATCTTTCTCTGGCTCCTCAAGCATCTTCAGCAAGCTGTTGCGCGCAGAAGTGTTTGTCATCTCCATCGCTTCCAGAATGATGAATCGCTTCCCTGAACCCATGCTGGTCTGGCCAATCCATTGCTCAAGGGCACGTACCTGTCCGATGGTAACGGTGGTATTCTTCTTGGTAGCAGTGAACAAGCCCTTGAGAGCACTACGAAGTTCCTTGACCGCCTTTTTTGCCTGGGATGCATTCCCTGTCTCCATCCTTGCAAGATCCACCAGCAGATCGCTTACCTGGCCGGCAAGAGCAGCTGCAGCATTCTGACTCTGTGTCTGAGAACCAGTGAGCAATGCCGGATGATACTGGAGCAACATGCGCCTGATGCTCTGTATGACAAATTGCCTGGAAAAATCATTGTACAATCGCTCAAAGGTAGACAGGCTTGTCTCGATGACACTTCGATGATCCCTCTGGCTGATGATAACCACATTTGAGACCGTGAGATTCCGAAATTTCCGGCAACTCTCACAACTGCAGTGATTTTCTCCCCCTTCATTGCAAGAGAGCACCCGAGCAGTCTCGAGGGCAAAACTCATCCTGAGGCTGTAGCGGCTCCCCCCAAAAAGGTTGACTTGGCTCAAGGTGCCTGAGGCAATCTGGCTCTGCAGTTGTTCAGCTACACCCTTCTGGTATTCCCGCAATGTATCAAACATTGGGTGCCTGCACTGTTGAGGCGAACCAGTTCACTGTCTCAGGGACCAAGGGGCGAACAACATTGAGAGTGAATTGGCTTTTGTCAAATACAGCTGAAAGGTCAAAGGCCGTTTGAATTTCTAATACATAGATCACCAGGGCACACACAATTCCAACTTCTAGTACACCCCACAGAAAACCAAGCAAGCTATTTACTGGTCGAAGTCCCGTGGCATTCAGTGCGGTTTCCAAAAGGTTTCCCACAAATCGCATCAAGGCATAGCCGAGCAAGAACAGGATTACAAAACTGATCAGGCTTGCAAGCAATCCGGGAAGCGAGAAGGATTGCACCAGCAACTCAGCAATCAGCTTGGTGAACATCAAAGCAGAGAAAAAGCCAACGATAAAGCCACTGCGATGACTGAACGCATCAGCAAATCCACTCAATGTGCCGGCGATTCCTCCAATGATAGCAAGAGAGAATACGATGATGTCAATCGAATTGAAATACACAGAACCTATGGTCAAACCCCATTGCATGTTGACTCCTTCACTGTTTTCAGCACAGTCGCTATATGGTGTGCACTCGTTCCGTAAGCAAGCTTTTTCATGTTGCCACGCAACCGTTCGCGAAACTCCTCGTCGCCTACCAACAAAGAAACACTTTCCAAAAACTGCTTCGCATCAAGAGTGTCTGGATAGAGCACCATTGCCGCTTCCTTCCGCTCAAACAACCGTGCATTGTCTATTTGGTCCCCCCTGCTCGATGCCCCACCCAAGGGTATCAGGAGGGAGGGACAGCCAAACAACGCAAGTTCGGCCAAGGTATTTGCTCCTGCACGGCTGACTACTACGGTGGCATTTTTCAACAGGAGGGGCAACGCTTCATCTATGAAAGATACCTCCTGATAACGGTCATGGACAAGGTGTTGTACATCATTGGCCCCACACTGATGATAGACATACCCCATCTCGGTCAGGGAAGCAAGCGTCTCTCGCACCAATAGATTGATCTGGGCTGAGCCGCTACTGCCGCCCAGGACCAGGATCAGCGGCTCAGAGAGCCCAAGGAACGCTGGCCTCTGCATTGATTCCTGCTGCGAGGCCAACACCAGAGAGCGCCGTATCGGGTTGCCGGTAACCACCAGGTTGTACTTCTTCAATGCAGTGAATCCTTCATGAAAAGGAACACAAATGCACTGTGAGTACTTTGCATTGATCCTTGTCGCCAGACCAGGGGTTGCATCACTCTCATGACTCACTACCGGGATATGCAACACCGCCGCTGCGAGCACAGGAGGAACCGAAACAAACCCTCCCTTGGAGAAGATGACATCCGGCTTCTGGACTCTTAGTATGTGAAGCGCTTGAAAGAATGCAATGATAATATTTCCAATATCCAGGAAATTCCTGAGAGACCAGTACCGTCGAAGTTTTCCCCACCGTATGGCAAAGAAGGGAATGCCATAGCGTCCGACAACCTCTTTCTCCGAGGCCTCTTCCCGCCCAATCCAAAACGCCTGGTAGTCAGGTGAGCAAGCAAGCTCCTCATGGACAGCCAAGGCAGGAAAAATATGTCCGAGGGTTCCTCCCCCTGTGTAACAAACTACCATGGCTTCACTATAGCACAACAGAAGCAGTTGCTCCAGTATAATTGTATCAATTTGATACACCATGGGTAGAATTGTCCCATCTATTCCCCGGGCTTCGCCTTCCTTTTATTCACACTACTACTTTTCTTGCAACTGGAGTATGAGTATACTTACAAGAAGGGGTAAAGTCCCTATATTCGCAACAAGAGAGAAATTCATGAGCACCTCACTATTTACAAAACTGTTCGGAACTAAACAAGATAAAGACCTCAAATCCCTCATGCCAGTCGTTGAGCTGGTCAACAAGGAAGCAGCCTGGGCAGAAAGCCTGAGCGCTGAAGAGGTGCGACAGCAAACGCAAAGATTCAAGGAGCAGGTAGCACAAGGCGCAAGCTTGGATTCCCTGTTGCCCAAGGCTTTTGCCTTGGCACGGGAGGCGGCAAGCCGTGTTCTGGGGGAGCGGCACTATGATGTACAAATCATGGGAGCGGCTGTACTGCACCAAGGTAAAATCCTGGAAATGAAAACTGGTGAAGGGAAAACCCTTACCTGTGTACCCGCCGCATACCTGAATGCACTTTCAGGTAATGGCGTACACGTGGTCACGGTCAACGACTATCTCGCAGGCCGTGATGCTTCCTGGATGGGGCCGATCTACGAATACCTTGGTCTCTCTGTAGGTGTCATCCTTTCTTCCATGGACAACGAAGCAAAGCGCAATTCCTATTCCAAGGATGTAACATACGGAACGAACAATGAGTTTGGTTTTGACTATCTCAGGGACAACATGAAGTGGTCTGAGCAGGAAAAGATCCAGCCCAAGCATCACTACTGCATCATCGACGAAATTGACTCAATCCTCATTGATGAGGCCAGAACCCCCCTGATCATCAGCGGGCAGAGTGAGGACGACTCGGCCCAGGTGCTGGGAGCCGCAAAGGTTGCCCCCTTGCTCACCGAATGTGAAAAGAACCCTGATACCGGTGACTACTATGAACCCGATCCTCTTGCCCGTTTCGACCGAAAGGCTCCCGTATTCGATGAACACGGGGACTACAAGCTGGACGAAAAACAAAAACGCGTGTTATTCACCAACCAAGGGATGAACCATATTGAGGAATTGCTCAACAGATATCATATCATCAACGGGTCACTGTATGAGGATGAGAATTTTGAGTATGTCCACTATGTCACCCAGGCAGTGAAGGCTCTTCGGCTCTACACTGCTGATGTCGACTATGTTGTTGCAGAAGGCCAAGTCCAGATTGTCGATGAATTCACCGGTCGCATCCTCCATGGAAGACGCTACAGCGAGGGACTCCACCAGGCAATCGAGGCAAAGGAGAAGATTAAGATCCTTGGCCAGAACAAGACCCTTGCCACCATCACCTATCAGAACTTTTTCAGGATGTATGACAAAATCAGTGGTATGACTGGTACGGCAGACACGGAAGCCCCTGAGTTTCTCAAGATTTACAACCTTGATGTAGTGGTCATTCCCACCAACAAGCCAATTATCCGGAAGGATTACCCGGATTTGGTCTATTACAATGAAGAGTTCAAGTTCAAGGCCATCTGTGAGGAAATCCAGAAGGTCCATAGCACCGGACAGCCTATTCTCGTTGGCACCATCAGTATCGAGAAAAGTGAACTGCTCTCAGTACTCCTTCGCCGGATGGGTATTAAGCACGAGGTACTCAATGCAAAGAACCATGCCCGTGAAGCCTTGATCATCGAGAATGCAGGTGCAAAAGGTGCGGTTACCATCGCAACGAACATGGCAGGGCGAGGAACTGACATCAAACTGGGAGGCAGCCTTGATGCAAGAGCCAGGGCTCTTTGTGGGGCTGATGCTTCGCCAGAGGAATTCAACGAGGCCATCAAGAAAGTCTATGACTCCTGGAAGCATGACTATGAAGAGGTAAAGGAACTCGGCGGACTCTACATCCTGGGCACTGAGCGGCATGAATCCCGACGTATCGACAATCAGCTTCGTGGACGAAGTGGACGTCAAGGGGACCCTGGTGCCAGTCGGTTCTTCGTCTCCTTGGAAGATTCCTTGATGCGCCTGTTTGCTTCTGAAAACTTGAAGAACATGCTCGGCAGAATCGGCATGCAGGATGGAGAACCCATCGAACACCGCATGCTGAGCAATGCCATTGAAAAAGCACAGAAGCGTGTTGAGGATCGTAACTTTGAAATCAGAAAGCACCTCCTGGATTATGATGATGTGTTGAATGAACAGAGAAACTACCTCTACAAAGAGCGGGATACAATTCTGAGTGAGGAACATTTGCTGGAGCGTGTCAGAAATATTTGTCACGATATCAGTGATGAGATGGTTGACCAGGTGTTCTCCGAGGAAAAGGATGACAAGAAGGGAATCAGGTTGTTTGAAGAGATGCTTACCACCTTCCACCTTGAAATACCTCCCCTTCCTGAACACGCTTCTGCAGAAGAGTACAAGCAGAAGCTTCGTGAGTATCTCGACAAGGAAATTGACGACAAGGTTGCCCTTACCGGAGAAAAAGCGTTCAACGATTTCCTCCGTTTCAATTACCTCCGTCAGATCGATCTCAGATGGCAGGACCATCTGACCGCCCTTGAAGATCTTCGTGATGCAGTGGGCTTGAGAAGCTATGCACAACGCAATCCTCTGGTTGAATACAAAGTAGAAGGATTTGAGATCTTTACCGAAATGCTGGATGGAATCAAGCGCTTCATGGCACAGACCTTGGTCAGGGTGAAGATTACCAAGCCTGAACAGCAGTATCGTCAGAAAGCCAAGGAGGCTAAGACGGTTGAGACACACCAGGCACAAGGCGCTTTCGGTAGTGCAGGCCAAGGGCCCAGACGCGTGCAAGGTGGAGGGGATACTGCCCCGGTTACCGTGAGAAGGCAGACCCCGAAGGTGGGAAGGAATGATCCCTGTCCTTGTGGGAGCGGCAAGAAATACAAGTATTGCTGTGGAAGGAATGCCTAAGGGGTTTACCCAATAAAGGAGGCCGTATTACGGTCTCCTTTTGTACATCACAGGAAAGTGGGATTCTAGAAAAATTGCATGGGATCAAGCGCAATACCCGATTGCTCAATACTGAAGAACAGGGTTGGCCTGCCATAATCAGTACCACTGGTGCCGATGCTTCCAATGGTCTGGCCTTTCTCTAAGCTCATTCCAATTTTCACTTCGGGATCGATGTTTTCAAGATGGTAATAACTGCTTCGGTATCCGCCCTCATGGCTGAGGACTACAAATCGTCCCCTGCCCTTCTTCTCGTACCCTGCATCAACAACCTCGCCCTTTGCCGAGGCAACAACAGCTTCCCCCCAATCTCCTTCAATGAGAATTCCTGCCAGAACTTCATCCGCTCCAGTTGTCGGATTCTTATAGGACTGGCCGAACAGTTTGCTGATTGTTCCAACGGAAGGTTTCTGGAACTGTATGGGAGAAACATCAGTGAGCTGGGCCAGGGATGATGAAGAGGTATCTGGAATAAAGAGCTTCTGTCCAACAAAGATTTTCTCATTCTTCAGATTATTGAGTTCCTGCAAAGTCTTCCAACCCAAGGTCGGACTGTACTTACGGGCAATGGTGCTGAGCATATCGCCTTCCCTCACCGTATAGAGCTGACCATCACGATCAGGGATGATAAGGGTGACCCCTTCCTTGACCGCCTGGATATTCCTGATCTGGTTCACACTGATCAACGTCTGGGGTTTGAGGTTGTAGAGAGCCGCAATGCTTGCAAGATCTTCACCATCCTTGACCAAGTGCTCAGCATATTGGATGGATGCACTGCTGGTGGTTGGTGTCCTACGGACCGGGCCCTGGGAATCAATCGCCCGGGCACTCTCATTATCAACGACCGGGGCATCAGCACCAGAGGGGGAAGTCGACCCTTCTGCCGGTTCGGTTGGCTGGATCTGCGGTGCATCTGCAATTTCCTTCACCTCAGGCAGTACTTCCTCAATCACCGCAGCTTGCCCTTGGGACCCTTTGCTCTGAGCGGGGAAAAACTGGTACCAAATTACAATGACAACCACACAGATAGCTATACCTAGTGCGATTGTCCAGATCAGCCCTTTGCTCGGTCTTGTATTATCTGAACCATCCCTTCCTGCTCGCCAAGAAGGCCGCTCTTGCATGTCATCGTAGTAGTCTTTTCCCATAGCTCGACATTACCTTTTCTACATAGTAGTATAAATCAATCATGGCTACCAGTCCAAAACATACGTATATCCAATTCTTCACCGTGCTTATTGCCCTTATCCTTGGGATTTTTTTTATCAGATTGGCCATTCTGATGATTTTTGACCAATCTAAGGCAAAGATCTACCATGATCCAGAGGTGGCTGAGAACGTGGTAAGAGGTACAGTCTATGACCGAAATGGCAGAATTCTAGCCATAGAGAGACCGTACTGGGGAGTATACCTACATCTCAATATGATTGACGACATGAATCTAGTCAGTGAGGTCATCGCACCGTATGTGCAGATGAGTCCATCAGAGATACAACTGAAAGCGGAACAGTATACCACCTATGCCCAGATCAAGAAAGAAATTGATGACCGACAGGTAGAACCACTGCGTACTACCTTACGAGAACATGGCCTGCAGAACCAAGTGAACGTAGAGAAACGGGTTGGACGTACCTACCCTGCACAGTTTCATGCATCACAGACCATTGGGTTCACCAATAGGGAAATGGAGGGAATCGAGGGGATTGAACTGACGCAAGAATCCTATTTGCAACCCTACCCCGAGATTGGGAAGCAAGGAACTACCTATGGAGAGGATGTAACACTCACCCTGGATATGGATATCCAATATGCCTTGGATGTGCAGTTGCAACAGATTGCTGATGAATTCGCCCCTGATTACGCAATGGCAATGATTCTGGATGCCCGCAATGGTGATATACTGGGCATATCCAGTTTTCCCTGGTACGACATCAATGCACTGGGGAGCAGTGAAGCGGAAGAAAGAAGAAACAATGCTGTGAATCATTTGTATGAACCTGGGTCTGTTTTCAAGCTATTCAGTACAGCTTCCATCCTCCAGATTGGAGAAGCCAAGACGGATGAGCCATTCCTGTGTGATGGCTCCTACACGTTTAAAGCAGGATCCAGCAATGTTACAATCAACTGCTCATCTGCACATGGAGAGGTCGATGTGGAAACCATGCTTGCAAAATCCTGCAATGGCGCAATCTCCCACTGGGCACTTCAGACTGATGCTGAGGCCTTTTACGCCCTGTTGGGACAATTGGGGTTTACCGGCAGCTTTGACATCTCACTTCCTTCGAAGGCAAAAGCCTTTATAGCAGACCCTTCCCAGTGGTCCGGGCGAACCTTGCCCACCATTGCCTTTGGTCAGGAACTACTGGTGAGTGCGTTGCATCTCTGCGCTGCCGCAACAGCACTGTCTCCGAGCGGGGAACTCTTGGCTCCTCATCTCATTCTCTCCCGTTCCTCCCCCGTTACTGGAGAGAAAAGCTATCAAAGGGAACGCACCATACTTTCACAGGTGTTTGACCCTACCGTCACTGAACGTGTTCGGGAGGGCATGCACCGTGCTACGCTTTCAGGCGGAACGGGAACTCAGGCACAAGTTGAAGGAGTGAATCTAGGGGTAAAAACAGGAACTGCTCAATTATTCAATGAGGAGACAGGAAGTTACGAGGATGGGACTATCCTCGTTTCAACACTTGCCATGGTGCCAATCGACAGCCCAGAGTACATCATCTATGTGGGAGCTGGAAATCCAAAAGGTGCTTCCCTCTATGGTTCAAATGTTGCGGCCCCAGCCGTTGCAGCCATTGTAAGGACCCTTGTGAGTCAGGGGAAACTGATCACTACTGATACAACCATACTCTAGAGAGAGGGGAAGAATTGATTGAGTTCAAGGTTGAATCCTCGTAGCCGGGGGACCAGCAGGGAGGCATCAGCACGATGAAAATCCTCAGGAATCCCTTGCCCATCAGCCAAGAAGGAGATAGGAAGGCCAACCTCCTTTGCAAACAGGAGAATATTACCAATTCCTTGGGTTTCATCCAATTTGGTCACCAGCAATTTTTTCAGGTGGTATTCATTGAATAATGCAAAATGGGAGAGAAGATCGGTAAATTTGCTGCTTGCACTGACTACCAAGGTATACTCACGCTCCTTGTCATCGAATGAGGAAAACAAGTCGGAGAGAGAATCCCGCAACATGACATCCTTGCTGCTGCGCCCAGTGGTATCGACCAGAACATGGTCATATGTCTCCAGAATGTCCAGTAACCCAGCCAATACCCCTGCATCGGTAGCCTCATAGAGAGGGAGGGAGTACTCCTTTGCAAAACCTCTCACCTGTTCCAAGGCGCCTGGGCGATGCACATCGAAACTGAGTAAGGCCACTTTCTTGCCCTCTTTTGCCCTGAGATGGATTGCCAGCTTTACCAAACTGGTGGTCTTTCCCACCCCGGCAGGGCCTACCAACACCACATATCGTTGTTGGATGGCATCTTCAAACTGCAGATCCTCAAGCAGGAACTGGAAGAACTGAACCTCCAGCTCCGCTTGCCCCAGAGGTTTCCCTTCTGGCAAGAGCATGGATTTGATTAGTTCCACTTTGGTTGCAGGAATCTCATTCTGCTCTATAAGAAAGGAGAGATGTTCTTCTGCATTGAATACAGGCTCCTCAGCCATCGACTCTTCAGTCGGCTCGGTCTCATCTACCAGGAAGAAGGTGATACGACAGCGTTTTTCGCTGTGCAGCCCCCTCTTCACCTGGAAATCCTTACGTGCATGCACACGAACTGCACTGCCCCACTGTGTGCGGGCTTCTCTTAATGCATGTTCATAGTCTTCTGCTTCAAGCGTAAGGAATTCCAAATTGCCCCCTTAGAGAATGAACTTGGACAGATCCTGATCCTGTAGAACATCACGCAACCGTTCTTCAACATAGGCCGCAGTGATGGTGATGGTTTGACCTGAAAGTTCATCTGCACTGAAGGAGAGTTCCTCCAACAACTTTTCCATGATGGTGAACAACCTTCTCGCCCCTATGTTATCATTGGTTGTATTCACTTCATAGGCTATCTCGCTGACCCTCCTGATGGCAGCATCATCAAAGATGATTTCCACCCCTTCGGTCTTGAGTAGCTCATGATACTGCATGGTGATTGCATTAGCAGGCTCCGTGAGAATGCGATAGAAGTCATCAGAAGTCAAATCATCCAATTCGACACGAAGCGGGAATCGTCCTTGCAACTCAGGAATCAAATCACTGGGTTTGGAAACATGGAATGCCCCACTCGCGATGAAGAGGATATGCGTGGTATCAATCACACCCCACTTGGTGGAAACGCTGGTTCCTTCCACGATTGGGAGGATATCACGCTGGACTCCTTCCCTGCTGACATCAATGCCGGAGGAAGCACCTCCGCCTTTTGCAACCTTGTCGATCTCATCAAGGAATACAATACCCATCTGCTCGACCCGCTCCTTTGCTTCATCAATGGCGCGGTCGTTATCGACAGCCTTCTCTATCTCTTCTTCGGTAAAAATCTCACGAGCCCGTTTTATGCTCAACTTTCGGTTGTGCCCGCGGCCGTTTCCAAAGATTGAGCCAAGACTCTGCATTGCATCCTGCAACTCTTCCATGTTCGGCTGACCCAGGACTTCAATACCGACGCGCTTCCTGCTCTGGACATTGACCTCAATCTCACGATCATCAAAAGCACCGGAGCGAAGCATTTCCCTGAAGCGTTCACGGGTAACCTTCTTGCTGTCGGTAAAACTGGTACCTGCCGGCACCACATCACCCTTTTCCTCATCTTTCATCTGTGGCAGCAATATATCGAGCAGTCGCTCTTCAACCCTGCTGGCAACCTTTTCCTTCTCAGCCTCGGCCAGTTCAGCTTTCACTTGCTGTACCGCGATACTCATAAGATCCCTGATGATCGATTCAACATCTCGGCCAACGTATCCCACCTCAGTGTACTTGGTTGCCTCGACCTTGATGAACGGAGCGTTGGACAGCTTGGCAATGCGTCTTGCTATCTCGGTTTTTCCGACCCCTGTAGGTCCGATCATGATGATGTTCTTCGGAGAGACCTCGTCCCTGATCTCTTCAGGAAGCCTCTTTCTCCGAGTCCGGTTGCGGATGGCAACCGCTATGGTTCGTTTGGCCTTCTGCTGGCCGATGATATATTTATCTAGTTCTGAAACAATCTGAGAAGGCTTGAGCTCATCTAGTTTCCTGCTTGCTGAATATCCCATATGCTTACAATACCTCTACATTAATCTGATCATCTGTGTAGATACACACAGAAGCTGCTATCTGCACACTTTTTCTGGCAATCTCTTCCGCTGACATCGAGGAATCTGCTTCCAAATAGGCCAATGCTGCACTGAGTGCGTAGTTCCCCCCACTCCCGATGCCGATGGCATCTCTCTCTGGATCGACCACATCACCCGCACCATTGATCAGGAAGATTCGCTTCCCATCACTGACAAGCATCATAGCTTCGAGCTGACGCAGCTGCTTATCGGTTCTCCACTGCTTAGCCAGTTCCACTGCCGAACGGGTCAAGTCCCCATTGTATTGCTTCAATTTTCCCTCAAAAAGTTCAAAGAGGGTGAAAGCATCGGCAGTTGTGCCAGCAAAGCCGGTAATTACTTTTCCTTCATACAACGTACGCACCTTGTGTGCGTTCGATTTGAGAATTGTATCTCCTGCAGTGACCTGTCCATCGCCGGCTATGGCCACATGGCCATCTCTTCTCACTGCTACGATGGTTGTTCCTTTAAAACTACTCATGTTGTTTCCTTCCATGAGGATGACAGGACTTATAGACCCTTGCCAGCCTCTCTTTTGATACATGGGTGTAGATTTGCGTGGTAGAGATGCTTGCATGACCAAGTAATTCCTGTACCAATCGGATATCTGCCCCGTTGTCCAGAAGGTGGGTTGCATATGTATGCCTCAGTACATGCGGCGTAAATTGTTTCTGCCACCCGAGCCTCCTTCTATATGTAGCAAAAATACTACCAACCGTGCTCATCGGCAACTGTTTTCCCTGAATTGAACAGAACAAGTAGGGGGATTGGAATCGCTCTCTTTTCAGACTCAGATAGGTTTGCAACACCTTCCTGCAATGGTTTGTAAAGAAGACATAACGGCTTTTTGATCCCTTTCCCAAGACCAGGATACGCCGTTTCTCCCATTCGATTGCATCCTCTTCAATATTGAGCACCTCACTGATTCTGCAACCAGTGTCATACAACAAGGTGAAGAGTGAGATTGCACAAGCAGAGCGGAAATCATCATAGCTCTGACTGAGCAGCTCTGCCACCTCATGGACACTGAGGACCGTAGGAAGATGGTTTTGACTTCGGTGTGTAACCACTAAAGAGAATGGGTTGGCCGAACACACTCCCTGCTTGCACAGCGATGTATAAAAAGTTCTTGCACAGCTGATCTTCCGGTTCACCGTTGTCTCTTTATAGTGTTTATCAAATTTCAAGAACCGTAGATACATCCTTCCGTCTTCCCTGCTTGCCTCTGCCAAACCAATCCCAAGCGAGGCGAAATACAGTGAAAGTTGTTCCAGATCCCGTCTGTACGCCAGCAGGGTATGATCACTGAGATTACGAATCTGCTTCTGGGTTTCCAGGAACTCCTGGATCAAGGTCTCATGCATATGAGAGACTATACCATGCAGGCCCAAAACGATACAACGTTTTAGCTCCTCCCCGTTTCTCATTCACCCTGAAATGGGTCTCCCAACCAAGATATGGAGCAAGCTCGCTGAAGGATGAAATGCTAGGAGCTCCCATCTCGGCAAGGAAGGTGGTGCCGTCGTCCAAAGCCCCACCCCCTATCCCTTCTCTATGGACAAACACATCCTTTCCCTGGTCCAACGCTGAAGTGGCACAGTGCATGCAGCCACTTTTCCTTGGCGCCTGGATAACCATGGTTGCATTTCCGAGCGCAGTGGTCAGCATATTTCGACTCAAGCAACGAGAGGGGAATGCCACATCATCAGGTTCATAGGGAGAGAGCAATGAAACAAAGGGTAGTGCACGATATGCCTTGACCCGTCTTGTCGCCAAACCACAATCACAAATGACAAACGAATTGACTTTCAGATCCTGACTTGCATAGAGAGCAGTTCTGTCAACTCCTCGACTGTTGCTTGTCACCAAGGTGGTGTTGTTTGCACAGGTCTCGAGAGCAAAACGGTACGCCCGTTGCGCACCTTGCCCATCGGGATAGCGGGTTCCACAGAGGGAGAGCAGCTGTGCAGAACCTTCAGGCAAGACCTTGTTGTACATGAGTCGGAATGGTGGGTTCTCCATCTGGTAGAGCATGGGAGGATACCCATCCATTCCCCAAAAGCAGACGTGTACCGTTTGCTCTTCCTGAAGGAACTGTAGCATTCGCTTTACCCGGGCCATATTCGCCCCACGATTTGCGAGTTCTTGTAGTGTTATGCCAGAAGAAGCAAGTGCAAGGCGCTTCTCACAAGAGAGCGGCAGTAGGCTGAGAGCCAACAATAGGGAAAGTTTCATAGAACAGAAAGATAAAAAACAAGGGTGTTTGCTTCAGAACCATTCAACAATAACCTTGATCAGTAACAGGGAGAGCACCAGAAGCATGACCGGCTTCACGACTTTCTGACCGATTCTCAACGCCAGATGGCTGCCGATGTACCCACCAATGATGGCACTCACAGCACACGGAATTGCGATGGAGAAATCAATCACCCCATGGTAAAGAAACATGGACAAGGCAGCAATATTGGAGGCAAGGTTCACAATCCTTGCCGTTCCACACGCCTTGAGCAGGTCAAGCCCAAGTACCGCGGTAAAAATGAGGGTGAGGAACATTCCCGTTCCCGGTCCAAAAAATCCATCGTACATCCCAACAACCAGTCCGGTGATCCCACTGAGCACCAAGGTGAATGATTTTCCCCTTGGTTGGGCTTTACCAAAATTCGGATTCACCAACATAAATACCGCTAGGGAGGGTACCAGGATGATCAGGAGGAAGGAGAGATAGGTAGAAGCGTACAGTGTTGCCAGGTATGAACCGTAGGTAGAACCAATGAAAGTCGTTACGATGGCAATCCCGCCCACCAAGAAATTGACCTGTTTCTGGGACAGATACTGAATGGTCGCAATCAGGGTGCCACTTGCTGAGGCAAACTTGTTGTTCCCCAGAGCGGTCGTCGGGGGAAGGCCCACTGCAACATAGGCAGTCAGGGTGATCAATCCACCACCGCCGGCAATGGCATCCACCGCTGATCCGAAGGCGATGATTGGACAGAGAATCCAAAGCACACTCATGTTTACTCCTTGTCCTCCTGCTCGTCATGATACGCATCGTATGCGTGCTGCAGGGAGGCAGTATCCACATGGGTGTAGATCTGCGTCGTCTTGATATCTGCATGCCCAAGTAGTTCCTGGACACTTCTGAGGTCTGCTCCGCCTTCTAACAGGTGGGTGGCAAAACTGTGGCGGAGGGTATGTACCTTTGCATCAAGATTACACTTCTGACAATAGCCTACAAATCGTTTATATACTGCTTGCCTGGTGAGCTTCTTCCCTCTACGCCCGACAAAAAGGGCTTGGTTGGAAAGACGCATACCCACTAGGGCAGGGCGGATATCCTTAAGATAGGCCGCCAGGTACTGTGCTGCTATCTCTCCTACTGGGACAATTCTGAGCTTATCACGTTTTCCTAGCACCCTCAGCTTCCCATCCTGGTAATCGGAAACCTCCAAATTGCATGCTTCACTGATTCTCAATCCACAGGAATATATCAACTCAAAAAGGGTGCGATCCCGATATCCCAGAGGAGAGGCTATATCAATACTCTCGAGAAGTGCGTCTATCTGCTGCACGCTCGCCACCTGGGGAAGTGTCAGCGGTTTTTGAGAGTGGCTGACCAGTAGAACAGGGTTATCCTGCCGTATCTTCTGGAGTTGCAGAAAGGCAAAGAATGACCTGAGTGCACTAAGCGCCTTGGCAAGACTTGCTGAGGAAAGATTTCTTTGCTTCCTCTCCCCGATCAGATAGGCTTCCAGTTGCAGAGCATCTACCGTGTCCAGAGGAAGTGAGGTTTCCATCAAACGGGAAACTTCATAGAGATAGACCTGCAGCGTCGCCTGGGAAAGACGACGCTGCATCATCAGATAGTCCTCATACTCTTCAAGCAAAAGTTGGTCAACCGGAAGAGTCATACCTATTTCTCTTCTGATTGTTTCCTGGAGTACCTCAGTACGGCAGGGATGGTATAGTCATTGGAATTATTACCGGACCCTTTGCCCAACTGTTTCTGCAAATCCTGCCAGCGATTGACCTGGATGGCTGGAATGGGCTCCTCTTCACCCTGGGTATGCTTGGCTGCCGTAGCTCCATCTTCCTGTTTCTTCTCACCAACCTTGGAGGCAGCATAGTGGCGTTTGACCATATCCATTTCTGGTATCTCAGCCCCAACCACCTCTTCTCTCCGTTCAAATCCAGTTGCTACCACCGTCACCTTGATCCGGTCACCCAGCTCAGGATTGAAAGCCTGGCCTGCGATGATCAGCGCATCATCACTACACTTGTCGGTCACCAGCTCAACGACATCCTGGTACTCTTGGAGGGTAAGATTGTCACCACCAGAGAGATTGACCAAGACACTCTTTGCCCCTTCAATGCTTGCATTCTCCAACAAGGGGTTACTGATGGCCTGACGTGCTGCATCAACCGCACGGTTGGCGCCTTCTCCAAATCCGATGCCCATGAGCGCATCACCCTTGCCCTTCATAACAGTTCTGACGTCAGCAAAGTCTATGTTGATCTCACCTGGTTCAGTAATCAGCTCGCTGATGCCCTGGACACCCATGTACAGAACTTCGTCCGCCATCAGGAAGGCTTGCTTGATAGGGGTGTTGTTCTCCACTACTTTCAGCAAATACTGATTGGGTATGATGATCAGGGTATCCACCTGCTTCCGCAGTTTCTCAATCCCTGCCTGGGCCAACAGCAATTTCTTCTTTCCTTCGAATGCAAACGGGGTGGTTACCACTGCAACAGTGAGCGCATTACAACTCTTGGCAATTTCAGCAACGACGGGGACAGCTCCGGTACCGGTTCCCCCTCCCATGCCCGCGGTAATGAAGACCATGTCGGCATTCTCAATCTCGCGGCGGATATCCTCCTTGCTCTCCTGGGCGGCTTTCTCCCCTACCTCGGGGATACCTCCAGCACCAAGCCCTCCGGTCAACTCCTTGCCGATGGGAATACGGACCTGTGCATTGGATCGCTGTAAGGCCTGCATATCAGTGTTCATGGTAACGAACTGTACCTTTTTCAGGCCACTGGCAATCATACGATTAACCGCATTTCCCCCAGCACCTCCTACCCCGAGCACCTTGATGACCGTGGCAGTGGTTTGTTCATCCTGAACCATATCCTCAACTTCAAACATTCCAAAATCCATACTCTATTCCTTCGCCATCCGGCACGCTTAAAACAGTGTTCTGAAAAAACTACGGAGCTTTGATACTGCCCCACCTTCTTTACGACGCGTCCGCTCTTTGTGTGAACGTGTTCCGGTAGTAGTATCCCGTACCTTGCGGGCTTCGCTCTTCATCAAGCCAAGTACCGTCGTGTACTGGGGACTGATATAACTCCGATCCAACCCCCCGATAGCCTCAGGAAAGCCCAAGCGGGCCGGGAGCTGGAAAATTTCACTGGCTAGTTCGGTAACCCCACTGAGCAAGGCTCCGCCTCCAACCAAGACCACCCCACCGCCAAAGGAGCCATGTACCTGGGCTTTCTCCAAGTCACTCTGCAAACGACTGAAGATTTCTGCCATTCTTGGCTCTATGACCTTGCTGAGTTCCTTCTTTGGCATCTTGATGGGAGGAAGTCCTCCCACCTGGGGAATGAGTACCATATCCTCACTACTGACAGAAGGCACATAACTGTGTCCGCTCTCACATTTGATCTGTTCAGCGATTCCCCTTGTCTTGTTCAGGATGTAGGCAATATCATTGGTGACTGCATCACCGCCTAGGTTCACCCCACCTGTATATACGGGAGCCCCATTGGTATAGGCAATCATATTCGTGATACCACTGCCAATATTGATGAGGATTGTACCCATTTCCTTCTCTTCACTGCTGAGGACAACCTCTGCATCAGCGAGGCTTTGCAATACCATTCTCTCTACACTCAAACCGGAACGTTGGATGCACTTTCGCTCGTTCTGACAGATTGCAGAAGAAGCAGTTACAATCAGCACACGGCTTTCGAGCCTGTGCCCAAGCATGTCGATGGGATCCTTGATGCCCATCTGCCCATCAATCTGGAAGTCCTGGACCAATGTATGGAGAATTTCACGGTCCTGGGGCAGTTCAAACGCCCTGGCAACCTCGAGACTGCGGAAAATATCTTCCCGCTTGATTTCTTGGTCCTTGCTATTGATCCCCACCACCCCGGTGCTGGGAATCCCAACGATGTTCTCCCCACCGATTCCGATGATGACCTCGCTCATCTCTGCCCCTGCCTGGAGCTCTGCTTCGTTGATCACCGTTTGGATGGTCTTCAAGGTCTGCTCAATATTGACGATGGAACCGGCGCGAACTCCCTCACTGGGGTGCTCACAGATGCTGTCAACCATCAACTGGCCATCCCGGCTCACTGAGCCGATAACGCATCTTGTTCGGCTTGAGCCTATATCCAGTCCCATCAACATCTTATCACCAGCCATTACAACAACCCCCTTCTGGTCGGTCTCACCACCTGCGCACCAAACCCTCTCGATAGAGGTCATAACGCTTGTCTTCCGAGCTGAGGAAGGAGAGTGTATCCTGCTGGTCCTGTTGGGCCAGTGCCACGGCCGCTTGTATCTGGGCCACTCCTACAGGCTCCCTCACCCAAATCCGGGCATTGAGGGATGAGATTTCCAATACCATCTTTCCAAAGCTGTTACTACTATTATTATCGTATTTTATACTTGTTATCAAGGTAGTTTTCTCTCCAAGAGAATTTGCCAAATCCATCACCTGTTGAAAGGAACGGTCAAGTCCATAGGTCAGGAGCATCTGAGCATAGGAAAAGGGCACCTCTATTGTCACCACTTCCGCTTTCCAAGCATCAATATCTTCTTCAGGGATTTTCACCAACCTATTTCCCTCAACCAGAAAAGCCTCTTCTCCATCACTTGTCTGTACCAAGACAGGACTTTGAACCAAATAGACTGTTGCCAAGAGCGAAGAGGGCAATTTTCTGTGGAGCTGCACAGAGGATACTGTTGGATATTCGCCCAATTCTCGTTCCAGACGATAGAGATTCAAATCAAAAAGGGAGAGTCCCACAAAGGTTGCAAGATACTCCTTGAGGGAGGATGGAACTTTCCCGCTTCCACGCTCTGCAGTAACCTGGATGGTCACAACCTTGAACTGGGGAAGGGATTGAAGTGTTACAAGTACCATGAAGGCAACCAAGGGGAGTAATAACACGGTCAATTTCACCCACAGCGATACGCGTCTCATTGATCACCCCCTTGCGCAGGGAAATGAATCTCTGTTCGTTCCTCTTTCCCCAAGGAACTCTTGTTGAGGGGTATCTTGCCACTACTGATCAACAGGATTCGGTACAGCATTGCACAGCTGAGCAAGACAACCAGGAGATTGGTTCCGCCTTGGCTGAAGAACGGTAGCGGGATACCGGTGGGTGGCAACAATGCAGTTACTACCCCAAGGTTAAGAATGGCCTGGAAAAGCACCATACTGGTCAACCCGAAGGCAGTCAGGCTGAGAAAACGGTCCCTATCCTGCATTCGGCGACTTGCATGATAGCCCAGTATTGCAAACATGAGGAACAGGGCAAGTATGAATGCTCCACCGACAAACCCCAACTCCTCACAGACCGAGGCAAAGATGAAATCACTCTGCACTTCCGGTAGGAGCCCAAGCTTGAATGTGCCATTCCCAAGACCAACGCCGAAGAGGCCTCCTGAGGAGATGGCCTTCAAACCGGTGCTCACCTGATAATTCATCCCACTAGGATCAAGGGCGGGAAACAGGAATGAAACAATACGCTTAATGCGGTAGGACTGACTGAACATCGCAACGATTGCTGGTGGAATCAGAAATGCAAGAAGAATGACCATGTGCACGATTCTGAAGCCACTTGCAAGCAACATCGCAAAACTGATTCCCAGGAACAAAACCGCCGATGAGTAGTCTCTCTGAAGGAAAATCAGCAAGGTAATGAGCAAGCTGAATGCAATGGGCAACCCATGCTGCTTGATGATGGATTGCGTGCTACGATCCTCCTTATGGTATGCGGCGAAGAAAAGGATGATGCCCACTTTTGCAAATTCTGAAGGTTGAAAAGAGGGAAGCGGCCCAATCTGTAACCAGCGCTTGGAACCCAGCCGCTCCTGGCCAAAGGGACTGAAGAGTGTCAGCAACAACAGCAAGATGGATAGTGTCAACACAAGATAGGAAATCTTTTCCACCCAGCGAAGCGGAATGTAGCGAATGACCAACCATCCAAACAGGGCCAAGACTACGAACATCAGTTGTCGTGTAAAGAAGTAGTGATGAGGAAGTCCATGGATGAGTGCTTCATTGTATGAAGCGCTGTACAACATGATCAGGCCAAGGGAGGTGGTGAGGATGACGATACAGAGAAAGGTGAAGGCACTCAGGGTCCCTCCCCCTTCCTCAAGTGGTGCTTCTGTTTGTTGCCAGTCGTCAAAGTCCCTTCGTATATCCATGACCATCACCTGCTTATCAGCAATGAAACTGCTGCAAACAACCAGGAGACAAAGGTGAAACCAAGCACGATACGGCCCTCTTTCACTCCCTTGAGTTCGTAGGCATGGTGTAATGGTGCAATGGTAAATACCTTGCGTCCAAACCGCCTGATGGAAATAATCTGAATCAGGCTGGATGCCAGTTCAAGGAGGAACAAGCCACTGGCAAGGAAGATTGCCAGCTCACAGCCCATCAGGAGTGCCGACATTGCAATATAAGCACCAAGCGCATGACTTCCACAATCCCCCATGAAGTATCGTGCAGGAGGAAGATTGAAGAAAAGAAAGGCAAACAAGGAACCCAGCAATGCGCTGGAAGCTGGAACGCCCTGCCTTTGGGAGAACATGATGAGCAATAGGAGCATAGGGAACGTGCTTCCTGCAGCCAATGCATCGAGCCCATCGGTAATGTTCACTGCATTTACGAAATAGAGAATGTACAACAAGGCAAACACGTAGTACCCAATTCCCAGATCAAGCTGGAAAACCATCAAATCAATACGGGTGTCAAGCAAGTTCTGCCAGTTGGCCAAGACCAACAGCAACACTGCACCCTGCATCTGCAGTAGCAGTTTCACCATGGAAGGCAATCCATCCCCATTGGAATGCTTGCTTTTCATTTGGTCATCAAGAAAACCGATTCCCGCAAAAACAACCAAGGCAAACAAGGGGAAAAGTACCTGGGGATCGGCTAATGCTGGATCAAACAGGGAAATCAACAAGGTTCCCAAGGTGAATGCCAGTCCGCCAAGTACTGGAGTCCCTGCTTTTTGCCTCTGGAAGGCCATGAGCTCCGGCTTGACGGCAATGTCGCTCTTTTTTACAAAAAACAGCAGAACCTTCGAGATTACGAAGGTTGCAACAAAGGAAAGCATAAATAGGAGCAGCAACCTATCAGGCATACCGTAGGGGCCTCCTTGCAGCATATTCGGTGAGGGAAGGAATCATGCGTTCCATACCAACAGAACGAGAGGCCTTGAGCAGGAACAGGTCACCCCGATTGCTCTGTTTTTCTACACTGTGTTCCAGCTCCTCAAAGTTCTCAGTAAACAAAACCTTGTCAGCATAGCCAAGACGCCGTAGTTGGCTGGCGGCCTCTTCCATCTCACTGCCGAAGAGATAGGCTCTAGCAAACGTTGATCTGGCAAGCAGATTCGCAACGGCGCGGTGGGCTGCCTGTGATTGAGTTCCCAGTTCCTTCATCGGTCCAAGCACTACTTTCTTTTCCCCTCCCCACCTGAGATTGGAGACATAGGAGATGATACTCCTGGTGGAATC
The DNA here is from genome assembly GCF_003429665.1 of Sphaerochaeta halotolerans. Classification (GTDB taxonomy): domain Bacteria; phylum Spirochaetota; class Spirochaetia; order Sphaerochaetales; family Sphaerochaetaceae; genus Sphaerochaeta; species Sphaerochaeta halotolerans. Next base: position 12,595 of record NZ_QUWK01000017.1, on the reverse strand, counting down.
CAGGCTGGCATTGTAGGAATCATCAATGATGGTGATGTCGCTTCTGTGCACTGAGCTTCTTCCCGGCATCGGAGTGAATCCTTCCAACGAGCGGGCTATCTCCCTCGGACTTGCCCCAAGATAGGCTCCCACTGTAATAGCACCAACAACATCTTCGAGCAGATGCTTTCCTACTGCCCTGATCTGGAAGGTCTCCCCTCCATAGGTAACCAACCAGCCTTCCAGCCCCATGTCGACAGCTTGCACTGCATCCGCATCATACCGGTATAGTGTTCTTGAGGCTTGTTTCTCTATGCGTGGAAGATGCTTGCATGAACGGCTTACAAAACCGGCCTCAAGGTCGGGATGGAATATTTTAGCCTTCTCTTGGGCGATGATTTCCTGGCTTCCAAGCTTTTCAAGATGGGAGATGCCGATATTTGTCAACAATCCAAGAGTAGGCTTGAGTATGGAAACCATTCTGTCCATTTCTCCGACATGGTCGATACCCATCTCAAAGATTCCATAGCGGCTCTGTTTTTCCAAGGAGAAGGTACTCAGGGGAAGACCATATTCACTGTTGAGGTTTCCAGGGGTCTTGGCGGTAGGCCCCAGTTGTCCAGCTATACAGGCTATAGCTTCCTTGGTAGTACTCTTTCCACAGCTACCCGTGACTCCTACAGTGGTCAACTGGGGGAATAAGGAGAGGTATGAACGGGAAAGGGCATGGAGACTTGCAAGTACATCATCACTCACAAGAATGGCGCAATCGCACAAGTGCATTGCATCCTGTGCATGTTCAGAAGGTACTACGACTGCGGCTGCTCCTTTTTCAGATACAGCCTTGATGTATGTAAAACCATCGGTATGCTCTCCTTTCAAAGCAAAGAAGAGGCTACCACTGGAACAGAGTCTGCTGTCTATCTGTACGTCAACAATGAGCGAGGAAGTACTTCTGATGCAAGTTGCCTGACAAAGAGAGGCAATGGATGAGGCGGTAAAGGCAAACTGGTCAATATGCTGGTAGCTGTTCATTGGTTGCTCCTTGAGATTCCCAGTACAGCCTCCGCTTTGATGGGCTGGAATACGAGGGCTTTCTCCCAAGCTCCAGATGTCAAGGCTTCAGGCATGCTGAGGGAGGAAATACTTGCCATCAGGACCTGCTGTTCCTCTTCCAACGCCTGACGATTCTCCAACAGTCTCTGATATTCCATTTCAAGTGAGCGATTGATCCCACGCTGCCAGAGCGGGAGGAATATGGCTGCCATAAGGAGAAACAACATACCCAGGATCATGGCGTGTTGGAGGCGCTCAGAGTGATGGTGCTTTGCAGACGGTTGTCTGTCTATCTCCACCGTGTACCAATCCTGTACCATAACATCGCCTCCTTTAGAGCTTCTCGATGATTCTCAGTTTTGCACTCCTGCTTGCTGGGTTCTCCCTTACTTCATTTTCGCTGGGTACCAGGGGTTTTTTTGTAAGGATCCTTATGACTGCCTCACTTCCCTCAGCCATTCCCTTGAAGAGCCACTTCACCGGGCGATCCTCCAAAGAATGGAAACTGATGACCGCCAGTCTTCCCCCGCTTTTCAAGGCATTGACTGCGCCTTTGAGTGCGGGTTCAATTCTGTCCAGCTCCCGATTCACCTCGATTCGAATGGCCTGGAAGCTTCGGGTAGCAGGATGGATCCTGCCATAGCGATAATTGGGGGGAACCGACTTATAGATGATGGAGGCCAATTCTTCGCTGCCAGTAATCCTGTGCAACTTTCGCTCCTCAACGATCGCCCGCGCGATACGCCGGGAGTAACGCTCCTCACCAAACTGATAGATGACGTCCGCAAGCCGTTTCTCTTGATACCCGTTTACCACATCCTGCGCACTGATCGGGGCATCCTTGTCCAAGCGCATATCCAGTTCTTCATCCTTGCGGAAAGAGAACCCTCGTTCGGACTCCTCAAAGTGAAAACTGGAAATTCCCAGGTCGAAGAGTACCAGATCCAGGTCCTGTTCCTGATAGTCGGAAAAAAAATCATCGAACCAGATATTCTTGGCGGTAAAACGGTCTGCAAAAGGTTCCATCCTCTTGATTGCCTTCTGCTGGATTTCACGGTCACGATCCAGCCCTACAACTTCCAGATTTGGATATTTGGAAAGGAACAGGAACGTATGGCCACCCTCGCCGCAGGTACAGTCAACCATCTTTGCAGGACGGTCCTGAGGAGGGACCAAGTATTCAAGGATTTCTTGGGTCATCACTGGGTAGTGAACATACTCCATCAGAAGTCCTCCCTGATCATTTCACTAAGCGACTGTGCTGCGTCAAGGAATTCATCCATGCTTGCATGCAGGTACTGTTCATAGGCGCTCCGATTCCAAAGCTCCAGGTAATTACCGGTTCCAAGGAGTACTGACTCCTCTTTCGCAGCAAGGGAGACACTCTCCCTTAGGCTTTGGGGAATGTTGATCCTTCCCACCTTGTCAAAGTCGCACAACTGCGCGGGAGCAATCATGCCACGTTGCAGAATCCTGAGTTTCCGGTCAAACATTGCACCGGGGCCATTCATGATGGTGTTCTTAAGTTTTTCAAAATCGGAGGGAAGCATCAACCAGAGACAATTCTCCAGACCTCTGGTCACATAGAGGGCATCCCCTTCCATTGCACTACGCAATCGGGAAGGGATGAGTATACGACCCTTGTCGTCTATGGTGTTGTAAAACTCACCAGTCAACATGACCAGGCTCCTCACCGTATTCATGATTTGGGATTTTCTCCCACTTACATCCATAAATGTACACTTCTTACCACCACAGTACAACCAAACTTTCTTGCCTTTCCACCGGTATAGAGATAAAATTGTTGCTCACTGCTTAACAAGCGTGTACCTTTTCATAATAATTCACGGTTTTTTTCTGAATACAGAAAAAATCCCCTCCAAAAAGGAAGGGGATCGTTCAAAGCAAATCGTTACTTACCGTTCAGGGTTGAAGATGTTGTAATCGATGTCGCTGAATAAAATATCTCGCTTTTCTGCCTTTACCAACCACTCGGTGTTCACAGCATTCTTGCACATGTTCCCATAGACAACATTGAAGTTTTTCAGATGATCACCAATGCGCTTCTGGGCATATTCAGTACTGCTCTTATTGAACAGGATGAACGGCCAATCACTTGCCATGGAGAGCAGAACTTCCCGAGCAGCCTGATTAAGGAACCTCTGCTTCAGGCTGATCTGGTCATTGAACCGAACGGCAAGTTCTTCCATCCTCTCGATGGCCTTATGAATATGCCGGTAGGTCCAAGCGTTTGATCCATCAAGCCAAACCGCACTGTAGCCACCCTGGCCCCATGAGGAGAATGCTGGTCGCACGGTCTGCAGTGTGTCTCTCTCTTTTGCCAGGAAGGTAGATGGAGAGACGAAGGATGCTTGCTGTTCATGTTCTGCGTTCTGACGGAACACCTGCTCAAGCCAGTCAATACCTTCAAACCACCAATGGCCGAACAATTCAGCGTCATACCCCAAGGTAAACACCGGATTCTTGTCCAGGGCTCCTTCCAGCGTCTTGGTCTTCTTGTGAACGTTGTACAGGAAATTCTTTGCATGATCTGCCACACGCTTTTGAGCAAGATCACGACGATAGGGGACTTTCTGGTTTGTCTGTCCGGTGATTGCCCAATATTTGTAACCGGTGAAGACCCTCAGTGAGGGTTCATGGATATAGGGCTTGATGTACTCCATTGGAAGGTCATAACCGATATCGCGGTAGAACTCACGATAGTTGCGGTCAGTAGGATAGCCTGAAGCGTTGGACCAGACCAAACTGGTGGTCTGGAAATCCCTCGGGAAGGCGGCAACCCCATTCGGACACTGCACTGGACGATAGGTGCCATACTCGACCTTGTCGGGAGAGAGCAACATGCTCTGGCTTGCTGTCTGGAACCAAGAGATACCATGGTACTTCAATGATTCCTCAAGTCCGGGGTAATACCCACACTCCGGCAACCAGAACCCCTTGGGAAGATGACCGAAGGTGGTTAGGAAGGACTGCACTCCCAGTTCTATCTGTGCGTTGATCGCAGTGGGATAGTCTTTATAGAGCGGAAGATATGCATGGGTTGCAGCGGTCGTAGCCAGTTCCAAATGGCCGCTGTTCTCCAGCGCCTTGAAACCCTCCAGGATATTGCCTCGGTAACGGTCCTGGAAATCATTAAGATTCTCACGTGCCTGGTCGAGATAGAACCGTGCCATCTCGAGGAACTCTGGCTGTTCCTTTGTGCATCGCAGCACCTCTTTCTCCCCCAGCTCGATATGACGCTCAAGATACTCAAGGAATCGTTCCTTCAGCACAGGATCGGTGAGCATGCAACAGAGGGTGGGAGACAGGCTTATCGTCATCTTGAATTGTATCTTGTCATGCACAAGACGGTTGAACATTCTCAGCATTGGAAGATAACTTTCACTGATGGATTCGAAGAGCCAATCTTCCTCAAGGAATCGTGGGTATTCAGGATGCCTCACAAAGGGGAGATGGGCATTCAGGATGAATGCAACTGATGGATTGGACATTATAGTACCCCCTTGCACAATTGCTGTGCGAGATCCCTGATCACCGGATTATCAACAATCTCCCCTTCCTTGGTAACCAAGGAAGCGAAATTTGACAGGAAGGAGGCGTAATTATCCGCCAATTCTCCACTATGTTTCTGCCAATAGGCAGGATAGGTTTCCACACGCTTGCTCTGGGCCAAAGACATCTCATTGCCCTTACGGTCGCGCCAACAAAGGTCCACCAAGTAGGATGAACCCATATTGGGCAGGTTGATATTCCACTGGGTATCTTCACGGTCGACCGAAATATCAAAGGAAAGAACTTCCCCGCTCTCAATCCTGGTTTCTTGTACACGAAGGAACAGGCTGCTTGGAGCCTGTCCGTCCTCACCGAAGACCATCTGCCGGGAATCCGGGGAGATGGACCAATAGGCATAGGCCCATTGTGGATCTCGAAGCAGGAGATGGATGGAAGTATCCAAATAGGTTTCAGGCAACGGCTCGACTCCAGGAAGATCGCTCAAATTCTGCTTATCCCCACGGTAGTCAGTAAGGGAGTTGCAAAATCTATTTCTATGGATTTTTCCCTTCTGTGCCGAATAGACTTCATCGTCTTGTTCGCCGAAGGCTTCTTCCAAGGCGTCGATGAGCTCCTCCCGATCGAGTGTTTGCCAATCCTCCAAGCGTTCCTGCTGGGCGATATATTGCAACTCGGTAGTAGACAAGGAATCAATATTGATGAGAATCATGCTTACTCCCAAAAAGTATCCTTACGGACGTTCTTTAGGGCAATCGTAAAAGAATCAAAGCGCTTAGTCAACCAATGGCTCTTTTACCCTCAGTCGAAGAGGGTCTGCAACGCCAGGTCTACCATCGAGTCAAAGGTTGTCTGTCGGTCCTTTGGTGCAATCTGGTTGCCGCTGAGCAGGGAGTCACTGACGGTAAGCAATGTCAAGGCTTCAATTCCCTTGAGATGGGCAAGGGTATAGAGTTCACAGGTCTCCATGTCGACAGCCATCGTTCCCACCGACTGCGCAATTGCTTTTTTCTCATCACCTTTCATGTCATAGAATTGGTCGCTGGTAAATACATTTCCCACTGCATAACCGATTCCCATCTTCTTGACATTTTCATACGCACGCATGAGCAAGGAAAAGGTTGCTGTTGGTGCAAATTGATAGGTCCCAAACCGGCTCACATTCATTCCACTATCAGAGTCTGCTCCCTGGACAATGAGCACGTCCTTGAGCTTGAGTGACTCACTCATGGTGCCGCAAGTTCCAACACGCACCAGGCGTTTGGCTCCATAGCTATCAATCAACTCCTGGGCATAGATGGAAAAAGAAGGCATGCCCATCCCTGTTCCCTGTACAGAAACACGTTGCCCATGATACCTGCCGGTAAATCCATACATACCCCGAATCTCATTATACTGGACCACATCAGTTAGGTAGGTCTGTGCGATATGCTTTGCCCGTAGTGGATCACCAGGCAATAATACGGTATCTGCTATGCTGTTTTTATCTGCAACAATATGAATACTCATGGTTTCCCCCTGACCCTATCATTCACCAGAATGCAACAATGTGCAAGATGATGTGCCAAATGGTAGTCCGGCCTCTTGTTAGTATGGTATACTGCCCCAGCTATATGAAAACAAACAAACGAGACAAGACATCCCTGATTCTGCACGGACATTTCTATCAGCCACCAAGAGAAAACCCCCAGACGGGACTTATCGGAAAGCAGCTTACTGCGAGCCCGTTCCCTGACTGGAATGAACGTATACATGCAGATTGCTACAAGGCTAACAGCCTCTCAAGATACCTCTCCGGAGTCAGGAGAATCCTAAGCCTGACCAACAACTATGCTTACCTGAGTTTCAATTTTGGGCCTACCCTGCTCAGCTGGATGGAGAAGTATCATCGGAACACCTATAGGCTCATCCTGGAAGCTGACAAACAAAGCAAAGAGCGTCTGGGTTTTGGCAACGCCATAGCCCAGGCGTACAACCACACTATCCTGCCCCTTTGTACAGAAGAGGATGCAAGAGTCCAGATCCGTTGGGGACTGGAAGACTTTGCACAACGATTTTCCAGGAAAGCCGATGGAATCTGGCTGCCGGAGACGGCAATCAGCCCAATGGTCATCGACATCCTTGCTGAAGAGGGAGTTTCCTATGTCATCCTCTCCCCTTGGCAGTGCAGAGCTATCGAGGACAAGGAGAAAGGAAGAATCGATCTGGAAGGTAGAGGGGCCCCCTACGACAGGCCATTCCTGCTGCAGGGAAGCAAAGGGAAGACCATCAGTGCCTTCTTCTACAATCCCCAGTTGGCCGAAGGCATCAGTTTTGGCCACTATCTGAGGGATGCAGACTCGCTTTACCAACGTCTTGTTGCCATCAAGCAAGAAGACAAACCCTCCCTGCTCCATACTGCAACCGATGGAGAAATCTATGGTCATCACGAACCCTATGGGGACATGGCCCTCTCCGCGCTGATAAAGAAGGTTGAGGAACGAGACGACTTCACGTTCACCAACTATGCAACCTATCTTAAGGACCATCCAGCTACAGAGCTGGCATACCTGCATGACGGGGAAGAAGCAAAGGGAACCAGCTGGTCATGCATCCATGGAGTATCCCGTTGGTACAAAGACTGCGGTTGCCATACGGGTGGTGAAGAGGGTTGGAACCAGAAATGGAGGACCCCACTTCGCCTTGCTTTCGACAATCTCTCAAAAGAGATTGATGCAATCTTCACGAATGAAGTCACCAAAGCTTTGGGTAATGCTATTGACCCAAAAGAGCTGCTCTACCAATCCTCGGTTGTTGTCAGTCATCTCAAGGATATGGACAGTTTTCTCTCCTCCTACACAAACGATGCAGAGACAAAACATACCTTGGCAATGCTGTTGGAAGGACAGAAATACAAACATTTCTCCTACACCAGTTGCGGCTGGTTCTTCAATGACCTTGCAGGACTGGAGCCAAAACAGAATATTGCCTACGCTCTTATGGCGGTAGACTTGTACAATCCTTTCAGCAAGAAAGACTTACTTGGGCAACTTTTGGAAGACTTGGATAAGGCGAAGGCCAACAGGAAGCAGGATGGCAGCGGCAAGACACTTGCAAAGGAGATCCTGAAGAATCTTCCCGGTGAGGTGGAGGCAGCACTTTTCTTTGCACTCAACCGCAGAATCGCACGTAAACAGGATTATGCGGACACCTATGGATGGTTCCAGTTGGAATCATACACAGAGGAGAATGAGCATGCTGATAAGCTCTTGGTCACCAATACAGAAACGCTTGCACAATTCATCTGTACCGCACGTGACCCGAATCCAAAGCAAGCCACGCTTGAATATATCATGGAAATACATGAAAGAGGGACAGATACCGTAAAAACCACCAAGATCGGTCACAACCAGATTCCATTGCGTATGCGCGACCAACTGTTTGACCAGATCGACAGGAGCGTGTGCACCCTTGACTATGAAGCACTCAGGAGATTGTCAAAAGACGTTTTCCATTATGCTACACTAGCAAAGAATGTACCGTACCTTCCGATGGGATCCCTCTACGAGGAGTTGATTGGCTGCTCCTTGAGTTCAATCAAGAGCCTGTTCATATATGGGAGCCTGGATAAATGGGATGAATATAAGCAAGATTTTGCCTTGATGCTTGACTTCCTCAAGAAGTATGGCAAGCAACCGGATATCGACCTGGTTGCTTCCATCTTCCACACTGAGATGACCAACCTTGGTGAGAAAATTCAAGAGGATGGACTCTATGAACGAAACATACGTTTCATCCTGGAATTCTTGCAGATTGTCAGGGAGCGAGGATTTCAACCCGACCTGACAGCTCTCCAGAATGCAGTGTATCCATATGTGAGCATGCAGAAACAGCCAAAGAAAGGAGACATCCTCTCGATCAATGCATTGGCCAAGGAATTGAACTTTGATGTGTATATCAGTTAATTGCTAATGAGCTTTGCTAGCTCCGGGTCCTCCTCAAGGACCATCTGGGCATAGGAACAGAGGGGAACAATCAGTTTCCCCTCTTTCTTTGCATACTCTACGACAAGCATTACCAACTTCCTCGCTATGCCCTGCCCTCTAAGGCTGGGAGAAACATACGTGTGATCGATTGCAATACGGTTATCCCCGAGAGAGCGCATTGTAATTCTTGCCATGGGTATCTCATGTTCTTCGCCATAGGCAAATCCGTTATCAGCTTTGTAATAGTCCATCAGCTCCTCCCTGTTTGCAGTAGCTTCTTTGCATGCCCAAGGCTTTCACTGCTTGAGTCATCTCCACTGAGCATCCTTGCGATTTCTTTCTGCCGCTCTTCCTCTTTTACGCTTTTGATCATGGAGTAACTCATCTGGTTTCGTATCTCCTTGTGCACCACTAAATGGGTATCTGCCTTGCTTGCAATAGAAGCGAGGTGGGTAATGACAATCACCTGATGTGAGCGACTCAGGTTGGCCAGTTGGTCGGCGACAGCGAGCGCTACACTGCCTCCAATACCGGCGTCTACCTCGTCAAAGATCAAGGTAGGGACCGCATCACTCTCTGCAAGGCTGGTTTTCACCGCAAGCATGATACGTGAGAGTTCTCCACCACTGGCTACGTCCTTGATGGATCGCATCTCAAGTCCAGGGTTTGCACAGATTTCATAGCTTACCTCATCAATTCCCTGTGGACCAGGTTGTACCTGGGAAAAGATAATAGAGAAAACCGCTTCTTTCATTCCCAATGTCCTGAGTTTCTGTTCAACCTGGGAGGCAAGATTTTCTGCTGCACTTCGACGTTTTTCCGAGAGTACCCGTGCTTTGCTTGTCATCAGCTCGGAAGCGGTGGCTATCTGTTTTTCCAGCTTGCTCAACCAGATTTCCTGTTCTTCTGAGAGATTGAGACGGTTCTGGCTCTCCTGATAGAAGGAGCAAACTGCTTCCAGGGTATGTCCGTATTTCTTTTTCAGCCGTTGCAGGGAGGCAAGTCTTCCTTGCAATCTGTCGAGTTCTTCCTCACTGTAACTCATGGAAGAGCGGTAGTCACGAATGCTCTCATAGATGTCCTCAATCTCGATTGCTGCGCTCTCAAGTCGGGAGACATATGTTTCCAGGGAAGGATCGGCTTTTGCTGCACTGGCAATCTGGGAGCCTGCAAGGGAGAGGGAGGTAAGGGCACTGGTCCCAACTTCTCCACCATGCAGGGCTTCTATGGCTGAACTCAAGGATTCATGGATCTGCTCATAGCTTGCGATGACTCTTACCTGCTCTGTAATCTGATCATCCTCCCCTACTTTCGGGTCAATCTTTGCAATCTCATCAACGGCAAATCGAAGAAAATCCTCTTCCTTCTTCGCTTGTTCCAGCTGTTGCTTCCTTTGCTCCAATTCGTTTTTCAGTGCCTGATATGACTCGTAGGCAGAACGGTAGGCACGCTTCTCTTCCATACAGGTCCCGTATGCATCAAGCACTGCAAGCTGGTTTGCTGCGCTGAGCAAACTCTGATGGTCTCTCTGTGCACTGATATCAAGCAGTTCCTTGCTGATTGCTGCCAACTCTGTACGGCTGGATAGTCGGCCTTGCAATGATACCGAGGACCGTCCATTATTCTTGATGGTCCTGCTCACGATCAGGCTCTCTTCTTCAATCGAAATTCCCTCGCGTTCAAGATACGCAGCTAGATTGGGCGGGTACGGAGGGGTAATGGCAAACGAAGCTCTCACCGTGGCACTTTCCTGGCCACTCCTGATGGATTGCACTTCGGTTTTTTCTCCCAGGAGTAAGGAAAGAGCACCCAGGATAATTGACTTTCCTGCACCGGTCTCACCGGTTATGACAGTAAAACCATCAGAAAATTCAATAACACTGTCTTCGATCAGTGCATAGTTGTGTATTTCAAGCCGCTCAAGCATGCAATCCTCCCCCAGACCAATTCAGTTTATCACGTAATACTTCTATGTAGTTACGTCTTTCGCTTGCAACCAACAATGCTTTACTCTGGGATTTTTCCACAATAACCATGTCTTCTTCCTGCAAGCAGAAGTTCTGCTGTCCGTCTACCGAGAGCATCAAACCCGTTCGTTGACCTTTAGGTATTGTCAGCGTGATGGTTGAATCACCGCTTACAACCAGTGGTCGGTTCGACAGGGTGAACGGGCAAATGGGGGTTATTATCAAGGAAGTGAGGTCCACGTCCAAGATGGGCCCCCCGGCGGCCAGGCTGTAGCCTGTAGAACCAGTGGGGGTCGCAATAATCATGCCATCTGAACGGAAAAACCCTGCCTCAGTCGATCCAATATGGAGCGAGAGGCTGACGACCTTGCTGATGCCACTTGAAGAGACCACCATCTCATTCAGTCCATGAGCGGTGAATATCTTCTTTCCCTTTCTGAAGACACCTACCCGTATCATCAAGCGCCTGCTGATGGTGTTTTTACCTGCAAGAAAGTAATCAATTGCTTCCTGCCACTCATCAACGGATATCTCGGTGATATACCCAAAGGTCCCCACATTGATGGCAAGTATGGGAATCCCTAAATCCTGGAGATATCGTGCACAGTAGAGTACCGTCCCATCGCCTCCAAGACAGATGACCAAGTCAGTCTCTTTTTTCACAACCAAGGGTTCGTTGCCTTTGTTCGTGCGGCTTACACTACTCTCAATCCCCTTTCCTGCAAGGTAGTCGACGATTGTTTGAGAGAGGGTTTGAGCTGGTTTTTTGCTCCAGTTTGCAATGATCAATACATGGCGTACCTGTCTCTGTTCCATGGTTGGCTCCTTATGGTAGGTGACTGATGACCTTTATCAACAACTCAGTATCTGATTGTTTCAAGAATGGGTACAGGGGAAGTGATATTCCCCTGAGATGGGGTGGCAATGCATTGGGGAAAAGATCAAATCGGTCACTGAAGTCCCTTGCCAAGGTACTTGCAAAGGTTTTCTGTACTGAGACTTGATATTTGTTTGCAAACTTGATGGCATCCTCCGCTCTGGAATCCAGGACAACACAGAATCCATAACCGTTCGGTTTAAAATCGATGTTCCCGATTCCATACACCTTGTGCTCGGTTTTCAGCAGGGCATTGGAAAAAAGCGTATAAAACTCTCTTCTCTTGGAGAGATGCTCTTCAAGGTTGGAAAGTTGGATCATACCCAGTGCTGCATTCATATCGGGGAGTTCAACATACTCCCTGAGTCCACGAAAGAGCGAGTTGAGTGCTTTTTGATAATCACCATGCATAGTGGCCAAGACAGCCCCACCAGCAGCACTGACGACAGCATCCTCCTCCAATGCGCAGACAACAAGGTCTCCATACCCACCTGCTTTCTCTTCATCAAAGCAGCTACCAAGGCTCTGGCTGATATCCTCAATGATCGGAACACCCAGTTGGCGGTATTCACTATGCAGAGGAATCTGGCACATAGGCTCATGAATCAAAATAGCTTGAACTCCTGCTTCGACGAGACGGATTGCTTCACCTTGGCTGAGACAGCCACTTTCTGCATCGATATCACCAAGCAACAGTTCGAGTTGCAGATCTTTCGCCACCGAGCTGTAGAGAGAAGGAGAGAGAACACTCACTCCGATTTTTGCTCCTGGGGGAAGCCCTAGAGCAAGCAGCGATGCCCGCAATGCATCAGGATAACTGCGTAAGGCGATTCCACTACTGGCTCCTATATAGGTACAAAACTGTTTCAAAAACTCATTCTTGCGTTCACCGGGCCCTATGCGTTCATCGACCATGGTTTGTAGCACTGCATCCATGTCTTTTCTGCGTAGTGTTGGTTTATAGAATGGGATTAAAGCCACAGGTTCCTCCTCGGGCAAGTATAGCCGTATTTCATATCAATTGAAAGGTACAAAATGTGGTGGTGTACCTTCCAAGACAAAAATACCCTCCGGGAAAGGAGGGGATGGGGGAAAAGCAAAAAAAAGGGCCCGGCGGCTACCTACTCTCCCACGGCTGCCCGTAGTACCATCGGCGTGAGGGTGCTTAACTTCCGTGTTCGGGATGGGAACGGGTGTGTCCACCCTGCTGTGGCCACCGG
>NZ_QUWK01000016.1 GCF_003429665.1 Sphaerochaeta halotolerans | reverse complement strand
GGAGTTTCTTTATCTGCTTGTTTGCGCCAGCGATGGAATCAGTCTGCTCCAGTGAAAAACTGGAGAATTCGTTAGAATGACTCTTTGGAACAGGAACCGCCGAAGAGGTCACACCTAGGGGCTTTGCTTTCACACCATGGAAAAGATACTCCTTGGTGGTATTGAACTTCTCAGCGATCAGATCGCAGAGAGCAGCGGATATGATTGCACCTTTCTCCACCCTGGAGAGATGCCCCTGAGACATATTCAGCCTATGGGCGAAATCTTTCTGACTGAGGTCATGCGAGACCCTCAATTCCTTGATCCTTTTACCTACTTCTTCATAGTTGGGAACTTGAGCATTACCAGTTTCCTGCATAGACGATTCTCCTTATAGAGTGATTTCAGCAATCTATAAGATTATTAACGCATATATAAAATTCAATGTCAAGTATATAAATAATATTCTTTAGTAATATTTTATTGAAATACCTACCATCTTTCCCAGCGATCTCTTTTGTTTCACTTTGTACTTCCATGCTCTATACAATGCTGTTTATTAGCATACATGTACAAAGTTTTCAGTAGGTCACATCTTCGTCAATGAAAGGTATCAATACCTCAAGGCAAGAGCTGAATTCAGGAGGCGTTGCCTCCTTTTCCGCCCCAAGGGACGGGGTATCTCACCTTGCTTTCCCTGCACTCGCTCGGCAGAGGAACCCTTATACTGATTCCTTTCCTCTCGCTCCGTTGGGGAATCAATATTTTATATCTGTGTACAATCGTCCATCGAATTTATTTTACGTTTCATAAATACGGCAATAGTGCCACTTTTTTGTAATATAAAATTTTTCATATTGTATTTAATACAATTTAATGCTAGTATTATGTAATAAATATGGCAATATTGCCACTTATATTAAATGGAGAATATATGGAAATCCAGAGGTCCAAATATCTTTCAGCCCTCATAGCAAGGAGGCACAACGGATTTGTAAAGGTCATTACAGGAATCAGAAGAGCAGGGAAATCCTATCTCATGAATACCCTCTTCTACCGATATCTGATATCAGATGGTATAGACTCAAAACACATAATACGCTTCGCTTTCGATTCTGCAGACGACCTGGCATCCATAGGAGAAAATATTGAGGCCTTTTCCATCAGGAAAGTCAATCCTATGAAATTCATGGATCACATAAAAAAAACCATGACGGACGATGGAATGTATTATCTTCTGCTTGACGAAGTACAGCGACTGGAGAGCTTTGAAGCAGTGCTTAATGGATATCTGAGAAAATCTAATATAGACATCTACGTTACTGGAAGCAATTCCAAGTTCCTTTCATCAGATATATTGACTGAGTTTGAAGGGCGGGGAGATGAGATCCACGTGTTTCCCCTTGTATTCTCTGAATTCTTTAGCGCAGGAGATTCCTCCCCTGAAGAGGCCTTTGATGACTACATGACATATGGGGGTCTTCCGGCTATCGTTTTAATGAAAACAGAAGAGCAGAAAGCTTCTTATCTGGAAGCCCAGATGAAACGAGTATATTTGAAGGATATAATTGCGCGATACAACCTTGATCCTGATTCTGAAATCAGTGAGTTGGTGGAGGTCCTTGCTTCAGGTATTTCTTGTCTCACAAATCCAACAAAACTATCCAACACGTTCAAGTCAGCAAGAAAATCTTCATTGAGTGTTGCAACCATAGCAAAGTATATTTCCTATCTTCAGGATGCTTTCATCATCAACAAAGCCCAGCAATATGACATCAAAGGTAAGAGATACATAGCCACTCCATTCAAGATCTACTTTGAGGATGTCGGGCTGAGAAATGCGCTTCTTAATTTTAGACAGGTTGAACCAACTCATCTGATGGAAAACATCATATTCAACGAGTTACGATATCGTGGATATCGTGTCGATGTTGGAGTGGTAGAATACCGTGAAAAGGATAACGAAGGTAAGGACAGAAGAAAGCGACTCGAAATTGACTTCGTTGCTAATCAAGGAAGTAAACGATACTACATTCAGTCTGCCTATGCCATACCTGATGAAACCAAATGGAGACAGGAAACCAACTCATTCGACAAGACACACGATTCATTTAAAAAGCTTGTAATTGTGGATCGATATCAAAAACCCAAGCGGACTGAAAAGGGATATGTGACGATGGGATTGACAGAATTCCTTTTGGATCCCAACAGCTTGGAAGCATAACAGCAATCTCGAATAAAAGGTATTGGAAACGGTAAGGTGTTTTTACCTTCCCACGGTAAGGACTTTACCATATTTTCGGTAAGCAGTTTTTAGGCTCTTGTGGTATGATATGCACCCATAGAAGGTGACACTTTCAAGACCAAGCGCACCAGGTCGTGGTGACACTAGAATTGTCCTCTGCTCCCTTTCCGGGTAACAGTCTTGTCTCGTCAGCACCTGCTGACATTCTAGCACCTTTCTCCAATCTGTCAATCACCGATGAACACGGGACTGAGAGGAATCAGGGCAACAACTTCGTGACAATCGAAAGGCTAAAGCACGAAAAGCTGTTCAACCCGCCAGAACTGAGATGGGGAGAGGGGGTAACAGCTTGAAGTCACTATTTCTTAAATACAGCCAAGTCCTTATCCAAAGAAATTCCAAGTAGAAATATTGAGATGTAATCATTTCTCACTTCTGTATATGACACCGCTTCTGTGAGGTATCTTTGATCATCCATGCACACTACCGTTAAAACAACGAGGGATTCTTGGTAGCCTCATCATACACTCTGAAATCGGCTGCATAGGTAGGGTCTTCAAGACGAAGCATTGTATTCCCTTGATAAATCTTGCCAAATAGATGGATGCTTCCATACCAGAGAATACGTTCATCTATCAGCAGGTAATTTACTACTTCCACTTCACTCAGTTGAACAGTGATTCCTATTTGCTTAAGGCGATGAATAGTTTTTTCATTACTCGATTTCATGATTCTCATACAAATTCTGATTCTTTGAGCTACTCTTATCAGAAGTGGAATCATCGCCTGCAACTTCTCATCTGATAGGAAAGGGATAGAGAAAAATATCTCTCCATTTGCAGTCTCTATATCCTTTAGCAGCATCTCCCAATACGTGTCCACGGTATATATCAATTGAGTCTTAGGTTTCTGTCCGCATTGTGTAATTGAGAATCCCAACTGTTTATAAGCATTCACTCGCTTGTTAAACATTCTGGCAAGAACAGGAATTCTAAAATCAATATAATCAAGGACAACAACTTCTACTTTCCCTTCATAAAAACGACACAACCTACCTACATATTGGATTACATTTCCCTTCCATGCGATGGGCGAGGCAAGTACGAGTGTATCAAGTTGAGGAAGATCAAAACCTTCCCCGATGTATTTTCCCGTTGAAAGAATCAAAGCTTGCTTCTTCTTTCTTGTCATTAATTCTAAATACGACTGTACTTGCTTCTTGGTTTTTGCTGATTGACTACCCGTCATCACCAATACTGAATTCCCTTGGTTTTCAAGCAAAGATCCTAATAGCTTGAGCTGTTCCAAACGGTTGGACAGAACAAGAATGGACCGTCCTTGACCCAATTGAGTTAATATATCTGAGGCAATAAGCCTGTTACGATCTTTATCCTGTGCAAGACGCTCATATAATTCCTGGATTTCCAGATGCTGGAAATCACACCTAAATGGAGAGAATCGCGCACTAATAATACCAGATAGCTTATTCTGCTTAGCCCAACTCGCTTGGTCTACTTGATAAAGAATTGGACCACATTGCATGAAAATAATATCGTGATGGCCATCATTTCTAATTGGTGTTGCAGTTAACCCGTAAACATAGGTAGCTCTGACAGACTTGAGCACTTTTTCATATGTAACTGCCGCTACATGATGACACTCATCAACAATAACCATCCCGTATGAATTTAATATCTTCATATTCTGTTCTTGGGAGAGGGAATTAACGAGTGCAATATCAACTACCCCAGTCAAGGTATTCTTGCCTCCTCCTAACAAGCCGGGCCTAACCGAGAGAAACTGTGAAAGACGATCCTTCCACTGATTGAGTAATGGTTTTGTATGCACGATAACTAACACATTACACCCGTGTTTTGCAATAAGATTAGAAGCAACCACAGTTTTACCAAAGCCTGGAGGAGCAGAAAGTATACCCCTCTCTTCCCTAAGCATTGCTTGCAATGCCTCTCGTTGAGGATTTTGCAGTGTAGCAGAAAAATTGAATAAAATCGGGGTCCCGTGTTCTCTTCTATCTTCAATTTCTATTCGTAACCCTGCTTGCAGGAGAGCCTGCTGTACAGCATCCAAACATCCTCGTGGGAGATTTATGTATCGGTTCTCTATCAGTTCAGCACAACAGATAATACGAGGCTTATCCCACGTGCTAAGACGCATCCGCTCTGCTTTATAAAACTCAGGATTATGGAAGGACGCAATCCGCTTCAAAGTATTCACAAGTGGTGAAGGTAATCCAAATGTATCGATTTTTATGCCACTCTCCAATAAAAGGGTTACCGTTCCAGATAATGCATTTTCTTGTAATCGAGGAAGGGATTCTAGACTCGGCAGTTCTCCTGGACCATTGAAACCTACCTGCCCAGTGTTGAAAGCTGGACCAATGTTATTCAAGAAGGAAGTAATCTGTTCTTCATCAATTTTTCGGGTCTTCTGTATGGCGATCCATGGATTTAGAATTGGATTCAAGTCCTTATCAAGAAAAATAGTATTACCTTGCTTGCGTGATTCCCCTTCAAGAGGTAGTGCAATCAAGCTACCAAGACCATTCTTGGTAATACAATCTTGGGAAGGGAAAATACGATCATATGTTCGCATAGGGAGGAAAGCTTGCTTTTCCATGGAAAGCGTAATCAAGCTGCTACAGAATTGTCTGGCCTTCTTTGCTTTAATAGCATTGCAAAAGAAAAACCAGATATGAGCACCCTTTCCAGATTGTGAACGCTCAATCAGATACGGAAAACCATATAAGTCAATAACCTGAATAGATTGCATCACATCCTTCTGCCAAGAATCACCATCAAAATCAATCACAGCAAAATAACATTCATCATCGTTTACAATGATATACAGACCAAAAGAATTATCTTCTCCATTGTTATCTTCTTTTGTGAATAAGTGACGCACAAGCACCTCATCAGTAAGGGGCTCATAGGGAGAAATCCCTGTAGGAGCTGATACAATATATCGATGCTTAGCATCATTCCACTTCATATACCTACGTTGGCTTACTGGACTATATTGTTTCTTTCCCTGTTTATTGAACCATCGTTGTGCATATACATCAGTACGCCCTCGGAAGTAAGCACGATAAAGTTCAAGCCTTTTTAACTGTCTTTCTTTTACTGTACTTTCAACAACCTCGGTGTCATAGATAGCCTGCGATGCTTGCAACAGAGATCGTAATCGTTCATTTTCTGAGCGTAACGATTTATTCTCCAGTTGGAGTTTTCTAATCATCTGGTCTTTTACGTCACGCTCCATCATGACTCCTACTTGAGTTTAACAACCCTATAAGCAATAGATTAATGCTATATTTCAAAATTTGTATGGTATCTCACCCCTACAAAATCTTCCCTGTATGGAGTGAATACATCCAGGACCACTCCCTTCTCCAGGCAGATGGTCCCGTGCTTTACTTCTGGTTCAAAAACTAGGGTATCTCCCTTAGAAACCTCTACAGGCTTCCCATCGATGGTAAAAGTAAAAGATCCCTCAAGAACATAGGTCAACTGGGTATGGGGATGCGAGTGAACGGAACCAACTCCACCTGTCTCGAAGTGGACTTCCACTGCCATGATTGTTTCATTGTAGGAGAGAATCTTCCGCTTCACACCCTCAGCCACTACCTCATACCCTGCTTGTGTTGAACTCATAAGTAACTCCTTCCCTCCTGCTAGTATGCCGGAGCAATACAGTGAATGCAACTACGATTAGGTCATCTTATTACGAGGGAATGCTTGAAGAATAATGTTGATCCTTACCCCCCAAGGGGAATATATCGAGTAAATTTCCCACAAGTCTGTTGCGTGAGTTGTCCTTCAGCACATAGCTCCTTGAGCAGCCTAAATGCTTTTGTTGTCTTCAGCCCGACAAGGTCTTCCACTTCTTTCCTGGAAATGGAACCTCTTGCTTTAGCATGGTATAGAATGGATGCCTTCTCCGTATTCAGAGACTCCCCAACGCTATCCTCACGATGATCATGTTTCTGGGTATACGTGCCTTCTTCATTGCTATTTGGGAGGACACAGGAGAATGCACCTTCCGCAGCTTTAAATTCGGGTTTTCTTAGATATTTCTTATAGAGATGCATAATCTTTCGAATCCCAGTCCCATAACTTTCCACTAGCTGTAGACGATAAAACACTGAAGCCAAATTTGGATTTCTCGACTGAGAAACTCCCATTGTTATTGCCTCCATGGAAAGGCCTCTCACCAAACCTCCAAGAGAGATAAATTCGATACGATCATCAAATACGTTTATAATCGTACTTCCTGAAAAAAGATAGTCACGGTGAATAATGCTATTCAATAGTGCTTCACGGATAGCTTCTTGTGGATAATCTAAAGTATCTTCTCGCAACAGCCCGTTGAATCGTGCTCTTGTTTTATTGTAAGTTGCAAGAAATCTATACACATCTGAAAGCTGTTTCAGTACAGATCCAGAAAATTCTTTCCTATCACGAAAGACTGCAGTATCCCGACCCTGAAATACAGCCACCTTACAGGTATACGAACATTGGTCGGAAAGCAACATGGCAAGATTGGTAAAAAGTTTATCCGAGCCTATCATTTTCAGGGTTTCCATCTGGACTGGACCAAAGGTAATTTGTCGCTTATCCATTTCATCTTTCAGGGTCATGAACGTTAGTTCTTGTTCCAGACTTCTGCATGCTTCAAACGAAGTTCCTGATGTCTCCAGAAGTAAGCTACGAATACCACTTTCATTCATAGGAACACATGCAGTACCGACTCTAGTGTAGACACCACCTGGCTTGAGTCCAATTCTAGCAAGATAGTAAGGGCGTTCAGTTCCTACCATTACGGACACCCTGACAACCCTTCTCTCTTCCAACGTGACTATCCTGAGGGATATAAATGGGGATGCATCGGGAAGAATAGCATCATGAATCAAGCTGGATAGCCGATTGGACGTGTCATCCGCATCATGAACACCGCAGACATTTCCATTGTCTTGTATCCCAATAAAGAGATCACCGCCCTCAGTATTAAGAAAGGCAACCAATGTTTTAACAACTGAGGGAGGGATTCTCTGGGGTCCCCTATCAAGTTCTTTGAATTCAATATCTATATTTTCAATGGTAGTCATGCTTGCACTTCCTTTCTTTCTTTCTTACTTTCCATTATAAACAGAAAGAAAAGAAAGTCAAAGAGATTCCACCTCATAAGACATTTGCTACCTTAACAATCACAGCTACTATAAAATACCTAGATTTTGGGCCTCGGCAACAGCCTCTGTTCGAGTACTTACCTGCAACTTTTCATAGACCCTGGACGCATGCCACTTCACTGTTCGTTCGGTGATATGCATCATATTTGCAATCTCCTTGTTCGTATATCCCTTTCCAACCAAATGCAGGACCTCTTGCTCACGATCAGTCAGGAGATGTACCTCTGTTTCTTGTTGAACTCCGTACAATTCCTGCAAGACAGAGATATGCTTCTTGCTGATCTGACTCCTTGAGAAATCTATTTGTTCAGGTTCATAGACACCATACTCCAAGGAAAGGATAATCGAAAGCAACAACCGATGTTTCAGCTTGAGCTCTGCCTGCAAAGAATCATAGAGAGACACAGCTTTCTCATGTTGTCCAGTCATCTGGTAGTATCCAAGGACTTGTCGTTCTTCCAGCACAAAGAGGTCAAAAAGGGTGTACTGTTGTGCTTCCTTCTCGTGGTGTTTATGCACCCACACCTCCAATGCGGGAATATCCCCAACGCGTCTGTATGCCATGGCATACATCGCCTCAATGAAGCGGTCATCTATGGAAGTGACATCATACTCATAGGCTTGCTTGCCTGCATCGCGAAGCAACTGTACTGCTTCCTCATGACGATTGGTCACAATATAGAACTCAATAAGTGCCAATTGTGCATGAAGAGAGAGATAGAACGAGTATCCCTTAGCAGAGGCAAGCCCCTGCAACAAATACCTCTCTGCATCATCTCTCTTCCCTGAATAGAGACAGAGCAAGCCCTTGCCTATCCAGGCTATGCTACAAGTAGTGGTATACCCAGTCTTCTCATTATCATATCCCAATCTCAGAGCCTCATCAAAGGATTGCCCTGCTTGTTCAAACAACAAGAGATCAAGTTGGATGGAACCTATCTGCCCAAGCAGCACAAGGGAAAGTGCATCGTGTTGCTTGATCCCAATGGTTCGTATTGACTCCTGCAGATGGCCATAGACCTGTTCAAGATCTTCCTCCGTTCCAAGAGGCAAGGAAGCGATGAATATGCTGATAAGTGGACGCAGGTAAGTCAGCTCATCAAGAAGCTTGCTCAATAGTTTCTCTGCATGATAGAAATCCCGTTGGAACAAGAGATCAATCCCATCAAGGATGGATAAAAGGTCAACATCCTGCATTTTCTTCCTCAGTCTGGACGACTGTATCCGTGCAATCCTGTCCAGCACATGCTTTGCAGTCCATCCCTTGCGGATTCCGCTGAGAATCTCCAGTAACAACAAGGATGCATACCGCTCTATTGATGTTTGGGGTAGTTGCTCGATCACACCGGTGATGAAATCCAGATATCCATCTGACAACAATGTTTCACAGTGATCATCGAGAAGGCTGGCAACCAAATCATAGTCTTCAATTCCAAAGGCCATCAAAATCGCTTCCCGATATAAGGTTGCTGCAAGGAGATCTGCAACTGCCTGTTCCACTGCATGCGCTGTTCTTCTATTCTTTCCTGTTTTTAAACGATTGAGCACAAAGGAGCGAAAAAGCGGGTGAATGAGAACTAAACCATCACCAGACATTTCAACAAACAGAGATTTCTCCACCAGGAGCATTATCCCTTCCTTGAGCTTCGTTTGCTCCTTCTCGAGGGAAACCGTTCCAAGCAGTGCAATATACGCAAGTGCTGTTTCCGCTTTCTTGGGAACCTCATCCCATATGGGTAGGAAATACGAATCAAGCCCCCGAATTCTCCCTCCCACCTGTTCACGGTGCTGAATCGCCCCTTTGGCAAAACAGGCATTGAGTAACAACGGGGAGCCCCACGTGTTTTCAAGCATGAGCGCCAATACATCGTCATCGATATCATCGGCAAAATATGCAGCTAAACGTCTTACTTCCTCCTGTGTGAATGCAAGATCATCTCGGGTGATTTGCAACACTACACTAAAATGCATGGAAGCTTTTGGGAAGACGCTGACATCTGTTCCGATAAGTAGGAGATGAACCGTTTCGGGCAGATATGCAGTGAGAAAGGAAAACCAGAAAGCGATGTGTCTATGGTTCAAAAACTCAACATCATCAAATACAAGAAGCCGTGGAGCACTGCTTTTTCCCAAAAGCTCAACCATTCGGCTAATCTGAATATCAGCTGGTTCATCAGTCTCTGCTACATGTGGAAGCAGGGAGGTGAGCATTTGGCTCAGGCGGGAGGCAAATGCTTTAGGATGA
Organism: Sphaerochaeta halotolerans; assembly: GCF_003429665.1. Classification (GTDB taxonomy): domain Bacteria; phylum Spirochaetota; class Spirochaetia; order Sphaerochaetales; family Sphaerochaetaceae; genus Sphaerochaeta; species Sphaerochaeta halotolerans. The sequence goes on along the minus strand of NZ_QUWK01000016.1, from coordinate 37,509 downwards.
TTATCATCAGGAGTGCATTGCATGAATGCATACCTATACTTTTGAGAAGCAAGGAACTGAGCAACTGCTGTTGTTTTTCCATAACCATGGGGCGCATGAACCAGAGTAGTCTGGTAATGCAGAGAGAGTGCAAGCTTCTCATCCATCCGAGGTCTTTTTACCAAAGCACTTCGTGAGACAGAAGACAGTGTTGCTTTTCCCGCTTCATACCCGTTCATATTGCCTGTAAGTATAGTTTAAAACCTATAGCATAGCAACAATCAGTTACTGTACCACGACTGTACCTTCGTACAGTACCTCTCAAGGATACCCAATGATACGTTTCAAGTACAAAGAAAGACCAAACGTACTGGGAGGTACACATGGAAAAATTCAAACGAGTCCAAGATTGGGTAATTGCAGTTCTGGGATTGTATGCAGCACTTTCACCGCTCTTCTATGCCTATTCAGGAGGCTCTGGTTTCAGTGTCGTGGTTGCAATTGTAATTATTGTATGTGCTATAATTGCGCTCTCAATGCCTGAGTCAAAGCCAGTGCAATGGATTCTCATTGTGGCGAGCGTACTGTTGTTCATCGTCCCTTGGATTTCTGCCATTGCAGGATGGGCAGCTTGGAACCTTCGTATTGTGTCTATCGTCATGATTATCCTTGCTGCAACTTCCTTGAAAGCTATCGAATAGCCTCGTTATAAAATTGGGGGAAAGCCGACCAGCTCGGCTTTTTCCCATCTGAGGATATACCATGAAATCAATTCCCGAAAATGTACTAAGAACAAGTTTGCGGCTTGTGTATGCAGACCCAGAGAAAAATTTCCCCAAACTGCTCAATTGGGCGCATCCCATTGCAACAGCAACAGGGAGATTACAAGAAAACCAATGGAATATGATCAAAAGCGTCACACAAGACCATTCCTCAGGGGGATACGGCCTTATTATGAGGATCTTCCACCAGACAGACCGTGATGTGCTTGAGAAAATATTCATGAACCTTGTATTCAATGCTGCTTGGTTTGGAGCTGAAAAGTTGGGAAAAAACCGCTCTGAGATGGATATGAATATCCCTTGGGCAATCCTAATGGATCCGACTTCTGCCTGCAACCTCTCTTGTACAGGATGCTGGGCCGCCGAGTACAAGAAGACAGAGACTCTCTCCTTCCAAACATTGGATCGCATTATTACTGAAGGAAAGGAACTGGGCACCTATGCATATCTTTTCTCTGGTGGTGAGCCGTTGATTCGTAAACATGACCTATTAAAGCTTGCCCACAAGCACAACGATGCCATCTTTGCTGCGTTTACCAATGCAACATTGATCGATGCTGAATTTGTGGAAGAGCTGTTGAAGGTGAAAAACTTCATCCCCCTCATCAGTATCGAGGGAACACAAGAGATGACCGATGCCAGAAGGGGAAGCGGAGTATGGGAGAAGTGTATCCAGGCAATGGACCTCTTACGTGAACGGGGCTTGCCCTTTGGATTTTCTACCTGCTACCATGCACACAATACAGAGTATGTGGGGTCTGATGAGTTCATTGAATTCATGGAAGAAAAAGGAGCGCTCTTTGGTTGGTACTTTACCTATATCCCAGTAGGACAAGGAGCATCTCTTGACTTGGTTGCATCCCCCTCCCAACGAGCCTATATGCACAAGCGCGTAAGGGAAATACGTGCCCATAATCCACTCTTCGTCCTGGACTTCTGGAATGACGGCAACTACGTAAATGGATGCATCGCAGGCGGAAGACGATACCTACACATCAATGCCCATGGTGACATGGAGCCGTGTGCGTTCATCCACTATGCCTGTGAAACCATTCATGACAAACCCCTTTTGGAAGCCCTTAAGAATCCATTATTCAAGGCATATCAGGATCATCAGCCGTGCAATGCAAACATGTTCCGCCCGTGCCCTATGTTTGACAATCCTGAAATGCTGGTGGAGATGGTAAACCAATCGGGTGCACAAAGCACCCAACCGATCGACTCAGAATCAGTAGAACAGCTCTATGCAAAGTGTAAGCCGATCGCTGACAAGTGGAAACCAGTTGCTGATGAGCTCTGGAAGGAATACCAAAAGCAATAACCCTAACAACTTTCTCTTCTTTATGGCAGGTACGTTCCACGCGCGTACCTGCTTTTTTCATCAAGAAGGAATACTGTTCAGGAAGATGGAAAGCATCAGCTGTTTTACCTCACTTCAAACATAATACACATAAATTTGAGATATTTTCTCATTTTTATATTACTTTATGAATAAAACAGGTTCATAGTACACATACAAGAGGAGCTACCACAATGTTATTACAATTCAATTTCTCTAATTATAAATCTTTCCATGAACAAGCCTCCCTCGACCTTTCAGCTACAGGAATTTCTGAACTCTCGCACCATGTGGTACAACTAGCAAATGAAAAAGTACTGCCTGTCAGCGCCATCTTTGGTGCAAATGCAAGTGGAAAGTCCAATGTCTACAAAGCCTTTTCCTATATGAGGCATCTAGTGGTTCGCTCCTTTCAGTATGGAGGATCCTCTGATACAGCGAAAGCATCTGATGAGTCCTCTATTTTCCCACGGCCTCCTCGATTTGCCTGGACTAAAACAAATACGGAACCTGTATCTTTTGAAGTGTATTGCATCAATCCTAGTACCTGTAGAACTTTCAACTATGGCTTTTCAGTTGATGAAAAAGGGGTTGTTGAAGAGTGGCTGAATGAGAAGGCAAAGACGGCAAGAAAAAGCAAGATTGTCTTCTACAGAAGCCGTAATGAGAAAGAAAATGATTTCTCCGGACTTACCAAGACAGACTCAAATAATATCATAACCGCATTGGAACCAGAGGTGTTGGTAATCTCCTTGGGTAATAAACTAAAGGTGAAGAAATGCCAGGCAATCGCACAATGGTTTTACCAATGCGAAACCACTGACTATGGAGACCTTGGTGAAAACTTCTTCCTCTGCCACAGACTTCCTATCAACTTCAGGGAGAAAGAAATCCAGGATAAAGTACTGCAATTCTTTGCTTCATTTGATGAGTCAATTAAAGGGTTTAACATTGAAGAACTCCCCTCGGAGGAAGAAGACACACCCAAGCAGATCCATATTGAATCATTGCACAAAGCAGTTGATAGTGATGATTTAATCGGAATCGGGCTACAACAGGAGAGCGCGGGTACCATTAAAATGTTTTCTCTCTACCCTGTTCTCATGAATGTTTTGGAACATGGGACGGTTCTATTTGTCGATGAATTAAATTCCAGATTACATCCATTGCTTGTCCGTAATCTCATCAGATTATTTTCAGATCAAGGCACCAATCCAAATCATGCTCAGTTAATCTTCACAACACATGATACGTGGCATCTTTCAAACAAGAGCCTGCGTCGCGATGAGATCTGGTTTACTGCAAAAAGCACAGTGGGAGAAAGCACCCTCTACTCTCTCGCGGACTTCAAACCAGAAGCGGGTACCAAGATTCGTAAAGATGAGCATTATGAAAAGAATTATCTCCTCGGGAAATATGGTGCCATTCCTTCGTTGAATACCATCCAGATAATCTTTCCGGATTTCGCTGCTGCTGAGGGGAATCAGCCCTATGAGTAAGAAACAGCATGACGGCAAGAGGATTCCAAGAAGCAAACGGGCGTTCAGGATACCTGATTTGGGATTAGGTAACTGTTCTACATATTCTCTGGTAACTTGTTCCTTTATCTCTTTCTCTTGTGCTGGATCAACAAGAGCCATGCAGCACCCTTTGAAGTCTGCAACCATAGATAACAGGTACATACTCTGAGATTTCAGAGAGGAATACTTCGTATTTAATCCTTCTGATACCGCTGCTGTCCTGATGCACCTTTATTGCTGACAGTGATCTGGCAGTCATGCATACTGACGTGGCTTAAGAACAGGGAACCGAGCAGGAGACGGTCACCCCGGGGAATTCTGTTCCAGAGGTACCCCTTGAACAGATCCTTCACCAGGAAGCTCTCCCCTGGCTTCAGGTTCTTTGCTTCTTTGAGGGCTGTTTCCAATAAGGCATTTATATCTTGCATACACGCTTTCCTTCAAACATTGATATTGTTCTCAATATCAAGTATTGAGGGTTCAAGGGAGAAGGTCAAGAGAGGTGGGATAATCAAATCTCTAGGTGTAAAATTGGATTGTGACAACACAATTCTATGGACCGATTATCCTAATTCCTTAATTAATATATGCTTAACAGAGTTGTACAACATCAACATCTTGTAATCTTGTAAGTGATATTTTATAGTAAAGCTGTCACAATATGACAGTTTCTATCAAAAATTCAATCGATGGAGTTCTATGAATGAACAGGCTGGTGAAAGCAATCCTTGAGAATATTCAGACACCCGTATTTACCACATTAGAAATTTCTTCATTAACCTCAGAATCTCCAGAGGCACGATATGCATTGGTAAAGCGTGCAATTGCTGATGGCGATCTTATTAGAATCAAACGGGGACTGTATACGCTGTCTCCATTATATAGAAAAACTAATGTTAATCCATTTACTGTGTCCCAAATGATTATTACCCAATCCTATGTGAGTCTTGAAACGGTACTCAGCAACTATGGATGGATTCCGGAAGCTGTCAGATCTATTACCGCTGTTACATCTCGTTCTACCACTGAATTTTTAACCCCTGTCGGACATTTTACCTACGAAAGGGTTCCCCAAAGAACACTATTTGCTGGTGTTGAAAGACTCCAGGATGAACAGGGAAACGTATGGTTTCAAGCAACTCCATTGAAAGCACTTGCCGATTATGTTTATCTCCACAAAGTAGACTGGAGCTCAACGCTTCCACTCACTGAATCCTTACGTGTTGATGAAGACAGCTTGCATGGAATATCGGTGGAAGATTTTCAAGAATTGGAAGGAAATTATTCCAGTCGCAAGGTCAATAGATTTCTAGATGGACTAAAAAAGGAACTGTATTCATGAGCATTCGAATGATTGAACAGAGAATGGCTACCTATTCAATCTCTTCGGAGATTGAAGAAATGCAAGCTTTGAGAGAGATCACCCAGGAAGTAGTTCTTGCTTCATTGGGAAGAGCTGGCTTTTTTCAAGAAGCATTATTTCAAGGAGGCACCTGTCTTCGTATCTTTCATGGGCTCAATAGGTTTAGTGAGGATATGGATTTTTCTCTCATGGAGCCAAACCCTAATTTTGCATGGCAATCATATCTCAAAAAAGTAATTGCAGATGTGGCTTCTTTTTGCTATGACATGAAAGTAACCGACAAGTACAGCACTGATAGTAATGTAAGACTTGCTTTTCTCAAAGATGATGCAAGTAGGCAAAGTCCTCCAACTGAACTATGTCGGGAAGACCTCCATAGTGAAGAAGATTCGTATTAAACTAGAGATTGATATCAATCCACCCCCGGGAAGTAGGCATGAAATCACCTATATAGGATTCCCCTATCTTTCTCCGATTGCTATACAAGATCCCTCATCCCACTTTGCCGGTAAAATCCATGCTTTACTCTGCAGAAATTATATAAAAGGAAGAGATTGGTATGATTTTCTTTGGTACACGGCACGCAAAACTCCGGTCAATTATAATTATTTAGGACGGGCATTGCACCAATCTGGGCCATGGAAAGGGATGGATATCCATATTGATCAGGACTGGCTGAGAGATTCCCTCTCTCAGAAGATCAATCAGGTCGATTGGCAGGAAGCAGCAAACGATGTGAGACGATTCGTTCCTTTCTTAGAACAACCCTCTCTTGATTATTGGAATGAAAAGGTTTTCCTTCAGCAAGTGGATAGGTTATATTAAGATAAAAACACCACAGAACATCAAATCTCTATACTAATCTTGCCTAGACCTAGGAAACTACCTCACTCAGATTCTCTCGCATACCATAGTCATCAGAAGCAAGAAGACGATTCACCACCTGCTGTACAAGAATCGGATCATCACAGCGTTCAGCGAACTCTGTAAACTTGGAGTATCCGTCATCCGTATAGAGAAGCTCAAACTCAAAATCGAGTTCATTTGTGGAGTTCAGAGCCCACTCGTCTGTGCTGTAGAACAACTCCATAAGCTCCAGTCCTAGAGCCGGATCTATCTGGTCTGGGTCCAAGAGCTCCAGGGAGCGTGTAAGTATATCTAGAATCTGTTCGCCAGATAGTGTACTCCTGTGACCCTGGTGGGTTATCCTATGGATATTTTCTCGAAAGAGAGCGATGCGCTCATCAAGAGAAGATATTAATCCCTCTACCATCATTGATGCAGAAGAAGACTCAATAGCCAACTTCAGCAATGCATCTACCAAGATGCTTCGATCCAGCTTCATCAGTGCATCCCTTGCACGATCGAAATCAGCTATTGTTTCCATGCTCTCTCACCTTCTTTGTTATTTCCTTGAATCATCTTCTGTATCTGCAGCAGCCTGTTTCTTTGCTTGCTTTTTCCTGGCTTTCTCTTGTCTCTCTTCCCACATTTCCCAAAGCCAGTCCTTTACCGGTAGTTTCCATTGTTGGTCTTTGGACGGGATATTCTTGACCAGGCTCTTGGGATTAAGCCCCATCTGCTTTGCAATGCGGATATCTTCCTCATTCAGCCTGCACAGTTTCTTTGCTTTCTTCCACTCTTGTTCTGGAAATGCCATAGTAAAACTCCTAAATGCAATGTGTAATTGATACCATGCGAGACAAGGATACTACATGATGGTATCCCAGTCAAAGGACCTTGTCAGGTCCTTGAAATATGACCAATTCCCTGTGAGATGATGATAGCGCCCTGCCACGATCCCGGGACTGACCCCCAGTTGCTTTGCCATGGCAAGCACCTCTTCCCTTGAGACAATTTGGCTGATGGTTTTATTGTAGACTTCAGGGATCAAGATATTCGCTGCGAACCTGTCTGCTTCCTGTTCTTGCCGATCAGTACTTCTCTCCTCAGCAATATACAGTCGTTTCTTCTCGCCATGCAGTATGTGGTAGGCTTCATGAAAGAAGGAGAACCAAAAAAGATCTTCTGCTTTTCCTCGAAGGCTAACCAATATCATCGCTTTGGAAGGAGACAACCACTTTGATGCTCCATTCCAAGGGACCTTTTTCATCTCTTTAACCAGGACAAGAGCAACACCACAAGAAGCACATAACTCTTTCATCTTAGGCAAAAACTGTACAGGTTCACTGGTAGTGAGCTCCCGTATCTCTTTCAATACTGCTTTAAAACTATCCGTATTATAGGGGGCACATACAATATCCTGTGCCTGTAGCTCTCCTATCCTAATCCAAGCAGAAGCTGCTCCTATGTTTGTCTCAAAACAATCAGAACGCCTGGCAGCAACTTTTGGATCCATCCAGACATCCTTCCATGCATCAACACTGGCTACCCCATAGAATCGTAACGACTCCCCTACCATATCTGCCTTTGAGGCAGATGCGTCTATCATACCTCGGACAATCAATTCCTTCGTAGGAATACCATGCAACCAATCTATGCTTTGCTCATAACTTTTCTTCTGCTTGATCTTCCTTCGTTGCTCCTGGTATTGAAGTTCCAAAGTATTCCACATCCGGGCGGGAACACCGGTGACCATTTCCAACCTATCTGCTGTTTCATAGGTGATGGGTTGTAGTCCTTTGATGATTCGAATCATGGACTGCTCTGTCAGACCACACCGTGTTGCACACTCCTTCAGTGTCATTGAAAGGGTTTCAAGAACTTCAGCCAAGGTTTCTCCAGGAGCAACTGCATAGTCTGGGGTAAACTGATATGTATGCTTTACTTTTTTCTCATTGTTCATTACATGCTCCTTCTTTGGTTTTTCTTATCATGGGTATCAAGAATAGCTCGAATTTCTATCTCAGTTACCAATTCCTGATCTATGCTCCCATCAGGCTTTATTGGAAGCGGATCTTGTGTAGGAACAAATAGCAGACGGAATGGATAAACAAGATCGACTGAAAATACTCCGCCTTGATTGACGAGCTCATGACATCTAGGAGGAGGGAGATGGGAAATATCCTTGAGTGTGTCAGCTGCTTGCAATTCCATAAGACGTTGCTTCAGTTTCATGCATAACTCTTTCCCAAATGTTTTTTTCATCATTTTTTCTTCAGAACATTGTCTCTGCAACTTCTTCGTCTTGAAATATAGAGTCATTCACCTCACCAAGTCAATAGTATAGTTAACATGATATGTTAATCATAATACCACGGACGAAAGAAAGATGCAAACTATATGTACCAAGGTAATCGAATACAGGTCCTTGAATAAAAGTTTTTACCATAAGATTTTCAAGAAAAATCATGTAATTATTTTATTATGCATATGTAACTGGATGATAGACTTCCCAACCCATAGATTCTCTTTAGGAAATCTTTGAAGAATGTCCTTGACTTCGCTATCCAACAACAACTTGTTGTAAAGTATCAATCACGTGTCTTTGTGATGTGAAGAATCAACCTACATTTATCTTAGAAAAGGCTCTTCATTGCATCCAGAATTCCTGCAAACTCCAACAAGGAATAGGCAATACGCCACATGATGAGGAAGATCAGACTGTAGAGAATTCTCCAAGTAATTGTCCGATTGAAAAGAGGAGCAAGAACTGCAGCCCCATAGGACAAGAGGAAGAACCAGAGAAAAGACGCCGAAACAGCTCCCCCTGCAAAAAGATACCTACTCTGCCCAACATAGGTACTGCTGATACTTCCCAGGAGCACCACCGTATCAAGATAGACATGGGGGTTCAAGAGGGTAATTGCCAAGGTAGTGAGCACTATCTGGGCTCTACTTGTTTCACTATGTTCAGTCTCCGCTAAACCCTCAACAGGTTTGAGTGCGGTCAACAAGTTTTTCAGGCCATACACAAAAAGAAAGAGAGCGCCCCCGCCGGCAGCAACGGAAAGCAGATGGGGTGATTGGCTGATAAGACTCCCCACCCCTGCAACTCCCAAGGTAATAAGCACTGCATCCATGAGAGAACAGATAAGTGCAACAAGAAAACGATGTTGCTTCTTGATACCTTGGGTAAGAACGAACGCATTTTGCGCACCAATTGCGATAATGAGGCTGGCTCCAGTTGCCATACCAGTGAAGTAAGGGAGTTCCATGGCATACAGCGTATACAGAAGTGGCATGGTATGCAAAGCAGGAAAGCTCTATTAAAAGAGAAAAGACGTAGAATTAGGATACCTCATCATTTCTGAATGGGTAGAGGTGATGTGCAATGGTAGTATATGCTAAAACTTCCTAAATACAGACGGTTGCTTCCGGTTCTGCTCATAACTCCTTCCATGTGCGAACAAGAGCTCGCATTTCCATGATAGATTGATTGAGCATTTCACCAGCCCGGCTCATCGATATAATCTCCCTCTCATAAGCCTCTCGCAAAAAGCGAGCGAAACGCTCCTCCATAAGGTCGCTGAAATCAAGCCCATGAGGGTCCTCTTCTGCAACCGAATCTGGAAATTCTGCTCTCAAGGAATTTGGTTCGAAATATCTTTTTAAATCATGTCCATAGCTGTCGAAATAGTCCTGTCGAAACCTGATAATGAGATCAGAATAGGAAGAAGCTTCTTCAATCTGGAACAGTCTATAGAGGATTGTCATATAGATTACTTTAAAGATTCTCTTTACTTTCAGCACTCTATCAACATAAGCAAGGCCCCTAAAATGATCTGTTGCTCAGAAACAATACGAAACGGGATAAACCTTCCTCTTTCCCATACTCCAGACTTTTTCGTGAATTGGCTACACGATCTTCCCATCCCAAAGAAGCTGTAGGAAATATTTCCAAGGCATGACTTCAATACCATTTTCCAACTTCCTTGGCCGCTCTTCGCAGCATACCAGAATGTATCGATCGCATATCCCTTCCTCCATGAAAGCCTTCAGTCCTCGGTAATCCTTGGAATCTGCCTTTTTGGTGGTTTTGGTCTCAATTGCTACATTCTCTCCTAGCACAAAGTCAACCTCAAAGTTGCTTGTGGTCCTCCAATAGCTAAGGACTTCTTTGCTCTGGATGTAATCGAGGTAGGAACGTAGCTCCATGAACACATAATGCTCGAAAAATGCACCATATTCTGTCTGGATTGAGGTGGGGACAGGAACATTCTGCAGCGCTCTGGCTACTCCAAGGTCAAAGAAATAGAACTTAGGCATCCCATAGGTCTTTCTTTTCTTTCCATTGGTGAAGGAAGGGAGTTCATACCCGATCAGGGTGTCAACAAGGACCTGATACCAACCGGTAACAGCTTGTCTGGAGACACCAACATCGCTGGCAATATTGGTAAAGTTGAGCATCTGTGTGTTTGATAGGGCGGCTACCTCTAGGAATCGTGAGAATTGGGGAAGTTTCCTTGTTACTCCCTCTGCCTGTATCTCCTCGTTGAGGTACAAAGCAACATAGTCGTTAAGTTCCTCATCAGGATGTTCAGAGCAGAAGGCTGAGGGCAATAAGCCTGACTGGAAAATCCTTTCCAAAGTATAGTTGGTGTCTTGTATCTCTGGGAATACCAAAGGATGCATGGTGATATGACCGGCTCTTCCTCCCAAGAGATTGACCCCGCCTGAACGAAGTTTCCTTGCGCTTGAACCGATGAGCAGGAACCGGATATTCCTCTCTTCAATGAGAAATTGCACTTCCTCCAGCAGCAGTGGCGCTTTCTGGATCTCATCGATCACCACGAGGCAATCATGCAAGTCGCGAGCTTCAATTTCTTCCTTGAGTATGCCTGGATCGGAGAGTACTCTCATCCGAAGCCTACCGTCAAGCAAGTTCCAGCTAAGGCTCACCCTGTCTTGCAATTCATTGCGAATGTAGGTGGTCTTTCCTGTCATACGAGGGCCTAAAAGGAATTGCGACTTGGTAGCGAGTCTTTCATTCAACCTCAGGGTACGTTTGATATATGCATCTCTTTTCATTGAAATTGCCACTCCTAATTAACATATATCATGATATACGCTATTAGTGTTTGCGTCAAATAGAAACTTTCCGTATCCATATCGGAGAGTAGAGGGTTGGTATCACAAGAGATTTCGAAGTATGGCGTCAACCATTCTTTGGGTACATCCATATATGGTAGACAAGGATTGCTGAGACGGGGGTATGGGGTTACCTAACGACCTTGTCGGGAAAAATGGGAGTATCCTACAGAGCGACAACGCAAGATCCGAATGGTGGATTTATCAATTCTCTTACATGGATGGAAATACTACAGATACCCTCCTGTTCACCAGATCCTAATGCCATGTGGGCAGGACAGCTGATGTTTGCAGTTTGCTTACCGCCCAAGACAAATAAACCTCCCTAAGGAGGCAATATATATAGAAGACTTCCAAGAAAGTCGGCCTTGAATGAAATCGGGCAAGTGCCCTCATTCCCAGGTATGTGTTCTGGATGGAAGCCCTATACCCAAAGATGAGGGAGAAACGACAAAGTCTGTTCCTGTTTCCCAGATCCGGTACAAAGATCCTGTCTTTCAGAACCATTCCCAAACAAACACTTGGAAGGAAGAGGCCTCTCAGAGGAAGCGTTCCATCCGCTCTATGGTCTGTTGCTTTGATTAAACTCCGAAGACATGAAGAAAGTATGAAAGAGGTATGAAACAAGCATGAATTGTTGCTGATTATAGAATGAAGATACTAATCCTCCCAATTTTTTTCTACTTTTTGGGTCAGTTTATATTTACTAATCCTCCCAATTTTTTTCTACTTTTTGGGTCAGTTTATATTTACTAATCCTCCCAATTTTTTTCTACTTTTTGGGTCAGTTTTAGTTGTTTGATACGATTTAATGGTTTAGAATACCTATATGATAATAGCCAATAAAGAGTACTTGCCTAGGTTGATTGACCTGTATATGCACGATGTTCTTCACATGAGAGGGGCCGTTCTCATTGAAGGTATCAAGTGGTCTGGGAAGACAACATCCGCTAAAAGGCATGCCAAAAGCCTGATTGATTTGTCAGTTAATTCTGAGAAAGAAAGGGCGGAGTTTTTGGTACGAGAGAATCCTGACCGACTCTTTTCTGAAGACACCCCAATTCTTATAGATGAATGGCAAAAGGTTCCTTTGCTTTGGGACACGATAAGAAATCAAGTAGATAAGCGTACTGGCTTTGGACAATTTATTCTTACAGGTTCAACATCACAGACAAAGGCTGCAGAAACGCTTCGTGCACACTCCGGGACTGGTCGAATTGGAAGGATCCATATGCATACGATGAGTTTATGGGAGTCTGGAGATTCAACCGGGGAAGTGTCGATTGACACTTTATGGAAGGGAGTGAAAAAAGTGTATGGAGAAAGTAAGCATACTGTAGCTGACATCGCTTTTCTTTGCTCTCGGGGAGGTTGGCCGGAAGCATTGAGAATGCGCAAGGATTTATCCTTGAAGCAGGCATACCTGTATATTGATGAAATATGTGAAAGTGACATTAGAAATGTTGATGGACATAGGAGATCTGCACAGAAGATGAGAAAGGTCTTGCAGTCATATTCAAGATTTTCCACCTCAGATGCCCCAAATACAGCAATAGAAAATGATGTATTTGATATTTCAAAAAACACCCTTGCTGACTATCTTAAAGTTCTTGAGGATCTTTTCATTACCAATGAAACAGAGGCTTGGAATCCAAATTTCAGATCCGCTACAGCAATTAGACAGTCGAATACCAGATATTTGGCAGATCCTTCAATTACAACGGCTGCCCTGAAGATGGGACCGGAAGATTTATTGAACGACTTACAGACTTTTGGTTTGATTTTTGAGACCCTTTGTGTAAGAGACCTCAAAGTGTATGCACAGGTACTTGATGCGGATGTTCTCCATTATCGCGATGCGGCGGGCCTTGAATGTGATGCAGTATTCCATGGCAGAAACGGAAAATATGGATTGATTGAAATCAAACTTGGGCAGAATCGTGTTGAAGAAGGGGCTACAAATATTCTAAGGCTGGCAAAGAAAATAGCAGCTTCAAATCAGAAGATTCCAGATTTTCTCATGGTTCTGACAGGAACAGGATTTGCTCACCGTAGAGAAGATGGCGTGTATGTTGTACCGATTGGATGTTTGAAGCCTTGATACTGAAGTCGCTTCCAGCAGAAGAGTAGCTTCCTGAAAGCACATACTTACGTGCTTATACCACCCTCTATTCTTTTGCTTCTATTTCCCAGTAGCCATAGCGCTTACCGCCTTTACGTGTAAGCACATTGGCCTGTATCATGCCGGTCATAACGCGCTTAATTGTAGACAGAGAGGTTGCAAGCTGATCAGAAAGCTCACGTTGATTGATTCGGGGGTTCTTTTGTATCAGCGAAAGTATTTTTAGCTCCAAAGTGTCATCCAAAGTGTCATCCAAAGTGTCATCCAAAGTGTCATCATGAGACTTTGGAACTTTAGTAGGACCAACCACAACGGTAGCGGCCTCATGTAAAGGCACGATAATCCTGAACACATCTCCTTCAGTAAAAATCGGTTCTGCTCCACTATATAACTTTGTATACTTATATGTATTTCGCATCCCAGAACCCAACTCATCAGCTAAACCAACTTCGCGAAATACTTTTGAAATTGGAGGATTCTTAGGGAAAGGTTCGAATGATGAAGGATCCAAATTCCCGAATCCATGTGAACGATTGCTGTTTTCGGTATAAATACGGTCTTTCTCAATCACCAACTTTGCCACATAGGCATTAGCATAATTCCTATGAGCTAAAGAGTTGGAAACAATCTCTCGAAGTATCTTATCTCTTGCACTAATGCTTTGCATACCTTCGGTAACAAATAGATCATTTAAATGCTTTTGCCCAAAGGCAATCAATCGATCATAACTTTCAAATAGGTTTGTGATTATTACATCTCTATCATCATAGCGATCTGTGTTGAAAACTCGAAATATGGCATCAGTCTTATGATGGGCTAGAGCTGACACGATCAAGGCATCTGGTCCAAATAAGAGGATTGCAGCAAGGGTGATCCCTTCGTTCCCTGTTGAGGTATCCGTAAGAATAAGTCCAGCACTCCGAAGCATTTCCAGATCAGTCATATATTGCCAAGGATGCTTTGGCGTACGCATACCGGACATATTGCGTGCTCGGTCTATCAAGTCATGACGTAGATCTGTGACAGAGAATATTGGAAACACCTTATTTACATAATATGTATCTTGTTTCCTTGCATATAACTGATAAACAAGACCTTCATTATCAGTGATATCTAGGTCGGAATCATAATTCCTATCAAAGATTCTTCCACGACAACGACAAACACTTTGTGAACGAGGCACTTGTATATATATAACTGTCTTCCCTTTAAATTCATAATCTATTGGATTGATATAGAGAGGAGGGTTTAACTTGTTCCTGTTGTTGATTACAGTCACAAAATTCTTTTTCATCTGATCAACACAGTCTTTATTTACGCCAATAATATCACCGCTGTCCTTTACACCCAGAAAGATATGACCTCCCTCTCTGTTTGAAAAAGAACAGACAGTCTCATAGACATCTGAAGTTATTTCTGTTGTGGATTTTTTGAACTCCACAGTAAGACTTTCACCCTGTTTAATCAAAGAAAGTAAGGTATCTGGTAAAACCATAATCATATCCTTTGCCAGTGTCGAATACACCTATTGCGCATTGGTTTCCGGCTTATAGTCAAATTCCAAATGGTGACGGGTACAATAATTTTTGATAACACTTAGTGTCATCTTGTTGGGCATTGTTCTTCCATTCTCCCACCGGTTCACTGTTGCATAGCTGACATCTAGTTCTGCCGCAAGATCTTGTTGAGAAATTCGTAAAGCCGTTCGAATATTCAGGATTGCTTTTGCAAAATCCATAACATTTCTACTCATATTGCATATTATAGCATATGTTATGTACAAAACAAACTGTCAACAGTGATTATTCCATCAGTTATAGGACATGATTACAAGACTTTTGATGGTAATCCGAGGCAATCTAGTTTTGGGATCTGCACCAGAAAGCACTTGGGTTATCCAGACCCAACATGGACTTCACCTGCCTAGCTCTTGCCTGACAAAACAGCCTAATGCTCTTAGTTGAGACCTGCAAAAACCCTCAACCACCAATCGGACGTAGCACAGGAATCGGCTGCCAAGTGATAAAGGGAGTGACCCTTCGCTTGTACCGGCCAAGTTCCTTGTAATGCATTACCTCAAATACATCCTCATCCTTCCTGAATCGTTGGTTTGCACGATGGAACCAAACATATTCAGGTATGATTCCAATATTATCCTGGGCAAGGAGTCTTTTTCTGACAGCCTCAGGATTTGTAATCGTAATAGGAAGACCTGCCTCATGGATAGCAAGCAACATACGCAACGTCTCTTCCATTCTCCCCAGCGATTCTCCACTCAATTGGATGACATACCCCTCTTCCCTGTACATTGGGCGGTACACAGCGAGAGAAATGTGTGTGGTATTTCCTCCTCGTTTAATCTCCCATGGGTGTCCTCCCATGGACCGCAAGGGGTGTTTATTGTCAATCCAATCGGCAAATTCCTCCGGTGAGTCTCCATCAATCTTGAGCAGGCCCTCGTCACGGCCATCAGCAAATTGACGATATAGTTCCCTACCTGATAGGGAGGCATCTATTACTTCATCGTCCCCCTTGGCTGCAAGATATGCAATTTTGCAGTAAGCAAAGTACTCGTTGGCGGTGAATGTTTTCACTTCTGCATCTGCCTGCTTATGGAAATAGAGAGATTCAACAAGGTCCACTATTTTCTTCGCCTTGTCCAAACCAATTGCTTCATCTAGACGATAAGCATCAGGAAAGGCCGATCGAATGACCGCATGAGGAGCAATCCCCTGCCGTAATTCCAGAGGATACTCTCTCTGAATACGCTTATTGGCTGCAACCCAATCCTTTTTGACCAGCTTCAACCAAGCACAGGCAGCCTTCAGATAGGTGATCCAAACTTTGGTATCCGGATACTCACGCAGTATCTCCAGAGGCTTGATATCATCACAGGCTTCGAACTCGTAGCCACCCTGCTTGCCACTCATATCAAAGAGAGCAATGTGCTTACGATAGGAAACAACTCTGATCAGATGCCAAGAACCATTCTGGTCAGGAAACGGTATCTCCCAGATGTGATCAAGAGCACTTATCGAGTAATGAAATGACTGAATTTCATCAACAAGACAGAGAATCATATAGTCAAGCGTAGCCTTTTCGTCCATGGGTAATTACTCCTTTACGTAGAATGTTCATTGTAGGAATGATTTTAGCTTCTTGCATGTATGGTAATCTGTCAACCTTATTTCTTGATGAGAATAAAGATTAAAAACTTACATACAGTTCTATAGTACCATACTCATACAGCACTACTTTCGTAGAGTGAATCTTCTTAGTCTCATGTTGGGATAGAAACTAATTTCCAATTATTCATCATAGCAAGCATACAGGCTTACCCTGCTGAGGATATGAACAATCAGATCATGCTAATCCCGTATGCACCAAGTCTGCAGCCATCCTTGCGGTCATGATGCAGGTAGGAAGGCCAGCCGGGCTGACCGTCCACTGCCCTGCACGATAGACATCAGGAATGGGGGGTAAGTACAGCCTTCTTCATATTGAGCATCCCAGCATCTATGGGAATATCCTGTTCAAATGACCAAGCCGACAATGGCGCCTTCACTGCTGTGGATATTCCGCTCAATACCCAGGGGGCTCGCTGTGAACGAGAATAGGATGTGTTCTTTCAGCTCTGGATAGACCGACTCAGAAAGCGAGGCAATCATCATCTCCTTGATATGGCTCTCGAACTCCTCATACCACCGGCCTTCTTCAATCCTTCGTGTGAGTTCATAGTCAAAGAGGAAACTGACAATGAGTCCACTCTTTCCCTCTGGTGCTGTACTACGGTCATTGAGCACAGGAACGGAAATCTCATAGGTATTCAAGCGACAGAATGCAGAAAGCCAGGTATAGAAGGCTTCCCTGTCCAGATTCTCTCATCCTTCCAGGATGGCAGCAAGCTCGGAGCGGCGAAGCTCCCCAAGCCTTTGTTTGGAGGGAGTATAAAAAAACTCTATTTGACAATTCATGTTGAAATTGCATCTCTTGGCTTTGTATTAGGCACCTACCTCGACAAATGGGAGATAGCCTTTCGGGGTCTTCCCATACCTGCTCACATGGGAACTCCCACAATGTGGGCAACATGGCTTCTCCTTTTGGGATTTCTTATCAGGCTCTGGTGTTACAGACTGGGAAACCTCGCGAAAAACGAGCTTTTGCTCTTCTTCTGGAAGGTTCATCAACGCATTGTAGGCTTCAAGGGCTTCTTTGCTGAATTGTTGCTTCTTCATGCTCCAATTATATGACACGTAACAAGTGAATAGTGGCTTTTCAATACAAATTGTCGAACATAGCCTTTAATTATGACCACTGTAATGCCGAATCCACGATTTTGCAAATTCCAGGGGTCACATCATAATAAGGGACAGGGAACTATAGATAAATACTTATTGAATTAATGTAAAAGAAGTGATACGCTTCGCCTGTATGGGAGAAGATGAAGCTTCATCACTCCCTATTGCCTGCGGTCAGGTTCACTTGGGTGTTCTGAAGCCAAGGTCAAAAAGACAACACCATGTACGCGATACCTGTCCCTTTTGGCAGGTGTTAGTATTGTGTGTGCGACCTTTCTGCAGGTTTATTGATGCTCGCTGAGCATCGCTACACATGTTGCAAGGAAGGTAAACCATGGAAAGTCGATCAGTTGGTGTTATTGCGATCATCGTAAAAGAACGCAACACAGCCGCCCAAGAAGTCAATGAAGTACTCAGCCAGTATGGATCCATCATACTGGGGAGATTGGGCCTCCCCTACCGAGAAAGAAATCTCAACATCATCACCCTCATCGTTGATGCTTCCACCGATCAAATCGGGGCACTCACCGGAAAGCTTGGCCGTATCGAGAATGTTACGGTGAAATCGACTCTTGCAAAACTCTAAAAGGAAATACCTATGTCTGCACATACCCCCCAAAGCATTCGAGCATGGAAAGAACAGCTCATACACCAGGATGAGATCGACCGATACCTCGTGGATGGAAAAGACTTCATTGATGAAGAGCAAATCAATGCAGCACTTGAGAAGAATAGGCACAGCGACCCTTCCCGTATCAGGGAGATTATTGCCAAGGCATTCTCCATTGAGCTTATGTCCAGTGAGGATGTAGCTGCACTGCTCCAGGTAACAGACCCCGACTTGAGAAACGAAATAGCAGAAGCTGCAAAGGAAATCAAGAAACAGGTATACGACAATCGGGTAGTTACCTTCGCTCCCCTCTATTGTGGCAGCAAATGCGTCAATCGCTGTGCCTATTGCGGATTCAGAAGTGACAACAAATCAGTGATCAGGAAAGTCCTGACGATGGATGAGATACGGGAAGAGACCCGCGTCCTGGCCGGGACCATTGGGCATAAGCGGCTCATTATTGTCTTTGGGGAGCATCCTGAGACCGACGCAGACTACATTGCCGAGACAATGAATACAATCTATGAGGTGAAGGTCCCGGTGAGAAACGGAATGGGAGAGATCAGGAGGGTGAATGTCAATGCTGCACCACTACCCATTCAAGACTTGAAAAAGCTCCAGAAAGCTGGTATCGGCACCTTCCAGGTGTTCCAGGAGACCTATCACCATGAAACCTACAGCAAGGTACACCCTTCCGATACCTTGAAAGGAAACTATCGTTGGAGACTCTATGCATTGCACCGGGCGATGGACGCAGGCATTGACGATGTTGCAATCGGGGCACTCTTTGGACTCTATGACTGGAAATTCGAGGTCATGGGCATGGTAGCCCATGCAAGGGACCTGGAGCGTCTGTACAATATCGGGCCTCATACCATCTCCTTTCCACGCTTGACCCCTGCGGTGGGCACCAATTTTGACCATAGCAAACACCAAGTCAGTGATGAAGATTTTACCCATCTCATCGCAGTACTCCGTCTTGCCATCCCTTATGCAGGTATGATCATCACCAATCGGGAGACGCCCCAGATCATGGAGTCTGTCATTGACATGTGCACCCAGCGTGATGCAGAGAGCAAAATTGGTATTGGCGATTACGCCGACACCTACCGAAAGGAACAGATAGCTGAACGGGAGCAGTTTATGCTCAATGATACCAGCAGCCTGGACCAAGTAATCCAAAAGCTGGCCAAGAGCGGGCATATCACCAGCTTCTGTACTGCCGGATACCGCTGTGGCCGTACCGGGGACAAGATCATGGGACTGCTTAAAAGTGGCAAAGAAGGATGTTTCTGTAAGTTGAATGCTGTACTGACGTTCCAAGAGTGGCTTGAGGACTTTGCCTCAGAAGAGACAAAGGAGATTGGAGAGAAGCTCATCCAGCAAGAGATTGCTGAAATCCGTGAGAGGGTACCAAAGGATTTCTCCCAGGCATCCTTTACCAAGTTCCTAGCTGACTACAAGAAGATACAGCACGGGGAACGAGACCTCTACTTTTAAAGGGAACAGCAATGCAACATACACCTTCCTCTCTCCTGTTGCGTATTGGTATTTGTGGGAGAACCAATACCGGCAAGTCCAGTTTACTGAACATGATTACAGGGCAGAATACCGCCATCACCTCTGCAATACCGGGGACAACCACCGATGTTGTTGCCAAGAGGATGGAACTTTCCCCCCTCGGACCTGTGGTTTTTCTTGATACTGCCGGTATTGATGATCTATCCCAGCTGGGAAAGGAGCGGGTAAAGCGGACTATGAAGAGGCTTGGATCCATCGATATCGCCCTAATCGTACTCGAGGGTGATGTGTGGACTGAATTTGAGGATGCACTGGTTGCCCACTGCAAGCGGTATGAAATACCCATGCTTTTGGTGGTCAACAAGTGCGACCTATCAAGCCCCTCCTCCTCATTCCTTGCACAATGCAAGGAGGTTTCCCCTCACCTTCTCTGTTGTTCTACAGAGGAAGGAGATCGTGAAGGGTTTATGAGTGGGTTCAAGCGCATACTCATTGCGCTCTGCCCTGATGAATTCCTTCACAGTCCGCCACTTTTGGGTGATCTGCTCCCCTCTGACAAAGAACACCCACTGATTGTCTGTCTCGTACCCATCGATCTGGGCGCTCCAAAAGGTCGCTTGATACTCCCCCAGGTGCAAGCAATCCGTGATGGGCTGGACAACAATGCCTCACTCATAGTGCTAAAGGAGGACAACTATGTGCATATGCTTTCAAATCTCAAATGTCCACCCGATTTGGTGATCTGTGACTCCCAAATTGTCGCTTTCATGGTTCAGAATACCCCGCCAGAGGTTCCATGTACTACGTTCTCCATCCTCTTCTCCCGCTTCAAGGGAGACATTGTGCAGCTTGCAAAGGGTGCAGGCATCCTGGCCTCTCTCAAGGCCAAGGATGCAGTCTTGATTGCGGAGGCATGCTCACACCATCCCTCCGTCGATGATATCGGCAGGGTAAAAATCCCCCGATGGAT
The DNA here is from genome assembly GCF_003429665.1 of Sphaerochaeta halotolerans. GTDB lineage: Bacteria > Spirochaetota > Spirochaetia > Sphaerochaetales > Sphaerochaetaceae > Sphaerochaeta > Sphaerochaeta halotolerans. The sequence continues at coordinate 17,014 of NZ_QUWK01000016.1, read as the reverse complement.
CGCAACCTACTGTGATCCTGCCATTGAGATAATCCACTGTGCGGGAAGTGACTACCCTGAAGCATTGTCCCTCTACCGGCTCATCATCCACTGTGGAGGATGTACCCTGAACCGACGTGAGATGTTATGGAGGATGGAACAAGCGAGACAGGTAAACGTACCCATCACCAACTACGGGATGGCTATCTCCGTTTTGCATGGGGTGGCTGAGCGTACACTCTCACCGTTCCCACAAGCATTAGATGCCTATAGGCAGGCAATTTCATGATACGAGCAGGTATTCGTGATGCACTAGATCGCATTCGAGAGGATTTCCCTGCGAGAGAGGACCTGAAAATCCTCCTCTCTCTTTGTGATCCCGATGAAATGGGCTACCTGCATGCAACAGCATGTATAGTGAGAAACACCTATTGCCAGGAACGCATTGCCTTACGGGCACTTGTTGAGATCTCCAGTGTCTGCAAGAACTCATGTCGCTATTGCGGTCTCAACCGATACAACAGAGAAGCTTCCCGCTATACCATGCGTGATGATGAAGTGATGCAAAGCGTACGATTGGCCGCCAAACAAGGGTTCAGGACGGTAGTATTGCAGTCGGGAGAGAATGGATGTTCTTCCCAGGCAATTGCTCAGTTGATCAGCCAGATAAAGCAGGAGTTCCCTGTTGCCGTAACGCTCTCGCTTGGAGAGCGCCCCTGGGAGGACTACCTAGCATGGAAACAAGCCGGTGCCGACCGATACCTGCTCCGTATTGAAAGCACCGATGATGAACTCTATCGTTCCCTCCATACAGATCGTGCCCTCTCATCGAGAATGGAGTGTCTTGAGCAGCTCGAAACGTTGGGTTATCAGGTAGGCAGTGGCATAATGGTAGGATTGCCAGGACAGTCGATCTCCACAATCGCCCGCGATATCCAGTTCTTCGCTGAAAAACAGTTTGCCATGATTGGGATCGGTCCGTTCATTCCCCACCCGCAAACACCGTTGGCAAAAGCAAAGAGAGGGGATTTGAACCTTACCCTCAATACCATTGCCTTGACCCGTATAGTTACCAAGTATCCATGGATGCCGGCAACAACGGCCCTTGGAAGCTTACAGCGAGATTACCGTAAGGAGGGCCTTCAGGCTGGTGCAAATGTGATCATGCCCAATTTCACCCCTCAATGCTACAAGAACCAGTATGTCATTTATCCCAATAAACAGTCCAAAACAGAGAATAAGAAGAGCTTGGAACAGCTGGCAAGGCGTGTAGGTCTCTCCATTGATTATGGAAGATGTGACTCTCTGCTCCCTGGATGGGCGTAGCACCTTGGGTTACCATGGTCCTGAATCCAGCCTATAAGAAATTCATGAAGTACTTCTCAACAGAACGATTGTATCTGAAAACCGTTGCCATCTCTGAATTGAAAGGACTCCAAGCATTCCTCCTGAAGAATAGAACGTTTCTTTCTCCGTGGGAGCCGCTACGTGATGACGCATACTACAGCGAAGAAGCAATCCTCCAGAGAATCGAGCAGGAGATTCTCCTCGACTCCCAAGAGAAACAACTAAGTCTCCATCTCACACGAACTCTTGCCCTGAGGTATTGATACCTTCCATTACGACGTGAAAAAGGCTTCCTTTACCGCGTAGCAACATGTGAAGCTTCTTGAATTTCTCTACAATACATGTTAGAGGCTTCTTCCGTTGCTCCAAGTTTCAACTTGCACGAACATATAATTATGTGTATAGTAGTAGTTGTTGTTTTATATATGTGTCCCAAAAACATGTGCATCTGTCCATAGATAAAGAGTTCATATAAGCAGGAATAGATACAATGAAAAAGAAAAATGTAATAAACCTAATAAAGTATTATATCGAAAGAAATGACGGAGCTTTCCGTGATGAAGCATATGCGATAGCAGTTGATTTCAATAGGAACAACGATAGTGAACTTGGTGACTATATCATGGCATTATTATCTGACAAGAATACATTTGTACCACAAGTACTGAATGGGAAATTGGACTATCTTAGAAAAATCGAATGTCCACCTACTACGCTACCACTCCCAGAATGCATAAAGGATGAACTGATGGGCATTGTCAATGCTGTCAGCTATGGCGCAGGGGTTAATAAGTTTTTATTTCAAGGGGCTCCCGGCACCGGGAAAACTGAAAGTGCAAAGCAGCTTGCCCGAATTCTAAACCGACAACTCTTTGTAGTAGATTTTGATTTGCTTGTAGACAGCAAGATGGGACAAACTTCGAAAAATATTGCAGAGCTGTTTGCTGAAATAAATAATGTTCCCTATCCGGAACAAATCATTATCCTCTTCGATGAACTGGATTCAATTGCTCTTGATAGAACGAGTGTACGTGATTTGCGAGAGATGGGCAGGGCTACATCCGCTGTGTTGAAAGGACTTGATAATCTTAGCAGTCGAATCGTATTACTAGCAACGACAAATTTGTATGAATCATTTGACAAGGCTCTCATCCGTCGATTTGACAAAGTAATTGATTTTGCTCGTTACACAGATAAGGACCTGAGGGAAATCGCAGAAACTATTCTTGAGGATCTCTTACAGCAATTCAGGTTTAAAGGAAGAAATGTTCGGCTGTTCAGGAAAATCATTGCACTGATGGACCCTCTTCCCTATCCCGGTGAATTGAAGAATCTCATTAAAACTGCCATAGCATTTAGCAACCCCCATGAGGATTTCGACTATCTTGCACGATTATTTAAACAGGTAAAACCAGGATTTGCAGGAGATTATAAAGAGCTCAAAATGATGGGATTTTCTGTACGTGATATCGAAATCCTTACAAAAGTTTCGAAGAGCCAAGTATCACGAGAACTGCTGGGAGTTACACAATGAACAAAATCCTGGAACTAAAAGGAACATTCAATCACGCTCCCAACCCGAGCCGTCCAGGACCTGCTACGCTCCCTGCAAGAAGTAGCGTCACCGTCTCAGATATTAGGAGACTGACTCAGTCTCTTGAAGCGGTGCACCGCTATTGGAGAGAAAGCCACAGTCCATTCAAACCGCTCGTCTCTATCTATTACAAAGATATCGTAGCAAAAAGCAATAGGATGGGCAAAATTCTTTCCAATGGGTCGGAATCACCCATTAGGACTATTGTAGGTGCTAAATTTACCGACACCACTCCCCCCAAACACATCATTACACATTGTGTGAATATTCACGCCATCGAGCAAGGTTTGGAAAAACTTCTGGAAGTTTCCCAATTACTAGCAGAGGAATTCAACAACACAATCACTGCTGAAGAGATGGATATCCTGAACAATAACAAACAAAAGCTCAAGAGAAAACTTTCAAGGGAAGAGATTTCCTGGAAAACCCAGAAAGAACGTGCAATAACTGCACATGGATTGAGTAAGTCTGCATTTTGTCAGATTATGAAAGATGCTTGGTACATTGATTTCTTTAACGTTGAAGAACGAAATATTCCCATTTCAGGGAGTCAGATCATTACGCTTTACGATACCGGTTTAAAGCGAGAAGAAATCCTTAAGAATCTCGGATTACAACAAGAAACCATCAGAATCCTGGATGATCTTACCTGGATGGTAACTCCCGAACAGTATCATAAGATTATTGGCAAAGCCCCGTACCTTGTTGCCATGACAGTCTCTGATTTTGGAAGAATTGATGCACGTTCTCTTGATGGGACAAGACCTCTTTCATCAGAATTTTCTATCCCTGAACCTACAAATGAACCAGTAATTGGCGTCATCGACACGCTCTTCGACCAATCCTCATATTTCTCTTCATGGGTGGAGTATCACTGCATGATATCCCCTGACCTTATTGAAGACGAGGATTACGCGCACGGAACTGCTGTCTCATCCATTCTTGTCGATGGACCTACTCTCAATGAGCATCTTGATGATGGATGTGGACGTTTTCGTGTCCGTCATTTTGGCGTTGCCAAGCATGCACGAAACAGTTCTGCATATCTGATGAATGCAATACGTTCTATCGTAGAAACGAACAGAGATATTAAGGTGTGGAACATATCCCTCGGATCACCTTTGGAAACCGACCAGAATTTCATCTCTCCTGAAGCAGCACTCCTTGATGAGCTCCAATTCTTGTATGACATCATTTTCGTAGTAGCCGGCACAAATAATAGAAATCGTCATATAGATCGTCCAAGAATCGGTTCTCCTGCCGATTCCGTCAACTCTGTCGTTGTTAATGCAGTAACCCTGGCAGGGGATCCTGTGGAATATGCACGCAAGGGACCTGCATTACATTTTTTCAACAAACCAGATGTCGCCGTATTTGGTGGAGACAACCAAGATGGCATGATCGTATACTCCAACCGAGGAAGGGTAAAGGAATTGGGTACTTCGTTTGCAGCTCCTTGGATCACCCGAAAACTGGCATATCTTATATATGTAATGGGATTTCCTAGAGAGATTGCCAAAGCATTACTACTTGATTCTGCCGCAGGCTGGAAGGTCGATTCCAACAAAAGGAATCTGATAGGTTTCGGAGTTGTCCCAACCAAGATACAGGATATTTTGACATCTCCAAATGAAGAAATACGCTTTGTAGTACACGGGGTGGTGGAAGCATATGATACCTATGCATATACCATTCCAGTTCCCCTTTGCAAAGGCCAGTTTCCCTATATTGCGAAAGCCACTCTCTGTTATTTCCCAAAATGTTCTCGTTCTCAGGGAGTTGACTATACCGATACCGAAATGGACATTCATCTGGGAAGAATGAACAAAAAGGGTAAGATCAAGGCAATTAACGATAATGCTCAGGGAGACGACGAAGCCCATAGATTATTTGAAAAGGAGGTACGGCGCGATTACCGGAAATGGGATACTGTGAAACATATTTACGAAGAGAAAAAGACCCGAAACCGTCCCAGAATACGGCTTAGTGAATCGTCACCCAATTGGGGTATCAACATCAAGACCAAGGAACGTTTGGAAACCAAGTCAGGTAAAGGATTACATTTTGGTGTTGTGATTACGCTACATGAAATCACGGGAGTGAACCGAATTGCTGAATTCATGCAGCTTTGTCGTGCAAACAACTGGTTTGTCAATGAAGTTGACATCCATGCCAGGATTGAAATTCATGAGAAAGCTGAAGCAGAAGTGGAATTTGATGAGGATGGAATGTAAGAAGATGATTTTTTCCTTCAGAACATATTCCAGATTCTCTCATTACAGAATAGGCTATAACCCAACTTCCTCTCTCCTACCTATAAAAAAGATAAAATTTGAGCATCAATGGAACGCGGGAAGACCATACACACTATGTATTGCTGAATGAGGGGTTCCTCCTTTTACGACGGTAAAATTAGGAGACATGTCTATTCTTAATAAATCCTTGACGCTCATATGTTATTCGAAGACTATTTCTGCAGAAAATTTTAGCGTGATCCGGTAATCACTCCGGAATTTTTGTATGTCACTTGTATACGCCCTGTTTGCATGTGGATGCCTCCTGTTCGCAACATATGCAAGACGCTTCTTATAGGAAACCAGTTGGTGGTACTCTAAAAAAAATTCTATCGTTTCTTTTAATTGGTCGATTGCATGTCTCCTTGCCGCTTCCCAAGCCGACTGTTTAACATCTTTCAATTCGATGAATACGATTGTTTCCCTAGTATGTACTGGATATGTCAAAAGCATCGCGTCGCACCGCTTTGAATCTGTTCTTCCATCTTGACGTTTCAAAGGAATGTGTTTATCGACAGGCAAGAATTGTATCCGCTTCCGCCCAGGGTTTGATACCGTAGCGACCCAAGTATGGTTGTCTCTATTATGCGAAATGAAAGCAGGGAGTTCACCGGGGTCATCACATATGCCAAAAGAAGAAATCCCTTCTACAATATCCTCATCTCGAGCGTATTCAAAAAAATTAATCCCTGGCATCTATTCGTCACCCATTTCCAGGATACGTCCGAAATCATCGTTGAAATTCCCAAGGATATCATTTAGATAGTTCTCATCCGATGGAATCCCATCAATATTCTCCAATAACGAGATTTTGCCCTTATCGTCAGTTTTATATATACGCAATTGTTCAGAGGCTATAGCAGCTTCTTTAGGAACAATGCTCTCTAATTCTCTTCGTGAATTCAAGGATAGGTTCTGCTTGCCATACACATTTTTCGAAGCAACTGCGAGGGAAACTGCATTCAGCAGATACGGGCTATGCGTTGTGACGATAAGCTTATTCTTCTCATTGAGATTCCTATAGGACAGCAAAGAGAACAACATCCTGATCTGCGTGTCAGGAAAGAGATTTTGCTCCGGCTCTTCCACGATGTTGATGAAATACGAAGGGATCCGTGAAGCTAAGAGACTATTGACCATATTAATCAGTCTGGTGTCATTTGGCTTTTTCGCAAGAAGTTCCTGTATCTCATTACGGATTCTCGTCAGATCCTCATTCGACAAGCCTCCGTTAGCTACTATACTAGCTGTAATATCCTTTTCTAAAGATTCCTTCTTTGATGTAAACTGTTTTGCCAGATTAGTGCTTACTAGGAATAATGGGATCAGTGACTGAAATCCGCTGGCGGCTTGGGAAAGTCTTGTTCTATTATTGTGCCTCTTCACCCACGATATATCATTCAGTCTATCATAAGAGAAAAATACGTCGTCGATGGGCAATTCAAGATCTCCCTTCAAATCCTTTCTTGCTTGATCATATTCATCTAAAAACGATGCAAATGACTCTGGGAGCTCACTTATCAGACTCGGTTTAGGAAGCACGCTGATAAAATTCCGCTCTGAAGGGACATACATTATTTTTGGGATGGAAGTACGTTCAGAGCTTGTCACTCTCTCTACATGAAGCTTTGATTCCCCGCCATATGTGATGTGATACATGGAACCGATATATTCCATCGTAGAGTCATCAGAAAAATAGGATTTGATATTATGATAGTCGAAGCGAGCCCTAAAGCGACCGGGAAGTTTTAATTCTTTTTCTGTAAAATCATCCCTTACGAGAGCCTTCTCAATCCACATCATTGTTGATAATACTTTTGCTATTGTGCTTTTACCCGAACCTTGCGGACCAATTATCATTGTGAAATCCGCTATTTCCATGAATTCTTCTTCAACGAACCCGCTAGTTATCGGTCCGAAGTTCTTTATACTCAGTTTCATATGTTTCTCCCTCACTTGAGAGCAATAATTCCATTATTCATCTAGTACAACAGACAATAAATTACTATCAAAATATCTTAGATCTGTTCAACAACCAGCCGTATTGAAGCAATCATCGCGTTTTACCGTGAATCTACTGTGATGGACATTGACATCGGGGTCCATTACATAAGAACATACCGCATTATACACGAAAAGCGATTGGTTCAACAGTGTCAAAACCTTCCCCTCAAAGTGAATTCTGTGCATAATATTCTTGATTACAACCATAACGGTCAACTATTCGCCGCCTGGCGATGCTTCATCACCACATCAATGCCATCCGGCTTGATGACAACCCTTTCGACCGCGTTTACCAAGGAATCGGAATCAAATTCCTCAACAGAGTACCATAGCAATCCGAGAGTATCCAAGAGGGTCTTCAGAAGCTAATCGACCCTGATCGAACGATTGGTGCAGCTGCGCTGTTTCCTATCCCTGCGCTTTCTGCAGATGCACACCAGATAATCATACTCGGTACCCTTGTACTCGGGGCCATCACCTTTCTTGAACGGTAGACCACACTCGCTGCAGTATACCAATCCATACAAGTAATGCGGTTGCGAGTTCCGGTAGATGCCGGCCTTGCGCTCTTGATCAACCCATGCAAGCCGTGCCTTCACTTGCTCGAACAACCGCCGGTCCACGATCGTCTCATGGTCGTCGGTGAGATAGCAGCTGGTATAGGGCTTGGCATAATCAGGCTGCTTGGTGATCAGCTCCCTGTCCGGTCCATTCTGGATTATCCGGTCCCCCATATACACCTTGTTGTCCAGGACCTTCCTCATGTTCCCTGCTCCAGTAATCCGCTTGGTTGAGGAATTTGCAACTCCGAGGTCCCTTAAATGAAAGGTATCAATACCTCAGGGCAAGCCCTGAACTCAGGAGGCGTTGCCTCCTTTTCCGCCCCAAGGGGCGGGGTATCTCATCTTGCTTTCCCTGCACTCGCTCCCGAGAGGAACCATCATGATGATTCCTTTCCTCTCGCTCCGTTGGGGAATGACGAATGAACATAGGATAAAATCCGATGGAGTCATCATCCGAGGATGATCGATCCCAGACTCAAGGAAGTCTTTATCTCCTGTCAAAATGATATCCACGTCAGAGACTACCGCACTACGCAATATAGGTCTGTCCATCATATCGCGCATCAACTTTTCCTCTTTTACAGGTCTTTCGGGGGTATCAACTATTTCAATTGAAAGTAGAGAGTTATAGATGAATGACTCTAGGGCTGGAAGCTTATCAGGAAATTTCCTCGTGAAAATACGCTTCATCTCGTCAAGGTTTTGCTCGCAGATAACAGCTTTGAATGGATACGTATTGGCTTTCCAGAAAGCCTGTGCTGGCGTGCTGTGGGGAAATAGTGCTGCTGAAATCAAAACGTTCGTGTCAATAAGAACTTTCATTCAATATTCTCAGAGCGGAGGCTTCTCACAAGAGCCATCACATCCTCATCATCTTCTAAACCTGCCTTTTGTGCTTCACCTGCCATCTTATTTTGTAGAATCTCCATGGCATAGAGGGCTGAGTTAATAATCCTCACATTGCCTCCATCCACTAAAAAAGTCACACGGTCCCCGGCTCCGATGCCCAAAGCTGTCCTAACGTCCTTGGGGATGGTCACCTGACCTTTGGCCATCACTTTTGCATTGTCAATAAATTGTTGTGCCATTTTATCCTCCAAAGTAGGGAATTCCCTACTTTCAATGTACCATGGGCGTCCCATATTGACAAGTCCTCTTGTCAGAAGCATGTGGCATATGAAGACCAAGGAATCTTCAATCTTGCTGACTATTGCTGATCCTTTGGCTCTGTCTCTCTTGGGGCTACACGTTCCATAGATAGATTTGCATAGGCGAATATTGCTACCACAATGGGAGTCAACCAGCAGAATATTGCATAGGGAGCATAGGCTCCCGCTGATACACCCAGAGCTGAATATACAAAGACAGCACTGCTGTTCCATGGGATCAAGGGAGATGTGAGGGTACCTCCGGCTTCCAAGGTGCAGGTGAGGTTTTTCAGTTTGAGTTTCTGATCACAATAGTTTTCCTCATACATTTGGCCTGGAAGTATGACCTCAAGGTATTGGTTTGCACTGAATATAGTTATTAAGATTGAGGTAAAGAGGACGGTCACTGTCAGATTACCAATTGTGCCAACAAACCGAGAAAGTTTCAGGTCAATGCTGTGTAGCATCCCTGTCCGGTCCATTCTGGATTATCCGGTCCCCCATATACACCTCGTTGTCCAGGACCTTCCTCATGTTCCCTGCTCCAGTAATCCGCTTGGTTGAGGAATTTGCAACTCCGAGGTCCCGTAAATGACGATGGATCTCTATGGGGTATAAACCCGCTGCATAGTCCTCGAAGATTACCCTGACAATCCAGGAGTCCTGGTTCGGCACGAGCACACCGCCTACCTCATTGTATCCGAGAATGCGGCTGCTTCCCAGGTGCCTGATGCCCTGCTCGGCATGCTTGCGAAGGGACCACTTCATATTCTCCGATATCGAGCGGGACTCCTCTTGGGCTACAACCGACAACACATGTAGTTGATCTTGGGAAGATCGTTCCACTTTATTTGGCTGTGCAATAAGAACAGAACCTTTACCTTCGACTAAAATCCTCTAATGAGAGATATCGCAAGTACCCATACTCGTATTCATACACCCACAAACATCATCATCTTTCCTCTCCTTCCACATAGAGTCTTGCTTCCAATGCATGTTTCTTATCTTTGACTGAGAAACGCTTTCCTTGCATGTTACCCTCATAAAGGAGTACATGGTATATTCCGGCAAATAACTATAATTTTTCTAAATTTTTCAATTTTCATGCCGATACCATGCTATACTATTACAAGGGAGGATCTTATGCGGTATTACTCAGTCACAGAAATTGCCCATAAATGGTCCATGAGCGAACGAGGGGTGAGGAATTATTGCGCTCAAGGTAAAATTGAGGGAGCATTCCTGGAAGGGAAAACCTGGAAGATTCCTGAAGGAGCTAGTAAGCCTGTGAGGATGACATCGCAAAGAACTGCCTCCTCTCTGTTGGCTCGCCTGAAGGAAGAGAAACACTCCAGGAGGAAGGGAGGTATCTACCAGAAACTCCAGATAGACATGACCTTCAACTCAAACCACATGGAAGGAAGCCAGCTCACCCATGAACAAACTCGGTATATCTATGAAACCAATACCATCAGTCTTGAGAATACTATCTTGCAAGTTGACGACATTGTGGAGACAGTGAATCATTTTCGTTGCATTGACCTGATGATTGATCGAGCAACATTCACGCTTAGTGAGGCGTTTATCAAACAACTGCATGCCACCTTGAAGACAGGTACCAGTGATAGCCGAAAGGATTGGTTTGGCATGGGAAACTACAAAAAACTCCCCAATGAGGTTGGAGGTCTTGAAACAGTGCCTCCTGAGCAGGTTGCAGAACAGATGCAAGCGTTGCTTGCCTCCTATCACTCAATAGAGGAGAAGACACTTGAAGATATCCTTGACTTCCATGTTCACTTCGAGCTTATCCATCCATTCCAAGATGGTAATGGGCGGGGCGGAAGATTGATTATGTTCAAGGAGTGCCTCCGTTCAAACATCACTCCCTTTATCATACCCGATGATATGAAGATCTATTATTACAGGGGGCTCAGTGAATGGAAGAGAGAAAGAGGATTCCTTCGTGATACATGCCTCGCTGCGCAGGATACGTTCAGGCACTACTTGGAGTACTTCAGGATTCCCTATGATAGGAAATCCTGATGAATAGAAGGTTGGGTGCCCAGAGAAAGGCACCCTATTTCCCTCTTGTTATCGGCAAAACACCTATACAGTTGACTCATCAGTTCAAGGGCTTCCATGATCTCCTGCATGTTCTGTGCGTCAATTGACCCGAAGTCAAAAGGAATACCGCTTTCATGCATGGATTCCTGGATCTTGTCCTGAGCAAGAGGAACCTTGACCGAAACCCGCTCTGAGGGTTTCCCTGATGCTTTCCAGCTGTCCAGATTCCTTCTCCATCGCCTGTAAGAGTTTCTCTGCTTCATCGGGAGTAAGCTTTCCCTCGCTAAGCAGGTGCAATATTCTTAGTCTTTCGATCGAAATACAAGTTCCGTTCCAATTGTGGCACTCAGCAGTGATGGAAGCGCCTTGATAAAAGGAAGGTAAGACCAAGTTTGCCTGGAGGTATTATAAGTAGTACCAAGAAGGCAACCGCACCAAGCAGAAGAAATGGGACAAACAGTAAGTATATTAGTCCCAAGGAAAACCAGAACCGATGGGGCTTTGTCTCCCCTTGCACCCTGAAATGTAGAAGCATTGGTAGCATTATTCCATCTCCTTCAGTGCGTCGCTGGCGCTAATCTCCCCTCGCTCAATCCGGTCCAGGATGCTCGAAACCGGGTTGGAAACCTTCACAGTGACATCTACGATGTCAAGTTGGTTAGCAATGCGATTCAAGCGGTTCTTAACCGTTGGGTAGCTGATGTTGAAGATTGACTCCATCTGCTTGATCAATCCATTGGTCTTGATAAACGCTGCAATGAAAATCTGGTCTTCCATACTGAGCTCTGTAAAGAGATGCAGCTGGAAATCACCTTCTATGGTCACGTTGTCCTCAGGTATCCGTACCTGGGTGATTACGAACTTCTTTCCCCCGGTCATCGAGAGCAGTTTCTGCCAATTGTGTTCCATAAGGACTTCTCTTATGCATTCAATCAAGGGGGGGGGTAGTATCGATTTTAATGTGTATATGTTGGAATACTATTTATCCACTAATGTAACGAAGGTGACATCCAGAAGTTTTCTCTCAGATACACTGCCATGCCTATCCTTGATTACCTTGAGCAGTTCCTGCCACCCCTCGGGGCCTACCGGAATGATCATGATGCCCTCAGGAGCTAGTTGATCAAGCAGAGCCTCTGGTATTTTGCTGGGTGCAGCGGTTACCATGATCCGGTCAAAAGGGGCATGCTCAGGCCAGCCGAGGGTGCCATCCCCCACTCGATAGTGGATGTTCTTATACCCCAAGGAGTCCAGTCGCTTCTTTGCCTTCTTGCTCAGTTCATTGATTCGTTCAACGGTATACACCTCTCCAGAGAACTCAGCAAGGAAGGCACTCTGGTAGCCACTTCCCGTTCCAATCTCCAGTACTGTATGCTTTTTATTGAGTTCAAGCTGTTCAGTCATATAGGCAACCAAGCTTGGTTGGCTGATGGTCTGTCCATAGCCAATGGGAAGTGGATGGTCAAGGGAAGAGAGGGCTTTGTAGGGTTCGTCCACAAAGCGGGAGCGGTCCAGAGAGGAAAAGAACTGTTGTAGCTTCTCATCCATATATACAAGCATACCACCGGAGTGTGGTAATGATAAGAGACGAAAGAGCTAAAGGTTATCCAAAAGGTTTGGATTGAGGAAGTATCCTGTTTTCGGGCCGGTCTCTCCAGAGGGTACCAACAATCTTTCAATGAGAAGTTGCTGAATATCTCTTGAGGCTGCAGCTGGAGAACATTTGTTCATTTTTGCCCATTTATCGGTTGAAAGCTTACCCTCAAACGATCCATCGGCAAGCTTGAACAACATCGACAACTGTCGTGAGTTATAGATGGATGGGTCCAGGTTTTTCATAAACCGTGTAAGCTTTACACTCCTCTCATAGGTATTCAGTGCTTCCAGTTTTGCCTTGATTGCAATTTCGATATTCCAGAGGAGCCACTTGGTACAATCCAGCGATTCTGCCTGTGAGCTGAACTCCCGCAAGAGGCGGTAATAGTCATCTCGATTCTTCAGGATTAAGGATGACATACTGTATACCCTGTGGGTCTCATGAAAACCTTTTGAGAGTACATACTCTGCAATCGCCCTGGAGATTCTTCCATTTCCATCCTCAAAGGGGTGAATACAAAGAAACCACAAGGATGCAATGGCACTTTTTATGAGTGGCTTTTTCTCATTCTCCTCATTAATGAATGCAATGAGCTGTTCCATCTCTCTTGGAATCTTCTCAAAGGGAAGTCCCTCGTACACAAGTTCTTCCTTCCTCCCATTTCCTTTGCTGATGTATACGGGACCGCTTCGGTATTCACCAATATGCCTTGGCTTGATCCCAGCCATCTGGGAGAAGAGAAGGGAGTGCCACTTGTGTATTCTATCAGTAGAGAGCAAATCCAGATTGCCTGTTGCATCCAGGACAAGCATTGAGATACTTTCAGCGTATCGGTCACTTTTCGCCTTTTTCTCAAGATAAATATCAAGATGCTTGCATATTGAAGAATATACGGAATCGTAGGAGATGGATTCTCCTTCAATTTCCAGGCTGGCTCGTATCTCATCGGTAAGGGATTGCGCATGCATCCTGTCTCTCATATCTGGATCGATCATTGCAAACACAATATCAGTTGCTTTTTTCTGCAACATATACGCTTCGTATTGCCGTGTAACCTGTTCTTCATCATAGGTAAATGACGGCCAATCAAGATTTTTCCAGATATATGCCATTGTTCTACTCCTACTCAATGTTCGCACATGAACCATAAATAGTCCATCATTTTTGATGGGGTAAACGGATTTTCCTGCTATTCTTTTCACTTTTGAGGGAGTAGATCGTTACTTCCTCATTTCTGATAGAGTATTTCCAAGTATACGAAAGGTTCCCATGTCCCGAAAAGCAGAAGAACTATATATACCCATTGAACGGCTTCTTGTGTTCAATCAGAACCATGTGGAGTATTGGGTATATCAGATAGAAAAGTTTCTTATATATGAGAAATATTTGCAAATATTGGTATATTATTCTCACATAAGAGAAACTAATGAGAAGGAAGAGTTTTTTCTCTGTAGAGAAATAACTTTACATTTTATAATACTTTTTTCTCATTTCAGAAATAATTATTGTTATATTATTTGCTATGTAGTATACTGAATTCATGAAAATCCAAGAAAGAATATTAATACCAAGAAAGAGATACTTACAGGAGTTGATCTCATGGCGCAACAAGCAATTGATCAAGGTCATTACCGGGGTGAGGCGCTGTGGGAAGTCAACGCTTTTTGAGTTATATATCAACTATCTTAAACAAGAGGGTATAACAAATAACCAAATCATATCAATCAACCTTGAGGATATAGAGCACGAACAACTTCTTGAGTATCATGCATTATACAACTATATCAAGGATTTGTTGCAAAATGACATGTTTACGTATGTGTTCATTGATGAAATTCAACAATGTCCAGGTTTTGAGAAAGTCGTGGACAGCCTATACATCAGAAAGAACATCGACCTGTATATCACAGGATCCAATGCTAATCTTCTATCTGGGGAATTGGCGACACTGCTTTCCGGTAGATATATTGAAATACAAATGCTTCCTTTATCCTTCAGTGAATATCTTGATTCCCCCTCTGCAGAAGAAGAAACGCGTATGACAGCCTTCTCCCATTATATGAAATATGGGTCTTTTCCCTACATCCCAATGCTGGAGAGAAACAATACAGTTGTCAGGACGTATATTCAGGGAATCTACAACACAATACTTGTAAAAGATGTGGCAAAGCGAAAAGACATTACCGATATTTCACTTCTGGAACAAATCATCAAGGTATTAGGAAGTTGCATAGGTAGTCCTATTTCCACAAAAAAAATCTGTGATACCATTCAGTCCAATGGAAGGAAAATATCTGTCAATACTGTAGATATCTATCTTCAAGCATTAACAGAAAGCTACATCTTCTATAAGGCTGATCGCTACGACATCAGAGGGAGAAGTTTTCTCAAGACCTTGGGTAAATATTATATTGTTGACCTAGGATTGCGAAACAATCTCCTAGCTAATGGAGAATCAGATATTGGACACCAACTAGAAAACATAGTATATCTTGAGCTTATCAGGCGTGGTTACAAGGTTTCCATCGGTAAGTTAGCTGAGAAAGAGGTTGACTTTGTGGCAACAACAGACAAAGGAATTATGTACTACCAAGTATCGGCAACAGTTCTTGATGAAAATACTTTGAAAAGAGAACTAGCACCACTGCAAGCAATACACGATAACTACCCAAAGATTCTCCTCTCAATGGATGAAATCGGATCAGGGAGAAGCCATGAAGGAATTCAGCAGCAATATCTCCTGCAATGGCTTACCTCTGAATGAATACCACCTTTTGCATGCTTCAAACTATTCCAAGAGGCAAGAATCTTGCTTTCAGCCGTCTAACATTGCATTTTTATAGAAGGCGTGATATTCGTTCCGGTTCCTTTCCAGATGTATAGAAGCATATCTACGTTGGTACCATGAATAGGGAAGTCATATCTTTTCATGTCTGATGCCATCGTAAAAGTAGTTGATATGATTCCCTTACAAGGATTTCAGAATACAGTTCTTGGATGTACTCTCTCCTGATGGTTCCAAGAAGGAAATCCAAATAACTACCTGACAAACACCTTTCGGATCAGTAAGAAAATGCCTCAAAGTGAAAATGGTGATGAGGAACACCAAGCTCATTCAATGCATTCAGCACAATTGCCCTCACTGGCATGGAGGAACACAAATAATAGGTATAGTCCTTTGGAGAAACGATGGCTTCCTTGAAGAAATCTGTGGAATAGAGAATTCCATCCTCTTGATATACAAGAGTCCGTATATTCAGATTTGGTGTCATCGCGACAATCTTCTCTATTTCATCTCCAATGAGCAAATCTTCCCTGGTATTCACTGCCAGGAAACATTGTACACTATTCTCTGGTTGGTGGGTTTTCATATCCCTCAACAAACTGAGAATTGGAACAATACCAATCCCAGAACCAATGAGACAAATCTTTCCTTTAGAGTAATCTGGGATGAAATTCCCAAACCCGCCATTTATCTGTGCTATGCTTCCTACCTGCACGTTTGCTGTAGTCTCGGTAAAGTCGCCCAACACCTTGATCCCCAAGGAAATTTCAGGGTCACTGGGACACGAAAGAAATGAGAAAGGATGTTCCTCAGAAGGTAATCCCGGGGTTTTCCATCTGATATAGCCGAATTGTCCTGCCCTATACGTAATACGTTTAGCTCCCTTTGGAACAAATGTCAGAATACTGACATCATGAATCCGCTGGTTATTCTGCAACTCCAAACGAGGAAGCCAAATTTTTCTCAATCGGGAGTACAAAACCAAAAAGCCAACCAGCAAAAGATGAATCAGAGGATATATGGATGCAAATGCATAGCTACTATCTGTCAGCCCGGCATCACGTATGTGTAGGTATCCCAGGAAACCAAGGAGCAGGAATGCATACCCGTGAACTGACTTCAACTGATCATACCGAGCAAGAGAGTCTCGTCCTATCCACTTCAAGATCCTCCGGCGAACATGCCTGACGCCTGGAGCATCTATCCATAGAATGGCAGAAAGGTACAACAATGTGAACAATACAAATATCAACCAAGAAAGAAATACTATCTCTTTCCCAATGATCAGCTTATAGAACGCATGCCAATATATGCTTATGATGATGAGGGTACCACTCACTGCATGGAACTTGACCATGCGATCATAGGGAAAGTGTCTCTGTAAAAACGGTAGCTTGATGGTGATGAGAATATGATTGAGGATAAAGTAATAACTGAAAATCGATAAGAAATAATTCACAGAATCCATGACTCCAAAGAAAGGGAGATCTACCATGAAAAGTGTGAACTGAATTCCAGGGATTATTCCATATAGGAAGATAAGCAATAAAATCATCATAACTCGAGGGTGTAACATAGTTTGTGTAAATGGAAATCTGCTATGCTAAAAGAAGGAGCAGCAAATGACCAAGAAAAACAA
>NZ_QUWK01000015.1 GCF_003429665.1 Sphaerochaeta halotolerans | reverse complement strand
CTACTTCGTCTGTGGAGAATTGTCTCTTCCACTACAGCCAATCATGTAGCTCTACCCACTACAAACAGCGAATAACCAAACAACAACAACTATCCTTTGGTCCTCAAAGGCAATCCTGAAGATTGGGAAACCAACCAGGTTTGGAGGCATTTTTACCGCCTGGCGTGTTTGTTTGCCCGTTCCCAGGATTTGGAGAGGAGTCTTAATTGTTTCGTCGATGTCTTCCTGATTCGAGGAAATGAAATACACAATCCTGACAAGGACTGGCTTGATTTCTTCAGGCGTCAGTTTACCATCTATCTTATTGGGAAAAAGCGGATATCCTGCTCTCTCAGTGAGGGCGACATGATCCATGATTTCCTGAAGATGGAATATGAACAGATCAAGAAGGATATCAGCGAAAGTGAGATTCCTTTCAATGGAGAATGTCTGGCCCAGTGGTTTGCTTCTCTCGAGCTTGATTTTCCTTGGTTGGCTGCTGAAAGTGAGCCACATTGGTCAGTTGGGTAACGATGCACTGCCAGCGTATCTTCCGTTCGAGTCAGAATGTCCCGAAAACCACGGGATATTTTTTTTGTGAGTCAAAATGACACTTTTTTGTGGAAAAACCTACACGATGTGCAATTATTTTCTCAGATATTTGGCAATGAAAAATATTAACTAACTATATTATAAGCAAATAAAAGAATATGATTGTAAGTTGGCACGCTAGTTGCAGCTACCTTTTCAACGACCAAACAGGAAGGTACATAATGAAAAAGAAACCAACGATGTTGAATGTAATTGAAAAATCTTATGCTTATGATGACGCAAATATTTTGAGCATGTACCTCAAGGAGATCAACAGGATTCCCTTGCTTACTCCTGAAGAGGAAGTAGCACTTGCAAAACGTGCACAGGAAGGAGACGAGCTTGCACGAAAGAAGATGATTGAATCGAATCTTCGCTTCGTTGTCAATGTTGCCAAGAAATACCAGAACCAGGGCTTGCCTTTGATTGACCTTATTAATGAGGGAAACATTGGTTTGATGACCGCACTTGATAAGTTTGAAATAGATAGGGGATACCACTTCATCAGTTATGCTGTATGGTGGATCCGCCAGGCAATCATGAAAGCAATCAACGAGAAGAGTCGGGCAGTACGCCTTCCTCTAAACAGGACCAATGAGCTTCTGCAGATCCAAAAGGCACAGAAAGCGCTGATGAAAGATATGAACTCAGAGGACGTGAGTACAGAAGAGATTGGTACCCTTACTGGTTTTGATTCTGAGCATGTAGGCAACTTGCTCGCTATCAGCAGGGATATGATTAGCCTCGATGCTCCTATTTTCAATGATGGAAGTGCAAGCAATATCGGTGATTTCATTGAGGATACCTCCCAGTTGAGTCCTGAAGATAGTCTTCTTGAACACGCTTTGGAAGCAGATGTTCGTTCATTGCTCTCCACTTTGAGTGATAAGGAACGGGAAATCATTGAGTTGCGCTTCGGTCTTGAAGGAAAGAATCCCATGTCTCTCAAAGAGATTGGTGAATTGTACAACTTGACCAAGGAGCGCATTCGTCAGATCGAGAAGAAAGCAATCGAAAGGTTGCGTAACCCCTCCCGTTCAAAGCTGGTTGAGAGCTACATCGCATAACAGCACCAGAAAGGTGTTTACATATAGATAGGAAGAAACCGGGCACAAGTTGTCCGGTTTTCGTTTGCCCAGCATGGGCAATAACTAGATGGTGAAAGTCCACTGTGGGTTAGGTAATTGACTTCACCCCCTCTGCATGGTACAGTGCATTAAATTAGTATACGAATTAGATATTTGTATACATATAGGGGGTTGCAGTGCGGTCAAAAGAGACTACCAATATGATCTATACCACCCTGAAACAGGAGATTCTCTCTCTTGCCATCAGACCAGGGGAGTTGAAGAAGGAAGGAGATCTTTGTGACCGATTCAAAGCAAGTCGGACACCAGTGCATGCTGCATTGGAGCGATTGAGCGAAGCAGGCTTGATTGAGTTCATTCCCTACAAGGGGGTGAGGGCAACCTTGCTCAATTTTTCCGATATCTATCAGAATATTATGATGCGTATTCTTTTAGAGACCAAGGCAGTGCAGGACTTTTCCCGTACTGCAAATCCTTTTGCAATCGAGCGGTGTATGCATGTGCTTCGAAAGCAGGAAATACTGCTTGAAAACGGGCCATTTGTTGAAACTGCATTCTATGCATTGGATGTAGAGTTGCATCAGCACTGGTTCGAAGAGACAGGGTTCCCCCTTTTTTGGCAGATAATCCAAGAGGCAGAGATTTCCTATACCCGTTTCAGAATGCTTGACATCGTGGAGATGCATGCTTTTAGGGACTTGGTGCAGGAACATAGGGTATTGCTTCTGCTGATTGAGCAACAGAAATTTGAAGAAATTGAGCAGGTTATAACCTATCATCTTTTTGGGGGAATTAGGCGTATGGATGCAGTATTGCAGACAGATCTTCGCATGTATTTTAGCGATTGCAATGATATTGAAAAATATTTGGATAAGGTTCGGGCTATCAAAAAGCCACAAAGCCTTGCATGATTCATTTGGGTAAGGAGGAGCAACACTATGGATACACGGTATTCGACAGGAAAAGATGCATTCAAGCATATGACGACACAGGAGCTCAGGGATGAGTTCCTGGTTGACAGAATTTTCCGTCCTGATGAGGTAAGCGGTGTCTACTCGCACATCGACAGAATTGTCACGATGGGCGCGATGCCGGTGGCCGGAGAGGTTGACCTTGAGAAGAACATCGATGCGATGAAGGACTTCGGGGTCGAGTACTTCCTACAGCGCCGGGAGATCGGGATGATCAACATCGGTGGGGACGGGTATGTAATTGCCGACGGCAAGCGCTATGAGCTGGTGAGCCTCGATGGGCTGTACCTGCCGATGGGGACAAAAAATGTGAGCCTTGGGAGCAATGACGCCAAGAAACCTGCAAAGTTCTACATGAGCAGCACCCCTGCACACCACGCCTTCGAGGCAAAGCACATCGTGTTCGCCGATGCAAAGCATGTACCAGCAGGCAACAAGGCCGAGAGCAATGAACGGGTGATCAACCAGTACATCCACCCCGATGTATTGGATACCTGCCAACTTTCCATGGGGCTGACACAGTTGAAAGAGGGCAACGTGTGGAATACGATGCCGGTTCACACGCATGAGCGAAGGATGGAGGTGTACTTCTATTTCGATATCGATGCGGAGCAGACACTGTTCCACTTCTTTGGTGAGCCGAATGAGACGAGGCACATCGTGGTGCATAATGAACAGGCGGTGATCAACCCGTCGTGGTCAATCCACAGCGGGGTTGGCACAAGTAATTATACGTTCATCTGGTCGATGTGTGGTGAGAATAGAACCTACACGGACATGGACCATGTGGCAACGAAGGATTTGAGGTAAAGAAAGATATGGGATATATAGACAAAAAGTTCTCTCTCGAGGGGAAGGTGGCCTGGGTGACCGGGGCAAGCTATGGAATTGGGTTCGCGATTGCAAGTGCGTATGCATCTGCAGGTGCGAAGATAGCGTTCAACGATATCAACCAGGAGTTGGTGGACAAGGGTCTTGCATCCTATAAGGAGGCGGGCATCGAGGCAAAGGGATATGTGTGCGACGTAACCGACGAGCAGGCGGTCTCCCAGACCACGAAAACAATAACCAAGGACCTGGGGCCAATCGACATCCTAGTGAACAACGCGGGAATCATTCGACGTGTTCCAATGCACGAGATGAGCGCAGAACAGTGGCGCAAGGTAATCGACATCGACCTGAATGCACCGTTCATCGTCAGCAAGGCGGTCCTGCCTGGGATGATGGAGAGAAAAAGCGGGAAGATCATCAACATCTGCTCAATGATGAGCGAGCTGGGGAGAGAGACGGTGGCCGCGTATGCAGCTGCAAAGGGTGGCCTAAAGATGCTGACAAGGAACATCTGCAGTGAGTACGGCAAGTACAACATCCAATGCAACGGAATCGGGCCTGGCTACATAGCCACGCCGCAGACAGCACCGCTGAGAGAGCGTCAGGCCGACGGGAGCCGGCATCCGTTCGACTCGTTCATCGTAGCCAAAACACCGGCGGAGCGATGGGGTACAACCGAGGACCTGACCGGCCCGGCCCTGTTCCTTGCATCAGGGGCGAGTGACTTCGTGAACGGCCATGTGCTGTATGTCGATGGTGGCATCCTTGCCTACATCGGGAAACAGCCCTAAGCAATACAGTATCAACTACACCCATGTTCCGTTGCAGGAATGTGGGTGATTTTTTTTGCACAAGGCTGAGATTGTATTTCCTAATTGTTGCTGTTTGTTGCAAATATGAGGATTTCAATCAAATACTAATTATAAATTGCGTGAACACGTAATATCGGAATGAAAGCTCTTAGAAAGTAGTAAAAAATGATTTGTATCAGAATTTACTCGGTACCTAACGCAAAGGCTAAATTGGAATAATGTTCCAAAAAGTATAGTAACAACTATTTATCTAATAAGAAGTTGAAAGTGTTCGAACTGTCTTTTTTTACGCTGGGTTCATTGACAGTATGGAGCGAAGCAGGTAGGATTTGCAAGTCTAGTATTCATGAAAATTAAGGAGTCTTGTATGGCAACAAAGAACACAAAGTATGTCTATTTTTTTGGCTCCGGTAAGGCAGAAGGAACTGCCCAGATGAAAGATTTGCTTGGCGGAAAAGGTGCAAACCTTGCCGAGATGACCAGCATCGGGCTTCCTGTCCCACCGGGCTTTACGATCAGTACTGAGGCTTGCGCCTTCTACAGTACCCATAAGGAAAACTATCCTGAGGGTCTGAGAGAGGAAGTGCTGGAACACCTTGCCAGACTCGAGAATTTGATGGGTGCAAAACTTGGAGATACTAATAATCCATTGCTGGTCTCTGTAAGAAGTGGTGCTGCTCAGTCCATGCCCGGTATGATGGATACCATTCTGAACCTTGGCCTTACCCCCGATTCCGTTCAGGGCCTGATCAAGAAAACGAACAATGAACGATTCGCTTGGGACAGCTACCGCCGTTTCATGCAGATGTTCGGTGATGTCGTGATGGGTGTTCCCCACCATGAGTTTGAACGTGCCTTGCAGGATGTGAAGGATACCCGTGGCATTGAACTTGACACCGATCTTGACAGTAAGGATCTACAGGAAGTAATTGCCCGTTATCAGAGACTGTACAAGCGATTTACCGGGGAAGATTTCCCTACCGATCCCATCGACCAGTTGTTCAAGGCCATTAATGCAGTCTTCAAGTCTTGGAACAATGAAAGAGCAATTAAATATCGTCAGATGAATGATATTCGTGGTTTGCTTGGTACTGCAGTCAATATCCAGAGTATGGTGTTCGGAAACATGGGGGAGACCAGTGGAACTGGTGTAGCCTTTACCCGTGACCCATCCACTGGTGAAAACCAGTTCTATGGTGAGTACCTGATGAATGCTCAGGGTGAGGATGTGGTTGCAGGTATCCGTACTCCGCTCTCGATTGAGACACTCAAGGAAGTCAATAGAAAAGTCTATGACCAGTTGGTTGATATCCGTGGAATCCTTGAAAAGCATTACAAGGATATGCAGGACATTGAGTTTACCATCCAGGAAGGCAATCTGTATATGTTGCAGACCAGAAATGGCAAGCGGACAATTTTCAGTTGGTTGCGCTCCCAGGTTGAGATGGTCGAAGAAGGCTTGATCGACAAGGAAACTGCAGTAAGTCGTGTTCCCTCTGGTGAGTTCGGTAAATTGTTTGCCCCCATTCTTGATGCCAAGTATATCAGGGATAACTCCCTGGAAGCCATCACCCGTGGTCTGAACGCCAGCCCCGGTGGCGCTTGCGGCCAAATCTACTTTACTGCAGAGAAAGCTGAAGAGATGGCAGCAGAAGGGAAGAGTGTCATTCTTGTTCGTACCGAGACCAGCCCCGAGGATATCGGAGGTATGGGGGTTGCGAAGGGCGTGATTACCTGTCGTGGTGGTATGACTAGTCATGCAGCTGTAGTCGCCCGTGGCATGGGCTGCCCTTGTGTCAGTGGTGCTGGAGAGATCAAGATCAATGAACCCAAGCGTTTCCTTGAGGTGAACGGTACTACGCTCAGCGAGGGTGATTTCATCTCTCTTGATGGATTCACTGGTGAGATCTATGGAGCCAAGATTCCTGTAAAGGATTCTGAGATCGTCCAGGTTCTCAATGGTTCCATGAAAGAAAGCGAATCAATCCTGTACAGGGATTACAAGGCTTTCATGGGATTTGTCCAGGATCTGAAGGTATTGGGTGTCTATACCAACGCTGACACTCCACATGATACACAGATGGCCGTTGCTTTTGGCGCTGAGGGTATTGGGCTCTGCCGGACAGAACACATGTTCTTCGGTGGTGACAGGATCATGTCGATCAGGAAAATGATTCTTGCTAACAATACAGTGGAGAGAGAGAAAGCTCTTGCTGAGTTGCTTCCGATGCAGCGCAGCGACTTCGAGGAGATTTTCCTCGCGCTTGATGGCCGCCCGGCTACCATTCGGTTGCTTGACCCCCCTCTGCATGAGTTCCTCCCCAATGACCATACCAGCAGGCATGAACTTGCATTGCAGATGGGTATTACAGTAGAGGAAGTAGCACAGAAGTCTTCTGCCCTGCATGAGTTCAACCCGATGCTTGGCTTCCGCGGTTGTCGTCTTGCAATCATCTATCCAGAAATTCTGAGAATGCAGGTTAGAGCAATCATCGAGGCTGCGATCAATGTGAAACGCAAAGGCGTGGAAGTGCTCCCTGAGATCATGATCCCATTGGTAGGAAACTACAAGGAGTTTGTATTCACCAAGAACCATGCCCTCGAGGTAATTGAGGAGATCTTCAGTGAACAGTCTCTCAAGGTGCCCTACAAGATTGGTACCATGATTGAAGTCCCTCGTGCTGCAATCACCGCAGACGAGATTGCCAAGGAAGCAGAGTTCTTCAGCTTCGGTACCAACGACCTGACGCAGCTTACCTGTGGATTCAGCCGTGATGATGCGGCTTCATTCCTTGGTGCGTATGTCAACGACCCTGACAAGCAGTTCTATGAGTATGACCCGTTTGCTACTCTTGATGTGGATGGTGTGGGCAAACTTGTGGAAATGGCTGTCAAGCTTGGCCGTTCTGCAAACCCTGATATCACGTTGGGTATCTGTGGTGAGCATGGTGGAGACCCGAAGACCATTGCCTTCTGTAACAAGATCGGCCTGGACTATGTTTCTTGTTCTCCCTTCCGTGTTCCCATTGCCCGCCTTGCTGCAGCCCAGGCTGTAATCGAAGCAAAGAAGAACGCGTAACTCTCTAGTTAGCATTAGAATATCCCGGGCTTCAGCCCGGGATATTCTTAGTCAAGACTTGTAACAAGAAAGAGCGGTTCCCTAAGGAACCGCTTCTTGAGCCAAAAAAGGGAATTGAACCCTTGACCTGCTCATTACGAGTGAGCTGCTCTACCGCTGAGCTATTTTGGCAACAATCTACTGAAAACAGATGCATTCTACCCGAAACAGGGAAGAAGGTAAAGACGGATTGCGTTTAAAATGCCTGTTCACCTTTACCTTGACCTTCTCCTCGAATGTCGAGTAGGCTTGCGGGTGAAGAGGAATATCGTGAACAGAGAGAGACGGTTCAGAAATACTGTCGCCCAGGAGGTGGTTGTCTTGCTGAATAGAGAGAAACAAGCAGTACGCACCAAAGTTGGGTTAGGATGGCAACCAGATGTTGCCCAATTTTTGTTGGATATGTTTCCTGGTGCCTTGGAGTATGGTTTTGAGCTCAAGGATATTGCGCCATTGGTGAGTGAGAAAGTTATCAACTTCAGTGCGGAGGGCTATGCATTGCTTGATGATGATTATGACTTGGAGGATCTATGATCGTCCTTGGCATTGAAACATCGTGTGATGAATGCAGTGCTTCCCTGGTTGAGGATGGTCATACCATTCTTAGCAATATTATTGCAACCCAAATAGAACTACACAAACCCTATGAGGGAGTTGTCCCTGAATTAGCCAGCCGTCTCCATACCGAATGGATAAGCCAGGTTGTACAATCGGCCTTAGATAAGGCAAATCTTACCGTCAATGACATTGATGCAGTAGCTGTTACCAGCCGACCGGGACTCTTGGGTTCCCTGCTCGTTGGGGTAAGCTTCGCCAAGGGATTTGCTGCTTCCCTCAACCTTCCCTTCATTACCATTGATCATATCAGGGCACATCTGTATGCCTCACAGATTGAACATCCTCTGGAGTATCCCTATCTCGGGGTTCTTGTCTCTGGAGGACATACGGTGATTTGTCGTGTGGATGACTATGACACCATCGAGGTCCTTGGCACAACGATTGACGATGCAATAGGGGAGGCTTTTGATAAAGTTGCCAAGCATTATGGGTTTGGATACCCAGGAGGGGTCGCCATTGACAGGCTTGCCAGAACTGGCAACCCTGTTGCCTTCCTGTTCCCTGGGCCGAAACTCAATGTCATGGACCACCCGTACGATATTTCCTACAGTGGCCTGAAGACTGCGGTCATCAACCAATTGGACAGCTTCTGGGACGGGGAAAGCGAGAAAAGTCCCGAGAATATTGCAGCATCATTCCAACGCGCTGCAGTGAACATGCTGATGAAGCGGGTACGGCAGGCCCTCAAGGAAACAGGGCTCAAGCGATTGAGCGCTGGTGGTGGGGTTGCAGCAAACAGCTACTTGCGAAGTGAGTTGCTCTCTCTACAAGAGGGTGGTTATGGAGTTTCCTTCCCCTCATTGAAACTCTGTACCGACAATGGTGCCATGATAGCAGCCCTTGCCTATCGATATCTCCAGGACGGAATACTGAGTGATTTTTCCGAGGCCCCACATGCCCGGGTTACAGCATTTAAGAAACAATACGCCAAGTGAGAGGGTTCTATGGACACTAACTATGATCTGGACAGTGTAATCAGAAAGGTTCCCGATTTTCCGAAACAGGGAGTCTTGTACTATGACATTACCGGTATTCTAGCAGTACCGGAGGCGTTTCGCTACTGTATCGATCGCCTTGAAGCACTCAGTAGAGGAAGAAATATTGATGCTATAGCTGCGATTGAAGCACGTGGATTTGTGTTTGCGGCTCCCTTGGCCGAACGGCTTTCTCTTCCTCTGATTCTTGTCAGGAAACCAGGGAAATTGCCTAACAAGACGTATAAGAAGCGCTTTGATCTTGAGTATGGCTCAGATATGGTATGTGTCCAGGAAGTTGATATTGTACCGGGAACCAATGTGCTGCTTGTTGATGATTTGATTGCAACCGGGGGTACTCTGCAGGCGGCGGCTGCCATGTTCAAGGAGCATGGAGCCCATGTTGAAGGGTTCCTGGGGGTCATTGGTTTACCGTTCCTTGACTATGAAAAAAACTTGGAAGGACATCCTGTGGACGTCTTGCAGGTCTATCATGGGGAGTAGGGATAAATTCCTGCATGTACTTGACAAAGTATACGCATTTCCGTATTCTACCACAGGATTTTGACATTGGGATGTAGTGTAATGGTAACACTGCAGATTCTGGTTCTGCCTTTGGGGGTTCGAATCCCTCCATCCCAGGTACCGGTTCCTTCGTCTAATGGTTAGGACAGGAGATTCTCAGTCTCTAAATAGGGGTTCGATTCCCCTAGGAACTATAGTTTATATGGAAGGGGCAGCCTTGCAGGTTGCTCTTTTTTTTCGGATACTATGTAAGAGGAACCACAAATTATATGATTACAGTTGCAAACATCGGTCTATCCTACGGTACACAAGTACTCTTCAAGGAAGTCAACATAAAATTCACCCCAGGAAACTGTTATGGGGTGATTGGAGCAAACGGGGCAGGGAAATCCACCTTCCTGAAAATTCTCAGTGGTGAGATTGAAGCCGATAGTGGTGAAGTCATCATCTCCCCCGGCCAGCGAATGGCCGTCCTCAGGCAGGATCACTTTGCCTTCAATGACTATTCCGTGCTTGAAACCGTCATCATGGGGTACGAACAGCTTTACTCAATCATGAAGGAGCGTGATACCCTCTATGCGAAGGAAGATTTCACCGAGGAAGATGGTCTCAGGGCTGCAGAGCTCGAAGGGGAATTCGCCGATCTTGGTGGATGGGAAGCTGAAGCCCAGGCAGCACAGATGCTTGACGGGCTCGGCATCAACACTGAGATGCAGCAGAAGATGATGGCGGACGTGGAAGACAACATCAAGGTCCGTGTTCTCCTTGCTCAGGCTCTTTTCGGTAATCCGGACATCCTGTTGCTTGATGAGCCCACCAACCACCTTGACCTAGAATCCATCCATTGGCTAGAAGATTTCCTCTCCAATTTTGACAATACCGTCATCGTCGTAAGCCATGACCGGCACTTCTTGAATACAGTGTGTACCCATATAGCAGACATTGACTTTGGAAAGATTCAGCTCTATGTCGGCAACTATGATTTCTGGTACCTCTCAAGCCAGCTCGCTGCAAAGCAGATGAAGGATCAGAAGAAACGCAGGGAAGAAAAGATTTCTGAGTTGAAAGAGTTCATCCAACGATTCAGCAGCAACGTGGCAAAGGCAAAACAGGCTACTAGCCGCAAGAAGTTGATCGATAAACTTACCATTGACGATATCAAGCCGTCCAGCAGACGATTCCCCTATGTGGCATTCAAACCGGAGAGGGAGGTAGGCAAGAAGATACTTGAGGTCAAAGGACTGACCAAGACCATTGAGGGAGAGAAGGTATTGGACAACTTCAGCATGGTACTCAATAAAAATGACAAAGTAGCTTTTGTCGGTCCTAACCACTATGCTAAAACCATTCTGTTTGAGATTCTCAGTGGAAACATGGAACCTGATGAAGGTACGTATGAGTGGGGAGTCACCACGAGTCTCTCTTACTTCCCCAAAAACAACGCCCACCTTTTTAATGAGCATATATCCATAACCGATTGGCTCAGAACGTACAGCAGTGACAAGGACGACACCTACATCCGCTCCTTCCTCGGTAGAATGCTTTTCAGTGGTGATGAAGCACTGAAGGATTGTACAGTCCTCAGTGGAGGGGAGAAGGTCCGCGTTGTACTTGCCCGTATAATGCTGGAGCAGGCAAATTGCATAATTCTGGATGAACCGACAAGCCATCTCGACTTGGAGGCTATCACAGCCCTCAATGATGGTTTGATTGAATTCAGTGGCGTCCTGCTCTTCAACAGCCATGACCATCAGTTTGTTGAATCGATTGCAAACCGTATCATCGAGTTCACTCCGTCAGGTGTCATTGACAGGTTGATCGGATTCGAGGATTATTTCAATGACGAATCCATCAAGGTGTTGCGTGATGAGATGTATAGTGGTTCCCATCACGCCATGGCTTTATAAGGAGGTCTTATGCTGCTTGCTGTAGATGTTGGGAATACGAATATCGTGATTGCTGTCCATGATGGGCAGAACTGGATACACTCATACAGGATTTACAGCGACCAAGGAAAGACCAGTGATGAGTATTTTGTAGTTCTGGAGAGCCTGTTGAGTCATTCCCAGGTCTATAAGCATGATATCAACCGTGCTGTAATCAGCTCGGTTGTACCCAACCTGACCAGGTCAATGCAGAAAAATATCATTAGGTTGTTTGATGTTCAACCCTTGATGGTCGACCATACGGTGAACAGCGGGCTGAAGAAGGAGACCATACCTGCCGAACTGGGAACTGACTTGTTGGCAAACCTTGCCCAAGCACACTTCTCATGTCCAGGGCATGCGGTGGTGGTTGTTGACTTTGGAACTGCACTCACCCTGGCGACGGTGGACAGCGATGGTTCTGTGCTGGGAGTTTCCATAGCCCCCGGTCTGGTTACTGCGGTGAACGCCCTCTTTGGGAATACCGCCCAGCTTCCCCAGGTAGAATTGAAAATTCCTCCCTCCGTCCTTGGCAGGAACAGCCAGGACTCAATCAGGAGCGGAATCATGTTTGGTTACGCTGGCATGGTTAAGACCATGGTTGAACGCGTGGAGCAGGAAATTGGCAAAGAGGTCTACGTCATTGCAACCGGTGGCCTGAGCAGGACCATTGCCCCGCTCATCGAGCGGATCAATCAGATTTCCTCCATGCATACCATGGATGGACTCAAGCTCATCCAGGAGCTCAACTAGAAGGTAAACACCCCATCTTCCATGATTACTATCTGTCGCCCATCACGAGTATGGGCGGTTATTTTCATGTCCTGGGAGCCCACCATGAAGTCAACATGCATCAAGCTGGTATTGCAGTGTGCTTCTTGCAGTTGTTCCTTGGTATCCAAGGATGCACCATCTTTCAGTGCCGTGGGGTACCCCTCTCCAAGGGCAAGGTGGCAAGAGGCATTTTCGTCAAGCAGGATTGAGTTGAAAATAAGATTGCTCTTCGCAATGGGGCTGGTCTCATCAACCAAGGCGACTTCTCCAAGTCTTCGGGTACCTTTATCGATGGCAAAGAACTTGTCCAGTGCATCCTGTCCTTTCTTAGCCTGATAGTCAACCACTTTTCCATCCTTGAAAACAAAGCGGACCTCCTCGGTGGTGGTATTCAGTACCTCCACTGGTTTGGTTGTAGTTATGTACCCCTCTGCGCGGAGATTGTCAGGAGTGGTGAAAATCTCCTCAGTAGGAAGATTGGCAAAAAACGCCCTGCCATCGGGGAGCGTCTCACTGCCTCCAGTAAAACGGGCTCTCTCGGTAAAGCCGATTGTCAAATCACTCTTGCTGCTCTGGTAGTGAAGGGTGTCGATCCCAAGTTCATTGAGATAGTCCTGGCGTTTCTGCAAGAGCGATGCCTTTTCCTTCCAAGCCTGCAGCGGATCATCAGCATCGAGGAGCAAGATAGGTTTCAGCACCTTCATTAAGTCATCGGTGGTCGCTCCATCTCCCAGTACTTGTTTTGCCCAGAGCGGACCGGGGGCAACACATACACACCAGGGGAGTTGGTGACGCATCAATTTCTTGGTTTTTGCTTCACTGAACTGCCGTTTGGCCTTTCCTAGGATCTGGTTTTTCCTTCCATCGAGCGGAGCATGGTCAAGCCGCTCTTCCGTGCTGTCGATCCTGATATTGGACCATCCTTCACTGACAAATTCGTAGTCGAATGCCTTGAGGAAATGGGGGTTGAATTTCAAAGCGTCTTCATCCTGATGTTCCAAGCGTGATGCGAGGACATCAAGGTCATCAAGCATCACCTGGACATAGCTGGCGCCATGGCGGTAGGCTGACTTGCTCAGCTCCCTGGCAAAGTAATAGGTACCCGGACCTGTGGTGATGACAACCCCTTTTCCGCTTTGCAAGTTGATTCCCCCACGGATGATCAAGTCAGCATATCGTTCAATTTCTTGTTGGTTCATACCAGTTCTTCCTCCGTGAATATTCCTTCTTCCATTACAGATACTTCTTTCCCATCTTCACTGTGGATCGTCACCGAAAGGTGGCTGTCCCCGATTGGGATCGCCACTCTTACCAAAGAGGTGCAGAGCGCACTTTCCTCAAGATCCTCTTCATTCTGTTGTGTGGTAAGATTATCGAGGGAAAATCCTCCGAGTATAATCACACTTGCCATTTCACGGGCGAAGTGTGGATGAATCGATTTTCCCAGGGAGTGGCTCTCAACCGTGTCATGGTCCGCCAGTGCAATTTCACTGACCCTTTTTGCATCGTCATCCACTGAAAAGAGTGCATCCAGTGCATCCCCTCCTGTCTCGGCTGTATAGTCAGTCACCAATCCCTCTTCCACGGTGAACTGTGCTCCCTTTACTTCCTGCCCAAGTACGTAGAAGGGTCTGGAAGAAGTAAATGTCCCTTTGGCACTCTTCCCGTCAAGAGCGGCATGGAGTGCTTGAACCGGCAAGGAAGAGAAAAACGAACGCTGATTTGCCAGGGTTTGCCTGCCACCAGCCCAGATGGTATCCTTGGCCATGGTAGCTTCCAGTTGCCAACCATCACCGACCATATGGAGCATGCAACGTCCTTGTTTATTCAATTTCTGCTTTCTGTATGCTAAAAGGTTCCCTTGCTCTTCCCAGAAACGGAAGGCATGCTCATCTTCGATGCGATAGATAGCAGTAAAAAGTTTCCACATATCCTCTTCGCTAGCCTGGGCACCAAGCAATTGCAAGGCCCAACGTGGACCTGGGTAGGGAATATTCGCCCAAGGGACAGCAATTCTCCGGTCAAGGAAAACGGGATCAGCAAGCAATCCATATTTCCCCAGGATAGACACCTCATTTGCTACTGTGCTGAGATTGGTTGGGGTTAGGTAGGGGTGCTCGTCAAGGTCTACAATATGGCACATCACCGCTCCTTGTACAGGGGGGCGGAATATTTCCTTCTCAACTGGTTCAATGGGAATGACGTCAACCACCTTCCCATGATTGGTATGTACGATAGTGGCCGTCTGCCTGGTGGCCATAACAGCCTTTTGTGCAAGGAGCCTGGCAAAGGCAAGGGTGCTTGCCTCACTGTTTATGGAGAGGCTGTCTCCTTCTTGTAATTTTAGTTGCACTTCAATGACAAGTCGTGCATAGCGTGTAAGCAATGTTTCCATGAATCCTCCGTTCACGCCCTCCAATATACCAAAAAATACCAGAGGAACATACCCTTAGGGAGAAGAAGGTTTGCAAAGAGCCTATACAGAACAAAGATGAACAAAATTGATATTATTAGAGATATTTAGCACTTTTTTCATGATTCCTCGTGGACAGACCTTCTAGGGGACCCGTATACTGGTTTTGTAGAGAACTGAAACTGCGTGGAGCAAATCGATGGGTTCAAAAAAAGTCTATGTGAATCGCGAACTGAGATGGCTGAGTTTCAATGAACGGGTCTTGATGAGTGCTGAAAACCCGAATATTCCCCTGATGGAGCGATTGAAGTTCATCGGGATATTCTCTTCCAACCTGGATGAATTCTATGCGGTACGGGTAGGATCGATTCATCGTGCCCTTCTTGATCCCGAGCATTACAAACTCAAGGAGAGCGGTAATCCCAAGACCTTGATCAGACAGATTCTCAAGGAAGTGAAACGACTCAATGATCGAATGGATCGGGTGGTTGAGCAACTCTTCAGAACCCTCAGGACACATCATATAGCCATAGTGGATGAAGCAACACTTTCCGATGAGCAGAAACAATTTTTGGAGGGGTTTTTTCGTCATATACTCAGAAACCGGCTGTTTCCCATTCTCCTCGATCCGAAGCTGCCATTTCCTTATCTCAAGCATGTAACGCTCTATCTTGCCGTGCATATGTACCACAGCCATGATCCGAAGGATTTCCGGTATGCCTTGATCGAGGTTCCCAGTGATCTGATCCAGCGGTATGTGGAACTGCCGTCGAGAGGCGGCTGGCATCACTTCATTGCTCTAGAGGACATTATCCGATTCAAGTTGGCGGACATATTCAAGGCATTCAGTTATGACTGTTATGATGCCTATACCATAAAGATCACCCGTGATGGTGAATATGATCTGACTGATGAGATCACCAGGAGCCTTTATGAGAAACTCTCCACGTCCATCAAGCAACGCAGTCAAGGGGACCCGGTTAGGTTTGTCTATGACCGTGAGTTGCCAAAGCCAATGCTTGAATACATCATGGAACATGCACAGCTGAAACAGTGTAGGATTATTATCCCAGGAGGTAGGTACCACAATGCAAGGGATTTGCTTCATTTCCCCAAGGTAGGCAATGACCAGTTGTATTTTGAGGAACAACCTCCCTTGCCCCACCATACTTTGAAGGAGAATCGAAGTCTGCTTGACCAGATAGATGAAAGGGATCACTTGGTGACGTTGCCCTACCAAAGCTATGATTGCATCATAGACCTGTTGCGGGAAGCAGCTCTGGATAGGACGGTCCAGGGGATCAAGATGACGCTCTACCGCGTTCCAGAGAACTCCAGTGTGATCAACGCACTGAGAAATGCGGCAAGAAATGGGAAGGAAATTGTACTGTACCTGGAACTCCAAGCACGGTTTGACGAGGAAATCAACATGCACTGGACCGAGATTCTCACCCGTGAACCCCACATCACGCTGATCAGTGGCGTTGAGGGGATGAAGGTGCACAGCAAGCTTGGTCTCATCACCCGGTACAGTGGAAAGAAGCAGAAGAAGATAGCAATCATTGGGACAGGGAATTTCAACGAGGTGACGGCAAGTCAGTACAGTGACCATCTTCTGCTCACTTCCAATACTAAGCTTACACAAGAGATAGACTTGCTGTTCACTCTTTTGGACCGTGGTTTTGCAGATATCAAGTTCAAGCATCTTATTGTCTCCCCATTCCATACGCGAAAGCGTTTCATCTCATTGATCAAGA
This sequence comes from Sphaerochaeta halotolerans, assembly GCF_003429665.1. Lineage (GTDB taxonomy): Bacteria > Spirochaetota > Spirochaetia > Sphaerochaetales > Sphaerochaetaceae > Sphaerochaeta > Sphaerochaeta halotolerans. The sequence continues at coordinate 34,935 of NZ_QUWK01000015.1, read as the reverse complement.
AGGAGATGGAGGAAGCGAGGGAGGGCAGGCCTGCAGCAATAACGCTCAAGTTGAACAACCTTGTTGATGAGGGAATGATCAAGCATCTGAGCAAGGCGGAACATAGTGGGGTATCCATTACCTTGATGATCAGGGGAATCTGTTCCATGGCACTCTACCCAGAGCAGAAGAATGTTAGGGGAAAGGCATTGATTGACCGGTATCTTGAGCATACCCGGGTGGTCAAGTTCCACAACAAGGGAAATCCACTATATTTCATTGGGTCTGCGGATTGGATGGAACGTAATCTTGATACCCGTATCGAGGTCATGGTCCCTATCTTTGATGACAGGATCAAGGAAGAGTTGGAATTGTTCCTGCAGGCACATTGGAATGATACAGCTTCTTCCTTCAGCCTGCATGAAGAAAATTTCAATCAGCGTTTACAGTTAGGTGAACCCAATGAGAAACGCGCACAACGGGATCTATATCTCTGGTATCAGAGTCAGTTGGAGGAAAATCTATGAATAACAACGCTCCCTACTATCTGCTACTTGAAACCCAATCTACTCCTGCAAGCTGGGAGCAGGCATTCTCCCCCTACCGGATAGCCTGGAAGGAAGGATCGAGCCCGCTTGAGGGTACCCTGTTTCTGGACGAACAGGCTGTGGGGGAGGTGCGATACTTCCCCGAGGAGTTGCGTCTGGAACTGTTTCCACTCTCCGACACCCAAGATCAGCTTGAAGGACTGCTAGCAGTACCTGCTTTCAGGGAGATGTGCAACAGCCCCATCATTGGATGGTGCGAGAGGCAGGTTGCAATCCTTTCTGAGAATGCTTCAACCTTGGGAGACAGGGAATCCTTGCATGCATTCAGGACAGCATTGTGCAATCTCCGTCTCATGCTTCCTCTTATCGGAAAAACACTTTCCAAGGAGAGGCGAAACGATATGAAACGGTTGCTCAAGAAACTGGTGAAACTTGCAGGGAAAGTTCGCGATGACCAAGTGCTTCTCCAGTTGTTGGAAAAGAAAGGTCTTACACAGGAACAGAAACAACTGAAGGTGAAAAAACACCTGAAAGCACTGAAGAAAGCATATCCCTCCTCCTTTGCTTCAGATATCCAGGAACTCTTGGAGGAGAACAGATTTGCCTTTTCTGGGTATCATCCAAAGGTCTTGGTAGCCAAAGCCCACAGGCGGTTGGTCAAGGCTGTGCACACTGTACACTCTGCAAGGGATGTACAAGCCATGCACAAGGTACGACGACGGGTACGGTCCTTGCTTGCTGTAAGCGAGATGGCCTCAGTGAAACGGGATGAGAAGCTCTACGACCTCGAGAAGATCTTGGGCAAGTGGCATGATCTTATTCTGCTGCAAGATCTACTCCTGAAACAGAAAAAGCCACCCATAGAGTCCTTGAGAGTGTTAGCTGATCTGGAAAAGGAAATACAACATCTTGTGGAGGAGTATCGTCATTTGAGTAGTGAGTACTGGGAGGAGATGGCATGAGAACACTGGCCGTATACAGCATCAAGGGTGGAGTTGGCAAGAGCACCCTCAGTGTGAATCTGGCAGTGCTCTCTGCAATGGCCGGGCAGCGGACCTTGTTGCTCGACCTTGACCCGCTCGGTTCAAGCAGCTATTTGCTGGATGTAAAGCCAAAGAAGAGCCATGATGCCTCTGCGTTGGTAAAGGGGGGGAAGCAACTGACAAAGCAGATTCAGGCTACCAATTTCTCTTCTCTGGATATACTTCCTTCCTCAACAGCATATCGCTATCTTTCCATTCTTTTTGATGCGAAGAAGCACTCTCATCATCGGTTGGAAAAACGACTGGAAGAGTTGATCCCTACCTATGACTTGGTCATTATCGATGCATCACCAACCATGAGCTTGGTCAGTGAGAATGTCTTGTATGCCTCAGATATAGTGTTGGTTCCAGTGGTCCCTACCCCTTTTGCGGTACTTGCATATGAACAATTGTTGGGTGAGTTGGAGCGTTTACAGCAGAAGGATACTCAGGTACATCTGGTAGTTTCCATGCTCGATAGAAGGAAAAAACTGCAGGTGAAGATAGCAGCTGAGTTGTTAGATAGAAGTGAGGCGTTGCAAAGTGTGATTCCTTTCGCGAGTGAGATAGAGAAAATGGGTGAGATACAGAAACCAGTGGTAACAAGCAAACCCAAGGGGAAAGGCGCACTAGCCTTCCGTGGTTTGTATGAGGAATTGGTACCATTTTTGCGTGAACGTTCACCGAGTGAGCATACTGATAAGAAGGAGTAATATCGATGAGCAAGTTGATTGGGATCCTGACCTCTGGTGGAGATACCCCTGGGTTGAATTCAGCCATACGAGCGGTAGGAAAGACGTTGCTACATGAGGGTGGATACACCTTGATCGGTTACCTTGATGGGTACCGTGGATTGATGGAGAATCGGTTTGTTGAACTCAATGATGCATACCTCTCCGGTATAATCACACGGGGTGGTACCATTCTGGGTTCCAGCCGAGACAAGCCCCATAAAATGCCGGTAGGCGGAAAAATCATGGACATGACCGATGTCATAGTGGAAAACTATCATTCGAATCATCTCAGCGGGCTTGTCTGCCTTGGTGGAGGGGGAACCCAGAAGAACTCCTACCGTCTGGCAAATGCTGGATTGAATATCCTGACGCTTCCCAAGACCATCGACAATGATATAATGCATACGGATGTTTCCTTTGGCTATGATACTGCTATGATGATTGCCACCGAGGCAGTCGACCGGTTGCATAGTACCGCCAGCAGTCATCATCGTATCATCATCCTGGAGACAATGGGACACAAAGTGGGATGGCTTGCCCTGGGTGCTGGTATTGCCGGTGGTGCAGATGTCATTCTGCTCCCTGAGATTCCCTATGATGAACAGGTGGTTGCTGATGCAATTCTCAGACGAACCCGAGAAGGGAAGAAGTTCAGTATTGTAGTGGTTGCTGAGGGAGCTATGTCCAAGAGTATGGCAAAGGTTCTAGAAGAGGAAGGTGGCAAGGATAAGGTTGAGGAGATGCTCAAGACCCGTACCCCACAGCTGGCTGCCCACTTGGAGCGACTCACGGGAAGGGAAGCTCGGGTAACCATTCTTGGCTATGTCCAGCGTGGTGGCACTCCAACTCCCTACGATCGATTGCTTTCCACCTCACTGGGAAGTCGTTGTGCCCAGGAGATTATGAAGGACAAGTGGGGTAACATGATGGCAGTCCAAAACAACAGGCTTGTGACAGTTCCTTTGGAGAAAGTCGCTGGTCCGGTCAAATATATTCCCAAGGACCACTACCTACTTACCTGTGTCAAGGATATCGGGGTATGTCTGGGCTCCTGAGTACCAAAAGAGACTACACAGGCCCATGTGCAAAGACGAGACTCTGAAGGGTTGTTTCCTGGTAATTTGAGAGTCTTATGTTTAGGTTATGTATCGAGATTACTTTCAAGAAACGCTAGGAAAAAGGGCATAGCAATATTAATCTCCCATATGAATACCTTCTATGGGGGAATAGCTGTATCCGTGGGAGAATATCCCCAAGAAAAGCAGAAGGCAACCAGCGATAAGGTAACACTACCTGTGTATTTCAATAAAAACTTGAATTAGCTATGACGATACGAATGGTAAATTCAACTGCAGAGCGTTTCTGGATTGTGTATCCTTTCTTTCACGAATAACGTCATCCTCGGTGATCTTGCTACAGAGGATTGGAGAGAATGCATCATAATGCTCTCGGTTTTGTAGAAGTGCTTCGTTGTTGAAAGAGGCATAACAGTATTTGCATCCATGCATACAGGTGTTGTTCAGGCCTATATCCACACTTGGCACACAAGAGCATGCTGCTCTTTGGTTAGCATCTTTCTTAAGGTGAAGAGGTTTTCCAGAGATTCGAGAAATCAGGGCATCATCAATGCATTTCCCATGACTGATGCCATAGGTCGATAGATCTATGGCTTCAGCACAGGTTTCGAGGGTAATGCCATTCTCACTAGCAATGCCCGAAAACGCTCTTGCAATTGTATGCATTTCATTGAAATCTGGTGCTCGATACCCCAAGGCACTCATTGCCCTGGAAATTCTTTTGGGGAAATCGATAAAACTAATAACGCAACGCTGAGTTGCATCCTTCAGCTTTTCTGCGAGGGCGATAAAATGTTGGATATGATATGACACCGTATATCTGTCAGTAAGAAGCATTGGATCGTATCTCCAGATCACACGTTCCTTTCCAATTCTCTCAGAAAGGTGCATGAATGTATTGACCAACGATACGTGTTTGCTTGCCAGTCCAGGTTCTACATCTGCCTCATATGCATTGAGCGTAAACTGGAAATAGTAATGATATGCTTCCAGTTCTTTCAGTCTTACAATGAGTGGGGCAGGGTTCTTTGTCCAGAAGACAATACAATCAATGAGTTCAGGAGACAAATCTATCTTACTGACCTGCCTTGGATTGATGGGATTTCTGGAAAGGACATACCGTTCCTTGATTCTGTTCAGGAACCAATCCGTATAGAATGCAGGAATATCGGTTCTTCTGCTTGCACTGAGTATCATTCTCTATCTAACGTACACGCTCTTGGCAGAAATCACAATATTTTAGGGTAGATGGACTGGAGGTTTCGGCCTAACTGATCCACTCAATTCACTCAAATTTAGGCACCACTATGTATTAGGAGGTAAAACTCTTACAAGTTATTCAAATTCGTGAAACTGGGTATCCACTTGACTTAGGTTGCAACTATATATAGAGGTCTATCAGTTTCCGCTTTTTTCAATCAGTTGCCATAGGAAGTCGATTTGATGCATATCGCATTCTCCAACAACCGGTAGAACAGTTTCTCATGTGAGGTTGAGATCCTTTCTATTGACCTTAAACCTAAATATAAACTTATCTAAATAGTACCCCTTATGCTTTCTACTCACCGCACCCTGATGTTTCCCCAATATCTATTCTCTGATATTTGATTTGATGACCTCATGGAAATACACTGGCTGTAGCGTGTACATGAGTCAAGTAGATACCCAGTTTGAAATATATTGAGTGTGGATCAGAAAATATTAACAACTTTCAGAGCAGTGTTTTTGGCATATTTATCACATATATAAATATTTATATTGAGAAAATATGTATACGGATATAGAATAAATATATGCTATTGGCGACAAACATAAGAGGAGGAGAATATTAATGTGGTTTTTAATTCTATTCGCAATCGTGTTTGTTTTAGTATTAGCTTTTAAATCAAATAAGAAAGAAGAAACTATAACCAGGACGGATCAAGAAACAGGTAAAACGATAGTAGAAAAGAGAACTATTAATACTCCGAGTGCTGGCCAGACAGCTGCAAGAGGAGTTCTATGGATCATTGGCATAATTATTATGATTTTTATTCTTTTAATTGTTATAGGTGCAATGATGTATTGATTGCATTTACCAAGAACCATAATATTAAGAAATAGAAGGGGCTAGGTTATTACCGGAAAGAAGTTGAGCATCGAATCCTGCACAAGTTGTACAAATTCCAGTGCAACCTACATCTGGATATGCACGAGTGACCTGCAGTTAAAGCCTTGAGAACACTTCCCTTATTGATGTACACTTTGTAGAATAGTAGCCTTTATTTTGCTTCTTCTGAAAACTCTCACAAGTGAGTAAATTACTGGCTGTTGATAAAGCAAGAGCGCCACGAATACAACTGATGTAGAATCTGATGTAAGTCAAGCAAACCACAGGACAAGAAAAAACCCACACAGTGTAGTGTGGGCTATTCAATTCTTTATAGTGTAAGTGGTTCTTATCTAGAGCGCCCTACGGGAGTCGAACCCGCTTCTTCAGCTTGGAAGGCTGAGGTAATACCATTATACGAAAGGCGCTTACTCTGTATTCATGTATATAAAACATTCTGGAATTTGCGTCAAGTACCTCCAGTTGACAGAGGGAGCACAACACTGGTACAAGTATCATAGAAACAGTTAAGCGAGGATTAAAAGCGTGGGACAACGTGGAGAAGTGTATTCAACAAGACTTGTAAAAAATGACAGGACTTATTTCTTTAATGTAAAAGAGAACATCTATGGGGACATGTTCCTCAATCTGGTGGAAAGCAAAGGTACTCCCGACAACGATCGATACATTAGACAATCGATTATCGTCTACCAAGAAGATTTGGGAGAATTTTTGAAAGAACTGCAGAAATCCTTGGATTTCCTCAAGCAGAACGCAAAAAAAGACTAATAGAGGGCAGCCGATTGGCTGCCTTTTTCGTCTTCCTAGAAGAGCGTCTGCTGTTCATCGCGCTTTCTTGAGTTTTCTTGCTTGATGGAAAATGTTTTCCTATGAATAGGAGAGAGCCCGTAGAGCAGACAGGCTTCCCTATGTTCCTTGGTAGGATACCCCTTGTGCTTAGCAAAATGGTAGAGTGGCCACTTTGCATCGCAGAGCACCATATAACGGTCTCGTTGGTTCTTTGCCAGAATGGAGGCTGCCATGATTTCAGGAATTGTAGCATCCCCCCTAACGATTGCCTGTACAGTACAGTCCAGAGTGGGCTTTTGGTTACCATCAACAAGTGCAGTATCGATTGAAATGTGTGTTTTTACTTTCTCATAGGCCCGTTTCATGGCAAGTAAGGAAGCCTGAAGGATGTTGATCTTGTCAATCTCCTGTGCAGTTGCACAGGCAACAGCCCAGGCAAGAGCCTGCTCCTTGATAATGATTTCAGCTTCTAAGCGTTGTTTTTCAGAGAGTTGCTTTGAATCGCCAAGGATTTCAATGGGAAAACCTGCAGGGAGTACTACCGCAGCTGCCACAACAGGACCGGCTAGCGGACCTCGTCCAGCTTCATCCAAGCCACAGACAACTCCCTTTTCATCGTTCAGGTCGAACAGCATTGATTCCATACAGCACCTCCTACTTTTTCCCAAAGCCAACTTATGCTATAATCGCACGGAATACTACGTCAAGCAAAAAGAGGGTGTAATTTGTTTCTAAAAAGCTTGGAACTATATGGCTTCAAATCTTTTCCCGATAAGGTTAGTTTGGAATTTGCCGATGGAATCACCAGCTTGCTGGGTCCCAATGGGTGTGGCAAGAGCAATATTGTAGATGCCATCAAATGGGTTTTGGGTGAACAGTCTACCAAGACCCTGCGTGCAGGAAAGATGGAAGATGTAATATTCAATGGAACAGACAATCGTAAACCCCTCCAGGTTGCAGAAGTCTCTTTGGTAATCTCAAACGAAGAACACCATCTTCCGCTTGATGACCCTGAAGTTGAAATCAAACGAAGAATATTTCGTACTGGAGAGAGCGAGTATTACCTTAACAAGAACCGTGTCTTGCTCAAGAATATCAGGGAACTTTTCTTCGATACAGGAGTCGGCAAGAGCGCATATTCCATTCTGGAGCAGGGCAAAATCGACCAGATTCTCTCATCGAAACCTGAGGACCGACGATTTATCTTTGAAGAGGCTGCTGGTATTTCTCGTTTCAAAGTCCAGAGTCAGGAAGCAGAGCGGAAACTTGTACGGACTGATGAGAATATTCTCCAGGTGGAAACCATTCTCAAGGAAGTAAAGAGAACCTACGAAACCAAGAAAAACCAGGCAGCAAAAGCAATCAGCTATCGAGAGCTTAAAGCAGAACAGTTTTCCCTGGAAGTTGATGTACAGTTGTCAACGCTCAAATCCTTCCTCCTATTGCGAGAGAACAAAATTGAGCAGAAACAGCGCTCAGAAGAAGCCTATGCATCGCAAAGAGGCTCTCTTACAGAATTTGACCAAGAGATTGAGCAACTGCAGGAACAACTCCGCTCCCTTGGGACACAGCGAATCAGCAAGCAGACCGAACTGCAAAGACTGGATGAAGCGACCAAAGGCAGATCGGATAAGCTTGACCTGCTGACCCAACGCTTCCGTGATTTTCTGCAACAGAAAGATCAGGCTGGAGCACGCGCCGAATTGATTCAGGAACATATCGAGCGTGATACCGACGAGATTGACCAGAAACTTACCGATATTGCCATCCTTGAGGAGTCAATCGAACAACTGCAGGCAGAGACTGAACAGAACCAGAAATCCTTGGAACAAACGAGAACCTTGATCAGTAACCAGAATACCGAAATTCTCGATCTTGAGGATGCAAACAACCGCTTTAATGCCGATAGCGACTCGCTCTCCCAGAGAATCAAGGAGTTGGGTGATGTCATCGTCGTACAACTTGAAGAAAAACTGAAACAAAGTGGATACACCCTTGAAAACAAGGAAAAGGCAAGAACTGCCTTGCTCAAAAGTATCGAGCATCTCAAAGGCCGTATTGCTGAGGAACAAACCTTTCTTGCTACACTGAAGCAGACTGGAATATCATCAGAGGACCTCCTGAATAGACAGGCACAGTTCCAGGGAGCACTACTGAAGGACCTTACTCAGGTTCAGTCTCTCTTTGACTCATACGAGGCAATGCAGCCGACCTTTCTTGATGAACTCATCTCAGATGAGGGGACCATAAGCGAGAAACGCAGACTTGACCAGGAAATGGGCAACCTGAGAAAACAGATGCAAATTAATCGTGAGAGGATTGCATATCTCAGGGAGGAGAACCAAAACCTCACAATGGCAATGGAGCGGTACCAGGAAGCCATCAGTGACCAGAAGGTTGCAATGAACCAACTTCTGACCCAGAAGCAGGGAGCCAAGGAGTGGGTCTCGAAACTCCAACGTTCCCTTACTGAGCAGGAGTATCAATATAAGGATGCACTGAAACTCAGTGAAACCGCCCAAGAGAGAATCTATGAAACACAGGAAGATATTCGAAGTGTTGAGGCTGAACTAGGACAGATAAAAGAACGGATTGCTGTTCTGAATGCAGAACTCAAGGATCTGGTGGTAGTCATTGAGGAACAAAGCAGAATCATCCGGGAAAAGCAAGAACAGAAAAATACCTCTTATGAACAACTGCAGACTCTCAGGACAGAGAAGGAAAAGCTGGAACTGCAGATTGACCAACTTGCCACCAATATCACCGGTGTATACACCACATTCTTTGAGAACTATGGCAAAAGTTTGAAAGAGTTCGAGAATCGCATGGAGGATGAAGTTCCCGATATCCCTGTTTTGAAGAGCCGCCTGGAGGAAGTCAGGCGGAAGATTGATGGAATGGGATACATCAACCAGATGGCTGAAGAAGAGTATGCTGAGGTAAAGGAACAATACGATTTCCTGAGCAAGCAATTGGATGACCTATACAGGGCCAAGAATGATTTGGATACTGTCATCACACAGATCAAGACCCGTAGTGAAGAGCTCTTCATTGCCTCCTACAAACAGATTGCACATAACTTCCAGGAGATGTTCCGTCGTCTGTTCGGGGGCGGTAAAGCCGAACTCACCCTGGTAGATCCTGACAATGTCTTGGAGAGTGGCATTGACATCCTGGCTCAGCCTCCAGGAAAAAAACTAACCCATCTCTCGCTCTTGAGTGGTGGGGAGCGGTCGATGACAGCTGTAGCACTGTTGTTTGCGACGTATCAGGTAAAGCCGTCTCCTTTCTGTGTCCTTGATGAGATTGATGCAGCTCTCGACGACCGGAATATCGGGTATTTTCTCTCTGTGTTGGATGAATTCGCCATGAAGAGCCAATTCATCATCATCACCCATAATAAGCACACCGTCATGGGAAGTCAGACCCTTTTGGGGGTTACTCAGATGGAACCAGGGGTTTCCAGCATGGTCAGTTACAAGATCGGCAATGTAGCCGGCGAGGATGTAATCCTCAATGACGACCAGGAGCTGGTTACCATAGAAGAATAAGTTGCATTTTACACCACTCCTTGACAGGAAAGTCGGGTGTACGGTATAAGATGTAACTTGAACGAAAACGACAATAGAGTAAGGTAATGTTTGATTCAATAAGTGATAAGTTCTCCGGCATCATGCGCAGTCTTGCCGGAAAGTCCAAGATAACAGAGAAGAACGTCCAGGAAGCCGTCGAAGAAATCAAGATGGCCTTGCTGGACGCTGACGTGAACCTCCGGGTTGTCAGACGCTTCATCAATGGGACCATGGAAGAAGCCACAGGGGAGAAAGTCCTCAAGGCCGTCGACCCTGGTCAACAGTTCGTGAAGATTGTCTATGATCGGATGGTCGCTCTGCTTGGGGACGAGGAGAACCAGAAGCTTCTGCTCAAGGGTCCTGATACAACCAGTGTCATTTTGATGATGGGTCTCCAGGGTTCTGGTAAGACCACAACTGCCGCTAAGCTGGCTTTACGTCTGAAAAAAGAAGGCCGTCGCGTTATGCTTGTTGCTGCCGACTTGGTCCGACCAGCTGCTATCCTGCAGCTTCAGGTGCTTGGTGAGGCAGTAGGGGTACCCGTATTCAGCCTTGAAGGGGAGAAGAACCCTGCAAAGGTTGCCAAGGCCGCTCTTGCCCAGGCAAAGAAAGACCAGAGGGATGTACTAATTGTCGACACCAGTGGACGTATGCACCTTGATGAGACCCTTATGGATGAGATTCAAAAGGTCCGAGATGCAATTTCCCCTGATGAAACACTGTTCGTTGCGGATGCGATGACAGGCCAGAATGCTGTCACCATTGCCAAGGAGTTCGAACAGAAGGTTGGGATCAGCGGTGTTGTTCTCAGCAAGTTTGATAGTGATACACGTGGTGGCGCTGCGCTTTCCCTGCGTTCAGTGGTCGGCAAGCCAATCAAGTTCATCGGTGTTGGTGAGAAGGTTGAGGATCTCGATCCGTTCTATCCATACCGTATTGCAAGTAGAATACTCGGGATGGGCGATATTGTCTCTCTGGTTGAGAAAGCCCAGAGTGTCGTTGATGAGAATGCGGCAATTCGTATGCAGGAGAAGATGGCAAAGAACACCTTCGATCTGCAGGACTACCTTGACCAGTTGAACTCCATGGATAAGATGGGTTCGATTGACCAACTCCTGGAAATGATTCCCGGGGCAAAGGGCCAGGTAAGCGAAGATGATGTGAATACAGAGGAAATTAGGCGAGAGAAAGCAATTATCCTCTCAATGACCTATGCGGAACGATCGAATTACCATATAATGGGACCGACGAGACGCAAGCGCGTTGCCAAAGGAAGTGGGACTACTGTTTCCGATGTAAATCGCTTGTTGAAAAAGTTTGAGAAAATGCGACTTACGATGAAGAAGTTAGCAAAAAATAAAAAATACCAGGCTGAAATGCTTAAACAGATGGGTATGTAGAGTTGAATTCGTAGGAGGAATTGACGTGAGCACAAGCATGAGACTGAAGAGATTTGGTACCAAGAAGAGACCTGATTACCGTATCGTGGTGATGGACTCCAGGGCAAAGGCCCAGGGTAGGACCCTCGATGAGGTTGGTCAGTACCATCCTCTGGCTGAGAAAGATCAGCAGGTTATCTTGAAAGTTGAGAAAATTCAGGACTGGCTCGCCAAGGGTGCACAACCCAGCGACACCGTAAGAGCCCTGCTCAATAAGAATGGCGTGACGGTGACCAGAACTGTCCAGGAATAACTTCCAGGAGATGGTTGTGGAAAAAGATCTTGTTGAATACATTGTAAAATCTCTTGTTGATGCCCCTGATGAGGTCAGTATCAATGTGATCGAAGGTGAGAAATCTACGATTCTTGAACTGAAGGTAGCCAGTGAGGATGTTGGCAAGGTGATCGGTAAGCAAGGCCGTATTGCAAAGGCAATTAGGACCATCCTGAGTGCCTCAGCCACCAAGGATGGCAAGCGTGCCGTGCTGGAAATACTGGACTGAACTATGGAAGCGTTGCTCTGGACTGCTACTGTAAAAGCTCCTTTTGGAGTGAATGGTGAGGTGAAAATCCATCCTCATAATGATGACTGCGCCTACCTTGCAAAGATCAAGGAAGTTGTGTTGCGTGCGAAGGATGGGTCAGAGCAAACATTCACTATAGAGAGTTTTCGGATGATGGGCTCACAACCCTTGATGAAATTTGCGGGTTTTGACAATCCTGAGGATGCAAGGGCGCTTGGTGGCCGTCATCTGATGGTACAGAGAAAATGGGCAGCCCCCTTGAAAAAGGGACAATACTACGTTGCTGATCTCATTGGTTGTGCCTTGGTTCATGATGGTGATCATCTGGCTGAAGTAGTCAGTAGCATCGATGGTGCGCAGGCTGTGATGCTTGAAGTCCGTAGCCCTGATGGATCTCTTTATATGGTTCCGTATCTCAAGGAATTTATTGGTGATGTAAGCCTGGAGGAACGGACGATTGAGTTAAAGACTCCTTGGATTCTCGCGTGAAGATTCAGATAGTCACCCTGTTTCCTGCAATGCTGGAAGGGTTTTTCGAAAATTCAATCATGAAAAGAGCTGTACAAAGCGGTTCTGTGGAGTATGAGATTATTGACTTCAGAAGCTTTGCAACAGATAAGCACCAGAGTTGTGATGACGTGCCGTATGGTGGTGGAGCTGGAATGGTGATCAAATGTGATCCCCTCTGTAACGCTCTTGATTCCATCCATGCCAAGGAGAAGCGGGTGGTTTATGCCTCTCCCTCGGGAAAGCGTCTGAGCCAAGCGTATGCCGAAGACCTGAGCAAAGAAGATGAACTGGTCTTCATCTGTGGTCATTATGAAGGTATTGACCAACGGGTGATTGACCTATATGTTGATGACGAGATTAGTATTGGGGATTATGTGATCAGCAGCGGAGAGGTTTCCACGTTGGTAATCATTGACGCGGTATATCGTTTGATTGACGGTGTGATCAGTAGTGAGTCACTCAGTGAAGAGAGTTTTCACGGTGGTTTGCTTGAATATCCCCAGTATACAAGGCCTGAGACCTATTGCTCAAAAGATGTCCCTGATGTATTATTGAGCGGGCATCACGCCAAAATTGGCCAGTGGCGGCTACAGAAACGGTTGGAAAAAACCTTGTTGAACCGACCGGATTTGTTGGAGACGGCATCGCTTGATGTGAACTCCAGAAAGATTTTAAATGCATTGAAAGAACATAGTGCGAAGGGGACCGGAGACGATGGATGTAATGAAGGCTATTGAGTCGGAACAGATGAAGGAAAATGCAGAGAACTTCTGCGTTGGTGATACCGTAAAGGTGTTTTTCAAGATTATTGAAGGCACCAACGAACGTGTCCAGGTATTTGAAGGCCTGGTTATTGCAAAGAATAATGGTGGAATTCGCAGGACATTTGTGGTCCGAAAGATTTCCTATGGTGTAGGTGTGGAAAGAATTTTCCCCTTACACTCACCTCGTATTGAGAGAATCGAGGTTGTTCGCAGAGGTCGTGTCAGAAGGGCAAAGCTCTATTACATTCGCAAGAAGGTGGGCAAGAAGGCAAAAGTCAAAGAGCTCATCCACAGAAAGAACGCCTAGAGCGTTTACCAAGCGAATATCGAGAAGGGACGACGTGCAGTCGTCCTTTTTCGTATTTCCTTGAGTGCTTGTCGTTGAGGAAAAAACAGGATAGTCTTGCAGACACGAGGTAGGCAATGGAAACGGAAAAGAAACAAACAAACAGCCAGGGACGGCAAAAACGACGAACCCGTTCCAAGAAGCAGTCCAAGGCCAATGGCTCTGCCAAAGAAAAGGCAAAAAAGGGTGGAAGCAAGAACAGCCTGCTCCCTGAACAAAATCGAAAACCCTATCATAGCAATCTTCCACAACTTCCCGTGAAGAAGGTGCTAGAGCCAAAAGAGACCTGTGTGCTCTGCGGTGAGGTGATCGATGGCATTGCCAGTGCTCTTACCCATCCCGATGGGGGCTTCTGTCATTTTGATTGTGTACTCAACAAGATCAAGGAACAAGAGAAACTCTCTCCCTCGCAGAAGGTCAGCTATATCGGCAAGGGTGCCTTTGCAGTTGTGAACCAGGAAGAGGATGGATCTTTCAGTTTTGCCAAGCGAATAGCTTGGGAGAGTTCAGAAGCTTTCGCCAAGATGAAGCAATACGTTGAGGAGATCAAGAAATGAACAGAAAAGAGCGTATCGCCATGCTTCCAGGCTCTTTCGACCCTCCGACCAACGGACATATTGATATCATCGAGCGGTCTTCCCATCTTTTCGAAAAACTCTTTGTGGTTGTTGCAGACAATGTGCAAAAACAATGCTTGTTTACTGCAGACGAGCGCATGGACATGCTCAAGGAAATCCTCAAGGACCATGAAAACATCGAGGTTGTGAGTTATCGTGGTTTGGTAGTTGATTTTGCCCGTGAGCATGGGGTAGGGGTCATGGTCCGTGGAGTAAGAGCTCTGGTGGATTTTGGGTATGAATTTGAATTGGCCATGACCAACAAGCAATTGAATCCCGACTTGGAGGTGCTCTTTATGCCGACCAGTCCAAAATATTTCCAGCTGAGAAGCAGTGCCATCAAGGAAATGGCGGCTTATGGGGCTGATATTTCCCCAATGGTTCCTCCTCTTGTCGTACAAATGATGAGAAATCGAATCAAGTTGTTGACGCTTTAGGGCTTTTTCGTTATTCTACCTTATGTGTCAAAAATTAGCATAGTGTAAGAGGTTATCAACATGGCAACACCGAAATATAAGACTTCCAAAGCAAGCGCAGCATCAAGAAAGGCTGCTAACATGCGTCTTGCAACCCCGACACTCTCTCGTTGTAGCACCTGTGGAAATATGGTTCTTCCTCACCGTGTCTGCCCGAAGTGCGGTTTTTACCGTGGCGTGCAGGTCATTGAGTTACAGGATAAATAATTACGACGATTAGAGGAGTTAGATAATGGACAGTAAAGAAGTATTTGAAAAAGTTAAATCTTTAATTGCAGAAAAGCTCGAAATTGATGAGAGCAAAATTACCATGAACGCATCCTTCAGAAAGGATCTTGGTGCAGACAGCTTGGATACATATGAGCTTGTATACGCTATTGAGGAAGAACTTGGTATCTCCATCCCTGATGAGAAAGCCAATGAGTTCGAAACCGTTAAGGACGCAGTAGACTTCCTTTCGACGCAACTGTAAGGATTTCCTGTCTATGGAGAGTAGCCTCTTCAAGAGAGCTCCCGCAATCTCATCAGAAAGAGAGCGGGAGCTTCTTCTATTCATTGAAAAGAGCAAGATGGAGATCAAGGATCTCTCCTTGCTGAATCTTGCATTCACACATCGTTCTTTTGCCAACGAATCCAACGAATTGGTCGACACAAATGAACGTTTGGAGTTCCTCGGTGACAGTGTACTGGGCATGTGTGTAGCAGACTGGCTTTTCAGAAATCTTCCTGCAAAAGCGGAGGGAGATTTCTCAAAAATCAAGAGTATTGTAGTCAGTGAAGATAGCCTAGCCATGATTGCCCGCTCCCTTGAGGTTGATAGATATCTGCTTATAGGAAAAGGGGAGGAAAACAGTGGAGGGAGGAAGAAGAAAGCCTTGCTTGCTGACTGCATGGAAGCAATCTTTGCTGCCTGTTATCTCGATAGCGGATTCGAGGCGGCTAAACAATTCATTATGCGGTATCTAGAAAACCAGATTAGAGCAGTGCTGGAAGATGATTACCATCGGGACTATAAGACAGCCCTACAGGAATACATGCAGAAGCGATGGCGCATGGTCCCTACCTATACACTCGTGAAGAAAACTGGTCCAGAACACGATTTTACCTTTTACATGCAAGTAGATGTAAATGGCCAGATTTTTGGTCCCGCACAGGGACGGAACAAAAAGCAGGCCGAACAACTTGTTGCCAAGCTTGCTTATGATCAGCTGGTGAGATTGGACAAGGATTGATAGTGCTTGGCAATCTTCAAGAGTTGTTCTTTCGTATTCTGTTTTGGATCATCAAGCACGGTATCCAATAAATATTCCAGAGTTTTTCCAAGCTGTCTTCCCTTGGGGATTCCCACTTGCATCAAGTCATTCCCATTCACAGCCAAGTCCTTGATGGAGAGGGCATCCTGAGCATCAAGGATACACTTGATTCTCTGTTCCAATTCTTCAAGCAGACTGATATCTGCCTTGCCGTGGATTGCAATCTGATCGGCTATTCTGAGGCTGAAGAGCATACCGACATGTTCCTTGCCTACGCGGGTGAGAAAACGTCTTACAGCACTGTCACTCCAGTTGCTCTGGTAGCTGAACATATGATGGCGTACCAGTAGGCTGACCAGACGAATCTGTTCATTGCTTGCCTTCAGTCGTTTCATGAGCTCGATTGTGAGTTTTTCTCCGACCAGATCGTGGTTGTAGAAGGTATTGCGTTCCGGTCCTTCTTCCATTACTTCACTCTTGCCAATATCATGGAGGAGTGCGGCTAGGCGGACCTCCAGGCGATCTGTGAGTGCAACAGAAGCTTGGCAGGTGCTGATTGCGTGAGAGAGTACATCTTCATGATGCATTCCCTTCTGGTCAATCTGATCCCCTGCTGCAAGCTCGGGGAGGATAATCTCCAGTATGCCACACTCACGCATATAGGTAAGCCCCACCTTTGGATGATCTGAAAGCACCAGTGTGAAGAGTTCATCACGAATGCGCTCACTACTTACATTTCTTAGATTTGCTCTGCAATCGTGCATTGCCTTCAGGGTATCCTCATCAATCCTGAAGTTCAGTTTTCCAGCAAAGCGACATGCTCTCAGGATTCTCAGTCCATCTTCTTCAAAACGTTTTCTTGCGTCTCCGATGGCCCTAATGGTCCTGTGTTTCAAATCTTCTTTTCCACCATTGAGGTCGATGATTCTGCTGTCATGCAAGTCAACCGCGAATGCATTGATGGTGAAGTCACGCCGTTTCAGATCCTCTGCAAGATTGGAGATGAATGTCACACTGCTGGGATGCCTTCCGTCTTGGTAAGAACCTTCGCTCCGGAAAGTGGTTACTTCAAAACTGTGCTTCTCAAAGCGTACGGTAACAGTTCCATGGTCGATACCTGTAGGAATTACAGCCTTGAATAGATGCATGACTTCTTCCGGTTTTGCATCGGTTGTGAAATCGTAGTCTTCGTTTTGTATACCCAAGAGATAATCACGAACTGCACCCCCAACGATATAGAGGCTGAAACCTGCTTCAATGAACTGTTTTGAGAATCTGCGGATTACAGATGGTATCGGGAATTGCTGCATAACAAGACAGTATCGCGACAACTGAAGAAGGTCAACGGAAAAACCGGTCACAAAGGTTGTCATGCACACGTATTCTGAATAGAATGGCATCTATGCGATAACCCGTTACGGGCAAGTTGAAGGAGTGTATATGTTTCGTCCAGTAACCACTAAAGTGGATTTTCCTGCGATGGAAGAGAACGTTCTCTCTTTCTGGGAGACAGAGGATATTTTCAAGAAATCGATTGAAACGCGGTCTGAAGAAAATGAATATGTTTTCTATGACGGACCTCCGTTTGCAACCGGGCTTCCCCATTTTGGACATCTGGTTCCAGGAACTATTAAAGATGCCATTCCCCGGTATCAGACCATGAAAGGAAAACGGGTCAGGCGTGGTTTCGGTTGGGACTGTCATGGACTACCTGTTGAGTACGAGATGGAGAAGACACTGGGAATCAGTGGACACTCTGCAATCATCGAATATGGTGTAGCTAAGTTCAACGAGCAGTGTCGTTCAATCGTTTTGCGTTACACCGAAGAGTGGAAGCAGACAATTAATCGCATGGGACGTTGGGTTGATTGGGAACATGGGTATCGCACTATGGATACCAACTATATGGAGTCCATCTGGTGGGTATTCAAGACCCTCTTCGAGAAGGGGTATATTTATGAAGGATACAATATCCTTCCGTACAGCCCTGCCTTGGCAAGCCCGCTCTCCAATTTTGAGGTCAATCTTGGAGGCTATCAGGATGTTGTTGACCAGGCTGTAACCGTTCGATTTGCAGTCGATGGCCAAGAGAATACGTTCTTCCTTGCTTGGACGACAACCCCATGGACATTGCCCAGCAACCTTGCTCTCGCCTTTGGCCCAGATATCGACTATGTGAAGGTAAAAGACAAGAGTGATGGGAATTACTACATCCTCGGTAAAGCCCGCCTTGATCACTACTACAAGGATGAGAGTACCTATGAGATTGTTGAGGAACAAAAGGGTACCTTCTATAAAGGCATGCGTTATAAACCGCTGTTCCCCTATTTTGCAAATCTCAAGGAGCAGGGTGCTTTTGTCTGTGTTTTGGGAGATTATGTAACCACAGAAGAGGGTTGTGGTATTGTCCATACAGCTCCTGGCTTTGGTGAAGATGACTATCAGGTGCTCAAGGGAACAAACATCCCTGTTGTTTGTCCTATTGATTTGGAGTGCCGTTTTACTGACGAGGTTCCAGATTTCGCCGGCCGTTTCGTCAAGGATACGGACAATGATATCATTTCCTATCTGAAAGAGCATGGACATCTGGTGAAACGGGAAAACTACCTCCACTCCTATCCTTTCTGCTACCGCACCAAACAGCCATTGATTTACCGTGCTATGAGTTGCTGGTATGTAGACGTCCAGAAGATCAAGAAAGACATGCTTGATGCAAATGAACAGATCTATTGGATGCCCGAACATCTCAAGTACGGTCGCTTTGGCAAGTGGCTTGAAGGAGCCCGTGACTGGGCAATCAGCAGAAATCGGTTCTGGGGAAACCCGATTCCAATCTGGAAGTGTGATGGCAGTGACTATCTTGAGGTTATCGGCAGTAGGGCGGAGCTTGAAGCCAAGTGTGGACAGAAGGTAGAGGATTTGCATAAACACTATGTAGATGATCTTACCTGGCCAAGTCCTGACGGCAAAGGAACGATGCGCCGTATTGACGATGTCCTTGACTGTTGGTTTGAGTCTGGTTCCATGCCTTACGCCCAGCAGCACTATCCGTTCGAGAACAAAGAGTACTTTGAAAACAACTTCCCAGCTGACTTCATCTGTGAAGGGTTGGACCAGACACGTGGTTGGTTTTACACTCTGACCGTCATTGCAGCAGGACTATGGGAGAAGCCAGCCTTTACCCACTGCATCACCAACGGCATCGTACTGACTGCTGATGGGAAGAAGATGAGCAAGAGCGAACGCAACTATACCGACCCGATGGAGATTGTAAACACGTATGGGGCAGACAGCTTGCGTTTTGCCTTGATGAATAGTGCTGTAGTTCGTGGAGAAGATTTAAAATTCAGTGAGGAATCAGTCAAGGAAGTACTCAAGACCTTGATCATACCCCTCTGGAATGCCTACTCATTCTTTGTAACCTATGCAAATATTGATGGGTATGAACCTTCTACAACAGCCTTCGAGGACCTTACGAACCCGATGGATCGTTGGATTGTCAGTGCAACACAACGTTTTGTCCAGACTGCAACGGATTCATTTGATGCCTATGACATCCAGAAGGCTTGTGCCTCCTTCGTTCCGTTCATTGATGAGCTGAACAACTGGTACATCCGCCGCAGCAGAAGAAGGTTCTGGAAAGGTGAGAACGATACTGACAAGAAGCAGGCGTATGATACCCTTTATAGTGTCCTGATGACCTTCGTCAAGGTTGTTGCCCCGATCATCCCCTTCACAAGTGAGGAGATTTACCAGAACTTGAAACGTGGAGATATGGAGCAGAGTGTACATCTCTGCATGTATCCGGAATATGATGAGAGCCAGAGGGATTGGACGCTTGAGAACCAGATGTCCCTGACCCAAAAGGCTATTGCCATGGGGCGCTCACTGAGAGCTTCCAACAACCTGAAAATCCGTCAGCCACTGCAGAAGCTTTTCCTTGTGGATCGAGAGGAGGAAGAGCGGGTGATTCTGGGGAGTATGGAGTCAATCATTGCAGAGGAACTGAATGTCAAGGAAGTGCATCTGCAGTCCGATGAGTCATCCCTTGTAGAATATAGTGCGAAGGCTAACTTCAAGGTCTTGGGTAAATCTTTGGGCAAGGACATGAAGGAAGTAGCCTCCATGATTGCTGGTTTTGATGGAGCACAGATTGCATCTATTCTTGACGGCAGTCCACTCACGCTTTCCTACAGCAATGGCGAGATTGCAATCTCCAAGGATGAAATCATTGTCCAGAGGACTGAGATGGAAGGGGTGAAGGTAATCAATGATGGTTCTCTTACTGTAGGCTTTGATACCAAGATTACCCAGGAACTCGCTGATGAGGGAATCGCGCGCGATATCATTCGCTCGGTACAGAACCTCAGAAAGGAGAGTGGGTTTGCTGTATCTGACCGGATTATTCTGACGTACGATGGTGATGAGGTCATCCAGCGGGTCTTTGACCAGCACGGACAAACCATTGCCAAGGAGACGTTGTCCAATACCCTGCGCTTTGGTAGACTTACAGGGGAAGGTATCGATTGCAATGACCATATAGTGAGGTTGCAAGTAGAGAAGGATTAAGCGTGATGAATACATTTACCAGGCTGGTTCCTATTGGGTTTCTTTTGGTTCTCCTCCTCTCTTCCTGTGCTACAACGGCAAGGAAGGAGGTTCCCTATTATGATTTTCAGGGAATGGCTGACAGTGGTGTCATTGTCGTGACTGTGGATGCGCAGAAGGAGAGTGAACTCATCAAGAGCGTTTTTGCCGATATGCAAGAGTTCGCTGATAGAGCCGAACGAATTTCTCTTTCGCTTTCTCCAAGAGTGGATGCATATCCATTGGAAGTGGATGAGCTGGACGCATATGGGGTAATCGAAGGTGATTATCCCAAATGGTTGGTTAACACTACCATGATGTACTCTAGGGAACTCAAGAGGCAGTATGCTCAAGATGATTTGACGTACTTCCAGCAAAAGAATGGTGAGTTGAGCATCTATGCCCCCAACAACGATAAGATTTTATTTACCAATAGGGGGTACCCTGAGGTATATGAAATTTATAATGCTGAGAGGAGGCTGATAGACTTGCCTACAGCAAATGACATGCTTTCCTCCAGTATCGCAGTCTATTCGCTGGAGCCGGAAACGTTTTTTGATTTGGGTCTGGAATTGCCGGATACGGTGATTACGCAGGCCAAGGTGATGCTTCTGCTGATTAACCAAAAAGAAGATGGGGGGTATAGCTTGGATGCTTACATCACGATGGACACACCCAAGCTTGCAAATACGTTGTCCCAGATGGTGAGAACAGGGTACCTTGCCCGACTGAAGAGGGAGAAGACTCCCTTCAAGATTGCCGATCTGATGAAGATGTTCCTGATTGAAGATGATCTAGTTACGATCAAACATATGGATTTGGGTGAAGAGCAGATGAACAATTTCAAGCAGAGCTTGAGTGGCCTGCTGTAAGCCAACAAGAAGAGGAGATATCGCATTATGCCTTCATATGAATATGAGTGCCAGCTTTGCAAAGCACGGGTTGAATTGGTCCAATCCCTGGACAAGCATGAGCCTCCTGCCATCTGTCCTTCCTGTAATATGGAACATACAATGAGGAGGGTGAACAAACCCGCTTCGTTCCATGACGAACAAGATGTGCAATCTGTTGAACCAAAGCAGGAAGAAGAGAAGGAGTAGACACTTGGAAACAAAACAGAAACGAATCCTTACCGGTGACCGGACAACGGGTAAACTGCACCTCGGCCACTATGTAGGTTCCCTTAAGAGTAGAGTTGAGTTGCAGCATACATATGAGACATTCGTTCTCCTTGCTGATGTACAGGCGCTTACCACTCATTTTGAAGATCCTGAGTTGATCAACAGCAGTATTTATGATGTGGCAATCGACAACCTTTCTGTGGGATTGGATCCTGAAAAAGTGACTCTGGTGCAACAGTCTCAGATTACTTCCATTGCTGAGCTGACAGTCTTCTATTCCATGCTTGTAACGGTGAACCAACTTCGCCATAATCCCACGATCAAGACAGAGGCAAAGAACTATGGGTATGCAGATCTTACTTATGGTTTTCTAGGGTACCCGGTAAGCCAGACAGCAGACATTACCTTCTGCAATGCAGATTTGGTCCCGGTAGGTGAGGACCAGGTACCGCATATTGAACTTGCCCGAAAGATTGTCAGAAAGTTTAATGATATGTATGGCACCAGCATTGTTGAACCCCAGGTGAAACTCAGCACGGTAGGACGACTGGCAGGACTGGACGGGAATGCCAAGATGGGCAAGAGCATGGGCAATGCTATCTATCTCTCTGATACTCCAGAAGCAGTATGGGAGCGGGTACGTAATGCAGTTACCGATCCCGCACGTGTTACGATTAACATTCCCGGTACTCCCGAGATCTGCAATGTGTACAAGTACCATTGCGTGTTCAATGAGGCAGAAAAGGACAACATTGCTGAGCTGTGTAGAACCGCGCAGATTGGATGCGTAGCCTGTAAGAAACGTCTGAATGCAGCGCTCAATGCGATGTTGGATCCCATCCGTGAAAAGCGTGCCTACTATGAAGCCCATCGGGGAGAGGTGAGAGACCTCATCATCGAAGGTACTCGAAAGGCTAATGTCATCGGAAATGAGAACATCCATGCCATCAAGGAAAAGATGCATGTTCTAATCTGAGAACAGTGAGAATAGTGCAAGGGGAAGCCACCGAATGACAATCAATCAAACCAGGTAAACCCGTTCTCCTTTGCCAAGCTTTCGGCAAAGCGGGGCAGGGTTCTGATCGGATAGACCTCAACAGGCAGGTTATCCTTGAGCATCGGTTCCACGATACGCCAAGACTCGGTAATTTCCTGCATGGTGGGGAAAAGGCTTTTGTCTCCCTGAAGAATCTTCTCCACAATCTGCTCATATGCTTCTGGGGTGTTTGCACCGAATGTCTCACTCTGATTGAACCGGAAACGGACCGGTTTTGACTTCCAACTGGTATTGGGCATCTTCAGATTCATGCTGATATCGATGGTTAACTCCGGGTGTATGGTGATGATCACAGCATTCTCCGCAATGGAATCATCGTGCATCACCTGCTTGGTAGCGTTCTTGAACTTGATGTAAATCAAACTCTTGGCCTCTTGTTGCATTTTCCCAGTGCGTACATAAATGGGAATACCAGTGAAGTAGTATGTGTTTACAAATAACTTGAATGCAGCATACGTGGGAGTATGTACGATATGGCCGCTATTGGCTCCAAGTGATTCATATCGCCCCATATGAAACTCTTCAATGGGGGATATCGCTCGCAGTACCTTCTCTTTCTCAACTGCGATATCCTTCGGAGTCAGCGTTGCCGGCTCGCTCATGGTCAGGTAGGTAATGATCTGCATGATGTGGTTCTGGATGGTGTCCCGTACTACCCCAATCTTCTCATAGAATCCAAGACGTTGGTCCACTCCATGGGTCTCGTCGAAGATAATCTCAATTGACTCGATGGTTCTGTTGTCCCAGATTCTCCTAATGATATCGTTATGAAAACGCATCAAGAGGAGGTTCTGCATGAACTCTTTGCCCAAATAGTGGTCAATACGGAAAATCTCCTCATCTGTGAAGGCTTTTTCCAAGATGTCATTGTATCGCCGTGCACTCTCAAGGTCGAACCCGAAAGGCTTCTCAACGACAATCTTCTTGGTCAGGAAACAGATGCAATCCAGCTGGTTGTCCACCTGTTGGATTTGTGCAATGGCAATCTCATAGAGCGAAGGCTGCAACGCAAGGTAGTAGATGAACTCAACTTCGTCACTTTCACCACACAAGGCTTTCAAGCGATCAGTGAGAATAGAAACAGCATTGTTGCCACTCATGTCGTAATAGAGATAGTCAAGGTGGTCTGTGAAAGAGGAAGGAGCATCCTTCCTGATGATCTCAGAGAGGAACTCGTCCCTGGTGGAGAAACGCCTTCCTAGTGCAATCACCTCAAAAGCATCCCCTTTCTCCATGAGATGCTCATAGGCTGGATAGAGTTTCTTCAGGGCAAGGTCGCCTGTGCCACCGTATTGTATGATGATTCGCTTCATGGTGTGTCCTCCCTCAAGTCAGTCACTATTATCGTACCATGGAATGGGTGGTGAACAAAGAAGGAGCATGGCAATGTATGTGCATCCTCCTTGCCGGACAACAACCGAGTGAGTGCCTCCCGTTTCCCCTCTCCTAGGAAGATGAGATAAATCTTAGCTTCTTTGGCAAGGGTAAGAAACCCCTGCCAGGAAAGCGTTACCCGCTTCTTGGGAGGTTTTGGACTATCTTTTACAATCATGGTTTGAGCCTCAGTGTCGCTGGGCCAGGAACCAGGGAACAGGCTTGCAATATGACCATCTTCTCCTACACCAAGATAAAGCCGGTCAAAGGGGTCTTCACTAAGAATATTTCCCTCACTGACTACGGATAGAGTCGTTCCTTGGTCCAAGGCTGCCTGCAATCCAGCTTCCCTGAGCGTATCCTCGTTGCGTTCGCCCTCAAGGCGTTCATCGACAAGGTACAGATGGGTCCTCCCAAGAGTTTCTTCCGGAAGACTCAGCAGGGCTCTCATAAGAGGAGAAACACTTCTTCCACCGGGTAAGGCAATATGCAACGGGCCCTGTTTTTCCTGGGAAAGCGAGAGCAAGTCATCCCTAAGTATATATTCAAAATCACTGGTTGTGTCTATTCTCTCAATATTCATACGCAATATTGTACTCAATAAAATAGAAGTAGAATAGTAGGGAATAGGGTTGACTCAAATATTTCCTTTTGGATTTTCCAACTTCTCGCGTGCAATTGCAAGCATGAGCTTGATTCTATTCTCCTGGTTCACCCCGGTAGCGGAAGGATCATAATCAATCGGGACGATGTTTGCATCCTTGCTTCGTTCCGTCACAGCCCTGATCATTCCCTTGGCACAGATATGGTTGGGAAGACATCCAAAGGGTTGGGCACAGACGATGTTGTGATATCCACTATGTACAAGATCGAGCATTTCTGCGGTAAGCAGCCAGCCTTCTCCCATCTTTACCCCATAGTCGATCAATCCTTCATCAAGCTTCTTCATCTCAGTGTAGGGAATGGGGACGGTGAACTTGCCGCTTTTCATCATCGCTTGCCTGCTCATCTTCTCAACCTTGTACATTAAGCGGAGTATATATTGGGTGGCATTTGCACTGATGAACCTTCCCCCATAGTACTTTCGGTCAGTAATTGCATTGTCTATACCGTAGTAGAGGAATCCCATCATGGAGGGAACCATGACCTCACATCCCTGTTCCTCCAGATATTCCTGGAGGTGGTTGTTCCCCAAGGGAGAGTATTTCATGTAGATTTCACCCACAATGCCTACCTTGATACGCACTTCCTCCCGCCTCTCAATCTCAGCAAACTCTGCACAGATTCGATTAAGATTTCGCTTCATCGCCCAACCAATGTATCCACGGTTATGGGCGAAGCAGTCAGAGAGATAGGCAGTCCACTTGGCCACCAGAGCATCCGCTTCTCCCTTATGCACTTCATACGGGCGAATCTGATTGCTAAGTGCCATCAGCAGATCGCCGTATATGAAAGCACTGTAGGTTTGCAGCAACATAAATGGAGTTATCTTGAACCCTGGGTTCTTCTCCATTCCCTTGAGATTAAGACTGATTACCGGAATTTGGGAAAGATTGCACTTCTCAAGTGCCTTCCTAAGGAGAAAAATATAATTACTTGCCCTGCAACCACCACCGGTCTGGGTGATTACCAAGGCTACCTTGTCGCTGTCATACCCCCCATGCTTGATGGCGTCGATAAACTGCCCGATAACGAGCTGAGCGGGATAGCAGATGTCATTGTGCACATAGCGCAGTCCTTCGCGGATTACGTTCGGACCCTGGTTGTCAAGAAGTACCACGTTATACCCATGGTTTGAAAACACCTCCTTGGCTATATTGAAGTGGATTGGGCTCATATTGGGGATCAGGATGGTGTAATCCTTCTTCATCTCCTTGGTGAACGGCGTACTCATTGCGGTTCCTTGGCCTCCTGTAGTGCTGCAAGCAGACTGCGGATGCGAATTTTTACTGCCCCAAGGTTTGCAATTTCATCAATCTTGATCTGGGTATAGATCTTATCGGTTTGGTGAAGGATATCCCTGATCTCATCAGTGGTAACGGCATCCAGCCCACAACCAAAGGAAACAAGCTGAATCAGCTGCATGTCCTCCTGGTGTGTAACATACCGAGCTGCATCATACATCCGAGCATGGTATGTCCATTGATTGAGTACATTGCGCTGTTGTTTCTCCACCAAATGCGAAATAGCATCCTCGCTGATGACAGCACAACCGCACTGCAGCAGAAGACCATCGATCCCATGGTTGACCTCTGCATCGGCATGATACGGCCGGCCGGTGAGGACCACGATCGGCCAATTTCTCTTGCGTGCCTGCTCAATGATGATGTTCCCCTGTTCCCTGATGGCTTTCTGGTACGCTTCCAAGCTCGCATAGCCTGCCTTTACCGCACGCTTAATCTCCTGTTTCTTGACAGGAAAGTACTGACTGAGAATCTGATGCATCCGCTTTGGGAGGAATGAGCGGTCGGCAAGGGAGAGATAATCACTTATGAACGTAACAGATCCATCCTGCAACTCACTGATGTTATGCTTGAGCACTTCAGGATAGTAGGCAACAACCGGGCAATTGAAATGGTTGTCTCCTTTCTCTTCATCGATGTTGTAGCTCGAACACGGATAGAAGATGGATGGTACCTGCTTCTCAAGCAATTCCTTGATGTGCCCATGCATCAGCTTTGCAGGGTAGCAGATTGTATCGCTCGGGATAGTGGACTGTCCCTTAAGATAGGTTTCCCTGGTGGAAGGTGAAGAGACAACGACTTCAAAGCCCAAGTGGGTGAAGAACGTGTGCCAGAAGGGCAACTGTTCATAGAAATTGAGTTGCAACGGCAATCCAATTTTTCCACGCTCCCCCTTCTTCTCTTTCAAACGTGAGAGATATTGTTGTTTGAAGGCATAGATGTTCAACTGTTCTGGGTTGCTGATGAAGGTCTCAGGGCTGACAATACGGTCACATTTATTTCCGCTTACCAGTTTGCGCCCTTCATCGAAGATGTTGATCGTCAGGAGGCAGTTGTTGGTACACCCTTTGCAATAGGTGGTCTTCGTTCGATGGGTGAAATGGTCCAGCTGGGTGAGGGAGAGGGTAGTACGTTGTTGTGGAACCGCCAGGTGCTGGTCACGGGCATGCAAAGCGCAACCATATGCTCCCATAAGTCCTGCTTCATTGATTCGGATTACTTCACTTCCCAGTTCCAACTCAAACGAACGAAGCACTGCATCGTTGAGGAATGTCCCTCCCTGTACGACTATATGGTTTCCCAGCATCGCCGGGTCGGTGGAACGTATCACTTTATAGAGTGCATTCTTCACAACGCTGATAGCCAATCCTGCAAAGATATCAGAGACACTTGCCCCATCCTTCTGGGCCTGTTTGACTGAACTGTTCATGAATACCGTGCAACGGGATCCCAGATCGACAGGATTCTTTGCCTTGATTGCGAATTCTGCTGCTTCCTGTGGAGTGTAGCCAAGTGCATTGGAAAATGTCTGGAGAAAGGAACCGCAACCTGACGAGCAAGCTTCATTGAGGAATATATCATCAATGGTGCCATCCTTGATCTTGAAGCACTTGATGTCCTGACCCCCGATGTCGATGATGAAATCAACATGCTCCTGGAAGGCCTTCGCACTCTTGTAGTGGGCCATGGTTTCCACAAGGGAGTACTCAAAAGCAAATGCATTCTGGAGAAGCTGTTCCCCATATCCCGTGGAGCATGCTTTTTCGATGGTAATATTGGGATATGTTATGTAGAAGTTCCCTAAAAACTCCTTGATTGCCTGCACAGGATTACCGTTGTTCTCCTCATAGCGGCTGAAAAGCAGTCTTCCCTCCGGATCGATGATGCACGCCTTTATGGTAGTGGAACCTGCATCCACTCCCAAGAATGCTGGTCCTGCATAGTGTTCAGGATCCACCTTTGTCAAGGAGGCATTTGCATGACGGTTCTTGAATGTTTCATAGGCCTCATGATCTTGGAAGAGGGGAGGAATGGAGGTGAAGGCCTTTCCCATATCATAGTGTTCCAGGTTATAGATCAATTGCTCTAGCTCAATAGCCTGTTCTTCTGCACTGAGGGCTGTTCCCAGCGCAACATAGAAGAGGGAGTTTTCAGGGCAAATACCCTCCAATCCAAGCGTCTTGTCGAATGCCTTTCTCAGCTCACTGAGGAACGTCAGTGGTCCACCGAGATAGACCACCTGCCCCTTTATCGGTCGTCCTTGGGCCAGTCCCCCGATACTCTGGTTCACTACAGATTGAAGTACAGAGAGTGAGATATCACTCTTCTCAGCTCCTTGGTTTACCAATGGCTGTATGTCACTTTTTGCAAAGACTCCGCATCTGGAAGCAATGGAATAGCTCTGCTTTGCTTGTTTTGCAAGCTCATTCAGTTCTTGTTGGTCGATGTGCAGCAAGCTTGCCATCTGGTCGATGAATGAACCAGTACCACCAGCACAAGTCCCATTCATCCTTACTTCCATGTTCTGGGATAAAAACAGGATTTTTGCATCTTCTCCTCCAAGTTCGATGACAACATCGGTATGGGGAAGAAATTTCGTTATAGCAATCCTTGTTGCATATACTTCCTGGACAAAGGGGAGACGCAGGTTCTGGGCAAGCCCCATACCAGCCGAACCAGAGAGTGCAAACATGGTGGGGTGTCCTGCACACAATTCCTTGACATCCTCGAGCATGGTACACGCTGTCTCAGCAATCTGAGAGTAGTGACGTCTATAATCTGTGTGCAGTACTTGCAACGTATCATCCAGCACGACACATTTCATGGTCGTGGAACCAATATCCAAGCCAATCTTCATCAAGAAAGCCTCCGAATATCCAAACCATATCGATTTTTTGGTTTGTGGTACAGCGAGAATAATCAGTATTTATACAATATAGCAAGAAATGTCTATTATCTTGTAAGCCCATCTGCGCCAAAATCCACAATTTCAGTGTTTTTGATAGCTTCTTCCAGGAGTGGTTCGATTGCCATAGCGCGATAATGCTCTTGTTCCACCGACTTGTCTGGATGTACCAATGGGTGTTTCGGGCTAAAAATGACACAACAATCCTCGTAGGGAAGAATCGAAGTCTCATAGGTGCCGATTTTCATGGCAAGATTCATAATCTCCTGTTTATCCATGCCTACAAGCGGGCGAAGGACCAGTTGTTCACTCATGCTATCAGTAAATGCCATCGATTCCAGTGTCTGGCTTGCCACCTGGCTGAGTGCCTCTCCGGTGACGATGCAGCTTCCTTCCTGGCTCTTGCTGATGGCATTGGCCACGTACATCATGGCAGCGCGGAACATCAAGGTGGTTTCATCTTCCCTGCTGTGTTGCTTGATCCATAGCTGTGCTTCCGTGAAGGGAATGACATGCAATCTGGTTCCCTGCAAGTAGGGGGCAATGAGGCTTGCAAGTGTCTTTACTTTTTCCAAGGCTTGGTCACTGGTGTAGGGATATGCATGGAAGTAGATGCAATCCATCTTCAAACCCCGCTGTGCCATCCGGTAGCCAGCAACCGGACTATCGATTCCTCCACTCAGAAGCAACATTCCCTTTCCTGCAGTAGAGACGGGCAACCCCCCAGGTCCTGGTTTGGGAGAGGTGTAGAGATAGGCTTGGTCCCGGATCTCACAATGGATGGTCAGGTCAGGATGCTTCACATCAACAGTCATCTCGGGATATATCTCATGTACCACCTCCCCGAGTGAACAGTCAATCTCATAGCTGGTCATGGGAAAACTCTTGTCAGCGCGCTTGGCGATGGACTTGAAGGTACCTACTCCCTTGTTGAAGGGTTCCTCGGCGATAAGCCTTTTTGCTGTTTCCCGAATGACTGAAATCTCTTTCTCGCAGCGCAGGCAACGGGAGTAGCCTACCACCCCGAAAGTGGTCCCCAGTGCCAATTCTATGGTTTCTTTAGGACATTCGTTGCTGATTTCAAAGAATATGCGTCCTTTTTGCCGATTGACCTGTGTCCTGTATCCTTTCAACTTTTGCTTGATATTCTGCTTCAGCCGCTTCTCAAAGGAATCGCGGTTCAAACCTTTCAGGGATATTTCCCCGAGCCGTATCAAATAGAGAGTGGAATCTTTCATGCATGCTCCTGGATGAGTGTGGTGAATGCTTCGGCCAATGCCTCGGCTTCTTCTATAGTGGTATCAGCACTGAATGAGATGCGAATGCTGCTCTTTGCCAGGGATGGGGCTATCTGCATGGACTCAAGTACCCCCTCTCCCTTCTGCTTGGCATTGTTGCTGCAGGCAGAACCGGAGGAAACGCAAAATCCCTTGTCATAGAGCATCCGGGTGAACACTTCGCTGGGCAAATTATTGGTAGCAACATTCAGGATATAGGGAGAGCAAGCCTTCTCAGGGCTGATGGTGGGCAAGAATGAGAGCCGGTCGCGGAGCAGGGTATTGATTTGCTTGACCCGTTTCTCATGTTCCGAGAACTTCTGTATTGATTCCTTAGCCGCTTCCACCATGCTTGCAATCCCAGGTAGGTTCTCTGTGCCCGGTCTCAGGCCAGCTTCCTGTCCGCCACCTCTCGAGAGGCTCTCAATGGCGGGGTCTCGGTTGTAGAGAAATCCCACACCCTTGGGACCATGGAATTTGTGTGCACTGAAGGCCGCACTATCCACCCCGAGCGTTTCGAGTGAGAAGGGAATCTTGCCGAAGGCTTGGGTTGCGTCAGTATGGAAGTGGATTTTCCTTCCTCCCTGCTCCTGCTCGTAGGCGCGTACTTCAGCGACCAGAGCCTGGATGTCCTGGATGGTCCCCACTACATTGTTCACGAGCATCAGTGAGACCAACCTTGTCTGTTTGGTCAGAGCTCTACGGAGATCCTCTGCCTTGATGAACCCCCCAGGTGCATCAAGGGTCGTGACTTTCCAGCCCAATTGTTTCATCAACCGGCCATACTCCTTGGTGGAGGAGTGTTCAATGTTGCTGATGATTACATGAGGTTTCTGGAGTTTCCAGATAAGGCTGTTGAAGATGATGGCATTTGCCTCGCTTGCACCAGCTGTGAAGGTGAGATTCTCTTTTGCTACAGAAAGTAGTCCAGCCAGGTCCTCCCTGGATTGTTCCAGCTTTTCCTTTGCCTTGATACCCTCAGCATGAAGGCTGCTGGGGTTGCCGATGTATGTACTTGCTACGTGTTGATACACATCAAGAGCGGTTCTGCTCATGATGGTGGTGGCAGCGTTGTCAAAATAGCGTATTTCTTGCATATCGGTATTGTGTGATAATGAGTGGATTTTTGCAAGTATGCAGGGAGCAGGGAGCGCTTGTCTTGGACCCCTGCTCTGAGGTATAACAGTACTATGAAAAGCATGGTGACGACGCAGCTCGAGAATGGTAGGCAGACAGAAGTTTTGCTTGCTGACGACCTGAAGGACCTTTCGGCTCATCTTGGTGAGTATGGACGCTTGGTATTATGGGTGTTCGACACGAATACGGTAAAATTGTTCAAACAGCTTCCACCCAGCCATGTTGTACTGGAAAGTGGAGAGAGTGCAAAGAATTTCTCATCCTTGGAGCGCATTCTCAGCTCAGCACTGGATGAGGGGCTTGCGCGTGATGGCAGGATCATCGGGTTCGGTGGTGGAGTGGTCTGTGACATGTCCGCCTTCGCTGCCTCGGTGTACATGCGTGGATGCCGCCTCACCCTGGTGCCGACCACCTTGCTTGCCATGGTTGATGCTTCGTTGGGAGGCAAGGCAGCCATCGACTTCCAAGGGATGAAGAACATGGTGGGTTCATTCTACCCAGCCAGTGAAGTGCTGATCTCCATCGATACGCTGAGAACACTCAATGAAAAGGAGTTTCTCAATGGGCTGGCAGAGGTTATCAAACATGCATTGCTCAGCCAGGATGAGGAGCTCTATAAATTTCTCCTGATGCGCAAGAATGAAATCCTCAGCAGGGATCCAAAGACACTGGCTGCCTTGGTGGAGCTTTCGCTCAAGGTAAAACAGTGGTACATTGAACAGGACCCATTGGAGACCTTGGGTATCAGGCAAAGCCTGAATCTGGGGCATACCTTCGGTCATGCCCTGGAGTCCTCTTCCCACTACCTGATGTGGGGGCATGGTGCCTGTGTTGCATGGGGAACATGCCGAGCATTGGAAGCTGGTGTTGTACTGGGGGTTACAGACAAGGCCTATGCAAGTGGGGCAACCAAACTTTTCAAGAGTTTTGGGTATGACATTGAGTACCGAATCGGCCGTGGTGACTGGATTGAATACCGTGACCACTTGCTCAAGGACAAGAAGAAAGTGGATGGGAACGTACGGTTTGTCCTGTTGGAGAAACAGGGCTCGACCATCCTCATGCCACTTGATCTGCAGCTCATCCAGCACCTGGTCATTGCCAAGCCGATCTTCTAGGGAACTATTCCACCAATTTCAATAGGTTTCCATAGATATTGGTTACCTCTTTTGCCTGCTTTTTCATCTGTGCAGCCTCCAAGGAATCAGCGAGGGTGAGGAGCGTGTAGAGCGAGGTGTCCAAGGCATCGAAACAATCATCATCGGCAGTAAAACGATAGTTGCCATTGCCACTCTCTTCCAATGCCACAAAGTACAGGTGTTTACGCTGTTTCTTGTTCTTGGTGAAAGCCAGCAGCCAGTGCAGGTTGTCGATCAGGGTATCTGCATCCTCAATGGTATATATTCCCGATGGGGGATTGTCCAGGATGCCCTTTCCTGGATTGACCTTGCCTTGCAACTCAAGTGCTGAGAAAAACATATCGCCGTAATGGATGTAGAATCCTCTATAGAGAATGGCCACCAGGAAGTTCTTCGGCCGTTTGGGGGCTTTCTCATTCATCTGATTGAGATAATTCAAATCCTCAAGCGGTATGAGTGCAACAAGCCTCTCCTTCTTTTTCTTTCCACCGAGAACCAAGGTAGGATAGGTTCGCTTGTACACCGTGATGGTGGCTTTTCCCTTCTCCTCGCGTTCCTTGATAGCTTTCTGCCGTATCTCCTCCTGCTTCTGCAGTTTGCCTGATGGGCGTTCCTTCTGCACCAATGCAGTGAGCTTTGGATAGAGCTCGGGGGAAATATCATCCAGCCATGCCTTGTCCAGAGGACTGACACTACGGGCATAAAGCCTGCTGGTCTGTACAATTTCCCCGGCTATGATGAACTGGGGAAGGCTCTTGAAGTATGCGCTTCCCGGGTGGAGGAACACCTGGTCTGCAGTAAGACTCTTGTACATGTTGCCCCGAGCCTTGATGCACACATACTGCATCAAGCCACTGGCAATGCAGCATAGATACTCCCTGACACTTCCTCCACTTGCAAGGGGGAATCCCACGTCTCCGCAAATCTCACCAAGTTGTTCATTGACATGGACAATTTCCTGCATTCCTTGGAAATCGAGATAGTTCATCTTGCAGAACCGCTGTTTAGCATCTTTGCTGGTATTTTTCGTATACTGGTAGTAGATGTTCAGGTAAGAAGCAAAATCCCCATACTCGGTGTTATTGAACCTTCGATGTGCGGCACGGCTCAGATCTTCTTCACCCTGGGGGAAGAGAAATGGCGTCTTGGTGGAGAGGAAGCTGACGGCAATCAGGACTTCTTCCAAGACAGTAGGGTGGTTCATCATTGCTTCAACGATTACCCTTGAGTGACGGGGTAGCAGGGGGAAACGGCACATCAGGTTGCCGATTGTGGTCAGCTGACGCTTTCCATCAATCGCCCCAATGAACCTGAGTGTCTCCTCAGCACTGGTGATAGCACTGTGTTTTGGTCTTGTGATGAATGGAAAATGCTCATAGTCGGTAATCCCCAAGTCACTCATACGAAGCACTACCTCACTCAAATCGGTCCTGAGGATCTCTTCTGTCCCATACGTGAGCCTGCTCTTGTAATCATCTTCACTGTAGAGGCGATAACACACTCCAGGACTGGTTCGACCTGCACGCCCTTTTCTCTGTTCACAGCTTGAACGGCTGGTGGGGAGAGGAACCAGGGAGGAGGTGAAATCCTTCTGGTTGTAGAAGTTTATTTTTGCGATACCGCAGTCAATAACAGTGGTAATGCCATCAATGGTGACTGAAGTCTCTGCAATGTTGGTGGCAACAACCACCTTTGTTTTGCCAGGGGAAGTATCGTTGAAAACCGATTCCTGTTCCTCTTTGCTGAGTCTTCCGTACAGCGGATAGATTTCCAAGCGTTTCTCGGTATCGGCCATATACAGTGCATTCACACAGTTGGTAATGTCGAATTCACCGCTCATGAAAACCAGGATATCCCCGCTCTTCTTCTTGGCCTCTCCGGTAACAATCTGGGTAATGGCCTCGATCTGGTATTCGAGCGATTCACGTTGCAACGGCTTGTAGACAACCTGCACAGGATAGACTCGTGCATCAATGCTTATGATTGGAGCCTTGTCAAAGAAATCACTGAACACCTTGGTGTTGATAGTTGCACTGGAAATGATCACCTTGAATTCTGGCCGTTCTTTCATGACATGACGCAGTAGACCCAGGATAAAATCGATATTGAGGGATCGTTCGTGTGCTTCATCGACCAGTATGACTGAATAGGAACGAAGCAGTGGATCGGCTTTAAGCTCCATCAGGAGTATGCCGTCGGTCATAACCTTGATACGGGTTCCTGGGCTGGTAGTGTCCTCGAAACGCATCTTATACCCTACGAATTCATCATCACGTCCTATCTGTTTCTTTATAAACTCACTGACGCTGAGGGTGGCGATTCTTCTTGGTTGGGTAATGCCGACTTGCAGGGCATCTGCATAGCCAGCTTCGTGCAGGATGAGGGGGATCTGTGTGGTTTTACCACTTCCCGTTGGGCTTTCAACGATGATGACCTGGTTCTTTTCAAGGCCATCAAGAATTTCCTGCCGGTGCATATAGACCGGCAAATGTTTCATGTCTTTCAAAATACTTCCTTTATTGTGACAACTCTCCCCCGCCTACAGGCAGGGAGCTTCTTGGAAAGCATTCCCAAGAACTATTTCTGCTTCTACGATGTCGGGCTTCTTAGGCTCA
>NZ_QUWK01000014.1 GCF_003429665.1 Sphaerochaeta halotolerans | reverse complement strand
TTCATTAATCCTCAGCAATCTGCTCTAAAAAGTGTGAACCAGAGTGCCAAATGGTGAAACAGGCAAATGATGAGGAATAATAAATGATGAGGATAAGCCGATTATTCCTATTGTTAGGAATAATCGGCGAGAAGAGCTTTAGACTGAGCAAACTAAAGATGAAGATAGCAGGGACCTTCCGTTCCTTTGAAGGCGGGTCCAACTTCTGTACGATTTTCTCCATCATTGACACAGTCAGAAAGAATGGTGGAAATGCATTCGAGGCCCTAACACAATTGTTCAACAACTCATTCTCCCTGGCTTTTCTGGGCTAAAATCTGCTTGGGAGACCTGAGCAGTTACGATTTTTTCACTTACGGTATTGGTATTTTCTTGCTTTACATATTGGTTATGTTTTCTCTGTGTGTAGAGTATCCAAAGTAGTTCCAAGAAACTCTGATGAATCATTAATTCAGCATTGACCGGGTGATCAGTTCCTAATTGGTAGATTCTATTCAAGAGTCGATGGATTTCTTCTTTCACCATACCGTCGAAACGGAAAATTGGGATTGGTTGATCAAATAGGGAGAGCAACCGTTGTATTTGCCGTTCGAATCCTTGGGGTTGTTCTTCGATGCGAAAACCAATAACCAATCGAGCTTTTGGCTTTGCATGTTCTTCATAGGTGCTTTTATGCAACAACAACGGTTTGAGTAGTACAATATCACCACGCTGTAGTGAGAAGTACTCCCCCTCGATGACATGTCCGGCAAAATCATCCAAGAGAATATAGGCTTCCCAGTACGTATGAAAGTGCTGAAACTCCATGTTCAACCGTCTTTTCTGATAGTCAAAAACATAGAAAACTGGGTCATCTACTCGATTGACCGTAATGACTAAAGCAGGGTCAAATAGTATCTCTGGTACCTCGTATTTCATGCCTGTATCCTACTCCAATTCACATAAAATGCAAGACAATTGTCGTAATTGAGCAAGAAATACGTAGATTTTGCAAAAATGTCATTTCATACTATCAAAAGGAGGAGTATCCTGTGCAATATCTACGCTATCAATTACAGAACGCCAGACACATCAATCGGTTTCTGATTTCTGAGACCCATGAGGAGCCGGTGTCAGGCAAACCCGTGAGGATTAATGAAGAAGCCAATGTTTGGGAAGGCTCAGTAGGGGCAGTCACCCACAAGAATCCAGTACGTGAAGCATTTGTAGCAAAACGCAGAAGTGCACATGACCCCTACCCAACTTTTACAAGCAAGCAAGTTGGAGGGTCAATCCTTCACCGGGGGACGGAACATGCTCTTTCAGCTCATTTCCCCTTTGATAACCCAGTCATATCCTTCTCTGGTTTTTATCCCAACCCAACGTGGATCAGTGCAGTTGCTCTCACCTATCTGGAAGTTGGGAAAGCAATGAGCCTGAGCTGTGAGTTGGCTGTTGCAGGTGGTGTCCGCCTCTTTCTCAATGGAGCACTGATTGCAACCTTTACTCCTCACCTCAGGAACCAAATCGAAACGACACTGGTCAAATTGGACCTTCAAGCAGGCGACAATGAATTGGTGGTGTTCTGCGATGAGTTTGCTGAACGCGACAGTGATTGCTCGTTCTCGCTTACCTGTACCGAGGATCAACCCTCCCTGATACAGAAGTTACCCATTGCTGATCGTTCAGCTGAACTGGTAAGAGCTGTTGAGGATGCTTTGGGCGACCTCAGCTGTAGGAGTAATCATATTCGAGAAGGTGAAGTGGAGTTGTTCTGTTCGAATCCATATGAGAATGAGGATTTTGTTGTTTCCCTTGTGGGGGCAACAGAAGAGAATTTCATGGTGGGAGATCTTTATGAAACGAAGGCTGTGTTCAAACCTGGAATGTCAATTGCTTCCCTAGGGCCTTGTGAATCACTTCCCATAGGGTATCTCCAGTTTGTTGCATCTACGACGGTACAGGGGATGGAAATCCACTACAGACTTGCTTTCGAGAATTTTCCGCTCTCCCTTGTCCCTAGTCCTGCATCCTCCATGGAAGAGCGAAAAAAACAGGCATTTTCTTTTCTAGCCCGCTATGGGGAGCGAAATGGTAACCGTGTAGTAGCGATACTCCATGCAGGAGGTGATCAGAAAACATTTGAACACTTGCTCAAGAGGCAAATAACCTTCATAAACAAACGAAGCGATTGCAGCGACTTCTACCTTTCTTATTTTCCACATATCCTGAGAACCTTCTCTGACCATCCCTATGTGACGAAGAATCTGAAGGATGAGATGAAAGCATGTCTGCTTGGTTTTCGATATTGGCATGATGAACCGGGGGATGATGCAATGTGGTTCTATAGTGAAAACCATGCGCTCATGTTCCATGTCTGCCAATTACTTGCTGGAGAGCTTTATCCTGATGAGATTTTTACCAATAGCGGGATGACAGGAGTGGAGATGCAACAGAAAGCTCTTGACCTGCTTGCCGATTGGTTTGAAACCTTCTTTTCCATCGGCTTCACCGAGTGGAACAGTCCCCCCTACCTACCCATCGACGCACTTGGGTTTGCCAGTCTCTATGCGCAGACAAGCAACAAGGAGATGAAAGCCTTAGCCAAAAAGGCGATGGATTATATCTATTACATTCTTGCTGTTTATTCTCTAGAAGGTATTTTCAGTACGACTGCTGGGAGAACCTATCCCAAGGAACTGTTCGGAAACAACAGCAACTGTCCATCCTTCATCAATTGGATCGGCTACGGTATTGGGAACACCAGTCATGCAGGCAAAGGTGTTACTGCCCTCTGCTTCAGTGACTATCAAGCACCTGAGGAATATCGCCCCTATGTGCAGGTGCCAGAAGGGAAAGCTTTGATTAGTCAATCAACGCACGGGTACCAAGGACATGCTGATGTATATGCTTGTAAAACAGCCTATTCGTTGCTCAGCAGTGCAAATAATTTCCGGGTAGGAGAGCGTGGATTTCAGGAAAATCCAATGCACCTACTTTTCTCGGCGACGGAACAGATGTGGATAAACCACCCAGGTGAGCATGCATTGTTTGGACATGCGCGTCCGTCATATTGGGCAGGTAATGGAACCCTACCGAGAGTGAACCAGTATGAGAACTTTGCTTCTGTAGCATTTTCTCTCCCTCCCTCCCATCCGGTGGATTTCACTCATCTGTATCTTCCCACCATGGAGTTTGCTGAGGTCATCGAGCGCGGATCATGGCTCTTTTTCCGATCTCATAAGGGAGGTTTTGGAGCAGTGTACTGTTCGAATCCATTGCAGATGGTCAGCTATGGGCCGAACAAGGAACGGGAATTCATTGCACAGGGAAGACAAGTACTGTATCTGGTTCGTGTTGGATCGATTGCTGGATTCGGATCCTTTACGGAGTTTATTGCGTCCATTGAGCAGGCCCCTTTGAATGCAAATGAACATACGTATGTCTTTGATGACCAAAGACTTGGACGTTTGGAAGGTGGCTACGATTCCCCATTGCATGTTAATGGAGAGAAAGTAATCTATACCGGATTCGACCCTGTGGGAAAGAACATATGGGGAATTGAACGATAAAGCAAAAAATGCAATGTTTTAAGGGGATTTTGGACAAAATACTTGTAGATTTATAACATTGGCATCTTATACTGCTACTATGAGCTTTCGCTCAAATGATAGGAAATGATGTTCATACAATAGGAGGTATGATATGAAGAAAGTATCGATTATTGCATTGGTGGTTCTCCTTCTTGGCAGCATGGTTTTTGCCGCAGGAGCCAAGGAAGAGGCTACACAAGGCCCGAAGGCACTCAAGGTGATGCTCAGTGAAGAGCCTTCAAGTGAAGACGCACTGCTCAATACCTTGAAAGATTGGGCGGCAGAAACAGGGAACACCATTGACGTGATGGTAATTCCCTATGAAGACCAGCTCACCAAATTTCCCTTGATGGCACGCAACAATGATTTGCCTGACTTGATTTCCACCACTCGTCTCACCCGTCTCTATCCTGATGAGTTCATCGATTTGGGCAAAGAGTTTGACATGTCGATTTTTGAACCAATGGCAGTAGAGATCATTGTACAGGATTATAAGAGTGACAAGAAAGCAAATCTGCCACAGCAGTTCACAATTACCAATGTGTACTACAACAAGGATGCTTTTAACCGTGTTGGACTTGTTGCCCCCACTGTTGATAATCCCTGGACCTTTGAGGAACTTGTGAAGAATGCAAAGTTGCTTAAAGAAAAGGGTGGAGTGAAGTATGGAATGGCAATGGATTCTTCAAGAGCTCGCTATGACAACTTGATGTACGCCAATGGTGGCTCGATGGTAGAGAAGGATGGTGACTCATTCGTCGTTACAATCAACAGTCCTCAGAACATCGCAACGTTGGAAGCCTTTATTGAGTGGAACAACTCCTTCATGCCCAAGGCTATCTGGGCTGGTGGTTCTACAGACAACCCAGCTGATTATTTCAGGAACGGAGATGTTGGAATCTACTTCAGTGGAACTTGGAACTACAACACCTTCTATAACGAGATTAAGGGGATGAATTGGGGTGTCATGCCTTCTCCGGTCGGCCCCGCTGGTCCGAGCGCAATCTTAGGCGGAAGTGGCCTTGGTGTTCCTGCAAATGCAAAAAACAAAGACTTGGCCATCGATTTCCTGAAATGGTTCTACACCAAAGAGAACTTCCAGACCTACCTTAATCGGGACAAGGGACTCTCCTCGTTGGTAGGGGTCACCTACTCTCCTGCTGACCAGCAGGTGGCAAAAGACTACAAGGTGCTTCAGAGTGAAGTGTCAAAGGTCTCTCATGCATTCAGTGTAGATGAGAGCTCAATGTGGAGAAACTTCTACGACAACGAGTATCGTGACGCGATGCGGCAGGCGGTCAATGGGGATATCAGTGCAGCAAAGGCTTTGAATGATTTTGCTGAATTGCTGTCCAAGAAATCTGGCTGGCCTCTTAAGTACTGATGTGTATGATTCTGGGCTGTCCGAAAAGACAGCCCAGTCTCTCCTCCTCCAAACCGATGTACCTGACAGGACCGATAATTCCTGGTTTGTACTGCTGAACGGATGCAATACCTATGAAGACACCCTATGTTAAACGACATGTAACAGCGTTCTGGTTTTTTATTGCTCCTTGTCTGATTCTTTTCTCCGTCTTTTTTTTATTGCCGCTGTGTTTAAGTGTTGGCTTGTCACTTACCAATTATGATGGCTGGAAGACTATGGACTTCATAGGCTTGCACAACTACACAGAACTGGTGCGTGATTCAAAATTCTATGACGCATTGGGTCGTACCTTTGGATACACCTTGTTTAGTCTTCCTTTCAAGGTAATCGTCCCTCTCCTGATTGCCATCCTGGTGACCAGCAAGCGTGTTGCAATCAAGGGTCTTGCAAGAACCATGGTATATGTTCCCTCGCTGCTCAGTCATCTTGTCGTTGGTATCACAATCAACTGGATGTTCAGCGCTGAGTATGGTTTGGTCAACTATCTTATTGGAACCATTGGGGGCGAGCCCATGCAGTGGGCACTCAATCCTAGGTTGGCTACCTTTGTAATCAGTTTTGCCAGCAATTGGGCATCCACCGGTTTCTATATGGTGATTTTCATCGGAGGTATCACCAATATATCCAGTGATATCTACGAAGCAGCGGCAATCGATGGGAGTTCTCCCGTGCAGACCTTTTTCCATATGACCCTCCCGATGCTGGCTCCCACTACATTCCTGGTGACACTTCTTTCCACGGTAAATCTTCTGAAAGAGTATGCATTGGTCCAAGGTATCACCCAAGGTGGTCCTGGTTTGAATACAACGTTCATCATCCAATTCATCTTTGATAAGGGCTTCAACCAAATGCAATACGGGTATGCATCTGCAATCTCTCTGTTGGTCATGATTATCTTCGCTTTTATCGCCTTTGTGCAGTTCAAGATCAGCAATGGAGGCGACAAATGATAAAACGTACACTCCCTAAATACTTTTGGCCTTCTATCTTGACGTTCCTAGTCTCTCTCTTGATGCTTTTCCCTATCATTTGGCTGTTCTTCAGCTCATTTAAACAGACCGGGGAACTCTTCTCGTATCCATTGGCGCTCTTGCCCTCTGAATGGACACCCTCCCATTATTTCAAGGTTGTCGGAGACGGTTTCTTTGTCTACGTATTCAACAGTCTCTTCCTGGCAGTTGTTGGTACAGCTATTACCCTCATCATCAGTGCAATGTGCGGATATGCGCTAGCCATCTACCGCTTTGAAGTTTCTTACACCAACTTGATATTCGGTATCTTTCTCCTCGGTACCTTGATTCCTGGAGAAACGCTCACCGTACCTATAGTGGTGGTTATCAGTGAATTGGGTCTTTATAACAATATCTGGGGTGTAATTCTTCCTGTGGTTACGACCACAACCGGTATATTCATGTTTCGACAACACTACCTTTCCATTCCCCTCTCGTTTGTTGAGGCTGCCCGCATCGATGGTAGCAACGAAGCCCAGACTTTTTTCTACGTAATGCTTCCTTTGGGTACTTCCAGTATCGTCACATTGACCATCTTCAGCTTCATGTGGAGGTGGAATGATTACATTCTTCCCCTCTTGGTACTCAGTGACCAAAAGAAGTACACCATCCAGATAGCCATCAAGAACTACATCGGATTCAATGGTGTGGATTGGAGCAGTATCCTTGCTGCCTCAGTCATGTCGATCATCCCCATTATTATCCTATTCATTATTTTGCAGCGTTACATTATCGGGGGGCTTTCTGCCTCAGGGGTGAAGGGGTAACTTGACTGTATGAACAAAGAAGCCTTACAACGATACGTCAAGGGACCTTTGGAATTCTTGA
The DNA here is from genome assembly GCF_003429665.1 of Sphaerochaeta halotolerans. Taxonomy (GTDB): domain Bacteria; phylum Spirochaetota; class Spirochaetia; order Sphaerochaetales; family Sphaerochaetaceae; genus Sphaerochaeta; species Sphaerochaeta halotolerans. Next base: position 69,122 of record NZ_QUWK01000014.1, on the reverse strand, counting down.
AGCAAGCATGCTTTGCTGAAAGCCAGCTCATAGAGGATATCTGGGTGAAGGAGTGCGGATATCATCAGTGGAATCGTCGTAATGAGAAAACCGGATGGAAACCGTTTGACCAAAGCCGTGGTTTTGGAGGTCATGAATACCATTGCCTGTTGCGAACAGAGGTAGATATTCCCAAATTGTGGAATGATAGGTCGGTCCGTCTTAGGGTTCACACCGGTGCTGATGACATCTGGAATAATGACAATCCACAGTTCTTACTCTTTCTGAATGATGAGCTCTCAAGTGGTTTGGATGTCCAGCACAGAGAGGCAGAGCTCCCTGACACTCCAACTGTCTCTATCGTCCTCTATTCCTACGTGAATACGAATAAGCCAAATGTCTTCCTGGCTATCTCCCTGTATGCTGTCAATACAGAGCTAGAGTCGCTGGTATATGACTTCTGCTTGGCCTATGAAACGGCATTGACTGTCGAGGAATTCAGTGAAGCCTATCTCATCCTGAGTGAAGCATGTCTTGATACTTTGCGAGCCATCGATCTGACCAGTTTGGAAGCTCTTCAAAACCAACAAATGCTCTCACATGCACGGAAAAAGATGATGCTCCACCTATCCCGCTTTGGAGATTCTGGTCGAATGAATCTTGCCCTTACAGGTCATAGCCATATCGATATGGCTTGGCTCTGGACATTGGAGCAGACACGGGAGAAGAGCTTACGCAGTTATGCCACGGTCCTATCACTCATGGATCGGTATCCTCACTACATTTTTTCCTCAAGTCAGATGCAACTCCTTGCATTCATCAAGCAGGATTTTCCTTCATTGTTTGCTCGGATCAAGGAGCGAGTATTGGAAGGACGATGGGAAGTGGAAGGTGCCATGTGGGTAGAGAGTGATGCCATCCTAACCAGCGGAGAGTCTCTCACCAGGCAGATCTTCTGGGGAAAACGGTGGGTGAAGGAGGAATTCGGAAAGGACCAGAAGGTGCTTTGGCTTCCCGATTGCTTTGGTTTCCCTGCAACCCTGCCACAGATCATGGCAGGTACGAATCTTTCCTACTTTGTGACGACTAAACTTGGGTGGAATGAAACCAACCGAATGCCCCATGACCTATTCCGTTGGGAAGGCTTGGATGGAAGCGAGGTGCTTGCATATTTCGTCAGCAGTAGTGACTATGAACCAATTGGGGCATATCCCAAGAAACCAGGGAATGAAACGACCTATAATGGGGTGTTTACTCCTTCCCAGTTGCTGGGTACGTGGCAGCGATTCTCTGACCGGGAAATGCTGCCCACTCTTTTGTACCTGTATGGGTATGGTGATGGGGGTGGGGGTCCTACCAAGGAGATGCTCGAGCGAGAGGAGCGTCTCGTAGGGGGGTATCCCGGTCTTCCAGGTGTTACAACCAGTACTGTGCGTTCCTTTCTGGAAAGTATTGATGTTCCCAACGACTCTCTTGCAACCTGGTTCGGGGAGCTCTACCTGGAGTACCATCGAGGTACGTATACCACGATGGCTGAGGTGAAGCGTCTCAATCGTTCCTGCGAGCAGAGTGCGATGCAAGCTGAGTTTTTCTCATCGTTGCTCTGGTTGCTTGGGGATGATGCATATCCTCATGCAGCGTTTGAACAAGCATGGAAACAGTTGTTGCTTAACCAGTTCCATGACATTCTTCCCGGTAGTTCAATCAAGGAGGTATATGATCTCGCCTTGCAACAGCAGGAGAACTCCTTGCAGACATTTACCAAGTATTCGCGCCATGCAATGGAGCATATTGCTTCCTTGATTGCCCAGACTCCAGCTGATGTAGTGGTTTTCAACACCCTTGGACATAACCAGAGCGGCCTATGCAAGGTATCAGGGTGTAACGCAACTACTGTACAAGATATACAAGGGATCATGCTTCCCTCATTCCATGATGGCAACGACCTCTATTTCGTATGTCCAGATGTCCCTTCCAAGGGATGGAAACGACTTGTTTTGGGAACGGCCTGCGAACAGGTCCCTTCTGCCTTTTCCTGGCAAGAACGAAGCCTTGAAACCCCATACTATCTTGTAAGGTTCGCCTCTGATGGAACACTCTCCAGGCTCTATGACAAAGAAGGGAAGTGTGAGGTGCTTGCTCCCGGAGGGAAAGGCAATATCGTAACCTTGAGTGTCGATTACCCAAAGGAATACGATGCCTGGAACATCGGCAAGCAAGGGAAAGATATGCGATACCGTCTTGATCGTGAAACGGAGTACATGGTTGTTGCAAACAATGCTCTTTTCTTTACTATTCAATGGAGTCAAAGTTGGGGGAAGTCTCTCTTTGTTTGTCAGACCACTTTCTATGCCCACTCGAAGCGTATCGACTTCACGCTCTCATGTGATTTTCAGGAAGACCAGCTGATGCTCCGTAGTGAATTCCAAGTGGATATTCGTTCTCCGAAAGCGAGTTATGATATTGCCTATGGGGTATGCGAGCGAACTACCCACACCAATACCAGTTGGGATGAGGCACAATTTGAAGTTCCTGCCCATAAGTGGGTGGATCTTAGTGATGAAAGCTATGGGGTTGCTCTCATGAGTAAACAGAATTATGGGTATGCCGCAAAACGCAATACGCTCAGCCTTTCTCTGCTCCGTGCCCCTAGTCACCCCAACGGCACAGCAGACCGAGGAGAGCATCATTTTACCTATGCTCTGTATCCACATGAAGGACGTTACCAAGAAGCAGGGGTTGTTGAGGAGGGATATGCCCTTCATCAACCTTTGCTTGCTGTGAAAACGGAGCAGCATAACGGCATCCTATCTTCCGAGGCGAGTCTTGTCTCTTGCCCCGATACAGGGATTGTGCTTGAGACAGTTAAAAAGTGTGAGGACCGGGATTCCTTGCTGATCAGGGTATTGCAGCTTAATGGAAAGCGGGTGAAGAGCCATCTTCACTCATTGTTCCCGATTCTTGAGGCATATCAATGCAATCTGCTGGAAGAGCGCTTGTCACAACTTGCATGTAATGATAAGGGAGTTGCACTTTCATTGCGCCCCCATGAAATACAAACCATTGAACTTGTTCTAAAACATTAATGGTTGATAGGAGAGGAAATGCATACGATCGATGAAACACTCAACGCTTTGGTCAAAGGCTTCATGCCGGTGCTTTATGCACCTGATGACCCTGACTTTACCTCCAATAAGCTGGCCAATGGTATTGAGGATACAATGAGAAGCCGTTATCAGTTCTGGGAGTGGCCACATGGTGTGGGACTCTTCGGTCTTTGGAAATTGTATGAAAAGACAGGGGATGTCCACTACCTTGGAATGCTGGAGCAGTACTATGACGAACGGATCAAGGAAGGGCTGCCTGGGAAAAATGTCAATACAATGGCACCCATCCTTGCACTCTCCTATCTAGCAGAGCATACTGGCAATGCTCGTTATGTAGAGGTGTGCACTGAATGGGCCGGCTGGGTCATGGAAGGGGGTCTCGCCCGAACAAAAGAGGGGGGATTCCAGCATCGGACCACCGATGATGAGAATCCTGGACAACTTTGGGATGATACCTTGATGATGACTGTCTTGGCTGTTGCCAACGTAGGTAGAATGTTAGGTAAAGAATCATATGTGCAGGAGGCTATCTATCAATTTCTGCTTCATGCTGAGTATCTTTGTGATGTGAAGAGCGGACTTTGGTACCATGGGTGGACCTTTGAAGGGAATCATCATTTCTCTGAAGCTTTCTGGGGAAGAGGAAACTGTTGGGTAACTATTGCCATTCCGCTGTTTCTTGAAACCAAAGGACTTCCTGAGAGTGTAAGGCGTTATTTGGAAACTATCCTGGTTCGACAAATTAATGCCTTGGTCCCCCTGCAGGATGCAGGAGGCATGTGGCATACCCTCCTTGACGATCCGAGCAGTTATCTTGAGTCGAGTGCAACGTGTGGGTTTGGCTATGGGGTGTTGAGGGCTGTAAAGATGGGCTTGCTCGACCAATCCTATCTTGAGGTCTCAAAAAAAGCCCTACAGGCAATCCTGGAGAACATTGATGAGAATGGTGTAGTGCAGAAGGTTTCCTATGGAACTCCCATGGGCAAGGATACAAAGGATTTCTACAAGCAGATTCCCCTCCGTCCAATGCCCTATGGACAAGCATTGGCAATGCTTTTCTTGATGGAGTGTCAAGGTATGAGACTGTGACCGTGGAATATGGGAAAGCGTGGGTATTCCTTGACAACCATCAGATGCTCTTGCAAAGGAATCGAACTCTCTGTATCGTCTGACACATGGAATCATCAGAGAACCGGATATTGTTCAAGGAAGATTTCTCAATCAAGGTCAATGATGACAGAAACCCTCTGTTCTATGTCTTCGATTATGGGGTGCGTTCTGATGCGATGAACATGGAGTTTCAGCATTTCCATGATTTCTACGAATTGTTTTTTCTTGTGGATGACCATGCCTCGCACATTATTGAGGGTGAGTATTTCAGCCTGCAGCGCTATGACATGGTCTTGCTCAAACCCTCATTACTCCATATGACATTGTATCCAAGGGGAGAAAAACCAAAGGCTCGGCTTATTGTCGCTTTCCGTATATCCCCGACATTGTCACCGATGGAGCGACAAGTGAAGCGTTTGCTTAGTATCTTTGATGAGGAGCCCCCCATTTTTCGATTCTCCGGTTCCCTGTTGAATCGCATCCTGCAGTTGTTTAACACCATCTATAAACTTGGTACAGAACGACAACCAGGGTATGACCTGATGATTCATGGGAAGTTTCTAGAATTACTATGGGTTATTCAAACCAATCGTAAGATAAACCTTTTCACAAAGGCAGAAATTACTGACTCCATTACCCAAAAAATCTATGAAGTGACCAGTTACCTGCATACTCATTATGCAGAGGAACTTTCACTCCAAGAAGTTGCAGACCACTTTTCGGTAAGTTCCTTCTACCTTTCACACCAGTTCAAGCGGGTCACAGGGTTGAATTTTGTATCATTCTTGCAGCAAATACGAGTTCGCAATGCCCAGCAGTTGTTGCTCTATTCAAAGATGAAGGTCAAGGAGATCTGCTTGGCATGTGGGTTTACCTCTTTCAGTCAATTCAATCGTGTATTCTCAAAGTTCTGTGGAGTTACCCCTTCGTTATTCAGAAAGAATGTGAATCATCAATCAGAACAACTTTTACAATCCCTTGACCCGGAGCGTAATGCTGAAGCAACTCCATCCAAGGCATTGCAGAGTGAAGATGAGTATCGCTCTGTAAAGCACAAGGAAATGCTTAGTCAAGGGAAGGGACCGTGACACAACCGTCTAGAAGTAGCAGCGCTTTTGGGTTAAGCACTCCCTTCCCTCTAGCGCTCTGCAAGGCTTCATCCAACGCTTGTTGCAGGTTGTGTATGGGGACAAGGAAGAGCGAGGTTACCAGTTCATCAGGTAGTTCTGTATAGGCTTGGACTGTTATCCGCTTGCTCACAGAAGCCATCTTTGCAGCCTTGTGATATCCAAGCTTGTACCCTGCTTCAATCTTCCCAAGAGCTTCATCTGGAGACTTGCACGAACCAAGAAGCTTGGCAAACGCTGCATCCCCAATTCCCTCTCTACATGAAGCGACAAGGATTAGGGTACCGCCATCTTTCACAGCCAGAGACCCATTGTCGATGGCTTTTTGGCTTTGGTAGAGATTGATGTCCATTGGAAACTTTGCAATCGAGATAACAACATCCGCCTGTTCCTTGACCGGGACACAGAACACGGAACGAGCAATTTCGACCGCCTCCAAAAATGATTGGACGATATCACCGCTTGTAGCTGCAACCACTTTCTGGTCCTTGTCCAATACCGTCATGAGGGAAACTATAGGTGCCTTGATATGGGTCAGGGCATCCATCATATCCTCATGTACTGGGTTCCCTTGCAGGGCAAGGGAGTGTGCTTCATCTTGGATTGCCAGCTTATGGTTTGCCTCTATGGTGGAAAACCCTGCAATACCAGGCAAAAAAGCTTTCCTCCCTCCAGTGAATCCTGCAAAGTAATGGGGTTCCACACTTCCTGTCACCACGATGCGGTCACAGGAGAAGAGCAGTTTGTTAAGGAGGATAGGAGTACCATTTCGGGTGGTACCAACGTTCACCAAGGATGATGCATCCTTTGCATCATGACTGACCAACCGGCTTTTTAAGCGTTGTGTGTAGGTTCCGAGGAGCTGTTCCAGCTCCTCATCCTTTACCCCTCGGTGAGCTCCTGTTGCTACCAGGATGGTTACTTGTGCATCAGAAAGGCCAGCCTTTTCAAACTGGGGGAGCAGTGCGCTGAGCATCGCATGAGTAGGAGTGGGACGGGTAGCATCATTGATGATTACCAGCACCTTCTTTGCTCCCTTGAGAAATGAAGCAATCCCGGCAGTTGCTTCATGCAATACTTCCCTTTCTCCTTGAGATGGGATCGCATTAGGTTCAAGGATACCAAGAAGCTGTGCTTCTGATAACGTAACCTCAACCGTTTTCTTTCCATGATAGGGAATGCTCAGCTGCATGCTTTACTCCTTGCCATCTCGTTCCCAGGCTTTTCCCATCGCCTCTATCAAGGGGAGTTTCTTGCCTGAGAGAAAACGAACCATCGCTCCTCCTGCGGTACAGACATAGGAGTACTGCTTGAGGTCGGTGAAGCGGGTTGCCGCGGTGATTGTGTCCCCACCTCCTACGACGGTATATCCATCAGCGTCGGCGATAGCAGTCCAAATCTCTTTGGTTGCTTTCTCAAAACGCTCATCTTCGTACACCCCTGCCGGGCCATTCACAAAAATAGAACCCGCTTTTGCAATCACCAATTTGTAAGATTCGATGGTCTGTTCTCCAAGATCGAGGAACAACTTGCTCTGCAACGCTTTCGATCCTGCTATCGTCTCGATTGTTACCTCTTTCCGTTTCCCCTCCTCTTCATACGCGAGGTCGAGTGGAATGACAAATGCTTCAGGCCAGGAGGCAAGCAACTGTCTTGCCTGGTCTACAAATTGCAACAGGTCACGATCTTTGAGGAAGTTCCAAGTGGAATCGCCCAGCGAAACACCCTTCGCCAGCAACATCACCAGTGCCGTGATCCCACCACAGAGTATGGTATCGGCTGTCTTGTTCTCCAGTACATTGCGCATCATACCGAAGGCGTCGCTAATCTTCCCACCTCCCAGGACAAAGACACAAGGGTGTATTGGCTGTGATGCAACCTTGGATAGGGCAGTGTACTCTGCAACCAGTTGTTTGCCTCCAGCAGTGGGCAATAACTCCTGAAATGCTACCATCGAGGGTGCATTGCGGTGTGCGGCAGCAAAAGCATCATTGACGTACAGGTCAGCCAGTGGGGCCAAGGAGCGTACCAACCAAGTTCCAAGCATCTCAGAGGGCTTGAGTTTCACTTCTTTTTCGAATGCGGTAATCTCTTCCGACAGATAGCGGAGATTTCCCAGTATTACCGCTTGCCCTTCCTTGAGAGAGCGTACCGTCTGGATGGCTGTGGGACCACAGACATCATCGAGATAGGCAATCTCATAGCCGGTGAGTTTGCTCAGGATTTGAGCATGCTCGGCAAGGGGAATAAGGTTCTGGTAGTCCAGGGTGTCACCCTGATGAGCGATTAATGCAACCTTTGCACCACCATCGAGCAGTGTCTTGAGTGTGGGGGCTGCCTTCTCCAGTCTGTTGGTATTAACAATACGCTTGGTCTTGGGATCGATGGGGGAATTGATATCAGGGCGGAAGATAACCGTCCGCCCGGCAAGTTCCACATCCTCCAGACTGCGCATACGGATCTGTGTTACTTTTTCCATGTTCCAATTCCTAAATATTTGTTGGTCTCAGAGGTACCGCTCTCTCGGTCGCTTTGCATCTCCATTGCAGCCCTAATTGCATCAATATTCTCAGGAATGACCACCGACTCCTGAGGGATGTTGATGGCAAACATCAAATCCTTGCCACTCTTGACCACGGAGTCTTTCCAAAGAGCGATTTCATACATATCACCTCTCGGGTTCCCTAGGTCACGGGCATAACGGAAGAGACTGGCATTGCCAAGGAATCCTTCATCGATGGAGACCACACGGATACGGGGATGTTTCTCGAAGATGGCGATAGCCTCATCCACCGAGATGTCCTTCTTCGGTGTGAGTACGACGGTAATGATATGACCATGGGTGACCGGGGTATGGATCAGAATCCCGGTAGCTTCAACATGTGGCATGATGGTCATCAAATCAACTGCCTGGTGGCTGGGTGCCTTATCAATCTTTAGTGCATTGGTCAAGCCACGATGGTAGTCCCCAGGGTCTGCAACACGACGGATGATTGTGATTGCAACCTTTTCTGCTCCAACTTCACGGTCGAGACAATCCACAGCCCGGATCAAACCAGTGGTATTGCAGCTGGTAAGTTTGAGGTAGTCCGCTCCAAGACCTTTTTCGTAGTTTGCATAACCATGGAAGAATACATCTGCAACGGTGTTTTTCTCCCCACCTTGGAATACAGCTTTCTTTCCATATTTCTTATAGATTTCCTTGTTCTTGAGTCCAATTCCTGCACTCGTGGCATCGAGCATGATATCAACCTGCTGTACCAAATCCTCCAGACTGCCACTGATGGGGATACCAGCCTCATCGAGTGCTGCTGTGTTATCAGGCATGGCGGTGAACAGTTTGTAGGGCATGCCCTTTTCTTTGAGTGCACGAACACTCAGGGTGGGGGCTACATCTGCAACGCCTACCAATTCCATGTCATCTTGCAAGGCAACTCCATCAGCGAGTCGCTGTCCAATTACTCCATACCCTGCTACTCCAACCTTGATCTTTTTCATGGTGTTTGTTCCTCCTGGAAATCTAGCGTTTCTCCTGCATAGGACGAGGTTCATGCAGTCTTAATGTTTTGTATCACTTCCTTTCCAAATAACACGGTCCGTGTTATCCAGGCAGAAAGTAAGATGACACTATTTTCTTTTGATAGCATCCTTGGCTTCCTGGACAATCTGCCCAGCTGTCAACGCAAAGCGTTTCATAAGGTATTCAACGGTTCCTACTTCTCCGAACAGGTCTTGTATCCCAACACGCCTTACTACCGTGGGATACTGTTCACTCAAAAACTCAGAAACCGCACTTCCAAGCCCTCCAGCCATCTGGGCATTTTCACAGGTAACGACGGCGTTCGTTTTCTTCGCATAGGAGAGGACAAGTTCCTTATCCAGCGGCTTGATGGTATGCATATCAATCACTGCTGCAGAGATGTTCTCTTTCTCCAATGCTTGTGAAGCCAGTATTGCCTGTTCAAGCATGACTGCCCCCGTTGCGACCAATGTGACATCCTTTCCGTCCCGTACAATGATGCCCTTACCCAGTTCAAAGGTTTGGTTGGCATCATAGAAGATGGGGTTCCCTTTCCTCTGCAAGCGTACATATACAGATCCTTGATGAGCGTAAACTGCTTTTGTCAGATGGTGCACTGCCCATCCATCACCTGGTTCTACGACGACCAGATCAGGAATGACCCTGGTGAGCGCAATATCACAAAATGGCATATGGGTTCCCCCATTGAATGCTGCCGTTATACCGGGGTCGAGACCGACCAGTTTTACATTCTGTCGTGCATAGTTTGCAGAAAGAAAGAATTGGTCATACGCTCTACGGGTTGCAAAACATCCAAATGTATTGACGAAGGGAATAAATCCTTGGGATGAGAGCCCGCTTGCAATACCGACCATGTTGGCTTCAGCGACTCCACAATTTATTGATCGTTCTGGAAATAGTTCCTTGAAATGTTTTGTTCCTGTTGCACTCATCAAATCAGCTTCGAACACTACAACTCTGGAATCCTCTTGAGCAAGTTCAATCAGTGTATCGGCATAGATGGTACGGAAATCTTTCATGGTGGCAATATCAGTCATTTTTCTTTCCCCCCGTCTTCAGCCATGAGTTCTTCAATTGCTTGCTTGGCTACCTCTTTGGAGTACGCCATGTTATGACTTGAAGCCAATCCTTCGGCAAGAGAGAAGCCTTTTGCCTTGATGGTGTCACAGATGATCATGGAAGGTTTTTCCCCTTGGGCTTTTGCCTGTAGAACAGCATCCTCAAGAGCCTCGAAATCATGTCCGTTGACTCTTTGGACGAACCAGCCAAACCCCTTCCACTTTAGCTCAATATCCCCTAGGTCAATAATATCGCTGGTACTACCGTCAATTTGGAGCTTATTGTAATCGGTGAATGCTATGAGGTTGGATAGTTTGTACTGTGCAGCAAACATTGCCATCTCCCAGATTTGTCCCTCTTGGCTCTCCCCATCCCCGATTATGAGATAGGTGATTGCTTCGATTCTCTTGAGTTTGTCTGCGAGTGCAATTCCCGCGGCGGCAGAACTTCCCTGGCCAAGAGATCCTGTGGTGAAATCAATACCAGGGGTCCGGTTCATATCACAATGGCTTGGAAGGTTCGTTCCTCCCTTGTTGAGTGTCAGAAGCCACTCTTTCGGGAAGAACCCCTTCTCTGCAAGGACTGCATAAAGCGCAGGTCCAGCATGTCCTTTCGAGAGCACCAATTTGTCTCGGTTTTCGTTTCGGGGGTTTTTGGGATCAATGTGTTCCATTACTCGAAAGTAAAGGAGCGTCAGAATATCAACTACCGATAATGCCCCCCCTATGTGTCCAACTCCCAGATTTCCAATTTCTTCAATCGTATCACGGCGGATATGCTTAGCAATAACCTGTAGTTGTTTCAACTCTTGATTATTCATGGTTCTTCCCATATATGACCTCTAACATATAGTTTCAGTATGATTCGAATATGGCGGGCACCCTTCTCCAATCAGAACAGTCCCTAGATTCCTGTAGTCTCGCGGATATAAGCTCTTGCCTTCATCGCATACTCAAGCGGATTTGCCTTTGCCGGGTCTTGTTCTGCCTCAACGACCCACCAGCCTTGGTAGCCATGTTCCTTGAGGTAGGTCAGTATTGGTTTGAAGTCAATCATTCCATCCCCTGGAATGGTGAATACACCTTCCTTTACTCCTTTCAAGAACGACCACTTTTCCTTGATGGCTTTCTCTCTCAATGGTTTTCTCACATCCTTGAGGTGGACATGGCGAATTCTTGAAAAATGGCGTTTAAGAATATCCATTGGGTCTTCTCCACTGAATACCAAGTGACCAGTATCATAGAGCAAGCCAACAAGGGCAGGATCAGTCTCTCGCATGAGACGGTCAATCTCCTCTGAGGTCTGGACTCCGGTTCCCATATGGTGGTGGTAGGTGAGGGCCATCCCCATCTCTTTTGCTTTTTGTCCAAGCTTGGTAAGGCCTTCTGTGAGCAGTTTCCACTCTTGCTCCGAATTCACAGGTTTTGCATCAAAAACAGAGAGGTCCTGGCGGCCTTGAATTGAGTTGCCTTGTTCTGCAACCCCAACCACCTGTGCCCCCATTTCCTTCAGGAATGTGCAGTGTTCTACAAACGCTTTTTCGACTTCCTCATACCTTTGGGTGGTTAAGAAGGTACTGAACCATGCGTTGCAGATCTGCAGTCCACGAAGGTCCAATGCCTTCTTCAGTACAGTGGTATCTCGTGGGTATTTATTTCCCACTTCACTTCCTGTAAATCCCGCCAAGGCCATCTCGCTGATGCACTGCTCAAATGGGATTTCTCCACCAAGTTCTGGAAGATCATCATTCGTCCAACCAATCGGAGCGATAGCCAAATGAATTTTTTGTGTGCTCATGTCTCTATCCTTTTTTAGAATTGTCTTGACTTTTTGATTTCAGCCTGCATCTCTTTCCATGCCTGTTCAACTTCTGGATTGGTAGAGACTTCTGCAGTCCCGACACGCCACCATGATTCATAGCCTCCAGTCATAGACTTGGGAGCCACATGGCAATGAATCACTGTGGAGCGGTCTTCCTGAAGAGCTTGTTTCATTGCATCTTCCAATGCTTGTACAGTATCGGCATGAAGTCCTACTGCTCCCCAGCTCTCTGCATTCATGGCATAGTCAACGCTGAGTGAAGATCCGGTAAGCCTTCCAGTGGATGCTTCCCTTCGTTTCCATTCATTCCCATAATGCACGATGCCCTGGCTATGCTGAAGATTGTCAATGCAGTGGAATCCTGCATTATCCAGTATTACCACAATTATCTTTTTCCCCTCTTGGATGGATGTAAGCAGTTCTGTGTGGAGCATGGTATAGGCACCGTCACCAACGATTGCCACCACTTCAGTATCGGGGTGGGCAATCTTAGCCCCTAGGGCTGCAGCAATCTCGTATCCCATACAAGAGAATGCATACTCCATATGGTAGGTTCCTCTGACTCTCGTTCTCCAGACCCGTTGCATATCACTAGGAATGGATCCTGAGCCAGAAACTACGATTGCAGATTCTGGAAGCAGTCGGTCGTTAAGTTCACCCAAAACGCGTACTTGGGAGAGTGAAGAAGGAATGTCTTCACTATAGAGGCGGTCGACTTCCTTGTCCCACAGTGCCCGTTCTTGTTTGATTTGCTCTGCCCATCGGCTATGATAACCTTTTAGCAACTCTGTATCCTTGAGCGCTTCAAGTGTCAACTTTGCATCTGCAATAATTGGCATGCTATTGAGTTTGTAGGCATCTGCAGGTGCAACATTAACAGAGACGAACTTGCATTCCGGGTTCTGGAACAGCCACTTCGAACAGGTGGTAAAGTCTCCGAAACGAGTTCCGATACCAAGGATCAGGTCAGCCTGTTTTGCCAATCGATTTGCGGCCTGGCTTCCTGTATTTCCAATGCCACTCAGGTTGTATGGGTTGTCCCAACGGACCATCCCTTTCCCTGCCTGGGTTTCTCCGAATGGGATATGATACTGCTCACAAAACGAAGCAAGCGCATCCCCAGCTTCACTGTAGCGAATTCCACCTCCACAGATTACCAATGGCTTCTTTGCTTCTTTCAATAATTCGGCAAGGCGTGTAATTTGTCCTTCACTCGGGATTCGTCTCTCAATGTAGTGTACTCGCTTCTCAAAGAACTCAACAGGATAGTCATAGGCTTCACCTTGAACATCCTGCGGAAGTGCGACCGTGACTGCTCCTGTCTCGCTCGGGTCAGTGAGGACTCGCATGGCGTTGAGCATGGCACTCATCAGTTGTTCTGGTCTGTTTATTCGGTCCCAGTACCTGCTTACGGAGCGAAATGCATCGTTTGCTGTATTGGTATAGTCATGCGGTATTTCAATTTGTTGTAATACCGGGTCAGGTTGACGGCAGGCAAATACATCACCGGGAAGTAGCAATACAGGGATATGATTAGCGGTGGCAGTTCCTGCTCCCGTTACCATATTCAGTGCACCTGGTCCAATAGAGGAGGTGACTGCCATGATTCTTCTTCGGTTGTGCTCCTTTGCAAATCCTGCAGCAGCATGGACTGCACCTTGCTCGTTCTTTGCCTGGTAGAAGGGAAGCTTGTTCTCTTTTGCTGCCAAGGCTTCTCCAATCCCTACGACACAGCCGTGGCCGAAGATACCGAAAACTCCTTCGACGAATTTTTCTTCAACTCCATCGTAAGACACATATTGATTGTCTAAAAAACGTAACAAGGCACCAGCCATTGTCAGTCGAATCGTATCCATAGATTACTCCTTAATCTCTCTCAAAGGCCCAATTCATCTTTCATTTCTGCAATCGTTACTACTCGTCCTTCTTTCAGACTTTTTCCTGCAGCAAGCGCTGCAACCATGTCTTCAAGCCCGTCCTCTCCACTGACCACCACTTCCTTGTTTTCAAGGATTGCCTCTGCAAACGAGCTGATTTCGTCGACGAAAGCATCCTCATAGCGTTCTAGGAAGAAATAGAGCGGCTTATCCGTGGATACCTGTTCTGCAGTGGATAGTGTCACATTGGTGGGTCTATCATTCTCTGCTTGAGCGGCGCCCTTGCTCCCGAATACCTCAACGCGTTGGTCATAGCCATAGACTGCTTGACGAGAATTATCTATAACCCCGATTGCACCATTGGCGAATGTGAGGGTGACGATGGCGGTGTCTATATCTCCAGCTTTGCCAATCTCCGGGTCAACAAGAACTGCACCGGTAGCATAAACACTGGTGATTTCACTTCCTGCCTGGAAGCGTGCCATATCAAAGTCATGGATCATCATGTCCAGGAAGATACCACCAGAGACAGCCACATAGGCAGGAGATGGGGGAGCTGGGTCACGGCTGGTAATCTTAACAATATGTACATCTCCTACCTTTCCAGCAGTTCTTAGGTCATGGATGTGCTTGAAGTTATGGTCAAAGCGTCGGTTAAAGCCCAGTTGCAGCTTCACCTGGTGTTTTCTTGCGACTTTGATAGCTTCCAACCCCTTCGTTACCGAGAGATCGATGGGTTTCTCACAGAAGACATGCTTGCCGGCCTTTGCAGATGCCATGGTGAAGTCTGCATGCGTCGATGTAGAGCTGCAAACCAGGATCGCATCAATTTCCTCATGATTGATCAAATCAGAAGGATCTTTCGTTGCAATGCCAATTCCCAATGAGTGAGCCCATTTCTCCATCTCATCGTTCATCATGACATCGCTAATTCCAACCACCTGTACCGAGGGTACCAGCTTGGTAATGTTTTCTGCGTGTAATTTTCCGATACGGCCTGCACCGATGATACCAATGTTAACGACTGCACTCATGGTTTTTACTTCTCCCTCTTTGGTATAGTCAATATTGAAAACGTTATCAAATATCTAAAGGTTATACCATGTTTGTATGATTTGTAAAGGTAAAAAAATAGTGAGTAATATCGTGTATCACAGGAAAGTAATAAAAAAATGTTTGACAAATCGTAAAAGTGATGCAAGCATACATTTATGATAACGTTTTCAAATTTAGGGAGAATACCTCAGTTCTTTGCACGAATAGACAGAGGATGCAGATGCATATCCGTCTAAGGGGGGAGAAGTGAAAGAAGATACAAATATTTTGGAATTACGAAATATTACCAAACGCTATCCGGGTGTACTTGCTTTGAACGCAGTTTCCATGAACGTAAAACGAGGTGAAGTTCATGGATTGGTAGGGGAGAACGGTGCTGGCAAATCCACCCTGATAAAGGTACTCGCTGGTGCCCATGCACCGAATGATGGCGAAATTTTCTTTGATGGACAGTCCTTCTCTGCTTTGACTCCCCGCCAGGCAATGGGGTTAGGCATTTCTTGCATCTATCAAGAACTCAATCAAGTGAATTACATGACCGTAGCCGAGAATATCTTTTTAGGTCGGGAGTTGAAAACCAGTCACGCCTTCGTAGATAGGAAGACACAGGTTGAAGTGGCCCGTGAGTTGCTTGCTGATTTCGAATTGGATATTGATCCGAATACACCGGTAGGTCTTCTTGGTGTCGGTAAACGGCAAATGGTGGAAATATGCAAGGCAGTTCATTCCAAGGCTAAGCTCATTATCATGGATGAGCCCACTGCCAGTCTGAGCGAGAAAGAAGCTGGCGAGCTTTTTAAAATCATTAAGAAATTACGACAGCAGCAGGTCACCATGATTTTTATTTCTCACCGGCTTGAAGAAGTGAAATCTGTTTGTGATTCCCTCACGGTAATGCGCGATGGGGAGGTGGTTGCAAACCGTCGTATCGAAGATGTTTCAGTGGACAACATCATCAAGTTGATGGTCGGGCGTGATATCAAGAACAAGTATCCCAAGGTGGAGACACAGCGAGGGGATGTCGTACTCGAAGTCAAAGGTCTTACCAAGGCAGGAGAGTATGAGAATGTTAGTTTCAAGGTCCATGCAGGCGAGATTCTTGGGGTGTCAGGCTTAGTTGGGGCAGGACGGACTGAAAGTATTCGTGGACTGACTGGAGCCGATCCTATAGATGCCGGGGAGGTATACATCCATGGGAAGAAGGTAAATATAAAAACCCCTCAGGATTCCATCAGAAACGGCATTGCATTTCTCACAGAGGATCGTAAGGGTCAGGGGTTGGTTCTCCTTGAGACGGTAGAATTTAACACCACGCTTGTTGATCTGAAGCAGTTCAAAACCAGAAAACCGTTTCTTGATCTTAGAAAGATGAAGGATGTAGCAAAGCAAATGGTGGACAGCCTTCGTATCAAGGTGCCCAATGTCACTACCCTTGCCGGGCAACTGAGTGGAGGAAATCAGCAGAAAGTGGTTCTTGCCAAGTGGCTGCTGAGTGAATCAGATATCTTTATCTTTGATGAACCAACACGAGGTATCGATGTCGGTGCAAAGATTGAAGTATACAACCTGATCAATGAACTCGTATCCAACGGGAAGGCAGTAATCATGATCAGTTCTGAAATGGATGAGTGTATGGGTATGGCAGATCGGATCATTGTCTACCATGAAGGGCAGGTGATGGGTGAGCTGGACCGTGAAAACTTCTCGGACGAGAAAATCATGTACGCTGCAAGCGGTTACCACATTTAGGAGAACAACAGATGAAAAGACTACGATGTGCAGCGATTGGACTAGGCCGGCTTGGGTATCGTCATGCGGCAAATCTTGCGGGGATCATCCCCCAGTCAGAGCTGGTTGCCGTTTCCGATGTTTCCCAGGCCTCTCTTGATGCTTTCTCTGCCAGCTATCCCGACGTGCAAAAGTACCTAAATTATCAAGAAATACTGAAGCGTGATGATATTGATGCGGTCGTAATCGCCTCCTCAACGAGCAGCCACGGGCAGGTGCTGAAGGATACAATTCTTTCTGGGAAGCCTGCTTTCCTGGAAAAACCTCTATCTCTGGACTGGGATGAGGCAGTTGAGCTTGATAGGCTCGCCACCGAAAAGAAAGCTTTTGTACAGCTCGGTTTCATGCGACGGTTTGACCGATCCTATATGGAGGCCAAAGCACAGATAGCCAGTGGAACAATGGGAGAACCCGTTTCGATTCTGGGAATCAGCCGGGATCCCGGCTGCCCGCCGCTAGCGTTTGCGAAGACAAGTGGTGGCTTGGTGCTTGATCTGTGTGTCCATGATATCGATTTATGTCGTTGGTTTTTCAATGCAGAAGTAACCGAGGTATATGCCCGTGGAGCTGTAGTTCGTTATCCCGAGCTGGGGGAGATAGGTGATATTGATCACGTGAATATTGAACTGACTTTTTCAAACGGCAAGGTTGCCTCTCTCGAGGGCAGTCGTAACAGCCAGTACGGTTACGATGTACGGACAGAGATTGTGTGTAGCGAAGGGTCAATGAATGTGGGGAGTGTACAGCAACAAGGGCTTTCAGTGCTTGATGCAACCGGCACCCGTCAATATTCCGTGCCAGGATTCCTCGAACGATTTCTCGATGCATATCAGATGGAACTACAGCAGTTCGTTCTCGATGTGCTCGGGGAAAAGGATGCTCCGGCAGTAACCGTCACAGATGGAGTTCGCGTATTGGAGGTAGCACTCGCTGCCAATGAATCGATGCGGCTGAATAAACCAATAACAATAGATCAATGGAAGAGTGAAGTATGAACAGGAAGAAGAATGAAGAAGTACGCAAAGATGGTGCGGTAGAAGCGACACAGAGCGAAGAAACAAAGGAAAAGAAAAAAACAAAAAAGCGGGGAAGCCTGGGTATCATGCTGAGCTTGATTGTGCTCTGTGTGATTATCAGTATTCTCTCTCCACGATTCCTTACGGTGGCGAACTTGACGAACGTCCTGTCTCAGGCAACGGTCAGTGCCATCATCTCCGTAGGTGAGTTCCTCGCGATTCTGACAGCAGGAATTGACCTTTCCATTGGATCCATACTAGCACTTTCCATCATGATGCTCGGTATATTTGCAGTGAACATGCAGATGAATCCAATGCTGGCAATACTACTTGCCCTTGCAGTAGGAACTCTGATTGGGCTATTCAACGGTATTCTACTTACCAAACTCAGACTACCCCATCCATTTATTTCTACCATGGGTACAAAAATGATTGCTCGAGGTCTTGCTCTTGCAGTCACCGCTGCACAGCCGATCAGTGGATTTGCTCCATCCATCCAGTTCTTGGGGAATCGATCCATCGGCCCTGTTCCTGCAAGTGTCATTCTTGTAGCGATAGTGTACGGTATTATGTTCATTTTCATGACCCGCACCAGTACCGGTCGGCATATTTATGCTGTAGGGGGAAATGTGGAGGCAAGCCGCCTCAGCGGTATCAATGTGCATAAGGTACTATTGATTGTCTATGCCTTGAGTGGCTTCTTTGCTGCCCTTGCAGGTTTGTTGCTGGTTGGACGTGTGAATGCTGCCTATCCGCTGGCTGGAACCGATTATGAGACTGATGCGATTGCAGCGGTCATCATCGGTGGAGCAAGCTTTAGTGGTGGTGTAGGTAAGATTCTCAATACCGTCATTGGTGTTCTGATCATCGCTGTGCTGCGTAACGGATTGAACCTGCTGAATGTAAACTCGGCATACCAGACAGTTGCTATTGGTGTTGTCATCATCCTAGCGGTGTACCTTGATGTAATCAGACAGAAATCTGCACCTGTGCAGAAATAAGAAAGCGTATAGTGGAGACGTTGTCTCCCTTTGAATATGTGTTATTTCATGACCTAATAAGGAGGTTCACATGAAAAAAACAATGATGATTCTTTTGGCTCTCGTATTGATTGCCAGCCAGACAGCTCTATTTGCCCAAGGCCAGAATGAAACTGCTGACTCAGGCAAGATGAAGGTAGCTGTCGTCTTGAAGACTCTCAGCAGTGAATATTGGCAGAGAGTGGTCAACGGCGCAGAGGAAGCTGCTGCAAAGTATGATGTTGAGCTGATCAAACTTGGTCCTCCCACCGAGGATGCTGTTGAGCAGCAGATCAACATGGTTCAGGATGCCCTTACTGCAAATCCTGCAGCTCTGGTATTCTCTCCCAGCCAGCCTCCCACGGCAGTCAATGTAGTCAACCGGGCAAAGAATCAGGGAATTCCCGTGATTCTGGTTGACACTCCGATGGCTGATGGATTCGAAAACTATGACACCTTCATTGGTACCGAGAACTATGTTGCCGGTCAAATGGGTGCCAAAGCTATGGTTGATGCGCTTGGCCGTGCAGGGAAGGCAGTGGTTATTGAAGGCGCTCCAGGAAACCCGACCACAACACAGCGTGCTGATGGTGCAGAAGATGTATTCAAGGAAGCAGGTTTTGAAATTGTAGCTCGTCAGCCGGGATACAGTGACCGTGAACGTGCTTACACCGTTATGCAGAATATCCTGCAGGGCAATGCCGACATCGACGCAGTATTCTGCTCGAATGATGAGATGGCTCTTGGCGCTCTTCGTGCTCTCCAGCAAGTTGGTATAGATGCTCTGGTTCTTGGCACTGATGGTAACAAGAGTGCACTTGAATCCATCCTTGAAGGCGGTTTGTTTGGTACTGCTGCACAGAAGCCCGAGGCCATGGGGTATCTTGGTGTTGAATACGCGATCAAGGCTGCCAATGGGGAGACCATTGAGAAGCGTATTGATAGTGGCGTTGACATCATCACCATAGAGAATGCGCAAGCTGCATTGGATGCTTTGCAGTAAATCGTTGTTAATCAAAGGGCTCTCATTCCCCAACGGAGCGAGAGGAGAGGAATCAGCATGATGGTTCCTCTCTGGAGCGAGTGCCGGGAAAGCAAAGTGAGATACCCCGTCCCTTGGGGCGGAAAAGGAGGCAACGCCTCCTGAGTCCAGGGCTTGCCCTGGGGTATTGATACCTTTCATTGGAGAGCCCTTTCTTACCAAAGAGGATGAGATGAGTAGAACCATTAAGGTGGGAATTATCGGTACCGGAAGCATGGGAGCGAACCATGCAATTACGCTCTCTCGTAACTGTCCAGAGGTAGTCGTCACTGCCTTGGCTGATATGGATGGAAAGCGAATGGAGGTTCTCGCGCAAGAGCTCTCTAACCCGCACTGTTTTACTGACCCCTCTTCATTGATCGAAGAAGTCGATGCTGTGGTGGTTGCCAGTCCAGATGCCACCCATGCCGGGTATGTCATGGAAGCATTGGAGCTGCATAAGCCGGTATTCTGTGAAAAACCCTTGGCTGGCAGTATAGAGGAGATACACAGGATACTCAGCAAGGAACAATCCATAGGGAAAAAGCTTGTGAGTGTTGGGTTCAATCGACGCTTTGATCCGCATCATACTGCAGTCAAACAAGCAGTAGACGAAAAAAGTTTGGGTAGCCCACTGCTTTGGAAAGGCGAGCATCGCAATGCAAAGGCAATGTACCATAATACTGGGGCTTTTATTCTCAATAACAGTGCAGGCCACGATGTGGACTCAGCACGTTGGATTCTTAACTCTGAGCCAAGGGAAGTCTACTGCTATGGCATTAAATCACGGGAAACGCTGGGAAGTGATGCCTGTGACCTACTGGTAATGAATCTTCTCATGGATTCAGGAAGTCGTGCACTAGCGGAAGTGTACGTGAATGCATCCTATGGCTATGAAGTAACGTTGCAAGTGGTTTGCCAAGAAGGGGTCGTTCAGAGCAATCCTGTGCAGCTGACAACCCTCAGGCACGCGAACCATAGAAAGAGCTATGTGAGTGATGATTTCAGGTCATATTTTGCCCGATCCTATGCTTTGGAACTACAGGAATGGGCTGCCAGTATTGCAGAAGAGAGACCATTTCGTGGAGCTGATGCTTGGGATGGCTATATGGCACTTGTAACGACTGATGCGGCGGGAAAATCGTTGAAAGAGGGTACTGTTTGCCAGATTGAGGCTGTCAAGAAACCCGCACTGTATCAAGAAGGTGTATTGTGTTAACCTTTTCAATCATGACCGATTCCCTCTCTTCCCTCCCCTATCCACAAATGGTAGAAAAAGCCAAGGAGTTGGGTGCTGAACAGTTGGAGATTGCAACAGGGAATTGGTCGAAAGCTCCTCATATGCAGCTTGATACCTTGTTGGAATCTACCGATGCCCGACAAGAGTATCTTGGAATACTGGAAGAGCACGGTCTCAGTATTTCTGCATTAAATTGTAGTGGGAACCAGCTCGCCCCGAATGCAATGGGCGAATCACATATGAGCATAGTGAAAAAGACCTTTGCTCTTGCTCCTCTCTTGGGGGTGCACACGATAGTGATGATGAGTGGACTTCCTGGAGCTTCCGCTATTGATTCTCATCCTAATTGGATAACCACCAGCTGGCCTCCTGAGAATCTCGACATCCTTGATTGGCAATGGAGAGAGCGGCTGATTCCTTCCTGGAAAGAATTGGTAAAACGTGCCGGGGATTCCAAAATCAACCATATAGCATTGGAGAATCATGGTTGCCAGCTGGTATATAACGCACAAACGCTTAAGCAGTTACGTGCAGAAGTAGGGGAAACAGTAGGTATGAACCTCGATCCCAGTCACCTGCTTTGGATGGGTGGAGACCCACGATCGATGGTACGTTCGCTTGGTCCTATGATCTATCATGTGCACGCAAAGGATGTTCGCCTGGAGGAGGGGATATGGCAAGCACAAGGGTTGTTGGATACACAGCCCATCGCTGCATATGCAAATCGGAGTTGGAACTATGTAGCGCTCGGCTACGGGCATGACCTGTCCTGGTGGAAAGAGTTTTTCAGTGTACTGGTGATGGTTGGGTATGATGGACCGATAAGCCTGGAAATGGAAGACATGACCATGGACCAGCTTACCGGTGTCATGAAATCTGTTTCAGTTCTCAAGGCTGCGATGCCAAGAGTGTGGGAGTAGCGGGGGATGGTACCATTTTCAGCAAATATTGAGATGCTCAATGACCAAGAACCGTTTCTTGAACGTATTGGGAAAGCCAAATGTTCCGGGTTTGATGCGATTGAGTTTTGGTCTTGGGAAAATAAAGATCTGGTGGCAATCAGGGAATTATGCGAGGAATTTGGTCTTTTTGTGAGTTCAATATCGGGAGATGGGAGTGATTATTCGCTCTGTGATGATACCCAACTCAAAGGTTATGTCGATTATGCGCGAGCTTCCTTTGAAGCTGCCAAGCAAGTAGGCAGTTCTATCGTGGTGATACACTCCAATGCATTATCTGATGGAAAGGTGGTAGATTCATATTCCGATATACCGATAACCAGACTTTACATGAATATGGTAAAGACACTGCTTGCCTTAGCTCCCTATGCAGAAAAGGCTGGTATTACCTGTGTCTTGGAACCATTGAACCGGTATATTGATCATCAAGGGAACCTCCTGCATACACTGTATGATGCGGCACAAGTTGTCGAGGTGGTAGGGTCTCCCAATATTGCATTGTTGTATGATCTATATCACATGCAGATAGAATCAGGCAACCTTTGTGGAAACTATGACCGCTTTGCAGCGCATGTGAGACATATCCATGTTGCTGATTATCCTGGTCGTCATGAACCGGGAACCGGGGAGATCCAGTATGACCAGGTAGCATCTCATATTCTCAAACAGGGCTATTCAGGGGTATTTGCTTTTGAACTGAGTCCTTCAAGGACATATGAAGCAGCGGTGCGGTCAATTATGAATTTACGGAATACGCTCTTGTAGCAAAGGCTTTAAGCACAGTATGATTCCACCTATCATACCAAAATATAGGATGATTGCATGGTTAGTATCAAAGACATCGCTAGAATGGCAGGAGTTTCGGTATCAACAGTATCGCGAGTGCTGAATGACAGGACTTGTGTGAGTGCTGACAAACGAGCCAAAATCCTGGAAGCAATCAAGCAGACAGGGTATGTCCCCAATCGTGCAGCTCGGGATATGGTCAGTAAACATTCATCCACAGTAGGAATCGTAATGCCTGGTACTTTCAATATGTTTCAACGCCAGTTGTTCAGTACCATTGAGCATCACTTGGAGCAATTTGGGTATCATACCAGCTTCTATTTTGCTTCCTCTGATTTGGATGGTGAAAGAGCCTGCCTCAATCGGTTGAAGGCTGATCGTCTTGATGGAATCATCATTCTTCACGAAATTGAGCTACCTGAGATACAGCAGTATCTGCAGGAATATAAGATACCCACGGTATTGGCTACCTTTGAGAGAAGCGGGTGGAAAGCTACTTCGATTCATATCAGTGAGGAAGAAGCCGCACTTACCGCGGTGAATCATCTGCTTAAACTCGGGCATCGAAAGATTGCCTTCATCGGGGGAATGAAATATAGCTTCCCCGGGCAACGTTTTGCTGGATATAAAAATGCGCTTGAGTCAGCTTCACTGGAGTATGATGAGACATTGGTAGCGTATGCAGAGACGTATAATATGGAGGGTGGTTCCAAGGCACTCGAGGAACTTTTGTCTCGAAGTACTTCCTTTACTGCAGTCTTTGCTATAACTGATGAGCTTGCTCTTGGTGCAATGCGAACATTGGCTGACCATGACCTCAAGGTGCCAGAAGATGTCTCTGTCATTGGGTTTGACAATATCGAACTTGCCTCGTTCTCCATGCCCAGGCTTACCACCATTGCTCAACCGATGGTAGAGATGGGGCAAACAGCCGTGGCACTCCTGCACTCCTTGATTACCAGCAAGAATCGTTTTCCACTGAGTATTTCACTTCCTTTTACGTTTATAGAAAGAGAGTCAACTGCTCAGCTCAGGTAAACTGGGTTGGTCATTGCATCGAGCATTTCGAAAGCGAGTGTTTTACGGTAGAGTTCTGTCTGGTAGAATTTTCGTTTCTGCACCAAGAAGGGGAGTACAAGCGTTCCAGCATATGCAATTTCCCAGCTTTGTTCTAACCCCTCATTGCTATACAATACTATCCGATCACCAACCTTCGCCCCCATGATGTGAATGCTCCCTGTCATCCCTTCTATAAAGCAGACAGTTTCACCTATGTGTACATCAGCGATGACAAGATCGAGTTGTGCTGAACTTGGGGTTGCTGAAATGGATACACGCCCCTCTCTCAATGCTTCCAGAAGATCCTCTTTGCCTGCTGAACGTGCATGTATATATGTGGTGGGGGTGCCAAAACTCCTGCCCTGTTCAATGCGGTGCGTGTCTGATCCTCCTATAGCAACGAGGTGTTTCCCTTCCTTCAGTTGATTTCTCCACCATGCGATGGCCTTCGAATCAGATTCCTTGAAGAAAGCATTCCACACCTCAACCAAGCTGAAGGGAACGTCAAAGCCCCACAGCCAGGGGCAACTCTCATCAAATGGATGATTGATGCTTACCAAGGCTTCTCTCTGCTCTGCGGCTTCCAACGTGGAGAGCATTTCCTCGCGGGTATTGGATAGGGGGTTTTCAGCGAATTCAGTAGTGTCTGTAAAGAAAAGATTGGCATGTCCCCGGTAATTGGTATATTCCATCCCTGGTAGGACTGTTATTCCTTCCGGGTTCCCAATTTCCTGGTTTTGTTGGGTGTTGTTATGATCGGTAAGTGCAATGAAGTCGAGTCCCGCGTGTCTGGCATAGGTGATAACTTCCCCAGTTTTGTAGATTCCATCACTGTTTAGAGTGTGCATGTGCAAATCGCCTTTGAACCAACGACGTTCCTTTTCCTTTAGCTTGATAGTGATGCTTACTTTGGCCTCGTCTGTAACCTTGTAGATTCCCAATGCTAAATTCCATCTACCAGGGGGTATTGCTCCACGCTTATATCCAGGACTTGCGTCAGACGAGGAGATGTACACGGTGGTTCTTTCAGAGCCAGACCAACCACGAAGCTTTCCGTCGGGAGAGAAGAGTCCTAGGTCGATGATGTTCACTTCTTCCTTGGAAACACCTAATGCATGGTTTTTGAACATATGACGTTGATAGTTGTACGAGATTTCGATTTGTTCGATATTCTCTCCAACAGTAAACGGGATTTTTGTATAGCTCTGTTGTTCTTCCCTGCTATAAGATTTGACAATACTCAGTTCTTCCATGGTACTCCTTCCAAAGAGGGCGCAGCATTTGCTG
The DNA here is from genome assembly GCF_003429665.1 of Sphaerochaeta halotolerans. Lineage (GTDB taxonomy): Bacteria > Spirochaetota > Spirochaetia > Sphaerochaetales > Sphaerochaetaceae > Sphaerochaeta > Sphaerochaeta halotolerans. The sequence goes on along the minus strand of NZ_QUWK01000014.1, from coordinate 44,270 downwards.
CGCCCTGCATGTGTAACATTACTCTGCGCTTAGTCGATGAGCTTGTTTGCACGAAGCTCTTTTTCTGCTCCATTGATGGCAGCATCTGCGCTGATCTTGCCCATGATACAATCGGTCATCCACTTGCTCATGATATCATAGTATTTTCGTGTGTCCAGTTCCCCGTTGGCATAGCCCATCGGTGCAACTTCAACGTCACTTCTCTGTCCAATAGCAACTGACTCAAGTACCCCAGGGTTCATCTCACCCAGAAGGGAGAGATCAAACTGAGTAGAGATCGGGAATGGAGCCCCATGGTCCTTAGCGTGGGACTTCCCAACCTCGGTGTACTCGATCTTGCCGTTCTTCATGGTGTAGTCGTGCCCTTCGATGCCGGCTGAGAGCAGCAGGCCGCCTTCCTTGGTAGCCATGTATTCGAGAATCTCAAATGCTTCATCAGGATTTTTGGCATTGGAGGGAATCGCCCAGAGCGATGCGCCGCCCTGTTCGAGCATGTAGGTACCATCGGGTCCCTTGGTTCCAGGAAGTCCCACAACATTCACCTTAGCAGGATAGGTTCCTGCAGTTCGGGCGTTATTGTTGTAAAGTCCGGTCCAAGCTGCCCAGTCCACGTCCATCACGATGTCCTGACTCTGCCACATCTTGCTGCGCATATCACCAGTCTTGCCAGTGAAGGAGGCGGGATCCATCAAGCCCTCTTTATAGAGTTTGGCGAGCCACTCCCAGACAGGTTTTGCTTTCGTACTGACATAGGGGGCATACTTCTTCCCACTTGCATCGACAAAGACTCCACGTCTGAGTCCAACTGAACTAAACCAGGGCTGCAGGTCCCAGATGTCCGGCATGTAGGTGAAGAATGGATAGTAGGGTTTCTTGCCTTCCTTGGTTTCCATGTAGGTTTTCACCTCCTTGAGCATCTGGTAGTACTCGTCCAACGTATCGAGCGAATCCAGATTGATACCCACTTTGTCGGTAATAGCCTTGTTGACGTTGACCAACGGGAAAACCTCAAGCTTGTTGAATCCGGCATAGTATTTGCCGTTGAGACCGATTTTCTCGAGTTCTGCCTTGTCAACATTCTCGGCATAGACTTTGGAGTTCTGAATCCGGTCGGTGAGATCGGTCAAAGCTCCCTGCTTTGCCAAGGTGTACATCTGGAACTGATTGAGATAGATCAGATCATACTGTTCACCGGCACCAAGTTTCTGCATTAAAACCTGGTCGTACCCCGAGGGGACTTTCTCCCAGGTGATGTTCAGCCCGGTAGCCTTCTCCATCTCCTCCTCGAAAAGCTTGTTCTCTGCTTCATCCTTACCGCCTGTCACCCCTGCCAGGACCTTTACCTCTACGGTACTCTTGTCCACTTGGCCTTGGGCGAAGACGCCAAGACTGATCATCAGTAGAATCAGCAATCCAACGATCATGCGTTTCTTGTTCATATGATTCCTCCTTATTGGATATCATGTTTCGATATGTCAGCATGCCCCCACGTGTTGTGTGGGCATCATTCCTTGATCGACCCGATCATAATTCCACTCGAGAAGAATGATTGGGTGAAGAAATACAGTACTATCAAAGGTAGGGCGGTAAGCACCACCGCTGCCATTTTTGCGTTTGCAAAAATATAGCTGGTTCCACTTGTTGAAGTTTGGTCAAAGAGGATGAAGCGTAGTACCACCGGCAGTGTCCATTTCTTCATATCGCTGATGAGTGTTACCGTCATTGTGATGTTGTTCCATCGGCGGATCAGCTCGAGGGTTCCGATGGTCAGGAGACCGGAAAGTGCAAGGCGTAGATAGATTGCAGAGAAAATCCTCAGTTCGGAGGCACCGTCGATTCGAGCAGATTCGGCTAGACTTTGTGGGATTGCCTGGAAGTAGTTGCGCATCAAAAATACGCTGAAGCCACTGATCATACCGTTTACGATCAAGCCGGTATACGTGTTTATCAACCCTAAGTCCTTGTTGACCGCATAGATACCAATCATCGTCAATTCGTAGGGAACAGTCATCGTCAGCAAAACAAAAGTGGTCATGCCTTTCTTTAGGGGAAGGTTTGGTTGGCAAAGAATATATCCGGCGAGGGAAGCCAATATAACATGCAAAACAGTTCCAACTACCGACACATAGACGGTATTGAAGAAAGGAGTTGCAAGGTTCGTGTACTTCCAGATGAACTGATACCCCTCAAATGTCGGTGGGTTTGGCCATAGGACCATACCCGGGGAATCGCTTTTTGCTTGGGTGGAGAGAGAGACGGACAAGACGTTGAGCATAGGAAGACCCATCAGTACCACAACCAGTAGCAGCATCAGGATGTTGAATGCACGTATAGGAATTGGAAGCTGGTCTTTCCTGATCAGTCTCGGTTTCATGTCCTACTCCTCCTTGTCATACTCGGTCAGACGCCGGATCAAGGCAGTGAACAGGACCGTCCCAATCATTACCAAGGTGGCTCCTGCACTGGCAGAACCGGTGCGGAAGTTTAGGATTCCATTTTCATATACATAGAGTAGCAAGGTGTTGATCAGGCTTCGGTTCGCTGGGTTGACCATGACGTAAATTTCATCAAAGTGGGTTAGAACACCAATGGAGAGCAATACAATAATTGTTTTCATAGTAGGGAGAAGTGAGGGAACAATAATTTTCCGAATCTGCATCATCCTGCTGGCCCCATCAATACGGGAGGCCTCAAAGAGTTGTCGGTCGATATTCATAATTGCTACGGTGAAGAGGAGTGCAAAGTAGCCCATTGATCTCCACACTCCCATGGCGATAATCAAGGGACGGGCATAGGCTGGAGTTGCCAAAAAGAAAATTGGTTCGGTTCCAAATAGTGCTAGGAATCGGTTTACCAGTCCGTCGAGGTCGAATATCAAAGCCCATACACCGCCGATGACTGCCCAACTAAGAAGATAGGGGATATAGGCAATGGTTTGAATTCCCTGTTTTATTTTTTTTTGTGTGATTTCGTTGAGGACAAGGGCAAAGAGCAATGCAAGGGAGAAGTAGAGCACCATGTCAGAAAAACCAATGATTAATGAATTGAGGATTGAGCTAAGAAACGATGGATCAGAGAGGACCAGTTTGTAGTTTTCAAGTCCGGCAAATGGACGGGTGCCGATAAGACGGTTCTCCTGGAAACTCATAATCAAGCCACGGAAGAATGGATAGTAGGTAAAGATAATGAAATAGAGTGCTATGGGGATGAATAATAGATAAAAGATTCTGTGTTTTTTTATCTGCCTGACGAGCTGCTTATCCATGGTCCTTCCTTCTTTTGATACTCAATGCCTTTCATTGTGAATCCATTCCGTTTTCCTTTCGTATACGTAGGATACCATGGATTTTAAAAAATAGACAAGTAAAAATTGATGGAAATGATAAAAAATAGACATTTCTATTGAAGGTATGTATTAATTGATAGGTAATTATATACATTAAAACAAAAAATATTAACAAAGTATTAATTTTATTAATTTTTCACTATAAATATATATTTTTTATTTGTAAATTATTAGACATTTATGTATGATAGGTAGTGTGTTTAGACAGGATTTTTTCTCGATAGGCCCCGGGGGTTACCCCTTCGTTTTTCTTGAAGGCCGTAGTGAAATAACTGGTGGTTGAGTACCCCAGGTCTTTCGCTATTTCATTAATGCTATAGGAGGGGTTGGTGAGCATCTTTTTGGCTTGTTCAATCTTTGCAAGAATGATAAACCGTTTGGTTGAGTAACCTTCAGAGGCAAAAACGATTCGGGAGATCTGTTTCTCACTGAGATTGAGATAGGCAGCGATATCGGCAGGACAGAGTGGGCGATTGATATTGTCCTCCACAAATTCGGCAATTCTGTCCATTCTTGTTTTTTGGTTGTTCTTGGATGGAATAGGGCCTATTCCCATGCTTCGCGCAGCAGCAACGAGTATGGCAGGTACAAGGGAGAGGATGATGATTCCATAGGCTGGTCTGATATGCAAAGCCTCATCTAGTGCTTGCTCAAACAGGCTGATTACACCGTTTGTGTCCTGGAATGGGGTACAAGGAACAGAGAGGAAGAAGGAGTGGAGTTGACTCCATTCACTGTTCTCCTGTGTGGCGCTTTCCCGTCTGGGGTGGAAGGTGCAATCGAGGCTGTACTCGATGAGGTCACCCTCATTGTAGTTGCATTGTTCGTGATACACCCCAGGGGCGGTTAGGTAGAAACTACCCGCTTTCGCAGTGAAGGATTCGTTGTCAGTGGTTACTGTACAGGCACCACGGGCGATGATGTGGAATTCGAAACTTGAATGGGCATGACGGGGTATAATCCACTGTCCGGTTTTTTGCATAACGCGAAGCCATTTTACTTCAATGGTAAAGCCGGAGAGTTCAATAATGAAGGGGAGCTCCGATAAACGTCTGGATGCTTTGTTCAGTTCGTAATCCACAGTCAGTCCTCTGATAATAGTATGCCTGTGTTGTGGTTTTCATGCAAGCAGGAAAAAGGAGAGAGGCAATATGATCAAAACTATTCATCTGGTGTTCAAGACCCATCTGGATATTGGTTTCACTGATTTGGCTTCAAGTACCATTGATCGGTATCTCAATCAGTTCATACCTAACGCAATAAAGGCGGCAGACATATTGAGAGAACGAGACTCTGGAGAGAAGCTCGTCTGGACTACCGGTGCTTGGTTGATCAAGATGGCTCTCTGCTCCATGTCAAGCGAACAGGTAGAGGCGCTTTCTAAGGCAATTAAAAGGGGTGACATTACTTGGCATGCACTCCCTTTCACCACCCATACAGAGTTGATGGATGACACCCTGTTGGAATATGGACTCTCTCTATCCAAGGAGCTTGACGCAAGGTTTGGTCATACCACCATCAGTGCCAAAATGACCGATGTCCCTGGACATACGCTCGCCATGGTCCCTCATCTTGCCAGAGCAGGTGTTACATTCCTGCATATCGGAGTGAATGGCGGTTCTCCACTACCCAAGGTTCCTCCCCTCTTCGTCTGGAAGGCTCCTACCGGTGAGGAGATAATGGTACAGTACGATGCATCCTATGGGTCCTCTGAGCCTATCGGTACTCTGGAGGATTTGCTGGTCATTGAGAACAGTGCTGACAATACTGGCCCTCCCAAAGCTGAGGAAGTGATTAATGTCTATGAGAAACTTCGGAAGCGCTATCCAGGGGCTAAGATTATTGCCTCCAGCTTGGATGCGTATGCACGTGCACTTCTCCCTTATAAGGATCGTTTACCTGTAGTCAGAGAAGAAATTGGGGATACCTGGATCCATGGAGTTGGAAGTGATCCGTATAAGGTAAGTGCCTTCAAAGCACTGAGCCGGTTGGGAAGACGATGGATACATGAAGGAAAACTCAACGTTGGAAGTAAAGCCTATGATAGATTTTACGACCAGTTGCTCATGATTACCGAACACACTTGGGGGCTTGATTTCAAGAAATTCCTTGCTGACTATAAGAATTGGTCGGTTGATGATTTTCATGCAGCCAGGGAGAAGGATTTCGTTGGAGATGATGCAATCCCCCCTTCTTACCAGTTCATTGAAGATTTTACCCGTCGAGAATATGCTCAGGTTTTTGGGAAAGATGACAGACGTAGAGAAAAACGTACATACTCATTTTTCTCCTCAGCCCATAAGGAGCAACGTGCTTATCTTGATGGGGCTTTGGATGCTTTGCCTTTACCCTTGCAAGTGGAGGCGAAAGACATTCTAAGAACATTGAAGGCAGTTCCTATTGTGCCAAGAAAAGATGATAAGGTACTTGTTGCCGGAGAACCCTTTTCCATTGGAGATATGAGAATAATTGTTGGAAAAGATGGTGCAATTATCCAACTCCAGGATGCATCTGGCCACGATTGGGCAAAGGGCGAGGGGATTGGTGTGTACCGATATGAGGCCTTTGGGTCTGAGGACTACCAAAGATTCCATCATCAATACAACCGTGATTTTGAAACAGGCAAGCACTGGATTCTGGCTGATTATGGTAAACCTGGGATGGAAGAAGTCTTTCCTAAGGTAGAACATGGTTTGTACCGGGGTGAGGTAACCACCCTCTTCAAGAGGGAGGAAGGAGAAGAGATTCACATCATTGCTCTGCTGGATGCTGAGAAAAAGAGTCCTCGTGGAGCCCCACGACATCTACAGCTGTGTTATCAATTCTCCAAGCAGGGTACGCTCCTTGCATGCACGCTTGGCTGGATGGACAAGGAAGCGACCCGCCTTCCCGAGGCACTCTGGTTGGGGATGGGTTTTTCCATGGTGGGTGAAGGAACTTGGAAGATGGGTAAGCTAGGTTCCCTTCTAGCGCTTGACCAAACGGTGGAAAATGGTGCTCGATCGATTCATGCGGTGGAGAAGATTTCCTATCTAGGTAAAAGAAAGTTGGAGATTCAGAATCTGGACTCACCGCTGGTTTCCCTTGATGAGCGTGCGTTGCTACGCTTTACTGGCCAACTTCCAAAAGGAAAGGGGGTGTTTCATTTCAACCTACTTAACAATCTCTGGAATACAAATTTCCCCCTCTGGTATGAAGAGGATGGGATCAGCCGGTTTACTTTTTCCTGGTAGTGCTATCCTTCAGTCCCATACACCTCAATCTGGGTAAGAGCTGGGAACGGTGATGTGTCATCTGCTTTCTTCAGGTTGCAGAGTGTGAGGTAGGTAATGTTTTTTTGCTGGACTGGGAATCGCTGAGGCAATGACGATTTCTCCAAGGAGAGATGGGTGATGTCCCCATCACTGTCTATAAGCGTTGCTTCGCTCCACCAGCTGTCATGTGGCCAGTCTGCCCTGAGGGTGAGTCGAACCTCATCAATGATGACTGGTCTTCCAAAATCAAGATGAAGCTCGGCTTTTGGGTCCTGGTTTATCCCCCAGCTTGTCCAAGGATATTCCCCGTGATACTCATTGGCAAAGATGCCATCAATGGCATTCCTGGCAGCAAATACCATTTCCCCGCGGGTTTCCACATTGGCGCTTGCATGGGGGAATATACCTTTCGTCTCATGATGGTCATAGGGATTGCAAGCAAGATTCCTGCGGGGAAGACTGTCAACATGGCTGAGCGTGAGGAGATGTCTCGATCCTTGGAAGGCATAGCGGTTGTAACAGGTGCGTTTGGCTTCTGTGAAAGGGATGGGAAAGCTTGCCTCCCTCTCAAGATAGAGAGGATGAGCTGCCAAGGTATCATCGAGTTGCACGAGATAGATGCCTGGCTCTCCTGTTTCCAGTACGACTTGGTCTCCTTCCTGGTACGGTTCTTGATAGACCAGTGAGACCCCATATCCACTTTTCCTGCTCGAGGCAAGTATTGTTTCATTTGCATCAAGAATCATGATTTTCATACAACAATCCTCCGCATACCTTACTATACCACAGCTTGCAATTGCTTGACAGCAGATGGGGTGCCTGCGTTTCGGGTTGCATAATTTCTCCCATGCCCGTATCCTTTCTGATGTGAGGCAAGGAGGTTTTTCATGATTGTACAAAAACAAGAACCATTTGATTGGGGATATACTTCCATCACTAGCCTTGATGGACCACATAGTGATATGCTGCTTGATTTTGGTATTCTTAAATTGAAAGCAGGAGAGCATACCAGCTGCACGCTCCCCCTGGAACGTGCTTGGATGCTCCTGAAAGGAAAGATTACTTTCAGCTGGGATGAAGGGAGTGCAACGAGTGAACGACAGAGTTGTATTGACGAGTCTCCAGTAGTATTGCATGCCCCTTCCTCCGTTCCAGTAACAATCAAGGCAGAGCGTGATTGTGAGCTTGTTGTTGAACGGTGCAAGAACGAACAGTCCTTCCCCGTTCGGTTCTATGACAAGGGTGATGTAAAGACGGAGGTTTTTGGAGCCGGAGTGCTGCAGGAGACGAGCAATCGTACTGTGCGGACCGTATTCGACGGAGAGAGCGCTCCCTATTCGAACATGGTAATGGGGGAAGTCATCAACCACCCCGGTCGATGGTCAAGTTATCCTCCTCATGATCATCCACATCCGGAGATTTATCACTACCGATTCTTCCCGAGGCAGGGTTTTGGAATTTCGGTCTTGGATGAGGATGCTTTTGTTGTCCATGATGGGGATACCTCCCTGATCAAACCGAACACTACACATAGTCAAGGTGCAGCCCCGGGGTATGCAATGTATTATGTATGGATGATTCCTCACCTTCCTGGTGACAAGTGGTTGCCGACAACCCGCTACTACAGAAATGAGCATACCTGGCTTCTTGAGAAAGGGGTGAAGGTGTGGCCTGAAATTCCTGCTACCATGGAGTAAGAGGATACTATCAGGTATAGGCGGAGGGGTGGCAATGCTCCTCCGTTCTGAAAAATGTGTACAGCTCATTACCCAACTTGACAGCAACCTTCAATTGGTCCATGGTTATGCTATGAAATGTACATTCCTTGGACACAGTGCCTTTTTATTGGAAACAGATGCGTATCTCCTGCTTTTTGATTATACCAAAGGGGCAGTGAGCCTTCCATCAAGTACCAAGCCGTTGCTGGTATTTGCAAGCCATCGGCATGCCGACCACTATGACACCTCCATCTTCTCGCTTGCAGAAAGGGAAGGGCATACAGTCTTCTTCCTCTCCTCCGATATTCCTCCCACGGATATCCCATTCTCCTGTACCATCAATCCGATGGGACCGTATGAAGAGGACATTGTGGAAGGACTCGTAGTCAAGACGCTTAAGAGTACTGATGAAGGAGTCGCCTTTGTGGTGGAGGTAGAGGGTAAAACCATCTACTTTGCCGGAGACCTGAACCATTGGCACTGGGAAGGGGAGAGTAAGCAGTACAATGAGGAAATGGCTAATAACTACCATAAGGAGTTGGCCCTGCTCCCCGGTCACCTGGACATCGCTTTTGTGCCTGTTGACCCCCGTCTAGGTTCATTCTACAGCTTGGGTGCAAAGGATTTGGTGGAGACAGTGTCCGTAGACATGCTTGTGCCAATGCACATGTGGGAAGATTATTCGGTATGCAGTACATTACAAAAAGAACTCGGTGATCGTGTCAAGGATGTCATTCTCTTGGATACAGTTCCACAAACATGGAGGATATAATGCAGTTTCATTTTGCACATAACAATTTCAATGTCATGGATTTGGAGAAATCCCTTGCTTTCTATAAAGAAGCACTTGGGTTGGTGGAAGTACGGAGAAAGGAAGCCCCAGATGGTTCCTTCATCCTGGCCTTTCTAGGAGATGGATCTTCGAAACACCAACTTGAGCTGACTTGGTTGAAGAACTGGGAGAAGGACTCATACAACCTTGGGGACAACGAATTCCATCTCGCGTTCGAGACCGATGACTTGGAAGGGGCACGGGAGAAGCACCGTGCGATGGATTGCATCATTTATGAAAACAAGCAGATGGGAATCTATTTCATCGTTGACCCTGATGGGTATTGGATTGAGATTGTCCCTGAGAAAAAATGAGCGTTAGGTGAAACGGCTGGTGAATATTTGCTGGTATTGTTTCGGGCTCATGCCCATGACCTTCCTGAATTGCCTGCTGAAGTAGTTCGGGTCCTTGAAGCCACACGCTTCACTCACCTGTGACATGGAGAGTCCTCGTCTTTGGATAAGGGTGCAGGCGTGTGCAACACGCTTATGGATATGGAACTCAATGGGAGAGAGGCCGGTACTCTGCTTGAAGAGCCGGTTCAGGGTACTGGTGCTCATGTTTGCCACTTCTACCAAGTCTTCTGTTGAAAGGCTTGTATCAAGATGCTGATCCATATAGGAGATGACTTCCCAGAGCCTTCGTGTTCCCTGGTTGGTCTCTCGTGGAGTCTGATCCCAGATACGGGAGAGTGAGATGATCAACTCAATCAGGTAGGCAAGCGCCAAAGGCCGGGAACCCGAGCCATAACTCTGGTCGTCCGCTTCTTTCTCCATCATCTGGATCAGGGGGATGAGCTCAGCGGTTTGGGAAGGTGAGAGCAAGAGGTAGGGAATGCTCTGGGTTTCCATGAATATAGAGCAGTACCCTGGAAGGGACGGGAGGTCAAGAAATTTCCTGCCCAGCAGATTCCTTGCATAGATAATGTTGTAAAGCACCAGGTTCTCCGCATCTTTGTACCCATGTTCCACCCCTGGTGGAATGAAGAAAACTGATCCCTCTTGGAGTGGTTGCTGTTCACTCTTTGTGTAATTAACCCCACGCCCACTTACTACAAATACCAATTCATTGAATTCATGACTATGCAACCGGTAAGGGATTTCCGGATCACGTTTAATAACCTTCAACTGCATGGTTGGTTCCCAAAAATATGAGGTGTCAGACAAGATGGAATCGATCATAGCAAAATGGTTGTATATCCAGAAGGGTTTGTCAAGAACTACGAGAGAGATAGTTGTTCTCATCGCTCTTGTATGCCACACTTGAGATGAGGAGAAACCAAGCTATGGACCTACTACTCGATAGTGCTGACCTTTCGGCAATTGCACATGCTCTAGATCATTACCCACTCAAGGGAGTTACTACCAACCCTACCATGCTCACTGCTATTGAGAATGGTGATGTTCTTTCCCACTTGCAGCGTATCAGGGAGATGATTGGGGAAGAGAGGGAACTACATGTCCAGGTTATGGGTAAAGATGAAGCTACCATGATTAAAGAAGCCCATCATGTCGTTTCTTTGCTTGGTGAACACACTTGTATTGCTGTTCCGGTTACCGAGTGCGGGCTGAAGGTAATCAAGCAACTCACCTCTGAAGGTATTGACGTTACAGGAACGACGGTGTTTTCCACCTTGCAGGGTATTCTTGCCATGCTCAGTGGAGCTCGGTATATTGCGGTGTTCTATGATCGGATGCTCAATCTGGATATCGACGCAAAACGGGTTATAAAGGAACTATCAGGATTCCTCTGGACAAATACCAGCTCAACCCAAGTCCTTGCCGCGAGTTTTAGAAACATCAGTGAGTTGACCAGTGCTTACGCTAATGGGGCAGGGGCATGCACTGTCCGTCCCGAGTTACTCTCAACGGGATTGGCGATGCCCTCTATCACCCAGGCTGTTGATGACTTTTCCAGGGATTGGGAATCAGTCTTTGGCGAGAGGACTCTGCTGGAGCTCTAAGACGACAAAGCTTTGCTGACTGCTTTCTTCCATCCTTCATACCGTTTTGCTCTCTCCGTATCACTCATCATTGGTTGATAGAGTGCTTTTGCTGGGAGTTGCACTTGCTCCAGGATTCCTACTGCCTTTGCAGCGATGAGAGCAGGTCCCTGTCCACTCAATTCCTCCAATGCGGCAACACGAACCTCACAGCCAATGATGTCACTCTGGGCTTGCATGAGGAATGTATCGTTGGTGGGTCCGCCGTCAACCCTGAGACTGGTGATGTCCTGTTTTGAATGCTTGTGCATTAAAAAGACGATATCTGCGATTTGATAGGCAATCGATTCTTCTGCTGCCTTGACCAGTTCTGCTTTCTTGCACCGTCTGTCCAACCCTACAATTACCGCTCTCGCCCCTGGGTCCCAATAGGGAGCACCCAAGCCACTGAAGGCTGGCACCATGTAGAGGCCTTCGATGTCCTTGGCTTGTTTTGCAAGGATACCAGCCTCCTTTGCTGAGCTGATAAGCTGAAGATCCTCAACCAAGTAGGAGATTGTTGCTCCACTGTAGTTGATGTTCCCTTCCAAAACATAGGTGACCTTTCCGTCAATTCCCCAAGCAAGACTGGTGACCAGATCCTCACAGAGTACTTGTTTCTCCCCGATGTTCATCATGATGGAGGATCCCGTGCCATAGGTAGCTTTCGTCATGCCCTTGTGATGACAACCCTGTGCATAGAGGGCACCTTGGGAGTCTCCGAGCATTGCATGAATGGGGACTTCCCCTGGTAAAAGTCCATCTAGGTTAGTGTGGCCGAAGAGAGCATTTGAGTCACACAACTCAGGCAGGCTTTCTGGTGGGATGCCAAAAAGGGAAGACACGTATTTATCCCAGCTAAGGTCTGTAATATTCATAAGCTGTGTTCGAGAGGCGTTGGAGTACTCGCTGCGGACTGTTTTTTCCTTGCTCAAGTGATAGAGAACATAGCTGTCCATGGTTGAAAGTACCAGCTCTCCTGACTGTGCTGCATCTTTTACTGTCTTGACGTTTTGGAGCATCCAAGCAAACTTGGCGGCACTGAAATAGGGGGAGAGATGCAAGCCGGTCCTCCTATGAATTTCCTCTTTGTCTTTTTCCAGAGCAACACAAATATCCTTTGCCCTCCCGCACTGCCAGACTATGGCATGGTACAAAGCTTTTCCACTGTTTCTGTTCCAGGCAACAGCAGTCTCCCGTTGGTTGGAGATGGCAACGGCTTTAATAGAGGAGCGGTCCACAGCAGTGGTTTCCAGAAGGGTTTTTGCGGCTGAAAAGAGATTCTTGATGATCTGTTCAGCATCATGCTCCACCCACCCTTGGTCATTGATGATCTGGCGGTGTGGCACGTCTGAACGTCCCCGCAAAGCTCCTCTCTGGTCGAAAAGCAGGGCTTTCGTGGTAGATGTACTCTGGTCGAATGCAAGGATGAATTGTTCACTCATAGGGTACTCACTTGGGAAATAAATGTTGTCACTGAGGCAGCGATACCCTTGGCATCGAGGCCATAGTGGGCGAATAGTTCAAGACTGTTCCCGGTGACCAGGTATTCATCGGGGAAGGCAAGGGTTTTCACCGGTACCGGATGGTTGGCACAGACAATTTGGCTGACAGTTGCACCAAGTCCTCCGTTGATACTATGTTCTTCTATTGTCACCAGTGCCCCAGTCTCCTTGGCCGCCTTGATGATTGCCTCTTCATCAAACGGTTTGAGGGTAGCCATGTCGAGAACCCTGGCTTCAATTCCCTCGTTGCTGAGGAGTTTTGCTGCCTCGAGGGTGTGATAGACAAGTTCTCCGCAACTCACCAAGGTAAGGGAATCACCTTCTCGTAGGGTGTTTGCCTTTCCTAGGGTAAAAGGCTTTACTCCCAGTTCCTCAGTGTAGACTTGAGGAATTTTTTCTCTCCCAATCCTGATGAAAAAGGCACCTTTCTGGTGTGCGATGGTCCTGACTACCGCTTCGGTTTGGGCGGCATCGCTGGGAAGGATAATGGTAAGGTCAGGGATACAGCGCAGTGTAGCAATATCATGCAAGGTATGGTGGCTTGACCCCAGTACACCGTAACTGACTCCTCCGCTGACTCCCAACACTTTCACATTCTGGTGGGAGTAGGCTACATCGACTTTCAGTTGTTCGAGGCTCCTTGCCGTCAAGAAGCAAGCCGGTGCACAAACAAACGGATTCTTGCCTACCACAGAGAGTCCGGCTGCCACTCCAATTTCATTCTGTTCGGCGATGCCTATCTCGACGAACTGGTCGGGTAGCGTCTCGACGAAGGTATTCAATGAACAGGATCCACGAGCATCACTGCTTATGACGATAATCGAGGGATCTTCCTGAGCGAGGGTGAGGAGGGTTGTGGTATATGCCTCTCTGCAGGCACGGTAATCAGACATTCTGTAGCTCCTTTTCCATGGATTCAAAGTCGAGCATGGCTTGCTCATAGAGGTGTTGGTTTGGAACTCCGTGGTGCCAGGAGGGGATGTCCTCCATCTCCTTGACTCCTTTTCCCTTGGTGGTATTGGCTATGATAAGGGATGGTTTGTGTTCCTTGAACGGTGCAGCCTTGAGTGCATTCACCACCTCAAGCATGGAGTTGCCGTCAATCTCCTCCACCTGCCAACCAAAGCTTTCCCAACGCTCACGAAGAGGCTCCAAGCCCATGACATCTTCTGTTGACCCCGATATCTGCAGGTGGTTTCTGTCAACGATTGCTATTAAATTGTCCAGCTTGTAATGGCTTGCTGCCATTGCAGCTTCCCATACCGATCCCTCAGCGAGTTCTCCGTCTCCCATGAGCGTGAACACCCTATTGGGTTTTTTGTCCTTCTTCAAGCCAATTGCCATGCCTACCGAAATAGAAAGGCCATGTCCCAAGGCACCGGTGTTCATTTCTATTCCGGGTATTTTATTGTTGGGATGCCCGATCAACGGGCTTTTGTATTGGCAGAAGGTGGAGAGTAGGCTCTCATCAAAAAAACCACGCTTGGCAAGGGCGGAAAGGTATCCTTCCACACTATGGCCCTTTGAGAGAATGAAGTAATCCCTTCCCTCCCACTTGGGGTTTGAAGGATCGATATGCATAACTTCAAAGTAAAGTGCTGTGATCAGGTCTGTGGAACTGAGAGCTCCACCGGTATGACCTGTTTTCGCTTGGTAGATCATGGAAAGCAAGGTTTTTCGGACTTCGAGTGCCTGTTGCTTAAGTGCTTGTATTGTCATTACCATCCTCTTTTACTGCATCAGGGGGACATCTTCCCCACGGAGATAGGCTTTTACAGCTTCCTCAATTGGATCGTAGAAGTCAGCCTTTATTCCAATGTACTTGCAGGCTTCGTAGAGGATGGGGACGATATTTTGGTGAATACCGACGCAGTGGTGGATATAGGGGCCTGTGACGATTTTCTCTTCCAGGCGTTTGATATTGTCCACCTCAATCCAGAGATATGTTCCCATGCCTTTAGGTCCAGTGGTACCTTTTGCGCCCCCAAGTAGCAATGAATATTCTCCGTTGTCTCCGTCAAATCGGCAAAGGGTGAGGTTCCCTCCCTTGGCTTCTGCAGTAAGGCTTCCTGGGTGATTGAATGCAAGTGGGTAGCCGAGTACGGGTTTCTCTTTCGCCACCGATACCGGCCACGGTCCACAGTGTTGCAGGAGTTCACCGTTGGGGATGTCTGGGTGGCGAATGGTCCAGTCAGCGAAGAAAGAGCGACTCTTGCCCATGCCGGCTGCTTCCACCAAGAGTGCGGTAATTGCACCGTGGATGTCTGTCTCACAAACCACGGGGACTCCTTCATCATTAAGCAAGGCATTTGCAGCACAGGGCATGATGCCAAGTTCACCTTGCAGTGCATTCCAGCACTGGATGGCGACTGCATTACAGCTGTACTGCTCTCTCAACTTGGCCATTGCCACCTTGAGTGCAGCGACAGTCTCAAGCTGTTCCTCAGTAACCTTGATGATCATCGTTTCCTTAACGTAGGAGATGACCTCAGCCACTGCTTCCTTCTCATCTGCTTTGCATTTCTTGACAGTTTCTATCAATTCAGGCATGGGGATGGGAGCAAGCTGTACGTTGAATCGCTCCAGTAGTTCCCCTTCATTGCACATGGTGGTCATGAAGTCATAAGGACGGGTGGAAATCTGGAGAATCCTAATGGACTTGAAGGTCTTAACCGTATTACAGACAGCGAGGAAGTCCCTAATACCACGTTCAAAGACAGGGTCATTGAGCCTGCAGTTGGTCATATAGGTGAAGGGTACTCTGAACCGTCTGAGAACTTTGCCCGTAGCAAAAAGACCACACTGTGTATCTCTGAGTCGCTCCCCATTGGGCTCTGGCCGTTCATCCAACGGACCCCAGAGGAGGACAGGGACCCCAAGCTCCTTGGCCAGTCTGGCTGATACATACTCAGTACCAAAGTTGCAGTGGGGGAGAAAGAGTCCATCGACCTTCTCTGCCTTGAACTTCTCTAGGATTCTCACCATATCCTTGTCATCATAGAGGAGACCTTCCTTATTGATGTCAGTGATATCAACGAATTCGATACCAAGTTCAACCAGTCGATCTCGGGTGAGGTTGCGATATTTGATGGCATCCGGTGCACTGAAGATACTTCTACGGGTGGGTGCGTACCCTAATTTAATCGTTGGCATGATGCGCTCCTTAGATAGAAAAAGTATATATGCAGATTACGATAGTATGTTTTGTAAGTCAAGGAAGAAAACTTCATATACTTTCATTTGTTTTCATTTGATTTTTATTTTTACAGAAAGAATTGCGATTATATGGGGAAATTAAGGATTTTTACAAAAATTAGCTTGTATTTTCCCGATGTAATTTGCGAGTTTACTAAATGCTTGCTTTTCAAATTATCCAATATGCTTTAGGATGTTATGCATAAGAACATAAGGAAGACGAAAATAATGCTTGCAAACGAAAGGCGCAACAAAATACTGGAATTTATCCAAGAGGATGGAAGCGCACGAGTAAAAACTCTAAGCGAAATGTTTCATGTCAGTGAGCCAACCATTAGGCAAGATTTGGAGGTCTTGGAGAAGGATGGGCATATTGTCCGTGAACATGGAGGAGCGTTTTTAAAGACAATGTCTCGTCAGGTAAGCACCCTTACACTCCAGCACACAGAACATTTGGACGAGAAGAGAAAGATTGCGGAAAAAGCTTTGGAATATATTAAAGATGGTGATAGCCTTATTCTTGATTCTGGGTCAACTGTAACGGAACTAGCTGCAATTCTACATCAGAAAAAAAATCTTACAGTACTTACAAATGCTCTTAATATTGCTTTGCTGGTAGGTTCAAACCCAAATTTTCAACTCATGGTGTCAGGTGGAGAGTTTAAGCCACCAACGCTTTCTTTGACTGGATTGAAAGCTGCATCATTCTTTGAGACGGCTTTTGTCGACAAATTATTCCTAGCATCAGGAGGCGTCGCGCAGTCTTTGGATCTGACCTATCCAAGTTTTAATGATTTGGTTGTTAAACGAGCTATGATTAATTCTGCACATGAAACATATTTGCTCGTTGATTCAAGCAAGTTTGGTAAAACAAGTATAGCATCGCTTGGAAATCTATCGCAGATAGACTACATCATAACAGATGTAGGCATCGCTGCTGAATATGAGAAGAGAATACTTGATTTAGGAGTAAAACTTATAAAGGTTTGAGCAGTAGCCTACTGTGTTGTATTTGCAGCAAAGCACTTTGAGCCTTAATAGATATAAATAGAAAGTTTGTGGATTTTAGTTGGATTACAAAAAACAA
This sequence comes from Sphaerochaeta halotolerans, assembly GCF_003429665.1. Lineage (GTDB taxonomy): Bacteria > Spirochaetota > Spirochaetia > Sphaerochaetales > Sphaerochaetaceae > Sphaerochaeta > Sphaerochaeta halotolerans. The sequence goes on along the minus strand of NZ_QUWK01000014.1, from coordinate 27,352 downwards.
AAAAAAACAAATAAAAATATTTAATAATCCTATAAACGAAAAAAATAGAAAATATTTTCATTGACAGCTCAAGTTTGCCATATTACCATCGAAGTACAAACTATGAAAAGGAGATTCTATTATGGGAAAGAAACTTGTTGTTTTTGTTTTAGTGGCTTTGCTTTCGTTTACTTTGTTTGCACAGGGACAAAAGGAAGCTGTCAAGAGTAATCTGATTGTAATTATTACTCCTTCACACGATAACCCCTTTTTTAAGACGGAGGCTTTAGTAGCTGAAGAGACTGCTAAATCGTTGGGCTATGAAACACTTGTACTATCACACGATGATGATGCTAATAAGCAAGATCAGCATTTTGACACTGCTATAGCAAGTAATGCTGCTGCAATTATTTGTGATAATGCTGGTGCAGATGCGACAATCGGTGCTGTCAGAAAAGCGAAAGAAGCAGGTATTCCTACCTTCTTGATTGACAGAGAGATTAATGAAACCGGTATTGCTGTAAGCCAGATTGTATCAAACAATTACCAAGGGGCATTGCTTGGCGGAGAAAAATTTGTTGAATTGATGGGTGAAAGTGGCAAGTATGTAGAGTTGGTCGGTAAAGAATCTGATACTAACGCCGGAATCCGCTCAAAGGGCTACCATGAAATCATTGACCAGTATCCTGGTCTCAGAATGGTTGCTCGGCAGAGTGCAAACTGGAGTCAGACAGAGGCTTTCGAAAAGATGGAGTCTATCCTGCAGGCTAATCCAGACATCAAGGGTGTAATCAGTGGTAATGATACGATGGCCATGGGCGCAATGGCTGCTTTGAATGCAGCTGGTATGGGCGAGGTTATTGTTGTCGGTTTTGATGGTAGCAATGATGTTCGCGACTCAATTTTGGCTGGTGATATCAAGGCTACAGTTCTTCAGACCGCTGCAACTAACGCTATTATGGCTGTTGAGCAGGCTGATAAGTATATTAAGACTGGATCTACTGGTCTGCCGGAAAAGCAACTTACTGATTGTATCTTGATTGATGAATCCAACGCAGCTAGGTTGGACAACTTCATGTTAAAATAAATTGAATAATAATATAGCTCCTCACAGTAGAGGAGCTATATTTACATTGGGTGAGTTCAAATGAAACTATTACGAAATACGTGTCTTATCTTAATAATTTCAGCGCTTTTCATGTCGTGTACGTTTGTAAAACATGACGGGTCAAGTAAGAATAAAAATAATGATGGCGTGTCCTTCTATTTTGAGGATGAGTCATTTGATGCTGTAGAATATGTACATGACATTTGGGACGATAGGGTCCTTACTATATTTGAAGAAGAAGCATATGACTTGAAAGAGTTATTATCTCTGCTGCGCACAGACACAGAAACTACGAAAAAAAAATATGGGATAAGAAAAGAAGAACTTTCTCCTTACACATTTATTGTCTCTGGAACATTTCCAATTTATGAGGTTAACAGGGATTCGTCGGCAGGGTTACTGGTGTTGGATTTGCCTGATCTGAGTCAGGAATCCAATTGCACTATACAGATTGGTCCAGTCATCAAGAAAAGCATGGTGCGAGATGCATTAGAGTTTATCAAGTTTGATGATTTTAATAACCAGATTGAATTTGCGAATATATCACGAGAAATCAATTTCTATATTAGAGATAATGTTGTATCTGTTGTTAATGAGTCATGGGAACCAGGGATGAATGTTAGTTTTCTTGGTGCATTCACACTTTATGATGGTTCAGAGGAAATCATGATAACACCGGTGTGGTTGGAATTGAATAATGGTGAATCGGATGAGTGATGCAGTAATTCTCAGGGCAGAAAATATTAGAAAAGTGTACCCTGGTACTATGGCATTAAAAGGAGTCAATTTTAATGTCTATGAGGGAAAAGTAAATGTACTGGTTGGGGAGAACGGTGCAGGGAAATCGACTCTTATGAAAATACTATCTGGAGTGGAAATGCCCACCAGTGGCAAATTCTATTTGCAAGATGAAGAATTGACTCATCTGACCCCCAAAACAGCTGCACAAAAAGGTATAGGGATTATCTATCAAGAGCTAAGCCTCTTCCCGAACCTCAATGTAGCTGAGAATATATTTATGAATAAGGAATTGTTGAAAAATAAAGGATGGATTGATCATGGGACTCAAGAACTGAAGGCAAAAGAGTTGTTGAGAAAACTAGAACAAGACATAAATCCTAGAAGTAAGGTCAGTTCTCTGAAGGTTGGGCAACAGCAAATTGTAGAGATTGCTCGTGCATTAGCTGAAGATGTTAACATCCTTATTATGGATGAACCTACTTCGGCTCTTTCAAAAACTGAAGTAGAAATATTGTTTAAGATTATTGACGAATTAAAATCAAACGGGGTCTCTATCATTTACATCTCTCACCGGCTAGAAGAACTAATACAGATTGGTGATTACATCACTGTTTTACGTGATGGTGAGTTAATTACAGAAAAACCGATGAGTGACGTCAATCTGCAATGGATCATCTCTTCTATGGTCGGAGGGGAAGCAAGTAAAATATTCCATTCTGGGAAACGCCAGATTGGCGATGTTGTATTGCAGGTTAAAGATCTTTTTTTGCATGGCCCTGCTGAAGAACCTTTATTGAAAAGCATTTCTTTTGATGTTCGAAGAGGAGAGGTGCTTGGTATATATGGCCTTCTTGGAGCAGGACGGACAGAGACTCTGGAATCAATAATGGGCCTGCATAGAGAGGCGAGAGGCAAGATATTTCTTGAAAATGAACTTCTTGGAGAACCAGATATTAAATCTAGAATTAGAAAAGGTATAGCGTTAGTTCCTGAGGATAGGCAACGAGAAGGGATTGTGCAAACGATGAGTGTTTCGCATAATCTCACATTGCCGGGGCTCTGGAGAATTGTTAAAAAGAAGATACACATTAGCGGGAGTGATGAATCAAGCTGTGTAAATGAAACAATTACTAGCATGTCAATTAAGACTTCCAATCCAGCGGATTCAATCATGTCTCTTAGTGGAGGCAACCAACAAAAAGTTGTGTTTGGCAAAAGTCTCTTAATCCAGCCAAAAGTATTGCTCTTGGACGAACCCACGAGGGGTATCGATGTAGGAGCAAAAGGCGAGATTTTCAATATTATGAACGATTTGGCTCAGAAAGGGCTTGCAATCATCATGGTTACAAGCGAGTTAAAAGAACTGCTAGCAATTTGTGACAGAGTGATTGTCCTTTCCAAGGGTAGAATTACAGGTAATTTTGGGAAGGAAGATATTTCAGAAGAAAATATCGTAAATGCTTCAACAATTGGCCATATGACTACAGCGCAGAGGGTCGGAGGAAAGAATAAATGAAGAATAGCATTAAAAATAATGATTTCTCGATTAGTATGATTTTACTCAAGATGAGGACAATTATTGCCCTCATACTTTTGGTAATAGTTTTTACTGTATTATTGAACACTACCCGCGGTATTAATTTCCTTCACCCGGTAAATCTCATGACCATTGCAAAGCATGTTGCAATTACTGGAATTATGGCAATCGGGATGACTTTTGTTATTTTAACTGGTGGTATTGATTTATCTGTGGGTTCGATTGTCGGGCTCTCTGGAATGATTGCTGGAGGACTCATAAATGAAGGAATAGTTCTTAATATGTTTGGAGGTACTCTATATTTACATGTACCTTTAATAATACTTGTTTGTCTATTACTCGGTACTGCAATTGGAGGCGTAAATGGATTACTCATCACAAGGTTGAATGTTGCCCCTTTTATAGGAACGCTTGGAATGATGTACATTGCGAGAGGCTTTGCAAATATTCGTTCAGGTGGAGCAACATTTCCTAACCTTCAAGGAAAACCTGAACTTGGAAATACTGGATTCCCAATCCTCGGTGCTGGAAGGTTCCTTGGTATGCCCTTTTCTGTTTGGCTGATGATCCTATTGATGATAATTGCAATATACATTGCAAAGAAAACCCCCTTTGGAAGACATATTTATGCCATTGGAGGTAATCAACGAGCAGCGGAATTATCAGGAATTCAAGTCAAGAAAGTGACAACACTTGTCTACATGTTCTCTGGTTTTGCTTCTGCATTGGTTGGTTTGATCATTGCCAGTCAATTGGTTGCTGCCCATCCAGCTACAGGAGAAAGTTATGAAATGAATGCTATTGCTGCAGCTGTCCTAGGTGGTACGAGCCTCTCAGGAGGAATAGGAAGTATCGGAGGGACTGTCATTGGTGCTTTTGTAATTGGAGTGTTGAGCGATGGTCTGGTGATGCTTGGTGTTTCTGAGTTCTGGCAGAATGTTATTAAAGGTTTGGTGATTCTCGCTGCGGTCATCCTAGACCAAACCCAGCAGCGAATTAACGCCCGATCATCAGAAACTCGCGATAAGAAGCAAAGAAAGATTGTAAAGAGTGCATAATCTGTAGAAATATAAAATACCCCTGTGTTTCTTGTTTGCACAGGGGTTTAATTGCAGCAAGGCAGGAGATAGCAACCATGATACCGATGGTTCCTGCTCCTACTACAAGAGCGGTGTCCCCCGGTTTCACCTGGGCTTTCTTTGCTGCCTCAATGCCTGTTGCCAATGGTTCCATCATGGCGCCTTCCTGCACACTGACCCCTTTGGGTAACTTGAAACAGAAGCGGGATGGATGCACAACCTGTTCACGCAGACAGCCATGAATCGGCGGAGTGGCCCAGAAAGAGATACCTGGATCTAGGTTGTAGTTTCCTTCAAGCACCTGGTCGGACTGCAGATCGGGGACCCCTGGTTCCATGCAGACCAAATCTCCGATTTCCAGGTTTGTAACCTGCTCTCCCTTGGCTACCACGACTCCAGCTGCCTCATGGCCGAGGATCATTGGTTCCTTGACAACAAACTCCCCAATGGCTCCCTCGGTGTAGTAGTGGACGTCACTTCCACAGATACCACATGCTTTTACATCCACCGTAACATCATAGGAGCTCATGTGCTCCTCAATGGGAACGTCACGTACGTTCAGTCGTCCCTTTTCTTCCAATACCAGTGCTTTCATTATATGCTTCTCCTGGTAATCATTCTAAGCTGTTGCAGTAAGCATGCAACTCAAAAATACTGCCTATAGGGTACTTTCCTAGAACTTCAGCATCCCCCAGCGACCGATGGTCTCAAATCCAAGCCTGTGATAGAGAGCTCCGGCGGTAGGATTACTGTAGAAGAGGCAGAGGAAGGACCGTCCTCGAGAGAATTCGACTGCACAAAGCTCATTCATGACCGTGGAGGCAAAACCTTGGTTGCGGAAGGAAGGATGGGTAGCAACCCCTACAATCATGGCGCCACTCTTGGTGGATGCAGTTGTATAGGCAGTAGAGACGAGGTTTCCATCCTTGAAAATACCATACCCGTTGCCACCCTTTTCGAAGTTGTTGCGTATTTCCTGGAGCTTCTCTGCTTCTTTTTCAATATATGGTTTTGCAAACTCCTCAATCTGCTTGTAGAGGTTCACGACATCCTGGGCATCCTCTCCTGCAAGCTTGGAAACTGAAGAAGGCTGATTCGATTGTTTGCAAAATGATTCTCTCTCAAGACGGCAGAGATAGGTTCCGTGGATCTCCCCAAAAGGGTAGTAAGGCTGGATTTGTTTAAGCAGTCGCTCATCCGCACTCAGGCACTGCATCTCCTTTCCCTTCAGAAACTCAGCAACCTGGTGTGCATCATAGGTTTTCTTGTTGCTTGCAATCATGTAGTTGGAGTAGTACTTCAGGAGCAGGCAATCCCAATCATGGCCGAATGCATACAGTGTGACCGCATCATTCTCAAGACCATAGTGCTCAATATCCCCTTCAATGAAGAGGTTCATCTCTTTCTCTCCTGCGATATAGGCACGAACTGCAGGAATATCCTGGTTTGTGAGCTTGATCGGTGTTTCCATGGAACTACTATAGGAGTTGTACTGTGTGGTTTCAATACATATGTACGGCTTCTTTCTGAGAATAGAATCCAAACCTTCGAAAATTAACATTTGACCTCGACCCATAAGCCCTCTATGATTAACAACGTTGGGGGAGCTTCATTGCCCTCGTGCGAAGTCAACTTCTCCCCCTATTCTTTTATCCCCGGAGGTTCTCTATGGACTTCTTGCTGGAAGGACTTCTTAGCACTACGTGGAAGCAACTGGTAATGTTCGGTGTGGGAGGTCTTCTCATTTATCTTGCAATTGCAAAGAAACTCGAGCCCCCGCTTTTGCTTCCCATGGGCTTTGGTGCCATCTTGGTCAACTTGCCGTTCTCTGGAGCCATCACACAGATGATGGTTGGAATCGGAGAGGTCCCAGGCATACTCGACTGGCTCTTCGAGCTGGGAATAGAATCAGCAGAGGCGTTGCCCCTGCTGTTGTTCATCGGTATCGGGGCTATGATCGATTTCGGTCCTTTGTTGGCCAATCCCAAGTTGATCCTCTTTGGCGCAGCTGCCCAGTGGGGTATTTTTGCCACCATTAGTGTGGCCACCTTGCTTGGGTTCAGTTTGATCGATGCTGCATCAATAGGGATCATTGGCGCCGCAGATGGACCCACCTCTATCCTGGTCTCTCAGGTGCTTGGGAGCAAGTATGTAGGGCCGATTGCCATTGCCGCCTATTCGTATATGGCTTTGGTGCCAATCATACAACCCTTTGCCATCAAGTTGGTGACCACTAAGAAAGAGCGAATGATCAAGATGCCGTACAATCCCCGTTCCGTATCGAAGCGAGCAAAGATTCTCTTCCCGATCATCGTAACAGTGGTTGCTGGCTATGTAGCCCCTGCCTCTGTTTCCTTGGTGGGGATGCTGATGTTCGGCAACCTTATCAGGGAGTGCACTGTCTTGGATACGCTTTCCAACGCTGCGCAAACCGTATTGGTTAATCTTATTACTTTGTTGCTTGGTATCACGATTGCTTCCACGATGAAAGCAGAGTCATTTGTGACCGTGCAGACCATTATGATTATGGCGCTTGGATTGCTTGCCTTCATCTTTGATACCATTGCCGGGGTTGTGTTTGCAAAGATTTTGAACTTGTTTGTGAAAAAGAAGGTCAACCCGATGGTTGGGGCTGCAGGTATTTCTGCCTTCCCTATGTCAGCAAGGGTTATTCAACGGCTAGGGCAGCAAGCAGATCCTCAGAATCATCTGTTGATGCATGCAGTCGGGGCAAATGTCGCTGGGCAGATTGCATCAGTCATTGCCGGCGGTGTCATCCTGGGACTGGTCCCGGGATTGTTATAGGAGGAGGCTTATGCAGTCAATTTTTTCAAAATCACTGACACTGATGGGACAAGGAATGCTGGCCATCTTCGTGGTCATCTTCATCATATTTCTGGTTCTGCTTTTTCTTGGGAAGAATAAACAGAAAGGGGAGTGAGTGCGTGGAGAAAAAGGATATTAGAAGCTTTCACTCGATATGCATATATCGATATTGATATACTATAATAAAATAATGTAAAAAAGTGATTGACATATAACACTTGTATGATAACCTATCAGTGGTACTGACTTGGAGGGAAGTTTTCGATGCCGCAACAAAATTCAACGAAAATTGTAAGACAAGAGAAGATTTCTAGCCAAGTGTATGAGCAATTGCTTGCCCAGATCAAGAGTAATAAATGGAAGGAGGGTGAAAAACTCCCTTCCGAAAATGAAATGAGACAGGAGTTTGGAGTGAGCCGCATCAGCATTCGTGAGGCGATGCAGAAGCTCAAGGCCTTGGGAATCGTAGAAACACGTCATGGAGAAGGATCTTTCATCAGAAGGGTGACCAGCGAGAATTACCGTGACATGTTGTTTCCCATGTTCATGATTGACAAGAACTCCTTGCAGGAGATTCTTGAGTACAGAATGGTAATGGAAGTAGGGGCAACGGAGATAGCCGCTACGAGAATCACGAAAGAGGAATGTGACGCACTTGAGGCGATTGTTGTTCGGATGGAGCAGAATACCCAGGACATTAAGGTATTTGCTCATGATGATATCCAGTTCCATATGGCTATCGCAAAAGCAACAAAGAACAACATGCTGATCAATGTAGCTCTTTTCATGCAGGATTTGATGAATGCAAGCATGGAGTCCATTGTTACTCACTTGGGTATGCGAGACGGACGGTATTATCATCGCATCATCCTCGAAGCACTAAGGGTACATAATAGGGAAGAGGCAGCCAGGCTGATGCGTGAGCATGTGGCCAAGACTGTTGATCGGATTTCAGAGTTAGCTGAGCTGTAGTTTTGTTTGCAGATGAAGCTTTTACCTGAAATGTTTTGTATGAGTCTTGTAGCTTATAGGACGTCATACAACATATAAGTAATTTTATGGCTTATACCATAAAAAAATAAAAGGAGAGTTTTGTATGAAGAAAAACAGAATTCTTGTTATCCTTCTGGTACTGTTGGTTGCGACTTCACTGTTCGCAGAAGGTCAGAAAGAGGCTGCAAGCACCAAGCTTTGGCCGAAAACACAGCCGGTAGTCTATGTTGGCTTCGGAGCCGGTGGTGGCACTGATACTGCTGTTCGTCCGGTTATCGCAAAGATGGAAGAGTATCTTGGGGAAACCATCAATGTGGTGAACCAGGAAGGTGCTGCATCCGCTGTTGCTGCAAATACTGTAATGTACAGTAAGAAGCATGATGGGTATAGCATGTTTGCAACCGGTAGTGGCCCTATCTCTGGTTTTCGTGTAATGGGCACCAGTGACACCTACTGGGCTGATTGGGCTTCCTTCCACCCGTATATGGGTGCAGCTGTTCTTGTTGTTTCCCCAGATTCAGACATCAAGACCTATGATGATGCAATGGCTTACTTGAAGAGTGGAAAGCAGAACATGGCAATCAGCGGCTTCGGCGTTGGTCCTCACGTTCTCTTTGAGGCAATTCGTGACATCGCTGGAGTTCCCTCTCCTAACTACATGACCGCTGGTTCTTGCCGTCAAGCTGGTATCAACGTCATTGCAGGCGATGCAGAGATTGCCATGGGCACCTTCTCCTCCTTGATTGACTTCATCAAAGCTGGACAGCTTCGCGCCCTCGCCATCACTGACACCAGTGACTACACTGACTTCGGTCTTAACATTCCCTCCATCATGAAGGTACAGGAAAATGCAGAGAACATCCCCTTGCTCAGTGAGACATGGCCTCTCATGATCCCTCGTGATGTACCTCAGGACATTCTTGATGGTCTGACTGAGGCATTCTACTGGGCAGTTGAACAGCCAGAGATCGTCGACTATGCAAGACAGCAGGGATTGGTTCTTGCTGGGTATGCTGGCGAAGATGCTGACAAGTTCCTTGCCATCCAGGAAGCTGGATACGCTTGGACCCTGGACAACGTCGGTTCCACAGTCAAGAGCCCTGCTGAGTTTAATATCCCCAAACTTGCAGACTTCGACTGGGAAGTGGCTAAGCAGAACATCAAATAACACGTCTTGTTTCGGGGGATGGGGGTTCCCGTCTCCCGAAATTATTAGGAAAAGGATAGTTGCATGAGCCAAATTAAGAAAACAACTGCTTCCGATCTCATTATGGGTGTACTCCTGTTAGCTTTCGGAATCTATCTTATTGTTGAATCGCTCGGTATGAAGGTATTCAACAGTTTTCTCGACGCACCAGGATTCTTCCCGTTCATTCTGGGAATTATCTTTTGTCTGTTCGGAATCGTTATGTTGATTGGATCAATACGAGGCGGGAGTGTTGCAGCGACAAAAGCTACCTTTCGTAAGGATAGCTTGATTGCTTTATTCCTTAGTCCCGAATCAAAACGCGTAGTCATTCTCTCATTCTTTATGGTGGTATATATCTATGGTCTGATTGGTAGAATACATTTTGCAATAGCCACCTTCATCTACCTTGTTGTTACCTTCTGGTATCTGAAATCTACGACCTGGTTGAAAAATATCATCATTTCAGTCCTTTCAGCGGTACTGATCAGCGCTATTTTCCAGTATGTCTTTAAAATTCCTCTTCCATAGAGGTGGGAGCACCTATGTTTGAAGCATTTGCACAGCAATTTGCCCTGTTCGGATCCGCAGCAGCACAGGCGTTCGGATATCCACAGGTATTTGTAACAATGATTGCAACCGTGGCCGGTATCGTGGTTGGAGCAATTCCAGGACTAACCGCTACCATGGCCCTCGCCCTGCTGATCAATCTTACCTACTCAATGCAGCTTGCTACCGCTGTAGCATTCCTTCTCGGAGTCTACGTTGGAGCTGTCATGGGTGGTTGTTATTCAGCAATTATGATTAACATCCCTGGAACACCATCAGCAGCGGCAACCGCCTTGGATGGGTTCGTACTAGCCAAACAAGGACATGGTGGACAAGCTATCGGAGTTGGTATTGTAGCCTCGTTTGTTGGTACACTGATTTCCATTCTCTTGTTGATTTTTCTTACCCCATTCCTTTATAAAATTGCTTTGAAATTCGGTCAGTGGGAGTATTTCCTCATCTCCGTCTTCGGTATCATGATTTGTGGCAACCTCTCGACGCAGAGTACCCCACTCAAGGGTTGGATTGTAGGATTCCTGGGATTCTTTACCGCTATGATAGGCTTGGATGCCGTCTATGCGTTCCCAAGGTTTACCTATGGGAGTTATGACTTAATGGGTGGTATCTCCCTAATTCCAGCTTTGATCGGTGTATTCGGTATCTCCGAGATTCTTTCTGTTTTGCAGGAAGACGTTCCTTATTCCATTGAGAACCAGCTTGGGAAGGTGCTTCCAGATAGAAGCATGGTTAAGCAAGTGCTTTCAACAGCAGTCCGCTCTGGTTTAATCGGAAGCGGTATCGGGGCAGTCCCGGGTGCTGGTGAAGATATTGCTGCCTGGGTCAGCTATGACGTTGGTAAGCGACGTAGCAAGCATGGACATCTTTTCGGAAAAGGAAGTTATGAAGGACTCGCATCAGCTGAGACAGCTAATAACGCCTGTATCGGTGGTGCCATGATTCCCCTGCTTACCCTTGCTGTCCCTGGATCCCCTCCAGCAGCCATGTTCCTGGCAGCCATCTGGCTTCACGGGATAAAACCAGGTCCGATGCTCGCGCTTGAATCTCCCGATTTCCTTTATCTGACTGCAGTGACGCTCTTAATCGCAACCGCATCCATGTTGGTTTTCGGTCTCCTGCTCACCAAACCAATGGTGAAGGTTCTGAAGATCAACCGAAAGATTCTCATGCCAATCATCGTCCCCTTGACAGTTATCGGGGCTTATGCCGGAAATGTGAACATCTTTGACATCCATGTCATGTTCATATTCGGTATTCTCGGATACATCCTGCGCAAGCTTAATTATCCGATGGCTCCTCTGGTGCTGGGAATTATTCTTGGACCTACGGCTGACATCAGTTTCCGTCAGGCCCTCATGCAGGGACAGGGTTCGATCATCCCGTTACTGGGTCGTCCCGTTGGTATCGTTTTGATGGTTGCTATTATCTGGATTTTTATCAGTGGTGTGAAAAATAGCCGCTTACAGAAGAATACCAGTAACAATCAACCAATATAAAGGAAGTATATAGTGAATGTTAAAGATAAGGTTATTCTGGTCACCGGCGGAGCCGGAGGCTTAGGCGCGGTTATGGTTGAATTGCTCTGCAAGAATGGTGCAAAGCTCTACATCCTTGATCTTGATGAGACGAAAGGTAAGGAGCTGGAAGCTCAGCTCACTGAGAACAAGGTTACTGCCACCTTCATTCAAATGGATTTGACCAGCGAAGAAGCTTGGAAACAGACCATTGATACTATTGTGACGAAAGAAGGCAGGATTGATGTCTTGGTGAACAACGCCGGGATCAACATCAGGAAGCCCATCGAGGAAATGGTCATCAGCGAGTTCAACACCATGATGCTCGTGAATGTTGGTTCTGTCTTTCTGGGTACAAAGTATGTAATCCCTGTCATGCGAAAGCAGGGTGGTGGGGCAATCATCAACACCTCTTCTGTTTGTGGTTTGATCGGTCATCGCTATACACCAGAAGCATATACCACCACCAAGGGTGCGGTAACGCTCCTTACCAAGGCAATCGCCAGCAGATACGGAAGTGAGAATATTCGGTGTAACTCAATACACCCCAGCACAGTCGATACTCCTCTTGTACAGGAGATGTTCAAAGATCCAGCAAAGAAACAACAGCGGTTTGACGAGGTTCCCCTGGGGCGTCTTGCAACCCCTGAAGATGTAGCAAATTCAGTATTGTACCTCGCAAGCGAAGAGGCGTCGTTCATCAACGGGGTTGCTCTGCCGGTAGATGGCGGAGTGACCTGCTGCTGAACACGATTCCTGTACAAGTTAGGAGAGAGATGAAGATGAACTATTCTCAAGAATTAGTAAAGGAACTGCAACTCAAGGCAATCCAGGTGCGTGCAAACATCCTGGAGATGATTCCCCCTGGAAAGGTGGGGCACCTTGGCGGAAGCAGCTCGATAGCGGATGTGATGGCAGCCTTGTACTTCCACACGATGAAGGTGAACAAGGATGACCCGAAGGACCCGGCTCGAGACCGCCTTATCATGAGCAAGGGCCATGCAGTCCTGGTGCAGTATGCATGCCTTGTGGAGCTGGGATATTTCGACCGCAGCGAGCTGGGCAAGGTGAAGACCTTCAAGGGACTCCTGCAGGGACACCCAGACATGGACAAGACTCCGGGCATCGAAGCTGTCACAGGATCGTTGGGCCAGGGACTCTCAGTCTCCCTCGGTGTTGCCCTTGGGCTCACCCTGGACAAGAGCGAGAACCACGTGTATACGATCCTGGGCGACGGCGAGCTTGCAGAGGGCCAGGTGTGGGAGGCCGTGATGGCTTCTTCTGTGTACAAGGCAAGCAACCTGACAGCTATCGTGGACTGGAACGGCGTGCAGGCAACGAGCACGACCGCCGAAATCTTCCCGATTGAGAACCTGGTGGAGAAGTGGAAGGCCTTCGGGTGGAATGTCATCGAGATCGACGGGCACGACATGGTCCAGATCCTCGGGGCACTTGATGCAGCGAAAGCATACAAGGAAGGCCCGACGGTAATCATGGCGCACACAGTGAAGGGCAAGTGCTTCCCGTTTGCTGAGGGGAAGGCCAAATACCACAATGCGGCGATGAGTGAGGAAGAATACAAGATAGCATGGCAGTGCATAGCCGACATGAGGAAGGAGGTAGAGGCATGAGGACTACAGACAGCCTGAGGACAACCTACGGCGAGACGCTGGTCGAGCTGGGAAAGGACAACAAGGACATCGTATTGCTGGAGGCCGACCTGGGCAACTCCACGATGAGTAAGCTGTTCGCAGCCGAGTACCCCGATCGCTACTTCCAGATGGGTATCGCTGAACAGAACATGGCAAGCGTATCGGCGGGGCTCTCGCTGACGGGGAAGGTACCGTTCATGAACTCGTTTGCGGTGTTTGCCTCCGGACGTGCCTATGACCAGATTCGCTCCTCGATTACGATTGCGAACCTGAACGTGAAGATTTGCGGTTCGAGCGCCGGACTTTCCGATTACGGGGATGGCAAGACCCACCAGAGCATAGACGACATTGCCCTGATGCAGGTATTGCCACACATGACCGTTCTCAGCCCCTGTGATGCAGTGGAGACCGAGAAAATGGTAAAGGCCATGGTGGAGCAGAAGGGGCCGATGTACATACGCATCAACCGCAACGACCTCCCTATCGTTACCAACCCCGATGAGGAGTACCATATCGGAAAGATGACCCAGATGGTCGACGGCAAAGATGTGGTGATCTTTGCCACGGGCGTGATGGTGCAGCAATCGATGGAGGCAGCAAAGATCCTTGGGAAGGAAGGCATATCAGCGCGCGTGGTCAATGTATCGACGATCAAGCCACTGGATACCAAGGCGCTTGAGGCGTATGCCGAGGGTATGAAGGGTGTAGTAACGGCAGAGGAGCACAACGTCATCGGAGGCCTCGGAAGCGCAGTATGCAGCGCTCTTTCCAAGAAGCGAGTTCCGATTGAGATTCTGGGGGTGGGTGACCGCTTCGGCACCAGTGCGGAGAACTATTCCATCCTGCTTAAGCATTACGGCCTAGAGGCTGAGGATGTCGCGAAGAAGGTCAGGAGCGTCCTGGCCTACAAGTAAGGAGCGAAAACATGAAGATTGGATTTATTGGACTCGGGATCATGGGCAAGCCCATGGCAAAGAACCTATTGAAGGCAGGCTATAGCCTGGTCGTCAACGATATCAACAAGGAAGCTGTGGCCGAGGTTGTCGCTTCCGGGGCGACTGAGGCTGCCAGCGCTAAGGAAGTCGCACAGCAGAGTGACGTGGTGATCACGATGCTTCCCAACAGCCCTCACGTACAGACGGTCGTACTGGGTGAGGGTGGAGTAATCGAGGGTGCGAAGGAAGGCCTGATTGTGGTGGACATGAGCTCCATCAGCCCGATTGTGAGCCGGGAAGTGGCAGCTGAACTGGTGAAGAAGGGTGTGGTCATGCTTGACGCGCCGGTCTCCGGCGGGGAGCCAAAGGCAATCGACGGAACCCTTGCAATCATGGTCGGCGGACCGGGGGAGACCTTCAAGGTGGTCGAGCCAATCCTGCAGGTCATGGGAAGCAGTGTGACCTTGGTTGGGGAGATTGGTAGCGGGAACACGACCAAGCTTGCGAACCAGATCATGGTAGCAGCAAACATTGCAGGCATGAGCGAGGCACTGGTGCTTGCAACCAAGGCTAATGTCGACCCAGAGAAAGTGTTCAAGGCAATCCGCGGGGGATTGGCCGGTAGCACAGTGCTTGATGCGAAGGCACCTCTGGTGCTGGAGGGAAACTTCAAACCTGGGTTCCGCATCGACCTGCACATCAAGGACCTGCAGAATGCCATTGATACCGCCAGTAGCGTGAAGACCCCGACTCCCATCTCCAACTCGGTCATCGAGATGATGAGAGCCCTCTCCTCCGACGGAAAAGGCTCCGACGACCACGGCGGACTTGTCCAGTGGTACGAGAAGGAAGCAGGTATTAAGGTTCGTAAGTAACAATTGAGTTGGGTCAGGGTTCTAGATTAGGACTCTGACTCAATTCTTTTGCGAAGAATCTCATCAAAATTTATTAATGGGTTTTTAAGAAGGGTTGCATGAATTATCTAGAATGGCTTTCAAATGAGACAGACTCAATATGGTGGCATGACTCTGCCAATATAGAAGAACAAGAGCGAGCGTTTTCTGATGGTGCGGTAGGGATGACCACCAATCCATTCCTTGTAACCCAGACACTGTATGCATATCCAGAAGTGTGGAAAGATCGCATACAGGCTCTTGCCAAGAATCTGAGTGGTGATGAAAAGGTATTGGCTTTGATCAAGGCTGTTACAGGCTACTATGCAGAGTTGTTCACCTCCATGTATGAGAAAGGCGATTTCGGACAAGGATATGTCTGTGCACAGACCAATCCATTGAAGACTGGTGATTATCCCTACATGCTCGCTCAGGCGAAGCAGTATGCAGCTTGGTATAAGAACGTAGTCATCAAACTCCCTGCAACCAAAGCAGGCCTTAGGGTATATGAGGAGTGTGTGGCCCTTGGTTTCAATGTTGCTGCAACAATTAGCTTTACAGTTCCCCAGGTCCTCAAGGTTGCCGAGGCTGCAAAACGTGGCAAAGAACGGGCAAGAAAGGCAGGGATCAAGGAGCCTCTTACCATTGCGGTATTGATGGTGGGCCGTTTGGATGATTACCTACGCGATGTTGCACAGGATCAAGAATCCATAGTCAGTGAATCAGATATCAGGCAGGCAGGTACAGCCTGTATTAAAAAGGCATACAAACTTTTTGCAGAACGAGGGTATGATACCGTTCTTATGCCTGCAGGTTGCCGAGGTGCCTATCATGTAACGGCACTCTCAGGGGCGAAGATGATTATGTCCATATCCAAAGGAATCCAGGACGAATTGCTTGCCGAGAAAGGCCCCTATGAAACCCAGATTGACAAGCCTATAGACCAAGATGTCATTGATCGATTGATGACCCTCGATGAGTTCCATAAGGCCTATGAAGAGAATGGTATGGATGAAAAAGCATTCATAACCTTCGGAAGTTGCAACCGAACTACCGATCAGTTCATCAATGATGGATGGAAGCCGTTGCTCTCCTATGAGGTGTAGCCATGAAGAGAAATCCGTTTGATTTGACTGGAAAGAACGCAGTAATCACTGGCTCGTCCCAAGGTTTGGGATGGGGGATGGCAAAAGGCCTTGCTGAAGCTGGAGCCTTTGTCATCCTGGTAGATATCAACCCAAAGGTAGTGGAGAAAGCTGAGGAGCTTAGGGAACAAGGGCTGCAAGCAGAAGCTATTATATGTGACTTGCTTGACCGATTAAAGCGTTCTGAGTTGAAGAAAACAATTGAAAAACGATTGGAAGGTAAGCTGGATATCATCGTTAACAACGCTGGTATCCAAATTCGGTATCCTGCTTTGGAGTTTCCCATGGAAGATTGGGACAAAGTGATTGAGCTCAACCTTACCAGCGTCTTTGACTTAGCCCAGTGGGCTGGAAATCTGATGGTGAAATTGGGTAAGGGCAAGATCATCAATATTGCTTCAGTGAACTCAATTGCTGCGGGAATCAACACAGTTGCATACTGTTCAGCGAAGGGAGCGGTGATGCAGATGACCAAGACGATGGCCAACGAACTTTCCTCCTTGGGTATAAATGTGAATTGCATCGCTCCTGGTTATATGGCTACCCCGATCAATACCGCCTTGGTCAATGATGAAGCGCGGTTTGCCGAGTTGAGTCAGCGCATTCCTGCCAAACGCTGGGGACAACCGCAAGATATGGCAGGAGCGGTCGTGTATCTTGCCAGCGATGCTTCAGACTATGTGTGTGGCGTCATGCTTCCTGTTGATGGAGGGTATCTGAGTAGATAGATGATAAATATATCTCATTGACATAAAAAGATACCAATCTCAAGAATATTGCACCACAAATTAGTGTATTGCAATGATTTTGTGCAAATTAAATAATTATATATATTATAATAAGATTTATATCAATAAATTGGATATCAATAGATAGATTAAATTTAAAAATGTCAAGATAACATATGTAAAAACTATAATAGATATTCTTCTCTTCATAGTTAGGATTTAGAGTTATAGCCAAGATGATTATGCTTAGTGTGTACCACTAGTGCATAGAGAGCTACATTTCTTAAGGAGGTTTTAGAATGAAAAGGTTGCTAATTTTTGCATGCGTTCTGTTGGTTTCAACAGCGATGCTCTTTGCTGCAGGTTCTTCAGAAGCTGAGGCAAAAAATGAAAAGGACATTACACTCACTGTCTGGCACATCGGTGTTGATGTCTCTCGTCGTGAGACTATGGAGAAGGCTATTGCTCGCTACCAAGCGGCCAACCCGAAAGTGAAAGTAGTTGAACAGGCGATTGAGAACGATCCCTACAAAACCAAGCTGAAGACCGCTATGGGAGGTGGAAATCCTCCTGATCTGTTCATCACTTGGGGTGGCGGTTGGATGGAAGAGTTCATCAAGGCTGGTAAGGTGCTTGATATCTCTGAACAGGTTAAGAGTGTTGCACAAAACTATCTTGAACCCGGTATCTCCATTAGTATGAGCGGCGACAAGGTCTATGGGCTTCCAATTACTTGTGGACCTTCTTCTGTGTACTACAACCGCGAACTGTACGAAAAATACAATCTTAAGGTTCCCACAACTCTTGCTGAGTTCGAGTACAATTGTGACGTCCTAGAAGCTAATGGGATTATTCCTATCGCTCTTGGAAATGCCAGCAAGTGGCCTGGCGCCATCACTTTCATCTATCTTTCGATGCGTTATGGTGGGGCACAGGTCTTTATTGATGCCTTCAATAGGGAAAATGGAAAGACCTTCGAAGACGAGAGCTTTATCAAGGCTGGTGAGAAGATTCAAGAATGGGTCCGTAAGGGTTACTATCCTGAAGGCATGAACGGTATCAACTATGATACCGGCGGGTCCAGAATGTTGTTCTACAGCTCAAGAGCTGCACACCTCATCCAGACTAACGGTTTGCTTGGAAACTGCCGCAATGAAGCTCCTGACTTCTACGAGAACAATCTTGGTCTGTTTAAGTTCCCGGTCATTGAAGGTGCTGCAGGTTCAGCCGACGAGATTGTCGGTGGTGGAAATGTTATCCATATCTATAGTGGCACCAAGTATCCGAAGGAAGCTTTTGATTTGCTCGTAGTCCTTTCCGATCAGGTGTATGGTCAGGACATGATTGATGGCTCCTCCATGATTTCCGGTGTCAAGGGCATCGAGATTAAGGATCCACTCATCCAGAAGCAATATGATGTGCTTATGGGTGCGAAGGTCATGCAGAACTTCTACGATCAATACATGCCTCCTGCTCTCGCAGAAGTGCATAAAGATACCACTCAGGCCTTGTTTGGTTTGACCATGACTCCCGCTCAGGCTGCAAAGCTGGTGGAAGCGAAGGCTGTTGAAGTCTTGGGTCCCGCAAAATAAGGAGTGTGGCGTTGAAGCCATCTTACGGGAGGCTGCTCTTTCAGCCTCCCCTCTTCTTCAAAAGGAATATATTCATGGTTCTAACTAAACGTCGAGCGAACAATCATAAAGAGATTTTCTTTGTTGTGGCAGCCTTGGTGCCCGGTCTTCT
Organism: Sphaerochaeta halotolerans; assembly: GCF_003429665.1. GTDB lineage: Bacteria > Spirochaetota > Spirochaetia > Sphaerochaetales > Sphaerochaetaceae > Sphaerochaeta > Sphaerochaeta halotolerans. The sequence continues at coordinate 8,726 of NZ_QUWK01000014.1, read as the reverse complement.
GTTTTATGGTATTTATAATTTGTATGGTATATTAATGACCTTCCAGTTTTCTACCTTGGACTGGACAGGTATCAGTCAAGACTCGAGATTCGTCGGATTTGCAAACTACTTAAAGCTTTTCAAGGATCCCATGATGGGCGTTGCAGTTAAAAACAACTTGATTCTGATGATTACTTCGATAGTCATTCAGCTTCCCTTTGCACTATTACTCGCCCTGGCATTGAATAGCGCTATCAAGGGAACACGCTTCTTCCGTACCATCTTCTTTCTGCCCATGCTCTTTTCAACTGTTGCTACCGGTATTATGTGGCAGCTCTTTTTTGATCCGATGTTCGGTATTCTCGCCTATGTGATGAATGCAGTGGGGCTTGGACAATATGTAATTGGATTTCTTGCAGACGTAAGGACAGCGATGCCTGCGGTGCTTTTTGTCATCTGTTGGCAGTTTATCCCTTTTTATATGATTATCATCAAGGCAGGTTTGACCAACATTTCTATCGAGCTCTATGAGGCTGCCACCATCGATGGTGCGAACCGTTGGCAATCCTTCTGGAAGATTACCCTGCCTCTAATAAGTCCGACGCTAAGAACAGCAGCGGTCATGTCCATGGTGGGTTCGCTTAAGTATTTTGATTTGGTCTATATCATGACAGGAGGTGGTCCTAGCGGGGCAACTGAACTCATGGCAACGTATATGTACAAGAAAGGATTTGTGGAATTTGGCATGGGCTATGCTTCAGCCATCGCAGGTCTGATGTTCATTATCTGTTTTGTATTCGCCTGTGGTTTCCTCTATATCACTAGGGTGAGGGAGGCTCATTGATATGAAGAAAGAACCTGTAACCGATAAACTGTTCAAAGTCTGCATTTACTTTTTCTGTATTGTGGTCCTCGTCCTTACCGGCTTCCCACTGGTTTTTTTGGTTTTCAATAGCTTCAAGAGTCTGCCTGAGTACATGATGAACATTTGGCAGCCCCCGAAGAAGCTCTTTTTCGGAAACTATAAGCTGGTATTTGCTCCGACTTTCCTTAGGTACTTCATCAACAGCCTCATTGTCAGTGTCAGCGGGGTAAGCTTGGTGATATTGGTCTCCTCATTGATGGCCTTTGTCTTTGCAAAGTTCAACTACCGTGTGACCAAGGGAATCTTCTTTTTAGTCATTGCCGGCATGATGATTCCGATTCACACTACCTTGATTCCCATTTATTCAATGAGCATCAATGTCGGGGTGTACGATACCTTGTTTGCTCTCATCGGGCCGTACGTGTCGTTCAACATCCCTATTTCGGTCTTCATTATGACCCAGTTTTTCAAGGAAATGCCTAAGGAACTGGATGAGGCTGCCATGATCGACGGTGGTTCACTTTTTTTAATCTACCGTAAGATTGTGATGCCGCTCTCAGGTCCTGCTATCTCCACTGTCGGTGTTTATACCTTCCTGACCATGTGGAATGAGTTTGTCTATGCTCTGGTCATGATTGATACTCGTTCCAAAAAGACTCTTTCGCTGGGTATCCGTGACTTCTATGGTTTCCAGACAATCAATATTCCTGCAGTGCTCACAGCTATCTTGGTTGGTTCCCTGCCGGTACTCATATTCTACTTCCTGGCACAGGACAGGGTCATCAATGGCCTTACCCAAGGTGCTTTGAAAGGTTAAGAGGAGATGTCATGACATACGTTACTAATCCAATTCTCAAGGGGTTCAACCCCGATCCTTCCATTCTCAGGGTTGAGGATGACTACTATATCGCTACCTCGACTTTCGAATGGTTCCCCGGTGTGCAAATCCACCACAGCAGAGATCTAGTCAACTGGAAACTGCTAACCCGTCCATTGGACAGGGTTAGCCAGCTCGATATGCGTGGATGTCCTGACTCCACCGGGGTGTGGGCCCCCTGTTTGAGCTACGATAAGGGAATCTACTACCTAGTGTACACAGTAGTTCATACCAAGGAACACTTCAAGGACACGCACAACTATCTCGTGACTGCTCCTTTGATTACGGGACCTTGGAGTGAGCCGATCTATCTTAACAGCTATGGCTTTGACCCCTCACTCTTCCATGACGATAATGGGCGAAAGTATATAGTGACCATGACCACGGATTTCAGGAAAGACAGAAATCGGTTTGCTGGAATTCTCCTAGAGGAGTTCAGTCTTGACCAAAAGCGCTGTCTTGGTAACCCAAAGCTTATCTTCGAGGGTACTGAGATTGGATGGACAGAAGGACCTCACCTCTACCACATTGAGCAGTACTACTACCTTCTGGTGGCTGAAGGGGGTACCTTCTACAACCATGCTGAGTCTGTTGCTCGTTCCAGAACGATTGAGGGGCCCTATGATATGATGCCCGGGAATCCCTTGGTCACCAGTAAGGATAGGCCCAATCTCCTTATCCAGAAAGCAGGCCACGCTGATTTGGTGCAACTCCAGGATGGTAGCTGGGCATTGGTGCATCTCTGTGGAAGGCCAGTCAAGCAGCACTGCATGCTTGGTCGTGAGACATCCATTCAAAATGTGTATTTCGACCAAGATGGTTGGCTCAGGATAGAGGGTGGTGGCAATGCGCCAAATCCTGTATTTAAGAGTCCCTTTGATGTAAAACCATTGCCTCCCTCTGATATTCTCTATCAGTTTGATGGTCCAGAGCTTCCTCTCGATTTCCAGACGCTGCGTATTCCTCTTAATGAGGACACGCTTTCTTTTAAGGACAGGCCGGGATATTTGCGGTTGTACGGAAAGGAGAGCATGAGCTCTCTCTTTAAGCAAGCTTTGGTGGGAAGAAGACAGCAGTGTTTTGTGTGTGAGGTGACCACAAAACTGGAGTTCGATCCCACGTGGTACAAGGAGATGGCTGGAATTGCCTACTACTACGGTACTAGGGAGTACTACTACCTACGACTTTCTCATGATGAAGCCTTGGGTAAGGTGGTTTGCATTATGAGTTGTGACAACGGCAAGCATGAGGAACTATTTCCACCGGTCGCTGTAGGGGATATTCATGAAATCTGGATGCGGATTGAAACTGATTATGATACGGTGCGATTTTCCTACTCACTTGATGGAATGGAATATGTTCAGTATGGCAATGATTGTGATGCGTTGAGGATCAGTGATGATCATATTGATAACTCTGCATTTACAGGAGCCTTTTTTGCATTGGCTTGTCAGGATCTGTCCGGCTTCAACAAGCCTGCTGATTTTGCCTTTATGCAGTACAAGGAATTACAATAAGAGGAGAAACTATGTCGGAAAAAAGGAAAGCATTGTTACTTGTAGGTGGTTGGGATGGGCATGAGCCCGAATTGGTTGCTGAACGATTCGGTACCTATTTGGAAGCAGAGGGCTTTGATGTTCGCATGGAACATGATCTTGAGATTCTTCAAGACAGAAAGTATCTCTTCAGCCTGGATCTCTTCGTGCCGGTATGGACCATGGGGACCTTCGAGAGCAAGCAGACGGGTATTCTTGCTGATGCCATTGCCAGTGGAGTAGGAGTTGCTGGTTGCCACGGGGGAATGTGTGATGCATTCCGTACCAACGTACTCTGGCAATTCATCATGGGAGGTAATTGGGTTGCCCATCCAGGTTCTGATGGAGTGCCCTACGAAGTGAATATCAAGCAGAGTTCCAGTCCTCTGGTAGCTGACATCAAGGATTTTTCAGTTTCCAGTGAACAGTATTATCTCCATGTCGATCCTGCGGTGGAGGTTCTAGCAACCACCAAGTTCCCGACGGTTGACTGGTATCACTCAACTAATGGAGTGGTGCAGATGCCAGTAGTTTGGACCAAGAAATGGGGGCATGGAAGAGTTTATTACAACTCACTTGGTCATCATAATGATGTCTTTGATATCCCTGAGGCATGGGAGCTGATGAAACGGGGGCTTCTCTGGGCAGCAGAAGGGAAAAAGGTTGCGAAAGAGAATCATTTGGGAATTGAAATGTTCGCCAGTGAAAGGAAGATGTTCTGATATGAAAAAACTCAACGTAGCTATCATTGGATTGGGCAAGATCAGCGGAATCTACTTGGAAAACCTTACAGGAATGTTCAAGAAGCATGTGGAATTGGTTGGTGTGGTTGATTTGGTCCAGGAGCGCGCCAAAGAGGTTGCAGAGACCTACCAGATAAAACAGTATACATCAGTTGAGGAACTGCTGGGAGATCCCTCAGTGGAATTGGTTCTCAATCTTACCACCCCACAAAGTCATTTTGCTCTCTGCAAGCAAGTATTGGAAGCGGGCAAGCATGTCTATGTGGAGAAACCGCTTTCTCTTACTACGGAAGAAGCCTCACAGTTGGTAGCATTGGCAAATGAAAAGCACCTTGTACTTGGAGGTGCTCCTGATACCTTCCTAGGCTCAGGTATCCAGACCTGTCGCAAGCTCATTGATGATGGATGGATTGGTCGGCCGGTTGCCGCCTCTGCATTCATGATGAACCATGGGCATGAGAGTTGGCACCCTGCTCCAGAGTTCTACTATCAAGCTGGTGGTGGCCCCTTGTTCGATATGGGACCCTATTACATAACTGCACTTATCAATCTGCTTGGTCCGGTGCAATCAGTTGCAGGATATGCGAAAAAAAGTTTTTCAGAGCGATTGATTACCAGTGAGCCAAAGAACGGGACGTCAATTCGTGTCGAAGTGGATACCCATATTGCAAGTCTCTTGCAATTCCATTCTGGTTGTATTGCAACCTTGGTAACCAGCTTTGACGTATGGAATCATAGCATGCCGAGGATTGAGATATATGGAACTGAAGGGTCTCTTCGCGTTCCCGATCCTAATACCTTCGGAGGGCCAATTTCTTATTGTAGGATGGGTGAGAAAGAGTGGACAGATATGCCCCTGCTCTTCGATTACCCTGAGAACTCTCGAGGTCTTGGTATTGCCGATATCGCAGAGGCGCTTGAAAGTGGCTCCGAACATCGAGCCAATGGAGATGTGACCAGGCATGTTGTTGATGTCATGGAGAGCATCCTGAAAGCATCTCGAGAGCATGTACAAATTCTGCTCTCATCGACGTGTAAACAACCTTCCCCTAGGTAGTGGTCTCAAACACACCTTTGTCCTTGTTTTTTCTGCAGTTGTCATACAGGAAAACCCTTCCACTCATGGTGATATACACCCCGGGTGGAAGGAGCTGTACAGCGGTGAGGGCACAACCCAGATTGAATACTGCATCAGAATTTTCCAAGGAGTAGGGGATCATGGCACCCGTTAATACAACCGTCTTGCTTGCATCCCCTTTCAGTGTTTCAGCGATTACCTTTGCAGTGTTGCACATCGTGTCAGTGCCATGGATGACCACAATCTTTTCTTCTGCACTATGAAGGCAGGTTTGGGCTATTTCCTCCCTCTGTCCATCGGTCATGAAAAGACTGTCTACCGCTAAAGGCCCTTCCAAGAGGATACTGAGTGTACAGCGAGACTGATTCAGTATTCTTGGCAACTGAGACTCTCTGAATGTCAGTTCTCCACTGATTGCGTCGTACTGTTTGTCAAATGTCCCGCCAGTGGTGATAATTCGAACTTCTTGAGCCATAGCAATTCCTCCTGGATTTCTGCAGTAAAGTATAGCATAGGTTTTCCTCGGGATTGTTAGCATTGCAACCCAACTTTTCTTGTGCAATACTCAATTCCATGATGGACAAGAAAACATTTCGCAACATCGTGCACCTTCTCCTCCTCGCAGCAGTTCTCGCCCTTATCGTAGTGTATTTCTCTACCATACAGGCTGGGCTTAAGAAGCTCTGGGGACCGCTTATGCCACTTCTTCTTGGTATTGTATTTGCTTATCTGGTCGACATACCCGCCAAATGGATAGAAAAACGGATTTTCGGGAAGTGCAAGAAGCCTCTTGCAGCAAGAGTCTTTGCGGTATTTATCTCCCTCATATTTTTCTTGGTGTTGATCACAGGTGTGTTGATACTACTGTTGCCCCAATTGGGATTGGCGATCAGCCAGTTCAGTACCAATTTGCCGGTGCTCTATCAGGAGGCGGTATCCTCACTGGAACAATTCATGCGTACCCGTCCGGAGTTGGAACAGGGATTCTCCACCATTGAAGGATATATGAATACCTTTGTAGATAATTTGAAGGCTTCTTCCCCTAAAATTGCAGACTATGCACTCTCTGTCTTGGGGGGTGCAATAAACGGAGTGGTCAACGGTGCGATTGCCTTGGTATTCAGCCTCTACCTGCTTTTTGGTAAGCGTAGGGTGTTGTCCCAACTTGCATATTTGATGGAACGTTTCATTCCTGAGAAGTACAGCAAAAAAATTGTACATGTGAAAGTGGTAGCCAATAGAACGTTTGGCAAGTTTTTTACAGGTCAGTTTGTTGAGGCGATCATCCTTGGTTCTCTCTGTACACTAGGGATGTTGCTCTTCCGCTTTCCCTATGCCCTGACCGTGGGTTCTGTGGTGGGCATGACTGCCATCATCCCATTGGTTGGTGCCTATCTGGGAGGAGCAGTTGGATTTGTGCTCCTCTTTAGCCAAGGGTATCAGACGGCACTCCTGTTTGTCCTTTTTCTGGTAATTCTCCAACAGTTGGAAGGGAATATCATCTATCCCAGGGTAGTAGGTACCTCTGTTGGACTGCCAGGGGTGTGGGTGTTTACTTCCGTCATTCTTGGAGGGGGTCTCTTTGGTATTCCCGGTATCTTGTTTGGTGTTCCTTTTGTTGCAACAATCTATCAGTTGCTTAAAACAGTGAAAGATCAAGAGATCCTTGTTATGTAAGTAAAAGGCGGTATGATGAAAATGTTACTGACATGTGTAACTTGTTTAACATATACGAGATACAATCTTTTTGAAAACTAGTCTTAAAGTGAGGAGTGACATGGAATTTAAAAGTGCCTGGGTCGATAGAAATGAACAAATCAAAATTGTGAAGAAAACACTGCCAAAACCCAAAGCCAATGAGGTGGTGGTACGTATAAAGGCGTGTGGAATCTGTGGGACCGATATCCACTTCGTCAAAGATCTTCCTACAGGGTCCTTGACTCCTCTTGGGCATGAAGTGGCTGGATACATCTACGAAGTTGGTTCTGATTTCCCTGGACTCAAAGTAGGGGATTCAGTAGTGGTGGAGAACAATGTTGCCTGTGGGAAATGTGAACAGTGTTTGAACCAGAAGCCTCAGGCTTGTGAGCACATCTACAGTTACATGGATGATCAAGCAGGAATGGGCCAGTTTCTGGTGGTTCCCCGGGAGATGGTAATACCGTATGAAGGTCTCGATTATCCTGAAGCTACCCTTGCTGAGCCCATTACCGTTGCCCTTGATCTCAGCCGGGAGGCCGATGTCCAGCTGTTTGATGATGTCCTTATCATGGGACCGGGAATCATTGGCCTGAGTTGCATCAAGCTCGCCAAGTTGCGAGGTGCGCGGAATGTGGTCATGGTAGGCCACCATCTTGATACTCCCCGGGGAGCCTATAGAAGTGATGTTGCCAAGAAGCTTGGTGCAGACCTGGTCATTGATAGCACCAAGGCGGGGTGGAAGGAAGCGCTCAGGCAGCAGTTCCCCAAGCTGTTCAACCGAGTGATTGTCACCTCTCCTCCTGCAACGCTTGGTGATGGTATTGAGCTTGCTGGGTTCTGTGGTTCCATTGTCTATGATGGTATTGATTTCAAAGATGACCAAGTGACATTCTCAGCGAATGATTTCCACTTTTCCAAGAAGCGTCTTATCGCCTCTCATGCCATCCCCAACTGGGGATTTCCACAAGCCTTTGAGTTGTTGAAACAGCACCATATCCCTAGTTCGCTCTTGCTGACGCATCGGTATTCCATGGATGAGTTGGATGCTGCGTTTGCTGTGTTTGGAAACAAGGAGGAGCAAGTTATCAAACCAGTGATACTCATTGATTAGGAGACTGTTGCAGACCACCGCTTGAGGTGGCCTGCATAAAAGACTTAGTGGGGCAGAACACCTTTGCGGATGATGATACATCCATATTTTACGATGGAACCGGAAACCACTACTGCATATGCACGCGTCGCTCTGTCATAGAATGCTTGCCGTTCGATTTTTTGGATTTTTGGTGTAGCAGGCCAGTATTTGTCCAAGACTGCCTGGAACGACTGCTCCACCGCAGGGTCTGCACTATCGCCCTCAGAGGGTTGCATCATCACTACAGGATCTTTGACATAATCATCAGGATTCATCAGACGGAAGATGCCGTCCAGTAGGTCTTCAACTTTGATTCCATCAGCTCTGATACAGCGGGAGGAACGGGTGTCTCCGGGATAGAACGCATCGACGATAACAATTTCGTCACCGTGACCCATTCTATCGAGTGCTTCCAGCAGTTCTGGACCGATGTAGGGGGAAATTCCGATTAACATGAGGCCACTCCTTTTCTTCTCTCACCTGGAGAAAGACCAGATAAGGTAGGTTTATAGTTCTAGTATAAAACTGAATTAGAAGGGAGTCAAATTATTATTATATAAAAAATTAACTGTGTTTTTACAGTCGATTGTTTATGTTCTGGATTGTCTGGTACCTCTCTCAAATACACGGGGCTCAAGAGACGGTAATAAACACCATCGAGAAGGTACTAAAAATCCAGGGATGGTTCCAACGATATGCATTTAATGAACGTCAAAAAGCAATGTTGGAAAGATTGACTACAGACTTCTATGGGGAACTGACTACCCAAAAATGGGCCAAGCTTTCGCATTGCAGCCATGATACTGCAATACGAGA
>NZ_QUWK01000013.1 GCF_003429665.1 Sphaerochaeta halotolerans | reverse complement strand
ATAGTGAGTATTTTCGAACAGTACCAGAATAGGGAATTCCCACTACCATTTTATCCAATTTCTCTTGACAAAACACAGCTCCTCTGCAACCTGTGCAATTCTTCGCAAGTGAGCAGGGATTGCACCCCTTGGAAGAAGCTGAGGAACTCACTCTCACGCTCGCTCGGTCTGCGGAAAAGGCAGGGTGAAAAGTCTTCATGGGAGAAGAGCAGGGATTGAAGAACCAGGGGGGTTGGTGTAGTATGGTGCATAAGAAGGACCTCTTTTGTTTGTTTTGTGTAGTAACTAAACAGTAACAGAAAAAGGTCCTTTTTTCTATATCCATCATGCAATTATCAGTAAAAACAAGACAGAGCTCTGTCAGTCACATGGGCCAGTAGCAGGTATGGGGTATGTGAGTGATGGTTTTGTATGTTTATGCATTACGAGGTTCTTGAAAACCTATTTTGCAATTGGCTCTCTTATTGAAGTTTTGTGCCAGTGTTGAGTAATTCCTTTTTCGATATTGTATACGTTGATCAAGTAATCTAGGTATATTTGCCAGATCAAGAAGATCCTTTGCAGATGCTTTTTCTGAAGAAATATACATTTGTCTATGCGCACTATCAGGAGTTTCTTCAAACAACCATTGTAAAAATGTATCAGATATTTCCTTCATATGTAATATCGGGAATAACCTAAAATCGTGAATATCAATATCTGTCTCTGGTGTTTCAATTCCATGGTTGCTTAACCAGTCGATAACTGGTTGATTTAGGAATATGGTATTTGAATCCTTGATATTACCTTTGAAATTGTCTTTAATCCCATAGAAACGAACGGCATATTGACTATTTTTAATAGGAACCAAATCAATGCAAGTATTTGATGGAAGATCGATTTCCCAATTGTTCTCAGGTACTCCTGTTATCACATGGGAGTCATGAAGAGTCCATCCTGTTCCAATATGAGAATTTTCAATCCATATTGAATGATTATTTGATTGAAGTTTAACCTGCATCTTGGAATTTTGGATAAAAATGGATGGATGTGGTTTAATATTTTTTGACCACATCCTTGTTGGGTCTAATTCTTTGTTCTGGATTGATAAAGTACTTGAAATTAGTTCCATGCTGGTTCCGAAATGAAGGAACTCCTGTTCATGCAATACAACCACAGCAACATCAAGCTCTGATATTTCTCTATCAAATATACTTGGATGAGCTCCTAGGGAAAGTCCAAACTTTCCATATAAATCATAGAATTTTGGAATCGAAAAATTAAAAGATTCGCTGGAAAAATTGTCAACACATTTTTCCATAAGTTTACAAATTGCTTTATCACTAAAAAGCCAGAGGCCTGTATCAATATAGAATGGATGATCAATAATACCTCGTAATTCTTGTTGGGTAGGTTTCTGGAGCATATTGTTTAATTTACTCGATTCATTTTTGTCACATACAAATACCCCGTGATTACTAGCTGTTAAGGGATCAGCTGACAATGCAAACAAAACAACATCGGCCTTGGGAATAACCAATTTGTTCTTTGATGGTAATATAAGCACGTCTCCGCTTGCCACAAGTATATTTTGATTTTCATCTGAATTATTGAGAATCTGTTCAGCAAACTGCACCTGAAGATCGGCCAGCGTCTGGTCAAGTCGTTGACCTCTAGCCCAACGAAAAACTGGTACAGGGAGAAATGGTTTTCCGGAAGGGGCATAGGCAGGGAGTCTTCTGCTAAGACCTCCGCCATGTATTATTACTTTCTTTGTAGCGTGTAGCCACTTATGAAAATCGTCTTCAGTATTATCATTTCGGAAAGATTCAGTAAGCAACCATGCTGTTCCTCCACCAGAACCCAGTTGTTGGTTTTTTGGATCAGAGGCAGTAAATAGTCTCTGAAAATTGGTAGATTTTTTTTCTATTGAGAAATGTTTAGCGGCATTGGCTGGCAAAGACAACATAATGTCCATGTAAATAGATTGCTCCTTTGATAATTTTCATTGGCCTAATTGTCTGACTGTCGAATGAATATATCTCATCAATATGGGTAAAATATTTTCATTTCAATACTTAATATTCATAGTATGAATTATAAGGTATATAATTTGCAACGGAATTTAGAATTTAGAATTAAATTTGCATCCATTCCATCGTCTTGGAGCTGATTTTTAGTTTATGCTTCATTCGGTCAATATGCAAAATTTCTTGAAACTGATTATATTTGTTTGTAGATTTTTCATTGGTTTGTAAAAAAAATCTAAAGCTTTCTCACCCCCTGCTACTCTGCCTCGGAATCAACTTAGACTGCAACACATGTTTGGTCTTTGCATAGGAACCTGTGCTGATGACCTGCTTGAGTATGCTTACCCCAAGGATGCCCATCTCCTGTAAAGGAAGCTCAAAGGTGGTGATAGGGATATTCCAGAAGGAAGAGAAATCCCTGTTGTCAAACCCGACTACCCGTACCTGGGAAGGGACTTCATACCCCAGGTTCTGCAGGCCAGCAATACATCCAGCTGCAATATAGTCATTGGCACAGAAAATACCATCAGTCTCAGGATAGTCTCTCATGAGTTCAATCGCTGCCTCAAACCCGTGGTCATAGTCATAATTCCCATAGTAGCGCAGGGTAGGCATTTGCATCTGCAGCTCTGTAACCCGGCTGGAGAATCCCTGCAAGCGGTCTTGTACTGAGAGTCGGTCCTCTGGGCCGCAGATCATCGCAGGGTGGCGCATGCCACAACCATAGAGATGCTCTGCCGCTTGATAACCCCCGGTGGTATTATCCGGGATGACACTGATCATCCCCGGTGTATCCATATTCACCGAGACAATGGGAATGTCAGAGTTCTGGGTATCCAAGTTGAACTCCTTCCAGATCGGAAGATGGTGACAAAACAATATTCCTTCCACCTTATGACTCTTCAAAAAGTGATACGCCTTCTTCAAGTCATTTCCAAACTCAATACCAGAGACAAAGAAGAGAGAGTGTTGTCCCCCAGAGAGCCCCTGCTCGATTCCTCTCACTATTTGATTCACGAACGTCTCAGTAATATCGGCTGCGAGGCACCCGATAATACCAGAAGAACGACTCTTCATACGGGAAGCATTCCAAGAAGGCACATAGCCAAGTGACTCTACCGCAGCAAGTACTCGCTTTCGTGTCATTTCGCTTACAGGACGCTTCCCATTCAGGGCGTGCGTAACCGTAGCAGGCGAAACGCCAGCAGCTTTTGCTACATCCATGATTGTCACAGGTTCTCCCATGCCACCTCTCCTAGAATGCCAGTGTAAAGCCTCACGATTGGTTTGTCACCCTTCAATTGCATAACTGCGAGATACTCCCTCTTCAAATGTATCCGGATCAAAGGAGAACGTTCGTCCTCCCGCGATACGGACCGTAAAGATCCGGTTCTTCTTAACAGGAGCTCCACCCTTGGTCTTGGTAATCGTCAGCTGGCTTTCCGTTACGCTACATTCCCACACATTGAACCTCCCCGTATGTAACTCGCTTACCCCGTCATCCTCAAAATAGGTGGAGGTGACCTGCTTTTCAGCAGTCTTGATCGGGAAGACCAAAAGTGCAACATGCTCAAACAGTGCATCCTGTAGGTGGGTACATCCCTCAGCAGTTGGAATGACTGCTCCCTCCTTCGCAAACCAGCGAATTTCTCCTCCGGGGGGGTAGCTGAGGAGAATCTCTGTTCCTCCTTCCCATGCATTCTCATCCTGGTCATACCACCACAGGTCTTTTGGAAGGTATACCGTGGTACTCTGCTTGCCCTTTTCCGTAACAAGCACTTTTAACAAGGAAGGACCGAACAGGGAGTGTATACAGTCTGGAGAGAGGGAGTCATCCTCAGGAAATTCCAGATGGAGCGAACGCTCCAAGGGAATTCCTTTGACAGCAGCCTCATATGCACAAGTATAAATATAGGGCATAAAGCGATAGTGTTCGAGAATAAGGCTCCGTATCGATCCCAAAGCCGTAGGGTACGACCAAGGTTCAGTAGGATTGCCATCTTCCCTCCAGGAGTGGATGACGAACCTTCCTTGGAATACTGCAGACTGGCATGAACGGACCAACAGCTCCTCCTCTGGGAATGCTCCAAAGAACCCCCCGAGGTCGTGCCCGAAGTAGGGTAATCCAGAGAGCCCAAAACCGATGCCCATCAGCTGGTTGTAATGAAGGGATTTCCAATCACTTACATTATCGCCTGACCAGGTTCTTGCAAACCTCTGTAGGCCTGCGTAACCACTGCGGGAGTATATCCAGGGACGACGGTCGGGTTGTGCTTCCTTGAATACCTCATAGGATGCCTCAGCCATCTTGATGGGATACAAGCTCTTGGTCTTGTATGCCTCCAGCGCAAAATCTTCAAGCTCCAGCTCGTTGTTGTCATTCCAGATGCCCGTGCATCCATGATTCAGGTATTGTTCCTTAAGCTGTTGCTTCCACCACTGTTTCGCCTCAGTGTTGTTGAAGTCAATGAAGGAGGCCTCTCCTCCCCAGAAGAATTCTTCATAGGGAGTTCCATCCTGGTCCTTGATCAAATAGCCCTTTTCCTTCAGCTCCTCATACCATGGGTGACTGGTCAGGATACCGGGCTTGATGTTCATACAGAGGTTGTAGCCTCTCTTGCTGAGTGAGGTCAGAAAAGCTTTATAGTCAGGGAACTTCTCTTTGTTCCAGAGGAACGTATATCGTTTCCCATCAGGACTCTTCAGATATCCTGAGGAAACATACATTCCCTCACAGGGAATCTGGTGCTTTTCTATGGTGGAGAAGTACGCAAGTATGCGCTTTTCTGCATCATCACTCTCCACATAGTTCATAGAGGAACCAAAGAACCCGAAACTGAACAGAGGAGGCAGGGCAGGGAAACCGGTAACGCTGTAGTAGTTTTTCAATACCTCATGGTAGTTCTCCCCAAGCAAGGCAACATAGCTATACGGCCCACCCTCTACCTCTACGGAGAAGAAGTAGGGGCTCTCCCTACCAAGGTCAAACAAGCGGATTTGACTCTGGTTGAACAATAGGCCACAGGTAACACGGTCTTCCTTATTGATTCTCAGCAAGAAGGGAACTGACTTGTACAAGGGGTCGGAGTTTGCAGCATCATATCCCAACGAGTCACGGTTAAACATGGAAAACCGGCGCCCTCTCCTGTTTGGACTCCCACTTTTGTCTCCCAGACCGTAGAACTCATCTGCGGAGAAGAGCGGAAAGTTGAACCGGCCGAAAGAGTCAGGAGAACCTGGCTTGGTGAAACAACGGATATGATAGTCAGGCAGTACCGTGTCAGCTGTCCCAACACGTCCACCATGCTGGAGAATTCCCCCATACCAGAGACTGACCGATGCATACCGCCTTTCGAGCACGATGCGGCTCTGGCCGCAAGTCAGGACGAATGCATGATTCTCTTCCGTAATTACAATCGATTGGTCCAGAACGAGCGAAGAGGCAGGTTGTGTAATATACCTGCTTGCCTCCATAAGCGTTTCATCAACAGGAACCGAATCAAAGTGGTAGGAAACCTCGATAATCTCCTGGGTATGGAAGGTGATATGGAGTTGGCCTCCCGTTCCTGTAGCTACAACCGTATTGCCGTCCTGAAGCGTGCAGGAATGGAGTGTGTGGATAATATGTTTCATAGATCACCCTTTTACCGATCCAGCGGCAATACCACTGAAGAAGAATCGCTGGAATGCAAGAAAGACTATGATGACTGGGATTATGGCGATGGTTGTCATCGCCAAGAGATCAGACCAGTTAATCTGCAGCTGACCGACAAAGTTAGCCAGCGCTTGCTGGATTGTCTGTTTCTTGTTGTCGGTGATGACGATCAAAGGCCAGAGATAATCGTTCCATCTCCACATAAAACTGAAGATTGCAATGGTGGCTACAATAGGCTTGCTCATGGGAAGAATGATGCGGAAGAAGATTGAATACTCCTTTGCCCCATCAATACGTGCAGCTTCAATGAGGGAGTCAGGAAGGTTCACCAGATACTGGCGTGCGAGAAATACCCCGGTCGGGGTTGCCGCCGGTGGAATGATGATTCCCCACAGAGAATTAAGCATTCCAAAATTCTTCAACTGAAGGAAAATTGGAATCATGATGACCTGCAAGGGGATCATGAGTGTGGCAATCATGATGGTGAAGATCAAATTTCTTCCCTTGAAGATATACTTGGCAAGTGCATATCCTGCCATAAGGTTTACCATCACCGTGATGAAGGTAGACACCACTGCCACGAATACTGTATTGGAGAAGTACACCGGGAAGTTCCCAGCCTGGAGGCTGCTGACATAGTTCTGTACTGTCCACTTCTGGGGGAGAAAGGTAAGCGGGACACGAAACAACTCGCTCTGTGGTTTGAAGGACGAGAGGACCACCCAGAGCACTGGGAGCAAAGTTGCGAGTGCGAGGACGATCAGGAGCACATAATGGATGGTGTTGTACACTTTCTGCTTATTCATAATCCTGCTCCTTTCCAGTGAACTTGAACTGCACCAAGGTAAAGATGCTGATAATCAACATCAGGACAATGGACATGGCACTTGCGTACCCCATCCGGTCTTCAAGGAATGCAACTTGGTAGACCTGTTGGACAATCAACTTGGTGGCATATCCAGGGCCTCCCTTTGTCATGACTGAGATCAACTCATATGCCTTGAATGATGCAATGGTAGAGAGCACCATGACCACGAGCAAGGTGCTCCTGAGCAAGGGGAGTGTTATTGCGGTGAACGTCTTAGTTGTAGAAGCCCCATCAATCGTGGCGGCCTCATAGAGTTCCAGGGGGATTGCCTGCAATCCTGCAATGAGGATGATCATGTAGTATCCAGCCTGAGCCCAGATGCTGACACCGATGATGGAAACCATGGCAAGGTTTCCGTCTGTAAGCCAGGGGATTCCTGAGCCACCAGATTGGCGGAGTAGATAGTTGATGATGCCCATCTCATCTCCCAAGATGAATCGCCAGGCAATACCGACGGTAATCATACTGAGCAGGGAAGGGATATAGAAGAGAGAACGGAATATCTTCTCTCCCTTGATGGTATTTTTATAGAGCAGCAAGGCCAGGGCCAAAGCATAGACCATGATCAAGCTGACAGTGAACAGCGAATACACAATCGTATTGCTGAATGTTTTCCAGAATACAGTGTCTTGAGCGAGTTCAACGAAGTTTGCAAAACCGATGAACCTGGGGGTAGTGAATACACCCCATTCGGTGAATGACATCCGTAGCCCCTGTATGGCAGGGACAATGATGAATAGACCGAATATGAGTATATTGGGAAGCAGGAAAAGCAGTGGTGCTGCTGTTTGATGGAAGTTTCCCTTGGTATGTTGTTTCATATGGTTGTGGTAGACAGGCTATCTGTCGGTAGAAACAATCGTGCTCCCCCTCATCTGAGGAGGAGCCGATATCCAGAATCGAGGTTACTTGAAGTAGGTTGCACCCTTCTTGTCTACATTGGCAACCGCCTCTTCGGCAGAAATGTTACCCAGCAGTACTTCTACAATTTGCTCTCGAATGTAGGTGGTAACCTTGCTCAAGTTGGTGTTCTTCCATTCGTTTGCAGTAAAGGCCGGGGTGACCTTCAGCTCTTCAAGGAAGACCTCGAAGTCATCACTGTTCGAAGGATAGGTAACCTGTGCATCAACACGTGAAGGAATGTTGAAGGTATCACGGCTGTACATCTCATTGTGAGCCTTGTCAGCAAATGCCTCCATCAGCTTGAATGCTTCTTCCTGGTTCTTGCTTCCCTTGAAGGAAGCGATGAACTTACCACCAGGGACAGAAGAGTTGATTTCTGCCTTGGGCATTCTAACAGCCTTCCACTCGAAGTCTGTTACATTCTTGTTATAGGTGTTGATGTTCCAGCTCCCTCCGATGTGTCCAGCGACCAGCCCAGCTTGGAAGAGTTCAGCTGGGTTCTCTGAACCGAGCCATACACTCTTGGGGACCAATCCTGCATCATGCACGTGCTTGAACCATTTGATGGCTGCAATGGTTCCAGGATTGTTGAATTCCATATTTGACTGATCTTTGTTCAGGAAGTGTCCGCCGAACTGATACATGAGGGTCGAGAAGCGGTGAGGGGTGAAGTCAACGGTCAATCCATACTTCATCTCAGGGTTGGCTGCCACTACCTGCTTTACAATCGATTCCCATTCGCTCCAAGTCCAATCCTTGCTGACCTCATCAACGTTGATACCAGCCTTGTCAAAGGCAGACTTGTTGATCAGCATTCCGTTTGCGGTAGCCTCGGTCGGGTAGGCAACAAATTCACCCTTCGTGTTTGAAGCAAAAGCGACCATAGAGGGAAGGAACTGTGCCTTCACTGCTTCGATGTCTGCTACATGGTTGTCGATTGGCTCCAGGCTATCTACAACTACGCTCAGGGTGTTGGTGGTGATACGGGCGACATCAGGGGGATTCCCTCCGCTGATCATCAACTTCAGTTTCTGGTCATACTCGCTGTATGCAACAATCTGCATGTCAAGTTTTACATGCGGATTTGCCTGCAAGTAGTCATCGATGGTGTTAAGGAAGATCTCATCCTCATTGGCATCGTTGAACCAGAGTACAGAGAGTGTAACATCCTTTCCAGTTTCTTCTTTGGTTCCTGCGGCAAACACGGTTGTGCTGACCAGAACCAAGATTAAGAGAATTCCCAAAATCTTTTTCATTCTTTCCTCCTAGTAAGGCTTAAAATAAGCGTATGCAAATTTACGCAAAACGTTTTTACTCCTTTACTATAAACCCCATAGTTTTTACCTGTCAAGGAAAAATTTCTGCGTTGGAAGGAAATGGCGGAATCAAAAATTGCCTTGGCAATGAGTGTTTTCTCGTTCTAGGCCTTGATAGTGGCTGCAGACTTCGCAAAGCGAATGTACAAGATCGTATTAATTTCAACTTACCCGCACGTATTGTCTTCATTCCCCAACGGAGCGAGAGGAAAGGAATCAGCATGATGGTTTCTCTCCCGAGCGAGTGCCGGGAAAGCAAGGTGTGATACCCCGTCCCTTGGGGCGGAAAAGGAGGCAACGCCTCCTGAGTCCAGGGCTTGCCCTGGGGTATTGATACCTTTCATT
The DNA here is from genome assembly GCF_003429665.1 of Sphaerochaeta halotolerans. Classification (GTDB taxonomy): domain Bacteria; phylum Spirochaetota; class Spirochaetia; order Sphaerochaetales; family Sphaerochaetaceae; genus Sphaerochaeta; species Sphaerochaeta halotolerans. The sequence continues at coordinate 80,244 of NZ_QUWK01000013.1, read as the reverse complement.
TGTCTTGAGCTTCTGAATTTCCTCCATGATGAGATAGACATGAGTGCCTGGATTTGTTGGTACACCCTCTTTGTCTACTTTAGTTTTTCCTGCCTCTTTCATGGCATGAGGAAACCCGGATTCATACTCTTCTGGTTTCAATGAGTTCTTTCTATAGGTTCTCTTAACTTTTCTCAATTCTTTTCCCATAGCCTTGGAACAATTAATTGGAGAAGATGGTAAAGGTGCAAAATGTAGGAACAGCCAGAGCTCAAAGCATGGGTTACTTACAGCAACTTGAATAGGCATTTTTCTTATTTTTTGTCCCATTACCTCTCTTATTTGCTGATCTTTCCATCTATCCTTATCGATTGCCAGCCAAAGCTTATCGTGTTTTCCAAGGTCAAGTTTTTTTGCTGTAGCTTTAAGGTTTTCTAGTACATAGGCAGGAGCAGAACATCCATCCTTAGAGGGAATAGGGAGAACTTTAACTCTTCTATGTGAAACAAAGGGGAACGAGAAATAAAGCTCCTCCGTCTTTTCACCTTCAGTAGCAACCAGAACCAAAAAAGCATCCCGATAGGGCTTAATATCTCTCTGAAATTGTGGTTTTATTCTTTTTACATGGCTTGTCATATCAATGAATCCTCAATTGGTTTCCATGAAAAACAGGGATTGCTCCAAATCGGCCGCTCAAGTATCCCTTTTCATAGTTCAAACCGGTGGTAAGTTTGAATTCTACAAGGTTGCAGAGATGGCTTCCGTGACCAGGATCTTTCTCAATCAACCATATTTCATCACTACGGAATATATCTGCATCCAGCAGATTGGTGTCATGGGTGCTGAAAATCAGTTGGTTGCCCATTTGGGTGTTGGTCGTTTCTGTTATGAAATTCTTGATAAAGTATTGAGCGAGTAACGTATGTAGACTTCGCTCCAATTCATCAATTACAAAGACAGTGTCTTCCCCATGGATGAGATCCAATGCAGGAAGCAAATGAAGCATTCTGTTCATACCACTGGAAGCCAATGACATATCAAATTGAATATGCTTCCCGTCCTGCCTTGTGTATCCTGCTTCCAGCTTGACCATTTCAAAGCCCTCTGCGGTTTTCAGTACCACTCCATGCGGGTTCGCATATTCATCATTCAGAGGAACAGCTTCGTTTTCTTGCATCTCCTCAAACATTGAATGATATTGTGCTGCTTCAGCATCTTCAAAACGGGAACAAAACTTTTCAATATCAAAAGGTTTGCGTACTGAGTCCAGTTCATCAATATCGAGGTCCATCTCCTTGATCCGCTCATTTATCTTCTGTAGGGTTTCAGACTGATCATGCAACAGTAACTCAAGTGCTTGTACTTTGCTTTCAGGCATGATGATGAAACAATGGTCTGAAAACCATTCAATAATTGGAGAAAGGAGTTTAATATTTCTTTTGACTGCTTCACGAAGAAATAGCTCTTCTTGATTTATTCCTTCCATTATAAAGCTAAGGTAATTTTTACCTTTGGGGGTTGCAGAGATAAGTGCTTGTCCAAATGTAGCCACAGGCTTTCCGTTTTCATTATATCGTTCAAATAAGAGGCTAGGTTTTGATGAGAAATATGCTGAAAGCCATTCTTCCTGTACAACTTTCTTGTGAAGCGAAAAACCATAGTCATACACAATATCGTGATACTTGAATAGAATTGAAAACCTCGTGGGTTTGTTTTCCTGCATTGTGTCAGCTAACCTGAATGGAGCAACAGAAGGATATATGTCTTGTGTTACACGCAATTTCATGAAGAAAAGTGCATCAATGAAGGTAGTTTTACCACTACCATTTTTTCCATAGATAACCGATACAGGAAGTACATCTACTTTCTTATTCTTGGGGGAGTGCAACACATGCTCGCTCTTTTCCTTGATTCGTTTTGCAGGAGCAAGATTAAGCAATGCTTCCTCTTTGAAACTCCTGAAATTGGAAACGGTAAAATTGATTAACATGGGTATTTCCTCCTTATTCAGTATGTCTAGAATAAGATGATTAATCCCTATAGTCAACAATAAAAAGCTGTATAATGAGCAAAATACTTTTTAAATAGAATAATAATTGTAATTAGCATTAAATTCTTATATGAATGTGAGCAGATGGTTCTTTCAACAAGAAGAGACCTTCATATAAAGGGTGCTCTTCAGTGAGAAGCAGATGACCATCGGGGAGATTACCACCCTCTGCGGCTATTCCAATCCCCAGACTTTCCGAAGAGCCTTCAAAAAGCGCTATGGTATGCTCCCCTCTGACTACCAGAAAACTGTGTTGTATCAGAAGAAGTAAAAGGTTGTATGCCTATCCTAGAGCTGGTAGAGTTTTCTTGGAGGCATATAATGTTGGTACGCTTTACGGTAGGGAATTTCCTTTCCTTTGACACAAATCAAAGCCTCTCCCTGATTGCCGATGCTCATCTGGGGTTTGGAGAGCGGGTATTTACGGTAGACTCAGTGCAACTCTTGAAATTTGGAGCCATTTTTGGTGCCAATGCAGCTGGGAAAAGCAATGTGATCAAGGCAATGGCCTTTGCCCACTCCATGATCAAGCAAGGAACAGCCGCGATCAAGAATCCAGAGGTCTATTGCAGGCTGAAATCTGAAAATAGAAGCAAGCCCTCCTATTTTGAGTTTGAGATTGCCTTGGATGATTCCCTGTACGCCTATGGGTTTGAAGTGATCATTGCAGAAAGTGTAATCACTGAAGAGTGGTTGGTGAAACTTACTAAGGAGAAAGAGCAAACACTCTTTGCCCGAAATACACAGAAGCAAACATTCGTCTATGATACATTGCTGTTTGCTGTACCTGTTGGCCCCCATTTGGAAGCACTCAAGGGGGCGGAAAATACGCTCCTGATACAAAGCAATGCTTTGCCTGCCATCTTGGGAGAAGTGCAAAGTTGGTTTAACCATCTCACGTTGGCTAATCCCTCCAGTGCTCTCACTGGATATGGTGCCTTTCCCATTGAGGATTGGGGTAGGCTGAGCAAAGCCATAACTCACTTCTCCACCGGCATATCACAGATTGCGTTTAGGGGGGTAGATGAAAAGGAAGTCTCAAGTCATGTGCCTCCAGCTTATCGCGGGCAGTATGAAGCTGACAAAGAGAGAGCCCTCAAGAGGCAAGTTCCCTACCGACTGCAAATAGGGTCCCGCCTATTTCTCATGCAACAGAAGAGTGGTGCGCTACAATTCTCTGAAGTAGGATTTGCCCACAAGGAAGCATACTTTGGCTATGATGAAGAGTCTGACGGAACACGAAGGCTGCTCGATTTACTTTCCGTATTGGTTACCTCAGAACCTGGCAGTGTGGTCTTCATTGATGAGATTGACCGCTCTTTGCATCCTAAGCTAACGCTGCAATTTGTGAAAAACTACCTGGAGTTGGCCAAGACGCAGAACGTACAGTTGGTTGTCACCACCCACGAGAGTCTGCTTCTCAATTTGCAACTCCTGCGGCGTGATGAGATTTTCTTTGTCGAAAAGAACCAAGAAGGAGCAAGTGTCATCTACCCCTTTGACCAGTTCCAAGAACAGTTTGACGCTCACCTTGAACAAGCCTACCTGAATGGCCGCTATGGAGGGGTGCCGTTTTTTGGAGGCTTCTATCTTCCCGAGGAGGATGAGGAATGAGGATCGGGCAGCCATTTGGACAGCGTTCCATTCAAGGAGAGAGGCAATTGGCACCCAGAAGCAGGTTCTTCATTCCCCAACGGAGCGAGAGGAAAGGAATCAGCATGATGGTTCCTCTCCCGAGCGAGTGCCGGGAAAGCAAGGTGAGATACCCCGTCCCTTGGGGCGGAAAAGGAGGCAACGCCTCCTGAGTCCAGGGCTTGCCCTGGGGTATTGATACCTTTCATTGCGTGTGAGGGGAGGCGTACTGAATACCAGTATTTCAAGGGCCTGATGCAATACTCATCTGAGTTGGGTATCTCTCCCATGGTTGAGATGATTCCCCTCCGTCATGGTCCCAATACCGGCAGCAATCCCCTGAACATCTTTGAGGAGACTGTTGGGCTACTCAGTCAGAGTAATCATTACCATCCAGAGATTGACCATGTCTCTATTATTGTTGACCGTGATAGACACAGTTTCAAGGAATTCCAATATGAAACGATGCTTGCACTTTGCAACGAGGCAGGATTTCATCTCTGTATCACCAATCCTTGCTTTGAGCTGTGGTTGTTGCTGCATTACAGCGACCTCTCGGAGTATGACCATGGACTGCTATTGGAAAACCAGAAGATTGGGAGCCGAACCCAGACAGAGCGGTACCTGATGGAAAAGCTCGGAGGACGATACAATGAATTTCCTCGGGGCAGAGCCCCGAGGTATCTCTACCGAGGGGCTCGTCATTCTCGCGTGGACAAGTTCAAGACCAGTTGCCTGTATTCTGCAGGATTCCCCTGTCTCTTTACATACTCGGCTATCACTTCCTCACTCGTAAACTTGCCCACACTCGATACGAAATACCCGTCGCCCCAAAACTCCCCTCCCCACAGCATCCTCTTCACCTCAGGATGCTCGGCAAATATGCGCTTCGCTGTCACGCTCTTGATCGTCCTCACTATCTCGGTGGGACTGTGCTCCGGTGTACTTTGCACAAGAAAGTGCACATGGTCACCATCGGCACCGACCTCCAAAAACCTTATCCAGTCCCACCTCAGTTCAATCCCCTCGCATATTTGCCTCAGACTCTCCTCCACAAGGTCAGTTATCGCCAGACGACGGTATTTCGTGGGTGTCACAATGTGGTACACCAGATTCGACACATTGTGTGAAAGATGAATATAGGTACTGTCACCCATTTCCGAGCCCCCCTCGAATTATTCTAATCCTCGGGCCCTCCCGCGGCAAGCCGCGGGGTATTTGAATCCCTTAACTCCAGACCCCTCATCTATTCGGCGTCTTCCGTTAATAAAAGCAGGATTCAATTCAGCAGGTTCTTCCGTGGGAGGGTCCTTCTCGCCATCACGCATGCCCAAGCTTTCCCTCATGAGGCTGAACAGTTGAAAAACCAATTGGGAACCGGAGTAGGGGCCTTGATAGAATTTCTCAGGAGTGAAACCATACAAGCACCGTATTACTATGCATGAGGAAAGAATAAAAATGACGAACTTGAACCTAAACACCTACAAAGGACTGGAAGATAGCGTAGAAGTCCCTGTCTATGATCCAACCGCTTTGGTTCCCTCCATCGTTCATCTTGGACTGGGACATTTTCACCGTTCCCACTTCTGTTATTTCCTGCATCGACTCCTGCAGCAGGGACGTACCAACTGGGGTATTGAGGAAGTGGATTTGCTTGCATCCGCTACCAAAGAAAGAGCAGAAAAGCAGGACTATCTTTATACCTTGTGCAGCAAAGATCCGCAAGGAGGAGAAAAAGCGTGCATTATCGGTTGTATCCGTGGCTACACTGAAGGGTGGAAGTATCCCGAGCGGGTAACTGAGCTCATAGCACGAAACCAAACCAAGCTCATTACCCTGACAATCACAGAGAAAGGGTATTGTTATGATGCTGAGAACCAATCTCTGGATTGGATGCATCCCTCCATTGTCCATGATCTTGCTCATCCGGCCACACCACAAAGCGCTATAGGGCACATTGCCCTTGCATTGTGTACTCGTAAAGATCCCCTCACCATTGCCTCCTGCGACAATATGCCATCCAATGGAAAGGTGCTGTACCGTTGCATCAAACAGTACTGCGAGCAGGTATTCCCCGAGGTCCTCCCATTCTTGGAGCAATCAGTCTCGTTCCCCCTTTCCATGGTTGATAGGATTACTCCCAATACCACTGAAGCAGACACTGCCCATATTGCTGAAACCTATGGGTACCAGGATGCGTGGAGTGTGGTCAGTGAAGACTTTCTGCAGTGGGTGATTGAGCCTGAAGGATTGGAAGGACTGCCCGACTTCAGCAAGGCAGGGGCAATCGTCACAGGTGAGGTGGAATCGTATGAGATGATGAAAATCCGTTTGCTCAATGGCAGTCACTCTGCCTTGGCATATCCAGCGTACCTGTTGGGTTATCGTCAGGTTGATGAAGCTATGAGAGATGAATATCTCAGGAAGTTCATCCGTGAGTGCTATATGCAGGAAGTGGGAAAGAGCATTCCCTCCATCGACGGGTTCGATCAAGAAGCGTACAAGGATCAGTTGATCGCACGCTTCCAGAACCGCTCAATCAAGGATACCATCCTGCGTCTTGCACAGGATGGGTCTAAGAAGTTCACCAATGCCTTGATCCCGGCTCTGCAATATGCCTTGAGGAACCATCTCCCGCTAGGATCAATGGTCCTGGCATTGGTATTCTGGATTCACTTTCTTGAAACTGCTGACCCCTCAGTGATTGATGACGGACAGAAACAGGAGCTGCTTTCCGCAGCCAGCGTAATTGAATCAGAACCACAACAGTTCTTCTCTCTGATTGGAATCTCTGTTGAGCAAGGGTCTGCACTCAAACAACCATTACTCACCAGTCTGGAGCATGTGAACCATAATGGAGTAGCCGCAGTGCTTTCTACTCGTACGTGAAGCGCACCTTCCGGGTCTCTTCTTCCTCTCCTGTTCTTTGGACAATGAGGGAATAGAGTTCAGGTCTTCTTGCTTTCATCCACCTTCTGCCGTTGCTGGTAGGTATGAGGGAAAGGTCGAGCTCAGCGGAGACCATGTCATTCCCCAGTGCTTTCGATTCAGCAAGGATTTCTCCATAGGGGTCCAGGATCATGGCATTCCCAGTTCTCACTTCATCATCGTCCCTTCCCACCCCGTTACTGAAGAGCAGGAACATGCCGTTGTCATGAGCGCGTGAGGGGAGCCAGCGCATCAGCCAACCCCGTCCCTTGGGGCCTTGGAACTCCTTCAACAGTTCGTCGCTTCTTTTCTCTCTTTCTTCCCAGAGCAGTGGGTCGATTCTCTTCATTCCCTTCGGACTTGCAGAATTACAGCCTCCAGTCTGGTGTGGTGCAAGCAAGATTTCTGCCCCCAGGAGGGCAGTCATACGTGCATTTTCTATGATGTTGTTATCGTAACAGATGAGCACCCCAATCCTTACTCCCTCCGGGGTGTCGAATACCGTGTAGGCATCCCCACTTTCCATATGGGCGCTGATGAATGTATGGAGTTTCCTATGTCTCTGGACTGTGCCATCACTGAGCGCTACTACATAGGTATTGTACAGTGATCCATTTTCAGCCAATTCAATGAGCCCTGCTCCAATAGTCATTTTGTGTTTTGTTGCAAGGCTCACAAGCTTCTGGGTGGAAGGGCCATCCGGCACTGGCTCTGCAAGTACCTTGATTTCTTCTCGGCTGAGGTTCCTCACATGCCAGTATCCGGTGATGCACATCTCTGGAAATACGATGAGTTTCACATCCTCTTCCTTTGCTTTTTCGATATAGGCAGTAATAATTTCCAGATTATCCTCCTTATTCCCAGGTGCATGTTGGAACTGAACTGTTGCTGTTTTGTACGTTTCCATGTCTTTTCCCTCCAGATTCTGTTACTATACTATACCGAGATGCGTAATGCAGCTCTTACCATTACAAGGAAGTTTGGAGGAAGAACCTATGCGTCTGACGATTGCGGGGACTGGATATGTAGGGTTGGTCGCAGGAGTCTGTTTTGCCCATGTAGGGCATCAGGTAACCTGTGTTGATATCGACGAGAAGAAAGTTGCGATGCTGAACAAGGGTATCAGCCCGATCTATGAGACCGATTTGGAGGAGTTCCTCCAAGAAGGACTCCAAAAGGGCCTTCTCTCTTTTACCACTGACTACCAGAGTGCCTACCGCGATCCTGATGTCATTTTCATCGGGGTAGGGACCCCTGAGCTTCCTGATGGATCGGCAAACCTCAGTTATGTGGCCTCAGTTGCCCGGCAGATTGCCGAGAGTGTAGAGCGCGACTGCTTGGTTGTGGTGAAGTCGACCGTTCCTGTTGGAACCAACGATAAGGTTGAGCAGTTCATCAAGGACTCCTTGGTGCATCCAGTTCGCATTGAGGTTGCTTCCAATCCAGAGTTCCTTGCACAGGGAACGGCAGTGCATGACATGATGCATGCCCAGCGTATTGTAATCGGGATCGAGGACAAGCACTCTGAAACCGTCTTGCGGGAGTTGTATGCACCTTTCAATCTTCCTATCGTGGCTGTGAGCCGAAGAAGCGCAGAGATGACCAAGTATGCCTCCAATGACTTTCTGGCGCTCAAGATTTCCTACATGAATGACCTGGCAAATCTCTGTGAGCTTGTTGGTGCGAATATTGAGGATGTTGCCCTCGGCATGAGTTATGATGGGCGTATTGGCTCCCGTTTTCTCAAGGCTGGCATTGGATACGGAGGAAGCTGCTTCCCCAAGGACACCAAGGCACTACAATACCTTGCAGCCCAATACGGCTACAATCTCCGCACCGTTACCGCTGCCGTGGATGTCAACAATGAACAGCGGTATAAACTGTATCGAAAGGCTGCCAATCGCATGATCACCTTCAACGGTATCAAGGTTGCAGTATTGGGTTTGGCCTTCAAGGCAGGCACTGATGACCTGCGTGAGTCCCCAGCAATCTACAATATACCGCTCCTACTGGAGCAAGGTGCAGAGATTACTGCCTTCGACCCAGTGGCAGAGGAAAACTGCAAGCGCCAGTATCAATTCTCAATGCAGTATGTCCAGACTGTTGAGGATGCTTTGAGGGGAGCACAAGTTTGTTTCATCTTCACCGATTGGCAGGAGATCAGGGATGTGGAGCCATCTGCTTTCAAGTCCTTGATGAGGACTGCCCTTGTGTATGACGGACGAAACCTTTTTGACAGCAGGGCGATGCTGGAAGCCGGGGTGGAGTACTACAGCATCGGAAGATAGGAGAACAAAGAAGGGGTCTCTCGCTTTGGCGAAAGGCCCCTGTTTCAGCTCACTCTGATTCTGCTCTAACGTAAAGCAAATTCCACCATGTGTTGTTTTGCCTGGGCAATGTTGCCCCTGGTTATTTCCCGTTTTACCTTTTGAAGCAGGTCCTTTCCCTCAGCTTCGCTCAAGGTATTGTCCTCCAAGGTCTGGGTTAAGTTGATACTCATCTCCAGTACCCCGTAGGCTGTTTCAACATTCCCCATCTGGATATGCTCTATCAATGCTGAGTCGAGCATTTCTATCAGGAAAGGAGTGGTCATTACCGACTGGTCCGTTGAGTAGAACAGCAGGTCCTGTGGTATATATTGTGTCATATGCATCTATCCTTATGGAACGAACACGTATTGACCGAGTGTCAATGAGTATTTGTTCTTCTTCTAATATCTGCATAAATGATTATTTTTTCAAGTAGTAACAGTGAATATTGCTTTCTTGCCCTTTGAGTGTCAGGGTTTCGGTTTTGCCATCCTTGCTTTGTGAGTACACAACAATTACTGGGTAAGGGGTGTCCTCGATGGAAAGTGAGAACCCCTCCTCCTCTTGATAGATAAGGGAGCCAGAGAGAGGGGGAACATCGGCAAATTGCAGTGAGAGAGAGAGTTCTTGGTCCGGGGTTGTCTGGCGTTCACTGAATTCGATGGAACTCAAGACCATGTTGTGCAGTTCTTCCAAACCCTCCTGTGGACCCTGTGCATCATCAAGAGTCCAACTGGATCCTACCAGCCGGGAAGTAACATCAATTGCTTCTTCCGGGTCCGGTGGGGTGATTGGTTGATAACTGCATCCATAACAGCCAAAGGCGAAGATGAACAGTACCACCAGGGCAAATCCACTGAGGACTATGGTCCTGGTTCGGTCTGCCTTTGTCTCTTCTTGTTTCTCTTTCATGTGCTGCTCCTTATCCTGTTTTTACCCAGTATGGAGCAGGGAGGGAGAGGGCAAAAGTTGTAAAAAGAATCGATTTTCTTGTATTGCTGAGAGTTAGAAGCACAAAAGTGCCCTACCTTACAGGTCGGTAATTCAACCGAATTAATTTGGTGGTTATGATCATGCAAGTTTCACAGGCTGAATATTCTATTTCCAGGAGATGTTTCCTACCGATTTGTACTGTTTGCTGGAGAGTATAGTAACAGCCACTTATAAGCAGGAACTATGTGGATGATAGTTCCCGTTTCTGAATCATGGAATTCTTCTTCCTCATATGCGGTGATAAGCCAGGATTCTTTTTGCTGCAATTCGACCATACCATCTTGGAGCGCTTCGATTTCCCGCTGTCTTGTCTTTCCTTGTTTTCCAAGTTGCCAACACACTTGAATCAACTGGATATCAGAATCTGAGCCAACTGCGAAGTCGATTTCATCACCCTTTTTTGTCTTGTAGTAGTAGATGTACTCCATGCTTCGCCGTAGCTCCAAGAACACCATGTTCTCTAGAGCAAGGCCGTTGTTCTCAGAGGTGCTATGACTGAATGCTTGGGCAATCGCGTGATCTACGCAGTAGACTTTCTTTGGATTTACGGCTTGGACTGCAGTATTATAAGAACGGATGGGAACAGTGAACAAAAGATAGCAATCATTCAGCTTGTCTATATAGTCCCTGATAAGCTCAGGAGAAAGCCTGTTTCTTTCTCCTGCAAGTCGTTGCTTCAGTTTGTTTACTGAAATGAGCCGCGACATATCGTTCATCAAGATCTGTACGAGCCGTTTTAGTTGGAGCGGATGTGAAATATTATATCTGAGGATGATGTCACGGGTAATTACATCGTTAACCAAATCCTGAAAATAACGTATTGCCATGGACTCTCGTGGAAGAACAAGCCTCTCAGGCATACCTCCCTTAACCATGTACTCATCGAAAGCCGCCACGATTTCATCCCTGCTCACGATATCCTTAATAGTTTGGCTTTTCCCACTAGCTCTCAGGAATTCTCTCATCGAGAAAGGAAATAGCTCCCAGGGAAAGGTTCTTCCTCCAAGTTCACTTGCTAACTCTTTTGAAAGAAGTTTTGCTGAAGAACCTGTAATATATACCTCACAGTTTTCTGTTGTCTGAAGTCTGTTCACGAACTGTCCCCATTTGTTTACATATTGGAGCTCATCAAAAAAAAAGAACACTTTTTGTACATGCTTATCTGGATACATCCCGAAATATGTGTCAGTAATCACAGTTGGTTGGGATTCCTCAAGTCTAAGAAAATCCAAACGGTCATCAGAGAAATCGATGTAACAGATGTTCTCGCTTGATATCCCATCTTCTAATAAAGATTCGATTTTCTCGAGTTGCCACGTGGATTTTCCGCATCTTCGTATACCCATAATTACGGTAGCTTTTCTCGGTACAGGTAGGATTTGTGTATCCCTGTCCACGATTGTGAATGGACTTCTCAACTCGTTTTGCTTTTGAGCGATGATAAGGCGCAATATTTCGTTCATAAGTATATACTACACCCAATAGTGAATAAGGTCAAAACCTTTCAAAAAAATGTAAACTATTAGTTAAATGATTATAAATTTATGAAAGGAAATATAATTAAGTTTACAAAATCTTGTAAACTATAATGTAAGACTGTGCGCATGCTGTGGGTGTGCACGTACTATCAGTTAAGGGGTACAGATATACCAATTGGCACGCTCAGCAATCTGGTAAACCTCCACTTGCTTGAAGCATCGCTTCATCTCGGTAAGACATTCACGCATCTCTGTCTCGGCATGCTTGATGAAGTAGAAGTAGTCCCCTCCTTCCAGCCATTCGACCAAGCTGGTAAGTATTGAACGATTCTCGTTGTAGTCGTGGAAGATCACCAGGTGCTTGGCGATACGGCTCATCTCAGCATAGAGTGTCTTTCTCTGTTCCCTTCCCATCCCATGGGCAACATAGCTTGCAATTGCGATATCGAACTGGTTGTCCGGGAAGGGGAGCCCTTGCAATACATTTGCTTCCTGAAATGTGATGTTGTTTCTGGTGGCTTTCTTTCTTGCAACAGCAAGCATCTTTTCTGCTTGGTCTATACCGGTTACTTCCAGATTGAGGTCTGCAAGTACGCCACACAACGCTCCAGTGCCACAACCAACATCGATTATGCTGTGGAAGGTGGAGAGGTCAATGGTGTCTCTCATAGCTTCAATATCCTTTGCGTACCGTTTCGTTTGGTATCGAAAGAACAGACCATAGGTGGAAGATATGGAATTGAAGAGATGAGTGCTGCTTTCTTTTTTCAACGGTGTTTACTCCTTCTGTTCTATGGTTACGCTACCGGGAATCTTTCCTGCAGTCAATCAGTTGCTGTTGCTCTGAATTCCCGCTCGTGATAGGGTTAGGCATTGCACACAATGCCGGGAGATTCTCACTATGTATGATGTTTCTACTGCAACACTTCTGGTCGCCTTTGGGTTGACCATTTTCGCAGGGTTGGGTACAGGGGTCGGCTCTCTAATGAGCTTTTTTTCCAAGAAATTCAACCCACGGTTCCTTGCCGCTGCGCTTGGTTTCTCCGCAGGAGTCATGATTTATGTGGCTATGATTGAGATCTTCGCCAAGGCTCGTGATGCACTTGAGTCAGTGATGGGGCCGAAGCAAGGGTACTGGATGACCAGTATTGCGTTTTTTGCGGGTATTGCTCTCATTGCCATCATCGACAGACTCATTCCTGAGTATGAGAACCCGCATGAGATGAAAGGGGTCCCCGGAGATTTAAAACCAGTGAAGGCAGGGGATGATGCCCGCTTGATGCGTATGGGATTCTTCAGTGCGCTTGCCATTGCAATCCACAACTTTCCTGAAGGCCTTGCTACCTTCATGGCAGGGCTCTCCGACCCAAGTCTGGGTATCAGCATTGCTGTTGCCATCGCAATCCATAATATTCCTGAAGGGGTGGCAGTAGCTGCTCCCATCTACTATGCAACCAAGAGCCGGAAGAAAGCCTTCTGGTTGAGCTTGCTCAGTGGGCTTGCTGAACCGGTCGGGGCCGTCATTGGGTATTTCCTCCTACGTGCTTGGTTCAATGACATCACCTTCGGGTTTGTCTTTGCAGCAGTAGCTGGAATCATGGTCTACATCAGCTTGGATGAACTGCTTCCAACCGCCGAGGAATACGGAGAGCACCACATTGCTATCGCCGGTGTTATTGCCGGAATGGTCGTCATGGCACTGAGCCTGGTTCTGCTGGCCTAACACGCAGTAATACCTCTTGCATGCAACTTTCTTCGGAGCGTTGCATTTTTTTATTGACGGATGCCCAAACTGAGGGTACCATACAGTGACTGATTAAATGATTAATCAAACACATTAGGAGGATTGTATGAAAACAAACCAAACGAAGGGAGTAGTGCGCCTACTAACCTTACTGCTCGTTCTCTTACTTACCACCAGTATGGCATTTGCTACTGGAGCAAAAGAAGAAGCGGCACCGAGCGGCTCAGTATCAATGACTATTGCCACATGGACCAGCAACCCCGATCAGATTGCGTTGCTCGACTCCTTTGTACAGGGATTTGCTGCACAGAAGGGCATTGAAATTGATGTAACTTTTGAATCTATTCCCTTCGCAGAGTACAACACCAAGCTCTCCTTGGAATTGCAAGGTCAGAATGGTCCGGACCTGTTCTGGGTTCTTGAGACAGCAGCTCCTGCATTCATAGAAAGTGGGCTGCTCGCCAATCTTAATGATGCCATGCAGGCATATGACCCTGAGGACATCTCCAGTGATGCCCTTGAGCTGTGGAGCAAAGATGGGAATGTCTATGCGATACCTTTCTCAACCTCTCCTTTCTTCATCCTGTACAACAAGGACCTGTTCACAAAGGCCGGGTTGAAGACACCTGAACAGTATGCATCAGAGGGTGCTTGGAATTGGGATACGTTCAAGATGGCAAGCAAGACGATCAAGGAGAAGACCGGTGTTTGGGGTTTCCAGACTGTTGATGGACAAGGCTATGACGCGCGTATTCTCCATAACCTTGCACCAATCGTCCGTTCCTACGGTGGTGATTTCTGGACTAATGATGGACAGGTCTTGATCAATAGTGATGCATCTGTAGCTGCTGTACAGCTTTTCCACGACATGGTCTACCAGGACGTTTCAGTGGTACCTCCAGGGAACCAGAGTGATTTCTTTGCAGGCAATGCTGCCATGACCGTTGGTCAGATCAGCCGTGTTTCCAAGCTCAATGAGGCCTCCTTCGCTTGGGGAATCGCTCCGATGCCTTCCGGTCCTGAAGGGAAGTCCCCGGTTATCGGCCAGGCTGCCATCGGTGCTCACTCCAAGGGAAAACAGGCTGCACTTGCCAGTGAATTGGTTGCGTATATGACCAACAAGGACTCAGTTGCCGCCATGAGTGGTATTTGGCCACCAGCAAGAAAGTCTGTTCTTGAATCAGAGGCATTCCTGACCAGTAACAAGAGCGTAAGCAAGGAGCAGATGCAGAACGCAGTTGCTGCATCCATCAAGACCGGTCGTGTACTTCCCAGTCATGTGAAGTATCCTCAGATTGAGGTGGAATCGAAGATGGTGTTTGACAAGCTCTGGCAGAAAAATGCAGATGTAGGTGCTATCCTCGATGAAGTAGCTACGGTTTACGCGAAATACATTAAATAGCAAGTAAGGTGGGTAGGAGTATGGACGAATGAAACAACATTCCTTGAAAGCAAATCATCGGCGGGATGCCATTATTGGATGGGCATTCATAACCCCACAGATGGCAGGATTCGTATTCTTCGTCCTGCTCCCTCTGATTTCGGTGTTCCTGTACAGTGTACAGGAGAAAAATCTGCTCTTTGGAACAAGTGTGTTTAACGGACTGGAGAATTTTCGTCTGCTGTTTGCTGACCCGCTGTTCTCCAAGTCACTGGTAAATACCTTGATCTTCAGCGCAGGTGTGGTACCGCTCAACCTGATTTTCAGTCTCTTGCTCGCGCTCTATCTTGGGGGTGGGAAGATGGGAACCAGGTTTGTGAGGGGAATCATCTTTTTGCCTGTGGTCACCAGTGGGGTGGCCTGGGCAATCGTCTGGAAGTATCTCTTGCAAGGAGGGGATGCAGGACCGATCAACTGGTTCCTCTCTCTTGTAGGCATAGAAGGGCCGAACTGGCTCTTTGAGAAAGGGTGGGCGATGGCCAGTGTCATCATCAACAGAGTCATGAAGAACCTGGGAATGAATGTACTCATTTTCATGGGGGCTGTACTCAATATGCCCGGCGATGTCATTGAGGCAGCTCATATTGACGGAGCAAAACGCTTTACGCTTTTTTTCAAGATTAAGCTTCCTCTGTTGATGCCTACTGTTATGATGGTTGCAATCGTCACCATCATTGGATCGATGCGTGTCTTTGATACCATCAAGTTGATGACCGATGGAGGGCCGGAAGGGTCTACCATGGTTATGGTTTACTATATCTACCATCAGGCGTTCCGTATGTTCGATACCGGCTTTGCATCAGCCTTGGCTGTAGTGCTGTTTCTTATTGTACTCGTCTTGACCGCCCTGCAGTGGTTCTCCAGAAAAAGGATTTCCTTCTATGAATCGTAAGTATTTGAAACAGGCTCCCTATGCCTTGCTTGTTGTATTGTTGACCATCTTGTTTGTCTACCCCTTCTGGTGGATGGTTGTGAACTCGCTCAACAGCAGTGCTGAGATATTTGGAGTGCCAAAGTTGCTTCCCACTTCATGGGCATTCTCAAATTATCATGATATTTTTACCGTCCAGCCGTTTGCACGGCACTATCTGAATACGTTGGCTGTTGCCTTTGTAGGTACTGCAGGCAATGTATTGCTTGCAGCCTTGGCTGGATATGCGTTTGCCCGAATGCGATTTCCCTTACGCAATGCTGCATTCCTGCTTCTACTGACGGCCTTGATGATGCCCATCGAGGTAACCATCATCCCCCTTTTCTTCCAGATGCAAAGGTGGGGTGCCTTGGATACCTTGGTTCCCCTGATGTTGTTGCCGATCTTTGGCAGTCAAGGTGCCTTCTCAACATTCATGCTCAGGCAGTTCTATGTGACGGTGCCCAATGAGTTAGAAGAAGCTGCTAGAATCGATGGGTTGAATCCTCTGGGCATCTTCTTGAAGATTATGCTCCCTATCGCCGTTCCTGTGCTTAGTTCTGTTGCTATTTTGGCTTTTATTGCTGTTTGGAATACCTATTTGGAGCCACTGGTATTCATCAGTTCGCTGGAGAATTTTACACTCCCACTCTCATTGACCAACTTCAATGATACCTATGGTCTTCCCCAATGGCATCTGCAGTTGGCTGCAACAACCCTGTCAATTCTACCAATCATGGTGGTCTATCTGCTGTTCCAGCAGAAAGTCTCCGATGCCATGGTGAACACAGGCTTGAAATAAATAAGGATGATTACATGAATACACTCTATGATACACACTTTGATTTAATTGTGGTCGGCGGAGGAATCGCTGGTAGCATGGCGGCAACAGCGGCCGGCAGGGAAGGATTGAACGTGCTGCTCATCGAGGAAGAAGGATTCCTTGGGGGAAGTCTCACTGCCGGAGGGACCGGACCCATGATGACATTCCATGCAGGGGAAACCCAGGTGGTTCGTGGTTTGCCCGATGAAATGATACAGCGATTGATGGTCAAAGGCCTCTCTGTGGGCCATATTCCCGATTCTACAGGCTACACCTACACGGTAACCCCGTTCGATGCTGAGGGCATGAAACGGGAGTTGGAGTTGATGGTCCGGGAAGCAGGGGTGCAGTTGCTCTACCACACTACCGTGGTAGAGGCAGTATCCGATCAGGGAACGCTGAAAAGCATTACATGTCTCTGTGCCGGAAACCTTTTTTCCCTTGAGTCTTCCTATTTCATTGACGCTTCAGGGGACGCGGACTTGATCGCCATGGCTGGCATCCCCTTTGAACAGGGAAGAGAAGAGGATGGCAAGGACCAACCGATGACGATGAACTTCAAGCTTGTTGATGTCGACATCCAGACGATCAGGAACCTGATGGACACAAATGTTGAGCTGTTTCCTTTCCTGGCACCAAAACCTGGAATTCAGCATAGGGCAAGTAGACTTTCTTTTTCTGGGTTCCAAGATAGTATGCGTCAAGGGATGGAAACAGGCGAGATTACCTTTGACCGTGATATTGTGCTCTGTTTTGAGACCAATGCCAAGAATGAGGTCATTGTGAATATGACCCGTGTCTTGGGAAAGAATCCTGTTGATCCCATCCAGCTCAGTGAAGCAGAGATGGAGGGGCGGCGTCAGGTTTGGGAGCTGTACGGATTCCTCAAAAAACATATTCCGGGATTTGAACAAGCAAGACTGACCTACAGTGGCCCACGCATCGGTATACGAAGTTCTCGCCGATTGAAAGGATTCTATAGGATTTCTGTAGAGGACCTTTTTTCTGAGAGAATCTTTGAGGATGCTATTTCAGCGTGTGGGTATCCCATCGATATCCATTCCCCTGATGGTGCAACCACTGACTCCCATTTTCTTAGGGATGGTGGGTACTACACCATTCCTCTTGGAAGCATGCTCAATGAACAAGTCACCAATGTATTGGCTGCAGGAAGGAACATTAGCTGCGAGTTTGCAGCACATGCAAGCTTGCGTGTTAGTCCTTCCAGTGGAGCAATCGGGCAGGGAGCCGGTACTGCGGTTGCAGTAGCTATTGAGACAGGAAAGGACCTTTTTCATATACCCATGGGCGTTTTACATGCTAAACTACGTACTGCAGGAGTATTTTTAGGATGAAGACGTTCAAACGGGTTACGCTACAGGATGTTGCCAAGGAGGCCCACGTATCATATGCATCGGTCTCTGCTGTCCTCAATGGCAAGGACGGTAAGAGTATCCGGGTGGGAACGCAAACCAAGGAGAAAATTCTTGAATGTGCTGAACGGTTGGGCTATGTGCCCAATATGGCAGCACGTAAGCTCAAGAGCGGATCTACCTCCTTGATTGCCGTCTTCACCTATGAGCCAATGTTTCCTGTTGAGTCTGAGAATGAGTATTATCGGTTCTTCGTCGGGATTCAGGAGACTGCCGAAAAATATGGGTATGACATCCTGATTCTGAACAACCGTCCCACTGAAGAGAATTCGAGTAGGATTGCACTTGCTGATGGTGCTGTCATGATGGGTGTCAACCGAGATGACAAGGGCATCGAACGATTGGTGAAAGCACACTTTCCCTTGGTGTTTGTCGGACGAAGAGAGGTTGCCGGCGCACATACCCATTGGGTGACCTTTGCTTATCAAGAGGTTATCGAGGAAATGGTTGACCATCTTGCTCGAATCTGTCGAAAACAGAGCTTAGTGTATGTTGAGACAAAGGAGCAAGAGTGGGAACCCAGAAAGGACAAACGGTCCTTTTTGCTTGCTGCTGCCCAAAAGCAGGGAATTACTGTACATGTGGTTGAAGCTGATGAGCACTACCGTCTGAGTCAAAATGATTTCAACCTGATCAAGGAGTGCCAGGTGGCAGTGTTTGATCGTATCTTTTTGCTCGATCCCTTTGAGCGAGATTTGGAGCGAATGCAAATGAAGCTCGGACGTGATGTTTGGGGTGCTGTACTGGAAGATGACTGGTTGGGTGGGCATGGACATTGGACGCGGTGGTCGAATCAGCGTCTTGAACTTGGGTCTCTTGCTGTTGAGTATCTTTCACAGTTATTGGGAAAGTGCTTGCTTGAGGGTGCAAGAAAGTTTACTCCCTTGCATTTGGTACTCAGTGAGAGCTCATCGTTTCCTGAGTAATATGAAATAGCTAGTGTTATTGTACTCCAAACAGATTCGGATCCTTCAGTAATAGCTCCCTCACCGCCTCATAGGCCGGTTGACTTTGGTGGTAGCGTACGGTTGCATCCCCAAGTGTTCCTTCCTTGAGGATTCCTTTTTCTCGTAGATAGGGTTCAACTCGGGGAAAGTTCTCTCCTACCTGCGCTATATGGTTCTTGACCGGAGTAGGAATGAGATTGCCATCGGCAAGTCTGGTGAAGAGCATGTTCATCGTATCGCTCAGCCTGTGGGGGATATCCATCCACTCTTCCACACCGTGGAAGAAGGTGTCCCTATTGAGTCCTACACCTACCAGAAGGATGGTTGCATTACGGTCAAGCAGTTTCCCCCAAGATCCTGTGCGTCCACACGGAGTGGTCTGTATATGATCGTCGGCAATGAAAGCCTCTGCTTCTGCCCCGAACGCTACTACCGAATGGGTCGGGTGAGCACTTCGGTGGCCTCGTCCATCCTTTCGTGCCAGCTCTGGAATGATGCCAATGCAACTTTCTGTGTCATTGACACTATAATAGGGTTGATCCTGGTTTACATTGTTCCACGTATGGGTGGGGAATACCATCAATCCATCTTTCATATAGGTGACCATGGCATCGATTACCGTCTGAGGGCCACCCTCAACCTCGCCCAAACTCTTGTATGAGAAGTGGGCAAGTACAGTTCCTCTTGGGTCAAGTTTCATGTGTTCTAGGTCCCTGATTAAACTCTTTTTTGTATGCATGGTAGTATCATGGCATAGAGAGGATGGGCAAATCAAGAAGCAGTTTTTTCAAAGAATCATGATGACAGTGTACCCTCCAAGGCGTAGAATGCAAGAAATGAGGATGCATCAATGAATCAGAAATTCGACCAACTCTATCATGACTATAAAAATATGCTTCTAGAGAACGTATTACCCTTTTGGCTCCAATATGGTTTTGACAGAACGCATGGAGGCGTGTATACAGGTTTGGACCGTAATGGTGCGTTGCTTGAGACTGATAAGTCTGTTTGGTTTCAAGGTCGTGCCTTGTGGGTGTATGCAACTGCATACCGTCAGATGGAGAGGCGACCTGAATACCAAGAATTGTGTGATTCCTTGGTTTCTTTTATCGAGAACCACTGTTTTGATCCCTCTGATGGACGGATGTACTTTCGCTTAAGCCAAGAGGGAAAGCCGGTAGTAAAGCGTATCCGCTACGTATTCAGTGAGATGTTTGCCATCCTTGGCTTCGCTGCATACAGCCGGGCCTTTGATCGCCCTGAATATGCAAAAAAGGCGTATGCGCTGTTCAAGAAGGTGGAAGGGTATCTCAATGAACCTGGGATACTGATACCCAAGTTTGAACGAGAGAGCAAGGGATTTGGTCTTCCTATGATTCTCCTCAACACAGTCAGTGAACTGCGGGAAGCGCTTCCTGAGAAGAGCGAGGAGCTTACTCGTGCCATCGATGGGTACATCAAGGAGATTGAGATATTCTTTGTACGCCCAGAACTCAAGGTGGTAGTGGAGCAGTGTAATCCTGATGGAACATTGCAATTGGACCATTTTGAAGGTCGGCTCCTGAACCCGGGACATGCGATTGAAGGTGCATGGTTCGTCCTTACAGAGGCACAGAAGCGCGGTGGTGATGCCGAGCTGATGCATCTTGGTACTACAATGCTTGACTGGATGTTCGCCCGCGGATGGGATGAAGACTACGGCGGAATCATCTACTACCGTGATGCCCTGGGAAAGAGTGCAACTGAATACTGGCATGACATGAAGTTTTGGTGGCCTCAGTGTGAGGCAGCAATTGCAAACCTGCTTGCTTACAGTATGAGTGGAAAGCAGGAGTATCTGCATCAATTTGAGCAAGTCGACAAATACATCAAGACTCATTTCCTCGACGAAGAGCACGGCGAGTGGTTTGGGTATCTGCATCGGGACAACTCGCTCTCCACCCCCTTGAAGGGAACTATGTACAAGGGTCCATTCCACATTCCCCGTATGTATCTGGTAGCCTGTGAGATACTAGATGGGTTGAGGCAGTAGAGGATACACCACCTATGTGTTGAAAGGATATTTTCATCAAACCTTTCATTGTATTGTATGTATGAACTTTCTGTATGGTGTGAACATTTTCCCATATATTCGTAACATTTATACATGGCTTTATTCATAAATTGTCCTAGGATTAACATACGATTGAGTAGGTACTTACCAAAAGAGTCACTACCTTATTTCTGTGTAAACAGAATGCAATGGTGATTACAATATTTGCAAAAAAAACCTAGGAGGTTGGCTATGAAAAAAAAGATTGTTTCTTTGTGCATTGTCGCTGTTATGACAAGTGCTCTGGTCTTCGCTGGTGGAGACGCAGAGAAAGCAAAAGTTGCTCCATCTAAACCTTTATCTGTAATGATTTGGGATTCTAATCAGGAGCCAGGAATCAGGCTTATAATTGATGACTTTACCGCCAAAACCGGTATCGAGGCTGATGTTCAGGTTGTGGATTGGAACAACTACTGGACACTGCTCTCTGCAGGTGCCCAGGGTGGCTCTCTTCCAGACGTGTTTTGGATGCACTCCAATGAATCCCAGCGCTACATGTCAAACGATTTGCTGCTAGATGTAACTGACAGGATTGCAAAAAGTTCCCTCATTGATCCTAAAAATTATCCTGAAGATATCTGGAGCTTGTACACCTATAACAAGAAGTACTATGCAATACCGAAGGACATCGATACCATTGCACTCTGGTATAATAAGACCCTGTTTGATGAAGCAGGTGTTGCATATCCTGATGAAAATTGGACATGGGATGATCTGTATCAGGCAGCAAAGAAGTTGACCAAAGCTGACGGGTCTGTATATGGGTTCTGCAATGTGAATACGAACAACCAAGCAGGTTGGTACAATTTAATCTATAGCAACAACGGGTATGTGATTTCTGAAGACAAGAAAAAATCAGGTATGGATCACCCAAATACCATTGAAGCCATGAAGTGGATGGAGAAGATGATCAATGAAAATTTGATGCCTCCCCAGAATGTAATGAGTGAGAGTGGTGAGGATGTCCTGTTTCAATCAGGTAAGGTTGCGATGACTCTGCAGGGTTCCTGGATGGTTGCTGCCTTCCGAGACAATGAATACAGCTATGCCAACTGTGATATTGCCATGCTCCCCTTGAATGAGAAAACCGGTCGACGTGCATCCATTTATAATGGACTTGGCTGGGCCATTTCTGCAAACACCCTGCGTGCTGATGACGCTTGGAAGTTGGTCGAGTATTTCGGGTCTGAAGAAGGACAGCTCAGACAAGCGGAGCTAGGTGTCACCATGTCAGCGTACAAGGATACCAGTGAGAAGTGGAAGAACAGTGTTCCCCGGTTTAATTTGCAGGCATACTTAGACATGCAGGATGATATGGTTATTCGTCCGTTCTCACGGAATACCGTGAAGTGGGAGAATGCAGTCCTTGATGTTATGCTGAAAGTATGGTCCAAGGAGATGCCTATGGAAGCAGGATGTAAGGAAGCTGCCAGACAGATGAATGAAATCCTCGCAGAAGAGTAGGTTTTAAAAAAAGATCCGGGTGGGGGGGGGAAACCTCCACTCGGAGTGTTTTAAGGAACATATGCATGAAAAATCGTTCATTACGGTCTGCTATGACCACAAATACATTTCTCTGGGGGTGGGCTCTAATCCTTCCCACAGTGATTGGCTTGCTGGTTTTGAACATTATTCCTCTGATTGCAACCATCTATCAAAGTTTCCATAAAACGGGAGATTTTGGGAAAGGAAATATTTTTATTGGGCTCAAGAATTTTCAAAAGTTATTCTCCGATGATGCTGTTCTCCAGTCAATTATCAATACGATCAAGTACACCATCGCTCAGGTACCATTTTCTGTGATTATTGCGTTGATACTTGCAGTCATGCTCAATAAGAAGATCAGGGGAAGATCGATATACAGGACCATCTACTTCATGCCGATGGTTGTAGCCCCTGCTGCTATCGCCATGGTATGGCGCTGGTTGTATAATTCTGAGTTTGGGTTGATCAATAATCTGTTCAATTTGAATGTCAACTGGATCTCAAATCCGAGCATTGCTGTGTTCTCAATCGCTATCATCGGTATCTGGTCCGATATCGGGTACAATATGATTCTTTTCCTTGCAGGATTGCAGGAGGTTCCAAAGGACTATTACGAGGCAGCTGACTTGGATGGGGCTAGTGCAGTACAGAGTTTTGTCCATATAACGGTTCCTATGATCAGTCCAATCCTGTTCTTCGTCATTGTTACCAGGATGATTGCTGCTATGCAGGTGTTCGACACCATTTTCATGGTGATGGAGCGCTCTAATCCAGCATTGTACAAGACACAGTCTCTGGTATTCCTATTCTACCAATCCTCGTTTGTGGAACGAGATCTTGGATATGGATCCACTATTGTTGTGGTATTGCTGATGATTATCATGTTCATCACAGCATTGCAAATGATAGCCCAGAAAAAATGGGTACATTATAATTAGGAGCACGTTATGCAGAGAAGAAATATACTTTCCGTTATCGTAATGCATGGCGTTCTTATCATAGTTGCTCTCATTATGATTGTCCCTTTTGTTTGGATGGTTTTAACATCTTTCAAAACCGTTGGTGAATCAGTACAGCTCGATCCCTTTGTATTTTTTCCTTCTGAAATTCGTATGGAAGCCTTCACAAGGGTGTTTACCACGAACAACTTTTTGAACCTATACAAGAATACGTTGCTTATGATTGCTTTCAGAATTCTGTGTGCGGTAATCACCGCCAGTATGGCAGGATTTGCCTTCGGAAGATTACATTTCCGGGGTTCAGATATTGCATTTTCCCTTGTATTGATACAGATGATGATTCCTCCTCAAATTTTCATCATCCCCCAATATCAGATGATTTCACGGATGGGTATGACGAATACCATCTTTGCACTGGTCTTTCCTGGGTTGGTTACCGCGTTCGGTACATTCTTGATGCGGCAGGCATATAAGATGCTTCCAAAAGATCTTGAGGAAGCAGCCAAACTTGACGGGTTGAATATTGGAAAGACTTTCCTGCTTATTTTGGCACCATTGACCAAGTCCAGTTTAATTGCCTTGAGTGTATTCACTGCCGTTTTTGCATACAAGGATCTTATGTGGCCGATGATTGTTAATCCATCCAAAGATGCATTGGTATTGGCGTCAGCACTTGCCAAAATGAAAGGACAATATGTTTCAAATTATCCAGAGCTCATGGCAGCCTCCTTGATTGCATGTGTCCCGATGATCATTCTGTACTTCATATTCCAGAAGCAGTTTATCGAAGGTATCGCAACCTCGGGAGGAAAGTTGTAAGTGAAGATGTTTAGTCCATAGTGTTAGTAAGGCTATTGCAAGAGCTAGCTACAGGGTACATATGCTCATCAGAAGTATTTGATAGTACAAGATTTTTGGTTTTCAAATCCAGGAAGAAGGGAGAAATAGGATGAAAATTACGTTTTTAGGAGCTGGCAGCACGGTGTTTGCACGCAACGTGCTTGGAGATTGTCTTGGTACGCCGGTATTACAACAGGCTGAAATGGCGTTATATGACATCAACGCCAGACGCTTGGAGGAATCGCGAATCATATTGGAGAGCATGAATCAGAGTATCAACCAAGGCAGAGCAAAGATAGTGGTCTATCACGGTTTGGAAAACTTGAAAGCAGCTCTGAAGGGAGCTCGATTTATTGTCAACGCTATCCAGGTTGGGGGTTATGATCCAAGTACAGTCATCGATTTTGAGATTCCCAAGAAGTATGGTCTGCGACAAACTATTGCTGATACGATAGGAATCGGGGGAATTATGCGTGCCTTAAGGACTATCCCTGTCATGGATGATTTTGCAAAAGCTATCGAAGAGGTGTGTCCAGATGCTTTGTTCTTGAATTACTCGAATCCGATGGCGATGCTTAGTGGGTATATGCAGCGCTACACCGAGGTGAAGAATGTTGGTCTATGCCATAGTGTACAGGTGTGTTCCGAGACGTTGCTCAAAGAGCTTTCCATGGAGGACAAACTTGTCGGGCGGGTAGAAACGATTGCAGGAATAAACCATATGGCCTGGTTGCTCAGTTTGCATGATAAGGACGGTAATGACCTCTATCCTGAGATTAGGAAGCGTGCGCTACGGAAAAATAAGGAAAAGAAACATGAGGATATGATTCGCTTTGAGTACATAAAACATCTAGGGTATTACTGTACTGAGTCGAGCGAGCATAATGCGGAGTATAATCCTTTCTTCATCAAAAAAGCGTACCCCCAATTGATAGAGGACTTCAATATTCCACTCGATGAGTATCCGAGGCGTTGTATCAACCAGATTGCTGAGTGGACAGAAGAGAAGGAGCGTATACTTAACAAAGGTAACATTACTCATGAGCGATCTCTCGAATATGCTTCCCATGTCATGGAGGCCGTGGTAACCAATACGCCATACAAAATTAATGGGAATGTCTTGAATACCCACTTGATTGATAATCTTCCTGGTGAGGCTTGTGTAGAAGTACCTTGCCTAGTTGATGGTAGCGGGGTCACTCCTTGCCATGTGGGACGATTGCCTGTACATCTTGCTGCAATGAATATGACGAATATCAATGTGCAATTGTTAGCCATTGAAGCGGCAGTAAGTAAGCGAAAGGATGCAATCTATCATGCAGCCATGCTTGACCCACATACCGCCTCTGAGCTTTCAATTGATGATATCGTCAAGATGTGTAACGAGATGATTGATGCACATGGTCAATTCATGGCGATGTATTGCTGATGATCTGTCTTTTATGAGGCATTGATTTTGGATTTTGATCTTTGATTGGTGTATACTATGTAGGAAAGGAGGCTGTTTGCATGTCAGATGATGAACTCCTGATTAAAGCCGCTCGATTTGTTGGCCTTGATGGGTTAAAGAAGTCTGCTATCGATCTAGCCCTTTCCTACTGTGGAATTCAACAGTGTTCTCCCTTGCATAACAATGGACCAGAGATACGAGATACTAGTTTTATTCATGTTATTACTAGTGGTAAAGGAGTATTAAGAATGCAAGGAAGAGAATACAATCTTTGTGCGCATCAGGCATTCTTGATTCCTGCGGGAGTTTCTGCACAGTATACAGCGGATTTAACAGATCCATGGACCTATATGTGGGTAGGTTTTTCTGGATTGATGTCTGAAGAGAGCATGGGGATGGCAGGGTTCAGCTTGGAACATCCTGTTAGGGCTGTCGGTAATGAAAGTATCCTTCAACATGATATCGAGGGGATGATTGAAACCTATCATCTCACGTTCACGAACGAGCTCCGCCGAAATGGGTGTTTCTTCCATTTTATTGCCCACTTGATTGAGGACTACCAAGCACAGGGGGTATTGGGTAGCGAAAGTAATTTGCAGTCCGCTCAATATGCAAGGAAAGTCTACCACTACATTATGGACAATTTTTCTAAATCCATTAAGATTCAGGACCTTGCAAGTGAAATTGGAATTAGCAGGAATTATCTCTATTCTTGTTTCAAGGATGTATATAAGGTATCGCCGAAGCAGTTTTTGGATAGTGTTCGAATGGAACATGCTGCCAGCCTCTTGGTTTCGAAATATATGAACATAGGTCAAGTCGCTCATTGTGTAGGATTTGATGATGAGCTAGCTTTTTCCAAGGCATTCAAGGAGTTTCATCACATTGCTCCTTCTGAATTCCGCAAACAGTTACGGATGAAAAGGATGGCGAGTAGGCCTCCTCTCTCATGTTCAACTACCAGTATTTCCTAGTTCTTGCAACTGAAGAATGGAATACTAAAAACTCTAAAGTATCATGGTGCAGCATTGAACTAGGCAGAGAGATAGTGAGTAGCTAGAGGCTTATAAAAATATCTTTGGGCATTGTCATGAAAGATCAAGAGCACACCTGCTGCTCCAACAAGGAACGATAGAGTGGGCTGAACCAGAGTATATCTACTCATGGTTGCTTGCCTAGAATTACGTAACCGGCTATACAATAAGTAATGGATACACGTCGACCTTACCTTACCATGATGATAAAGCCAGCCTCAGCTGCGTGTAATCTTCGCTGTGATTACTGCTTCTATTTCGATGAGGCAGATACCCGAACAGAGGGTATCAGACCACTTATGGAGCGGAGTGTTGTCGATGCAATCATCGAGAAGAGCCTAGAGGCAGCAAAACACTGTTCCTTCGCGTTCCAAGGGGGAGAACCCTCCTTGGCAGGACTTTCCTTCTTTGAGTATTTTGTGGACAAAGTAGGTCGGACCAAGAAAGAAGACTCTCAGGTAAGCTATGCGTTTCAGACCAATGGCATGTTGCTTGATGAAACTTGGGCAAGGTTTTTTACACAACATGGGTTCTTGGTGGGAGTCTCCCTTGATGGTCCCCCGCGTCTGAACAACCTACACAGAAAAGACCGGGAAGGCAAAGGCAGCGGAAGAAAGGTGATGCAAAGCATCTCCCTTCTCCAGAAAGAAGGGGTGGAATTCAACGTCCTCAGTGTGGTCACCAATGAATTGGCACAGAATATTGGTGTGGTCTACCCATATTTTGTTGAACATGGGCTGGTCTACCAGCAGTACATCCCCTGTATGGATTCCTTTGATGGAGAGAAACGGTTCCTTTCCCCTACACAGTACGCACAATTCCTTAAGGATCTCTTCGACCTCTGGTTTGCCTCATTCCAGTCTGGCAAGCCTGTCTCAGTCCGCTTTTTTGACAACCTAGTGGGTATGCTAGCCGGCTATCCCCCTGAGGCTTGTGATATGGCCGGGGTGTGTTCAGTCCAGTATGTCGCAGAGAGCAATGGGGATGTCTATCCCTGTGATTTCTTCTGCCTTGACTCCTATCTCTTGGGAAACATCACTCGGGACCCCATTGCATCACTTGATGCAAGACGGAGTGCCCTTAGGTTCATTGAGGATTCTTCCAATTCAATTGATGATTGTGTTCCCTGTCCTTGGAAAGCCCTTTGCAGAGGTGGCTGTAAACGGTATCGTAATGAGGACGGGTATCGCTTTTGTGCTTCCATGAAATCGTTCTTTCCCTATGTTATTAATCGCTTGGAAATGGTAGCCAATACTCTAAAATCTAGAACATAAAAGGGACGCATGTGGAAATTATACTCGTAATACTGACATTTGCTGCAACAGTGATAGGAGCTATCAGTGGAATTGGTGGTGGGGTTATCATCAAACCGGCCATGGATGCCTTGGTTGATTTTCCAATCGCTACAATTAGCTTTCTCAGCGGAAGTACCGTCCTTGCGATGACGGCTGTATCCTTGCTTAGGAGTCGGAAGGATACCATTTCCGTTGACCCATTGGTTGGTACCCCTCTTGCACTTGGCGGTGCAATAGGTGGGGTAGCTGGAAAGATGGTGTTCTCTTGGGTCAAGGCAGCAGCAGGCAATAACGCTCTCATAGGAATGATACAGAACATCATCATGGTCGTGTTGACTGCCACGGTATTCATCTATGTTCTGGAAAAAGCAAGGATTCATACCCTGCAGGTAACAAGCAAAGGAGTAGCGGGATTGCTTGGTTTTGTGTTGGGTGTTTTCTCATCCTTCCTGGGGATCGGAGGTGGCCCAATTAATATTATGTTCCTCTCCTATTTCTTCTCGATGGATAGCAAGCATGCTGCACTGAACAGTCTCTACATCATCTTTTTCAGCCAGGTTGCAAATTTCCTTACCAATGTCATCCAGGGTACCTTTCCGGAATTCAATATGCTCCTGCTTGTGAGTATGATGGTCACTGGTATTGTAGGGGCAATGGTAGGGAGATCACTGACGAAGCGTCTTGCCAATGAGCAGGTTGACCGGCTGTTCATGGGTGTAATGCTCCTAATAGTTTTTCTATCAGCATTTAATGTTTGGAAGTTTGCTTCTCTTTAGGGAATTTATGAAGAGG
This sequence comes from Sphaerochaeta halotolerans, assembly GCF_003429665.1. Taxonomy (GTDB): domain Bacteria; phylum Spirochaetota; class Spirochaetia; order Sphaerochaetales; family Sphaerochaetaceae; genus Sphaerochaeta; species Sphaerochaeta halotolerans. The sequence continues at coordinate 51,630 of NZ_QUWK01000013.1, read as the reverse complement.
ATGATTTCAGCGCTATTCGTAGAAAGAAGTGGTATCAAGAGAGGGTCAACAGAAAAGATTTGATCGATAGTGGCAGAGAGCGTAGAATATTGGCATACTATGTAACCCAACGATGCCGTAATGGGGGATGTATGAAACTAGGAGTTATCGCAGACGATTTTACCGGAGCCGTGGATATAGCGGGTTTTTTGGCATCTGGAGGCATGAGAACACTCATGTGTGCGAAGCCTGTTGCTACAGAGCAACTTCCCGAAACCGATGCGATTGTCATGAGCCTGAAAATTAGGAGTATCCCCTCTTCTGATGCAGTGACAGAATCTCTTTCTGCTCTTGCTTTCCTTCAGGAAGCTGGTTGTGACCGCTTCTACTACAAATACTGCTCAACCTTCGATTCCACGGAGAAAGGGAACATCGGCCCTATAAGTGATGCACTCAGGAATGCACTGGGGCTCTCCAGTACGCTCATCTGTCCCTCTCTCCCTGTCAATGGAAGAACCGTCTATCACGGCTACCTGTTTGTAGGTGACCAACTGCTCAGTGACTCGCCAATGCGTCACCATCCTCTCAATCCGATGAAACAGTCGAAACTCGCCGATTTGCTTGCCATGCAGAGTCCTGCAACCAATGGCCATGTCTATTATGAGGAAGTCAGGCAAGGGGCTATAGCAGTAAAAAACCGCATTGAGGCTCTGGAAAAGAACGGGGTGAACAACATCATAGTCGATGTCATCAATGATGAGGACTTGGTAACGATTGCCAAGGCAAGTCAAGACATGCTTCTTGTCACCGGTGGCTCTGGTCTAGCCCAAGGTATTGCCGCAGTTTGGGCTGAGTCCCTTGGAAAGAAAGGCACGGCTATGCCTGCGTTCCTGCCTAGGAAGACGAAAGCAGTGGTTATTGCAGGTTCTTGTTCTGCAATGATGCAGAAGCAGGTTGCCTATTATCAGGAGAAGGCCGAGAGTCTCAGTATTGATGAACAAGCCTGTGTGGATGACCCTTCCTATCCAGAGACACTTGCCCGGTGGGTACTTGCCCACCAGGGAAGCACACTTGCTCCCATGGTCTTTGCGACACGCTCACCAGAGGATCTGCAGCATAATCGAGAACGGTTCAAGGGAGTGGACTTAGCAGGAATTATTGAGCAGGTATTTGGAAAGATGACAGCTATCCTTGCACGAGAAGGGGTTGAAACCTTCATTGTAGGAGGCGGAGAGACCAGCGGGGTGGTCGCCTCTACCTTGGGGGTGGATGCCTACCTAATCGGAGAGCAGATCGACCCGGGAGTCTCTTGGGTACAGTCCTTGGACAGGAGATACCAACTGGTATTGAAGAGCGGTAACTTTGGTTCAGTTTCTTTCTTGGAGAAAGCACAGGAGTCTATCAATGGATGAAATTGAGATGAAACGAGAACTGGTTACCTTCGCGACAAGCCTTTACCAACGAGGATTTGTCGTGGGAAGTGCAGGAAATATCTCGGTAAAGCTTTCTGATGGTACCTACCTTGCCACTCCAACCGGTTCTTCCTTTGGTATGTTGAGCGAGGCAGAGGTGTCCCACTTCAAGGAGGATGGAACGTTGCTTGGGGGAAAGGCGCCTACCAAGGAGGTTCCGTTCCATCTAGCTTGTTATGCTTCTCACCCTGAGATTCGAGCCGTAGTTCACCTGCACTCCACCTATGCAACGTTGCTTGCGAGCACCAAGGACTTGAGGGATGGCAGTCCCTTTACCCCTTTCACTCCCTATTTCATCATGAAGGTGAACAAGGTGGGGATTCTCCCATACCGAAAACCAGGTTCTCCCCTTATTGCAGAGGATATCCGTAAGAAACCTGGGTTCTCCACCTATCTCATGCAGAATCATGGGCTCATTACCACCGGCAAGACACTTCAGGAAGCAGTATTCGCTGCCGAGGAGTTCGAGGAGAGTGCAAAGCTCTGGTATCTGGGACAGGGATTGGATATCAGGAGACTGAGTGAAGATGAAATGGCAGAGTTGCAATAGCAGCCAAGGTATCTGTACGTATAGCATATGACTTTTGCATTACGGATAAAGAATTAAAGATAGTGTTTATTCCCCAACGGAGCGAGAGGAAAGGAATCAGCATGATGGTTCCTCTCCCGAGCGAGTGCCGGGAAAGCAAGGTGAGATACCCCGTCCCTTGGGGCGGAAAAGGAGGCAACGCCTCCTGAGTACAGGGCTTGCCCTGGGGTATTGATACCTTTCATTCTTTGCAAAGCATCTTTTATGAATAACGAGACAATTCCTACTTGGCTTTGCTGATAGGGTGCCCACCCTTCATCTATCCCGATAATGCGATCCACATTGAACGATGCGAATGACATTCCCATCGATACGGTAAACCAAGCGGTTGCAATCATCAATCCTTCGGCTCCAATACGGTGCAAGGTTCCCAGATAACCGCTCCGGTTTACCGATTCCTTTGTACCCATTCCTGTCGATATCTCAGAGAAGTGACAAGATTCGCTTTAAGGTTTTCTTATCCTGCTGTGTCCAGTACTCAAAATCCTCCCAAGCATCGTCTGACCAAGCCTTAATCACTAACATCCACCTCGTGGATTGTGCCGCCGGTCGATTCCATCTGGGCAATCGATTTCCTGAGCCTCGCCATGTTTCGCTCGCTGTAGAATGGATCGACAGCAACCTCAAAAGGGATACGTCTCTCCCTTGCCACTTTGGTAGCAAAAATGGTGAAAGCCGCAGTAGGGGTCAAGCCAAGTTCTTGGCAGGCTTTCTCCAAGTTGCTTTTCAACTCTGCATCCATGCGAAAATTTATATTTACAGTCTGGTGTCCCATACGCTTCTCCTCTCTAGCAATACAATAACTATATGTAATGAATAAGTCAATATATGTCATTACATTTCATACTTATTATTGGTTTTGGATTATTGAGCATGGAATCCCTATGGGTGTTCAAAGGTGCTTTTTATTACCTTTAATCGTAAATTCTTGGTTCCTGCGGCTTTACAGTTGTCATAAAAGATAAAGCAACAGTGCTGTTTAGTGCAGTCGTTTGCAATAGCAACCAAGGTAATTGTACTCATAGTACATGATGGATGTATCATAGATAAAGAACTAGGAAAAGTTTCTGTTTTTTCTTGACCCTATAGTAACTATAGGGTTTATCGTGCAGTCATCAAGTCAGTAAGGTGGTAGGTGATGGGTAACCAGAAACTTCTTACAAATATACGTTCTCTCGTGAGTTGCGATGGATCTGATACTGTTTACTCCGATTGTGATCTCCTGATTGACGGATACCAAATTGCTAAGATTGGAAAGAATCTTCCTCGTGGTGATGCTCAGGTCATCGATGCAAGTAACTACATTGTGTATCCAGGATTGGTGAATACGCACCATCACTTTTTCCAGACGTTTGTACGGAATCTGATAACCATCGATTATCCGAATCTTCTTGTTGTCGACTGGCTCGACAAGATTTATCCTATTTTTTCCCAGATTGACAGCGAAGGTATCTACTACTCCTCTCTTGTTGCCATGGCAGACCTCCTCAAACATGGTTGTACCACTGCGTTCGACCACCAGTACTGCTATACCAAGAAAACCGGAAAGGAAGCGGTGGACCGCCAGGTGGAAGCTGCATCCCTGTTGGGTATCAGGTACCATGCAGGCAGAGGTTGCAATACCTTGGAGAGGGAGAAGGGAAGTACCATCCCTGAGGAGATGTTGGAGACCACCGATGAGTTCCTGCTTGATTGTGAACGTTTGATGAAAGCGTATCATGACCCAAATCCCAACAGCATGAGCCAGATTGTGGTCGCTCCCTGCCAACCGATTAACAGCTATCAGGAAACGTTCGAGGAGTCATTGGCATTTGCAAGGAAGCATGGCCTCAGGCTCCACACCCACCTCGGCGAGGGGGAGAACTCCATTATGGTGGAACGCTACGGCAAGAGAACGCTTGCCTGGGCAGAAGAGATTGGGTTTGTTGGGGAGGATGTCTGGTTTGCGCATGGATGGGAACTCCAGAAGGATGAATACAATGTAATGGCACAGACGGGAACCGGACTTTCCCACTGTCCGGCCCCTGCCGTTCTGGGAGGCTTTCCCATCATCGATATCCCAGCGATGACGAAGGCAGGGATGAACGTTTCGCTTGGTTGTGATGGTTCTGCTACCAATGATAGTTCCAACCTGCTCGATTCCTTGCGCATGGCTTACTTGGCTCAGTCTTACCATAGCAAGAGCCGAGGAGGAGCCCCTTCAGCCTATGAGATGCTCAAAATGGCTACAGCTGGTGGTGCCAAGATGCTAGGCAGGGATGATATCGGTTCCCTCGAGGTTGGAAAGGCAGCCGATCTTTTTGCCATTGACGTAAATACGCTTCCACTTGCTGGAACCTTGCATGATCCGCTTAATCTTCTTGCCCGTGTCGGGTATACCGGGGAGGTTGCAATGACCATGGTCGGTGGTGAGATCAAATTCAAGGACGGAGAGCTGACAGGCATTGATGAAGTCCGTCTGGCAACCCAGGCAGAACAAGCTTGCGATGAGAGGCTGCGCTCTCTATTTCCCGAGATTTTTAGGTAAGTTGGCATTCACAGGGGAAACCCTTTAGAGGAGTAACGAACATGAAAAAGACATTGATGGTAACTTGTTTGATTCTGGTACTCGGAACATCGCTCTTGTTTGCTGGTGGCTCAGCAGAGAAGGATGAAGCAGAGGGAAAGATGAAGGTTGCGCTGTTGCTTTCTGGGCCGGCCAACGACCAAGGATGGAATGCAGTAGCCTTTGCCGGTTTAAAAGAGGCAGAGGAGAAGTACAATCTCCAGACTGCATATTCAGAGAATGTGGGAATTGCTGATGGAGAGGCAGCGTTCCGAGACTATGCAGCTCAAGGGTATGACTTGGTGATCGGACACGGTTTCCAATTTGGTGAACCAGCTGTCAGGATTTCTTCCCAGTTCCCCAATACCAAGTTCATGGCAATTGAATCCAATGTTTACAGCGACAATGCAGCCAGCTATGTAATGGCCTGTGAAGAGGCCGGATATTTGATGGGTATGCTCGCAGCTTCCATGTCAGAGAGTGGAACCATCGGCATTGTTGGCGGATTCGAACAGCCTTCCATCGTTAAGGTACTGGAGGCATACAAGATTGGCGCCAAGGCAGTGAATCCATCAATCAGGGTATTGGAAGCCTATGTAAGCAGTTTCACTGACGTGGCACTAGGAAAGGAGGCAGCGCTCTCCATGGCTGACCAAGGAGCAGACGTTCTCTCCCACTGTGCGAACCAGGCAGGAACCGGAGTGATTAAGGCCGCTGAGGAGCGCGGGTTGCTTGCAACCGGTGACTCCTACGACCAGAACTCCATCGCCCCTGATACCGTAATGGCTTCTACCATTTACAGTGTACCTGCCCTGGTCCTGACTGCAGTTGAGAAGGTAAGTACCGATACCTATGAGGGTGGGGTATTCAACCTTGGTATGCAGGATGGGGTTGTGGATATCTCAGGGTACAACAGTTTTGAGGACAAGATTCCACAGGACGTCAAGGACATGGTTGCCTCAACCAGACAGCAGATTCTTGATGGGAGCCTTACCGTTCCCTTAATCGAGACGCGAACCAAGTAATATAAAAAATGTCGTGCTCCCTATAAACGGGGAGCATGCTTAGTTGTATGAGGAGATGGCATGGCGTTTCTGGAAATGATTGACATTGACAAGGCATTCTTTGGCAAGAGCGCCAATTCCAAGGTTAACTTGTATGTTGACCATGGGGAGATTCATGCCTTGCTTGGTGAGAATGGGGCAGGAAAGACCACCTTGATGAACATTCTCTACGGGATTTATCAAGCAGATGGTGGTTCTATCACGTTGGATGGAGTTCTCGTCCAGATAAAAAGTCCGAAGGATGCCATCAACCATAAGATTGGAATGGTACATCAACATTTTACGTTGGTTCCCACCCTGACAGTCAGTGAGAACATCACCCTCGGGTTGAAAAGCCCAGGGTACCCGTTTGTCAAACGCAAGCAGGTCGATGAGGAAATCCGTTTGCTGAGTGAGCGCTATAACCTTGCCGTTGATCCCACGGCGCTGGTGAGCTCACTCTCAGTAGGACAGCAACAGCGGGTGGAGATCATCAAGGTCCTCTACCGAGAAGCACAGTTGCTCATACTTGATGAACCAACAGCTGTGCTCACACCGCAAGAGGTGGAGAGCCTGTTTGACATCCTTAAAAGGTTGAGAGCAGAAGGACACTCTGTCATCATCATTACGCACCATATTGCTGAGGTTCTCTCACTCACTGACCGGATAACAGTCCTGAGGGGAGGCTTGAAGGTAGGGGACGTCAAGACAAAAGAGACGAATGAAGCAGAACTCTCCCAGCTGATGGTGGGAAGAAGACTCAATCGGATGATACGAGCAAAGTTGCCTTGTACCTTTGACCGAGAAGGATTGAGTATTACAGCTATACAGGATGCTCAGGAATCCGTAGGCCCCATCTCCTTGGAAGTTCCCCCTGGAAGGATTATCGGGATTGCCGGTGTCGATGGTAACGGACAAAAAGCCTTTGCTGAGTTGCTATTGGGAATACGAAAGATAAAGGAAGGCTCCTTGACCTTGGATGGTAAGAACCTGGAACACCTGGGGGTAAAACAACGCAGGGCGTTAGGGTTTGGGTACATTTCCGATGACCGCTTGCTCGATAGCCTAGTGTTAGATATGGATATGCAGGAAAACCTTCTGCTTACCCGCTATCGTGGACAGGAGTGCAATCACCACCACTTCATTGCTCGAAAGAAGCTACGTGAGTTGACTGAACAGGCAGTAAAGAAGTATGCGATCAAGAGTGGGTCGCTGGAGCATCCCGTGCGCTATCTCTCGGGAGGAAACCAACAGAAGTTGATTCTTGCCCGTGAACTGGCTGGAAATGTGAAGGTAGTCATTGCCTGCCAGCCTACACGAGGTTTGGACGTAGGTTCGACTGAGGATGTCCATAAAACCCTTTTGGAACTCAGAAGCCAAGGTTCATCTGTCATTCTGATCTCTTCCGACCTAGAGGAAATCTTGGATTTGAGTGACAACATTGCCGTGATGTATCGTGGAACCATTGTTGATGTAATCGAGAGAGAAGGAGATGTTGATTTGACCTATCTTGGACTATTGATGGCAGGATCCCCTGCAAGGAGGAATGCATGAAACGGTCTGTTTCCAATGCTCTTTCGCTCACCGTAGTGACGTGTATCGTACTGGGCGTTTCTCTCCTTCTAATCGCCATGGTGGGTAGTAGTATTCCTTCATCTCTCTCTAGTTTCATACGGGGTATCGTGGGATCAACGTATTCGATCGGGGAAGTCTTGGTACGCGCAACCCCCCTGATGCTTGCTGCCCTGGGTGTTTCCATCGGGTTTCGTACTGGGTTCATCAATATTGGTGCAGAGGGGCAGATTTACCTTGGCGCTATTGCAATTACTTGGTTGGGGATGACTTTTCCCTCCTTGCCGCCAATACTGATGATTTTCTTTGCGATACTGGTAGGGTTTCTCGCTGGAGGGGTTTGGTCGGTCATCCCTGGTATTCTCAAGGCCAAGTTTGGTCTTTCTGAGATTATCAACACCATTATGCTGAATTACATTGCAATCAACTTGGTGGGGATACTGGTGAGGACCAGTTTGAAGGATCCCTCCTATCCCTATCCGATGTCACCGATACTGCCTCCTGCTTCGTATTTTCCTATGTTGCTTTTGCCTACGCGCCTGCATGCAGGATTTCTTCTTGCCCTGATTTGCGCCGTTTTGGTCTACTTACTGATGTTTAGGTCTTCAACGGGGTTCTGTATGCGGGCTGTGGGCCTTAATAAACGGGCTAGTATGTGCAGCGGTATTTCTGTGAAAAGCCACATGGTGCTTTCTGCATTGCTCAGTGGTGGACTTGCCGGTTTGGCGGGGGTGAGTGAGATTGCAGGCTTGCATCACCGCTTGATCGAAGGAATCAGCCCAAGCTATGGGTACTTGGCTATCGTGGTCTCTCTCCTGGGTAAGAATCACCCCTTCTGGATTATTCTCAGCTCACTGGGTATCGCAGCATTGCAGGTTGGATCGATGGCAATGCAACGCAGCAGTGGGGTTCCGACTTCCATCGCCAGTATCATCATGGGGTTGTTGGTCATTATGATTCTGGCACGGAAGCAGTTCTTTGGCTACAGGGAGGTGTAGGATGAATCCTGTAACGCTTACGTTGGTAACAACCTTTCTTGCAGCAACTATCCGTATGGCAACTCCTATAGCACTTGCTGGATTGGGAGAGACAGTAAGTGAACGTGCTGGAATAAGCAATATTGGAGTGGAAGCAATTATGCTCAGTGGTGCATATTTCAGCTTCTGGGCGATGTTTCAGACTTCCAGTGTTGTACTTGGTCTGCTTGCCGGTATTGCCGGTGGTGTGGCCGCCAGCATGATTCATGCGGTGTTGAGCATCCACTACAAGGCTGACCAAACAATTGCAGGACTTGCCCTGAATTTCTTGTTTCTTGGGTTGACCAGCTTCTTGTTCCTGATCCAGTTTGGCAAGACTACTACACTTCCTTCCATCGAGATTATCAGTCGTGTAAAGCTTCCTTTGCTCAACAGAATTCCCATCATTGGTCCTGCATTGTTTTACCAAGATTCTTTCGTGTATCTGCTGTTCCTGTGTGTGATACTGCTGTTTGTGCTGTTTTATAAGACGGAGTGGGGGGTCATCCTCAAGGCAGTTGGAGAGAATCCACGAGCCGCGGATACTGCAGGAATTAGGGTCAATATGGTTCGTTACAGTGCTGCATGCATCAATGGAGTGCTCGGTGGACTGGGTGGAGCATATCTCTCAACGGTGAAGCTTGGGTTCTTTATGGAGAATCTCACCAGTGGAAAGGGCTATATTGCCTTGGTCACGGTCATTCTTGGGCGGCGGAATCCTCTTGGAGTTCTTGCCGCTGCATTGGTTATAGGTTCAGCTGAAGCCCTACAGATTCGACTCCAAACAATGGGCTCTTTGATACCTTCCCAGGCGTTTGCTATGTTCCCTTACTTAGTGACAATTCTGGTACTGCTCTTTTCAATTGGAAAGAGTCAGGATCCCTCTGCACTGGGGGTTCCGTATGAGCGAGACAAGCGCTAATATTGCTTCATGAAAGACTTTTTCACCATCGGGGAATTGGCGGATTTGTTTGCCATCGATGTGCAGACACTACGGTACTATGACAAGATTGGCCTGTTGATACCTTCCCACAGGAATCATGCCAACGGCTATCGGCTCTACAAGTTTGACCAGGTCTACCAGGTTGCTTCTATTCGGTATTTGAAGCGGTTAGGGTACTCTTTGGAGCAAATCCGGGAGTATTTGGATAGCAGAACCCTTGATCACACCATCGAACGCTTGCAAGGGCAGTCGGCTCTTCTCAAGCAACGTTGGCAAGAACTTATTTCCATCGATTCTGCAATCCAGCGAAAAATTGAGTTTATCAAGGTGCAGCTTCCTCAGGTGAGTCTGCAGGAGGTACAGGTGAAGACATTCCCTGACCGGTACTATCTAGACATCGGTTCAGAGGAGATACTTTACGGATCTGATGTATTCTATTTCCATCCAACACTGGTGTTTTATCGGGAAAACACGAAACAGTTTGGTGCATACCTCTTTGAATACATACCTGATGAGACAGAGCTTCCTTCACTTCATGATGTGTCAGTCATCAAAGGAGGAGCTTTCCTTTGTGGCTATCATCAGGGTTCGTACGAGACAATAGGGACAGCAATAGAACGGATCAGGAAAGGGAAAGGGGAGTATCGCCTTGCTGATTGGGAGGTCAATTTCAATATTCTCGATCAGTTTGTAGAGCGTGATAGTAGTAGATTTATTACTGAGATCCAGATTCCCATTCTTGTAGGAGCATAGCTGCATATTTTTCTTCTGTGTTCAGAACATAATCTGGTTGCCCTTCTCGTGAAGACGAGCTATGAGATAAAAGAAATCACAGTGTTTCCCAGGCAGCTTAAACCCATAGCAACAAGAGGGGAGTTGAAGCAAGCTTGGCAAGGTACTTCGCACAAAAGACCTTGCCAAACACCTATCAGACAGCTAATTCAAACTGGCTGTTGTACAAGGCTGCATACGCACCCTTGTGTTTGATCAATTCATCATGCGTGCCTTGCTCAACAATGTCACCATCTTGCATCACCAGAATCAGATCGGCATTGCGGATGGTAGACAACCGGTGGGCGATGATAAAGCTCGTCCGTCCTTTCATCATGTTGTCCATAGCCTTCTGGATCAAGATCTCCGTTCGGGTATCGACACTGCTGGTCGCTTCATCAAGAATGAGAATCTCAGGATCAGCGAGAATGGCACGGGCAATAGTAAGCAGCTGTTTCTGTCCCTGAGAAATATTATCCGCCTCCTCGTTGAGGACCATATGATACCCCTCTGGAAGTGTGTGAACAAAATGATCCACTTGTGCAGTCTGCGCAGCCTTTTTGACTTCCTCATCTGTGGCGTCCAGTTTTCCATACCGTATATTGTCTGCAATGGTACCGTTGAACAGCCAGGTATCCTGCAACACCATACCGAACAACGAGCGTAGCTCATTACGTTTGAACAGTTGTATGGAATTCCCGTCAATCGTGATTGATCCCTTGTTCACATCATAGAACCGCATCAGCAGCTTCACGATGGTTGTCTTCCCGGCACCGGTAGGACCGACAATGGCAATCTTCTGCCCTGGTTTGACCGTTGCATTGAAATCGTGGATGACGAGCTTCTCTGGATCATAGCCAAAGGAAACATCGTTGAATTTTACTGTCCCTTCCACCTTTACGCTGTTCGGCGAAGGAGCAAGATTAGAATCACGCTGCACCGTCAATGCATCAGGAGCGTCAGCGGCTTCTTCCGTTTCTCCCAGAAATTCAAACACCCGTTCTGTTGCAGCAGCGGTGAGCTGCAGCACATTGGAAATGTTGGCAATTTGGGTAATAGGTTGGGTGAATGTCCTGACATATTGGATGAATGCCTGGATGCCACCGACAGTCATAGTCCCTTTGATTGTCATATATCCACCGAATATACAGATGGCTACATAGGCGAAATTGCCGATAAAGGTGATGATGGGCCTCATCAGGCCGGAAAGAAAGTTAGCCTTCCATGCCGATTTGTACAGGTTGTCATTCAAAGTATTGAATGTCTTCATCGACTTCTCTTCCCCATTGAAGGACTTAACGACTACATGGCTGGAGATCATTTCCTCTACATGTCCGTTGACGTTTCCCAGAAAGTTCTGCTGATTCATGAAATGTTTCTGAGATTTCTTGATGATCACCATGACCACCAGCAAGGAAAGGGGGAGGATGCACAAGGCAATCAAGGTGAGTTGCCAACTGATGGTGAGCATCATCACAATGATACCGAGCAAAGTTGTCACAGAGGTGATGATTTCGGTCATGCTCTGATTCAGCGTCTGGTTGATTGTATCGACATCGTTGGTAATCCTACTCAGCACCTCCCCATGAGTAGTCTTATCATAATAGGAGAACGGAAGCGCATGTATTTTTTCGTTGATATCCTTGCGCAATCTGAAGGTAAGTTTGGCTGACACTCCTGCCATCACATACCGTTGCAAGTAGGAAAACAATGCGCTGACGATATACAAGCCGATCAGAAAGATAATGATCTGAGAGATCCTTCCAAAATTCACATCTCCGCTTCCTGCAAGTTTGGCCATAATGCCGGAAAACAGTTCATCGGTTGCCATCCCCAGAAATTTCGGTCCTAAGATGGTGAATATGGTAGAGATAATGGCCAGAACCCATACGAAGAGAATAGCCCATTTATAAGCTCCCAAATATGCAATCAATTTTGCCATGGATCCGGAGAAATCTTTCGCTTTCTCCCCCTGCATCATCATCCCATGACCGCCTCTTGGCCTCGTTGGGTTTCGTTGCGGCATGCTTTTCTTTGTAGTAGTTTCTTTCATGCCAATTCCTCCTGGGAGAGTTGCGAAGACGCAATCTCATAATAGGGTGTACAGGTTTTCAGCAATTCCTCGTGTGTTCCCTTTCCGACGATTCTTCCCTTATCCAACACGATAATCTGCTGGGCATGTTTGATTGTGCTTACCCGTTGTGCAATGATGATGACCGTACTGTCTCCAGTGGATTCATTCAATGCTTTTCGCAGCATCACATCCGTTTTGTAGTCCAAAGCGGAGAAGCTGTCGTCGAACACGAAAATCTCTGGTTTCTTGATCAATGCACGGGCAATTGACAAACGTTGTTTTTGTCCTCCCGAGACATTCGAACCACCTTGGGAAATCGGCGTATCGAACCGATCAGGTTTCTCATCAATGAAATCAATGGCTTGTGCCACCCTAGCAGCATCCTCGACCTCCGCGTCTGTGGCATCTTCCTTTCCGTAGCGCAGGTTTGAGGCAATGGTTCCGGAGAACAACATCCCTTTTTGCGGGATGTACCCGATTTTCTCACGCAGCTCCTGTTGCCTTACCTGCCTGACATCAACACCGTCGACCAGAATCTCACCTGCAGTGACATCATAGAAACGAAGAATCATATTTGCTATTGTGGATTTTCCTGAACCCGTTGAACCTATAATCGCAGTCATCTCCCCTGGCTTTGCAGTAAAGGTGATATCGGAGAGCACATCTTCCTCTGCATTGTGATACCGGAAATTCACATGATTGAATTCCACATACCCCTTCCTTTCTTCCTTGAACGGTTCGGGATGCTCAGGGTCCTTGATGGCAATCCCGGTCTCTAGAACTTCGGCGATACGGCCTGCGGACACCGCTGCACGGGGAGCCATGACGAACATGAAGGAAAGCATCAAGAATGCCATGATAATCTGTAGGGCATATTGCATGAATGCCATCATATCCCCGACCTGCAAGACGGAATTGGCAATTTGGTGGGCACCAACCCACACAATGGTTAAAGTTACCCCATTCATGACCAATGTCATCAATGGCATCATCAACGACATGACCCGGTTCACAAACAAATTGGTTTTGGTCAGATCATCATTGGCAAGTGCAAACCGTTGTTTCTCATATGCTTGGGTACCGAATGCCCTGATGACCATCAACCCGCTCAGGTTTTCTCGGGAAACCAGGTTCAATCGATCGACCAACGTCTGGATGACCTTGAACTTGGGCATGACGATGGCCATCAGCACCATGATCAAACCAATGAGGACCAGACAGGCTACTGCGATGATCCAACTCATCGATACGGACTTGTCAATGGCCATTAGCACGCTGCCCAGTCCCATGATCGGGGCGTAGGCGATCATTCTGATGCCCATTGTGAGAAACCGTTGGATTTGCATGACATCGTTCGTACAACGAGTAATCAAGGAAGCGGTAGAAAATCGGTCAAATTCAGCATTGGTGAAGTTTTCGATTCGTTCGAAGACATCCTTTCTAAGGTCTCGTGCCACTGCGCTGGATATCCTTGAGGACAGGAAGCTCACCAAGATGGTGGCAATACCCCCCAATAGCGTGATTACCAGCATGATCATCCCAATTCTTAGGATGTAGGATGTCTGTGTCTCCATCACATCAACACCGATTTCAGCCAAAAAGATTTTGGAAAGCACAATACCGCTTTGCTTAAGAAACGATGGATCCTTCTCAAGTACGTTGGCATGAACTTCGGAAATGGCCGATTGCGGTACGGAATCCACCATTTTCGCCACTTGATAGAGCGTTGTACTGTCCATCTGTTGCGTACTTATGGCAGATGCATCGGCAGTACCCATGTCCTGCAGCAGAGTCGCCATGGTCATGGCTGCCGCCCCAAATATCTGGTCAAGCTGCTGCTGATTTTTTGCGCTTCCTGCTTGCTTGACATACAGAGCACCTGTTGCCTTCGGATACAGCGTCTGGTAGCTGACTCCCGATTTATTCACATCTGTTACGGCTTTGCGTGTATAGCTTTGGGTAAATGTTTGCTTCTCCGATTCATCCATAAACGTGGTTATCAGCTGCATACCGGTTTCACTGATGGCTTCGGGGGCTGCATGGGTGATTCCGTTCTGCTGAATCCCGACATTCACGATATCCGACATGTAATTGGGTAGACTCAGGGTACTTACCACCTGGACTACCAATAACAGAATAGTCAGTATCAAGCCAACGGAGAATGGCTTCAAATATTTTGCTAATTTAGTCAATTGGGTTTACTCCCTTCCTGTATGCAGCCATGGCTTCTGCTTGCACATCTTCTGAAATATCTGCAAGTAAGGTGAAAAGTGAAATAAGCTGGCGAGTATTTTCTTCTCCAAACCGCATAACGGTCGTCCCGAGCGTTTGGTCCATATACTGTGTCATTGCCTTCAATACCTTCATCCCTTCCGCAGTCAATGTGACGGAAATCCGCCGCCTGTCGGTCTTGTCAATCGCTCGGCTTACATATCCCTTTTTCTCCAAGGAATTCAACATTTGGGAGACGGCAGGCTTGGTCACGTGCAGGTTGCTATGGATATCCGAGACATTTACCGGGCTCTCAGAGCACAAGTTGTTTTTTTCCAGTTTCTTCATCACAAAGAATTCTCCGACATTCACATGATACTCAGGGGGGAATGTCATACTCAGTCTCTTGAACCGCAGCAATGCTTGTATCAATTGCTCCTTCAATGTATTGTCTTCCATTTAGTTGCATCCTTAACTAATAAGTCTTTATTAATTTTCATTGGTAACAATACGCAAGGGCATGCAAAGAGACAAGAGTATTTGGAAATAAATCTCAAGTTTCTCCTAAAAAGCGAAACAACGAAACGGGACTCCATCATTTTACCTGAGGATGAGTGTGTACTTATTACCTTTGTATTGCTGAGAGATTACGCATATAGCTGGTTTTCCGTACCGATTACTCCGGGGGGAATGTAAAAGCAAACGTGAAGCAGCTACTCATGGAGAAGTGCTGTGAAATGAGTAGTGGATTGCATGATACTGAGCTTCTTAAACAAAATAAGAGGAGAAGATAACTGGTAAAATTACTCCATAGGGTGGGTGGCAATATCATCGCTTTGCAAGCCAATGCATAGCATTCTGCCACATCAGCCGATAGCCTTCCCACTCGACAAACTTTTTTGGACACCAATGTGGCCCGATATCAGACATCCAAACCAATGATCGCCCTTTCCCATATTCCATCGTAGCAAGAAGAGGATGCCCATAGCCTGTTTCTAGGATAAGATGAGCATCCTTTTTCAATGGTGCTTCTTGATACCCCAAGAGGATTGGCCACTGCTTTGGTATGTTCTTAATAATTGGATGTACAGGGTCAAGGACCTGTATGGTTGTCCCTTCAGGTGTCTCAATACGGTCATCAAATGTATAAATATCTACAGGAAGCACCTCTTCAATCGGTGTTCTAAAGTACTTGGCAGAAGCTTGGATACCGGCGAAAGACAGGTATCCTCCACACATACAGAGTGCACCACCATTTTGTACCCATTCTCGAATCAGCTGAAGGCGATTGACCGAAGTTTTCCCTTCAACAAACACACCTTGACTCAATAAGAGTGAATTTGCACCAATGTCACTAAGAATGACAACATCATATTTGGATAATTCCTCCATGCTGGTAGGAAATGACTCTCCAGCAAGATGACCTGGGAGATGCATGTATTCAATCTCTCCATCTGCTTCCAGAGCTTTCCTCATGTGTTCTTGTCCTGTTTCATAGTACCCTGAGCTGAAATGGTCAAAGCCTTTAAAATGAGAACTTTCAGAGAACCATGATTCACCGACCAGCATGACTCTAATACGTTTCATTCCGTAGTTTCCTTTTGTAGGGTTGGGTGTGTAGGCTCTTGGAAGACCACTTTCTTATGTTCGGTAAAGTAATTCATAACCATGACCAGAATGAGAACACCTCCCCAGATGAGGGAAATATAGTAGCTGCTGATTCTTGGGAATCGGTTGAGACCCGTTTCAAGAAGGCGCAGCAGTATAATTGCTAATACAACACCGCTGATCCGTCCTCGGCCACCAGAAGGATTTACCCCTCCCAATACAACAATCAAGACACATTGCAGTGTATAGACCGTTCCGTAATCGGCTCTGGCAGAGTTGTAATTGGCAAGCATTATCATCCCGCCAAGGGCTGCACAAATTCCTGAAAGCATATAGGTTTTCAGATACAGACTGTCAATATTCAAACCACTGAATTTTGCTACATTCTCATTGGTCCCCAGCATGTAGATCTTTGTCCCAAAAACTGTCTTAGAAATAAGAAACCAGATAAGGGCTGCCATCACAATGAAAATAATTAATTGCACGGGTATCAGGTCGAAAAGACGGTTGTTTATGGTCTTTGCATACGTGCGAGAAAACTTGCTTACCGCATTCCCGTTCGTCATTGCTAGGCATATACCGGTAAACAATTCACCCGAGCCCATTGTGGCCAGTATGGGAGGTATATGGAATTTTGAAACAAGTAATCCGTTAAAGAGACCCAAGGATCCTCCTATAAGAATTGCCAGGAGAAATACCAAGGGAATGGCAAAAGCCGGAAGCCCTCCAGCAGCATCAGTAAGCCGAAGGAGCAAGAATCCCATAAGGATGGAAGTAAGGTTTGCTGTCCCTACAACAGATAAGTCAATGCCTCCGGTGATCATGCATAGCATAACTCCCAGGCTCATAATACCGAACTCTGGGAACTGTGCGGCCATCGTCTGGAAATTAATCATGGAATAAAACTTGCTGAAACGAGTAATTGCCATGAACAACAACCAGAGGACAATCATCAAGACCAAACGCCAAAGATGTCGATCATTGCGGTACATGTGCTGGAAACGTTGCAATGGCTGTATTGTATCCTTGGTCATCATGCAGCCTCCTTGCTCTTTGTTCTTTTACTATGCGTCTTATTCATGTGCATAACCTGATATGCACTTATGCCGGTTCCAATGATAATCATAGCACCAGTGAAAACGCTCCTGTATGAAGTTGGGATTCCCAACAGAATCATGGAATTTTCTACAATCACGATAAGCAGCGTTCCAAGCATACATCCAAGTAGTGTACCGCGTCCTCCTGTAATTGCTGTCCCACCCAAGACGACACCGGCGATAATATTCATTTCCATACCGAGCATATTGGTTGGATGAGCTTGTTGCATCATGCAAGCCCTAATAACGCCAGCAAGACTTGCAATCATCCCTACCATTATATACATGACAACCTTGGTCCGTACCACGTTGAAACCTGCTCTGTGTGCACTGACTTCGCTTCCTCCGATTGCATAGATTCCACGACCAAACATGGTGTACTTCAGGATGAAAAAGACAAAGAGCAATACAATAACGAAGGCAATGAATGCTACTGGCATCCGGCTGGTCAGTCCTGATACTGGATTACGGGCTGTAAAGATAGCTGAAGTTCCCCAGTTCCGCATTCCTGAAGGAATGATGGTCAACTGTTTGGAATTCAGTGCACCTTGCATTATTCCTTTGAATACACTCGAGGATCCGAGTGTTACAATGAGAGCTGGAAGCTTGAAGTATCCAATGAACAGCCCATTAAAAGCTCCTAGCAAGGCCCCGATAACAAGAGCCATCAAGATTGCGGCCCAAACACCCCCTTGATAGTTGATGTCCAACAGATACTTCGTGGTTGCATACATACTCAATGAAGCAAGAGCAGGAAAGGAAACATCAATACCACCGGAGATGATTACAAGGAAAGTCCCTATTGCAAATAGACCGGGAACAATCAATGCAGATGCGATGTCGACAAGGTTGTTGGAAGAGAAAAATTGTCCGGATCGGAATTCTATCAACAAACACAATGCCAGAAGTACCAGAAAGATATAGGGTTCATTCCGACGAGAAAGTTTTTTTAGTAACGTACGTGTTGTATCCATCGTAATGCCTCCCTACAACATATATGACAAAATCATTTTCTCATCAGTGTTCTCTGGTGAGAGTTCCGTAACAATGGTCCCATTCTTCATGACCAGTATACGGGAACAATTTTCTATCACCTCAGGAAGGTCGTCACTGAAGATGATGATGCCAATCCCGTTCTTCGCCAAATCATGGAGAATACCATGGATATCATGTTTTGATCCGATATCTACTCCAACCGTAGGTCCGTTCATAACCAAAATCCTTGGATTACAGGCAAGCCATTTTGCAAGCACGATTCTCTGCTGGTTGCCTCCTGAAAGAGTCTGACTTGCGTTGTTTGCATCCGGTGTAGCAATAGCAAGGTTCTCCACCCATCGGGCAACCTCCTTGGAACGTTGCTCTTTGTCAAGAACCCCTGCTTTCTTAGTGAGTTGGTCAATTTTAGAAATGACGATGTTATCTGCAATACTTTGTGAAAGGAACAGGCCCTCACTCAAACGATCTTCTGGGACATAGCCAATATCATAATTGATTGCATCTCGTGGACTCCGTATGGAAACCGGTTTTTCATCCACGAAGAACGTGCCTTTATCGATTGGCCTGACACCAAACATGGAGAGGGCTAATTCTGTTCGTCCTGAATCCAAGAGTCCGGTAATACCAATAATCTCTCCTTGGCGAAGCGAAAATGAAATATCTGAAAAATGATTAGACAACCCTGCTTTCTCTGCTCTAAAAATGGGATTCTTGGAAACATTTTCAGCCTTAAAGTTTCGTTTCTCAAATTCGCGTCCAGTCATATAGAAAGAGAATTTTCTGTCATCTAGATCCGAGGTTGCTCCAGATGCCACTACTTCACCACTTCGTAGAATGGTAAACCGTTCTGATATCTCGAACACTTCATTCAATTTGTGGCTGACGAAGAGGGTGGCTATACCTTGTGCTTTGAGCTGGGTGATAATCTCGAAAAGATTGGTAACCTCTTTTTTAGTAAGGGCTGTGGTAGGTTCATCCATGATGATCAGTCTCGCATCTTGCATTAATGCGCGACTGATTGCAATCATTTGTTTTTCAGCGACAGAGAGGGTCCCCACATAGGCATCCAAGTCAATTGAAACATTGATTTTCGAGAGCGCTTCTTCCGCAATGCTTTTCATTCGTTTCCAATTTACAAGCCGTCGGCCTTCCGCAAGTTCATTGTTGAAAGCAAGGTTTTCCATGACTGTTAAATTGGGAAAAACAGAAAAGTCTTGGTATATTACCTGAATCCCGTTGTTGATGGCATCAATCGGGCTAATCTTCTTGTATTGCTTTCCCTGAAACTCTATATGCCCCGCATCTGGTGTATATACACCACTGATAACTTTGATCAGTGTGGATTTCCCACTTCCGTTCTCTCCGGCAAGGCAATGAATCTCTCCGGGCTGCATACTGAACGATACATTCTTGAGCGCCTGCACTCCCACAAATGATTTGTATATACCTACGGTCTCGAGTAGGCTCTCCGACATGGCTCATTCCTCCCTTCTTGTGCAGTTCTGTTCATCAGATATGTCTCTACTAAATGAAGATTGCCCTGCGAAATTTCGAATTCTGCAGGGCAATCCTTCTTAGAAGCAATCCTTAGAAACCAAAGTCATAGACATTATCAGCGTTGATAACGATCCAGCCTTCACCTTCAAGAACAGTGCTACTGCCTTTCCTGAACATCATGTTGGTGTATCCTTCCACACCCAGATCCACTGGTTCTGTGATTTCTTCGCCGTCCAATACCTTGACAGCAAGAGAAATCATTGCTTTTCCTGCAAGTGCAGGATCCCAGAGGGTAAGTGACTTGACGACGCCGCTCTCAAGCAGTTCAGCGTTATCAAGAGGCATACCGGTACCTGACGTGAAAGCCTTGTCTACCAAGCCCAATTCCTGAATGGCTCTTGCAACACCCGGAGCATCATATGAAGAGGTCCCCATAACTCCCTTCAGATTGGGATACTTCTTGAAAAGCTCCTTGGCTACATTGTAAGCAACATCACCATTATCGTTTGATTCAACTCTGGGTTCTTGTTCCAGAAGCTTCATCTTGGGGTATGTTGCTTTCTGATGTGCGACACCTGCATTGGCCCATTCATTGTGGGAACCATTGGTAAGGGATGCAACCATGGTGGTGTACAATCCTTCGCCGCCCATTGCCTCTGCAAGGTTGTCCATGATGAATGCGCCATATCCAGCGTTGCTGAAGGCTTCAATATCATAGTCAACGTTCTCGAGGTCAGCACCTTCATGTGCAATTACCACAATCCCAGCATCCCTTGCTTGACCAAGCACCGGTTCCAATGACTCAAGATCTACTGGGACGACACAAATAGCATCTACTCCCTGTGCAATCAAGTCTTGTACCAACTGGGCCTGTAATGTTGCATCAATCTGAGCAGTTCCTCTCTGATATACATTCAAGCCGGTTTCTTTGGCATACTCATCTACACCAACTTTCATTCGCACGAACCATGGGTTTGAAGCATCCTTAGGTACTACTACAATCTCATAGCCTGTTTTCTTCTCTGCTTGCCCTGCAGCAAACAGAGTTGGTCCTAAAAGCAAAACAATCAACGCGAAAGCAAGAATTTTTTTCATTCTGTAGTCCTCCTTTACAGTACGTATTTGAATTCTAACGCCGCATTATCGAGAAGTCAAATATAATTAACTTGTTAGGAAGAAATGATAAAATAACACATAGAAAAGAAAAATAATGCTAAAAACACATAAATCATGAAAGAATTGTAATAATAATAAAATAGTTTAGCAAAATTTAATAAACTATTTGACAGGAATTCCTACGCGTGATACTTCTGTATATATGGGAATTAAAGAGATAGCCAAGAAGGCTGGAGTGTCAAAAACAACCGTCTCCCTTGCGTTAAATGGTCATCGTGGTGTGAGTCATGAAACGCGCATGCGGATTATTGCCTTGGCACGAGAAATGAATTATCGAGTGCCTGGGGACCGTCCAATGAGTAGTCCCAGTAATGGCCCGATTTTACTCGCCCGACTCAGAAAACATGGATTGCTGTTGAATCAAGACCAGAGCGTTTTCATCATGGACTATATCGATAGTATCAACAAAGCTGTCAGTGCTGAAGGATATCAGTTTGAAATATTTGAGACCCAATGTAGTACGCTTCAAGGTTGTGTAGAAGAGATTCAGAGAAGACACCCCAAAGGAGTAGTATGTATAGGTACAGAATTAGATGAATCTGACCTGGAGATTCTACATTCATGTAGTGTTCCCTTTGTGGTAATTGATACCTTCTTTGACCAAGTTGCCTGCGATTTTGTGGATATGGCAAATATTAATGCAGTATATCAAGTGATTGATCATCTGGTATCATATGGCCACGTGAGAATACAGATGGTTACCAGTTCCATGAAATCAGGGAATATTGTACTGCGTGAACGAGGCTTTGCACTTGCTATGGCCCATAACCGCCTCCAGATGGATGAGGCTTCCTTCATTTCTGTAGAACCAGGTTTTGATGGTGCATACCAAACAATGAAAGCGTATCTTGATAATGAGCCTTTGCTGCCAGAAGCTTTGTTCTGCTACAATGATGTAGCTGCTTTTGGGGTGATAAAAGCATTGAAAGAAAAGAAATATAGAATTCCAAGAGATGTTTCAGTTGTCGGTTTTGATGACCTTCCGATGGCAGCAATGATGGAGCCCCATCTAACAACCGTGAAAATTCCAACAAGACGAATCGGAGAGAAGGCAGTACACGTACTACTCGAAAAAATAAAAACAAAATGGGTGCTGGAACCATCCACCTGGCTTGTCCAAGGGAACTTGGTGGTTAGGGATAGTGTTATGAGAAGAACATGACAAGGAGGTACACGTCATGAGTAAGTATTCAATTATTCTAGGAAACTTAGGGAACACCTGTGACAGGTTTCTTTCTTCAGGGTACAAGGATGAGATTCCCAAAGCTGAATTGATCAAACAGGCATCCGAAATTGAGGGTGTTGAAGGTGTCGAGCTGGTAGGAACGTGGGATGTTGCTCCAGAGAATGTCGATGAAGTTGGTGAATTGCTCGATAGGTATGGCCTAGAGTGTGTTTCCATTATTCCAGATCATTTCAGTCAGAAACGATGGGGGAAAGGGTGTCTTGCAGCAAAGGATAGTGAAATACGCAAGCAAGCACTGGACTATACATTCGACTGTGTAGAAATGGCCAGGAAGCTGAACTGCAAAACACTGAATATCTGGCCGGGGCAGGATGGATACGACTATACACTGCAATCCAATCTGGTACAGGAGCGTGCCTGGTTGAAAGATGCCATCCAAACAGTGGCAACAGCTGCTCCAGATATCAGGTTTGCACTTGAATATAAGCCAAAAGAACCACGAAATTTCAGCTTCATGGCCAGAGCTTCAGATACCCTGTTGCTTGCAAAGGAGACCAAGCTGGATAACGTGGGTGTCTGCATTGATACCGGTCATGCGTTCGTCGCAGGGGAGAATGTGGCTGAGTCCATTGTCATTCTCCAGGAGTACGGAAGAAAGCTGTTCCACATGCATTTCAATGACAACTATGGAACCTGGGATGATGATATGATTGTCGGGTCGGTGCATTTCCCGAGATATATTGAAATGCTTTTCTGGCTGAAAGAAACCAAGTATGATGGGTGGCTTTCGATGGACCAGTATCCGTATCGTGAAGATGGACAGGGTGCGCTACGCGAGAGTGTAGAGTTCCTGCGAATGATTGAGGAGAAGTTGAGTGATCAGGTAATGGAAGAGATCAGGGATTTGCTTACAAAAGGAAATGCCGTCGAATCACAACGCTGGATCCGAAAAACCTTCTTCAAATAGAACTATTGCATAAGCGTTCTTTTAGGTTGGTAAGGCAGCCTCTCAATTGGGAGGCTGCTACATATTCGCCCGTGGATGCACACAGAGTCTCTCAGCCCAATCCACAATGATGTAGAGCAGTAACCCAAGAAGACTGAGCAGCATGATTGCAGCATACATGCCTGTATACTGGGCCATGACCCAGTAGTTCATGATTGAGTACCCGAGCCCATAGGATGCTGCATAGGTCTCGCTTATGAACAACACAGAGAGAGAAATGCCCAGTGTGATTCGTAGGGAAGAGAAAATACGTGGCAGTATTGCAGGCCAGATAATGTCCTTAAGGACTTGTTTTCTGCTCAGGTGGTAGGCCACTGCCAATTGGAGGAATTCAAACGGAATTTCTTTCACTCCATCCCGTATGGTTACGGAGGCAGGGAAATAGATAATGATGGCAATCAAGATGATCTTGGAGAGGTCCCCGATACCCAGCAACACCATGAACACAGGCAGAAAAGCAATCTTCGGTAGTGGATAGAGCAGATAGAGAACCGGGGAGATCAAGCGGTCAAGTGCAGGCACTCTTCCTGCGATCATCCCCGTGGGAATGGCAAAGAAGAGCGCAATGAACAATCCCAAGAGTATTCTGTAGAGGGAATAGAGGAGATGCAGGTGCATCTCCTGGGGAACAAATTGATCCAGAGTATAGATGAAGACAGAGTGGGGGAATGGAATGACCGGGGACGAGATGAGAAATGCTGCTACGTACCAGAGCAACAATACAACACCCATTCCTCTTAGGTATTTCATCGTGTTGCCTCCAAGTGGAGGCGCAAGGTCTTCTGCATGGAGAAGAACTCATCACGGGTACGGAGGTTGGGATCGTCATGGAGCTGGTTCTTCAGCTCGTAGGAAACTCCTTTGTTAGTCATCATAACAATCCTACTTCCCATGAATACCGCTTCCTGAATGCTGTGCGTCACAAGGAGAAGCGTTATTCCTTGGTCCCTTACATACTTCTTGATATCGTTCTGTAGCATCTCCCGTTGCTGCTCATCAAGACTGGCAAGGGGCTCATCAAGCAGTAGTATGTTAGGCTTCCTAATTAATGCTCTTGCCAACGCTACACGCTGCCGCATCCCGCCACTGAGTTCATGGGGATAGTGATGCATCACAGTGCCCAGTCCCATGGAACGCAAAAACGTAGCAGCCTCTTCTGTCTTTTCCTTGGAAAGGCCGAGCAACACATTGTCGATGATACGTTTCCAGGGAAGGAGTCGATCCTGTTGGAACATGAGTGCGACCCCCTCATTTCCAAAAGCCCTCTGCATAGTCCCTCCAGAGAGAGGCAGCAGGCCAGCAATGGTATAGAGCAAACTGGTTTTACCGCACCCACTCCGTCCGATGATGCTGACCATTTCTCCATCTTCAACTGTCAAGGAAAAGTGTTGGAAGGCGGTGGTTTTGGGATAGTCGAGCTTTGCATCGGTGAGGGAGAGTATCATAAGGCGTTTATAAACCTCGCATCAAAGAGGTCCTCGGGCCCGACAGTATACTCGGTTCCAGTAATGCCTTCAGTCCATGAGATGATCTCCTCGGTAAAGGATTCACTGGGAAGTGAGGGGGTATGATAGGTGGGAAGTCCCATGGTAGAGCGTATCTCTTCAGGCAAGGCTGGAATTGCATTCATCAGAGCAGTACGGGCAAGCTCAGGGTCACGCTGTAGATCTTTGACTGCCCGCTCATAGGCTCTATGGAACCCGGCTATCTGTTTTTCTTTCCCCTCTAACGCCTTCTCGGTGAAAGCAATGATGTTCAGGCTCTCTCTCGGTATACCCTCAAACGTGAGTTTTTCCAGATTTCTGAGTTCTCCAATACTGGCAAACGGCTCAGGGAAGATTCCTGTATCCAACTGACCGGAGACAACTGCCTCCAGGCGAGCAGGAATTTCATTGATGAACACCTTCTCCACTGCATAGCGCTCTTTAAGATATGCATCAAGGAGGTAGTTGGTAACGCTGATCTCCATCGTTCCCGCCGTTACCGTTGTCCCCTCTGTGAGAGGTCCGGTGGCAAGCAAAGGGAAAGCCCCGTCCGTCGAGAGCGTACCGATCAAGCGAAAATCGCTCGTGCTCTGGGTGATGAGAGCTACCAAGTCGCTCATTGCGCCATCAACCTGCTGGGTTTGCAGTGCAGTCTGGCGATGCTGTCCGTTGGTAAAGAGTACCAGTTCAACATCTACGCCTTCATCCTCGTAATACCCTGCCTCGAGTGCATGGTAGAACGGTGCAGCATCAACAGCACTCATCATTCCAACTTTCAGTGTTGGCTCTGGTCCTGCTTTTTCTGATGCGCTTTGCTGCGCATCCTTTGCACATCCTGTGGCAATGAGTGCCAAGGAGAGAATGAGTATGAGCATGGTTTGCATTCTGAGTAGTTTCATAGATGAGAAAAATGTATCACACCTGTATAAACACTTGCAATGATGAGGCTGAGTATACCATGTATTCGTGTAGTATTTGAACAGGGGGGTATTATATAATGAACTCTAATAAAGGACCGAGATAGGAAGTAAAGAAAGCAAATAAATAGAAACTTATAGAAAGAAAAGGCAACCTCCTAAAGGAAGTTGCCCATGTACTAATCAGACAATTCTTGGATCAATGTCTGCTTGATAGTCGATATCGGGGAAGCCGAACCCATGGATGTGTTCATATTCCTCCATGACCCCATCCAAGTCCCCTTGCAAGAGCGGTTGCCCTTCCTTTTGGAGAGCCCACCGGCGTTCCACCTCTTTCTGGACCTCTTCAAGCATCTCCCAATCATCAACCCTGAGTCGTCCTTCCTGGTCGGTGGGAATCTCATCTTTGGTGTACAGTCGGCTGTGGAACAGGCGATAGATTTGCTGGGTACAGTGCTCATGGATATGTTTCTCTTTCATCACTTGATAGAGCAGTGCCATGTACAAAGGTACGACAGGAATAACTGCGCTTGCGCGGGTGACAAGGGCTTTGTTGACCGATACAAATGCCTTGCCACCGATGGCTTCGAGTTTATTGGTCAATGCACTTGCACTGTTTTCCAAATGTTCCTTCGCCTTTCCAATGGTCCCTTCCCGGTAGACCGGGTAGGTGATCCTGGGGCCAATGTAGGAGTAAGCTACTGTCATGGCTCCTGTTGCAAGAAGGTTTTGTGCGAGAAGAAAGTCAATCCAGAGCATCCAGTCCTCTCCACCCATCACCTTGATCGTATCCTGTACCTGCTCATCAGTGGCAGGGTCTATGGTAGCTTGTTTGACCACATCATCACCCAAGTCTACGGAGAGGGCGGTAAATGGTTTTCCTATGGGTTTGAGTACTGAACGGTAGGTCTCTCCAGTAACTGGATCGTTTCTCAAGGGACTTGCAAGGCTGTAGATAACCAGGTCAACCTGCCCAAGTTCTTCCTTGATTTTCCGGGCGGTCTCTTCCTTGATGGCCGTACTGAATGCATCACCGAAAACCGAGCTTGCCTTCATGCCGTCTTTCTGAGCTTGTTGCTCGAATGCCATGGTGTTGTACCAGCCGGGGGTAGCTGTCTTTTTCTCGGCTGGTTCACGCTCAAAGGACACATTGATGGTGTCGGCTCCTCCTGTGTAGGCGGCAACGATACGGCTGGAGAGTCCATACCCAGTGGATCCACCGATGACAAGCACTCGTCTTGGAAGCATCTCTGCTGTTGGCTTGGGATAGCGTGCATCCACCCCATTCTGTGCTTGGTTCTTTACCCAGGCAATTTGTTGTTGAACATACCGCTTACACCCAGCGGGGTGAGCGGTAAGAGAGACATTACGCATTACTTTTTTCGTGATGATCACAACTAAATCCTTTCTTGCTGGCTATTGACGATGCACATCCAGGATGCTTCAGCAGCAACATTCCCGTTGACAGTTATGGTTCCCTTCTGGCGGAGCATTATCTTGCTTACTCTGACGTTCTGCACATCAATGATAGCACAATCACCAGGGCGTACTTGAGCACGAAATTTGGCCTTTTCAATGGAGGCTAGTACAAAGAAGGCCCCATGGGGAAGCAACCCTGTCTGACAGAGCCCGGCCCCGCCACACTGTGCCATGGTTTCCACAAGAATGACTCCCGGTACCACTGGATAAGCAGGGAAGTGACCCTTGAAAAAGAAGTGGTCATCGGTGAAAACCCTTTTTGCAACGGTGTGTTCTTCATCAGCCTCGATCAACTCATCAAGGAACAAAAATGGATCTCGGTGAGGAAGTAGTTCCTCCGGCGTCTCTAACTGCTCTTGCATTATTTCTCCTCCTTAGCTTTCCTGATAGGCTTTAAAAACAAGCACACCATTATGCCCACCAAAGCCCAAAGAATTACTGACAGCATAGCGAATTGTACCATACATACCTTTATTTGGTACATAGTCAAGATCACACTCACTGTCTGGATTAGTTAGGTTAAGTGTACAGGGGAAGTACTGATCCCTAATGGCCAGCAGACAGATGATAGCTTCAACTGCTCCCGCTGCTCCCACCAGGTGACTGGTCATAGATTTGGTCGATGAGACCTTGAGTTTATACGCTGCATCCCCGAATACACGCTTGATCGCCTTGGTTTCCATGGAGTCATTTGCTGCCGTGCTTGTGCCATGGGCATTGATATAATCCACCTCATCAAGACTTGCTCCTGCCATCTCGATTGCTTGTTTCATTGCTCTGGCAGCTCCTTCCCCTTCTGGATTAGGAGCAGTAAGGTGGAAGGCATCACAGGTTATGCCGTAGCCGGCAATCTCACCAAGAATGGTTGCACCACGCTTTTTCGCATGTGACAAAGATTCAAGCACGAGCATGCCAGCTCCCTCTCCTATGACAAACCCATCGCGTTCCTTGTCGAACGGTCGACTGGCAATCTTGGGTGTGTCATTGTACTTGGTTGCCAATGCCTGCAGGCGGCAGAACCCCGCAACACTGAGTTGTGTTATGGCAGCCTCAGTGCCACCAGCCAGTGCCATATCTACCA
Source organism: Sphaerochaeta halotolerans (assembly GCF_003429665.1). Taxonomy (GTDB): domain Bacteria; phylum Spirochaetota; class Spirochaetia; order Sphaerochaetales; family Sphaerochaetaceae; genus Sphaerochaeta; species Sphaerochaeta halotolerans. The sequence goes on along the minus strand of NZ_QUWK01000013.1, from coordinate 23,888 downwards.
ATCCGAAACGAATTGCGTTGAATGCATCCCCGATTGCATCGGTACCGGAGGCACAGGCAGTGGCGGTGGTGTGACAGGGGCCTTGTATGCCAAAGTGAATTGCAATATTTCCTGCAGCCTCATTGATGATAAGCTTGGGGATGGTAAGCGGTGCTACTGCATGGGGACCTCTCTTAAAAAGCTTGGCAAGGTTCTCCTCTGCAACTTCGAATCCTCCAATACCATTCCCAATATATACACCACTTCTATAGGGGTCAAAGGAACCTTTCTCTAGGTTTGCTTGATTCATTGCCTGTACGGCTGCATGGGTGGCAAATGTAGAGAAGTCAGCCATGCCTCTGAGTTCCTTGCGATCAAGCAGGTCTGAGGGATCGAAATCCTTGACTTCCCCAGCAATTTTGGCAGGATAGTCGGTTGTATCAAACTTGGTGATCATGTCAATGCCACAGGATCCCGCCTGTATCTGCTTCCAGAACTGTTCCACCTCTGTTCCCAGTGGGTTGACAGTTCCCATGCCGGTTACTACCACACGTTCCATCTTGTTCTCCTCCTTACATTGCCATCCCGCCATCGACCGCGAGAACCTGGCCGGTGATGTAGGATGCTTTATCGCTTGCGAGGAACGCCACACTCTGGGCAACCTCTTCCGTATTCCCAATTCTTGAGAGAGGAATCTGGCTCTTGATCTGGTCCTTCAACTTCTCAGAAAGAACCTCGGTCATGGCAGTCCCAATGAAGCCTGGGGCGACTACATTGACCCGTACATTTCTCCCTGCAAGTTCCTTGGCAAGGCTCTTGGAGAAACCAATGATACCAGCCTTGCTTGCTGCATAGTTGGTCTGGCCACCGTTGCCGACAATACCTACCACACTGGAGATGTTGACAATGGCACCACGGCGCTGGGTTGCCATCAAACGACCAATCCTTCGACAGGTAAGGAACACTGAGGTAAGGTTGACGGCAATGACATCATCCCATGCTTCGTCTTTCATCCGCATGATCAATCCATCGCGAGTGATACCGGCATTGTTGACCAGGACATCGATGTATTTTGCCTCAGAGACCACAGTCTCCAGTGCAGCTTCAACACTTCCTCGGTTTGCCATATCGCAACTGATATGGTTCGCCTCCAGACCTTCTGCCTTGCTCCTGGAGAGATACCAAACTTCGAATCCTTCGGCAAGCAACGTCTCTATGATGGTTCTTCCTATTCCCCGTGACCCTCCGGTCACCAAGGCGTGTTTCTTTTCACTCATGATTCCATTTCCTTTCTGTATGCCCAGATTGCATCCTCGCTGCCGAGATTCCGGCAAGGGATTGCCGCATTACTGTTTTTCCACAGACCACTGAGCACCGTTCCAAACCCGACCTCAGCTACCTGTGCATGCTCTTCCTGTGAGATGGAAGCGAGATGCTTCATTGCCTCTGTCCAACGCACTGGTTTTGCCAGTTGCATTGCTAGATGCTCCTTTGCTTCCTGAGCACTTCTAATGACCGTTCCATCCACGCTTGAGATCACCAAGGAGTGGGGATTCTTAAACTTGAGCGTCTCTAGGAAGGCAGAGAAGGGCTCTGTTGCGCCCTCCATAAAGGGGGTGTGGAACGGACCGGAGACCCTCAGGGGGATTACTCTCCTGGCTCCCTTTGCTTGTAGTACTTCCTTGCCTTTACTGATGCTCTCCTGTAATCCAGCGATGACCACCTGCGTAGCACTGTTGTCATTCGAGGCGTAAACACCAGGTATTTGAGCCTCTCTCAAGGCTTGCTCAACTGTCGCATAATCAAGCCCAATGATAGCTGCCATTCCGAGTTTCCCTTGTGTCTCCTCAATCTTTCTTGCTTCTTCATCCATCAAGGCAGCACGTTTTGCGACCAGGGTGAAGAGCGTTTCATCATCAAGGAGACCTCCTCCTGCATAAGCAGAAAGTTCCCCAAGGCTGAACCCGCTATGGGCAGTAAAGGAGAATCCAAGCTCACGAAGCCTCAGGTATGCACTACGACTGGCAAGGGTTACTGCCAGCTGGGTAGCTTTGGTCTGTTTCAAATCCTCTTCACTGCCATCAGCGAGCAATTGGTACAAATCGAGTCCGCTTACCTCGCTTGCAAGGGTGAATAGATGCCTGACTTGCTTGCTTGCATCATAAAGATCCAAGGCCATCTTTGGTTTTTGGGACCCCTGTCCGGGGTAGAGTGCTATCAGTGAGTCCATGTCAGTAGTGTTCCTCCGTAGGTCAGTCCGGCTCCAAATCCCACCAGCAGGATATTTTGGCCTTTCTTGAGCAAACCTGCTCTGTCCATCTCTCGCAATGCGAGTGGGATGGATGCCGCCGATGTGTTGGCATAGCGATCAATGTTCATATAGAACTTCTCTTCTGGAATCCCGTACCGTTTGGAACAGGCTTGGATAATCCGCCGGTTTGCTTGGTGGGGAACAATCCAGTCAATGGATTCCAGAGACAAATTATTTCGTTCCACCAGTGCCAGGATGGTAGCCCCGATTGTTCTCACTGCAAAGGAGTAGACCGCCCTTCCATCCATTTCAATGGCATGATTCTTAGGATGAATGGTCAGTGCCTTGGTTCCTGCAGCCTCTGCCTTGAGCAGGGTGTCGATAAAACCTGTTCCACCCTCTTCAGAGGGCTCAAGCAGTGCGCATCCAGCTCCGTCGCCGAAAAGCACGCACGTATTGCGGTCCTTCCAGTTCACTACGCTTGAAAGTTTCTCTGCACCTACTACCAGTGCATTCTTCATGGAACCGGTGGCGATCATGGCTCTGGCTACTTCCAGGGCATAGATGAAGCCTGTACAACCGGCACTTACATCCAGTGCTGGTCCGGTAATACCGAAGTGTTCTGCAATCATGCAGGCAACCGAAGGAAATCCTGGATAGTCAGGGGTAGCAGTTGCACACACGATGCCATCAATATGGGATGCTTCCAGGTTGTAGCCTGCAAGCAAATCATCGATAGCTCGGTAGGCGAGATTGCTGGTTAATTCTTCTTCATCAGCAATATGTCGTTCCCTGATTCCTGTGTGACTTTGAATCCACGCATCACTCGTGTCGACCATCTCACTCAGGTCGTTATTGGTTACCACCCTCGTCGGTGCGTAACTGCCAAGGGCGGTGATGTGTATCGATTGTGGAGGCTTCAATGGCTTCCTCCTTGTGTACATACTACCATAGGTATATCATTATTACAATTTGAGAAATAATGTCAACATTGACACTATAAGTCCTTATTGTTATGATTAATTTTAGTCTGGATGTTCTTTTGCAACATCCCATCCCCATCTTGTTATGAGGAACACTATGGATAGTATTGAACACATGGACCTCAGTGAGGTCCTTACCCTATTTGATTCCAGCACCTTAAGCGAGCTTGAGATTTCCTGTTCAAGCTTCTCCCTAAAACTGAAGAGACCTGTTGTAGGTGAGCCTGTAAAAGCGATGAAACAAAGCGTTCAGGAAACTCAAGTGAAACCAACGCCGGCCACTGCCGACAATACAGAGGAATTGGAGATCATCACCAGCCCGATTGTAGGAACCTTTTACTTGACCCCTGCACCCGATGCCCCTCCCTATGTACAGGTAGGCAGTAAGGTAGAACGTGGGCAGGTCCTCTGCACGATAGAAGCAATGAAACTCATGAACCAGCTTGAGTGTGAGTACTCCTGTGAAATTGTGGAAATCCTTGCCAAGCCTGAACAGCTGGTGGAATTTGGCCAACCCCTTTTCAAGGTCAAGAAACTATGATCAAGAAATTGCTTGTAGCAAACCGTGCAGAGATAGCAGTACGCGTTATCAGGGCTTGCCGCGACTTGGGGATTAAAACCGTTGCTGTCTATTCCACTGCCGATGCCCAGGGTATGCCGGTTGCCATGGCAGACGAGGCGGTTTGCATTGGAGAGGCTCCTACTGACAAGAGTTACCTGAATGTACGGAACATTATTACTACGGCTTGTGCGCTTCGTTGTGATGCCATCCACCCTGGTGTAGGGTTTCTCTCAGAGAATGCTGATTTTGCAAAGCAGGTGGAGGACGCCGGTCTCGTTTTCATTGGTCCGAGAAGTGAGACCATTGCACTGCTTGGTAACAAGGTTGCTGCCCGTCAGGCTGCCCTTGCCGCTGGAATTCCCATAACCCCGGGGAGCAGTGAAGCACTGGTTGATCTCGCTGATGCAAAGAAAACTGCTGAACATATCGGTTATCCAATCATCCTCAAAGCCGCCGCAGGGGGTGGCGGACGCGGTATGCGTATCGTCAGGAAAGAGGAACAGCTGGAGCAGTCCTTGCAGATGGCCCGAAAAGAGGCTCTTGCTTTTTTTGGGGATGCCTCGGTGCATATGGAGCGGTTCCTTGAACAGCCTCGTCATGTAGAAATCCAGCTCTTGGCCGATGGGCAGGGCGGGGTGGTACACCTAGGGGAACGTGACTGCTCAGTGCAGAAAAACCATCAGAAGCTACTCGAAGAGAGCCCTTCCCCAAACCTCGATGAAGGTCTAAGAAAAGCGATGTGTCATGATTCTGTGAGACTTTTTAAGGAATTGGGTTATCGCGGAGCAGGAACCGTGGAGTTTCTTGTTGAGCGTGATGCCTACTACTTCATGGAAGTGAATGCACGTTTGCAGGTTGAGCATCCAGTGAGTGAGCTGGTAAGCTCCCTTGATCTGGTACAAGCCCAGATCAAGATAGCACAAGGAAAGAAGCTACCCTTCAAACAGAAAGATATTCGTATCTCTGGATATGCGCTTGAATGCAGGATCAATGCACTCTCTGCTGGGGTAATCACCACTCTTCAACTGCCGTCAGGCCCCTTTGTACGAGTGGACTCCCATCTTGAGGCTGGATCCATTCTAAGTCCCTACTATGACTCGATGGTGGCGAAGATCATCATCTGGGCCCCGGACAGGGACCAGGGTATTGCAGTCATGCTCAGAGCCCTGGAGGAAGTGAACATCCAAGGGATTACTACCAATTTAGATGAGCAAAAACGCCTCATCGCCTCCAAACAGTTCAGGGGTGGTCGCTTCACAACCGACCTCTACCAGAAGGTTTGTGAACAGGAGAAGTAACAGATGTCAAACGAAGTTTTGAAACGATGCCCCCAGTGCCAGAAAGATGTACAGGTAGGGGAGCACAAAATATGCCCATATTGCAATTATCATTTTCCGCTTACCGTTGCAGAACGCCTTGCCCTGTTTGCGGACGAAGGCTCATTCAAGGAAATGAGTAGCGGGATGCGGTCGATGAACCCCATCTCGCTTGCCGGCTATGAAGAGAAGTTGAAAGAGAACCAGAAGAAATCATCGCTGAGCGATGCTGTTACCATCGGCCGATGTACGATTGGGGGGAAACCCGTGGTGGTCGGTATCATGTCCTTTGCCTTCATGGGGGGTAGTATGGGCTCGGTGGTGGGTGAGAAAATCACACAGGCAATGGTCGAGGGAGCCCTCACTGGGGATCCTGTGGTTCTCTTCACTGCAAGTGGAGGGGCACGGATGCAGGAGGGAATCTTCAGCCTGATGCAGATGGCAAAGACTGCCAGTACTGCAGCCCTCTTGGAGGAGACCCGTACCCCGCTCTTTTTGGTCTTGACCAATCCTACCACCGGTGGGGTGACAGCCTCCTTTGCCATGCTGGGAGATGTGATTCTTGCAGAACCCGGGGCGATTATTGGATTTGCAGGGCCTAGAGTAATAGAAGGAACCATCGGGGAGAAACTGCCCGAAGGGTTCCAGCGTTCGGAGTTCCAGCTTGAGAAGGGTTTCATCGATTCCATCGTTGAGAGAAAGAAGTTGAAAGAGACCCTTTCCTTCTTGATCGAAACCCACACAAGGAGGGCATAACCCATGGCAGATGAAAAGAAACAAGTACTGCAGGAAACCGTAGAACATATGGAATCCATGCTTAGCAATAATCAGAAGTTTGAAGCAAAATCGTCCTGGGATTGTGTGCTTCTCTCTCGCCAGAGTGGAAGACCCGGTGCCAAGGCCTTTATTTCCATGATCTGTGATCAGTTCATGGAGTTGCATGGGGACCGCTCCTATGGTGACGATCCTGCCATGATCGGAGGAATCGGAACGGTAGAGGGAAGGGCGATCACCTTTATCGGAAATAGAAAAGGTGCCAATTTTAGGGAGAATGTCTCTTGCAACTATGGCATGAGTAATCCTGAGGGATATCGCAAAGCATTGCGTCTGGCCAAGCAAGCTGAAAAGTTCGGCCGTCCGGTGGTCTGTTTCATAGATACCCCGGGAGCATATCCTGGCTTGGGGAGTGAAGAACGGGGAATTGGGCAAGCCATTGCCCAAAACCTGAAGGTGTTTTCAACGCTCAAGACTCCGGTGCTTTGCTTTATCATCGGAGAAGGTGGTAGCGGAGGGGCTCTGGGAATTGGGATAGGAGACAAGCTCTACATGTTGGAGAATGCAGTCTATTCAGTCATTACCCCTGAGGGCTTTGCCTCCATCCTGCTCCGTGATCCTTCGAAAGCCAAGGAAGCGGCTGAGGCCATGAAGATGACCAGCCATCACCTGAAAGAGTTCGGGGTCATCCATGACATCATTGAGGAAAAGAGCCCTGAGGAAACAGCTCGTTTAATCAAGGAAACCATAATTCGTGACCTTGACAACCTCTGCAGCAAACCACCTGAGCATCTTGTGCGATACCGGCTGAAAAAGATTCGAGGCATCGGGGAAGTAAGTGGAGGAAAAGAGTGGTGGCAACCGCTGCTTGAGGTATTCGCCAAGACCCAGAGCTTCCGCTAGATGATGCGAGCATTCTTCTCAAGGTCCCTGATACCTGGGATGAAGAAGATTGAGGTCAGCAAGAACGAGAGCAAATCGGAAACTGGTGCTGAATAGAGAATTCCCTGCAATCCAAAGAAGTGTGCAAAGAGTAGGATGGAAGGAATGAGGAAGATTCCCTGCCTTGAAAGCGTGAGCAAGAGTGCAATTCTGCTCTTTCCGACAGCCTGGAAAAAGTTTCCTGCAATAATCTGAAACCCCACCAGCGGGGTTAGCAGGAACCACCGTGTCAGGGCAGTTGTACCGAGCTCAAGGAGTGCAGGGTCACGGTTGAACATCGCCACCATGGCTGTTGGAAAGAACCGGGTGGCAAGGTATCCCACCATGATAACAACGGTTGCGCTGATAATGCCAAGCTTGGTTGCTTCTTTTACCCTGTCATATTTCTGTGCCCCAAAATTGAAACTGATCAGAGGCTGTACTCCTTGGTTGATACCAATAACCGGCATGATGAGCAGGGTGTGCAGGCTGTTGACAATTCCCATGGCTGAGATGCCAAGATCCCCTCCATACTGCAATAGGGTTTTATTGAGGATTACGTTCAGGATGCTGTTGGTGATCTGGAGTACGAAGCCTGGCAACCCCAGACTTATGATCAAAGCAGTATTGTGACGCTGGGGACGGATGGCCCTCAGTTTGAGCTTCACTCTGCTGCGCTTCCCCAAGAAGTAAGAGAGTACCCAGGTGAAGGAGACCATCTGGCTGATCACCGTGGCGATGGCAGCCCCTGCCATTCCCCAATCCAAGGCATAGATGAAAATAGGATCAAGGACTATATTGGTGCCTGCACCCAGGAACATTGAAAGCATGGCAATCTTTGGGTTTCCATCAGCACGTATGAAGTTGTTCATCCCCATATTGGTTACATGGAATATGGCTCCAAAGAAAATGATGCGCATGTAATTGGTTGCGTAAGGAAGTACCTGCTCACTGGCACCGAAGAGGGTGAGTATATCAGTGAGAAAGATCTGACCGAGTACAAGGAAGGTAAGCCCACTGGCAACAAGCAGGAAGAAGGCGTTCCCCATCACTTCTTGTGCTTGTCCTTTCTCTTTCTGTCCTAAACGAATGGAAAAGAGCGTTGCTCCACCGATTCCAAACAGTGCCCCCATTGACATCAGAATGATCATGATGGGGAAGGCAATGGTGATACCGGCAATACCGTCAGCTCCGAGGGAAGGGCTGTTTCCGATGTAGATCCGGTCAACAATATTGTAGAGTGCATTGACCATCATTCCCACGATGGCTGGAACACTGAAGCGGACCAGGAGCTTGAAAATTGGTTCGGTGCCGAGAGGATTCTCTTTCTCGAGGGTGGTACTCATTGTATAGGCTCCTTTTTCAGTGCAGTGAAGATGGATGCAAGGTCATTACAGAGCCTGCTGTAGGTCTCTTTCCCGGTAATCTTGCTGATATGATCACTCCAAGCGAGAACCACGGGAACTACCTTGGTTTCCAGTGTTTTTCCTTTCTCCGTGAGAAAGATGCGGTTGCATCGATGGTCACGGTCATCTTGCTTACGTATGATGATTCCCTTCTCTTCAAGGGTGTGCACCGTACGTGTAGTTGCTGCCTTGTCGATGTGTAACCACTTGGAAAGTTCTTCCTGTGTTTTCCCTTCTTCTTTAAAGAGGTTCATGAGGATTCCCACCTCAGCGCTGGTAATGCCATACGCTTTCAGGTGAGTGTTGAGATACATCTGGTTGTTTCGGTGGAGAATGGCGACAAGGTGTCCAAGGCTAGTATTCATATGGAGATATATAAAAGATAGTGGTTGATTTGTCAACCATTAATCGGGAATCAATCCCGCATTCTTATGAAACCCAGTGTGAGGTTCTCGAATTACCTCTCCCTAGTGCATCGCTCGGTTCCTATTTTTCCCTCTATAATCTTCCAGACTTTGTTGCTGTTTTCAAGCAACGCAAGAGGGAGCAAGAATGCTCTGTCTTTTGTTATAGGCTTGAATTGGAAGGGGGTTTGGAAGGTACTGGACGATTGTGTAGGAACCCTTGCGATAGTTCTCATCCTTATCGCTACCTCCTCTGTCTTCGGGTACTGCCTTACTACACTCCATGTTCCCGCTCTTGCAGCTGAGGCAATCACAAACTTCACCAGCAATAGGATTATCATCATCCTGCTGGTTCTTGGCGCCATCATGGACATGGCACCGGTCATTCTTATTGCAACTCCGATTCAGTTCGGAATCATGGTAGTACTCAACTGTGGTATCGGTCTCTTGACCCCACCGGTTGGAGCCGTGCTATTCATCGGTTCAGCCGTTGGAAAGGTGCCAATGGAGAAGGTGGTCAAGGCGACGCTCCCGTTCTATGTCTGTATGATAATTGCACTGCTTTTCGTGTCGTTCATACCTGAGATTAGCCTTATCTTGCCGAAGGTTTTTGGGGGTTATATTCCTACCAATATGTAGCAGGGTACTATGTTTCATTTGTGAGCCAGAGTCTCTTCTCTGGTTCAATATTACCTCAAAGATGAATACTCTGTCACTGAGACTATTGGACATGATTCTTGAATCTTGAGCTTCATGCCTTTTTTGGTCTCAAATGCATCAACTCAATGCTGGAGTGGATTGCGATAAAGACAATAAAGATTTCCAATCTGCCAAGAACCATCGCGAACATCTCAATGAGCAAAGCTGCGTTACCAAGATTAGGATTTGTAATACCGATTGATAAACCGACAGTACCAAACGCCGAAGCAAATTCAAAAAGTGCGTCGATTAGGTTGGTATTTGCCGCTGTCGCAAGAAGGATGGTTCCAACTCCAATTATTGATAGATAACTCAATATATGGGCAGAAGTCTCCAATATTAATTTGTCATCAATCATGTGCTTACCTTGGGCTTTGTAAAAAAATCCCGGATGGATACTTCTGGCAGAATTGATTCGGGTGCGAAAGTTCAGTGCGATGACATTGATACCAATATACACCCGTTCCAGCTTTATCCCCCCCGCAGTTGAACCTATTCCACCTCCGATAAGCATCATCAGGATTATCACCCCAAGTGAAGATGGGGACATTCCTTGAAAATCAATTGTAGAGTAACCAGTGGTCGAAAGCGCGGAAATCACATTGAATACTGCAATCCTGAATGCTTCTATTCCCATATACTGATGATTTTGCAGCAATCCGAGAGCAAAAACAGGTATCCCGAGACAGAGAAGTCCGAGCAGCAACTGTACTTCGCTGACACGACCCACTTGTCTCCATTTCATTTTGAATATGAGTAGAAGAACGGCAAAATTAGTTGTTCCGAACAGCATGAGAAGAATTGTGACTAGCTCGATTCCGATGCTGTTGTATTCCCCAATGCTTCCCAATCGAGTTGAAAAGCCACCGGTAGACAGTGCACACATTGCGTGTAACAATGATTCAAAAATATTCATGCCAACAATGCTATAGAGCAAAGTGCCAGCTGCCAACAATCCTCCATACATTAGAAAGATAAGCTGGGTGGTTTTTCTCAAATTTGGTAAAAGTTTGTCGGAATGCCCTTCAGCATTATAAAGTCTCATTGATTGTTTTTCTTGGATGAACATGTTCATCATCATCACAAACCCTAGACCACCACAAAATTGCATGAAACTCCGATAAAACAGAAAGATCTTAGGTGTATTCGATGTATCCATCACTGACAATCCTGTCGTTGTCCATCCACTTATCGATTCGAACAAGGACTGAATCAAACGCAATTGACCGCTTAAGAAAAACGGGAATGCACCAATCACCATACCCCAGGCCCATGCAAATAGAACAATGATGCTGCTATGCTGCATTGATGATTTCCAGCCGAGATTTTCTACCGCTCCACTCCTTTTTTTTCTATACAGAAATAACAGGAAGCCACAAAGAAGAGAGAATGACGCCGGAATAATAAAGCTCCAGGCAAACTGATTGTCCTGCGCATCAAATGGAACAACTAACAATGGAATAGCAACCAGAATGCCAATCAGCATCATGAATTTGCCCACACTTGAGAGTTTGGAAACTGAATATCCCATGACTTCACCTTCCCGTCAATGCTTTGATCGCCGGTATTTCTTGTTGTTGTCCTGCAATCAGTACCAGGGTATCCCCCATTGAGATTCTGGAATTACCCCGCGGTACCAAAGCTTCATCACCACGTAATATGCAACCGATGATGACTTCCGATGGCAAATCGATTTCCCATAACTGCTTATCCACTGCGGGAGAATACCCATCGATGCGAACCTCCACAATCTGGATATTTCCACCCCGAATGGGAATGATATTGGTGATATCGTTGATGAATGCCTGTTGCTCGATTATGCTCGTGACCGTTGAAATGGTGCATACCGCCCTATCAATTCCCATTGCATAAAAGAAGTCTATTTTCTTCGGATCTGAGACGACAGCGACTGTTTTCTTTACAGAGAAGTGGGCCTTACACAACTGACATATCATGAGATTATCCTCATCATTGGGTGTCAATGCAATCGCTATATCCACATTGTGTATGTTTGCATCATCCAGAACATATGGTTTTGTTCCATCGCCTTGAATGACCGAGATTCCCGGTATCTCATAAAGGGATAAACAGTCTTCATATGACTCGTTTATGACAATGACTTCATACCCTTTTCTCAATATGGATTTGGCTAGAATAATTGCTTTCTTGCGGCCCCCAACTATTACTATCGACTTTTTCATCTATTGTTCCCTCCCTTCTGTATCAACAGTTTGACCATCCACAGGATCATCCGCTGATAAAAGTTGACCAATCCTCTCTTGGGATAAGGAAACAGGACAGAAGGTTTGTATTCCGTTTGCGTTGAAGATGCTTTCCTTATCTCTATCAACGACTCGTGCGATTACACGTTTTATTGAGAACTGGTACACTGCCAACTGGGCTACCATGTTGTTGGTATTATCGTCGTTTGTTACAACGAGTAAGGTCGTAGCCTTTTGGATTTGTATCTCCTTCAGCTTATCAAGATCAAGCGCATCCCCCACTACCGACAAACCTCCGTAGTGAAGTGATAGACGACGGAAAGCATCCTTGTCCTTATCGAGGATAAGAACATCGCCTCCACTATCTGAGATCATATTCGCTATCGACGCACCCAACTTGCCGCATCCGATAATGATTGTGAATAAGGACGATTTTTTCTTTTGTGGCTTTATTTGCATGGGTATTCTGATTCCTCCTCAACACAGTTCTTTTCGCTTGGTTTCAACTCGGAGTATTCCGTTTTGATTTCATGCGATTGACAATCACTCTCATCTATTGCATATGCGCCGTGGGAAAACAGCGTCGCATATGTCTCAAGATTATGGATGGCCGGCGCATAGGAGGGGTCCAACGACAATGCTGCCCTAAAGTGTTTCAGCGCCAAAAGATGTTCTCCCCGTTTCTCCAGGAGAATCCCATAAAGGTTGTGGGGTTCAGGCAGATGGGGAAATCTTTCCATCATTCGCATTATTCGTCTCTCGCATTCATCATAAGCTCGCTGTAATAACAGGTTCCGTATGATGTCACAATACTTTTGAATCTCAATATCAGTTCGGTCTTGCCTATCCATACTTCAGCTCCTCTAAGTAAGGTTATTACCTTCCTTCAAGCATCCATATGATAGCAATTTGTATATGAGGTTCCCGTGAGAACGACAAGAATCTTGTGAGAATGGTGTGAGATTCACTCCCCTTCGACTATTCTGGTCATTTCAAATTTGTGATTGGGGCTTATTCATCGACCAAACGATACCCTACGCCAATTTCAGTCAAAATATAACGGGGGGTCGCAGGATTACGCTCGATTTTTCGTCGTAAACCCGCCATCAAGGCCCGCAGGGCTTGGGTGTCGTCGTTATGTGAAATACCATACAGCTCTTGAAGTAGACTCTTCGTGGTGACCACTCTGCCAATGTTCTTGAACAGGAATGAAAGAAGTGCGTACTCCAGCGGAGTGGTATGTAATTCTTCCCCCTTTAAGTACACCAATCGCTTGCCAAAGTTGATAGTCAACTCCCCTACAGTAGCGCTTGTCTCAGATTTATGCCCGTCTAGTCTGTCCCTATGCCGCAAGGCGACGCGTATTCTTGCTAATAATTCCACCGTGGAGAAGGGTTTAGTCAGGTAATCATCCGCCCCTTGATCCAATGCAGATATCTTATCCTTATCCTGATCACGGGCTGAAATGACGATTATGGGTATTTCAGACCACTCCCTGATTTTCCTAATCACTTCCAATCCATCAAAATCGGGAAGACCTAGGTCAAGTAGGATCAGATCGGTTTGGCCGGTAACCAACTGTGACAAGCCATCTTGAGCCGAACCGGCGGTGGAAACAGTGAATCCTACCTGCTCCAATGCGAATTGCAGAAATTTCCGTATCTGCCCATCATCCTCAACAACAAGGATTTTCTCCTTCTTATTTTGCATAGACATGTCTCCCGTCAATCATTGTTTGTAGTCTCTCCCTCATCCAGGCAATCAATCTGAAGGGGAAGTGTAAAAATAAGTTCCGCTCCGGGACCATCTATCCTATTGCCGGCCTTGATTGTTCCTCCGTGTGCAACGACGATTGATTCGCAGATTGAGAGCCCCAATCCAATTCCCCGGCGTTTTTCCTTCTTGTCACTCTGGCTTGTAAAGAACATCTGGAAAATATATGGCAAATCCGCTGAAGAGATCCCTTTCCCTCTGTCCGCGATATGAAACTCCGCTCTTTTCTCTACTTTATTCTCAACTACCGAGATACAAATCTCTTCGTCGGGTTGTGTGTGTTTGACGGCATTGTCCAGAAGGTTGATAAGAACTTGCTCGATGAGTTTTGCATCCATGGGGACCAACAGGATTTCGTTGGGAATGTTCACCTTGACAGAACGATCAGCCAATCGGTTCGCCATAGCCTTGATTGCCGCTCCTACCACTTCTTCGACAGCTTCCAGCTGTTTCTCCGGAACCAGTTTGCCTTCATGCAAACGGGTAAGTGCCAGGATGTTCTCTACCAAAGAATGCAACCGCTCAGCATCATTATAGATAGTGTTAGCTAGCATGTGCGTGTCTGCCCCGGGGTCTGTCACTCCCATGATCATTTCTGAGGTGCCCATGATACTCGAAAGAGGAGTCCGGAAGTCATGAGATATCGCTCGAAGGAGATTCCCACGGTATCGCTCTTGCGTAGCTTCCTCCTTCAATCTTTGTCGTTCGGAAACACTCTTTACCCTATCCATTGCCAGGGCAGTGCTTTCAATCATTGAATGAAGCAGTCTCATCTGGGAATCATTCATAAAGGACACATCCGAATTGGGAATCCGTAGAACACCAAGGATCGTATCACGGCCATACAAAGGCCAATCATGGAATTCTTCACCTACATTGAATTCGGTTCTCAATCCAGCAATCTGATGTTTTAATGCATGGGGGTCCTGAACCTCACGACGAATCTGTTTGCCTTTCATTTGTTGCTGAATAAAGGTATTCTCAGGTTCTTGCAAGTCTGTATAGACCAGACAAGCTGCTTGGCAATTAAAGAGATTGCTGACCATCTCGACCACCGTGCTGGTGATTTCCGAGATTTCCGTAACATCGGTTAAGCGACTAGTTAATCGGTATAAGGCATTCGCCTCCGCTTCTCTCTCACGTGCAATCTCTGCATTCATTTTGATTTTGGAAGTAAGTGTGCTGGTGATGAAGGCGGTCGCCATCATGATGGCAAAGGTAATGAGGTAGCTCGAATCATAAACAGACAGGGTGTAATAGGGTTCAGTGAAAAAATAGTTGAACGCTCCGGTAGCAAATACGGAACTAGTGATACCATAGGCGTAACCGCCGGTGAATCGTGAAATCAGGAGAACACCCAATAGGTACAACAATACGATGTTGGTTTCAGGAAAGCCGACTGTGCGGAATAATAGACCAACTAGGGTCATTCCGATGAGAATGGTGATGAATAAGAATACATGCCAGAATTTTTTCTTTCTTTCTCTCTTCTGTTTCATTTTGCCTTCAATATGTCGCAGTATTTCCCCCACTAGGAAACAGGTGCTTCCTTCAGAATCAGTTATACCTCAAATCCACACGAGTAGGAAAGGGTATGTTCTTTAATGGTTTGCCGATATAATTGGGAAAACATGAGGTCACCAATTGTAGTGCAACAGTACCTTCTCTACGACATGATCAACTGTTCCCCTCGGTTCGTGATATACTCTATCCATGCAGAAACCAACCATCGCCATCATGTATGATTTTGACAAGACCTTGAGCACCAAAGATATGCAGGAGTATACGTTCATTCCCAAGCTTGGGATGTCTGCCGAAGCATTTTGGCAGAAGTCAAATACGCTCGCCAGAAAGCAAGGCATGGACAGCATTCTGGCATATATGAAGCTGATGCTTGACGAGTCCAGGCGCCATGAGCAGTCGATCAGAAGAAGTGACTTTGTCTCGTTGGGCAAGAGTCTGGAATTCTTCCCAGGCGTACTCTCGTGGTTCGATGAGGTAAACAACCTTGGTGTGAAATTGGGCTTGGACATAGAGCACTTCATCATCTCCTCAGGCTTGAGAGAGATCATCGAAGGATCTGCCATCGGAAAACAGTTCAAACGTATCTATGCTTGTGAGTACTTCTATGATGAAAACGGGGTTGCCACCTGGCCGAAACTATCGGTTAATTACACTGCCAAGACCCAATTTCTGTTCAGAATCAACAAAGGGGTGCTTGATGTGTATGATGACCAAGCTCTGAATGCCTATAAAGCGGAGAGTGAACGTAGTGTCCCCTTCAGGAATATGGTGTATATCGGTGATGGTTTGACCGATGTTCCCTGCATGAAGCTGGTAAAACAGAACGGGGGAAAGAGCATTGCTGTCTATGCGAAGGGCAGAGAGGCGATCAGCTATCGGCTGATGAAGGAGGATCGCATCAACTTCTTCACTGAGGCAGATTACACCAGCGGGGGTGAACTCTTCTCCTTGGTGAAGACCATATTGATCCAGATGCAGGCAGAAAATACCCTTGCAGAACGTCAGCGAGCGATGAAACGCCTTGCTGGAATCTAAAGCCCCAGTCCTTTTTGCATCAGGGTAGCCAGTACTTCCATGCTGGGGTGTAATCCGTCAGCGAGAAGCCCATCACCGGCCTTGATCGGGTAGCTCGCAAGGTCAATGAGGTTGACTCCTTCATGCCTAGAAACAATCTCGTGAATACTCCCAGCAAGGTCTTTCTGGTTCCAGTGGTGGATGTTCTCTTCCCTAAGGCCCCTGTCTGTCCGTTGCAGCGGGGTACAGAAGTACAATGTGCTCGATTTGTGTCTTGCAGGCATATCACTCACCAGTGTTTCATATGCTTCTTGAAATACCTCAATGGTGGTAGGTTCTTCAGCCTGTCCCCAGTCGTTGGTTCCTCCGAATACAATGATGATGTTCCCTGTCAACCGCTGTTGCCTTTTCTCGTCCAAGAAGGAAGAGGAGGGAGGTCGGACTCCTGTTCTGCTTATCCTGCTTCCAGAATAAGACTCATTCCCCAACGGAGCGAGAGGAAAGGAATCAGCAGGAAGGTTCCTCTCCCGAGAGAGTGCCGGGAAAGCAAGGTGAGATAACCCGTCCCTTGGGGCGGAAAAGGAGGCAACGCCTCCTGAGTCCAGGGCTTGCCCTGGGGTATTGATACCTTTCATTCATCAGGAGTTTTAGTCCTGTACGTTCTTGGAGGAGATACCACCAGGTGTGTTCCACTTGAGTTACATCCACTCCCTCACGGGGGTAGAAGATTTCGTTCTCATCAGGGACAAAACCTGCAAAGGTGGAGATGGAATCGCCGAGGATGGAAAAGGTCTGTGTCTTCATGCGGGTAGTGTATCCTACAGCTTTTCCCGCTACAAGAGTCTGTGGTATGCTGGGCGAGGAGGATTGCATGGATACGAAAATTTCAGTAGTTGAGGAAGGGGCTCTTGAACGGGTGGGATCAGTCTTTGTTGAGGCATTTGGGCATACCCCGGCGTTGTTGGTAGCAGATGGCATAACACTGAAAGTCGGTGGGTTCCCTGTTTCCAGATCGCTTGAGAAGGCTGATATCCAGGTCAGACAGTTCATTTTCCCTTCTGAGCCGCAGCCTTATGCTGATGAGCATGCAATTGCACAAGTTAGGCTGAGCCTGGAGAGGGACAACAGTATTGCAGTGGTCCTTGGCTCTGGAACACTCAACGATATTACCAAGCGTGCAAGTGCTGAATTGGACCGTCCTTATATGGTTGTCGCCACAGCTCCTTCTGTTGATGGATATACCTCCTATGGCGCAGCAGTCTCGGTAGGTGGTTTCAAGCAGACGCTTCCCTGTGCTGCCCCTATGGTGGTGCTTGCTGATACCAAAGTACTCCGTGAAGCTCCCATGGACATGATCGCAAGTGGTTTTGGTGATTGCATGGCAAAGTACACTGCCGGTATGGATTGGATTCTTGCAGATCTGGTTGGGGTTCACCCAATCCGCAGAGATGTATGGGACATGGTCCAGATTCCGCTGAGAAAAGTCTATGCCCATCATGCAGGGATAGCACAAAGAAGGGGGCGTTCCATCGGGCTGCTTTTCGATGCGCTTTCAGCAAGTGGGTTTGCGATGCAAGTGATGCATGACTCACGCCCTGCCAGTGGTGCTGAGCACTTGATCAGCCATATCTGGGAGATGGAACACTTGAGTAAGGATGGGCTTCCGGTAAGCCATGGCTTTAAGGTCTCCATCGGTACCCTGACCATTACCTACCTCTATGAACAGCTCAAGCAGTTGGATCTTGCTGGTATCCCGCTCACCGGTGCAGAGAGTTGGGAGGAACGCGAGCAATCGATTGCAGCATTCTTCCCCGATGAAAGCGTAAGGAAACAGACCTTGGCCATCGCAAAAGAGAAATTCCTTGATGGGGACGCCTTGCTTACCCGAAGAGAGAAGCTTGTCTCCTTGCTCCCTGCCCTAATTGAGAGAATGGATGAGCAACTACCCCCGTACCAGGAACTGAAAGAAGCAATGAAGGAGGTTGGCTGTCCGGTTTCTCCTGCTGATATTGCAAGTAATCTGGAAGGGCTCCGCCATGCAGTTACTGGTGCTCAGATGATCCGAAACCGCTATACCGTGCTAGATCTCTACTACGAATTGGGACTGTTTGACCTAGCCTTGGATATGCTCTCAGGAATGTAGTGATTCTCCAGCTGAAAATCATCGTACGGCAAAGTACTTCTGATATTTGCTGGTAGGCTTGTCTGGTATGGTCATCTGGAGTTTTCCAGATGCGAGTAATGGCGTGAGGAACGTTTTTCTAAAATGTTCCCTATGTTCTATGCCAATATATTCTTGTATTTCTTCCCTTGTTCTTGGAACAGAGCAAAAATCCAACACCAGGTGTAATCGGGTATCTTGCGCGGTGTCTTGCGCGGTGTCTTGCGCGGTAACTTGCGCGGTAACTTGCGCGGTAACTCTGCTGAATGAATAATTTATGTTTCTTAACACTACGCGAAAGTCCGATGGAGTGGAGAAGAACTGGTGGTCATGAATCTGCCTCTACTTTAATAATGGAAGGAGAAGCATATTAAAAATTGACCGCGGTCAAAAAAATGTTGACTTAGCAAAGAACCCCCTTTAGGATAGAGAAAATGAGGGGAATTTTCATGCATAGTATAGTTCTTATCAAGCAGGTTCCACAGACCAGTGATGTACAGATGGATAAGGAGACCGGCACCATGATCCGTAGCGGTTCCACCTCCATTCTGAATCCCTTGGATGTGTATGCCTTGGAAACGGCGTTGCAGATTAAAGACCGCAACGGTGGACGAGTGACGGTCATCACCATGGGACCAGCGAGTGCTGTCAAAGTACTCAAGGAGGCAATCGCCATGGGGTGTGATGATGTCTATCATCTCAATGACCGGGCCTTCGCAGGCTCCGATACTTGGGCAACCTCCTATGTGCTGGCAAAAGCCATAGAGAAGATTGGTATTCCCGATTTGGTCATTACCGGGGAGCGGGCAACCGACGGTGATACCGCCCAGGTTGGACCGGCCGTGGCATCATGGCTCGACCTCCCGGTTCTCACCTATGTTGCATCAATTGAAAATCTTACCAGTGACTCCTTGATAGTCGAACGCTTGATCGAGGAGGGGTACCAGCGAGTCCAGTCTCCACTCCCAGCCCTTCTTACCGTGGTCAAGGAGATTGCAGAGCCTCGTCTTCCCACGCTCAGGGGGAAGAAACGTGCAATGGCCACAAATATTGTCACTTGGAGTGCCTCCGACCTGGATGCAGATCAAGCTTTCATGGGGCTGAGGGGTTCTCCAACCCGAGTGGTGAAAATTGCGACCCCCAAAGTCAGTAGGCAATGCAGAATGGTGAAAGTGGAGGATGATGACTCACTCATCGAAGCTGTAGACCAACTCTTTACCTTTCTTGAGGAACGCGATCTGCTAGGAGGACTCAATGCATGAGGTTTGGACAATCAGTGAATGTCATCAAGGTAGGGTAAAGGATGTCTCTTACGAGCTATTAGCACGAGGGCGGTCGCTTGCTGACACCCTCAAGGTGAGACTGGGGACCGTAGTTATCGGCAGCAATATCAATACAGACGATGTAAAGCAGCTTGCCTATCAGGGGGCGGATATACTCTACCTTGCCGATGATCCCTCGCTCTCCTCGTTTGTTTGTGGACGATATGCAGCGTTGCTCCTCAAACTTATTTCTGAGAAGAAGCCTCAGATCATCATTGCAGCAGCCACCACCTCTGGAAGAACCTTGATGCCCTATGTGGCGGTCAAGGCCCATGCTGGGCTGACTGCGGACTGTACCGAACTGGCTATTGAAGAAGGGACGGAGAACCTCCTGCAGACCCGCCCTGCAATCGGTGGAAACATCATGGCAACCATCAAGACTCCAGGGCATCGGCCGCAGATGGCGACAGTCAGGCCACGATCGACCAAGCCGCTTGCAGCCCAACACGACCGTCCTTTCGTGGTAGAGGAGGTCCCGGTTGCTCCAAGGAGTGAAAAATCCTCTGTTGAGGTATTGGGACTGCGGGGGTTGGAAGGCCAGAGTGGGTCTATCGAAGAAGCAGATATTGTCATTGCCGGAGGAAAGGGTTTGAAGAAACGAGATAACTTTGTCCTGATTGAGCGTCTGGCCAAAGCGTTTGGTGCAGAGGTAGGTGCGAGCCGGGATGCAGTGGACCGGGGTTGGGTTTCCTACCCCCATCAGGTTGGTCTTTCAGGAAAAACCATCTCTCCCCGTCTCTATCTTGCTGCCGGTATCTCTGGGGCCATCCAGCATCTGGCAGGCATCAAGACAGCCAAGTGTATTGTAGCGATTAATAATGATGAGCAAGCCAATATCCTTGGGCTTGCCGATTTCGCCATCATAGGGGATCTATTTCAGGTACTTCCGGAGATAGAGAAACGCCTTGAGCAGAGGAGGAAGGCATGAATACCAGCTATACAGCAATTACCCCATCCATTCTTGAAGAGCTGAAGGCGATCGTAGGGGAGCACAACCTGTTTACCGACACGGAACGAATAGAAAACTATAGCCATGACGAAACCAGCAAGGAACAATTCAGCCATATGCCGGAGGTAGTGCTTACCCCTATCTCCACAGAACAGATCAGCGAGGTCATGAAGGTGGCTGACCGGTACACCATTCCGGTAACCCCACGGGGTGCAGGCTCTGGCCTTTCCGGGGGTGCAATTCCTATCCATGGGGGAATTGTGCTTTCGGTTGAGAAGATGAACAAGGTGCTGGAGATTGATGAAGCAAATCTTACCGTGACCGCTGAAGCAGGCATTGTAACCAATGAGCTGAATGAACAGCTCAAGAGGACAGGGCTCTTCTTTGCTGGTTATCCGATGAGTCTGGAGACATGCTTTCTTGGGGGAAATATTGCTGAGAACGCAGGTGGTGGAAAGGCAGTGAAATATGGGGTGACTGGACGCTATGTCCTCGGTATGGAGGTCGTCACTCCCCAGGGAGAGGTAGTCCAACTAGGGGGGAAGGTGACCAAGGATGTCAGCGGGTATGACCTCAAGCAGCTGTACATCGGTTCGGAGGGAACCCTTGGCATCATCACAAAGGCGACCATTAGGCTCCTTGGTGTCCCAAAGTATGCCTCGAATCTGTTGGTTCCTTTTAGGACTGCCCAGGATGCCATCTCTGTCGTTCCCCTGATCATGAAGCAAGGGATCATACCCACCAGTATCGAGTTCATGGACAAAAGTTCCCTAGAGATGTCCTGTTCGTATCTGAATGAAAGTTTGCCACTGGAGGGAGTAGGGGCTATGCTGCTTATTGAGATTGATGGCACTGATGAGCAGCAGGTGGAGCATGATCTGATCCAGGTTGGGGATCTCTGCTCTGGGCATAAAGCGATGGAGGTCTACATTGCTGAGGATGCCACGACCAGGGAGAGGATCTGGTCGATCAGGCGGAATATTGCCGAGGCAATCAAGGTCTACAGCCCCATCCAGAGTCTGGAAGATGTGGTTGTCCCCATTGGTTCCATTCCTTTGGTCCTTCCCTGTCTTGAACAGCTCTCCGGGAAGTACAACATGAGAATTCCTTGTTATGGACACGCTGGTGATGGTAATCTCCATGCGACGCTGGTGAAGAATCCCGAAAGTTCCATGGAGGAGTGGTTGGAGATGGAACCACGGTTGCTTTCCGAGTTCTATGCATTTATCGTAGGGGAGCTTGGGGGGAAGATCAGCGGGGAGCATGGTATTGGGCTGAAACGAAGGTCGTTTTTCAAGGATGTAACTCCTAGACCTGAGTATCAACTACTGTGTGCAGTCAAGCAGGCGCTTGACCCCAAGAACATCATGAATCCAGGAAAGATTCTCTTATAAGGAAGTTCAATGGCCAAGAAATCGAAGGGAACAAGCAAAGCTGAGGCGACCAAGCGTCTGATCTTTGAAAGTGCGCTGACGCTTTTCAGACAAAAGGGGTTCAACCAAGTTTCCATCCAGCAGATAACTGACTATGCAGGGACTGCAAAGGGGAGTTTTTATACCTACTTCTCCACGAAGAGCGACATCATAGTGGATGCGTTCTGGGCCATTGATGCCTACTACCGAAGCATAGAGGATGAGGTGTCCAGAGAGGAGGATGCCGCTCACAAGCTTCTCAAGTTTACTGAGTTGCAACTTACCTATGTACGGGATGTCATTGGTGTTGAGATGCTGAAAGTGCTCTATGCCAACCAGGTGAGCAACGAGGGTTCCACCAAGGTCATTACCGACCAGTCCCGGTTCTGGCATACGTTCATCAAGACAATCATTGAGAAAGGACAGCAAACAGGTGAAATCAGAAAGGACATGGAGAGCTCCTATCTGGCGGTGCTTTTCAATAGAGCCATCAGGGGGCTTTTCCTGGATTGGAATATCAGCTCTGCAGGATTCGACTTGGTCGAAGAGGGTTTGGCTTATTGCAGGAACTTGTTGATTCCAGCCCTTTCAGTCAGGAGATGAGAAGATTTCCCAGCAGTAAGAGTAGCCCAGAAAAGGTCTTATTTGCAACTTGATGGTTTCTTCGAACCATCATGTATTATGCCGGTGGTGTAAGCATGTATCCTAAAGAAAGAAAAGGGAGAAGCTATGAAAAAACTTGGCGTTGCAATTATTGGTTCTGGGTATATTGCATGAGCTCACGTGAAAGGGTATCTTGCCTCAGGGGACCTCTGCAAGGTAAGGGCTCTTTGTGATTTCTATCCGTCGAAGGCTGAAAGGCTTGCACAGCGAAGCAATCTCAGTGGAGCAGAGGATGCTACATTGGTTTCCAGTAGGGTAGGGAATCTCTACCACCGGGAGTATCTAGGTCTGGAAGACTTTGGGGATGCTTGTTTTACAGCAAGCAATGGAGTCCCCTGCTACTTCTCTCTCGATTGGTATACCCCTGATGGACTTGGTACCTGGGGAGATG
Source organism: Sphaerochaeta halotolerans (assembly GCF_003429665.1). Lineage (GTDB taxonomy): Bacteria > Spirochaetota > Spirochaetia > Sphaerochaetales > Sphaerochaetaceae > Sphaerochaeta > Sphaerochaeta halotolerans. Next base: position 1,162 of record NZ_QUWK01000013.1, on the reverse strand, counting down.
GACGTATGTTCATCGTGGGCACCGAAGGATACTTAGAACTACGGAAGTATATTTATGTCGCAACCTCCAAAGAGGGAGACCATGTGATTTTGGTTGATGGAGAGGGAGAGAAGCATTTTCGTGTAAGGGGAAAAGTGGGATTTTCTGATTTTGGTCGCTTGATCAGGGATTGCCTCGACCGCAGTGAAACGGCAATGAAACAGGAACATACCTTTAGGGCGATTGAATTGGCAATTGAGGCGGAAGAAAAAGCAGTGAGGATTCGCTAGGGTATATAATAATCATTGATTGGGTGTAGGTGCTCCCGATCATCTTTCATCTACGCTTGCTTGTTAGATGGAGGTGTTTGCGCTGTGTGATATAGATGCAGAAGCGATTGATACCCTTTTAAACAGTTTTGAGTAATATTCCGACTATCGTAAGAACTTTTCCTCTTTGTGTATGTTCTCAGTTATTTTCAGGTATTCGGAGAATTGCAAGCAATCAATAGAATTACATCAGATGCCCTATGTTCCAGCTCAAGCGGGAAGAGATGCACTTGAATTGGTACTTGCCATCTATAAGAGCCATCTGGACAAAGCTCCTGTTTCTCTTCCACTCTATGATTTTGGTACCAAGGATATGCAGCTTTAGCCTTGTTCTTCGGGCGTTTGCAGAATTCTTGGTAGTGTTGCTTTGGTGTTGTGTTCAGGATCTGAACGTCTTAACAAGAGCTGGGATTGATGATCAGTATCCTTTCTGAAAGCAGAGGGACTCATCGCACAGTATTGCTGGAAAACACGATTAAACTGGCTGAAGGAGGGGAAGCCACTTTCTTCACAGATTTGTTGAATGGGTTTCTTGCTGTAAAGCAGTTCATTCTGGGCGTGCCTGATCCGAATCATCTGTAAATACGTAACATATCCTGTTCCGGTGACCAGCTTGAACTGCCTCGAGAGATAGTAAGGGCTTATGGCAAATTTCTCAGCAACCTCAGAGAGTGGGAGCTTATCATCAAAATGGGTATGCATATAGCTGGTGATTGTATAGATTTTTTGTAACTGCTCAGGTATAGGTTTTTCTTCTTGAGCAATCTTTGTTTTCCACCCATGTTTTTGCTATCGATTTTAAGCACCCAATCACCCTTCCAACAGGTCAGAAAAGTCCTCCAAATCTTGATGTA
>NZ_QUWK01000012.1 GCF_003429665.1 Sphaerochaeta halotolerans | reverse complement strand
CCCGGCTTGCATTGCTTGTAAGTTTTCCCTGTAATTCTCGCACGAACGTAGCTTGTTACACTATCGTTCTTCATTCTTGTGAATTGACTGGGAAGCCCCACCTAGGGTTGCTTCCTTCCTGTTCTCATCTCTTCCCTGCGCTCTGCTTTCATAAATCTTCCCGCCCCCCTCCCGGGTGGCGCTCGGTCAACTTACCCGATTTGCCGCCTGTCAGTCAAGGCCTTTCGGGCCTTTTCCCCAAAGCTCCCTGCGAAGCTTTCCCGGCGGCCGGCGTAGGCCGACAAGAAGTGACTATACAGGACTTCCCTTTTACTGTCCAGTAGCTTTGGGAAAATCATGTGAGAAAAAATATCTTTCTTGAGATACTTGCCCAAACCTTTTGTTGGCGATACGATGCCCCTTCGAAGGAGCATCGTTCCAATGCAACAAGATATGACCAGGGGCAATCCTCTTCGGTTGATTTTCTTTTTTATGCTTCCCATTCTTGGAGGCAATCTTTTTCAACAATTCTATACGATGGTGGATACCTTTGTAGTTGGCAGATTTATCGGTGTTCAGGCATTGGCAGCAGTTGGCTCTACCGGACCGATCACATTTTTTGTCCTTGGGTTCGTTATCGGCTTGAATGCAGGATTTTCAGTAATCATCAGCCAGAAATTCGGGGCAAAGGATGAGAGAAGCATGCGAAAAGCTGTTGCCATGAGCATTCTCTCGGCGCTATTCCTCTCTGTACTTGTTTCTTTTCTTGCTATAGCTTCCACCCGAACACTGTTGGAAGCACTCAATACCCCAGAGAATATCATACAGGATGCACATGACTATCTGGTTATTCTCTACCTGGGCATCATTGCCACCATCTATTACAACCTGCTGGCGGCAATACTCCGGGCATTGGGCGACAGCAGATCCCCTCTCTACTTCTTATTGATAGCAAGTGTGCTGAACATCATTGGAGACCTTGTTTCTGTCATCATCCTGGAGTTGGGGGTAAAAGGAGTGGCGCTTGCCACAGTCTCCAGTCAAGGAATCTCCGCCTTGCTCTGTCTTTTCTATATACATAGGCATTACCCGATCCTGCACCTCAAGAGAGAAGATTGGAATATTGACTGGCCCATGATTGCAAGGCTGTTGCGCATCGGTTTGCCCAGTGCGCTCCAGTTCTCGGTCTGTGCAATCGGTGTCATGATCGTGCAGTCAGTCATCAACACCTTTGGAAGTGATACCGTTGCAGCGTATTCGGTCGGAACACGAATTGAGCAACTGGTTACCCAGCCGTTGATGACCCTTGGCCTTGCCATGGCTACCTACAGCGCACAGAATCTGGGAGGAGGCTACCTCTTTAGAATCTCTCAAGGTCTGAAAAGTGCTCTTATGCTGAACGTTCTCTTCAGTCTTGCAGCGTTTCTTCTGGTGTACTTTGCAGGCGATTCTCTCGCCATGCTCTTCATTGATGCCTCACAGAGCCGTGTTATCGAACAAACCAACCAATACCTCTCCCTTATTTCATATTTTTTTATCCCCCTTGGGCTCATCTTCGTTCTCCGTAACACCAGCCAAGGGCTTGGCTCAGGGTTGATCCCCATGCTCTCTTCCCTCCAGGAACTGTTGTTTCGCGCGCTGGCTGCCTTCACACTCCCAGGACTGTTGGGATATAGAGGGATTATCCTTTCCAGCCCAATGGCGTGGATAGCAGCAGCCATCCTCCTTATCTTTGCCTATCGACTACAAATGCGTCATTTCCGCTACATCATGAAGCAGAGTTCCTGATGATTGCCCTTACTGGGTATGCAAATATACGGATATCAACGAACCGGTTTTACAGGCACCCTGCTCCGAGTACAGGTGGCAACAACTACATCCAGCTTTACCATCCATGGGATCAGTGAGGCCAAAGCATCTCGATTGAAGCAGGAATTGAGGGCTTACTATCAAGGTCCACTTCCCCGTCTTTCAATACAAGTGCCGCCCCACGCATCCATCGATAACATCATAGCACCGGTTCTGCTTGCCATGCTGTGTATAGAAAAAAATCTTATGGCATTGAGTAGCCATTCCATCCTGCTCTATGGAACCATTGATTTATCAGGCACCCTGACAAGTCCCCCACCTCTAGAGAAAGAACTGACACAGTTGTGCACTGAAGCTGGAATTGCATTGATTTTGAGTGGAGAAAACATCTCCCCCATCCATGAATACTGCATTCCGTGTCCCTCCATTGCCTCAGCTCTCAGTCAACTCTGGAGATTTGCGTTACGTCATCCAGGACATGAGGCACCAAACAGGATGGCCAGCAAGGAACATACGCTGAAGGGAGATCCTTTTTCTGGCATCCTTGGATTGTATGAAGCTAAGCAAGCTCTTTGCTACGCAGTAGCTGGAGAGTTGCCGCTCTTGTTTTATGGACCGCCTGGAAGTGGAAAAAGCCTGTTGTTGAACAGGACCAAACAGTTGCTACCTCCCCTTAAGGGAGAACGGGCACAAGAAGTCTGGGCAATTCATGGGAGAAAAAAAATAGAATCTCCGCTATTGAGGCTGGAGACGGGAATGAGCCAGCAGAGACTACTCTCTGGGAACCCTCCTTGGGCAAGCCTGGCTCATGGAGGTGCGCTGCTCGTGGATGAACTTTCCGACCAGAAACCAAAAGTGAGAACTGCACTTTCACAGTTGCTGGACACATGCAAAATTGGGGATTATCCACTTCAATGTACCTTAGTAGCGGCTATGAACGGATGCCGTTGTGCTAATCTGGGCAACCCGAATGGAATTTGTCGCTGTACAAATGCCCAGATTGACCAATTCTGGGGACAAGTCGGCTGGCCATTGCTTGACCGTTTCGCCATCGCAATCGCCCTGGAACCGGAGCCATTACTGGCGGGATCTGTCCAAGCATTTCATGTTGACATGGAAGCCATGGAACATGTTCGTTCTCTGCAATCGGTGCGGAAACAGGAAGGCATAGCGCATTTGTTCCCCCGTTACAGCAAAGTGATGGCCCATACCCAGAGAAGTCTCAGGAGAGCAAAACTCTGTTGTACCCTTGCACAGGTAATCGCCGACTGGGAAGGAAAGGAAGAGGTAACCCTGGAGATTATGGAACAAGCATACTCGCTTTACCTACTGCCCAAAGACCGCCATTACCACTAGCGATTTGGATCATTAGCCTTTATACTTATTGGCAACAACCATCATTATTGCTGAAAGAGGAAATCAATGATTGAACAACTTCTCCCAGTCGTACCACTATTACTACTTTTCTTGTTGGGTTATGCGCTCCAGCGCACCAATTTCTTTTCCACCGAATCACTGTCACACGTAAAAAGAATCGTATCCGACCTGGCATTGCCTGCTTTGCTGTTTCAAGCCTTTTCGGCAATAGAACTGGAAAGTCGCTATCTAATTTTAGTGGTCCTCATTTTTGCCGTGTGTCTGATCATGGTGATTTTAGGTCACTATATTGGAAAGCTCCTGAAGATACACAGTCCCTACTTTGCCTTGATGATGACTGGATTTGAAATGGGAATGTTTGGGTATGCAGTGTTCGTATCATTCCAAGGGGAAGCACACCTTGGAAAGATTGCATTAGTCGATCTTGGGCAAGTGATTTTTGTTTTTACTGTTTTGATGGCATTGCTGATCAAGCATCGTGATGGGACAGCAAAAGGCAGTGACTTGCTGAGAAGAATTCTCACCAGTCCGGTAATACTTGCAATTTTGGCTGGTCTTGCAACCAGTTTCATTGCTCCACAAGTCCCGAGTTCTCCCATTTGGGATACGCTCGCTGAAACGATTGACCTACTTGCCCGATTAACGGTTCCCCTCATTGCAATTACCATCGGATACGGAATCCACATCAGGAAAGAATTGATAGGAAAATCGCTGAAGACAATCCTTGCAAGAAGGGTGTTGCTTATCCTTTTTGCACTCCTTCTTAATGTGTTGGTTGTCGATTCCTTGTTGGGAATGGACAAAATGTACCAAGTTGCGCTGATGACGATGTTCCTTACACCCCCACCGTTTATCATATCAATCTATATGCGCACTGATGAGAAAGGTGAATCTGATTATGTAGACAATACCCTGTCTTTGGATACGCTTATCTCCATTGTTGCGGTGGTAATCGCATCAGCGTTGTATGCTTGAGGTCGCCATCCGATTCGTAATGTTTGAAGGCAGGAACACCGTATCAACAGAGAGCAATCGGGGAGCACACTTGATGTAGCAATAATTCATCTCAAGTAGTTGACACCCTTTTGAGCTCTCTGGTATAGTCCATTACGTTGCAAGGGCCGCTAGCTCAGCTGGTAGAGCAACGCCCTTTTAAGGCGTGGGTCACAGGTCCGAATCCTGTGCGGCTCATCTTGCCTCTGTTTTTAACATGCTTGTTTTGTCTCCTTCGTCTAGTGGTTAGGACATCGGGTTTTCATCCCGACAACAGGGGTTCAATTCCCCTAGGAGATGCTTAAGGGAGCCTACCGTCTGGTAGGTTCCCTTTTCCTTTCAATACCGCAAGCATGTAATTGAAAGCTCTGGGCACCGAGCCCATCAGAAAGATCGACATCACTCTTGACTTCCCATAGAACCCGTTGTACAAAGGAAATACAGGATGGTCTTCTGGTAGCTTCATATCTCCCAATCGCTACCAGCCATCCGTGTGATGTACCCTTCTTCCGGGCTGCAATGTATTTGCTTGTAACCACACCCACAAGCATTTGGATTGCAGCTCCCTTTATGATCAATCCTTCAACAAATCATACTCAGCTTCACTCGCTTCCATAGCATGGGAGCTCGATCCACGTGTTTCATCCACTGAAAGCAGATGATCACCACCCCAGCTGATTGCAAATGCACCAAGGGGAGCCGTGATGAGGATACTCATAACTGCAACGGCCAAGATGATCTGACCTGGTCGGGTATCCATACCACGCTCACTCATCGCTGCCAAGGGTGCAGACCCGATTGCCGCCTGTACCGTAGCCTTGGGGAGGTAGGAGATGACAATGAACAGTTTTTCTTTGAAATTGAAACCAGAGCCAAGTGTACAGAGATAGGTACCCACTGAACGCCCTACCAATGCAACAAGAATTAGTAAGATTGAAGCCAATCCTGCTTCTTTCGCAGCATGGAGATCAACTTGGGCTCCTACCATCGCAAAGAGCACTATCTGGGCAAATACCCAGATTTTCCCCAGTTTGCTGGATAATTCGTGAGCCATCGACTCCCTCTTTTCCAAAATAATGAACCCAATAGCCATTACCGCCAAAAGGGCTGCGAAAGGAATATGCTTAGCTTCCAGGAGGTCTCCAATGTGGACTAGGGCGATGGCGATTGCCAAGAGTGCCATTGTCCGTTTGGTTGCACGGGGATTGTACCGCTCGAATACCTTGATCAGGAATCGGGCAATCAGATATCCCACCATGATTGCAAAAACCAAAGACAAGGGAATGGAAGCAATCATCCAGGAAATATTCACTGCATCACCCAGATAAAGAGAGATGGCGATACTGTAGGCAACAATGACCGTTACATCATCCAAACTTGCGCCAGCCAACACCAAAGTCGGGATAGCCTTCTTGGTGCCCCTGCCCTCCTTGATTAACTGGACCATCATCGGCACCACCACCGCTGGAGAGACTGCCGCTAGGACACATGCGAGCAGTACACTCTCCCCCCTGCTTACTGAGAGCAGTGAAGGAGCAAGGGCAATAATGAGTGCTGCCTCAAAAAGTGCAGGAAGGAAAGCAAGCAGTACTGCTTGAAGCCCCACCTTATGCAGACTTTCTCGCGAGAGCTCCAACCCAGCACGCAACAGTATCACGATGAGGGCAATCATACGGAGGTCTGAGCCAATCCGTATCAGGTCTGGATCGAGCAATCCCAATACCTGTGGCCCCAGAACCATCCCTATCGCCAACATCCCAATGAGTGGGGGAACATGGATACGCTGTAATAGATATTCAACAAGAAGGCAGAGAATCATCAACTCCGCAAGACTAAGTGCCATAGTACACCTCCAGACCCTAGATAGGTTGCAGGAGTTATCAGCAGCAGCACCGCCTGCGGTTTTCTCTGATGAAGGAAGAGACGGCGAACCCCATCGCCTTCCCCATTGTAAAAAATGCCTTGCTTCTTGGTCAAGTGAGGTTATTTGACGGGTGTACAACTCATAGAATCTATGGATAATAATGACCATGACAAACATTAATCGAATACAACGAATCTGTGATGCCAACGGCATTTCAGGGTTTGAAGATGCCGTGCTTGAGGTAATTCGCACAGAAGGAACACACCTGGGTAGTTTTGCAGAAGACTCATTGAGAAATCTCTACCTCACCAGAACACAAAACCAAGAAGGAAAGCCAACTGTGCTGCTTGACGCACACACCGATGAGGTGGGTTTCATGGTCAAATGCATCCGTGATGATGGCATGCTTGAATTCATCCCTATCGGGGGGTGGGTAACCACCAATATCCCTGCCCATATGGTACGGGTACAGAGACGGGACGGATCCACGATTCCCGGCATCGTAGGATCGAAACCCCCTCACTACCAGAGTGAGGCAGAGAGAAAGAGTGTTCCTGATATCTCCAGCCTATTTATCGATATCGGTGCATCCAGCAAACAACAGGCAATCGAAATGGGAGCTGAAGTGGCGAGCCCAGTCATTCCCGAGGCAACCTGCACATACAACCCGGAGACAAACTTGCTCTTCGGCAAAGCATTCGATTGCAGGCTTGGTTGTTCAACTATCCTTGATGTCCTTGAAGACCTGCAAGAAGAAACACTGGATGTAAACCTCGTCGCTGGATTCGCCAGTCAGGAGGAAGTGGGTTGTCGTGGAGCACAGGTGACGGCAAAGAGGGTTAATCCGGATGTAGCAATTTGCTTCGAGGGAAGTCCGGCTGACGACACCTTCCTTCCCCCCTATCAGATGCAGACCATTGTGGGAAAAGGCCCCATGCTTCGGTTCATTGACGCAAAGATGATTACCAACCCAAGGTTCCAACGCTTTGCGCTCGATCTTGCAGAGAAACACCAGATACCCGTGCAACAAGGAGTCAGGAATGGTGGAGCAACCAATGCAGCTGCATTGCACTTGGCTGGACAAGGTATTCCTACCATTGTAATCGGTATCCCGGTCAGATATGCGCACACGCACTGGGGAATCAGCAGTGTTGAAGACGTAGAAAACTCAATCCGTCTTGCAAGGGCTATTCTCAGTAATCTCAATGAGGAGATAATCACTGGGTTCTGATGCATTGATTTTGACAAACAGGTAACCAGGTGTCATACTGGCATAAAAGTGGGGAATACTCATGAATGAAGTGCAGCTCTGCATCACTGAGATGCGTACATTTTTCCGTAATGGTTCAACCCAGTCAGTTGCATGGAGAAAGATCCAGCTCAAACGGCTGAAGGATGGTATCAAAGAGCATGAAAAACAGATTCTTGATGCTCTTTTCGAGGATCTGGGTAAAACTGACTTTGAAGGATACGCAACAGAGCTTGGGTTAGTGTATGCAGAGATAGACAAACACCTCAAGCATCTGGATGCATGGACTGGCAAGAAACGGGTGAGAAATACCTTACTCTCCTTCCCTTCCAAGGCCTATACGATCTCCATCCCCTTGGGGGTCGTGTTGATTATGAGTCCTTGGAACTATCCATTCCAACTCACAGTCGCTCCCCTGGTCAGTGCCATGGCAGCCGGTAACTGTGTCATTGTCAAACCTTCCAGGTACAGTAGTCATACCTCCCAGGTCCTGGAAGCGCTGATCGCAAAGCTCTATCCAAGCCACTATGTGACCGTATTCCAGGGAGGCAGCGAGATGAATCAGGAGCTGCTTTCCCACCGCTTTGACCATATATTCTTCACAGGCAGCCCCACCGTTGGGCGCGTGGTCATGGAGGCAGCGGCGAAGACGCTCACCCCGGTCACCCTAGAACTGGGTGGAAAGAGCCCCGCTCTCGTAGAAGCAAACAGCAATATCCCCCTTGCAGCCCGCAGAATCATCTGGGGAAAATGTCTCAACGCTGGACAGACCTGTATCGCACCAGACTATGTCCTGGTTGAACGATCGGTAGCTTCGCAATTGATTGAAGAAATGAAACAGGCAATCACCCGTATGTTCGGGAATGACCCACTTCATAGCAATGACCTACCACGTATCATCAACGAAAGACACTTCAACCGACTCATCAGCCTTTTTGAAGAGGGAACACTTGCCTATGGGGGGCAGATCGACCCAAAGAATCTGAAAATTGCCCCGACACTGATGACGGACGTACAGAAAACTGGTTCCTTGATGAGTGATGAAATCTTTGGCCCAATCCTCCCCATCCTTACCTATGAATCATTTGAACAAGCCATAAGCTACATCCAGGCCAGAGAGCACCCATTGGCGCTGTATCTGTTCAGCAACGACAAGGATCATCAGGAACACGTGGTACGAACCGTAAGCTATGGCGGGGGATGCATCAATGACACGGTCATGCATCTCTCCAACCCTCACCTCCCCTTCGGAGGAGTGGGGTCAAGCGGCATGGGGAGCTACCATGCAAAACAGGGGTTCGATACCTTCAGCCACCGAAAGAGCATATTGGAGAGTAAGACTTGGCTGGAGATAAAACTGCGTTACGCCCCCTATCGGGGGAAACTTGCTTTGATCAAACGATTGTTTTCATAGGAGGGTTCATGAAAAAGATACTAGGGTTGACACTGGTTCTCACCCTGCTTCTCACCGGTACGCTTGCCGCAACGGTTGATACGAGTCAGGCAGATGCATTGTATGAAATCGATTCATTTTCCCAGGCTGAAGCGCTGTTGGAAGCACAGCTTACCCAAGTAAACAACAACGCGGACCGCGCCCAAATACTGTGGCGTCTGGCCCGCCTTCAAGTATCACTTGGAGATGAGTTGGATGAGAATAACAAAGAGGGAAGATTTGCTTTCTATGAGAAAGGTGAACAGTATGCCTTGCAATCAATCGAAGCAAACGCTTCCTATGAAGGATATCTCTGGAAGTGTTCGAACATCGGTCGTTGGGGACAGACAAAGGGACCGCTGAATGCCTTGGGCAAAGCAAAGGGAATGCTTGAGGACCTAACCACGATTGTAAACACCCTGGGTGTCGTGGACTCCAGCGAAACCTGGTACGTACTTTCCAGCCTCTACGACGAACTCCCCGGTGGATTCCTCTCCTTCGGTAACAAGGAATGGGCAGTGAGTTATATGCGCATCGCCATGGATACCATTCCCAGCCATCTTTACTACCCCGCCCACTACCAGAAACTAGCAGAAGAACTGTATGCACGAAATTGGAGCGCCTCAAAGCGGAGCAAAGAGATGCGAAGTATGGAAAAGGACTGGAATAAAGCATCATCAAATCTTGAGAAATACCGCTACTACGAAGGTAAGGACGGGGGGAAATCCAAGCCGTTCTACTCATCAGTCACCCTGGACAGTATGAGTGACCGACAGGAAGCTGTCATGGTCCTCTCCTACGCACTCGCAAAAGCAACTATGCTGGAGCCGCTGAAAGAGAGTGATGCAGTAGTTGTTGAGGAAATCAAACAACTCGTGGACGATTGGACATAAACCACAGCCCCTGGAAATCCGGGGGCTGTAATTCAGGAGAGGCAGTATGCTAATGCTTGAACGGATTCTCTCCCTCGTAGGGTAATCCTTCCCTCTGGTTGTAAGCGATATCCTCAATTCCCAGATAGGTGAAAACATTGAACAAGGCCTTCCCCACATGGTTAAAGGCTACCGCCGCATGGTGCGGGTATGCCTTTTTCAGAAGCACATACCGATAGAACCGAGCCATTTCCTCAATCCCAATCACCCCGATGCTCCCAAAACTCTCACTGGGAACATCCAATACCTCACCTTGAGCAATATACGCGCGGAGTCGTCCTCGGGCATCCGCTTGCAGTCGATACAGGGTAATCGGACCTGAGACCAAGTCCCCTTCCATCGTCCCCCTGGTAATATCGGGTTCTGCAAGTTCTGGCTCGAGGTCCCGCTTCATGATCACCTGATACCCCATATGAGGATTCTTCAACAGGGAGCAGGAGGTGTTCCCACAGTGGAACCCCATGAACAGTTCATCATTTCGGTAAGACCGTTTTGCCCTGATATGCTCCTCATACATCTGGGAAGGAACCGTATTGTTGATATCCAGCAAGGTCACAGGTTTATCACTCACACAAATCCCTATGTATTCGCTCAGTGCCCCATAGATATCCACTTCACAGCTGACGGGAATACCTTGGGCAGTCAAACGACTGTTCACGTAGCAGGGAACGAAACCAAACTCCGTCTGGAACGCAGGCCAGCACTTGTTTGCAAAGGCAACAAACTGGCGGTCCCCTTTGTGTTCCTCAACCCAATCAAGCAAGGTCAGCTCATACTGGGCAAGCCTGGGAAGGATTCCCTCGTAGGGACTGCTGCCGATTTCTCCTGCCATTTCTTTTACCAAAGAATCTATGCGCTTGTCATCCTTGTGATGGTTGTAGGCAACAAGTAGGTCCAGCTCGCTGTTCTCCTCAATCTCCACTCCGAGATCAAACAATCCCTGGATGGGGGCATTACACGCCATGAAGTCCTGCGGTCTTGGCCCAAAGGTGATGATTTTCAGTTCTCTCAGGGATAAAACAGCTTTCGCAACAGGGATGAACTCCTCGATCATGGTGGCAACTTCCCGAGCACTGCCGATCGGATACTCTGGGATATGTGCTCGTAGTGAGCGAAGAGCCAAGTTGTAGGAACAGTTCAGCATTCCACAAAAGGCATCCCCTCTTCCATCATGGAGATCCCCATCGCCTTCCGCTGCTGCAACATACATCACCGGACCATCAAAATATTTTGCAAGCAGGGTTTCGGCGGTTTCCGGACCAAAGTTGCCTAGGAACACCACCAGCGCATTGACCTCATGCTTTGTCACATCCTCCAGGGCGATGCGCATATCTTTCTCATTCTCAACGGTAACAGGGCATTCATAGAGTGGATCCTGGTAGGCTTCCTTTACTGCTTTCCGTCGCCGTTCACTCAATGCTTTGGGAAAACAATTACGGCTCACAGAAACCAAACCTAAACGGACTTGTGCGATATTATTCATAGCTCACCCCTGTCTTTTCTGCCCATAATAGGCATTTTTTCCATGTTTTCTAAGATAATGCTTATCCAGCAATACCTGGTCCATCGTCCGTTTAGGATGCTGCTCCAAAAGCAGCGTGTGGTAGGCCATATTGGCTACCTCTTCCAGAACTACTGCATTTTCCACTGCCTTCTTTGCATGAGAACCCCAGGTAAAGGGCCCATGGCTGTGCACCAGCACCGCAGGAATGGAGAGTGGATCCAGCGAGGCGAAGCGTTCAACAATCACCTTGCCTGTCTCTTCCTCGTAGGCTGTCTCAATCTCAGCATTTTCCATCTCTCTGGTACAGGGAATCTCACCATGGAAATAATCTGCATGGGTGGTACCAAGGGCTGGAATACCCCGTCCTGCTTGAGCAAAGATGGTTGCCCACCGGCTATGGGTATGTACAACCGCTTGGATTTCTGCAAAATGGTTGTATAGATACCGGTGGGTAGGGGTGTCTGATGAGGGGTTGTAGGAACCTTCTGCAATCTTGCCGGTTTTCAGCTCCACCACCACCATTTTGTCCGGTGTGAGTTCCTCGTAGGGGACCCCGGAGGGTTTTATGACCATATACTCTCGCTTTGGGTCAACCGCCGAGACATTGCCCCAGGTGAAGGTGATCAAACGGTAGTGCTCAAGCAACAGATTTGCTTCACACACCTCTTCTTTCAATTGTTCCAACATAGCAACTCCTTCAGGAACCTTGGAAGGTTCCCTCTGTCCAAAAAAATCCACACAAAGAGAGAGCCACAGTCCTCTTTACAGGTGTGGTAATTCTATCATACAAACAGCGCTTCCTCATACTCTTTTTCCCCTCTTGACAAAAGGAGACAAAGTATTATTATATGAATATGTATTCATATGTTGATATTATAGGAGAACTTCATGACCGACAAGCGTAGCTGGAATGTACAAAATCTTGACTGTGCTGCCTGCGCAGCTACCATAGAAGAAAAACTGAACAAGGTAGAAGGTATCAAACAAGCACGAGTTGACTATGCAAAGAAACAAATCCATGTACAGAGTATGGAAAACAGGGATGATGCGTTCTTCCAGTCCCTTATTGCTGAGGCGAAACGGGTTGAGCCTGCGTTGAAGGTTTCCGCTCAACCTTACAAGAAGCAGCATACTTCCTTGCGCATGATCATCCGTATCTCTTCCTCCGTGCTGTTTTTTGCCCTTGCCTACTTCTTGGATACTCCCTGGCTTTTCCTTCCCAGCTATCTCATTGCTGGATACACCGTACTGCTCAAGGCAGGTACGAACCTGCTGCATGGAAAGGTGTTTGATGAAAAATTCCTAATGAGCATAGCCACGCTTGGCGCTTTCGCCATCGGGGAAACAGGGGAAGCCTCTGCGGTTATGTTGCTGTACCTGATCGGGGAATTCTTCCAGGACCGGGCTGTCGAGAAAAGCAGGAATGCGGTGATGGAAGTCCTTGACCTGAGAGCAGACGAAACAAGAATCATCCGGGATGGGAAACCGGAAATGGTTGCCAGTGAATCTGTTGCAAAAGGAAGCATCATCAGGGTCCTGGCAGGAGAGAAGATTCCCTTGGATGGGACCATCCTCAGGGGGTCATCAACCTTGGACATGCAATCCCTTACCGGGGAGTCACTTCCCCAGAACGCGAAAGAGGGGGAAACCGTATTGAGCGGGAGCGTGAACCTCACAGGAGTCCTTGATATCCAGACAACCCGGGTGTATGAGGAAAGCACGGCAACAAAGATACTTCGCCTTGTTGAAGAGTCCTCCTCAAAGAAGGCACATACCGAGCAGTTCATCACCACCTTTGCACGATATTACACTCCCTTCGTGGTATTTTTTGCCCTTGCACTGACGATAATTCCTTCCTTGCTAACAGGAGATTGGGAGACTTGGATCTACCGATCCTTGGTATTCCTGGTAGTGAGTTGTCCCTGTGCACTGGTCATCAGTGTTCCCCTCTCCTACTTTGCAGGTATCGGCAAGAGTGCCTCGCACGGTATCCTGGTAAAGGGAGGCAATTACCTGGAAGCCATCTCTACCATCGACACCATGGTCTTTGACAAGACCGGGACGTTGACCCATGGAAGTTTTTCCCTGGAAAAGATGGTGGTAACCGGCAAGACCACATTTGCAGAAACATATCTCAAGGAGCTCTCTGCAAGCTTGGAGCGTCAGAGCAATCACCCCCTTGCAAGGGCGTTCGACACACTTGATGCACCCTATGAGGCGAGCAACATCCAAGAGATTTCCGGCAAGGGCATCTCTGCCTTGATTGACGGAAAGCAGGTGACCGCAGGAAACGCTGCCCTGTTCGCATCCTTGTCCATCCCCCTTTCATCCGACAATGAGGATGAAGGGACCATCCACCTGGCAGTGGATAGCATCCATGCCGCTTCGTTCCAACTGAAGGATACAATCCGTCCAGATGCGAAACAACTTATCAAAGCACTGAGGGCCCATGGAGTCAAGCAGATGCTCATGCTCTCAGGAGACAAGGAACAACATGCCAAGGCAATTGCAGCTGAGCTAGGTCTTGATGGATATCATGCAGAGCTCCTTCCTGACCAAAAGCAGGAATATCTTGCTGAAATCGAGCGAACCAATCCCCACCTCGCTTACGTTGGGGATGGGATGAATGACGCTCCAAGCCTTGCAGCCAGCCGTGTCGGCATTGCAATGGGAAGTAAGGCCAGTGATGCAGCCATAGAGAGTGCAGATATCGTGATCCAGAGTGAAGAACTGTCAAAGCTGGAGAAATTGGTGGTCATAAGCAAGAAGACATCGCGTATTGTGAAGCAGAACATCACATTTGCCCTGGGAATAAAGGGGATTGTGCTTGTGATGGGGGCACTAGGGTATGCATCCATGGCACTGGCAGTATTTGCAGATACCGGGGTGACCATAATCGCTGTTTTCAATGCCCTGCGTATCCTTTTGCTCCGCCCTTCTCGTTGATTATGAACGACATGTGTGGTACTGTTGCTCAGATTGTTTGAAGGAAAAAGTACATGGACGAGAAGACAACACGAAATATTGGAATAATGGCACATATTGATGCGGGAAAGACCACTACCACCGAACGCATCCTCTATTATACAGGGGAAAACCATCGTATTGGAGAGGTTGACAACGGAGAAGCAACCATGGACTTCCTTGAACAGGAACAGGATCGTGGCATCACCATTGCCAGTGCAGCAACCACTTGTTTCTGGAAGGACCATCAGATCAACATCATCGACACCCCGGGGCATGTTGACTTTACCGCAGAAGTGGAGCGAGCCCTTAGGGTACTCGATGGCGCGGTTATGGTTGTATGCGCTGTCGGTGGAGTGGAACCACAGACCGAAACTGTCTGGAGACAGGCTGATACCTACCGTGTTCCCCGTATTGCATTCATCAATAAGATGGACCGTCTGGGAGCAAATTTCCACGAGGCGGTATCCGAGCTGAAACTGAAATTGGGTGCGAATCCCATACCATTGTATCTTCCCGTCGGAGCAGAGAACAACTTCAGCGGCATTATCAACCTGCTGACCAAGAAGTATTACATCTATAGCATCGAAGACCAGGGAATGACCTATACAGAAGAGGAAATTCCGGCATCCATGCAGGAGGAAGTGGATAGCTGGTATGAAAAGTTGATCGACAGCGTTGCAACCTTCAGTGATGAAATTACTGAGTTGTACTTCGAAGGGGAACCCATCGATATTGAGCTGATCAAGAGTACCTTGAAAAAGGCAACCATCGCACGGCAGGCACTGCCGGTATTTGTTGGTTCCTCATTGAAGGATATTGGTGTCCAGGCCCTCCTTGACGGGGTCATTGATTATCTCCCTTCTCCCTCTGAAGTCCCCCCGATCTTAGGCATCCACAAGAAGACCGAGAAATCGGTGGAGATTCCGTATAACAAGGAGAAACCACCCCTTGCTCTCCTATTCAAGATTCAAGTGGATAGAGAAGCCGGTCCCATGAGTTTTGTCAGAGTCTACAATGGTGTCATCAAGAAAGGTACTACCTTGATGAACATCAGCAAGAAGAAACGGGAGCGGGTGAACAGGATTCTCCGTATGCATGCTGACAGATCTGAAGAGTTGAGTGAACTTGAAGCAGGTGACATTGGTGTAATCATTGGGTTCAAGGAAGGACGAACTGGTGACACACTAGGAAGTGAAGGTGCCCAGATTCTCCTTGAAGAGATGCATTTCCCCGTTCCTGTCATCTCAGTTGCCATTGAACCTAACAGTCTCAGCGATGGCGACAAGCTCCGTTCCGCACTTGGCATTCTTGCACAAGAAGATCCCACCTTTACCTATCGGGATGATGATGAGACAGGGCAGTTGGTTATCAGTGGTATGGGCGAGTTGCATCTGGATGTACTGGTGACCAGACTAACCAAGGAGATGAAGATCAAGGCACGGGTGGGCAACCCGCAGGTAACCTATCGTGAATCGGTTACCAAGGAAACCAGTGGCAGTGAGAAGTTCTCCAAGATCATTGCAGGCAAGGAAAATACTGCTGAGGTGGGCCTTACTATCCGTCCCCTTCCCACCGGGAGCGGGAACCGCTATCGTTGTTCTGCAAAGGTTCGAGGCATGGATGAGCAGTATTATGAAGCAGTAAAGAGAGGAATCACCAATGCATTCAAGGGTGGTATCCAATTTGGGTATGAAACCGTCGACCTTGAGGTTGAGGTAACCAGCATCACCTATAATGAACTTACAGCTACCCCGTTTGCATTCGAGGCGTGTGCTGCAATGTGTTTCGACAAGGTGGCTCAGGGAGCCGGTCCAATCCTGATGGAACCGGTAATGAAGGTTACCGTTATTGTCCCCACACAGTACGTAGGGGAAGCCATCAGCAGTATCACCAGCAGGGGTGGATTGGTCAACAGTATCGAGAGCAGGACTGCAAGTGAGCATATCCATGCACAGGCACCACTCTCTCAACTATTTGGATACTCTACTGTGCTACGTTCAGCGACACAAGGAAGGGGAACCTTCTCGATGGAGTTTGACCATTATGCGCAAAAAACCCGCTAATGGTATGGGAAATATCAAAAGAGCATGGTTCCAATCTTGCGGAATTGTGACAATTATGCCTAATATGTACTAAAAGAAAGGGTAAATACTAGACCGTTGGAGAATATTTACACTCTTTTCGGTTGATTTAACTATTGCAATTTCTTAAGAGGAGTACAACATGGCTAGAACCTACAATTTGCAGGACATTTTCGCAAGAAATCTGAAGGAGCGCAGAAGAAAGCTCTCTCTAACTCAGGCTCAGTTGGCTGAGAAGATCGGCGTTTCCACCTCATTTGTGACAGAAATCGAGACTTCAAGGAAAGCACCTTCCTTCTCCACCATCGAGAAGATCAGTGCTGCGTTGGATGTACCTTGTTGGACATTTTTCTGCGAGGACGGCGACAAGCTTCCCAATGATGTCACCGTTATGGATCAATTCGCATATAAACTCAAACAGGACATCAACCACATCATTGATGTGAATGTCAGCCTGACGCGTTAGGCGAGACAAACAAGATTGTTCTCACACATATACCGGCGGACATCCTCTGGCAGAAAGGTGTCTGCTTTTTTGTGTCCGGGTGATTGAGCGCTCAAACAGAATTCTTTTGACATATGAGTTGATGGGGCGTACCATACATGCATGCGTTCAAGATTAGCATAGTGTGATCAAAGGAGGAACTATGAGCGTTGTCAGCAATGATTTAAGGAATGTCGCCATCATCGGCCACAACGGCACCGGGAAAACCACGTTGGTGGAGCAATTGTTATTTTATGCCAATGTGATTCCCCGGGCAGAGAATGTCTCTAGTGGAAAGACAGTAAGTGATTATACGGATGAGGAAATTGCCCATAAGATTTCCATTCATGCTTCCCTCGCCTCCCTGGGCTGGGAAGGAAAGACTCTGAACATCATTGATACTCCGGGAACCGCAGGGTTCATCGGGGAGACCATCTGCGGATTCCGATCCTGTGAGTCGGCAGTAATGGTTGTTGACGCACGTGATGGAGCCCAGATTGAGACCATCAAACTCTGGCGTCATCTTGATCAACGCAATAAACCACGGGCGGTTTTCATCAACAAGATGGACCGAGACCGTGCAGACTATACACAAGTACTCGAAAACCTTCGCGAAACATTCAAAGCCAACTTTGTTCCTGTCGTCATTCCTATTGGTAGCGGCAAGGATTTCAGGGGCACCATCAATCTAATTGAAGACATAGCCTACATGGTCGGCCAGGATGGGAAAGAAGGTGAAACTGAAATTCCTTCCGACATGAAGGATTTTGAAGAACAGTACCGTAACGACCTTGTAGAGAATGCCGCAGAGGGTGCCGATGACCTGATTGAAAAATACTTTGATGAAGGTACGCTCTCCAGTGAAGATATCCGACGGGGCCTGCGTGAAGGCATGGAAGACAACCGCGTCATCCCTGTTTTCTGTGGGGCATCGGAGAAAGGAATCGGTATAATCAGCCTGCTCAATTTCATAAAGAACAACTTCCCTAAGCCGATCGGCAAGACCGATTGGATCATCAACGAAGATGGTAGTGAGGAAGAGTTTACTATCACTGAGGAAGGCCCTGCGGCTGCAGTGGTGTTCAAGACGACAATCGACCAGTTCAGCGGTAAATTGAGCTTCCTGAAAGTCCTCAGAGGGGTGATCAAGGGAGATACCGAATTGTACAACCCGCATCTCAACAGAAAGGAGCGTTCGGGTAAGGTATTCAGGCTCGTCGGCAAGAAGCTCATCGAGACGGACCTATTGGCAGCTGGAGACATCGGCGTCATTGCAAAGAGCAACATTGCCTCCACCAACTCAACGCTGGTAGAAGGCAGTGACACGAAGTTCCAGTTCAAGCCTCTTGCCTTCCCGCAACCAATCTACAGCCTTGCAATCAGTGCTGAGGACAAGAAGAGCGAAGTGAAAATGAACGAGGCTCTGCACAAGGTCACAGAAGAGGATTTGACGTTCCTGATCAAGTACAACGAGGAGACCAAGGAGAACGTGGTTGCCGGTATGGGTGAGCTACATTTGAATATGATCCTCGACAAGGTCAGGGAGAAACAGAAAGTATCCATCATCACCAGGCTTCCCAGAGTTGCATATCGCGAGACCATCACTAAGAAGAGTGGCATCGCTGAGTATTCACACAAGAAGCAAAGTGGTGGTCATGGTCAGTATGCCCGTGTCCTGATTGAGATTGAACCATTGGAAAGGGGTGCCTATTACTCTTTCACCAACGCCATCAAGGGCGGTTCAGTCAGCAAGGGATACATCCCCGGCATTGAGAAGGGCCTGCACGAGATGATGGAAGAGGGATATCTTGCGGGGTATCCAATGATGGATATTGGCATTACACTCATCGATGGAAAGGAGCACCCGGTTGATTCCAGCGAAATGGCGTTCAAGCTTGCTGCAAAGGGAGCTATGAAAATTGCGGTGGAAAAGGCCAAGCCTGTCCTACTTGAACCAATCATGCTTCTTAGTGTATATATAGAGAATGATTATCTGGGCGACATTCTTTCTGACTTGAGCAGTAAGCGAGGACGCGTACTTGGTCAGGAAGATATGGGCAATCTACAGTTGGTAAAAGCCCAGGTGCCTCAATCAGAACTACTCAACTATGCAATCGACCTAAAGTCGATGACTAGTGGTACGGGAAGTTTTGAAATGGAGTTCGACCATTACGAGCCTCTCAGTGGTAAACTGGCTGATGAGGTAATCAAGACCTACAAGGATTCCTTGGTGGATGAGGAGTAGGTGGTGGACAATCAGATTATTGCTTTTCTGATTGCTTGAGAGTGAATTTGTGGAACCTTGGAAGGGAGCTTGCGGCGGCAAGCTCCCTTCCCTCATCTCAGCGCTTCTCCACCCAGACCTCGTTGATCGGATGAGCCTTTGCGAGTCCCTTTTCCTCAAACCGTGTAGTATCACGCCAAGGAACGGGGGGAGCAAATCCATCATGGGGGTTTACCAGGGTTTCTGTCTTCTTAAAAACCTCAAGCATCTGGTAGGCATATTCCTCCCAGTCGGTAACACAGTAGATGTATCCACCCTTCACCAGCTTGCTCGCGAGCAGGGAAGCAAAAGGCTCCTGAATGAGTCGACGTTTCTGTTGTCGTTTTTTCGGCCAAGGATCAGGAAAGAATATGTGGAATCCGGCAACACTGTTATCGGGGATCATAGAGCGGAGCACCTCCACTGCGTCAAAGCGCATCAGACGTACATTATCCAGTTGTTCCCGCCCCACTACATCCAGAAGCTTGGTGAATCCTGAAAGGAACACCTCCAGCCCAAGATAGTTGAACTGGCTGCGCTCCTTGGCAATACGGGATGTGGCTGTACCCATACCGAAACCAATCTCAATGACCAAGGGATTGTCATTTCCATACACCTGGGAGTAGTCCAGCAGTTCCTGACGAAACGGGATTCCATAGGTCGCATAATAGCGTCTTACCGCCTCCACCTGGAACGTCTTGAGGTAGGACCCTCTGAGCACATAGCTCTTGATTGCACGTCTTGCGCCTTCGCTTCTGCTCTCAACCCACTGCAATTCCGGAATATCCTGAAAGATTGTTTCTTGCGTAACTTGCATGCAAACTCCTACAGCAACCGCTGCAATTTCTCCATCAGGAACAAGGCTTTGTCCTTGAGGGAAACTGCATCAGTTTTCATATACATGATGTTCATCTTTCGCATGTCCAACCACACACGTTTGTTACTCAAGGCAATGAGATTCATCACCTTGTTTACATTCAGATCTGCAACCTTGCCGAATTCAATGCTTACAACTCCCTTTCGGTCTGTCAAATGGATGATGGACAATTTCCGGCAAAGAATTTTGATCTGAGCAATGTACAAGAGGTTGGCAACCTCCTCAGGAGGTGGCCCGAACCGATCACTGAGTTCACTACTCAAGGAGTGTAACTGTTCTTCATTGTTTATGGAGGCAATCTTTCGATAGATGTCAAACTTCACCGAAGGCGCCTTGATATAGGTATCGGGAATGAAACCGGTATAATCGAGTTCGAGGAATACTTCCTTGTCTTCTTCCTTCAAGCCTTCCTTTCGCAGGTCCCGAATCGCCTCATCAAGGATTCGAATGTACATATCAAGACCAACAGAGGAAAGCTGACCACTCTGCTCCCTTCCCAGGAGATTTCCGGTTCCCCTGATCTCCATATCCTTCATGGCCACCTTGAACCCGGAACCAAGTTCCGTATGTTCACTGATGATCTTGAGTCGTTTCACTGCAATTTCACTGAGAGCACTGCCCTGGGGATAGAAGAGATAAGCATACGCTTGACGGTCATTGCGCCCCACCCTCCCCCTGAGCTGGTAGAGCTGGCTCAGCCCATACCGGTCTGCACGGTCGATAATCATGGTATTCACGTTGGGGATGTCGATACCGTTCTCAATGATGGTTGTTGAGACCAATACATGGATTCCTTCATGGACAAAGCGCCTCATGGTATCCTCCAGTTTCCGGCTTTCCATCTGCCCATGCGCGCTCTCGATGATCAAATCCGGCAATAAACTCGTCAGCTGATGGACCACCTCATCAAGGCTCTCAATTCGATTGTGCAGAAAGAAGACCTGCCCACCCCGATCAATTTCCTCCCTGATTGCCCGTACAATGACATCCTGGTCGTATTCGCCGATATGTGTCTCGATGGGGCGGCGTGCAATCGGAGGAGTAGCAAGCAGTGACATGTCCCTGATCTTCAAGAGAGACATGTAGAGGGTCCTCGGAATGGGTGTTGCACTGAGGGAGAGTGAATCAATACTGTTCCTCAACACCTTGATCCTTTCCTTATCCTTTACACCAAAACGCTGTTCCTCATCAACAATCAGCAGCCCTAGATCCCGATACATAATGTCCTTCTGAAGTATTCGATGAGTACCGAACAGAACATCAATCTTTCCTTCTGCGACACTCAGCAAGGTTGTTTTCTGATCCTTCTTTGGCACAATCCTGGAGAGTTGGGCACAACGGACCGGAAAGCTCCCCAAACGGCTGACAAAGTTCTGGTAATGTTGTTCAGCAAGAATTGTGGTAGGAGCCAAGAAAGCAACCTGCTTTCCACCCATGACCGCCTTGAACGCAGCACGGAAGGCTATTTCAGTCTTTCCGTAGCCAACGTCGCCGCAGATGAGACGGTCCATGACCATCGGTTTCTCCATATCATTCTTGATATCCTCGATGCAAGCCAGTTGGTCAGCTGTCTCGTCGAAAGGGAAGGATGCCTCAAACTGCAGTTGCCAATCAGTATCCTTGGGAAAGGCATATCCCGGGCTGTTCTGGCGTTTTGCATAGAGTGTGATCAAATGTTTTGCAAGGTCCTCGGCTTTCTTGCGGGCCTTGGCTTTCTTGTGCTCCCAACTTATGCCACCAAGTTTGTCCAGTTTTGGATTTCCCCCATCGCTTCCTATATAGCGCTGGACCAAGTTGGCCTGCTCGATGGGGACATAGAGCATCTCACTGTCAGCATAGGCAATCTTGATGAAATCACGTTCACGGTCAAAACTGGAAACACGGTCAATCTTGACGAACTTTCCCACCCCATAGTTCACGTGCACCACATAATCGCCCTCATTCAGATCAACAAATGAGTCCAGCGGGGTCGATTGGGTATGCTGCAGGGTCTTGACCACCTGTCTTCTACGTCCAAATATCTCGTGTTCACAGATTGCAATGATCTTGGTGCTGGGGATGGAGAATCCCCCCGAGAGTTCCATTCTCTCGTAGGAGAGAAACGAGAAAGCACTGAGCATCTGAGCAAGGCGTTGCAGTTGCAACTGGTTCTCGGTAAAGATCGTTACCTTCCACCCTTGTTTTTCAAAGCTCTTGAGGTCTTCCTTGAGCAACGTAAAATTCCCAAAGTAGGAACGAGGGCCTTCTATATCGAATTTGAAGGCATCAGGGGTCTGTCCTGCAAGATCCATCAAGGTGATAGAATACTTGCAATTGGTCTGGAAAAGGGGGAAATCGAGCAACAACTCATCCGGCTTGAGCACATCCCGATCTTCCAGGAATGCTTGCCGGTAGAGTGACTTCGCTTCAAGTTGCAAACTGTGAAAGCTGGTGGCGAGCCGTTTGTCTCCGATGAAACAAAACAAGTCTTCATCACCAAGGTAACCCCTGATTGAGGAGGTGGCAAGCTTGTCCGTAGCATCAACCAGAGAGAGGGTAAAATGGTCTACAGGGGAGAGTGTCTCCTGTGTGATGGGATCAAAACTGCTGATCTTTCCCACTTTATCCCAGTCTGCATAGATCCTGAAGGGGTGCTCACTCTCATAGGGGAAAATGTCCATGACCTCTCCCCTCAGGCTGAACTCACCCATCGAATTGGTGGAGACAGTGTTGAGGTAACCCGCCCGGGAAAGTTGTTCTGCAATACGTGTACTATCAAACGCTCCCCCCACCCGCAGGGAAAGAGATGAAGCTGAGAGCGTCTCAGGGCTGACCAGCGGACCTACAAACGCTCGCAGGTGTGTGACAATCATCCCATGCCGCATTTCAGTAATCGAGGTCAACCGGTTGAGTTGGTCGTATTCAACATTGTCCCCACTGAACGGGGTGTACAGCTTTCTCCCATTACTGGGAAGGTACACGGTCTTGAGTTCATCTGCATAGGGGGCATCCTGGTTATTTGAGACACCACTATCCTTGAGCAAATCCTTTGCGCTCTCCTCTGTTGGACAGATGACCCAAATACGGCCTTTGTGTTTGCGCGCAATCATGCGAAGGAACTGGGCCAACGGATATCCTTCCAACCCTTCAATGTGCAGGTGTCGGGTCGTCGTGCCATACGCCTTGTAAGCAGGACTGTTTTTGATATACGATTGGACAAGGGTTGAAATAGGTGTTTGCATAAGCGCCATTACCCTATCATGAGCAAGAAGGTTATGCAAGATAATGGAAAGCACACTAGATAAGAAAGCATTGGATTCACTCGCTCTTGCCGTACGGGAAGCAGGGATGTATGCCAAGGCACAACAGCAACATATCAGTCGATCATACAAGAAGGATGGTTCGGTGATTACCGAAACAGACCTTACAATCTCGAAGCAGATCATCTCCGTCATCGAGGGGCTCTTCCCCTCTATGAACATCATCAGTGAGGAGACCCTGACCCCCTACAGGGAAGCATCTCCGTTCACCTTTGTTCTTGATCCAATCGATGGTACGGATGTCTACTCACAGGGGCTTCCTTCCTGGGCGGTGGCTTTGGGTATTCTCAATAAAGACAGAGTGCCCGTCGGTGCCATGATCAGTGCTCCGCGTTGGGGAATTGGGGAAGAAGACCTTTTTGTACGACTTGATCCAGGGAAGGAGCCCTTGATAAACGGGCAACCGTTGATTGTGGAAGGCAATAAGGATTTCCCTTGGCAAATCACGATGGGTTCAAGCGGGCAACGTTTGATGGACTTTTCCCGGTATGAAGGAAAGATCAGGATCTTCGGGTCATCCATCATTCATATGCTTAGCCCTGTGATTTATGAGCATATCCAAGGATGCGTCAACCAAAGTTGTTATGTCTGGGATGTAGCAGCCTCACACGCAGTCCTGCTCTCGGCAGGAATGCTGGTTGAGTACGTGGATGGAAAACCATTCATCTACGATGATGATTTTCTCTTGCACCGTAAGCCATTCTCTCCTTCCCTTTATGTAGGAACAAGAACATGCATCGATGCATTGAAGGTTGTGCTCCCTCCTAAATAGTAGGGACGGGAATCTTCTCCTTATCGTACCAGAAACGGGCAAGATACATGAATGGGGTATCCAGTACAGCCACTACCCATTTCAGGAGATAGGTACTGATGACTATTCCGGTCAGCACCTCTGTCGGGTAGACGCCCCAGAACGCTATAAAGGTGAATACCAAGGTATCAATGAGTTGGCTGACGATGGTACTCAGATTGTTCCTCAACCAGAGCGTGCGATTCCCCGGATGTTTTCGCTTCCAATAGTCGAAGGCCCATATATCGTGCAGATTGCTCACCACATAGGCCACAAGGGAACCAAAGGCGATTCGAGGCATTAGGCCGAAGATCATGGAAAGTGAGGGGTGGGCGATATCCGAGGCAGCCGGCTCAAACAACAGAGCCATCTGCATAAGGATTGTCATGGAGAGCAGACTGAAAAATCCAATAGCAACCGCCTTTGATGACTCCTTCTTCCCATAAAGCTCACTGAGAATATCCGTTGCCAGAAATCCCGTTGCATACACGATATTGCCCAAGGTTGCATCAAAGCCAAAGAGCATTACATTCTTTGTTACCTGGATATTTGCCACGATGACACTGATGGGTATCCAAATATAGAGTCCCAATTTTCCCCACAATCTGAAAGCGATAAGAATCATGACGAAATTCAGAGCCAGCATTCCTATCCAGTAGAGTTCATTCATTGCATTTCATTCCTTATACCCGACATACTTGATCTCCACCCGCTCCTTGGGAATGGAGAAACTGTTCAGCACCGCTTCAATAAAGGGAATGCGTACCGTAGCGAATACTTGCAGACCTGGAGTGTCCAATGCCTTCCTGAAAGAACGGGCAAGTCCTTCCCCAGCTATTTCCAGTCTGCCTATCTCATCAAAGATAGCCACCTGTGAATATTCCAGGTTCCGGATTATCTGAGCATTTGCCCAATCAAAGGCCTGTTCATCCAGATAGAACCTACCGATACGTTTCCCCTGCCCGATCGGCTGCTCACAAAGGGCCAATCGTTCTTCTTGTGAAAAGAGGTCCTTGAGTCTATACACGGTTTTTTCGGGATTTGCAAGGGCAAGTACCCCACAGACACGCTTCTTTTGGATAGCAAGTTGCTGAATCAAGGGGAACAAGGAAGTAGTCTTTCCCTGGTCGCGCTCAGCAGCATAGAACGTTATGCTAGCTTGCACGGAGGAACCCTTGCAGCACATCAAATGCTTTCATGGAGTCCTCACGCTTGATTACAAAGGTCAACTCATTCATGGTGGAGACAATCTCGATTACGTTGATCTGCTCCCAAGCCAGATGGCGCACTGCTTCATAGACAATACCAGGGGTCTGCAGGAAATCTCCTGTAAACACCAGGGAGAGTGCAACCAAATCGTTCATTTGGTTGAGAATCTCCTCACCTTCGGTCAACTCATCTACCAGATACCGATATTTCTCACTTACCGCCAGGGAGACTTCGTGGCTTCCCAGGGTAATGTTGAGGAAATCACCTTTTTCAGTGGAAATGCTTTTGTACAGAATCCCCAGCTTACTGATGAAGTCGTCCTTCCTGACCAGATTCACATCGAAAATATTGGTTTTCATGACAATTCCATACTCTACATTGCCATGGTTGGTCTTCGCAGTCTCTTTCTTCAGTTCTTCTCCATAACGACGAAGGGCCATCACTATGGCACTGGCCTTGACCTCTTTACCATATGCCTTCTGAACTTCATCCTGGATAGAGGAGGCATAGTTGCTGAATGAGAGAATCCCATTGATCAACATCTCATGGATAAATGGACTCTTGTCCACAATCCTTTTTACACAGCTACTCACTGATTCCGCCATACCGTCCTCCGCTATGTTATTATTATCACAATATCGTTTTAATTACAACAAACAGAGTACATAGTAGGAGATTTTTGTACAAAATTGTTTTTATCTATGTATTCAAGCGAAAAACTACATATAGCGTATTTTTTTCCTTATTATTTAAAGTTACTGCAAATAGTACCACTATTTTATTGAAAACTGGTACTTCCTTTGGTATACTGAACGCAGAAAGGAGTACACCTATGCGATGCCCACACTGCTCAGCAATGAATGACAAGGTCCTTGAATCCAGGCAGAATTCCAGCGGTTCGTCGATTAGACGAAGACGGGAATGCAATATCTGCGGGTACCGATTTACCAGTTATGAACGGATTGAGGACAAGCCCCTGATGGTTATCAAACGAGATGGGAGAAGAGAACCTTTTGACTTGAACAAAATCGGTCGCGGAATCCGTTCCTGTACGGAAAAACTAAAGATCGGCGAGAATGAAATTGACCTGCTGTTACAGAACATTGAGGAGGCCATCCTGCTCAAGGTGGGAAGCAAGCGGGAGATAGCCTCAAGCGACATCGGGGATGAGACGCTCAAACAGCTCAAAGAAGTCGACCTGGTTGCATATGTTCGTTTCGCTGCTGTCTACAAAGCCTTCAATGACTTGGGGCAGTTCATTGCAGAAATCCAGAAACTGGGCAACGAACTTGCCTAACGAGCATCAAACCATTTTCCGGTCAGGGAGTGTTCTATGCTGTCATTGAGATGCTCAGGTTTGAGTATCTCATTGGCACAATCAAGACAGAAATTGTCACTCATTCCAGCCACATAGTCATAGATGAGTCGACCAACATTCCCATCCCTCTGTTCATACTCCTCATGCATATCCATCAAGTGATGGTAGAAGCCCATGGCAAGCATGTTTTTCTCCTGCACGTACAATTCCTCTCGATAACCGTAGGTTTCCAGCAGGAAGGTCAGGTAATCAAGAATAAGTGTCAACAAGCGGGTGAAGTACCGCTCATACCCTTCAAGCATGGGACTCTTGTAGATTGACTGGTAGTTGAATTTGATCATCTCCTGCACAGAAGGAAATATTTCATCACTGAAACTGATTCCCGCCGATTCGTTGGAGTGCTCAATGATATCATTGACCAAGGTGTCGATGATATCGGCATTCCTTCTTCCCAGGATACGGGTAACCTGCTCAGGAAGCTGTTCCTCACTGATGATTCCCAACCTACAAGCATCTTCAAAATCCCTTCCAAGGTAGGCAATGGTATCGCTGAAGCGGACCACTACTCCCTCATAGGTTGCAGGAACCAAACCTTTTCTACTGATAATTTGCTCCAGCTCCCTCACGACAAAGGTCGGCTTGATGGACTGCACCAATTGCTCACCGTTGTGACAGGCTATTCCGTCTCTTACTGCATAGGTGAGGTTCAGCCCTTTCCCGTGGGCCGTAAGAAAATCGACGACACGCAGACTATTGACCTCATGCTCAAACGCTGGGAATCCTGCCTTCTGCATCTTGGCCGAGAGAATTTTCTCCCCGGTATGGCCAAATGGGGTATGGCCAAGGTCATGTCCCATGCCGATCGCCCACGCAATCTCACTATCCAAGCCGAGTCCCTTGCATATGGTTGAGGCAATGGAAGAGACGTGAAGACAGTGTTCCATCCTCGTACAGATATGATCATTACTGGGGGCGAAGAATACCTGTGTCTTGTGTTTGAGCCTGCGAAACGGTGAAGAGTGTATGATGGCCGTGGTATCACGATAGTACGGACCTCGTACATCCTCAATCTTCTCTCGTTTTCGTTTTTTCAGCAGCGCACTGGAGATTTGATTTTGTAATTCCATAGTTATTCCCCAAAGAGTTGCCCTATGGTATCATAGGAAAAGACCCTTTGGATAGCGGAGGAACCATGATTGAAATCTATGCACTCCCTTTGGTTTGCCTGCTCTTGAACTTCCTGGCATTCGCAGCCTGCCTGCGTTTCCTCTTTTCACGCCAGGGACTCTACTGGATTGTGCCACTGTTTCTTACTCTTTTCATTCTCTGGCCGAATGCACTCAAACTCTACCAAGTGGCAAGCAATACTGCCCGGGTAAGCCTTCCCTACTCCTATCTCGATCTACAGCCCTTGCTGCTCTCACTGTTCTGGTATGCCATGATTGTTACCTTCCACTACGCTTTGAAGAAAACCATCAGGGTGAACCACTATGAGGAACAAGTGAGAAAAAACCTGCATGAAGCACGCTATCAGATGGCAGTGGAAATGATGATTCAAGGCCGAAAGGAAAAACGAAGAAGACAATATTATACCAAGGCTCCAGCAACAAAGCCCATCATTGATGCCTACAGTGCATCATGGACCGATTTATTCGACCAGAGATGAATATGAGACACCTCTACTTCTGCGGAATCAAGCACAGCGGTAAATCCACGCTTGGAGAGCTTGCCGCCAAAGCATTGGATTACTCCTGGATCGATCTGGATGACTTGGTCCTCCAGAATATTGTTCCTTGCCGTTCCATCCGCGAATTCTATCAGCAAGCAGGCAAAAAGGCATTCATGGAAGAGGAAGTCAAGGCACTCAGGACCTTTCTCAGCACCACGCAAACACCCTATATCATCAGTCTGGGGGGAGGGGCTTCGGACAACCAAGCCTTGATTGAGCTGGTCAAGCAATCGGGAAAGCTTGTTTATCTGGAAGTGGATGAGTCAGTACTCCTGCAGCGAATCCTGGAGGGAGGAATTCCACCCTTTCTCGACCCTTCATCTCCCCAGGCCTCCTTCGCTTCGCTCTATAAACGGAGACATGAGCGCTATAGCAACATTTGTGACATCATGGTACGATTACCCAATTATGTGGACGTCCGCGATACAGCGCGGTTCCTGGTTGATAGACTGAAAATCGAGGTTTGATATGGGACACAACAGTTTTGGCACAGCATATACCGTCACCACATTTGGTGAGTCACATGGTCCTGCCTTGGGAGTCATCATCGATGGGGTCGAACCAGGCTTCAAGATTGATGAGGGGGCCATCCAGAAGGAGATGGACCGTCGTAGGCCTGGTGCAAACCCGACAGGAACTGAACGAAATGAGATTGATAAACTGACTATTCTCAGTGGTACCTATGAAGGTTTCACCACAGGCACCCCGATCGCCATGATTCTCTACAGTACCAATCAGCGTTCCGCCGATTACTCCCATCTTGAACATGTATACCGGCCCGGTCATGCAGACTGGACATTCGCCCAAAAGTACGGGATCAGGGATATCCGTGGCGGGGGGCGATCGAGTGGAAGAGAAACCAGCGCTCGGGTGGCGGCCGGGGCATTGGCAAAGCAACTCCTTGCAAAACGTGGCATCACCATCAAAGCAGGTACGGTACAGGTTGGAGAGGTCATAGCCCGTGAGAGGCATTGGGATGAAACGGATAATCCACTCTCCTGTCCTGACCGGAAAGCCGCACAATCAATGGTCGCTCTCATTGAACAGGTGAGAAACGAGAAAGACAGCATTGGCGGTATTATAGAATGCAGGGTTGAGGGAGTGAGGCCGGGGCTTGGTGAGCCGGTATTCGGGAAACTTGAAGCATTGCTCAGCCATGCCGTAATGAGCATAGGGGCGGTAAAAGGAATCCAATTCGGTGATGGATTTGCCTGTGCATCCATGCGTGGCAGCCAGTTCAATGACCAACGGACCAGTGATGGATTCCTTTCCAACCATGCTGGAGGAATCCTCGGGGGCATCTCATCCGGGCAGGAGATTGTCCTGCAGGCTGCAATCAAGCCAACTGCATCTATCGGGAAACCACAGCAGACGGTCACCAAGAATAATGAAACCACTACTCTGAAAATTGAAGGACGGCATGACCCCTGCATCTGCAGCCGGGCTGTGGTGGTCATCGAATCAATGGTCGCAATCACCCTGCTTGACCTCTATTACACCGCATTCGGGAAGGCATGATGCAAGATACCCCACTTATTGTACAGAGTGACAAAACCCTGCTTCTCGATGTTCACCATGAACAAAGTGAAGCGTGTCGTAATGATCTTGTCCGGTTCTGCGAGCTGATCAAGAGCCCGGAACACATGCATACCTATGCCTTGAGCGCCATCAGCCTGTGGAACGCCTCAAGCTGTGGAGTGGATGTATCCTTCATCCTCTCACGGCTTGATTACTGGTCAAAATTCCCGGTACCTGAATCGGTACGATTTTACATAGAGGATATGGCTACACGTTGGGGGAAGGTTGTGCTCTCAAGCAGCGATGACCCGAGCTACTATGAACTTTGGGTTGAGAGCGAACGTATCAGAACTGAACTGTTGAACAGACAGGCTATTGCCAAGCTTTTGATTGTAAAGGATGAATCGCGGTTTCTTCTTGCAGCGTACAACCGTGGAGAGATCAAGCTGCAGTTGATCAAGATCGGCTATCCGGTTGATGACAGGATTCCATTGAACCATGGACCTCTCGTACCCGTATCCCTCAGGGATACAACCCTCGGTGGCAAACCGTTCACGGTACGCCCCTACCAGAAGCAGGCAGCTGATGCCTTGTTGGGTGATTTGGGCCCTGGAAGCGGGTTTGGAACCATCGTCCTTCCCTGCGGTTCTGGAAAAACAGTGGTAGGGCTGCATATCATGGAACGACTCACCACCAAAACCTTGATAGTAACAACCAATGTGGCTGCTGTACACCAGTGGATCAATGAAATATTGGACAAGACCACCTTGAAAAAAGACCAAGTAGGGGAATACACAGGGGAGAAGAAGGAGAGCAAGGAGGTGATTGTGTGTACCTACCAGGTGCTCACCTACCGTCCGGACAAGGACGGACCTTTCCCGCATCTTGAGCTGCTTACCAAAGGGAACTGGGGTTTGATCATCTACGATGAGGTACATATGCTTCCAGCCCCAGTGTTTAAAGTCACCGCAGAGTTGCAAGCCGTGTATCGTGTTGGACTTACAGCAACCTTGGTCAGGGAAGACGGGCGTGAGGATGAGGTATTCAGTCTTGTTGGTCCCAAGCGTTTTGATGTCCCTTGGAATGAGTTGCAACAACAGGGATTCATCGCAGAGGCATACTGTCATGAAGTACGGATAGACCTTCCCAAGGAGCAGGAAATACCGTATGCGATAGGGACGAAACGGGAGAAGTACCGCATTGCCAGTGAGAACAAACGTAAACTGGAAGTGGTACAGGCATTGGTGGATCGCCATCCTGACGATTTCATTCTCATCATAGGCCAGTATCTCGATCAATTGAAGAATATCGCGGACCATTTTGGACTACCAATCATCACAGGGAGTACCCCGAATATAAAACGAGAAGCGTTGTATCGGGATTTCAGGGAAGGGAGACAACGCATTCTGGTCGTCAGCAAGGTCGCAAACTTTGCAATCGACCTTCCCGATGCTTCAGTTGCAATTCAAGTCAGTGGTACCTTCGGTTCGCGTAGTGAGGAAGCACAACGTCTAGGGAGGATTCTCAGGCCGAAGAACCGCTCCAGTTTTTTCTATTCTGTAGTGACACGCTATTCCAGCGAGGAAGAGTTTGCCGCCAATCGCCAGAAATTCCTTGCAGAACAAGGCTATTCCTATGAGATAGAGGTATGGGACACGTGAACGAAAGAGCACAAGAAGCTTTCAAGACATTACTGAGCCGTTATAGCGAAGATACCTATTTTTATTTGGCACGTAACTATCTGGGAAAACTCCAGTCGCCTTTCCACAAACCGCAGTTGACGACTAAGCTCTGTCAGCTATTCAGTCAGGAGTCAATGGTCCAAAAAACGCTCTCCATGCTTGATTCCTTTGACCAGGTAATCCTAAGTCTGTTAGCTACTTTTGGCTCGCTTACTGTGGAACAGATCACTTCGCTACTCAAAGGAACATTCAGCTACGGGAACCTTCTGAGACGAGTTGGCAACCTGCAAGAACGCATGATACTGCTCAGTGATGCAGGAAGGTTGGTTTTCAATCCGCTCCTGGAAGACCAATTGCTGCAATATTGTTCGCTACGTCCACTGTGTGGCGAGGAGGAACACCACTGTGTGGAAGCTCCCTACTGTTCCACTGAGTTCCTCCGGGGTTTTTTCTCATTGGTGGCGAAAGAAGGAAAGTGCATCTATCATGAAGGCATCAGCCAACACTTCCCCACCTATGAGCGCGACCGACTCAAGGAGATGTATCAAGCTTTGGGTGAATATCTCACAGAGATGGGCGTTCTGGTTCGGGATGCCCGACGCTGTACACTCGACTGGCAAAAAGCAGAGGCACTGCTTTCCTTATCCGATTATCAGTTGCTCTGCCTATTGCTCTCCAGGAACCTCGAAGGTACTGCACCGCTCGAATTTGCCAATGCCCTGCTCTCAACACTACAAACTCTCGGAGGATGTGATACCACCGCCCTCAAACTCCTGATCAAGGGTTTTTGCCTTCGCTACCAGGTAGCCTACACAGCCACCCTCCTCAATGAACTCTCCACATGGGGTGTGTTGACCCTGGATGAGAACTGGCAGGTTTCTGCCATCAGTGGAATACAGGAACGTACCGCTCTGCTCATCGACAGTGACCAGACAATCAGTTACCAAGGCAACTGTCCTGCGGGGGACATTCTCTACAGGTTTGCCTATCTTGAGGTATTGGACCATCAAAGAACATATCATATCACGAAAGAGAGTATGCTAGGGGCATTCGACTCTTCATTGGACTATCCTACAATCAAGGAGTACCTTGAAACGAACAGCGCAAGAGGCATGAACATGTCCTTGCTCAAACAATTTGAAATGCTTAGTGAGCGTTACCAGAATATTACCATCTATGACGGCATGGTCCTCTCTTGTGATCAGCGGACCGCAAATCTCATACACAATCTTCCCTCTCTTTCGGAACACCGGCTTGTCACGCTCTCTCCCACCATTTTCATCATGCGGAGAGACAGCGAGGATATCTGGAGACAGGTGTTGAAGCATGCCGGCCAACTGGTTGGTGCCACGAAGAGCTTTGACAGAATTGAAATCTTGGAGAAGAAAGAACTCCCGATTCTTAGAGATCGAATTGGCAAAGCTAAAACACTGAGTCAGTTCACTCCCCTTGCCTGCCATCCCCTAAAACCAGTAGCCAAAGCGTTCCTTGATGAATCATTAAGGCAAGCCATCGCAAAGGCAGATCTCTCCAAGGCAGAACGGGAAGATTTGGAACATCGATTTCAGAGTAGAACCATCCTTCTGCCTTCCCAGATTGTGCCTCAGGTGCTCAACCCCATTCTCGAGGCTGGTGGATTCGACTACCAAGGAAAAGTAAGCCTCTGCAAGCAGGCCGCGGGAAAGAAGGACATCCTCCTGGAATTGCAACTCCCTGACCAGGAATTGATTGTACAGGCCTTGGAACTCGCTTTTACGCCACAGAAGGAAGCACTGCTCAAGGCAGCAGTGATGCCCTCCATGGAGGTGAAAATCTTGCCGGTCAGCAAATTATTCCTGATTCGTCTTGTGAGATTTCATTTTGCTTGACTGATCTAGAGCACTACATCCACCCAATGGGGATAGTGGTATCCAGTAAACGCCTCAAACTGAAGCTTACCCTGCTCCATCAGCATCTGTTTTCCAGTGATGATGGTGCATCCAGCTTCCTTGGCTCTCTTGAGAAATACCGTTTCCTCTGGTTTATAGACCAATTCGTACACAAATTCCTTGCCTGAGAAATGCAGGGAGGGACAAGGCTCCTGCCCCATGAGATCCCCCATTCCTACATTGGTTGTCTGCACCACAAGATCAACGGTCTCACTGTAGAGGTAGGCATTCTCAAGCGTATCGTATGCACTCATCGTCTCATTTGCCAAGGTCCGCGCATGCTCAATGCTGCGATTGAGTATGGTGACCTTCACTCCATGGTTGTGCAAAGCCCAGACTACTGCCCTACTCGCTCCACCGGCACCGATGACCAAGGCATTTCTGATCTCCCCTTGTGCGATAAGGGCCTCGATGGGAACTAGGAATCCGTAATAATCTGTATTGATTCCCTTCCACATGTTCTGGATCCTGACAACAGTGTTGCACGATCCGATCTGCTTCACCTCGCGGGTGATGCGTCCCAAGTAGGGTTGCACGCTCCGCTTGTGGGGGACGGTTACGGAAAACCCATGTATTTGCAGCATCTCGGCAAGCTTGAAGAAAGCTCTGACCGAATCTACAAGAAATGGTACATAGACCGCATTATAGCGGATTGCCTCAAAGCCAGGATTATGGATGTTGGGCGAAGAAGTATGACTGACCGGGTTCCCGATGATCCCATAGATATGTGTCTTCTCATCAAGCTTGTCAGAGCGGTACAGCTCACTCATACTCTGGGCACTGAGTTGGCCGGGTGCCGCCTGGCTGTCTGAACAGAAGCTCAGCAAGGATCCACACTTCTTGTAGAGGATACGGGTGCAGACACCATAAGGGCCCATGCCTATCACAATCTTTTCTGTAAGACTGGAAAGTTCCTGCTGGACCCTGAAAAGCGTAATGACATCCATCATGTTTCCAGGGGTAACGGCCACTTTTGGAATGTCTCCCTTTGCTGCTAATTTGTGAATTCTCCCAAACAGGTCCGCAGGGACACACTCAAAATTGTGATAGCTTCTGATGATCCGTACCCCGCGTGTCCTGAGTGAATGCTCCAGATCCACTTTCTGCTCAAAGAGTGGATCCTTGAATTTCAAGTCACTTTTCTTTACATCGTCCTCGATATCGACATAGGCAAAATCACCTTTTGCTGCCTCATAGAGAAGCTGCAGGCGCTGTTTTTCCGGTACGCTGCACATTCCACCATCCACTTTGCGACGCATGGTCAAGATCACCGGAAGATCTACGGTGGAGGGAAAAGAGGAGGCTATCTTCTGTTCATCAGGCAGCAGGTGGTCGAGCCGCAACTCTGCGAGTGCAATCCACCCCCGGTTGCGTTCCACCAAAGCCCGGTCCTCCTCCAAGGTAGAGCCGGTAAGAGTTAGGCAAAGCACTGTAAACCTCCTGGATTCTGGTGGATTGTCACCGAACACATGCTTGTGTTAAGGTAATCATACCGTCAAACACCGGGCTTTTCAACACCCGTTTTAGTATAAGGAGAGAGAGTGTGGCTACCTTACAAGTCCAACGTGTACACCTTGCTTTTGGGGACCGGGATATCCTCAAGGATGTTTCCTTCACCCTGAATGAACAGAGCCGGAGTGCACTGGCAGGAGGAAATGGAAGCGGAAAATCCACGCTGCTCAAGGTAATCAGCGCACAAATGAGTGCAGATGATCTGCAGATTTCAACCTCCAAGAACCTACGAATCTCCTACCTTCCCCAAAGTGATATTGTATTCACAGCAGGAACCGTCTACCAGGAAGTTGAGAAAGCTTTCTCTCGGTTCCAGGAGCTAAGCAGGGAGCAACAGGCAATTGAAAGTCAACTTGCTGACAGTGATCCTACTGTTTCCACTGAACCGCTTCTACACAGACTTGCTGAAATCCAGGAATATCTGCTGGAACAGGGATATTTCTCCCGAAAACAAACCATAGAACAGGTTTTGCTCGGTCTAGGATTCACCATGGCAGACATGAACCGTCTTTGCAGTGAGTTCTCTGGGGGGTGGCAGATGCGGATCGCCCTTGCAAAAATTCTGGTCGAAAATCCGGGCATCATGTTGCTCGATGAACCGACGAACTACCTCGACATCGAAGCCATCTATTGGTTGAAGAACTACCTGAAGGTCTACGAAGGGGGCCTTATGATCGTCAGCCATGACCAGAGCTTTCTCGATGAGACGGTCAACGAAGTCTATGAACTATTCAATGGTACACTCAAACGGTATAGCGGCAACTACAGTGCTTATATCAAACAACGTGAACTTGAGATACAGCAGCTGGAAGCCGCCTACAAGCTGCAACAGGATCAGTTGCAGAAAACTGAACAGTTCATCGAGAAGTTCCGGTACAAGGCTACCAAGAGCAAACAGGTCCAAAGCAGAATCAAGATGCTGGAGAAACTGGAACTGGTGGAAGTCCCCTCCCATCTGAAGCAGCTTTCTTTTTCCTTCCCCCCCGCTCCACACAGCGGCAATGATGTCATCATCATCGACCATCTAAGCAAACGCTATGGCCAGCAGGTCATTTTTGAAGATTTCTCATTTCTTGCCACAAAAGGGGAACGAATTGCAGTTACCGGGAAGAATGGCACGGGGAAGTCCACGCTGCTGAGAATGCTCAGTGGGCAAGATACTGAATATGAGGGAACAATTCGGATGGGAAGCGGGGTAAGTATCGGGTACTTCGCCCAGGATACCGAAAAGACACTCAATCCCAAGAATACCGTATTGGAGGAAATCTCCAGCGTCGCTGCAACACATGATCTTCCCAAACTCCGTACTTACCTCGGTTCTTTTCTCTTCAGTGGTGACGATGTATTCAAGTCAGTCTCTGTGCTGAGTGGAGGAGAGCGAAGCAGACTGGCATTGCTCAAGATCCTTCTGCATCCAGTCAACCTCCTCATTTTGGATGAACCAACCAACCATCTGGACATCAATGCAAAAGAGATGCTGAACGAGGCACTGAAGCAGTATGATGGAACCATGATCTTTGTCAGCCACGATGCCTACTTCATTAAGCACATTGCCTCCAAGATACTCTACCTTACAACCGAAAATCCTCCTGAGCTCTTTGATGGGGATTATTCCTACTTCTCCTATAAGTTGGAGCAGAAAGAAAAAGTGGAAAAACAGAATTCTACGGTTGTACAAACGGAGAGCAAGCAGGCCCGCTCCTACAAAGAAGCAAACAAAATGAGGAATCGGCTGGCAACGCTTCAGAGACAGAGTGAAAAACTCCTGGAGAACCATGAAAAACTGGAAGCATCAATTGCATTGGTAGAAGAAGAAATGGCAAAAGAAGAGAACTATAGTGACGCTCAGCGTATCACCAGCCTGGTGAAGAAGAAAGAAACACTCAGCGAGCAGTTGCATGCTGAGGAACATGCTTGGCTTGAGCTGAGCGAAACGATAGAGATACTGGAGGCAGAAATTGGCTGATTTTGCTACACTACTCCCTTCTTTGATCCTGGCAAGTGGATCAGTGGCACGGAAAGCATTACTTGAGTCGCTTGGAGTACAGGTGAGGGTACATGCAACCGGGAGTGATGAAACCCATAGTGAAACTGATCCAGCAAAGGTTACGGAACTTCTTGCAAAACGTAAACTTGCAACCTTCCGAGAAGTTCACCCAAGCTATGAGATTCCCGTTCTCAGCTGCGATACCATGATTTCTTTCCAAGGGTCTTTGATAGGAAAACCCAAGGACAGGGAGGAGGCTTTCGCACAGCTCTCCCAGTTCGATGGGAGAAAGCATGAGGTACACTCAGGTTGGGCGCTTTGGTATCAAGACCACCTGTATAGTGGAACTGATCTTGCCGTGGTCTGCTTCAAAAGACTGGGAGAAGAACGCATCAGATCCTATCTGGAAACAGGAGAGTGGAGGGGGGCTGCTGGTTCCTATCGTCTCCAAGGTGCTGGCAGAGATCTGGTTGAAAGGATTGATGGGGATGAAGCTACTGTTATAGGCTTGCCATTGTTGCAGATTTCTGAAATACTGGGTGCACCTTTGTTCGTAAAGTGACAGAGGAATCTCCACCCCTAGAGGTGAGTAATAGTAGAAGGGTGACGCACAAAGGGAGACATATAGGTCGTTTGTGTTGTCAGACAGGAGGATTATGTCCGTAGTAACCATGAAGAGCCTGCTTGAGTCAGGCGTACATTTCGGCCACCAGACAAAACGGTGGAACCCCAAGATGGCCCGTTTCATTTTCAGCCAGAGAAACGGCATCCATATCATTGACCTGCAGAAGACTTCTGCTTGCATCGTCGAAGCATATGACGCTGTACGAGCAATTGTTAAGCAGGGCAAGCCTATTCTGTTTGTAGGTACCAAAAAACAGGCCCAGCAAGCTATTGAAGCTGAAGCAAAGCGCTGTGGCATGCCTTACATCAACAACCGTTGGCTCGGCGGAATGCTGACCAACTTCTCAACCATCAAGAAGTCCATTGCAACACTCAAGAAGATTGAAAAGATGGAAATCGATGGTACATTCGAGTCACTTACCAAGAAAGAAGTCTCCCTGCTCACCAAGCAAAAGGCAAAGCTGGAGAAGAACCTTGGAGGTATCAAGGATATGAAAGAGCTCCCAGGAGCCCTCTTCATCATCGACACCAAAAAGGAAGCTATTGCTGTCACCGAGGCAAAGCGTCTTGGTATCCCTGTTATTGCGGTCGTCGATACCAACTGTGACCCTACGGATATCACCTATCCAATTCCTGGCAATGATGATGCCATCCGTGCTATCAGCCTCTTTGTGGAAATCATCGCAAACGCTGTTGTCGACGCTGACAACGAAGCAGGAATCCAGATTATTGAAGCACTTGGTGGTGATGATGAGGAAGAGAAGGTAGAAGAGACTGAGGAAACTGCTGAAGAGGCCGAGGAGATTGTCTTCTCCACTGAAGAGGGTGCCGAATTCTCCAAGTTTGAAGAAAAAGAAACTGTAGAGAAGGAAGAAGTGGCAGCAACTGAGGATGAAACTGATTCTGAAGACCTCCTCGTAGATGAAGAAACCCTGTACAAAGACTAAGGAGTGAAGCATGGCAATTACCGCTGAAGTAGTAAAAAAACTGCGCGATATTACCGGCGCAGGTATGATGGATTGCAAAAAGGCACTGACCCAGGCAAACGGGGACTTTGCTGCTGCAGAGAAGATTCTTAAAGAGATGGGTTTGGCCGCTGTTGCTAAGCGACAGGACCGCGCTACCAACAACGGTCGTGTGTTCGTGAAAGTCGGAAAAGACAAGGCTGTCATGGTTGAGCTCTCCTGTGAAACTGACTTCGTTTCCAGCAACGAACAGTTTGCTGAACTCGGAGAGAATATCTGTACCGTAGCACTTGAGAAAGGCTACCGTGAAGTAAACGACGAACTGAAAGGTATGGTCAATGACTTGATTACCATTATCAAGGAAAACATGGCCATCAAGCAGATTCTCGTATTCGATATTGGTGACAATGAGTTTGCCAGTACCTATATTCATGGAGATGGTGCACTTGCTGTCCTGGTTAAGTTCAAATCAGATGACAAGAAGATTTTCGAGAATGAAGTGGTCAAGGAGTTTGCAAACGACTGTGCATTGCATGTTGCTGCGTTCACCCCTTCCTATCTCAATACCGAAGCTGTTGATGATTTCTATATCAAGGAGCAGACTGAGATATTTGCTGCACAGGCCGAGAAGCTTGACAAGCCTGCAAAGGTTGTCGAAGGTATCATCAAGGGCAAGCTGAACAAACACCTAAGCGAAATCTGTTTCCTGCAGCAGCCGTTTGTAAAGGACGACTCCATGACTGTAGAAAAGAAGGCAAAAGAGATAAGCAAGGTAGTTGGTGCTTCCTTGGAAATCGTTGATTATGCATTTCTGCGCGCTGGTGCTGCATCTTGCAGCGTCTAAGCGTAGTCGATTGATACAAACCGCTCACTCTTGGTGAGCGGTCGTTTTATTGGAGATGAGTATGCAACAGGTATTGGACACATGTGAAAGTAAGATGCAAAAAAGTCTTGAGAGCCTCTCAAGGGATTTTGCTGGTCTGCGCACAGGTCGAGCTTCAGCCTCCCTTCTGGAGAAGATTCGAGTCGACTATTATGGTGCAGAAACGCCGATCAACCAGGTCGCAACCATCAGCATTCCCGAGGCAAGGACAATTGTTATCCAGCCTTGGGACAAAAGTGTTCTCGGAGCAATTGAGAAGGCTATCCTCAAGAGTGATCTTGGACTTCCCCCGAACAATGATGGAAAATTGATTAGACTGAATTTCCCCCCATTGAATGAAGAGAGACGCAAACAGCTGGTAAAGAATGCAAAATCCACTGCCGAGCAGAGCAAGGTTGCTATCCGCAACATAAGGCGTGAAGCAATCGATGAGCTGAAGAAACTGCAGAAGAACGGTGATATCAGCGAGGATGAGCTCAAGGATGGTGAAAGCAAAGTCCAGAAAATGACAGACTCCTATGTCGAACAGATCAACTCCCTCTCAGAAGAGAAGGAGAAGGAAATCATGGAGATCTAGAACATGGAGATACAACCTATTGTCCCTGTCCATCTAGGTATTATCATGGATGGTAACGGACGTTGGGCACAAAAACGCTCACTACCCAGAACCGCCGGACACTTAGAAGGCTTGAAGGCTGTCAAGCGGGTCATCCGTGAGGCATCCGAACAGGGCA
The DNA here is from genome assembly GCF_003429665.1 of Sphaerochaeta halotolerans. GTDB lineage: Bacteria > Spirochaetota > Spirochaetia > Sphaerochaetales > Sphaerochaetaceae > Sphaerochaeta > Sphaerochaeta halotolerans. The sequence goes on along the minus strand of NZ_QUWK01000012.1, from coordinate 55,854 downwards.
TTGGGTTTGTCACATTCTATGCATTCTCTACGGAGAATTGGAAACGGAGCAAGCAAGAGGTTTCCTATCTGATGCATCTTTTCGTTTCCAAGCTCCATGGAGAGATTGGTTATTACAACAGCCATGGAATCCGTATTTTGGCAAGAGGTAATCTCAGCGGCCTTCCTTCGGAAGTACAGCAAGCAGTGGATGTCACTGTTAAGGAAACGAGCAACAATACAACCATTACCGCAATCATCGCCTTGAACTATGGCGGACGAGACGAGATTTGTCGTGCAGTAAATCATTTCATGGCAACGCATCCCGGAGAAACGATTACTGAAGATGCACTTGCCAGTAATTTGGACTTGCCTCATATTCCTCCAGTCGATATGATAGTAAGGAGTGCAAATGAAAAACGTTTGAGTAATTTTTTACTCTGGGACAGCGCTTACGCTGAACTTGCTTTCTATGAAAAATTATGGCCTGACTGGGACGCAGAAGACATTCGAAGAATCTGCAGAGACTATGGAAAGCGGGTAAGAAAATTCGGGGGGGTAGAATGACATCAATGGGAAAGCGACTTCTCACTACAATAATAACCCTTCCAACGCTTTTTATCATCGTTTTCTTACTCCCCCAATACTCATACCTTGCCCTTTCTCTTCTCGCAGTGTTGACTGCAACCTATGGAGCAAAGGAACTGAAGGGGCTGTACGAGAAAGCTGAAGGGACTACACTGCATCTTTCTCCTTGGGCTATAGGATTGCTTCCCCTTGCCCAGTGGTTTGAAATTGCCTTTGTACCAAATCTTCCTTTGGTAGATCTGACGGTAGTCTTGCTGGCACTCTTTTTTTTCAGTGCAGAACTCCGAAATGGGAATAAGGATGAATTCTCAAAGTCTCTCTCACGTATTGGTGGAGAGAGTCTTCTTATCTTATACCCAGGAATCCTCATTACCTTCATCCTACGCATCACTACCCTTCCTCACCCCTCTGTGTCCTTGATCCTGTTTTTCCTGCTGGTCTTTGGTAATGATATCTTTGCTTTCATTTTCGGCATGTCCCTAGGTAGAAAGAACAAGGGAATCATGAAGGTGAGCCCGAACAAGAGCTTGGCTGGTTTTATTGGAGGAACCTTCAGTGCCATGGTACTTGCAGTACTATACTGCCTGTTTGTGCCTGGCATCAAAGAAGATATTCCCATTTTGATGGCAGTGGTGCTTGGTTTGGCAACCTCATTAGCTGCAAATATCGGCGACTTGATCGAGAGTGCCTTCAAGCGTTCTGCAAAAGTCAAAGACAGTGGCTCCCTTATCCCTGGCCGTGGAGGACTACTGGACTCCATTGACTCAATGCTTGCCAGTGCTCCAATCTACTGGCTGTTTTTAACGCTTTTCTACATCGCATGAAACGGATAATAATCCTTGGCTGTACCGGCAGCATCGGTACCACGACACTTCAGGCAATCCGCAGCAAATCCCTCCCTTTCCGAGTAGTGGGACTATCCAGCAATACCCGATCAAGGGAGTTGCTCTCTCTAGCCCATGAGTTTCAAGCAGAAGCCCTCTGCACAACCGGCTCTTCCTTGACTGCTGTAGAGGGAGTGAAAACCTATACAGGCTTCAGTGGTCTGCATGAGATGCTGCAATCTCTTGAAGCAGATATTGTTTTGAACGCAATTGCAGGGTTCGAGGGGCTGAAAGCATCTCTCTCTGCGCTCATGTGTGGCTTTGACCTTGCCCTTGCCAACAAGGAAAGTATTGTATGTGCAGGGTCATATCTTTTTGAAGTTGCAAAACAGCATGGCGCATCCATCATTCCGGTAGACAGTGAACACGCTGCAATCTGGGAACTGTTGAAAGGACGTGACCCGGGTTCTATTGCGAGCTTGATCCTTACTGCGAGTGGTGGACCTTTCAGAACTCTGCCCAATAAGGATTTCGCTGCAATTACCGTCGAGAAAGCCCTTGCCCATCCCACATGGAACATGGGGAAAAAGATAACCATCGACAGTGCAACCTTGGCAAATAAGGCTCTTGAGGTAATCGAAGCTTCGTACCTTTTCAATGTTGAGACGGACAAGATAGAAGTGGTCATCCACCCAGAGTCCATTGTTCACTCCATGGTCCGTACCACTGATGGTGCAGTCTATGCACAACTAGGCAGTCCTGACATGACACTCCCCATCATCAATGCACTGGGAAATGGTCATTCATCACTGGTAACCCCATTGGATTTCAGCAATCTTTCCCTCCATTTCTATAAACCTGACTTAGCACGGTTTCCGCTTCTGGGTCTGGCCTTCGCAGTCCTCCAAAGAGGGGGATCCAGTGCCCTTGCTTTCAATGCAGCCGATGAAGTAGCAGTACAGGCATTTCTAGGGGGAACCATCTCTTATCCAAAATTAATAGAGGTTGTCCAAAAAACATTGGAACACCCATGGGATCAGACTGTAGGAAGTTTTGAAGAGATCCTTGCCCTTGACAAGCAAGCTCGAAATATTGCAAGAAGTTACCTATGAGTGGAATAACTGCCATCCTGGTGAAATATCTCATAGGGTTGGTGGGAATTACCATCGTAGTGGTTATACACGAAATAGGACATTTGGTGACCGCAAAGCTCAATGGAATTGATGTTGAGATATTCTCGTTTGGTCTCGGCCCCAAACTTCTTTCCACCCATCATAAGGGCACCGAATATCGAATCAGCCTTTTCCCATTAGGTGGTTATTGCAGGCTCAAAGGTTCTGATGACCTGAGCCAAGCGCTTATATACAAACAAAAGCAATTCACTCATACTGAAGAAGGTTCTCTATTCTCAGCGCATCCTGCAAGAAGAATTCTTACGTATCTCAGTGGACCGGTAGCCAACCTTCTCTTTGCTGCCATCTTGTACGCTATTCTAGCCAGCATACCAACACAGATCATCACCACCGAGGCAGTAATTGCTACCACCTCAGAATATCCGACCCTTTTCAAATACCAAGTGAGTCCGGCATATGAGGCAGGAATGAGGAAAGGCGACCGAATCATTGCTCTCAATGGAAAACCGATTACAGACTGGCAAGACCTGGAAGCACGACTCGCCGAGAGCAAAGGACTCGAGAATTTCACCATTTCACGTGACGATGTCTCTCTAGATATCGAAGTGAGGGGTGTCCCAACGCTCGAGGGAGGATTCCGTTATGGGTTGACCCCAATCCAGGAGCTTAAGATTGGAACCGTGCGATATGGAAGCCCTGAGTACCAACAGGGGTTGAAAAAAGGGGACGTAATTGTCAGTGTTGCAGGAATTCCTGTAGAAAACCAGCTTGATCTCCTCTCTGAATTGGATGGTTATACAGAAGATGAGATTTCCATCACCGTCGAGAATGAGAACAAGGAAAAGAGAACCTTGCGATTCATACCCAATCGCAACGAAATGGGGGCAATTGTCCTTGGTTTCTCGCTTGAAGTGGACACACGAGAGGGGCAGGATGAGCAGTTCAATCTTCTCAATGGAATACGTAAAGGATTGGGTATAGCACAAGAGACCATCACATCGCTACGCAACCTGATTTCCCGGAGAGATGCAGACATCCGCTCAGAAGTTACAGGGATAGCTCGCTCTGCGCTGATGATTGGTGATATTACCACACTTGGCTTTGAGAACAACGCAATAAGTGGTATTCGAGGATTGTTATATCTCATGGGAGTGGTTTCCATCTCCCTGGCAGTGGTCAACCTACTCCCCATCCCTGCTTTTGATGGCGGACAGATTATTATCGCTACGGTTGAATGGATAACCAGGAAACAAATGCAACCTAGAACCTACTATTATCTCCAGCTCATAGGAGTTGCGTTTGTGATTGTATTGTTTTTGGTACTCACACTCGCTGATGTAAGACACTTTCTAGCCCTTAGGCGTTAGGATTGTTGCCTGCCACATACTTGTGGCTGAACTCCATCTCCTCAAAACGAACAATATTGCTTACAAAGGCAAGAGAGAAAACACCGGTTTCACCATTTCTGTTCTTTGCCATGATGATTTTTGTCTCCTGGATGTTATTCTTCTGTCGCTCTTCCTCACTATCAGTACGGTTCTTACCAACCTCACGATGAAGAAGAATGACTACATCAGCATCCTGTTCGATGGATCCACTCTCTCTTAGGTCACTGAGCTTTGGCTCTACCCCATCCGCCTGTCGGCCAACCTGACTTAAACAGACAATGGGTATATCTAGTTCACGTGCAAGCTGTTTCAGATTTCGGCTGATAATGGATATCTGTTCATGGCGTGGAATACGGGCGTCTGTCTGTGCATCGATCAAGCCGATGTAGTCAACAAACAGAATCTGGATATCATGTTCCAACTTCATTCTTCTCGCCTGCGCCCGGAGCTCCATGAGCTTCATATTAGGCGTATCCTGAATATAAAGCTCCGATTCATAGAGCAATCCTGATGCATCGACGATGGCACTCATCTCACTGTTCTTCAAAGTAGCCTTACGAATGTGAGAGAAATCAACACGGCTGTGTCCGGTGAGTAACCGTTCCATCAAACTTGCTGCACTCATTTCCAAGGAGAAGAACCCGACACGGTATTTCATCTTGGTTATCATGTTCAGCGTCATGGAAAGTGCAAATGCTGTTTTTCCAATTGACGGCCGTGCACCTACAATAACAAGTTCTTGTTTTTTGAAACCACCAGTGATGGAGTCCAATGAGGTATACCCACTGTCCAAGCCATTCTTTGTCCCATGCGTAGTACGGTACTCAATATCGGTGATGGTTTGGGTAATCAGATCCTTGATTGATTGATATGCATCACTGCCGGCAGTTTCATTATTCAACTTGGAAAGGGTTTGCTCTCCCTCATCAATAACCTGCTGTATATCCTGTGACTCATCAAAGGCATTATCCTTGAGTTTTGAGGCAAACAACAAAAGTTTGCGTCTCTGGCTCAACGCTTTCAGTATCTTTGCATAGTAAGCAGCATTCGTCGTGGTGGGTACGTCGCTGGTGAGGGTGGAAATATAGGAGAGACCACCACACTGATCAACCTGATTCTTACGCTTCAGATAGGAACTGAGGGTAATCAGGTCGAGTGCTTCGGTACTCTCCTGTCTGAATGAAAGGATGGCGTCGAACAATTGTTGATGGGCAATTTTATAAAAATCATCCTTGCTCAAAAAATCGGTCACTTCTACAAGGACCTTCTCATTGAGCAAGATTGCCCCAAGAACTGCACGTTCGGCCTCTTCGTTCTGAGGAGGAACGCGCCCTAGCATACTATTCGACGCCATATTCCTTACTCTTCTACTTTCTCTGCTTCAGCCTCTTCAATGACAGCTTCTTCAGCTTCCTTTGCTGCAGCTTCAGCCTCTTCAGCTTCCTTTGCAACTTTGGCGGCCTTTGCTTCTTGTGCAGCCTTAGCTGCTTCTGCTTTATCTGCCTCTGCCTTTGCCTTGGCTTCATCAGCTTGTCGTTTTTTCAAGACATTCTCGCTCTCAACGATGAGTTTGATCTCCGCGCTCACATCCTCGTACAAATGGACACGAACAGAATAGGTACCTACCATCTTGATTGAATGGGTAGGAACCTCGATCTTCTTGCGTTCGATTTCAATGCCCTGTTTTGCCAGTGCTTCCTGCACCATTGCAGAAGTTACCGAACCAAAAAGCTTGCCACTCTCACCGGCTGAAACAACCATGGTGATTACAACATTATCAAGCTTTTCTTTCAGGCCTGCACTTGCAGCACGCTTCTCTTCCTTACGCTTTTCGATAGCTGCAGTACGGCTTGCAAAAATGGCTTGGTTTGTTTTGTTGAACATCACAGCCATCTTATTTGGAAGCAGATAATTACGGGCATACCCGCTCTTTACAACTACAACGTCTCCCTCTTCACCGAGGTTGACTACATCCTGATTCAGAATAATTTTCATAGGATACACTCCTTACTCATTACGTCTATACATAATCCAAGTCTCTGTTACCCCCAACAAGGGAAGAACAAAGACAACCAGCACATTCACCCCAGGAATCAAGAACACCAAGAGGAACATCGTGGCAAACAGTCGAGTCGTGTTCACGGCAATGCCTTTTCGCAGTATAAAATGTACTACAATTGCCATTCCCTGCACCGCATACAACACACTACTTGCCAGCGCTGCTTGCAACGCAAGCGCCCGATACAGGTAGGGAGTCTTTGCCAGGATCAACAGCAGGACCAGTGCCCAAGAACCAAGAAACACCCAAAGGGTGACTTCCGGAACCCTCCAATGGGAAACCCGCACATTGAAGGAACCGTCAAACCGGGCCTGGTAGCTCATCGCCACAAAAGACGTGAACCCAACCAACACCATGCAGAGCGGAGCCAACATGGCTCCTATTGCCATCACAGACGTTCGATACAAACTTTCCAATGCAACACCAGATGCTTCAATGGAGGTTTGTGTTCCACCATTCGTCCCTCCGAGGAGCGTACGGAATGTCTCAAACATTGCTGAGTCTACCTTCTGGAGCGCCTCGTTAGGTCTTGTAAACCAAACAACCACCACAACCGAAGCAACAATCCCAAACAAGGATGATGCCAGATAGCGGTATAATGTACGCTTGTCATCCAAGGCAATCCATACTGCGCAGGCTACCAAGAGTACAATCGGGATGAACATTCCAACCACAAGCAACAAGCGCCCTTCGGGACTGCCTAAAGACCCTCTTGCCCTGACGAACTCGGTAATCACGAGCAAAGCAGCTACCAAGCCAACAGGAAACAACGCTTCCCTTCGATTGGAAAACTTCGGTGCAAGAACCATCAAGGGGATGGTGAAGAGGAGGTTCCCGATCAACAAACGGGAGAGCGCATAGCTCACCGCCGTCAGGAACAATCCCTGTTTCAACATCTTGGTATCAAGCTGGTTCATGGCACCTAACACAAGTTACTTCTTCTCAAACGGAAGGTACGCAAGTACACGTGCCTTCTTGATCTCAGCAGTAACAGCCCTCTGATGCTTGGCACAGCAACCGGTGATACGGGCAGGAAGAATCTTGCCACGCTCGGTTATATAGCGCCGCAGCATATCAGGATTCTTGTAGTCTGGAGTAAGGTTCTGGGTACAGAATTTGCAAACCTTTTTTCTGAAACTGGGTTTGCGTCCGCCCCCTCTTCTGTCTCTTCCGTTTCTTCCGTCATTATTCATGGAATCGTTATCGTCATCGCGCATTATATGTTTCTCCTTGCAACATCATCTGCCAGAAGGCAGAGTCTTAGAATGGGATCTGGTCGTCGTCAAACTGCTCAGGTCCGCCGATATCCAAGGGAGAGGCGGTATCCTGGGGAGCTGGCCGTGAACCATAAGACCCCTGGTTTCTCGTTTGTGGTTGTCCACTCTGACGAGAGGTGTTTCTACCATCGGTAGAACCGGGACTCGAGAGGAGCTGCAACGAATTCACGGCAATCTCAACCCTACTCCGACTTTGGCCGTCCTGTTCCCATCGGTTCTGCCTTAGCTCACCGACAATGGAAACCTGCCTACCCTTCTCTAGATATTGGTTGAGGGATTCGGCACTCTTGCCAAACATCGAACAGTCGAAAAAGTTTGCTTCATCCTCCCACTTATTGTCACCCGACCTCTTCCTCCGGTTGACGGCTAGGGAAAAATGACAGATAGCCATACCACCATTTGAATAGCGAAGCTCACTATCTCTGGTAAGACGGCCCACCAATGCGACTACGTTCAGGTCATTTGCCATGGTTTTGCTCCCATTCTTTAGTCTTTATTTCTCAGGGTTTACGAACAAGAACTTCAAAATGTTCTGGTTCAACAAGAACGCTTGCTCGAAGCCAAGGATCCTACTGGGATCTGCCTTCATTTCAAAGTAGACGTAATGTCCCTTTTCTTGCTTCTTGATATCATAGGCCAAATATTTGACGCCCATGTCATCCTGCTTTGTAATTTCTACATCAGCAGCTGCGAATGTGCTGGTCACGAATTCCAAACCAGCCTGTGTGTTATCTTCGTTTGCATTGAAAATAACAGTGAACTCATAATTTCTCATGGTTCCTCCTTACGGACTTTATGATCCGCCCTCAAGAGCGGATAAAGAGGTGTTTGCATACACTACCATACATTGTATGGATTGGTCAACAAATCTCATTCTCCCATCAAGCTTTAGCTTGTGGCTCCCATAGAAAAACCGCCGGAGCGACCGACGGTTTTGTACATTGGTACGAAGTATAAGTCTACTTGAACAGACTATTTGTTCTTATGTCTATTCTTTCTGAGCTTTTTCTTTCTCTTATGAGTAGCAATCTTATGCTTCTTTCTTTTTCTTCCACAAGGCACTATAGCGCTCCTTACCAACCGTCTCTATTTTCGGTAGAGCCCGAATACGACTGGCTTTGTAATTACCGGTCTATTATGCAGGGAAGATAAATCAACGTCAATAGGGTACGTTATAGAATTTTTCGGTATCTGTAAGAGCGAAATTCCTGCGCTTTCAGTTGCGATTCACTTGCTCTCTTCCCGCTTTCTTTTTACTATAGAGGCATCCGGGGGGTGGCACATGAAGGTTCTTATCTTCGGCCTTGGAATGCATGGAGGCGGTTTTGCAGCAGCCTCATATTTCCTTGACCATGGAGATGAAGTAAGAATTACAGATTTGAAGGGAACCTGTAATCTTGGGTATGAAATGGAAGATCTTACCCAACGAGGGGCACTATGCATCTCTGGACCACATCGTTCGGAAGATTTTCTGTGGGCTGATATCGTGGTTAAAAATCCAGCCATACCCCCAAACCACCCCATGCTCAAGTATGCTCGCATGGTTGTCAATGATTTTGCCTGGCTGTTCAGCTCCCCTTGGTGTGAACAGGTTAAGATCATCGGTATTACCGGAACAAAAGGAAAGACCACAACCAGTGCTGCAGTCGCCCATGTATTACAGGAATATGGGTATGAGGCAATGCAGTGTGGGAATATGGGAATCAGCGGATTCAGTATTCTCAGGGAGTGGGAAAGGCGAAATGAGCAAGGAAGAGCACTTCCCGAGTACCTTGTTTGTGAATTCTCTTCCTGGCAGATTCGCGACACGGTACAGGCAATGCATGGACAGCTTCCTGTCATGGAGCTCTGTGCACTTACCAACTTCTATCCAGATCATCTGAACTCCTATGAGTCTATAGAACACTATCTTGAGGACAAACTGCAACTATTCACGCACAATATCAAGATGGCGGTCATCCCCGATGTAATGCTCAAACGAATCAAAACTCAAACCCAATTGGACAAACACCATATTCGTGGAATTGACCGAGCAAGTGCAAAGGTACTGGAAGAACAGCCACACCTCAGAAGCGCTTATACAATCCTGCTTGCATTGGGATTCAAGTACAAAAGCATCCTTAAAGCCTTGCAGAGTTTCCAAGGAGTTCCTCACCGCATAGAACAATTGGGTATGCTTGGCAACATCCTCTTTGTGAATGACAGTGCAGCAACAATACCCGAGGCAGTGCATTTCTCCTATGCAAAATTCAGAACCATGGCAGTGCATCTCATCTGTGGCGGCACAGACAAAAACCTCGAGGCCGATGGAATGCTGGAAGAGTTACAAAGCGCCAGTAGCGTCTCCCTGCTTGACGGTAGCTTCACCCAAAATAAGCTGATTCCTCTCCTCGAGCAACATAATATTCCCTACTATGGTCCATTCAAGTCCATGGGGGATGCTCTCCAGCAGAGTTATGAAATGGCACGGAAGAAGGAACAGGAGCTACCGAATCTTGTACAAGCAATCCTGCTCTCTCCAGGGAGTGCTTCATTTGAACTGTTTGCAAATGAGTTCGATCGAGGAAATCAATTCAAGAACTTGGTAGGGCTTCTCCTTGAATCTTGATTCTCCTTTTTGATTGATAACGCATCATCTCAAAAAGTGAATAGACATGCCAAGTAACCCGATTATACAGATAATCGGTCGAGGGAGTGCGGTAATAGGGTTGTCCACCAAAAGAACGTTTGAATATCTCCAATCCTGCAAGATGGCTTGCCCTACCCTTCGGACCGGGGATTCCATATAAGTCATAGACACGACACTTTCTTTCGCAAGCCATCCTAATCGCAAAGTCCTGCAATAGGTAGGAGCAGGAAATGCCATCGAACCTCTGGGATGCGCCATAGAGATAGATTGCCTCGGAAGGGCTGAACAACACGATGATTCCTCCCACAATCTTCTCTCCTTCAACTGCCAGCAACAGCTCTGACGAGAAATCTTCATTACCATGAGAGAATGGCATCAAGAGAAAACGAAGATATTTTTTTGACCTGGGACTGAATCCATCTCTACGTGCTGTTTCCAGGTAGACGTCATACCAAGCAAGAAAAGACGCCTCATCTCCATCATGTACACGAACCTGAAACACTTGGTCAGCCTTTCGCAGTGCCCGTTTTGCCCGCTCTCTATATCCCAGTGTCACTGCATGATACCCCCACTGGAGATCGATTCTGACCGTTCCTTCAGGCTGTACACTCTGCTCCAGCGTTCTCAACCTTCTTGTTCGAAAGGTCATGACGTTCTGGTCATTCACCTCCTCAAAAGGCAAATCATAACGGAGTGCGAACACTCCTTTTGGGAGGAATTTCCGAATCTGTTTTGCAAGATCTTCCAGGAATACTCCGACTTGGCTAAGCTTCAGCAATGAAAGCGGAGGCCCAAAGGGAATGTATGCCAAAGAACAGAGGGGTGCCATCTGTTTGATGAGAACGAGCAGGGTAAAAGCCGAATTCTCTGTCTCAACCAAAAAGGCATAGCTCTTCCAACCAAAGTGTTGTTTCACCTCAGCCCAGACGCTGCTCTGAAACACGGCACCCTCAGAAGAAAGCTCTTTGGTTGCGATTCTTTGGATATGCATGCTTTTTCCCCCTTATACCACATTTGGGGGCCAGTACTGGCCCCCAAAATCCTTATCTAGATAGTAAGACTACTGATAGATATTTAACCTACCGGGCCATTCAAATATTTTTTTGCCGTCAGGGCTACCCCATCCTTTCCTATCGGTTTCCCGTCTATTTTCACCACCCCAGATTCAGTATAGATCGGCATGGAGAAAAAGTGGTCAGCCTTTATGTACGGAAGCTTTTCCTCCACAGGGGAAAAACCCTCTGGGGTGAGCACACTTCCCACTTCAAATTGTGGTGCAAAGAGCACTTCACAGGTGGTATGTTCTTCTGCATCCGGGTCACTTGCGGCCAGCAGCATTCCATAACTCTTCTCTCCCCGGAAATTTGCCGGCTTGAGATTGCTAACCAAGACAATATTCTGATCCTGCAACTCCTCTTCTTTGTAATAGGGAACGATGGAACTGATAATAGTCCTTGGCTCCTCTTCCTTTACATCAAGGGTAAGGATATAAAGTTTATCACCACGGGGGTGTTTTTCCACATTGGTAATCTTTGCGACCTTGAGCACTACTCGACTCGCAAACTGTTCAGCCAGGCTTACCTGGTCCTCTTTCTGATCCATGGTTTTCTCCAATTCTTTGGTTTTCTTTTGTTCTCGCTCTTCCTGAGAACCACTGAAGCGGGTGCGTAGTTGCTCAATCAGCGAATCCTCAAGCTTGGTGAAGAGCAGGGAGACATCACCGATACCCTGAATACCTTCCCAGTTGCCAAGGTCATTCCAATTAGTATTCTCAGCATGGAGGAAGGAGAGCATCTTCAAGGAAGTCTCCGGCATAAACGGCTGAACCATCACTGCCAGGTCACGAATCAGGTAGACAAGAGTCTTGAGCAGACTCATTGCTTTTTCCGGTTGCTCCTTATGCATCTTCCAAGGCTCACCGGCCTGGAACGCCTTGTTTCCCAAGGAGGAGAGACTGATGATCTGCCGAAGTGCATCGCGCTCCTCTGCTCGTTCCATGAACGAATCGATTTTTTTCTCACGTTCAACAATCTGCGCATGCAAGTCACTATCGATGGGTGCATCAAACAGTGCTTCATCCTCATAGAATCGTTTAACAAACGTCAAGGTGCGGTTCACCAAGTTGGAGAGGTTGCCGATAAGCTCACCATTCACTTTTTCCTGGAAGTCAGCCCAAGTAAACGTCACGTCACTTTTTTCCGGACGGTTGTAGAACATGTAGAACCGCCAGACATCAGCCGGGATTCCCGTATCCTGCACATCATTCCCAAAAATACCGATACCGAGGCTTTTACTGAACTTTCCACCCTCATAATTAAGGTATTCAGTGCTGCTCATATGATGGAGCATGGTCCAATCCAACCCACTTGCCAGCTGGCAGGAAGGGAATATGACGGTATGGAAAGGAATATTGTCTTTCCCGATGAATTGAAACAGTTCCGTGTTATCCGGGTCGAACCACCACTTCTTCCAATCCTTGGTGGCATTGGCTGAAATGGAAACATACCCAATGGGAGCATCAAACCAGACATAGAACACCTTTTTTTCGTACCCAGGCTTGGGAACAGGAATACCCCACTTCAGGTCACGGGTGATACAGCGTTCTTTCAAACCGTCCCTAATCCACGACTTGGTCACCTGAATGGCATTGTTTGCCCAGAAGCCTTCTTTACTGGCATTCTCCATCCAAGATTCCAACAGAGGAAGGGCTTTTGGAAGATCGATGTAGAGGTGTTTGGTTTTCTTTACCACCGGCGTAGTACCGCAGACAACACAGTGGGGATCGATCAACTCGATGGGATCAAGCAAAGTCTGGCAGTTGTCGCACTGGTCACCTCTTGCACCTTCTGCATGGCAGTGGGGACAGGTTCCCTCAACGAAGCGGTCTGCAAGGAATCGCTCACACTTTGGACAGTAGAGCTGCTCCATCTCATGCTCATTTACATAGCCTGCCTTATCCATCCGATTGAAGATATCTTGGACAATCTCGGTCTGTGCCTCGGTGCTTGTCCGTCCGAAATAATCAAAACCGATATTGAACCATTCGTAGATATCACGATGGATGGCATGGTAGCGGTCACACAGTTCCCGAGGGCTTATCCCTTCCTTGAGGGCACGTGTCTCAGTCGCCGTACCATATTCGTCGGTACCACATATATAGAGTGTTTCATACCCTTTCAGTCGACAGAAACGGGCAAAAACGTCAGCACTGAGAACCTGGGTAAGGTTTCCTAAATGCGGAATATTGTTTACATAGGGAAGTGCAGAAGTAACAAGTCTCTTTTTCATAAAGGATATAATAGAACGCACTGCATATTATTTCAATGGCAAACGAACCAATGTTGACGTTATGACAACCTTGACGAGTCTTCAAGAGGTAAGTACATTGTAAAGAGTACCTTTATAGGTACAAAGAGGAGTAATCATGGATACCATGCAGCAACCACCGAGGCCAACGCGTCAAATCAAGAATATCAGCCCCAAACTGGTAATCTGGATTATTGTCGCCGTCGTCCTCATCATATTGGTTCTTAGCAGTTTCTTTGTTGTCGACCAAACCGAACAAGCGGTTGTCCTACGCTTAGGAGAATACAACCGAACAGTAGGACCTGGACTTCAAACCAAGATACCACTAGGGATCGAGACCAGTTACAATGTCCCAACACAAGTCGTTCAGACAATGACATTCGGATATCGCTCAAACAACTCTACTTCCCCACTTTTTGGAAACAGTGACTACACCACTGAATCGCTCATGCTGACAGGGGACCTGAATATCATCGATGTCCAGTGGATTATTCAATACAAAATTGAAGATCCGGTAAACTGGATGTTCAAGGTTGAATCCAGGGAAACAACGCTCCGTGATATCAGCCAGAGTGTCATGAACAAACTGGTGGGAGACCTTCCCATCCTTTCAGTCATGACCAGTGAACGTACCCGCATCGAGATTGAGGCACAAAAGAATATGCAGAAAATCTTTGATGCATACGAATTGGGAGTACGTGTTGTAACGGTCAAACTACAGAATATCGTACCACCGATTGGAGAGGTTCAGGATGCCTTCGAGGACGTCAACAAGGCAATCCAGGACATGAACCGCTTGATCAATGAAGGAAAGCAGAACTACAACAAGGTCATTCCTTCCGCCCGTGGTGAGGCCAACAAGCTCATCCAACAAGCACAAGGGTATGCAGCAGAACGTGTAAACCAAGCTACTGGTGATGTGGCACGATTCAACAGCGTCCGAGAGGTCTATGAACAGTCACAGACCATTACGCGCACTCGATTGTACATTGAGACAATGGAGGCAGTCATCAATCCCACCGAAAGTGGATCGGTTACCTTGGTTGATAAGAACCTGAGTAACTTCCTCCCGGTGCAGATGATTGAAGGGGGTGCAAAATGAGCACAAATACGAATAAGAAACTAATTACCACCCTGGTAGTCCTCGTTGTCCTTATTGTCATCTTCATCTTGCTTGGGCCTTTCTACATCCTTTCAGAGGGCCAGCAGTCGGTAATTACCCGTTTTGGTAAGATTGTCAACACAGAGCAGGATGCTGGACTCAAGTTCAAGATGCCGTTGGTTGACAACGTGGTAATCTATCCGAAGAAGATACTCTCCTGGGACGGAGCTGCACAGAGGATTCCTACCAAAGAAAACCAGTTCATCTGGGTTGATACCACAGCCAGATGGAGAATAGCAGATCCAGCCAAGTACTATGAAACGGTCAATACCGTAAATAATGGTATCTTCAGACTGAACGATGTCCTTGATTCTTCCATCCGTACAATCATCAGTGAGAACTATCTCAATGAAGCGGTAAGAAATTCCAACGAGATCAATGTCATCGAGGTTGAGGAACAGGTACAGAGTGTGGAGAGCATCGAAGATGCAGAAAGGCTTCGAAACCTCACTGCAACGGTATCCAAGCAGGAAACGATCAGTATCGGTCGTGACGGTCTGAGCAATATGATGTTTGACCAGGCAAAACAGTTTACCGATGAATTCGGCATTGAACTGATCGATATTATCATCCGTCAGATTCGCTACAGTGATGACCTTACAGAGAGTGTGTATCAGAGGATGATCAAGGAACGTAACCAGATTGCTGAAGCATACCGCTCCTACGGTCGTGGACAACTTGCTCAGTGGCAAGGAAAGACTGAGGGAGAAGAGAAACAAATTCTCTCAGAAGCCTACGCCGAGAGTGAGAAGATCAAAGGTGTCGCTGATGCTGAGGCTGCCAAGATCTATGCAGAATCCTACGAGGTTGACCCGGATTTCTTCGAGTTCTGGAGAACGCTGGAGTCTTACCGCAAGACGGTGCCTGGATTGGATAAGATCCTCAGTACTGACATGCAGTACTTTGATTTGATTTATGGAAAAGAGGCCACGAGTAAATAGTCTTGAGGCATTCGACCAAGAGGAAGGGACATGTTCTCTTCCTCTTTTTTTGCCTACCTGCTACACTCAGCGCATGAGAGATAGTAGCCTAACCATCTTCGACTTTGACGGGACGCTCTACCCGATCGACACATATGACAGCGAGCAGCTGCTGATTCTTTTAGGAGCCAGGGAGCGGGGGGTGTTCTTTACAAAACGTTGCAAGCACTTCATAGCCCAAGACCAGAAAGGCGTATTCAACGATAGCTCGTTTCACCATCGTTATGAAAAACTTGTGAAAAGAACAAATGATACTATGTTTGAAGAAGTAGCAGAGGTCCTTCTCTCCCATGTTGGAGAGAAGGAAAAACGTGCCCTTCTTAAACTTTCTGACATCTGTGATCTGGGCATCCTTACCTGCGGAACGGAGAATCTTGCAAGGGCATTCCTCAGGAAACTCGGGATAGAAGACTCATTCTCGTTCATCCGCGGTAAAAAACTGGTTAGGGATAAAGAGGGAATCTCCCACTTGGTGGTGGATATTGATGGCCCTGAAGCTAAAGCGGAAAGGCTTACCTCACTGAGAAAAGACTATGACACCATTATCGCCATCGGGGACGGGCCTACAGATATACCCATGCTTGAGGCAGCAGATTATGGAATAATTGTCGCTTGGAACAAACAGAACCAGCAGTATCCCTATGCTACCTTCCCTTCCTTGGAGTCAGCTGTATTACACACAATCCACTACTTGGAAAGTAGTGAACGTGCCTGAGAGAGCGCTAAACGATAGGAAAGAGAGAACCCAAGTCCTGTTAACCCGAACAGCAGCAAGATGGAAAGTTCCGTTGACAGACCCACCAGTATTGGAAGCAGGAGTATCAAGGCAAAAAGCGCCAACACGGCGAATGTGATGAGCATGCCATAAAGCCCGTTCAGGTTGCTCTTCATTGCCTGTTGGCTTACCTTCCAATCGAGTCGTGGATGATGGTAATCAATGGCAAGATGCAGACATGCTATCATTCCTATGCAAAGCAATGATAGTGGTATCATCCAGAGAAGATGCAGGAGAGGCAGGGAGAGCAACAAGAGAGCAACCGCCAAATAAAATGCGTGAGGGATGAATACCAAAACCAGATGGAACAACAGCTTTGCTTGGACAAACGTGCTTGCATCAAGGGGATATTGCTTATCGAGGTCAAAGCGTTTTCCCTGTCTGGAAACACTGGTTGAGCTGATCATGCTGAAATTGGCGAACAACAGCAACAACAGATACACCAATTGAAGAAACACCCCGGTCTGGGTAAGTTGAGAAACCACTTCAGCGAGCTCATCCAGTATACCCATGAAACTGTATAGCACCAGAAGCAATACAGGAATCCCCAATTCCCCAATAATCTCAAACACAAACATGCTCTCTGAGCGGATGATGAGCAACTCCCGCTTCATCAGCGCTCGCTGCGGACTGGAAGAATTGAAGGTATGCTTGGCTTTTCGAGTCCTTGTCCCTGATTGGTTGCTGAGTACATAGGAGAGATTTGCAGCATAGGTAGTTCCTACCAATAGGACCAAACAGACAAAGAGGATTATTCCTGAGCCAAGGATAATGAACTGGCTTGCAAGGGAGGTGACCATCTGTGCTTGTATACGGAACCATGGGAACAGACTTATGATTTTCTCAACAAGTGGAGCATAAGATTGCAACATCACCTCATAATTGAATGAGAGCAACGAACCGTCATCGGTAAGATTTCTGGTAAGCGATACCGTCAACACAAGAATCAAGAGCACCAAGGATACTGCACTCACCAGTTCCTCAGCCATCTTATGGTTTTTCCCCTTGGTTAATCTGACCAGTACCATGGAAAACAGTACCGAAAGGGAGAGGGCGAAAAGCGGCCCCACCAGGAGGAAAAGCAACCCGCCAAACAGGTAAACCAAGGAAAATCCGTCAATCCAAAGGCCCACAATAAGGGAGGGCAACGTGACAAACCAATACAGGGGAGCTTGCAGAAGATAAGCGATCAGCAGTCTGCTCGCACCCAACTCGGTGTGACGTACAGCCAATGATCCCACCAACAAAATATCCTTTGCTCCGTAAAGCAGGCTGGTACCACTGGCCAAACTATAAAACAATTGGAAAGCAAACCCTAAGAGAGCGGCAAGGACAAGCCCAAGATACGGATACCCCAAGAGCAGACCAAGGGTCTGATAGCTATAATAATTTACTCCTAATATGATACCCAGATACACAAAAACCAGAACTATCAAAAAACTGGACACCATACTGATGATGCGAGAACGGGAGGTACTGATTCGTTCGAAGAAATCCTTGATCGGTTTAGTCCCTGAGAAGAAGGCACGAACCAACAGGAAAACGACACGCATGTTCATGGTCCTTACTCCCCGCTCTCAGTCAATTCAAGGAACAGTGCTTCCAAGGTTGCATCAAGTTCCTGTTTGCGCAATTGCAAATCCTTCAGGGTTCCGTTGTACAACAACGTTCCCTCCTTGATGATCCCCAGGCTACTACAAAGTTGCTGGGCAACCTCCAATACATGGGTAGAGAAAAAAACGGTATTCCCTGATCCTGCGTACTCAACTAAGAGTGTCTTTAGAATAAAGGCAGCTTTTGGATCCAATCCCACCATGGGTTCATCAAGGATGAGCAGTTTCGGAGAGGGCAACAACGCAGAAATGATCGAAAGTTTCTGTTTCATACCATGGGAGTAGGAAGAAATTTCATCCTTCAGGGCATTTTTCAGCAACAATCGCTCACCAAGCTCCTCGATACGTTGCTTTCGCTCCTCTCTGCCAACCCCATAGAGATCTGCAATGAAGGAGAGATGCTCATAGCCACTCATTCGCTCATAAAAAAGCGGTTCATCTGGTACATACCCTATTAATCGCTTGTAGGAAACAGGGTCAGAATACAGCGAGTATCCCATGAAGCTGAGGGAACCGGAATCGGGTTTGAGCAATCCGGTGATCATCTTGATGGTTGTGCTCTTCCCTGCCCCATTAGGACCTAGAAAACCAAATATCTGCCCTGGTTCGATGGAGAGTGTCAATGCATCGACGGCATTCCGTTGTTGGTTGCCATATCGCTTGGTTAGTTGATCACATATCAGCATTTGTCTACCTCCACTGCAGTATAGAGTGGAAGGAGGGATTTTGCAATAACTATTTCGAATATTTTCGAATTAGTATTCATGAATATTAATTCATTATAAATCATGAATTATTCGATTTTAATTGCATATTACAGCTTTTTTACGAATATTTATGCATAAACCTCTTGCCATTCTACAATAGAATTTATACACTGGCGGCAGAAGACAAAACCGAACAGGGAGAAAGAATATGAATAAGGAAAAAATCATTCTGGCATACAGCGGCGGACTTGATACCTCGGTGATCCTGAAATGGCTCGTCAACAAAGGATTCGATGTTATCGCCTATGTTGCAAATGTCGGACAAAATGAAGATTTTGTAGCCATTGAAAAGAAGGCTTTGGCCACTGGTGCATCAAACGTGTATGTGGAAGACCTTAGAGAGGAATTGGTCACCGATTATATCTTCCCTGCCCTCCAGGCCAATACAATCTATGAAGGGACCTATATGCTGGGGACCTCCCTTGCCCGTCCGATCATCGCAAAACGCCAGATTGAAATCGCCCGAAAGGAAGGAACTGTCTATGTTGCCCATGGAGCAACAGGAAAGGGAAATGACCAGGTCCGCTTTGAGTTCGGTTACTATATGCATATGCCTGAGGTGAAGATCATAAGCCCCTGGAAAGATCCTGAATGGCTGAGTCAGTTCGAGGGAAGAAGCGATATGATTGCATATGCAAAGCAGTATGGCATCCCCATCAAGGCATCCACCAAGAAACCCTATAGTGAGGATGAGAACCTCATTCACATCAGCCACGAGGCTGGTATCCTGGAAGATCCTTCCCTTCGCGCAGATGATGATGTGTACAGCCTTACCCTCAGTCCGAAGGAAGCCAAGGATGAAGAAACGCTTCTTACCTTCACCTTTGAAAATGGAATCCCTGTCTCGGTAAAAAATGAGAACGACCAAACGGTCGTCACCGACCCACTTCAACTAATTCTGTATCTCAACAAGATGGGTCATGACAATGCTATCGGACGGGTGGACATGGTTGAAAATCGTTTCATCGGCATCAAGAGTCGCGGTGTCTACGAGACACCAGGATGCGAAATCCTCTGGAAAGCTCATCACAATCTTGAAGGCATCACAATGGACAAAGAAGCAATGCATCTGAGAGACAGCCTGATGCCGAAGTACGCCGAGCTGATTTACAACGGGTACTGGGGGGCTCCTGAGTTTGAGATGCTCCGCGCTGCCTTCACGGTAGGGCAGAAACATGTCACGGGTACCAGCAAGGTTGCACTGTATAAGGGCAATATCATCTTTGCTGGTGTAGAAAGCCCTTTCTCACTCTACGATGAGGAGTTGGGAAGCATGGACAAGGCCGGTGGTTACCAGCCGGTTGATTGCAAGGGATTCATCAATATCAATGCAATCCGCTTGATTGCCAGCTCAATGCGTGGATAAGACTTTCCTGTGTACCGCCTTTAAAGCCTAAAGGCGGTATTTTGCCTAAAAGGAAAGATATGCTATAGTGGAGAGCGGAGAGAAATCATTATGGATGCGAAAGCGTATTTGCGTTTGGCAATAGACCAAGCCCGAAAGACCATGAACAACAAAGAAGGAGGCCCTTTTGGTGCCGTGGTCGTGGACACGAAGGATGGTTCCGTCTATGTTGCCTCAAACACTGTGTTGACGGAACATGACCCCACTTCGCATGCAGAAATAAATGCCATTCGTGAAGCGTGCAAAAAAAAAGAAACCCATGACCTCACCGGTTGCATTCTCTACACGACCTGTTACCCTTGCCCCATGTGCCTCTCTGCAAGTATCTGGGCAAATATCAAGGAAGTGTATTATGGGTGCACACCTGAGGACGCCGAGGCAATCGGGTTTAGAGATGATTACATCTATCGGTACATACAGGAGGGATGTAAGGACCACGAGGTCATTGACCTTACCCAATCGGAACGGGAGATGTGTTTAGCTCTGTTTGGTGACTATGCACAAACCATATCAGAGCGGTACTAGTCAGAGCAATTCCTGGTAATGCTCAATTCCCATGGCAAGGATGTCATGGATGTGTTCATCATTGAGACGGTAGAGAACATTACGACCGTCCTTCCTGAAACGCACCAGACGACGGGCCCTAAGAAGTTTGAGTTGTTGACTGATGGTACTCTGTTGCATCTTCAGTTCTTCACTGATTGCATTAACCCCTCGCTCCCCTTGCTCAAGCAGGAACAGGATTTTCAATCGGGTGGGATCTCCAAAGACCTTAAAAAAGTCTGCAATATCGACAATTTCCTCATCCAATGGCAATACAAATTCATCCATGGGGCATCTCCTCGAATCGATACATACTAGTATAACCATTACCGATAGGAATGAAAAGCAAAGAATATATGGGTGATATATTTCCAAAAGGACCAATCTAGGATACATTTCACCCACCTGTTCAAACAACATACATGAAAAGAACCCCTAGAGGAGGCTATGCAATGGATATCAAAGAAAAGGCAGCAAAACTGGTCCTCGAGGACAACGAATTCGATTTTACTGTCATCACGGACAACATGGGAGGAAAGTCAATTGACATAACATCCCTACGCAAGGACACTGGTTACATCACGTATGATCCAGGCTTTGCGAATACAGGGTCCTGCATGAGCAACATCTGCTTTGTTGATGGAGAGCAGGGAATCCTCCGGTATCGCGGGTATGATATTGAAGATCTGGTTGAAAACTGTGACTTCGTTGAGGTTGCCCACCTCTTGATCAAAGGCGAACTCCCTACCCTTGCACAACGGCATACCTACGCAGACATGCTCAACCGGCACTCCCTGCTGCATGTCGACATGAGGAATTTTTTCCGTGCCTTTCCCCAGGAAGCACATCCTATGTCGATTCTCTCTGCAATGGTTGCATCGCTTTCTGCGTTCTACCCCGAGTTGGAGGATGCTGATCCAGAAGAAAATGTCGACCTCACGGTAAGCAGACTTCTCTCCAAGATGAGAACCATCGCTGCTTTCAGTTATCGGCAGATGAATGGACTCGACTTCGTCGATCCTTCCTACAAGTATTCCTACTGTGAGAACTTCCTGAATATGATGTTCCATACACCGGTGAATGCTTATATTCCTGATCCATTGCACGCAAAGGCACTGAATATACTCCTGATTCTCCATGCTGACCACGAACAGAACTGCTCTACCAGTGCGGTTCGTCTTGTTGGTAGCAGTGGGGCGAATCTCTATGCATCGGTTGCTGCAGGTTGCTGTGCACTTTGGGGGAGCAAACATGGTGGAGCCAACCAAGCGGTCATGCAGATGCTGTTGAAGATCCACAATGAAGGACTCAGTATTGAACAGGTGATTGAGATGGCGAAGGACAAGGAGAACCCCTTCAGGCTCTCTGGATTCGGACACAGGGTGTATAAGACCTATGACCCGAGGGCAAGGATAGCAAAACAGCTCAGCCAGCAAGTACTTGGTGCCGACAGCCAGAGCGACCCGCTCCTACAGATTGCAATGGAGCTGGAACAGGTTGCTCTCAGTGATCCATACTTCATCGAACGCAACCTCTATCCCAATGTAGATTTCTATACGGGAATCATCTTCCACGCAATCGGAATTCCCGAATCAATGTTCACGGTCCTTTTTGCCATGGGGAGACTCCCTGGATGGATCGCCCACTGGCTTGAATGGAGACATGACCCGTACCAGAAGATTGGTCGGCCACGTCAGGCATACTCCGGTCCACATGTACGCAAGGTGGTACCGCTTGAGGACCGGTGACAGGTATTGATCTTCAATTTCAATGGCACCCTATTTTGTAACACCGAGTAGCATCGGTAGGCATGGGTGTCATTTCTTTGTGCCTAATGAAAGGTATCAATACCCCAGGGCAAGCCCTGGACTCAGGAGGCGTTGCCTCCTTTTCCGCCCCAAGGGACGGAGTATCTCACCTTGCTTTCCCGGCACTCGCTCCAGAAAGTAAGCCTTCACCCGATATCTATCTGGATACCTGCAAGGCGTGAATCCATCCGATTTTTCTGAGTTTCCTCTAGAGCAGTGAGACCAGATAAGAACCAAATTCCTTGGTTCCCAACGTTGTACAGGCATTGCCTTCAGCTTCCATCAAATGGGCAAAGTCAGTGGTAACGATTCCGTCACTGATTGCCTTCTGGACAACCTCGGTAATCAGCTGAGCAGCTTCAACCCACCCAAGGTAGGAGAGCATCATTTGTGCTGATAGTACGAGGGAGAGTGGATTCACGATGTTTTTCCCAGCAATATCAGGGGCGGTCCCATGGGTGGCTTCAAAGATTGCAAAGCCACTTTCATAGTTGATATTGGCTCCAGGGGCAATACCGATGCCACCAACCTCAGCTGCCAGAGCATCCGATATATAGTCACCATTGAGATTCAGGGTAGCGATGACGTCATACGATTCAGGTTTGAGCAGGATGTTCTGCAGGAAGGCATCGCAGATGCAGTCCTGAATGACCAACGGTTCTTGCCCTTCCCTTTCAATCTTCACCGTTCCACGCTCGTCTTCCATGGCACCAAACTCGCGTTTTGCGAGTTCATACCCCCACTTTCTGAATCCACCTTCGGTGAATTTCATGATGTTCCCTTTATGCACCAATGTGACATTACGTCGTTTGTGCTCCAAAGCATAGGAAATTGCACTGCGGATCAAACGCTCGCTTCCCTCAACAGAGACCGGCTTGATGCCAATTGCACTGCTTTCAGGAAAACGAATCTTGTTCACTTGCATCTCCTTAGAGAGGAATGCAATGACTTTCCCAACCTCCTCACTACCCGACTCCCATTCAATACCGGCATAGATATCTTCCGTATTCTCACGGAAGACCACCATGTCAACGTTCTCTGGATGCTTGACCGGGGAGGGAACTCCCTGGTAGTAGGAAACCGGACGTAGGCAGACATACAGGTCAAGGGTTTGCCTCAGGGTGACATTCAAGGATCGGATTCCCTTGCCTACAGGGGTGGTCAAGGGTCCCTTGATAGCCACCTTGTACTGCTTGATAGCCTCGAGAGTCTCCTCGGGCAGGTAGGTCCCGGTTATTTCCTTCGCCTTTCCTCCTGCAAATATCTCCTTCCAGATTATATGCTTTGTATCCCCATAGGCTTTCTTCACTGCCGCTTCGACAACGCTCTTCATTACAGAGGTAATCTCTTCTCCTACCCCATCTCCCTCAATGTAGGGAATGATGACGCTGGGAGGAACCTGCAAGACTCCATTTTTTATGCGTATTGCCATTTCCATCAAGCTTTCTCCTTGAGTATATTCAGCAGGCCACCACTGATGAGCATTGCTCTCTGGCCTTCGGTGATATCACATCGCAGGGTGATCTCCCGGCTTTTTGTCTTGTTCTTCAGCACAACCCTGTCACCCTTGATCTGCTCGGCTATGTTTTCGATGACCAGTTCATCGTTTTGGTCAAACCGAGTATAGTCCTCTTCCTTCTCAAAGGTCAGGGGAACAATACCGAAGTTGCATAAGTTGTTCTGGTGAATACGTTCGATGGAAACGGCAATCACTGCTTTAACACCCAAATACATCGGGCAGATTGCGGCATGTTCCCGGCTCGATCCCTGACCATAGGAGGCACCAGCTACGATGAAGTTGTCCTTTCCTCGGTCCTGATTCTCCACACAACGTTCACTGAAATGCTCATCCACAGGTTCAAAGACGAATTTGGAGTATACAGGGATGTTGGAACGGTACTTGAGTCTGGCTCCAGCGGGCATGATGTGGTCGGTTGTGATCTTATCCCCCACCTTAATCGTCACAAACCCGTCCAAGTCTTCCTTTAGAGGAGTGTTCTTCGGTGGATCACCTATATTGGGGCCACGGAAGATCTCAACATCGCTGCCATTCTCGGGAGGAAAGATGAACATGGAGTCATCAATCAGGAACTGCTCAGGCTGCACTACCTTCGGGAAGGCAATGCCATGGGAAGAAAGCGGGTCGGTGAACTGGCCGCTCAAGGCACTGAGTGCGGCAGTTTCAGGACTGACCAGATAGACCTGGCCACTCTTGGTTCCGCTGCGTCCCTCAAAGTTACGATTGCTGGTCCTAAGCGATACTCCGTCTGTTCCAGGACTCTGATGGTTGCCGATGCAGAACCCACAGGCGCTTTCAAGAATACGGGCACCACTGGCGATCATCTTCGCAAGGGAACCATCCTGACTGAGCATGAGGAGCACCTCACGGCTTCCTGGAGCTATGCCAAGACTTACATGTTCCGCGATGGTATGGCCATCGAGGATATCAGCGACTTTTTTCATATCAGCATAGCTTGAGTTGGTGCAGGAACCGATGAGCACTTGCTCAACCCGCTTACCTGAAAGGGATGCCACTGTGACAACATTTCCTGGAGAGTGAGGACAGGCTACCTTGGGCTCCATGGCTGACAGGTCAATTTCAAACAGGTCATCATAGACCGCACCTTCGTCTGCCCTGAGCTCTATCCAGTCTTCCTCCCTTCCCTGGGCCTTCAAGAATGCACGTGTCTTCTCATCAGAAGGGAATATGCTCGTGGTAACCCCACATTCAGCACCCATGTTACAGATGGTCGATCGCTCTGGGACATCCAACGTCTGGACCCCTTCACCGGTGTATTCAAAGATGCAGTTTACATTACCTTTTACCCCGAAGCGCTCGAGCACTGTCAGGATGACATCCTTTGCGGAGACCCAAGGGCGAAGTTTCCCATGGAGACGGATTTCGATCACTTTCGGGCTGATCAGGTGAAAGGGTTGGCCGGCCATGGCCACGGCAACATCAAGCCCTCCTGCTCCGATGGCAATCATCCCAATTCCACCACCGGTAGGAGTATGGCTATCACTGCCAAGCAGTGTCTTTCCAGGTTTTCCGAATCGTTCAAGATGCACCTGGTGACAGATTCCATTTCCCGGGCGGGAGAATACCACACCCTTGGCAGCGGCAACAGTCTGGAGATAGTGATGGTCATCTGCGTTTTCAAATCCAACTTGGATGGTATTATGATCTACATAGCTCACAGCGAGCTCGTTCTGGACGCGATCCAAACCCATTGCTTCAAATTGCAGATAGGCCATCGTTCCGGTGGCATCCTGGGTAAGCGTTTGGTCAATATGGATCCCGATGGGGTTTCCATTTCCCAGTGTTCCCTCCTCAAGGTGGGAAGCGAGTATTTTCTCAGTCAAGGTCTTGCTCATAGTGGGCTCCTTTTGGCGTCATTAACTCTATTGTATACGAATTCAGTATTGTGTGTAAAACTACTTTCCGTGTTTCCTGGTGCTTTCAATAAAGGAAGCAACAAACAACTCACCCAGTACCAGGACAATGGCCGCTGTGCCAATGACAAGCAATACTTTGGAGAAGGAGAGCTGCTCATAGATGCTCCCTCCCACTACTGCACCAAGAATGGTTCCGAATGTAAGTAGTACCTCATGGATGATCATTCTCCCAGATCGGTTCACACTGCCGCTCGCTCCATGAAACATGCTTTGGTCGTAGGCAAATGCAAAGAGAATCCCGAAAAACAAGAAGAAGAATGCAAAGGGAAGCGGGGAAGAGAATCCCATCGCTATCAGACAGAGCACCCCAAAGAGCAACTGCACCATGAATATGTATCGCTTCTTGAAGTGCCAGAACTCCAACTTTCCCAAAGCCAGGAAACTGAGACAGGTAGCAACCCCGCGAACAAGCAAGAGCAAGCCTGTCTGGCTTTCACTGATCTTCAGGACATCCTGGGCGTAGAGAGGGAAAATGGTAAGGATGACACTCATGCCGCTATAGAGTGATATGATGCCTACCCAGGCATAGAAGCGCAAAGGAGTGCTCGCATCCTCTCGCATATTTTCTTTGTTGTCAGCATGTTCACTCTGCACTGCCCTGATCCCAGGGACCAGAGCACTGGTGATTGCTATTAGAAGAAATACAAGAAAGAACATGAGGATGGCAACATAGAAAGGAGTGGTTGTGGATACTTCCACCAGAATACCCGCAATATAACTGGATATACCAACCCCGAAAGACCAGGAAAAGTTGAAGGCGTTGGCTACATGATTCAGCTGGACTCCTTCCTTCCCTCTTGAGAACCAACCCTCTATCTGAGGCCAGAGCAAACTCATGAAAGCCCCGTAGAAGACCAATGCTATGTAAGCAATAGAAAGCGTTTTGGTGGATACAAAGAGCAGCACTGCCAATGCCATACCGATAAGAGAGGTCTCCACAAGATGGCGTGGACGGAAATGGACCGTGAATCTTCCTCCGAGCAAGCAAAATACTAGATACGTTGCAGTAGTGATGGATGCAGCAACCCCGATTTGATCCGCTCCAAGAAAAAAGGCTCTGCGTAGATGATACACCAGAGCAAGATTCACCATGGCTATCGATAACTGGCCAAAGAATGAGGCAACATTGAGCACCCAGAATTGAATAGCATCGCTTTTCTGCGGTGAAACGTACATGACATCTCCAAAGATATTGTTGAGTGCAACTCTAGAACAAGATGGAATCTTGCGCAAGCAGGGGAAAAAAGCTACGCTGTTGGGCATGAACAATGCTTTGTTGGATAATGCCCCATTTGTCTCGGTTGCAATCACTTTCTTTACTGCACAATTACTCAAACCATTTATTAATGCAATCTTTGAGCGAAAGTTTGTTTGGCACATGCTCTTCAGCACTGGTGGCATGCCTTCAAGTCATACTGCAGGGGTCATCGCCCTTGTTACTTCGATTGCACTAACTGAAGGTATCGGGACGGTCGATTTTGCCATAGCAGCAACGTTCGCCGCAGTCGTCATTCACGATGCAATGGGTATCCGTAGGGCAGCAGGAAAACAGGCGGAGGTCATCAACGAGTGGAGCAGAATCCTCAGTGACATTCATAAAGAAGGGCAGTTCACCCCTGAAAACCTGAAAACCATGCTCGGACACTCCTTCAGCCAGGTATTTGGAGGATTCTTGCTGGGACTCATCATCGGTTTGAGTGCAACCTACCAGATCATGGGTCATTGACAGTTCTAACAAAGTTGCCCATTATCAATACCCAGAATAGTACATTACACGTGTATCACAACATAAGGAAACAACATGAAAAAAACCATGACAGCAGCACTGTTGGTACTACTGGTATTTGCTCTTGTACTTACCGGCTGCAAGAAAGAAGAGGCAAAAGATGGCTATGTATTTGCAACTGATGCAACTTGGCCTCCACTGGAGTTTGTTGAAGACGGCACCTTGGCCGGATTTGAAGTTGAATTGATTCCACTCATTGGTGAGAAAGTCGGCGTTGCCATGTCGGTGAAGAACGTCCCTTGGGATACCATTTTTGCTGGCCTTGCCAATGGTGCCTATGATGGGGTTGCCAGCGGTGTGACCGTAACAGAAGAGAGGAAAGCTACCATGGCTTTCTCCTCCCCTATCCTCTCTGCTGGTCAGGTAGTTATCATTCGCAATGAAGATGCAGGCAATATCAAGGGGATTGAGGATCTGGAAGGGAAGAAAATCGGAGTCCAGATTGGAACCACTGGTGACTTTGCGTTGGAAGCATACCCTGTGGAAAGACGCGCCTATGATGAAATCGGCCTCGCCATAGAGGATATGCTCAATGGGAATATAGATGCAGCAGTCTGTGACTCCTTGATTGCCAGCGATTTTGTACTTTCCAATGAAAACTACAGTTCCCGCCTTGTAGTTGCAGGAGAGCCGTTCACCCAGGAAGATATCGCAATCGCAGTACAAAAGGACAATCAGGAGCTCCTGGACCTCATCAACGAGGGGCTTGCAAAGGCAGAGGCTGATGGATCTTTCAATGCATTGAAGGAAAAGTGGAATCTACTGTAAACAAATTTCATCAAAGAACAGGGGGCTTAGGCCCCTTTTTTTGCATCTTCTCTTTCTCTTTATGCATATTTATTCTAATTTAGTTGACATATTTTGTATATCTATGCATTATTCGTATATCAGAAAGTAAGGAGATTATCATGAAAAAAATACTTGTTGTAGCTTCCTTGTTACTTGTAGTATCCTCTGCCTTGGTCTTCGGACAGGCTCAGGCTGAAACTGGGAAAAAATCCTATGTCTTTGCAGCAAACTGTGCATGGCCCCCGCTTGAATTTGTTGATGAGAATGGGGATATCGTTGGATTTGAGATTGATCTGGTCAATGAGATTGCCAAGATAAACAACGTTGACATTAGTATCGTCAATGTTGCCTGGGAAGGAATCTTTGCCGGTCTGGCAAACGGAGCCTACGATGCGGTTGCCAGTGGTGTATCCGTTACCGAAGAGAGAAAGGCCATCATGGATTTCTCTACCCCAATCCTTGTAGTAACACAGGCAATTCTTGCCCCTGTTTCCAATACAAGCTTATCCAATACTGCTAGTCTGAACAACAAGACTGTCGGTGTGCAGCTGGGAACAACCGGTCATATCTTCCTTGATGATTTTGACAAGAGTCGTAACGACTTCAGTGTCAACATCAAGGCATATGATGAGGTAGGCTTTGCTATTGAAGACATGCTCAACGGTAATCTTGATGCAGTGGTGACCGATTCCGTTATTGCAAGTGACTATGTCATGACCAATGAAAACTATGCCAGCAAGCTCAAGATCACCGGTAGTGCCAGCGATTTGGGAGAACCTGAACCTATAGCTATTGCTGCACTGAAGGGAAACACTGAGGTCATGAACCTAGTAAACAACGGATTGAAGACCATGGAAGAGAATGGGACGATGGATGCTCTGAAAAAGAAATGGGGCATCATCTAAACAAAACTCGTTCCTTGACCCGCAGCCGCCGGAAGGCGGCTGTACTGTTTACTGGGATTATATGAATAATTATACATAGTTGCTTGACTTTACATGCATAATTATGTAGTACTTCCCTTATATCAGTAGAATGTGAGAATATATGGAAAAACAACCATTTGATAATGAAACAGCAAAGATACAGAAGATTCGGGATCAGGTGGTCTCAGTTGATCTGACTGCACAGAAAAAAAGGGCTCTTACCATCCAGATGACCGATGGGGTACTCATCCCCCGTAAGGATGATGGACATGTATTGAACTCATGGAGGATTACCTTCTTCAGTGCCATCATCCTGCTCGCAAGCTTGGTCATGTTCAAACCCCAACCCTATCGTGATATCTTCATGGTAACCATCAAGGGAACTCCGGTTACCTTTCAGGCTACCATTTTTGCCATCCTGGGAGCGTTGGTGATCGGAACGGCCACCGGTCTTGGTTCGGTAAGTAAACGACGTTGGGTCAATATGCTCAGCGGAGTCTATGTAGAGCTGATCCGGGGCATTCCCCTCCTTGTCCAGTTGATCTTCATCTATTATGCGATGGGACGGTTCTTCAGAATCCAGGGCATGGCTGCAGCGGTTGTTGCACTGTCCATCTGCTTCGGTGCCTACATGGGAGAAATTGTAAGAGCTGGTATCCAGGCTATCCCCAAGGGGCAAATGGAAGCAGCAATTGCATTGGGACTGAGCAGGTCCCAAGCATTCAGGTATGTTATTCTTCCCCAGACGGTTAAGGTAATTCTCCCGGCAATCGGGAATGAGTTCATCTCGATGCTCAAGGACTCATCCTTGGTATCCGCCATCGCGCTCAGCGATATCCTGAGAAAAGGAAGGGAGTATATCAGCAGGACCTTCCTATCCCTGGAAACCATGCTGGTTGTTGCGCTCATATACCTCATTATCACCCTCCTGCTCTCCCGCTTGGTGGGCCTCTTGGAGGAAAGGTTGCATAAGAATGGCTAGAATACGTATTGAAGATCTCTCAAAAGATTATATAACAGCGAACAAGACCTTGGTACACGCTGTCAAACATGCTGATCTGACCGTGGAGAACGGTGAGGTTGTGGTAATCATTGGACCGTCCGGTAGTGGAAAATCCACATTGCTCAGAAGTGTCAATAAATTGGAAAATCCGAGTGACGGTAAAATTTTCATTGATGAAGATGAAGTAACAAACCCGCATGTAGATTTACGGAAAATACGTGAAGAAGTGGGAATGGTATTCCAGTCCTTCAATCTTTTCCCCCATTTGACGGTCATGGAGAACATTACTCTTGCTCCCGTGAAAGTGAGAAAAATTTCACAGAAGAAGGCAGCAGAGAATGCCATGAATCTCTTGAAGCTTGTAGGACTCGAGGAAAAGGCAGATGTACATCCACCGCAGCTTTCTGGTGGACAGCAACAGCGTGTCGCTATTGCCCGTGCACTGGCGATGGAGCCGAAGGTAATGCTCTTCGATGAACCTACCAGTGCCCTTGACCCAGAGATGATTAAAGAGGTACTGGATGTAATGCTCAAACTTGCGAAAAGTGGCATGACTATGCTCCTGGTAACTCACGAGATGGGATTTGCAAAGGCAGCTGCTTCAAAGGTTGTCTTCATGGATGACGGGAGAATTGTTGAAGTTGGTACGCCCGATGAGGTTTTCTCCCATCCAAAGAGTGATCGAACAAAGCAATTTTTGGAGCACATTCTTTAAAAATAGGGCATCAGAGCCCTGTTTTTGCTTCTAATAGATATCTACTAGTATACTAAAAGCATACATCTACCATTGCTTTAACGCGTTGCCTTCGCTAAGGTGTCTTGCAACAGGAGGCATCAACAATGCAACGTCTCAATGCTTGGCTTGAAGCACATATAACCCTTCATAACTACGACGACCCGAAGGCAGAGAAGGAAAATGCAATTACCCATGGGATAGGAGCGGTTCTTGCTCTCATCGCCTTGCTTTCTATCCTTTTCAAGCTTCCTTCTATTTCCAGTCGATCTCTCCAGGTGGGTATGCTCATCTGGGGTTTCACTATGCTTTTGCTCTATAGTTCCTCCGCCCTCTATCATTTTCTTCCTCACGGAAATGGGAAACGGTTTTGCAGGATATTGGACCATAGCAATATCTATTTTCTGATTGCCGGTACCTATACCCCGATGATGATGTACGTCGCTACCCCGGTTGCCTATAGAATCACCATCTTTGTGTGGGCAATAGCGGTCATCGGAATCATTCTCACCCTGATCTTCTGGGGGAAAGCCAAGGTATTGCATGTCTTGCTCTATCTCGCCATGGGCTGGTTGATTGTGTTCTTCTGGAAGGATATCGTCCCCTTCATCCCTTCTAGCTTGATACAATGGATTATCGCAGCAGGGTTGACCTACAGTATCGGGGTAATTTTTTACGCAAGTAAACGCCTCCCCCACTACCATGCCATTTGGCATCTATTCTGTATCGGGGGAAGCGCTCTGTTTTATGTAGGCTATATGCTTACTTTTGTGTGAGCAATCGGTCAATATTCTCTTGCAAAGTAGTCTCGTTGACATATCCAAGATAGCCATTTGCTATGGTGCCATCGGCATTGAAGAATACCGTTGTCGGGAGGCTGTTCGTCTGGAAAATATAGGCGAAGATTCCTTCATCTGTATAGACAGGACCGGTGAAGGGAAATTCTTCCATGAATTTGGTAAGAGTTTCCAGTGTTTCTCGTTGCCCATCCATAGCATTCAAGAAGATAAAGCTGATTTCATCACCATACTTGTCATATGCTGCTTGGAAGTGTGGAAGTTCCTGTTTACAGGGAGGACACCAGGAAGCAAAATAGTTGATGATGGTCGGCTTACCCTGCCTCACTGCATCAAAACTGGTTTCTTCTCCACCGAGGGTGAATAGCGGAATATCTGGCATCTTCGGCTCTTCTTCAGCAGGGGACTCTACAGTCTCTTCCGCTACAGAGGTGGCCTCCGGTTCCTCGGTTGCTACCTCGGTAGGAACAGTTGCCTGTTCGTCTTCGGCAGTAGCTGAGTTGGTCATAGGAAGTTCTTCCGCTGCATCGAGAGAAGGTTCAGGGACGGCCGGCTTTTCGGTGGCCGATGGGATATTCGTGAGATTCGGTGTGAGTGAGACAGCCGGAGCACTAGTATCCTTTAACGCATTGTAAGCAACTGAGGCGACAACAATGATTACGATGAATGAAATCAAGGTAATCAACAGGGTACGGGTATTTTTTTTCATAAAAACTCCTACAGAAATAGTGCGGCCGGATTAAATCCCAGGATCAAGGCAATGCCGAAAGCCAGGAGGAAGAGACCGCTGATTATCGTGATAAGCTTGGAATGCTTTTTTATTGCAGCAAAGACACTCTCTAACTGTTCAAGCAGGATTGCAGAGAGCAGGAATGGAACGCCAAGGCCCATTGCATAGAAGAACAGTGTCAACATACCCTTGGTTACCAGCTCGGCATTGGCGGCCATCATCAAGGCGCTGCCAAGCAGTGGCCCCACACAGGGAGTCCAACCCAAGGCAAATACCAGGCCAAAGAGCATTGACTTGGGAATATTCATATTCTGCAGGCCTTTCATCTGGAATTTGTGGTTGTTGTTCAATGCGGGAATCAGGACAAATCCCAGATTGTTCAGTGCAAAGAGGATGACCAACACACCACCGATGCGATTGAGCATATCCAGGTGACTCTGTAGAAATTGCCCTATTGTGGTTGATGCAGCCCCAAGGGCCACGAAGAGAATTGTGAACCCTATGATGAAGGCAATACTGTTTTTCAAGAGTATGTTCTTCCCTTGTTCCTGTTCTACGACACCACCGGCGAGATACGAAAAGTACAGCGGAAGGATAGGAAGGATACAGGGACTGATAAAACTGATAATGCCTTCGAGAAATGCAGTTATATATGCCATGGCTGAGCATATCACAAGAGCATAAGGTTCACAAGAGGGATAAAAATTGGTACAGTCAGACCATGGCAAAACAGAAGGGCAAAGCAGATGGCGAGACGCTGTTTGGTGCATACTACCAGGATATCTACCAAGAACGCTGGGAATCGCTGAAGGTAGCCTTGATAAAGGATAAGGTGCCGATTACGTATACGGATGGCCTTATACAACCGTACTACCTGGATGAAGCATCTGTTCTTGCAGCAAAACTGCTCGGTGTCGAGAGGGGGGAGACCGTACTGGATATGTGTGCAGCACCAGGAGGGAAAACCCTGGTACTGGCTTCCAGTCTGCATGGAGATGGCCTTCTCGTTTCCAATGACCGCTCTTCTGCAAGAAGGGCAAGACTGAAACAAGTAGTAAAGGATCACCTCAGCACAGAGGACCAGCGGTGTGTCCAGATAACTGCCCATGATGCGACTCGTTGGTCGCTGCATGAACAGAATCGGTATGACAAAATCCTTCTCGATGCCCCCTGTTCCAGTGAGCGCCATGTACTGCATGACCCAAAAGCCCTCGCAATGTGGAGTCCTTCCCGGCCCAAGCGACTTGCCATTACCCAATTTGCCATGCTTGCTGCTGCCTTGGAAGCAGTCAAGAAGGGAGGGTACATCCTGTACAGTACCTGCTCGATCAATCCAATGGAGAACGAGCAGGTTGTTGAGAAGTTGTTCGAAAAACGGGTTGGCAGATTCACCATTATGGAGAGTACCCAAGTGGGAAGTGAAGAGAGAAAATACGGCTCCCTCATTCTTCCAGACCGAGGAGAGGGCCGGGGGCCACTCTATTTTTGCCTGATCAGGAGAGATGTATGAGTAGTGTCGCTATTGTACGGTGTGGACAATATGAACAAGCGATGGTCGATCAAGCGGTTGCCAAGGCCTGCGAGCTGGGAGCAATGCCTGATGTCAAGGACAAGCGTATCCTCCTCAAGCCAAACATACTCAGTGATGCAAAGGAAGAATATTGTATAACCACACATTCGGCTGTTCTCCGGGGTATGATCAGACATCTTAAGCGTCAAGGAGCAAAAGAGATATTGGTTGGCGATTCACCAGGATTGCAAAAACCAAATTTCAAGCCGAAAGCTTCAGGCATCTTTCAAGTGTGTGAAGAGGAAGGTGTCCAGTGGATTGACTTCACGAAACAGCCAAGGACCTACACGATTCCCTATGCCCATCGCAAGAAGTTACCGCTTGCTGCGGTGCTTTCTCAGGTGGATATGGTATTCAGTCTTCCCAAATTCAAGACACATCAGCTGATGTATGCCACAGGAGCAGTAAAAAATCTGTTTGGATTGGTGCCCAATATATATAAGAGTCCCTGCCATGTGCAGTTCCCTACCCGTAGACAGTTCGCT
This sequence comes from Sphaerochaeta halotolerans, assembly GCF_003429665.1. Classification (GTDB taxonomy): domain Bacteria; phylum Spirochaetota; class Spirochaetia; order Sphaerochaetales; family Sphaerochaetaceae; genus Sphaerochaeta; species Sphaerochaeta halotolerans. The sequence goes on along the minus strand of NZ_QUWK01000012.1, from coordinate 21,344 downwards.
TCCCTGATGGTGGGCATCGCTTCCATTGCAAACCCTGCGTTCTGCCTGATGGACGGAATTATTGCAATGGAGGGCCCCGGACCTGCAAACGGCTTTTCTCGCCATCTTGGCCTCTTACTTGCCAGCTGTGATGCCGTAGCCTTGGATTATGCCCAAGCGCGGATCATGGGGTATGATCCTATGCTCGTCCCCATCGTCTCAGAAGGAATCAGAAGAGGTCTGGGGGACAAGCCCAGCTCCTACCCTGCTCTCTCTGCCGAAGATCTGATACAGGAAGACTACGTACGCATTAAGATGCGGGAGCATACCGGCTTCTTGCCTGCCTTGAGCATCCCCTCCATTTTCAGCCGGTACATTCACTGGAATGTAAAAAGGGAACGAAAGGCACCAGTTTTTTTAGTCGATCCGTGTATTAGATGCAGGAAATGCATTGACATTTGTCCCGCTGGAGCCTTGACGATGGTTGATAAACGTATCATCATCGACCCCAAGGTCTGTATCCGCTGCTACTGCTGCCATGAAGTCTGCCCTGCCTCTGCGATACTCGTTGACGAAGAAATTCCCTCCTAGAGGAAGGTATTGTATGGATAATTACACGTTGTTTTTCAGTGTTCTTCTCTCCCTTCTCCCTATCAGCGAACTGCGCGGAGGCATTCCTTATGCCTATTTCAACGGGGTCTCTCTCTTTATAGCTACCCCTCTCTGTGTTTTGACCAATGCCTTGGTTGCCCCAATCGTATACACGTTTCTGGCAACCTTCCATAGGATATTTCATACCCACTGGAAGTGGTATGCCTCATTCTTCGACCGTTTTGTCGCGAGAGCACAAAGACGTGTCTACCCAAAGGTTAACAAGTATGGTTATTGGGGCATTCTTCTGTTTGTAGCAATACCCTTGCCTATCACCGGCGCATGGACAGGAACCCTTGGTTCCTGGATTTTGGGCCTTGACAAACGCAAGACCATGATGGCAGTATTCGGCGGAGTCATTGTCTCCGGCCTGATCGTTACCAGCTTGGTTGCCCTTGGGGTCGGAATCGATTCGGTATTCATAAAACGAATCTGAGGAACCATGCGATTCAATTTAGAAAAAGAGCTCAACCCTGAGCAGTGCAAGGCTGCTTCAACCTTGCACGGTCCCTTGCTTGTCATTGCCGGAGCCGGTAGTGGAAAAACACGTATGCTTACCTTCCGCATTGCCCATATGCTGGAGAAAGGAATCGACGAACACGCCATCCTTGCACTGACCTTTACCAATAAGGCAGCAAAGGAGATGGGCCAGCGCGTACGTGCACTCACTGGCATGCCTTTGAAGAAACTTACCACGACCACGTTTCACTCCTTCGGTATGGGGGTGCTCAAGCAGTACATCCAACATTTGGGGTTCAAGAATAATTTCACTGTCTATGATACCAATGACCGCAAGGCATTGATGAAGGAAGTCATACAGAATCTCGACTATGTGGTCGAGAGTTTTGACTTGTTTGAACTTTCTTCCCTGTTCAGTGACATCAAGACTAAGCGAAAGGTCTTTGGTCCCAATGCCTCTGAGAAGATCAGAAACCTATATTATGAGTACGAGAAGCATCTCAAGGCATATAATGCTGTCGACTTTGATGATCTGATCATGAAACCCCTGGAATTGTTTGACAAGCATCCTGAAATTCTTGATGAGCTCAGAGCACGCTACAGCCATATTCTAGTTGATGAGTTCCAGGATACTTCCCTCTCCCAGTACCGTATGGTTGAGCTCCTTGCCCAAGAGAGTCGCAATCTCTGTGTGGTTGGCGATGATGACCAGAGTATCTATAGCTGGAGAGGGGCAAACTATGAGAATCTGGTGATGTTTGAACGCGATTTCCCTGAGCGGATGGAAGTGAAGCTAGAGCGCAACTACCGTTCTACTGGGAATATTCTCGAGGCAGCAAACCGCCTGATTGTGAACAACCAGATGAGGAAGGATAAAAAGCTCTGGACTGACAGTGGCAAAGGCTCCTCCATCCGTCTTATCCACCCTGCCCATGACGAGGACGAGGCGGCAACCATTGCAGATGAAATTCTCATGATCCACAAGAAAGAAGATCGTCCTTTCAGCGATTTCGGAGTGTTGGTGCGTACCAACAGCTTAATAGCCATCCTGGAGACAAAGTTTACAGAACGGGGTATTCCCACACAGGTAACCGGTGGACAGAGCTTCTTCGATAGAAAAGAGATCAGGGATATCGTGAGCTATCTGAAGGTGATTGCAAACCAGGATGATGATATCAACCTGCTCAGGATTATCAACACGCCAAGAAGAGGGATTGGCAGGACAACGCTGGAGAAGATGCGCAAAGTGGCTGATGACCATACGTGCTCTCTTTTTAGCGCCCTAACACTGATGAGTATTTCCACCGATGGACAAGTCAAGGAAGCAATGAAGCGTACTCTCAAGCGGTTTGCAGACCTCATTGAGGAGTATCACTATCAACTGTTCAATACCAATACCCAGAGGAACATGATCCTAAGGACCCTTGTCCAGGAGATAGGATATAAGCAACATATTGAAAGTGAGCATCCCGACAACGAAGCCTTCGCTGCCTACAAGATGAAGGGGGTCAATATGCTCTGTGACATGCTTGCACGATGGGAGCGGAATCCTGAGAACAGGAATGCTTCCATTTTCGACTATTTGAACAGGATCAGTCTTGCAGGAAAGGAAAATCCTGAGGAAGAGGATGCAGGGAAAATTGCCCTGATGACCATCCACGCCTCCAAGGGACTGGAGTTTGATACCGTATACCTCGCAGGGGTGGAAGATCAGTACATTCCCCATGCAAGGGCAATTGAAGAGAACCCGGCCAGTCTTGATGAGGAACGCCGTCTCTTCTATGTAGCAATCACCCGTGCAAGGCGTGCGCTTATCATCAGCAGCTGTGAGAAACGCAAGCGAGGATTTGAGCTGGTAACCAGTATCCCTTCACGTTTCCTTGAGGAAATTCCCAAGGAACTGTTTGATGAGGTAGATCCAAACAAGCAGCTTTCCAGTGATGAGGTAAGTGACAAGCTGAGATTGCTCAAGGAGCGGCTGGCAGCGCGGAACAATTAGTTGACCAGAAGTACAGGGAAGACTCAACCAAAGGGGCTTTCCTTGCATTTCACGTGTTGCCATATGTGGAGCAGTGCCTATAAGAATACTGAGGAAAATACGAATTTCCACAAGAAACACTTTCTTTTTGTGCTCTATCATTCCTGCGAATGCAAACAACCTAAGGCTTGACATTTAGGTTATGACATATCTAGACTAGTTACATGAAAAGACAAAAGATTCTGAGTCTATTGCTTTTCTCTCTGTTTAGTATAGCATCTCTTTATGCAAGCAATACTTCTTCCTATACTGCCAATTACCAGCAGGAACTCTTCATTCAATTTGTATATGGCAATCCACCTGTACTGGATGGAGTGAGTAATACAGGAATTCTGGATAGTTATTTCACCGCATTACTGGGTGTTGTAACCGTTACTCCAAATGGAAATCAAACCTTTCAGCCAGAAATGTTCAGTCTTGGGCTTGAGTCGAACTTGTATATAGAGGGGTACACATATGTTGGAGGTTGGCCGAATGTTCAATACAACAATGCAATACCTGTACATATCAGAGCCATAACGGTTATTTCCGGAAATGTTGAACAGAGTGTCATCGTTAGCCCGGGGGAGATTCCACTTGGCCCAGCGAATGGAAACGTAACACCGGGAGGTGCTTCTATGCTGATCTATCTGGTTCTGGAAAATTCTACAGGAGGACCATCCTATTTTATTCCAGGTACCAGTTATAGGTTGACTGATGGGAGTAATGTGGGATTCTTCAGCGTTTCAGCCACTGTAAGTCAAAATAAACCAAATGAAATTATACCCATAACCTTGAATGGAGGCACCACCATGGATGATGATGCCCCTTTCATCGGAGAAACAGGAGAGCCCACTACTATCCCAGATATACCATATGAAGGGGATTTTGAATTTGAGTATTATTTTGAATTAACCATACTTGAAAGATTTGAGAATTTTGACCTCCAAACTGCCCTGATGGGGATACCACAAGTGATCGCTAGATTGCAACTGCAGGTATTCCTGGCTGCACAAAATACGGAATACGGTGTAGAAATAGCATTCAGCAGTTCTGATCCTGCTGGATTCACCTTACACTTGAATGGTGATATCTCCGAGCATGGGTTCCCCTATCGATTATTTTTAGGAAATACTGAGATCAGTAACAATGTACTAATGGTTTGGGATCAACTATACACACAAAACGATGACAATGCGTCAATCACAAAGGATGTTTCTGTTTTGGTTGAATCTTCTTCCTTCGTTGAAAACGCTCCCCAAGGCTTTTACAAGGATACGGTCACGGTGCTTATCGTTCCTCTTGATACAATGTAGGAGCATTTGAAAGTATTACTTTTTATCAAGAATTATTCTTAAGTAAGAAATGATCTATTGAACTATTCCTATTTCTTTTATACGATGCATGCATGAAAAAATTGGTATTGATGATCTCAATTTTGGTTCTCTACAGCCAGGCTATTCTTTGGGGTCAGATTGAAGTTGATTACGACAACTCAAATCCATTGGTCTTCCAGATTGGTACCTCACCTCTGTTCCCCGATGGCAACCTTATTGCGCTTCTGGGTACCATGACCTTTCAGACTAATGGTTCTCCATTATTCGATCCTACTTTTATGGTAGTTTCTCCTATTACCAACGGTATTTCTTTCTCCGGTGATCGATACTCTTATACTGATTCGAGTGGACAAAAGCATTATGACAGTAACAGAAGCTTTGGATTCCGTATTGTTGCTGTAACAAATCTCGCTGATGGAGGCTTTCTTAAGCAGGATATCACGAGTACTCCGGGAACTCCTATGATCCCTGGAGCTTCAGGAAACCAAGTATCTAAAATTAGTTCGATTCAGCTCTATCTGGTATCATGGGAAACAGCCATGGAGAACATGGTTAGATCCGGGTCAAGCTATACCCTGACTTCTAACAACCTTGGAACATTCAATATTGCTACTGCAGATAAAGGTAGTGGATTCTATCAGGGATATACGTATGCGAGTATTGAGGGACAGGTTATACCAAGCAATGGAAGCGCACCTTTACCGGGTCAGAGTTTCAGAGAGTCTCCAATTGTGGATATACCTTTTGGAGAAGTAATTGGCAATCCGATTCTTACCCTAACCATTGTTGAAGAACCAGGCTTTTCCATTCAGGATGCCTATGGAACAGATAAGACAAAAATAGCTGAAGCTCAGCTGACACTACAGAATGCAGAGAGTGGAAAATTGTATGGCGTTGAGGTATTGTTCAGCGATAGTGAGGGAAGCCAATCCTTCAGCTTGCATCTAGATGGTCAACGTAGTCTATTCGCAATTCCTTACCATCTACTCTTTGGTGGAGAACCGGTCACCGGTAGTGTCTCGGTAGATTGGACAGGACTTTCTTCCAGTGTACCAAACTTACGCTCGATTGAAGTAACCGGAATTGACCAGATACGTGCTGATATGGCGCCAGCAGGACAGTACAAAGATACCATCACCATCACCATCACACCATAAGACACGCTGTAAACTTCTTCCTTCTTGCATAATCATGCAAAAAGTGTGTATTGTCTGAACATACCACGTCAGAGGATGGGCATTATGTTCGATATTGACTACGCCAAAACACCGGTTACCGATTTCTATGGAGTTAATTGCTTCACTGAAGTAGAGATGGGTAAATACCTCAGCGATCCGATCATCAGACAGCTGAAGGAAGTCCAGCGTGGTCAACGCGAACTAACCAGTGAACTTGCCGACTTTGTAGCAAGCGCAATGAAGCAGTGGGCGCTTACAAGAGGAGCTACCCATTTTTGTCACTGGTTCCAACCTCTTACTGGTCTTACCGCAGAGAAACATGATTCATTCATCAGCCCTACAAAGGGAGGGAAAGTTCTGCTTGAGTTTAGTGGCAGGGAGCTGATCAAGGGAGAGGGAGATGCATCTTCTTTCCCAAATGGAGGCCTTCGTGCTACCTTTGAAGCTCGCGGATACACCGCTTGGGACACATCATCTCCAGCCTTCATCAAGGACATCAACGGGGTAAAGACCCTGTATATCCCTACTGCATTCTTCTCCTACAACGGAGAAGCACTGGATAAGAAGGTACCACTGCTGAGAAGCAACCAAGCACTGGAAAAACAGACACTACGCGTACTGAAGGCTCTGGGTAATACCAAAGCAAAACGCATCATTGTCAACATTGGTCCAGAGCAGGAGTATTTTCTGGTGGACAAGCAGTTCTATGACCAGAGACCCGACCTCAGGCTTACAGGACGTACTGTTATGGGCAACCTGGCAGCCAAGGGGCAAGAACTGAACGACCACTACTACGGCACGATAGGGGACCGTGTGACAGTATTTATGAGTGAACTCAATTTTGAACTCTGGAAGCTTGGCATCAGCAGCAAAACCCAGCACAAGGAAGCAGCTCCCAACCAGTTCGAGATTGCAGTCGTCTATGACGCAGCCAACCTCTCAACTGACCACAATCAACTTTTAATGGATGTACTTCAGATGGTTGCACTTCGCCATGGAATGGTCGCCCTGCTCCATGAAAAACCCTTCTTGGGAGTAAATGGATCGGGCAAACATGACAATTGGTCGCTTAGTACTGATGATGGCACGAATCTCCTTAGCCCCGGAAGCAATGTTGAAGACAATCTACAATTTCTCATATTCCTTACTGCCTTTATCAAGGCAATGGACGAATATGCTCCTCTCATTCGTTGCGGAGCTGCAACAGCCGGTAATGATCACCGCTTGGGAAGTGCAGAAGCACCTCCTGCAATTATCAGCATTTATCTTGGAGAGCAGCTCAGCACTATACTCGATACCATTTCAAGGGATGGTTCTTGCACCAAGAGTGACCGCCAATACCTGCAGATGGGAATGACCATGCTACCACAACTCCCCAAAGACCTGACCGACCGAAACAGAACCAGCCCCATTGCATTCACTGGGAATAAGTTCGAATACAGGATGGTAGGTTCTTCACAGTCAATGGCAGGGCCGAATATCTATATCAATACTGCTGTTGCACAGGTCCTCGAAGAAGTTGCAAAACGCCTCGAATCTGCAGAAGATATTGAAGTAGAGTGCCACAACATAATCACGGAGTTTTACCAAGAACACAAACGTATCATCTTCAATGGAAATGGCTACAGCAAGGAATGGAAAGACGAGGCAAAGCAGCGGGGGCTTCCAGAGTTCAAGGATACCGTCAGTGCACTGCCCCAGATGCTCAGTGAAAAGAGTCTAGAATTGTTTGAGAACCAGAAGGTATTCACCAAGGGTGAAATAACTTCTCGACTGGAAATCTATCTGCAGACCTACAGCAAACAGATCAATATTGAGGCTTCAATTATGGTGGAAATGTGTAGAAAATACGTCATTCCTGCAGTGAGTGAATATGTAGGGAAACTGAGTGATGCCATTGCCAAGCAAGAACTCATTGGTCTCGACACCACATCACAGAAGCGGAATGTTGTCATTGTTCAGAATGCTCTCAACCTAACAATTGAAGCAACCGAGTACTTGCATGTATGTGTAGCAAAAGCACTTTCATACCATGACCAAGTGCTCACCCAGGCACAAATCTATCGGGATGAAGTGGTACCTCAGATGCAAACATTGAGAATTCATGTAGATCTTGCTGAGACATATACTGAAAAGCAATACTGGCCATTCCCCAGTTATGATGACTTGCTCTTCAGACTGTAGATACAACCTTGCCAAGGCTGAAGCACAAACGATTCAGTCTTGGTATCATACAACATCCTCTGTGATGAAAAACGAAGCGTCCATTCACCTTTTGGATGTTCCATATCGCGGATAGAGATGGTTTGGTTCCTTCCACTGAAATTAAGAAGTATCATGCGTTTTTCATTATCATACTCTCTCAAGTAACAAACAGTATGCTTGTTGTTTGTATTGAGATATGCACAAGTACCACGTCGATAAATGGGTTCTTCTTTCCTCATCGTTATCAGTGCGCGATAATAATTCAGCATGGACGAAGCATCTTGTTCTTGTACTGCTACTGCATAAGCTCCTGCGTCTGGTGCAAACGGAAGCCAGCTGCTCCCGTCACTGAATCCATAGCCTTCTTCGTCAGTCCAAATCATAGGGCCTCTGGCAGGGTCTCTTCCTGGATGGACTGGCCAGTATCGTTTACCTACTGGATCATGGATGGATTTCCAGGGAACTTTGGAATCTGGTAACCCTAATTCTTCCCCATAATACAAGAATATTGATCCTCGTTGTGTAAGTAAGAAAAGTGACGCAAGTTTCGCTTTTGCTATATTTCCTTTTAGTCGGCTTACTAACCGTGATATATCATGGTTGTTTAATACCCAACTCGGTACTCTATTTTTCCCTACAGCCTCGCACCAACGTTTCGCACTACGTTGCCATTTGACTGCATTGAATCGGGTATACGCAAGTGAAAAGTCAAATGAAAGATGAAGTTCATCCCAGTTTCTTCCAAGAAAGGAAGCAGCCAACTCTGGTTCACCTGGTATTTCCGCCAGAATCTCCCCAACCAACATTCTATCCTGGTAAGAATCAACCAAATGACGCATCATTCTCAATTTTTGGTGTGTTCCGGGCCTATTCCTATCAAAAATGTGGCGTTGCATATCATATGGTCTCAGTCGAGAGCCAACAATCTTTGGATTGCTCCTGAACGTTTTGTCTTTGACGATGCAATTGATCACATCAAGCCTGAACCCATCTACTCCGCGATCCAGCCAAAATCGTAGAATCGAAAACATTGCATCCACAACCTCTTGATTTCTCCAATTGAGATCAGGTTGTTCCTCGAGAAAAGAATGGAGATAGTATTGCTTGCGTACATCATCATACGTCCAAGCCTTTTTCCCAAAGGCTCCTTGCCAATTATTGGGTATGGTATCACTCCAGATGTAATAATCAGCCTTGGCATTATCCTTTGATAGTCTGCTCTCTTGGAACCATGGGTGTTCTATTGAAGTATGATTGAGTACCATGTCGAAGATAACCCTAATATTTCGCTTATGTGCTTCACGCAGCAATTGATCAGAATCTTCTAATGTGCCAAATATCGGATCAATATTCTGATAGTCTGTGATATCATAGCCAAAATCTGCCATTGGCGAGCAATAGATTGGATTCAGCCATATGGCGTCAATACCAAGGGATACAAGGTAATCCATACGTTTGATGATACCTTGCAAATCCCCAATTCCATCACCATTTGTATCTTGGAAACTACGTGGATAGATCTGATACACAATGCATTCTTCCCACCATGCTGTTGCCATGTCTGTACACCTCATACAAGAGTATATCGCATGATGGATGAGAGCTCAAAAGAGAATTCTGGAAATGGGTAATATAATCGTTCCGTCTATAAAACAACTGGTTATTTCGATATTGGATTCTTACTATATATATCCTACCAGTGAAATATCAATAGGTTCTATTTTGCTATAATACTTTAAAATATATTTACGATATTTATTAATATATACTTACATATATTTTATGTATGTTTTATTACTGTTCCTTTAATCTTTCTTACTTATACAGTAGTATTATGATATTTTTCCTTAATATATACATATAGTATCTATATTGTATCATGTATTTTCAATATAGGTATAATCTAATTATTGCACATAATTAACGAACTTTTTCTATCGAAATGCAAGGTATTTTGTACAAGAATGGAGTATGGCGATAACAAGCAAAACGACTAATCCTCAGCATGTTTTTTTGCAAATTCGCGAAGTGAAAATCGTATTCCTGCAGCCCAGCCCAAGCCCATACTCTGGAACAGTTCTTCCAACTCCCGCTTGAACGATGGTTCTATTGAAAACGTAGTGAGTACCTTATTCTCTTTTTTCCTTTTCTTCGGTTCATTTGAGAATAATTCCTTTGCTTTCTGCCCACTGATGCTCTCATCCATAACCAATTCATTTTCCACATTCGGGTTTTTCTTCAGTGCCATACCTTATCTCCAAATATCTTTATTAAGTGTCTTGATCGCTCCAACCGTACTTTCTTTCAACCCTCTTCCCCTTGCTTTAAAAAGCTGAGGCGCATAGCCTGCTTCCTGAGCTTTTCTGAAAAGAGGATCGACCGGAATCTTGTATACTGTGAACACCCCTTTACATGCTGCATTATAGATGTCACGGTGTTGTTTGATCCTGTTATCAAAAGAATTTATGATAATTTTTGAATGGCTCACTGTCGATCGTAGATTCTTCTTCAATCTTGCCAATTCATCAATGAATATTTCAAGTCCATCAAGGCTAAATACCTCAGGAGTCATCGGTGTGATGACTTCATCACTAGAGATAAGCGCTGCACGTTCCAATCGGCCAAGTCCAGGTGAAAGATCAAGGATTATCCTGTCAAAAGAATCCGAAACTTCATGTACTAGATCCTGCAAGACAAAGGGTTCTTCGGCTAATTTAGTTTCAGCATACAGTTTTAAGGTTCCCCCGATTCCAAAAGTAGGAAGTAAAGACATGTTCTGTATCTGTGGTATGGGAATGATAGCATCCTGGATATAGCACCTTCCTTGGACAACATCGGCTAATTCATACTGAGGTGCTTCTTTCAAAAACCACGAAGAAGCGTTTCCTTGAGGATCGACATCTACCAACAACGTACTATACCCATCCAAAGCAGATTGGCAAGCAAGCGTTCCTGAGATGGTAGTCTTTCCTACACCACCCTTCTGCAGGTGGAATGATATTGTCTTTGCCATGGATGTAAACCTTAAACAACAGTATATACCCAGTTCATCAGTCGTACAAGTATTATTATGAATCATGCAAGAATACCGTGATACTTATTTATTTCAGTATCTTTTAATATATTTTTCGATAATATTTTAATATAGCTATAATTTTAATTAATATATCTTTAATTCTGTTTTTATATGTTTTACTATTATTAATTATTGTTATGATATTTTTTTACATCTTATAACAATTTAGATATACCAAACAGAAGTTAGTTGAAAAAGCCAAGGAGCATGAGTTATTGAACAACTGTGTTAGGGCCCCGAAGGTGTTGCCTCCGTTCTTTCTGACCGTATCAATGCTGGAGAAAACCGAGCAGAAATTGGAGATGCCATCAGCAGAGCGGAACGACCCTGCATCCTTCATCTTCAGCGTGCTCAGTCTAAAATTCTTTTCTCCGATATCGTTCGAGAAGAGGGCGACGACAATAGCCTTGAGGTTGCTTCCGAATTGCAGGCAGGCAGACACGCCATGGAATTGGTCATTCCTGGAATCAATCACCATGAGGTAACAATAAACAGCATTAGGGGCTTCCTTGAGAGGCAAGGTTGTACCCTTATGGTCCATCTAACTGCGGGTTTTCTTCTTGGTGGAAGAAGGTTCCCCCTTGTTGATGGAGGCCGGCTTGCTGCTGTGCTTCTGCTCCTCAAGCTGTGCTATCCTTGCATCCCTGGAGGCTATGACCTGCTTGAGTTCATCAATGGTGCAGGAAAGCTTGTCGATTATTTGGGACTGTGTCTTGTTCTGGTCAGTGAGCTCGGAGAGCTGGGAAGACTGCTTGATCCCCTGAAGGACCAGTTTCTCATTGGTCGCAGAAAGACGGTCAATCTTGCGATTGAGTCGTTCAAATTCCTCCTTCCAAGTAACTTCTGGTACCATCTAAATCCTATCTCACTTAAAAATACGATAGCATATTTCCTATTGAATCATAACAGTAATTTGTATTTTTCATGGAACTATCTCAAATTATAAAGCATATGAGAAGTAATGTATTGATGGGATACAAGGTATGGCGTCAAGTCAGAATACAACAGCTCACATAGGCTTCCTGCTCAGACTTGTATAGGTATACCTGCGTAGTTTCCTTATTATTCATATAACGATACTACTATAGTAGTATCATGATTACATCATAATTGAATTCTTGGTAATTTTTTTCATGGTAAAGTATTAGATTCATTGCATCTCTACCCTATTGTATCATGCACCGTACAACGTCAGTTGTTTATACCAGTAGTTGCTAGCATGATAACTGCCAATGCAACGAATACACCTCCCATAACCTTGCTCAAAACTTTTTCATTAACCTTGTTGGCAAGCTTTGCAGCGAAACGCCCTCCGATTACTGTGCCTATTGCTCCAAAGATCGAGGCTTTTAATGGAAGATTAGATGTAATGGCGTGTCCTATTGTCCCCGACGCAGCAGTAAAGGCCATTATGAGCGTAGAAGTGCCTATACCTTCATGCATGCTGTACTGCATGACGAATACCAGAATAAGCAAAATCATAACCCCGCCGCCTGCTCCAAATAGCCCACTTATTATACCTACTAGGATTCCAAGCAATAAACTGGAAACTATGACATTGGATCTTAAAAGCTTCAATATACGCGATTGTTGGGGGTTAGCATCATTACCGTTTAAATTAGGCACACCAACTTTGGCCCCTCTGAACCAAAATAACACCGCCGTAATTACCAAAAATATACTGAAAGCGCTGCTCAATCCAACCTCTGGAATGAAAGGCGATATAAAGCTACCTATCTGCGCACCACTAACAGACCCTATGGTTATCCAAATACCTTGTTTAAGATTCAGATTTTTATTTTGGTAATATGTCCACGCTACTACCAATGATGCTATGGTATCTATAAAAAGGCTTGCTCCAATAGCATCTGAAGTAGTGTAGCCAAGTATAATAAAGGCCGGAACTACAACCATAACACCGCTTGCACCTATCAGGCCAGTTACAATGCCAGCGATGCACCCTATACACAAAACAAGTACATATTCCATGCCCTGCCCCCATCAATGCGTATTACAAATCATGATGAAAGGTATCAATACCCCAGGGCAAGCCCTGGACTTAGGAGGCGTTGCCTCCTTTTCCGCCCCAAGGGACGGGGTATCTCACCTTGCTTTCCCGGCACTCGCTCGGGAATGAATGATATATAGTAAGAAAAATGATTGAGGGGTGCAAGACCGAAATTTAGAAAATTAGGCCCAATTTTTTCTAATACTAAAATTCACAATAGCCTGATATCACATCTCGCATCATATAACCACTATCTTTTATGATTCTCTCCTGGGTCTCATAGTCGACATATACGACGCCAAAGCGCTTCGAGTAACCAAAAGCCCATTCGAAATTATCGAGAAAAGACCATACAAAATAACCCTTTAACTTGACTCCTTCATCAATTGCTTGCTTACAGATTGCAAAGTGTTGATTCAGGTAATCACAGCGCATCAAGTCATGCACCCTGCCCTCTTCTACCACATCATTGGCTGCACATCCATTTTCTGTAATATAGATGGGAAGGCCTTGGGTCTCGTCATCAAAATAGTGGAGCAACCGTAATAATCCATACGGCACAATAGGCCAATTCATGTCAGTTGTCCTTTGCCAGACAGGGACCTCACGGTATGCAAAAGGTTCCTCCTCATCGTAGGCCACTGCTCCTTCATTATAATAATTGAGGCCTATGAAATCGATTGGTTCGGCAATGATGTCCATATCATTAGCTTGCACTGGGAAGGTAATTTTAAGTGTTTCAGTCACAAGAGAGGGGTACCCTTTTCCCATCAATGGATGCAAAAATACTTCTGTTGTTATTGCTCTTGCAAGCTCACTGGCTTTCCTATCTTTCGGCTTTCTCGTAGCAGGACGAGGGGCAATCGGATTCAGTGTTATCCCAATGGGAGTTGACAACCCAATCTTCCGGAATTCTTTTACAGATAGACCATGTGCAAGATTCAAGTGGTGCACTGCATCAAAGGCTTCTCTCGCATTCGTATGTCCGGGAGCATGTTCACCATAAAGGTAGCCTAGATATGCACTGCAGAAAGGTTCATTAAGCGTAATCCATTGGTCGACATATGCTCCAAGCTGCTCATAGCACACCTTTGCATAGGCAGCAAATGCATAGGATGTCTCTCGATTGGTCCAGCCGCCCTCATCCTGCAAGATCTGAGGAAGATCCCAGTGGTACAAAGTTGCCACAGCCTTCATGCCTTTTGCGTGCAACTCCTCACAAAGATTCCTGTAATATGAAACCCCAGCCTCGTTAACCTTTCCTTTTCCTTCAGGCATAATTCTCGGCCATGCAATAGAAAACCTATAGGCCTGAAATCCAAGTTCATCCATCAAGGAGACATCTTCTTTGTATCTATGATATTGGTCAGTTGCGACGCTTCCATCATTTCCATTCAGGATTGCCCCGGGCTTCTCACAGAAAGTGTCCCATATAGAGGGTTTCCTGCCATGCTCTTCTACTGCACCCTCTACTTGGTAGCTTGCGGTTGCACAACCCCAAAGGAATTCCTTGTCGAATACTACTTTTTGCATTGTCTGACCTCACCTGTACCGTATTTTATCAATTGCTGGCTTCCCCTGCAAATGGAGCCTATCATGACAGCAGTAACCTAGCAAGCTTATGGATTGTTTAGAACAAAGTACTCTCGTTGTACAAATTAAATTGCTACTATTTTACTGCTTTTTCATACTATTTTTACCGTTTTCTATATCATTTAACTATGTTGTATTATTAAATTAGCTGTCTTATATCTCAAACCTTCTCCGCTTCCCATAAGTTTGTCCTTTTGAAGTATTTTATAATGGTTTATTGCCTTAAATTATATTGCATTTTCGTGTTTTAATATCTTTTCAATTTATTCATTAATCATTTTCATAATGATATATTTTGTTATTATAGTCTTATAATTTCATTACAATATTGTTTTTTATATATTTAATATTGATTTTATTTGTAACAATTCATTTTCTTTCATAATAAAAAAAATTCACACATCAAGACTGTGGAACAAAAGCATTTCTTTGTATTTCTAGTACTCACATATTGAAACAAAACACAATCCTTCAGGGTTTTCTAGCTCAAAAAAATACGGTATGCTCCCTGTATTAAGGAGAATTGTATGTCAAAGTTTTTCCCAGAAGGCTATGTCCCTGCCATGGAGCAGAAGCAGACTGAAAAAGCCATTAAGTACATCAAGGACACATTTGAACGGGAACTTTCTGGAGGTTTGAAATTAAGTAGAGTCACCAGCCCGATTTTTGTTCCAAGGGGTTCAGGTATTAATGACGATTTGAATGGTATAGAGCGACCAGTACGGTTCCAGATAGGGAACCTAAATAATCGTGAAATGGAAATCGTCCAATCCTTGGCAAAATGGAAGCGCATGGCGCTTGCTGATCTTGGATTCAAACGAGGTACAGGATTGTATACCGATATGAATGCCATCAGACCTGATGATGATCTGGATGCAATCCATTCCATTTATGTTGACCAGTGGGATTGGGAACTGGTCATGGACAAGCAGGAACGTTCGCTTGACTATCTCAAACGGGTCGTACGAAAAATCTACTCTTCAATGAAACGTACTGAATTTCTTGTCAGTGAGATGTTTCCTGGCTGTACTCCCACACTTCCCGACCAGATTACCTTCATTCACAGTGAGGATGCACAGAAAGAGTATCCAGAATTGAGCCCTGCACAACGAGAAAAAGAACTTGCAAAGAAATATGGTGCCATCTTCCTCATCGGTATCGGAAGCCCACTTGCTGATGGTATCAGCCAGGGAGGCAGAGCCCCTGACTATGACGATTGGTCAACCAAGACTGATGATGAGCATACAGGATTGAACGGTGACATCATTGTCTGGGATACTGTTCGTGGGGAATCCCTGGAACTCTCCTCAATGGGCATCAGGGTAGATGAGGAATCCTTGCTTCGACAACTGAAGATCAAGGAAGCCGAGGACCGCAAATCGCTGTACTGGCATACACGTTTGCTTAATGGGGAGTTGCCACAGACCATCGGTGGCGGCATTGGACAGAGCCGACTTTGCATGTTCCTTCTAAAAAAAGCACATATCGGGGAAGTCCAGGCATCAGTCTGGCCAGAAGAAGTCCTTCAGGAAGCAAATTCAATGCATGTTTTTCTCATGTAGGGATGTGGAATGAAATTGGTCAGTTGGAACGTCAATGGGCTCAGAGCTATACAGAAGAAGGGATTTGAGGAGTATGTTTCCTTCTGTGATGCAGATATTTTTTGCTTGCAGGAAACAAAGCTGCAGGAAAACCAGATCTCCTTGAACCTTCATGACTATCACCTGTATTGGAGCTTTGCAGAAAGGAAGGGCTATAGTGGCACTGCACTCTTCAGTAAAAGGGAGCCACTTGATGTTACTACGGGTATTGGGCACCCACTGGACAATGAGGGACGGACGGTAACTGCCGAGTTTGAAGATTTCTTTGTAGTGAGTTGTTATACACCCAACAGCCAGAGCGAATTGGCACGGCTTGATCTTCGGATGGATTGGGATGAGGCCTTCAGGGCCTATGTTGCATCCCTCAAGGATATGAAGGGAGTTATTATCTGTGGTGACCTCAATGTAGCCCATAATCCCATTGACCTAAAGAATCCTAAGTCCAATGAGCGGAATGCAGGGTATACCATTGAAGAGCGACAGCAGTTTACCAAACTGCTGGAAGCTGGCTTCATCGATACGTTCCGCCTCCTCTATCCAGACAAGGCCGATGTCTACTCTTGGTGGTCATATCGGTTTCGTGCCAGGGAAAAGAATGCAGGGTGGCGTATCGACTATTGGCTCGTAAGCGATGAGTTGAAGAGCCGTGTGCAGGATAGCACGATCGATACCGAGGTCATGGGCAGTGACCATGCCCCGGTAATCTTGACCCTGCAGGATTGAACGTACAATTACAGCAAATATTGAGGAATCTCTCCTCGGTTCTCAAACACTTTTCGTTGTTGGGTTCCGAGGACTTTTTTGCACATCCTGATCGCTTTTGGAGTGATTTCAACCAGTTCGTCATCCTTGATGAACTGAATGGCCTGCTCCAGGGTTGGTTTGCTCACAGGTGTGAGCGTAACCGCCTCATCCTTTCCAGCGGCCCTGTGGTTGGTCAGTTTCTTTGTCCTGGTAGGGTTGAGCAGCAAATCACCTTCCCGGTTCCTCTCCCCAACAACCTGACCTTCATAGACGGGATCACCAGGCTCTAGGAACCATCTACCACGGTCCTCCAGCTGGAAAAGGGCGTATGCTACTGCATTCCCGCTTCTGTCGCTGATCAGGCTACCACTATAGCGGTCAGGGAAATCACCCTTGTATGGCTCATATCCTTTCATGTAACTGTTCATGATCCCGTTGCCTCGGGTATCAGTGAGGAATTCGTCATGGTATCCTATCAGACCACGGGAGGGAATTTCAAACTGCATCTTCACCCGAGCATTCTCACTATAGGTAATGTCACTGAGCTGCCCTTTTCTCTTGGCAAGCTTCTCCATGACCGTGCCACTATGTTCCTCGGGACAATCGATGTAGAGGAATTCCACTGGTTCCGTCTTCTTGCCTTGCTCATCGGTCTTGAAAATGGTTCTTGGTCTGCCTACGCAGAATTCAAACCCTTCACGACGCATTTGCTCTGCAATTATGGCCATCTGGAACTCACCTCTGCCTTTCACCGTAAAGGTATCATCAACATTTTTCTCAATCTTGATGGAAACGTTGCGTAACGCTTCCTTCTGTAGGCGCTCCCAAATCTTTGCTGAGGTTACCTGATTTCCATCCTTCCCTCCCAAGGGACTTATGTTCTTGGCGAAGAGCATGGAAACAGTCGGTTCATCGATGTGAATACGCTCCAATGCCTTGGGATTATCACTGGTACATATAGTATCCCCGATATGCACATCTTCCACACCACTGAGCACAATGATGTCACCACTGTATACCTTGGTGACTTCACTGAACGTCGGACCATTGTAGGTCTGCAACTTTGTTACTCTCAGCGGCTTGATAACCCCACCCTCTTTTAGACATACAAGGTTGTCATTGGTGGTAGCTGTTCCATTCACCACCTTACCGATGACCAAACGTCCGAGGTAGTCGTTGTACGAAAGATCACTGACCAGCATCCCAAAAGGTTGTGCATCATCAAATACTGGTGGCGGAACCGTCTCGATGATTGAGTCAAGCAACAGATGGAGATCATCATCAAGTGCACGAGAGGCTAGACCACATCGGCCGTCCTTCCCACTGGCGTAAAATACCGGTACATCAAGCATTGACTCATCATCACCAAGTTCGAGCAATAGTTCATAGACTTCTTGAAGGACCTCTTCACTACGTTCGTCCTGGCGGTCAACTTTATTGATGACGATGATTGGTTTCAAGTTGAGCTTGAGGGCCTTTTCAAGCACAAAGCGTGTTTGTGGAAGTGGTCCTTCTGCAGCATCTACGAGAAGCACAACACCATCAACCATGGAGAGGCCTCGTTCCACCTCTCCCCCGAAATCAGCATGTCCCGGGGTATCGATAATGTTAATCTTCACCCCTTTCCAGGATATGGCACAGTTCTTTGCACTAATGGTGATGCCACGTTCACGTTCAATGGCTCCACTATCCATTATTCTGTCTTGTCCATCATCAGTGAGTCCACTCTGCCTGAACATAGCATCCACCAATGTGGTTTTGCCGTGGTCTACATGTGCAATGATGGCTATATTACGTATCATTTCATTCTGGTTAAGCATTAGTTTTCCTTACGTCCGCATTCAGCGGATGACGCTGGCCCTCGATTCCTTTTGTTCTAGGAATGTTTTGACCAAGATGAGCAGAAGCATAAGCAGGATGCTAATCATGATGGTGGCAAGTCCCCCTGCCATCCCTACGGACTGTGCAACAGCTCCGACTATGATCGGCATACCGATCGCTCCAACAGTTGCGGTTGCGATACAGGTTCCGGTAGCGATGGTAGATGAGATAAATCCACTATCCATCGTAGAGAGTGTAGTAGGATAGGTTCCGCTCATGGCAAAACCAAATCCGAAAAGGCTGATATAGATCAATGTAGTATCCTCTACGCTGATCATCATGGTGAAAAAAGCAAACTGGAGTAAAGCAAGGATGATGAGCAGAACATTCTTGTTCATTCTGTTTGAGAGGTGGGCACAAGCGAGCCGCCCGAGCATGATACATACCCAAAGCGCAGAACTTGTCGTCTGTGCAAGGGTAGGGCTCAAACGTCCAGTATCGATGAAGTAGGTTACCAACCATCCTATGACCGATGCTTCCGAACAAAGATAGAAAAACAATATGAACGTAGTAAGCCAATAACGACCGCTCTTCATGAATGCATGGCTTTGAGCCCTATCTTCCCTTTGCTTTGGCTTCCCTGAGAGGGAAGAACGACCCAGGAATATGAGTACCAGAAGTTCGACCATAACCAAGAACCATGCGCTGGTCCTCCAATGTACACCAAAAGGCACAGTGGAGAAGAGAACGATAAACGGAGCAAGGAATGCTCCTACAGCAAAGGAAGCATGCAGAAGATTCAATCCAGCTCCCTTGTTCTCACTGATCTCACTCATGACAACATTCGTGATATTGCTATTGGTTCCCCTCCCGACTCCCGTACATGCAAAAGCCAAGAGCAACACTAGTGGATTACCTGTGAAGGTAATGAGAAGGAACCCGATAACGATACCAAGAGAAAGGACGATAGTACTTCGTTTTCGACCTATGATATAGGGAAGGTAGCCGGCAACGAGAAGTGCAATAAAGTTTCCGACTTGATGCGCTGATATTATAGCACCACTGAGTACATAACTCATGTGGTATTCTTCTTTCATGAACGGAAGCAATGCTCCGATCATCGTGCTCATCATCCCACTCGTGAGAAAGGCGAAATATATCGTATACATCAAGGGCACGTGTTCACGTTTAACCTTGAGCATGGTAGCAAGGGAAGGCATGTAAACTCCTGGATTGTTGAGAGGAAAGAATTCCAGACTACAGTACTGTCTAAAACGTACTCCTATTACATACCCTTATTTGGCATTTTTGTCCACTAGGCAAGTGATTATCTACTGCTCCCATATGCTTAACTGCAATAAAATCAAGCAAAAGTACAGCACGTCATTTCATGAATGATTTACCTATTTGCAATTCATTTTCATATTATTTTTGTATTATTTCTATTTTTATTCATTTCTTTTTAAAATCGGTTTAACTACTATTTACTATAGCTTTAATGTTACTTTAGAATACTAATTACATTACTCATCTATCGATTCCCTACAACTCTCTTCCTGCATTTACAAAACTATTCATATCCTACCTGTAACATCTCCAATTACCCTCAAAGAACGTAATTGCATGTTTTAAGCAAATCTGAAATGCAATTCTTTTGAATATCTATCCAATCGTTTTTTGGCAGGGTCTCTTCTGTGATTGCGTAAATCTACGATACGTTGCTTTGATTGGATGCAAGCCAACAATTAAAGTTTGCAACCTTTGAATGTGTGGAAAGATATATGCAGCAGATTTGGTGCCCTATCAATTACAATCATACATTCGTATAGATAAATTGGCAGGAGTTATATATTATTATTACTGTTTCAATATTTATTTGATACTGTTTTTTTTACTTATTACATGTAGTAATTATGATTATTCTTTAGTATCTATCAAGTTTGTTTTGATAAATTATAACTATACATTTTTTATATTCCTATATCGGTATTTTTATAGAGATATTTATTTAAATTCCTTTACGTTTCTTACATTGTGATTAGTCTCGGAATTGATTATTGCAACATGCAAAGCATATCACCATCTATTCATCTTTGTTCATTGCAAGTTCCTTATATATCCTCAACAATTTCAAGATTCCTGAAAAGCTTGATGAGCTTTTTTTTAAATTAATGAAGATCTACTGCTAGGCTACACTAATACCACTGAGACCAGCCAACAAGAATAATCAGTACAAGTGATATCCAAAACTTCATAATAGTGATCAAGATGTTATAGATATTGCATGCTGGGA
This sequence comes from Sphaerochaeta halotolerans, assembly GCF_003429665.1. Taxonomy (GTDB): domain Bacteria; phylum Spirochaetota; class Spirochaetia; order Sphaerochaetales; family Sphaerochaetaceae; genus Sphaerochaeta; species Sphaerochaeta halotolerans. The sequence continues at coordinate 382 of NZ_QUWK01000012.1, read as the reverse complement.
ATTATTGCCCAACGGGAGGCAGATTTTGCGTTCTATCTTTTACTGAAGCAAAAAAGGTATACCGCTTTTGGAGAACGACTAATTCCAAACAAACCATTTCATAAACCGACAAACTTCCCATTCCAAATCCGTTTAAAGTAGTTGTGTGGATGATAATTCGGTTACTGAATCATGCAAAACAACAAGCAAGTGTACCATGCCTTTGAAATATTGATACACAAAAAAATACCCTCCGGGAAAGGAGGGGATGGGGGAAAAGCAAAAAAAAGGGCCCGGCGGCTACCTACTCTCCCACGGTTGCCCGTAGTACCATCGGCGTGAGGGTGCTTAACTTCCGTGTTCGGGATGGGAACGGGTGTGTCCACCCTGCTGTGGCCACCGG
>NZ_QUWK01000011.1 GCF_003429665.1 Sphaerochaeta halotolerans | reverse complement strand
GTGAACCAGAGTGCCAAATGGTGAAACAGGCAAATGATGAGGAATAATAAATGATGAGGATAAGCCGATTATTCCTAACAATAGGAATAATCGGCGAGAAGAGCTTTAGACTGAGCAAACTAAAGATGAAGATAGCAGGAACCTTCCGTTCCTCTGAAGGCGGGTCCAACTTCTGTACGATTTTCTCCATCATAGACACAGTCAGAAAGAATGGTGGAAACGCATTCGAGGCCCTAACACAATTGTTCAACAACTCATTCTCCCTGGCTTTTCTCAACTAAAATCTGCTTGGGAGACCTGAGCAGTTACACAAAAATGCCAAATTAATGTTTTACAGTGCGAGAAAACCATGCAATAATCATGAGTGTCGTTGCTCGAGTCTAGACCGATGTTTCCAGCGGATAGACGCGTACCCATAGGAGAGGAGTCCTAGGGTTCTCAAGGAGGTTGCCGCTACCCGTTTGGGTAGCGGTTTTACTTGGTCAAAGCCCTTGCATTGTCTGCAACATTCGCCTCTGGAATACCCATCGATCCAAGGCAACTGCTACGCTTCCTAGTACGGTACTTCGATCCTTGAGCTGGGAGCGTACCACAGGAATATTCGCAAGGCTGTGGTGGGTGTGCTGTTGGTAGTACTGCTGAAGCAATGAAATGTAGTGGTCAGGGAGGTTGGATACCCCTCCGCCCAAAATAATCTTGTTGCATCCAGTAATCGCACTGGCAGACGTTAGGGCAATTCCCATGGCCTCTGCGGCCTCTTGCAGAGCTTGAACTACTTTGGGGTCTTGGCTCTGTGCCAGGTCTTTGACGGACGTTCCTGCAAAGCGTTCACTGAGCGCCCAACCTGCAGCTACAGTCTCAAGGCATCCAATGCCACCGCAGCGGCACAATCCTGTCTGTCGGACGGGGAGATGTCCGAACCTGCTCTTCTCTCCTACGATAGTATTGTCTTGCACCAATGCTCCGCTGATATGCTCTCCCCAGTTAACATAGAGGAACGACTTCTGATCTTCTCCAGCAAACCATTGCTCTGCTTCAACCATTGCCCTCATAGAATGCACCAGGATTGCAGGGGTTTGGGTATATTCACTGATAGCTTTTGCAAGAGGGACATTCTCCCACGGCCAGTGGTCATGACGGAGTATGGAAAGGCTGTCATTGCTGATTTGGGCGCTTGTCGCCACGGTGATGCCAGCAATGGGAGTCTTGGTAATCCGTCTCATTTTCAGACACGTCTTGATGATGGTAAGTCCATGTTCCTGTGCATCCGGTTTGATTGGTGTGGGGATGCGTTCAAACCTCAATACATTACCTAAGAGGTCGGAAAGGGTGAAACAGGTATTTTTACTGCCTAGCTCCACACCAAGGACCAGCCTGGAACCTTGTTGTAAGGCAAGCGTGGTGGGTCTCCTGCCATTGGCTGTCTTGGCCTTCCCCTTTTCCTCAACAAGCCCTTCCTGGAGCAACTGTTCCACAATCTCACTGGTAGATGGCTTGTTCAGGGTCAGACGACGTGCGATATCAGCACGACTGAATTCGCCCTCACGGGCCAGTAGATTGAGAACTCTCAGACGATTGATGGTTCTAGCTGAGCTTGGAGTGGAAAACTGCATTCCCAAGCATATCCCACCTCTGCCTTTTTGTTAAGGAACAATTGCCGTTGGTTTGAAAAATCAGTATGTTTATCAATATCCCTTTGGAGGTATCATACTACGATGGAACAAAAGAAGTTCAAAACTGAAGTATCTGAGCTATTGCATCTGATTATTCACTCGCTCTATTCTCACAAGGAAATCTTCCTCCGCGAGCTGGTATCCAACTCATCTGATGCTTTGGACAAACTCAAGTATCTCACCCTTACCGATGACAAGCTCAAGAATCTAACCTTTGAGCCGCGCATCGACATCTCCTTTAGTGAGGAGGGTGAAGACCGGACGCTCACCATTAGTGACAACGGCCTTGGAATGAGCCACGACGATTTGGCAGACAACCTGGGTACCATTGCATCCAGTGGCACGAAGAAGTTCCTCTCTTCCCTTACCGAGGAGCAAAAGAAGGACAGCAATCTCATCGGTCAGTTCGGTGTAGGATTCTACAGTGCCTTCATGGTTGCAAAAAAGGTTGAGGTAGTCAGCCGGAAGGCAGGTGAGGAGCAGGCTTGGAAGTGGAGCAGCACCGGAAAGGGGAGCTATATCCTTGAGGAAGCAAAGCGCGAAAGCCAGGGCACTACCATTACCCTGTACTTGAACGAGGAAGGCAGTGAATATGCAAACCGCTGGCAGATTGAACAGCTGGTGAAGAAATACAGCGACCACATTGCCTACCCCATTTTCCTCTCCTACGACCAGACTTCCTATGACGACAAGAAGAAGGATGATGAAGGGAATCCCTTGAAGAAAGTCGAGCACAAGATTGAGCAGATTAACAGCTCATCAGCCCTGTGGAGACGAAGCAAGAGCGAACTGACAGATGAAGAGTACAAGGAGTTCTACAAGCAGAGTAGCTATGACAGTGAAGATCCCTTGTTCTACTTGCACACCCGAGCCGAGGGTGCAACTGAATACATCACGCTCTTCTTCATTCCCAGCAAAGCTCCGTTTGACATGTACTATGCCGATTACAAGCCGGGCGTGAAGCTCTACGTAAAGCGGGTCTACATCACCGATGATGATAAGGAGTTGCTTCCTTCCTACCTTCGCTTCGTACGTGGTATAATCGACAGCGAGGACCTCCCTCTCAATGTCAGTCGTGAGATCTTGCAGCAGAACCGAGTGATGAATGCAATTCGCACTGCATCAGTAAAGAAACTGCTCGGGGAGTTCCAGAAGATCAGCGAACAGAACCCCGATCTCTATGCAAAGTTCATTGAGCAGTACAACCGACCTCTGAAGGAAGGATTGTACTCCGACTATGCCAATAGAGATGCATTGCTTGAGCTGGTACGGTTCAAATCCTCATCCGAGGATGGCTATGTAAGTCTCGCTTCCTACAAGGAGCGGATGAAGAGTGACCAGAAATCAATCTACTACATCACGGGTGGAAAGGAAGAAACCCTCAAGGCAAGCCCCTTGCTCGAAGCGTATCGCAAGAAGGGGTATGAAGTCCTCATTATGAGCGATGATATCGACGACATCGTTGTTGGTTCGATTGGTACCTACAAGGAATTGCCTTTGAAGGCAATCAACAAGAGTGGTGCAGTCGATGATCTGAAGGAAGAAGGTGAGGAGAAGAAAAAAGACACCAAGGAAGCAAAGGCCCTCATCAAGAAGGTCAAGAAAGCCCTTGGGGACAAGGTGAAGGATGTAGTTGCATCTTCCCGCCTTGCAGATTCTCCTGCTGTAGTGGTGGTCGATGAGAATGACCCATCAGTACAGATGCAGCAGATTCTCAAGAGTATGGGACAAACAGACTTTGAGGAAGCAAAACCAATTCTTGAGATCAACGTGGAAGACCCGATGGTCAAGAAGATTGAGAACAGCGACGATGAACAGTACATTGAGCAACTGAGCTCAGTATTACTGGATCAGGCTCTGCTTGCTGAAGGGGTTATGCCTAAGGATCCTGTAGGGTTTGCAAAGCGTCTACATGCTCTATTGTCTACATAATGGATAGTAATTAATTACTTATCATGCAAGGTGAAGAGGCCATTTTCTTCACCTTGTTTTTTTTCTCTACCGATGGTAGTGTTTTGTTTAACCCCTCTATAAGGAAGTAGTAGTATGATTGCGAATTTCATGGCACTGAGTAGTGAAGCCGTAGCTGAAAGCTCTGCCTTTGGTCGTTTTGTTGAGAAGATTGACAGCTGGATTCAAATCGGTCCAGTCGAATTCTTGGTAAACGTAGTGATTGGATTGCTCATTGTATTCATCGGAAAACTGGTGATTATCGGAATCTCCCGTGTGCTCAAACGTGCACTTAATCGTTCCAAAAAGATCAATGACCTAATGGCACGTTTCATCTTGAAACTGGTCAATGTCATAGGATGGATATTCCTTATCATCGCTTTCCTTGGTCGCATTGGCCTTGATATGGGCCCCGTGCTTGCCGGCCTCGGCATCACTGGCGTCGTCCTTGGATTTGCATTCCAGGATACCATTGGAAACCTGCTCAGTGGTATGATGATCGTCATCAACTCACCCTTCAGGATTGGGGACTACATCGAAACCGGATCTTTCAGTGGTACAGTCAGTGACATGGATATGATCTGTGTCATTCTGTCCACACCTGATAATAGGAAGATTACAATATCCAACAAGCTTGTCTGGGGTAACCCTATTGTGAACTATTCCAATGTCGAGCGACGAAGACTTGGTCTTACGGTCAGTGTTGCCTATGGGACGAACATACAGCTGGCAAAGGATACCATTTGGAAAATCCTCAATTCATACAGCGAGATTCTTCCCGAGCCTGCTCCCATGGTAGAGGTGAATACGCTTGCTGCTTCCTCGATTGAATTCGCGGTCCGGCCTTGGACCAAACCAGAAGACTTCTGGAAGGTTCATTGGAGATTCCAGGGAGAGATTGTTGATCGTCTTGCTGAGGTTGGGATTTCTGTTCCCTTCAACCAGCTTGATGTACACATCATTGATCAGCCGAAAGCGAACTAACGTCCTTCTCCAAACAGTGACGTTCCATGATGGTACAGAACTCCTTGGAATCCTGGAGGAGGAATTTTCCTAGATAGGATTTCCTTCTCCATGCTTTGGAACCGAACACCAAAGTGATGATTGCATCATTTGTCTCAACGATTACCGAGATATGGGAGAGTTTATTCCCTTGTGTCTCGTAATTTTGCTTACAGGATACAAAGTCTGCATACGGGAAGTGGTAGAACTCCTCAGCCAAAGTGATCCCAACAACCTGTTTTTTGGTATCGAAACAAAGAAGAATTCCGTCTCCGATATCATTGATGTATCCGTGTCTATCATCAAAATTGTATCCATGCTCTTTCATCAACTCATTGGTTCTCACCCCAAGCTTCTGCAAGGTAAGACGATAATTGGTTGCTGCCCGGTTACGATTTTTCTTACCGATGGTCAGTGCATAGAGGTTTGCGGCAGTAATGATGACTAACAGAGCTACCAGCAGGTATTGGAGTATGTTCATAGCCGGACAATACCAAGGGTAGACCGACTTTGTAAAGAGAACCGCTTATGATACACTCTCTTTGAGGTGTCACATTGATAAAGATTTTGATTGTTGTTCCCTACCAAGAGTTGCAAGAAGCATTTGATCAAGTCGTCCAGAGTTATGACCTGGATACGATTGAAGTGCGTACAACCCATATCTTTGGAAGTGATCCCCAGAAGATTGTACCGCTTGTTGCTGATATCATTGTTGCTCGCGGCATAACCGCCCAGGCAATTGCCCATCAGAAACCTTCGGTGCACGTGGTGCCAATTGCACTCAGCAGTGCAGATTTGCTCAGCGCACTGGCCAAAGCAAAAGAAATGAAAAACGATGCCCATATTGGGGTAGTCACGAATGAACAGCTTTGTGACCAGGAGGTAATCAGCACCTTGGTTGGGCAACCTGTGTCCATCTTTCAGGTAACCGATGAAAAAGATGTGGAAATCGGCTTGGCTCATCTTGCACGAAAGGGCTGTACTGTCTTTGTTGGTGGCTTGACGATGTGCCGCTTGTGTGAGGAGCAGAACTTTGCCCATGTGCATGTAAAGAGTGGTTATCAGGCAGTGGTCCATGCCGTTGCAGAGGCAGTTGCTGCCGCTCGTTCCCTGGAGCGGGCTCAGACAAGGGGAAACCTACTGTGGACCCTGCTCAATAATGCTGCGTATGCTTTGCTTGCAATCAACAGCAATACAACCATCATTGCGGCCAACCGACAAGCGGAACAGCTCTTTGGCACCAGTTCCCTGATTGGAAAGCAACTGATGGAAGTTTATCAGTCAGGGAAATGGGATCTCACCTTGAAATCAGGGAAGAAGGAAATACTGGTTCCCATTGCAGGCAAGCAATTCCTTGTCACTCAGCAACCGATCAGTATGGATGAAGAGACACCCGGCTTTCTTTTTACGTTCCAGAATGCAGAGACAATCCAGCAAACAGAGCATATGATCAGAACGGAGTTGAGCAGAAAAGGCTTGGTTGCCAAGTATACATTCTCCAACATCGTGACGCAAAATTCCCAAATGAGAGCTCTGGTGGAGAAAGCCAGGAGATTCAGTCAAGTCCCCGGAGCAGTGCTCTTGCTCGGGGAGACTGGAACAGGAAAGGAACTGTTTGCCCAGAGCATCCACAATGCATCCCCCCGTGCATCACAACCCTTTGTTGCAGTGAACTGTGCAGCGCTTCCTGAGCAACTGCTAGAGAGTGAGTTGTTCGGGTACACTGAAGGAGCCTTCACGGGTGCGAGCAAGGGGGGAAAGCCTGGGTTGTTTGAATTGGCACACAAGGGAACCATTTTTCTCGACGAAATTTCCGAGATGCCAATAGTCGTACAGGCGAAGCTCCTGCGGGTGCTACAGGAACGTGAGGTGCGTCGGGTAGGTGCTGATATGGTTGTTCCTGTCGACGTGAGAGTCATCAGTGCAGCAAACAGCAATATCCTGCAAAAAGTGCAGGATGGATTGTTCCGTCTTGATCTGTTTTATCGTATCAGTCTGCTGAGTCTCATGCTGATTCCCCTACGCGATCGTCCTGAGGATATCGGATTGTTGTTCTCCCATTTTGTTGCGGAGTACTGTGAGAGACATGGATTGCATGGAATCAATATCAATGCAGATGCACTGGAAATGCTCGGCCAGTTCTACTGGCCAGGAAATATTCGTGAGCTACGTAATGCAGCAGAACGACTGGCGATTCTCCATACTTCCAACCAAGTCGGGATTCGGGAGATTGAACAACTTGATATTGGATCCACAGGATTGTACCTGGAAGCCAAGAAAAGAGAAAAACCGAAAAAGAAGAAACTCTCTGACCATGACCTCTATGAACAGTTCCTCTCCAGTGGATTGACTCGTGAAGCATTCGCGAAGGGTGTAGGAATCAGCAGAACGACACTCTGGAGGAAGTTCTCCCGATTTGAAACGTAGCAATGATGTTTCACTTATGTTTCAAATGAAACATGAAACATAACTTATGTAACATTGAAACATGTTAAAAAAGTCTTAAAAATTTTTAGAAATCTGTATGATATCTTTCTTATTTAGTTACTTCACTAGAAAATATATATACAAAAGCCCAATATCCGAAAAAATTGTATACAATAAACCCCAACTTGGCACGTTAGTTGCTACCTCTATTGCCGAAGTGACGAACACCGTTATTCACTGCAAAGTATGAAGAGGAGTAATCCATGAACGATAAGCCTGTATTGGGACTTTTGACAGGGGACGGGGCCGGAGTCGGACCTGAGATCATTGCCAAGTTGGCGGTTGGTAAGTTCTTTGAACAGTATTGTAGACCAGTGGTTATTGGTGATGTCCGCATACTAGAGCGTGCTTTCTCCGTGATTGGTTCTTCGGTTCCATTGCAGGTGATAGGTGATGTGGATGAGGCTGACTGGAGCAAAGGTCTTCCCATCCTAGACCAGAGAGACCAGGACCCTGAAGTGGTGAAGTTTGGAACATTGACCACCGAGGCAGGTAAAGCAAACCTCAATGCATTGAAGCTTGGTGTTGCATTGTATAAAGAAAAGAAGATTGAGGGCTTTTGTTTCGCTCCCCTCCATAAAGCGGGACTCAAGCAGGCAGGAAGCAAGGTGGAGAGTGAACACCACTTACTCGCTCAGTTGTTCAACCACACTGAACCCTTTGGGGAAATCAATGTGGTAGGAGATCTCTGGACTACCCGCACAACCAGTCATATCCCCATCAGTGAGGTGAGCAAGAACTTGACTGTAGAGAGCATTCTTCGAGCAGTACGTCTTGCAAATACATCCTTGAAAACCAGCGGTATCGCAAAACCTCGCCTTGCTCTTGCTGCCCTGAATCCCCATGCAGGTGAAAATGGCCTATGTGGTCGTGAAGAGATTGATGTAATCATTCCGGCTATTGAGAAAGCAAGAGAAATGGGAATTGATGCCACAGGACCCTATCCGAGTGACATCACCTTCATCAAGGCATTCCGTGGTGACTTTGACGGGGTTGTGACCATGTATCATGATCAGGGTCAGATCGCCCTAAAACTCAGAGGATTTGATGAAGGGATTACCATTGCTGGCGGCCTTCCTGCTCCAATTGTTACCTGTGCCCATGGCACGGCCTACGATATTGCTGGTACCGGTGTTGTGAAAACCAGCGCTTTTGAGAATGCAGTGAAGATGGCCTCCCGTATGGCCAACCACCTGCGTCTGCAAGCGTAAGGAGAGAGAGAAATATGCAGTTGAAAAAGGTTACGAGTCAGATGGTGATTCCTGTAGTCACGGCAGTGATTGCTGCTCTGTTCATCTATCTCGGTATCACCAAGTACGGCTTCTGGCATGAGCTCAGGGGGCCGCTTCCAGGTTTTTTCCCTACCCTTATTGGGGTTGCATTGCTTGCCCTGAGCTTCATTGCATTCCTGGGATCTTTCAAGGAAGAGAAGACCACATATCCAATCGAGAGTTGGTACCCTGCCTTGGGAGTTATTGCCATTATGCTCGCCACGTTGGTCATAGGAATGATTCCCAGCCTTGCACTCTTTGTCATTCTTTGGCTCAAGTGGTACGAAAAGTATAGTTGGAAGACTACCCTCATTGGGTTGGCTGTCATCATGGCCATTGTAATCGGAGCCTTCGTCATGTGGCTCGGAGTTCCCTTTCCAAAGGGAATCATCTACAACTGGATCGCGTACTGAGGAGCAAGCAATGGAAAATCTAGAAATGCTATTAATGGGCTTTTCAGTAGTCCTTACCTTTCAGAATGTTATGGTTACCATGCTTGGTGCAGTACTCGGCCTAGTGGTTGGAGCAATGCCCGGTATTGGTTCTCTCGCTGGGGTTGCCTTGCTGCTTCCCCTTACGTATAAGTTCAATCCAACCACCGCTATTATCATGCTTGGCGCACTTTATTACTCCAACATGTATGGTGGGTCGTTCAGCGCTATACTGCTAAACATCCCTGGAGACTCTCCTGCTGTCATGACCGCCTTGGATGGGTATCCAATGGCAACCAAGCGCAATCGTCCTGGTCAGGCTCTGTTCACCTCCAATCTTTCCTCCTTCATCGGCGGTTTCATTGGTATGGTCATCCTTACCTTCATGGGACCTGCACTTGCAGAGCTCGGACTCAAGTTTGGCCCTGCTGAGATGACCTCGCTTTTGTTGGTCGCGATGACCTCCATCGGTTGGCTGGTAGGGGAAAGCCCGACAAAGGGTGTCATCCTGACGTTGGTTGGAATTTTGTTGGCGACAATGGGTATGGATACGCTTACAGGAAGCCCCCGTTACGACTTCGGCAACATGTATCTGCTAGGGGGCATTCCTTTTATACCATTTGTCATCGGAGCAGTTGGGTTCAGCCAGGTACTCAAGTTGATGACAGAGCGGAATAAGAAGGTTGATGTAAATCTGACACAGAAGCTGACGATTAAGGGCTCGATGTTGACCCTCCATGATGTGCGCCGTCTGGTCCCGCCGGCCATTCGTAGCGGTTTTATGGGCACCTTTGTGGGTGTACTTCCCGGAGCTGGTGCTACAACCGGAGCATTCCTTGGATATGCTGCCCAGAAGGCCTTCAAGAGTGAAAAGCCGCTTGGCAGTGGTGCAATCGAGGGGATTGCAAGCTGTGAATCAGCGAACAATGCAGCAGCAGCTGGTTCCTTTGCTCCCTTGCTTGCTTTGGGTATTCCAGGCAGTGGTACCGGAGCAGTCTTGCTTGGTGGGTTGATGATGTGGGGTCTGAATCCTGGACCACTGCTCTTCTCCAGTAATCCTGACTTTGCATGGGGCTTGATTGCAAGCTTGTTTCTTGCAAACCTGCTTACCTTGTTCATCTCACTGGGTGTCATCCCATTCCTGATTAAAATTCTCACCGTTCCGGTACGGATTCTAATCCCGATCATCACAGTGGTCTGTGTAGTTGGCAGTTATAGTACCTCCAACTCCATGTACGGGGTGATCATCATGTTCCTTTCCGGACTCTTTGGGTATGTACTTGACAGGAATGGCTATGGAGTTGCCCCGATGCTTCTCTCCTTCGTCTTGGCTCCGTTGCTTGAATCGAACATGCGCAAGGCATTCATCATCAGTAATGGTGGATTGGGAATTTTCGTTGATAAGCCGATTTCTGCCTTCCTGCTGTTGATTCTGTTAGCGATTGTCGTGACTCCTGTGGTGAAGTTCATTCTCCGCAAGGTTGGTACTCGTAAGCAATAAGGTTTTATTTCCTCGAAAGAGGAATTGGATATTGGAAAATATGGGACATTGTCCCATGAGAAACTAAGAGGAGATAGAAAAATGAGAAAAATTGCTCTCGTGTTGGCACTGGTTTTGTTGGCAAGTGTGTCTGTTTTCGCAAACGGTACTGCTGAAGCTGCAGGTGGTGCAGAGAAGTCCTTCGTCCCTACCCGAAATGTTGACTGGTATGTAACCAGCTCCCCCGGTGGTGGTTCTGACATCTTCACCCGCACAATTACGGACATTGCTGTTAAAGAGGACCTGATCAACGGAAAGAATTTTGTTATTCAGTACAAGACCGATGGTGCTGGTGAGGTTGGTAGACTGCTTGTTTCCAACATAAAGGCTGGCGTACAGGCTGACCACACCTTGTTGACATTCAACAGTGGTGACTTGATGCCGATGGTAAAGAATACCAGCAACCGTTTCCAGAACTTCCAGCCTATTGCTCACATGGCTGTAGACAAGCACCTCATCTTCATCGGTGAATCCTCCAAGTACACCAGTGCCGAAGAGATCATTGACGCATTGAAGCATGGTGAGAGACTTGTTCTTGGTGGTTCCAAGGGTGATGACATCGCATGTCATGCTGCTCTTATCAAGGAACTTGGCATTACCCAAGATCAGCTTTCCTACATCGCTCACGATGCAACCAGTGGTGCTATTACTGCAATTCTTGGCGGTCACTTCGACCTCTTGATCTCCAAGCCAGCAGCTGCTTCCCAGTATGTTGAAGCCGGCAAGCTCACTCCTGTCTTGGCTCTTTCCACCAGCCGTTTCCCTGGTAACCTCAGTGGTGCACCGACCCTCAGCGAACTCGGTTACAAGAACGTAGAGGTTCCCAACTGGAGATCTGTGGTTGCTCCCAAGAACATGAGTGCTGCTGCAGTCAGCTATTGGAGTAATGTCATGAAGCAGGTCAGCGAAACTGAAGCTTGGCAGAAAGGCTACATCGAGAAACAGAAGCTGGTTCCCGATTTCATGGATACTGATACTTACAGAGCATATGGTATGAAGTTCCAGGCTGACTACCTTGAGTCAATCGGTAAGTCCGAGTAAGGAATTCCGGGTCTATAGAGTTTGATCTTGGGGGGTGAAAGTGGTTTTCTTTCATCCCTCAACTTTGTGTTACACTTATTACTGTGAAATGAACAGAAATAAAGAGGGGATACTAAGATGAAACGTGTTGCACTTATCCATACGGTACGGCCTGTGTTGGGGAGTTTTCCGGAATTGTTGGAAAACGTAGTAGGGCAGAAGCTGAAGATTCATAACATGCTTGATGATTTTCTTGCGTCCGACCCTGCTGAGATTGGGTATTTTTCATTGGAAAATCGGAAGCGTTTGTTCAATGATTTGCAATCCTGTGAATTGACAAAACCTGATGTAATCGTCGTCACCTGTTCAACACTTACCCCTGCAGTACAGCTCATCAGGCCGTTTATCAATGTTCCTGTTGTAGCCATCGATGATGCGATGGCAGAAAAAGCTGTACGCATTGGAAAAAAAATCAAGGTCGTTGCCACTGCAATGAGCACCCTGGAACCCACCATCAGCAAACTCAAGCAAGAAGCTGCAATCGCAGGAACCGAAATTGAGGTGGATGCTGAGGACAATGAACCCGCTTATACGGCCATGCGTGCCGGGGACATGGAAACACATAATCGCTTGGTGCTTGAGATGATCAAACAAGTGAAGGGATATGACTGTATTGTCCTTGCACAAGCCTCTATGGGACATTTGCAAGAAGAAGCAGAGAAGCTAGCAGGTGTCCCCGTATTGGCAAGCCCGGTTCTCTGTTGCCAGAAGGTAAAGAAAATTCTGGAAGGGGAAGTGTAATGCACAAAGACATCCATGCATATTGTCGTATCGGAATTGTGGTCTCAATGGCCTATCCTTTTTGTTCAAATAGTGAACAAGACTATCATGATTCACTCAAGAAGCTTCTTGTTGACCCTTATTTCCAAGTAATGGAGCTTGGAAGTCTGCCGTTTCCTTCATTATCTGAGAAGGTACCGTTCATGATCCAGACAGCCCATTGCGATTGCACCTATAGCGGGCACTCCCTTCTCTTTGCAAAGAAGCTGAATATCAACAGCTTGGATGAAGCAGAGAGAAGGCTGGCAGTAGAGACATTGAAAGCAGGGATTGATGAGGCATATGCAATGGGAGCGGAGGAGTTCCAGTTTCTCTCCCGTAGGTATGAGAAAGGGAAAGAAGACTCCTATCTTGGAGCATTGATTGCCTCAACGAAGGAGCTGTGTACGTATGCAAGGAATAAAGGCCCCATGCCGGTAGTCCTTGAGGTGTTCGACCATGACATCGACAAGAAGTCACTGCTTGGTCCTTCTTCATTGGTCAAGCAGTATGCCGAGGCAGTGTGTCCTCAGTTCGATAATTTCGGAATCATGATTGACTGCTCCCACATTCCCATGATTGGGGAACGTATTGAGGAGGCGGTAGAGCCAATCAAGCAGTACATCAAGCACGTTCATATGGGAAATACCTTCATCAGCGATTCCAGCCATCCCAGTTATGGTGACTATCATCCACGATTTGGCTATCCCGGCTCAGAGAATGATACCGAGTACCTCGCTTCCTTCCTGCAGAAAATGAAAGAGATCGGGTACCTCTTTGAAGGGGGAAGGAATATTCTTTCCTTTGAGGTGAAACCCCAAGCAGGGGAGGATGCAGACCTGGTGGTAGCGAATGCAAAAAGAACACTGGAGGATGCTTGGAGGAGGGTACAGTGAAACTCGGAGATACAACTATGGAAGTTTCTTCCATTGCCTTGGGAACCTGGGCAATGGGTGGTGGAGACAGCTGGGGAGCCAGCGATGAAGTTGAGAGTATCAAGACAGTGCATTGTGCACTGGAGAGGGGGATCAATTTCATCGATACAGCACCTGCCTATGGCAATGGCTTCAGCGAAGAGCTTTTGGGAAAGGCTCTCAAGGGAAAACGCAATGAATGTATTCTGGCGACCAAATGCGGATTGCTCTGGGGACCAGAGGATGAGGGCTCACTACACAAGAGTCGTGATGGAGTGATCATTCGTCGCAATCTCAACCCAAAAAGTATTGTGGAACAGGTTGAGAAGAGCCTGAAACGCCTTGGGACCGACCATATTGATCTGCTCTTGACCCACTGGCAGTCAATTCCTCCTTTCTTTACACCGATTGAGGAAACAGTTGAGGCAATGGAGCGTTTGGTTGCACAGGGCAAGATTCGTAGCTATGGTGCTTGTAACCTTACTCTGGAACAGTTGAAGGAGTACCAATCCTATGGGAATCCTTCCTTGGTTCAGGAGCGGTTCAGCCTGCTTACCCGTAGCAAGGAAGCCCTTGCTTCCTACTGTGCTGAACAGGGGATTACCTTCCAGGCATATAGCCCTCTTGAGAGGGGTTTGCTTACTGGAAACGTCAGTCTCGATACCAAGGTAGTGGGTACAGCGAAAGCTTCAGTATCTTGGTATGATGCTGAGCATCGTCCCCAGGTATTGCAAATGCTTGAGTCATTGAAAGAGATGGCAGAAAGCTATGGTTGCACCGTAGGGAATCTGGTCATCGCTTGGACAAGAGGGGCAGAGGGAACGATGAATGTCCTTTGTGGTGCACGCAAACCAGAACAGGTTGAGGAGAACAGCAATGCCTTGTCTGTGGTGCTTTCCAGGGAGGACTGGAAAGCAATTGATGACCTTGCCAAGCCTCTTCTGCAATAATAGTGCAAGATAACTCCATGAGCAGGCACCCGTTTTGGTGCCTGTCATCGTTAGAACAATACTCTATACCTAATCAGCATTCAGTTCCTTGATGAACTTGATCATATCAATTGCCTTAGGAGGACAGCCTGGAAGGCTTTTCCCTAGTCCCTTGGTGCAGATGCCAACCCCTGCCTTGGAAGGGTCCTTCACGCCCTTGTACCCTTGACCGATGCAGATGTTCCGTTTGACATTCTTCAAGCGATCGACCTCCTCGAGACGCTTGAGAGCATGGATCAGATTTCCATAACAAGCAGAGCATGCACTATCTGGTTCAGTATAGCGACCAAGGTAGTTAGCCCTTCCTGTAGGGCGAACCACTGGTTCATCGCTTGGCTCATTCAGCTGGATGACATTGGCTTTTTCAAGATCTGTGGTTCCGGCCCCCAAATGTTCTGCCATCTCGATATAGGGAACATCCCTGAGTTCAAAGCCTAGGAGTGAGGCTCCGAAGCTGTCACAGAGAACACTGTCACGGCAAGCAAACATTCGGTTGGTCTCAACAGGGTTTCCCCCTTCCTCAAAATCAAGATCTCCGTTCAAGCTGTCAACAATGATCAGATCTGCAGCACGCACAACATTGAGTGCAGCAATGGGGCGGTGCAGCCCTAGGGAGTGAAACAACCGCTTGCTGCGGTCTGACAGGCACCCCTTCATATTCTTCAGAGCACAGGTCATTGCAGTTTGGCAGTGGCCCTTCAACACAGGAAGGCTGATCAGAAAATCAGTGTTTAGGATTGTCTGGCTGACTTCCATGGTGATCCCGTCTACGGTTTTCTTCTCATAACTGTCACCCTTCACATCAACAAGGGGAACATTGTATTTCTTGCTGATCTGGTTGTATCCATTGACCCTGAACCCATCTTTGGTGGAGTCACCCACCCATGCACTCTCCACGATTGAGATAGAGTGATATCCCTTTTCCTGGAGAAACTCGATGATGGAAACTACAATCTCAGGATGAGTGGTTGCTCCACTGTCTGCGGTTACTGCGACCACAAGATTAGGCTTGAGGGCAATGGATGCATGTTTATCAGGGAGGAGTCCTTCAATGTCGATGGATTGAAGCAATGCTCTGGTCATGCTGGTTGCATCCGATCCGTAGGTGATGATGATGTCTTCTTTCTTCATGCGTTGTCCTTATCTAAATGGCTGGTAAGGTCGTGGGTAATGTGTTCATAGAGCATATGCTTGCACGCTTCTTTCTCCCCATTTTTCAACATGCTCATCATCTGGGCATGTTGGCCAAGATAGTAGGAGAGCTCATCCTCGGGGAGGTTTTGTGCAATTCTGAGCTGCTGGATTTTTGCATCCAGCCGTTCACAGATGCTGATCAAGGCACTGTTCCGGCTGGCTTTCACCAATGCAAGGTGAAACAGACTGTCCTGTTCAAAAACGGTAGCCCTATCCCCAATTCCCATTGCATACTGGCAATCAGCTGCATAGCGGGAGAGTTCTTTTACATGTTCCGCATATGATTCCTCATCGATTGAATCGATGGCAAGCTGTTCCAAAGAAACCCGGACCTTGGCAATATCATCTGCCTCCTGGGGAGAGATGATTGAAACCACAGCATGGCTCCTTGGTTTAATGGTTACGAGCCCATATTCCGCCAATCGTCTGATTGCCTCCCTGATTGGAGTTCTTGAGACTCCAAACTGTTCAGCAAGGGACTCTTCAGGAATTTTCATCCCACCCTTGAGCTGGCCTGAGAGAATCTGATCCTTAAGCATGGTATAGACTTGGTCGGATAGACTGTTTTGTATACATTTAGGCATACTTGGTACCCCCATTGATTACTATCACTGTAAAAGGAATTTTCCGGTAAGTCAATGTTAATTGTGTACAAAAAACATTTTGCATAATAATCACACTTTCATTCCTAGTTAATGCTTGGAATTTGCATAGTAAATATATATGTATGAATCAAATTTATAAAATTTTTCTGATAAGTACAAGAATCCCTTTGACAAGAATTACTGTCCATGGTATCAATATTGTATACAGTACACAATGCACTGCTTCTTGGACTATAGCTAGTACCAAGCTGCACTGAATAAGGAGTTTCCTAGATGAATACAACAGTCGAGGAGTTGCTCAGCCAGAAGGAACGGAAGTTCAATGCAAAGGAACTTGCACTGCTGGCAGCATATTTTAGGAGCGTAATGTTCGATACTCTCCACACAAGAGGAACCGGACACTGGGGTGGAGCCGCTTCAAGCGCAGAATTGACCACATGCCTCTACTTCAATCGGCTCACTATCAAGAGCGACGACCCTCAGTGGGAAGATCGTGACCGGGTAGTACTTTCAAAGGGACATGCTTCGATCAATCTCTACACCATGCTTGCCCACCGTGGGTTTTTCCCTATTGAGGAACTCTCCACTTTCCGTACACTGAACACTCGGTTGCAGGGTCATCCCTGCATGAAGACCCTCCCTGGTGTGGATATGTCCACAGGAGCACTGGGTCATGGACTTTCCATCGGGTTGGGAATGGCTTTGGCTGCACGGCAGTCAGGAAAGCAATACTGGACCTATGTAATCAGTGGGGAAGGATGTTTGAATGAAGGGCAGAGTTGGGAAGCTCTCATGAGTGCAGCAAAGTTCAAGCCAGGGCACTTTGTCCTTATGATCGACTACAACAAGGTACAGCTCGATGGAACTACTGATGAGATCATGCCGCTTGAGCCGCTTGCAGACAAACTGAAGGCATTTGGTTGGAATGTAGCTGAGAAGGCCTACGATGGAAACAACACTGAAGAGGTGCTGGAATCCTTCGCATGGATGGATAGCGACAACCAATGGCCGAAAGCGGTTATCTACAACACGGTTAAAGGAAAGGGAGTCTCTTTCACTGAGGGGAAGAATACCTGGCATGGGGCTGTTATCGATGATGACTCCTACACCAAGGGTATGCTTGAATTGAATGCTGACATTGAGAAGAAGGAGGCCTCCCTATGAGTGATACAATGAGAGATGCTTTCGGAAAAAAACTCGCCGAGTTGGGTGCTACCCATCCTGAGTTGGTGGTGTTTGATGCTGATGTATCTTCATCCACCAAGAGTGCATATTTTGGGAAGGCTTTTCCGGACCGTTTTTACAATGTTGGAGTTGCTGAGGCGAACATGGTTGATATTGCTGCCGGCATGTCTACCGCTGGATACCATCCGGTAGTAAATGCGTTTGCCATCTTCCTTGCCCTGAAGGCTACTGACCAGATCCGTAACACCATCTGTTATAATAACCTTCCTGTCATCATAGCAGGAGCCTATGGGGGCCTTTCCGATTCCTTTGATGGTGCAAGCCACCAGGCAATAACTGACATTGCCATTATGAGAGCCCTGCCGAATATGCAGGTAATTGTCCCTGGTGATGCTAAACAAGCCGAACAGGCTTTGGAATATGCATTGCAGCAGGAGGGACCTGTCTATATCAGGCTCAACCGCAATGCAATGCCTGACCTTCCTGCAACCGATGCAATCGGAACAGTTTGTACTGCAATCGGCAGTGATGTAACCATCGCAGCAAACGGTATTACCGCAAGCTTTGCACATGAAGCAGCTGTCCTGCTCCAGAAAGAGGGTATCAAGGCTGAAGTGCTGAGCGTGCCTGTAGTAAAACCGCTTGATGTCCAGACACTCAAGAACAGCGTAGCCAAAACCGGTAAGCTACTTTGTGTTGAAGAACATGTACTCGCTGGTGGATTCTCCAGTGCTGTCAGCGAGGTCTTTATGAGAGAAGGAATTTCCTGTAGATTTGATGCTATAGGAATCGAAGATGTATTTACCGAGACGGGTCCTTATGAACCACTCTTGGCAAAATATGGAATTAGCGCAGAGCATATTGCAGAACGCGCGAAAAAACTTTGCAAATAAGGAGCTATTGTTATGGATCAAATGAAACGTGCCTATACACTCTTGAAGGATTGGAAAGGGGACTCGTATGTCCATGGGTTGGGAGTTCTTGATCAGGTAGGACCACTGGCAGCCAAGTTTGGCAAGCGTGCCCTTGTGGTCAGCAACACTACCTACATGAAGCCGGTTGCAGACAGGGTTGTCTCCTATCTCAATGCTGCAGGTGTCGAACTTGCCGGAAACATGATTGCTCCCGATGCAAAGCCCAATGCTCCCCGAGAGGACGTCTATCGCCTGGAGTCCTACATCCTGCACACCAAACCCGATTGCATCGTCGTCATCGGCGGTGGTTCGTCAATCGATGCGGTGAAAGCTGCAAATGCCCTGGCCACCCTTGGTGCAAAGGTAACTCCCGAGATCGACCACTACTTCGGAACCAATGTGGTGAGCAAGTCCCTTGATGAGACCGGCTCTTCCCTGCTTCCTGTCATTGCCGTGCAGACCAGTGCTTCCAGTGGAGCCCACCTGACCAAGTATTCCAATGTTACCGACCCTGTGGCTGGGCAGAAGAAGCTCATCGTGGACAATGCAGTTGTTCCGACCGTTGGGCTGTTTGATTATGAGACGACGGTCAGCATGCCGATCAGTGTAACCATAGACGGTGCCCTCGATGCCATTGCACACACCTTCGAGGTGTTCTGTGGTGCAAAGGAAGAGACCTATGAGAAAGCCCGTGAGATTGCCGAGTGTGCTATCAGCCTGGTGGCTGAGTATGCAAAGGTGCTGGTTGACGATCCCAAGAATGTGAAGGCACGGGAAGCCATCGGGCTTGCCACCGACCTTGGTGGCTATGCCATCATGATCGGGGGGACCAGTGGTGCCCACTTGACCAGCTTCTCCCTGGTGGACATTGTCAGCCATGGTACTGCCTGTGGAATCATGAACCCCTACTATGCGGTGCTCTACTCCAAGGCAATTCAGAAGCAACTGAAGGTTGTTGGTTCAATCTTTGCCGAGTTTGGATTTGGTTCTCCAGTGGACAACCTGGAAGGGAAAGAACTTGCAGTTGCCGTGGCTGAGGCCATGATTGCATTCAGCAAGTCCATCAAGGCTCCCACCAAGCTCGACGACCTGAAGGGATTCAGTGAGGCTCACATCCAGCGTGCATTGAATGCTGCAAAGGACCCGCAGCTAGAGATGAAACTGAAGAACATGCCGGTTCCGATGAGCTCTAGCGATGTCGATACCTACATGGAACCCCTGCTTCGCTCTGCAGCAAGTGGCGACCTCTCCCTGATCAAGGCGATGTAACCAGGAAAACAGGGCACCATATGGTGTCCTGTTTCTCCTCCAACGGAGTATTCTATGAAATTATCTGTAGCTATTGCCGGTAAAGAGGCAATGCCTAATGCGTTTGTGGTGTTTCGCGGGGTAAAAGAGTCAATCATCAAAGCCCATGAACTTGGGTATGATGGTGTTGAGCTTGCCCTCAAACGTCCAGATGAAGTATCCAAGGACGAACTGAACCAGTGGTTGCATGAGAATAGTCTTGAGGTAAGCGCAATTTCCAGTGGGCAGGTCTTTGCGGCAAGGAATCTCTACTTCACCGATGAGAACCAGGAAAACCGCGCTGAACTGTACAAGAGCTTCTGTGGCTTCATTGACCTAGCCTCTGACTTTGGTGGCTTGGTAAATATTGGAAGGACAAGAGGACCTATTGATGGTCGTGACCCTGCCTTTGCGGAGGAACTCTTCTTGGATATGGCCCACAAGGTTGCAGACCATGCTGAAAAGCGTGGCGTTGAATTGATCCTTGAACCAGTGAATCGCTATGAGATTGACTTCATCAACAACCTCGACGAGTGTTCAACCTTGCTCAAGAAGATTGACAGGAAAAACTTTGTCATGATGCCTGATGTCTTCCATATGAATATTGAGGATGATCACATTGGTGAGAGTTTCATCAGGAACAAGGAGTATGTACGGTATGTGCACTTTGCAGATACCAATCGGCATGCTCCCGGCGATGGGCACATGGATTGGGATGAGATTTTCTCTTCCCTCGCCTCCATCGGGTATGATGGGTGGACCACAGCCGAGATTCTTCCCTATCCCGATCCTGAGACGGCGGCAAAACGAACCGTCAGCTTCTTGAGGGGAACGTACGGTAAATACTACTCCTAACACGTAAGAAGAGCCACCAAACGGTGGCTCTCTTCATGAAATCAGCATTGATTCTACTGGATCAACGCCTGGATGTTGGCATGAACCATGGACTCCAGGCTCCCCCTGCCTCCGCTCTCAGGGAAGTTTCTCCAGACAACTATCTTTGAATCTGGGGACACCTCCAACAGGGGTCCTGCGATAGGATTATGGATATTGTCGATGATGATCTGATATCCACCTTTCGAGACCTCGCTGATCTGTTGGGCAGTGACCGGACCAGGGCCGAATGTACCGGCTACCTGCAAGCCCAGGTCTTTGGCAAGATAGACCTGCATTGCATGACAGTAGACCTTCGCCTCTGTCAAGCCAAGTGCTTCAGCCTGCTTTGCCCCCTCCTCAATCGTTGCAATGTAGCTATCTAGGCGTACCTTGCTCTTGTCTTCAGTTCCCTCAAGACTGGCAAGAATTGCTGCTTGCTTCTTCACGTTCTCGATATCATTGGTGGTGGTTATCTGCACCATTGTTCCTGCTTCTTTCTTGATGGAATCACCCATGCTCTGCATCATTCTCTCATATCCTGCGTAGATGAAATAATCTGCATGGTTGATCTTTACCACATCGCTGACCGTAATCTCATACTCAGGGGGGTGTGTGAGTGTGGCAGGGGCTATGAAAGCAACATCATCAAGTCCCCCAAGGTCGGCAAACGCTGCCGTCCAACTGGTGCTTGCCACTATGGAAGCAGGGTGGGAAGCGCTTGATGCAGCGACTTCTTCCGGAACGCCTTGGGCAGGGATACTGAACGCTGCCAAAAGCATGATGATCAAGGAGAAAAGATAGTTTCTCATGAGTGTAATCCTCTCTTATGGGTAGGTATGATAAACAGCAAAGCCGAGAGCAATGCAATCGTTCCACTGGGTGGCAAATCTGTTGCAATGGCAGCCAAAAATCCAAAGGTAGAGACAAAGAGGCCTGTAAGACAGGAGTAGAGCAGCAGTTGTTTCAAGCTTTCAGCACGTTTCCCTGCAATGAGCACGGGAAGAATGAGCAGAGCATCAATAAGCAATGCCCCGATCAGTTTCATGGCAAAGGCAATAACCAAGGCAATGACCAGAACCATTGCGGTGTAGTGTGCCTTTACCGGCATTCCCAGGGACTGGGCAATTTCCTGGTCGAAGAAGATGGCGCTCACTGTCCTGAAATTTGTAAAAAGATAGATGGCCAGGATGAGGGCTATGCCGCTCAATACCACGATATCTGCCCAGGAGAGAGCAAAAGGGCTTCCCCAGAGCAACTGCAGCGTATCCTTTGCTGGGACATCCCACAGATGCATCACCAGAGAGGCAGATGCCATGGTAAATACCATTCCAGCAGCGCTGGCAAGGCCGAACCCATGACGGGTATCCTTCGCCAAGTGCATCATTGCTAGAACCAAGACGATGTTCAGGGCGATGCTGAGAGGGAGTACTGGCAGGGAGAGTGCCAGGGAGATGGCCCCTCCAAGGATTACCCCGTGCATGAGCATGTAGCGCATGGGGACCAAGTCAAGGCGAAGAACCATGACCCCACTAGCGGGAAAACAGAGACCAGCAATGGCCATGGCAAGCAATCCTTTCGTTACCGGTGGTAGGGTTAGTGCATAGAGAAACTCATTCATATGCCCCCCAGAAGCAGTGTTGGCCACCCCAAATCTTTTTCCAGAGCCTTGTCATGGGTGACAATGATAATGGTTGGCATCTCTCCTATGGTCAGACTCTGTAGCACTTCCACTAGGGTAGTACGACTCTTTGCATCCAGAAAGGAGGTAGGCTCATCAAGGAGGAGTAGCTTTGCTTTCTGGCAAAGCGTTCTCGAAAGGGAGACTTTTTGTCTCTCCCCTCCGCTAAGGGTGAAGAAGTTTCTCTCCGCAAGATGCTCTATCTTGGTCCTTCTGAGGGCGGTGTCGATCTCCCACTGCTGCTCTTCCCTTGAGAGGCTGGAATCACATGCCATTGCCACAACTTCACGGGCAGAAACCGGGAACTGTTGTTCCTGTTGCTGTTGCTTGATGTAGCCGATGGTTCTCTTTTCCAGATGGCTAACTTCTTCTTCCCCAATGAGAATCGTTCCGGTGGTAGGCTTGAGTTTTCCCATCAAGAGTGCAAGCAATGTGGTCTTTCCCATTCCATTGTCGCCTTGGATGAGCAGTCGTTCTCCCTCCTCGAGATGAAAGGAGAGATCATCCAGGATGGGAGGATGGTCAGGGTATGAGAACGAAAGATGTTCCACATGCACAGACACTCCTCGTACCAGCTTGGCACGTTTTCGAAGCAGTCGATACATCTGCTCTTGGTCGTCCATCTCACTGAGCAACTCCTCGGTCTTGCATTGCAGTCGTCCGATGCGTTTTTCATAAGAAAACATAATTCCATGTTGCCGATAATATTCGATGGCAAGTTCGCTGATCAGATTGATATGGGCACGTTTCACCCCAAAGCGTGCCATCAACAAGGCAGCAGCTTTTCCTGCAGCTGTATCATGTGCACTGAGGCAATCCTTCTCCCCTGTGTAGGTTTCAAGAAATCGCTCGAAAGCAAAGAGCGGGGTGAGCCAATGTCCATTTTCTGAGAAAATGAGTTGATCATGATTATAGACTTCCAGGGTGTGGTCGTCTGACAGTGGTTGTGTATATCGTTCCAAAGCATTCTCCAAAAAAAGAGGGCCATGCAAGCAAAAAAAGTAGTATCCTTCTTTGCCTTCATGGCTCTCTTGTATAACCAGGTAATGAATCAGGAATATGCCCCTTCATGAGGCATGTTATGAAGTATGTTACCGACTAGCCATAGCACTGTCAAGGAAACGCTTGATTTCCTGTAAGGTAATGTCAATCATTACAGAGAGAGGAGCTTCTTGGACTCCCACTATTGTAACATTGCACTTGCTGATCGGTATTAAAATCTTGTGAGCTTTGCTCTGGGCGATTGCGACTGCCATTGCTGGAGTTATTTCTCCATGGAGTGCGTCAGAAGTAAGGATGCCCAAGGGACCAATGATGAGATCTGCATTCCTGCACGCTACGATGACAGGGTTCTCCCCTGTTGCGATAGCATCAGCCCCACTTTTAAGCATGGCACTGGCAGCCAGACTATTGGTCCCGATTCCCAATACATCTATCTGGCTGAATGTTTTCTTGATAGCCCCTACGAGGGCTTTCCCCAAGCTTCCGCCTTGTCCATCGATGACAACGAGTTGTACGTTCTGTTTCATGGACACAGTATAGAAGATAGGAGTTTTCAATGCCAGAGGTGGATTGTCTTGCTGATCAGAGCTCCTTTCTGTCCAATCCCACCAGATAGATTTCAAAGGAGTCATCCCTACAGGCTTTCGGCTTGTAGGGTTTTACTTTGGCAAAGAGTGTCCTCATCAATTGCAGGAGTTCGACCTGTCCTCCTCCTTGGAAGACTTTTACCACAAGGTTTCCATGGGGCTTCAGATGGTCTTTGGCAAGGTAGATGACCTGCTCTGCAAGGTTTTCACTCCTTGCGGTATCAACACTTCTATTGCCCATGGTCATAGGAGCTGCGTCACTGATGATGGCATCATAAGGACCTTGCGCTACTAGGGTTTCCCTGATTTCTTTGGAGAAGGCATCACCTACATAGGCGGTGACAGTCGAAGGAATTGGGTTCAGGTTCAAGGGGTTCAGATCTACAGCTATGATCTTTCCCTTTCCTTTTATCAGATTCCTGTGGGTATACAACGTCCACGATCCTGGAGCTGCTCCGACATCCAGGACGGCGTCCCCACTCTTTACCAGGGTGAAGTGTTGTTGTAATTCTTCTAGCTTATAGACGGAGCGGGCTGGATAGCCTTCCTTGTGTGCCCGTTTTGTATAGGAGTCTGCACGGTCCCTTCTACTTGTTGCCATAAGCCAACTATAACAAACTATTGAAAGAGCCGGAAGAGCATAAAGATGGTGCCAGCGGTATTGTGGGGTGGGGAGAGAGAACCGCTGGCACCAAAGAAATCACACTTTAAGGAGGTTTGAAAAAACTGTTGCTCTGTTCTGTCTATTGTATTGCAACTAGTGTGCCAATTATTTGTAATCAATGCAAAAAGTAATTAAATATCACCATAGGAATACTATTCTACTGACGTTTGATGGTGCAATGGTGTGAAAAATTGTTACACTATTTCAAAATTTCACAGATATGGATAAAAAGAAGGGTGCCAAAAGAGGTTTGGGGAAAATCTCTTGGCACCCTGTCGGTATAAAAGGAGGAGTATGAAAAAAATGTTGCTCTGTTCTATCTATAACCATGCAATAAGCGTGCCAAGCTAAAAACTGCCAATAGAGCCTTTAAACAGGGGTATAGAGGGTGAAAGAGTGTGCATTGCTTTCACACTCTTGGAAAGGTGTGCAAAATTTGCTCAATTGACGTTGTCTCTTTCCCTTTATACTGTATACCTTATGAAAAAGAGCACTATCTTGAACCGGAGATTCCGGGATACTACCTATAAAAATGTCACCCTCAAGTTGGTCATCATCAACGTCTTGGTTTATCTCGTCACATCGATGATCTATCCGAGGCTTACCTACTATCTTGCAATGATTCCTTCCTTTGTATTGAGTGGGTATCTTTGGCAACTATTTACCTATATGTTTGTGCATGCTGGATTCAGCCATCTGCTGTTCAATATGCTGAGTCTCTTTATTTTTGGCTCAATGGTGGAACGTAGAGTAGGAAGCAAGGAGTTTCTCCTCTTCTATCTCTTGACTGGTTTGTTCAGTGGGATTGCCAGTTTCATCAGTTACTACCTGGCTGGTACAAACGTCATTCTCGTGGGAGCCTCAGGAGCTATCTACGGGGTGCTCTTGATGTTTGCGGTCTTTTATCCCTACTCGGTAATTTTCATCTTCGGACTTATCCCCATCAAGGCACCGATTCTGGTCATTCTCTATGCAATCATTGAACTCTACAGTCAAGTTTTTGGTGCTGGGGGAAATGTGGCACACCTGACGCATCTCAGTGGTTTGGTATTCGCGTATCTGTACTGCAGGATCCGGATGAGAATCAGTCCTCTGGAAGTATTCAGACGGACGCTTTAGTCTTGGAGGTCATACCGCTGACGAATCTCGGCATACTGTTTCTTGATTACATCGTAGATGATTGAGAGTTTTTGGTCATGATGGATGAAAGCTGATTTCATTGCATTGATTGTAATCTTCTCAAGATCACGGGTGTTCAGATTGTAGTACTGGACTGCTATCTCCATCTCCTTCGTAATAGTGGTATCACTCATCAATCGATTGTCACTGCAGAGGAATACCCTGAATTTATTTCTGAACAGGATAGGGAAGGGGTGGCTGTCATAATCTTTCACTGCCCCTGTCCCTACATTGCTGGTTAGACACATTTCCATGGGAATTCTCCGGTCAAGGATAAAGGCAGCAAGAGAACCCATACTCTCGATTCTAGTCCCTTCGATTCCCATATCTTCCACCAAGCGGACCCCATGTCCGATTCGATGGGCTCCGCACAGTTGCACAGCCTGCCAGATTGATTCGACCCCGAATGCCTCACCTGCATGGATAGTGATATTGAAATTTTTGCTCCTAATGAACTGGAATGCCTCAAGGTGTTTCTTCGCAGGGTAGCCAATTTCATCGCCGGCAAGGTCGAACCCAACGACGCCCCGGTCGGCAAAGGCAACGGCAAGTTCTGCAATGCTTTTGCTGACACTGGGGGATTGGTTGCGCATGGCACAGAGGATCAAGCCAGTGGGCATCCCTGTTTTGCGTGTTCCCCGTTGCAAGCCGTCAAGGACAGCTTGTACAGCTTCTTCCAAGGTTAGTCCTCCATGTACATGGAGAATGGGTGCAAACCGTATTTCCGCATAACATACATGTTCAGAAGCAAGATCCTCTACGGCTTCGAATGCTACACGTTCCAATGCTGCTCTATTCTGCATGAGCTTAGTGGTCAAGGCAAATGACTCCAAGTAGAGAGAAAGGTTTTTCTGCTTGCCTCCCCTGACAAACCACTGGTGGAGTGTCTCAGGATCCTTGCTGGGAAGTGTAATGCCCTGTGTGTTAGCTAGTTCAAGAATGGTCTGAATTCTCAAGCCTCCATCGAGGTGGTCATGGAGTTCTACTTTTGGGATTTGTTTAATGATTTCCTTGGTTACCATGGTTTTATCATACTGCATTTATGTGCTGTGAAGCAAATCCAAAAGAGGGCAATTGAATGATAGAGCAATGAAAGGTATCAATACCCCAGGGCAAGCCCTGGACTCAGGAGGCGTTGTCTCCTTTTCCGCCCCAAGGGACGGGGTATCTCACCTTGCTTTCCCGGCACTCGCTCCAGAGAGGAACCATCATGCTGATTCCTTTCCTCTCGCTCCGTTGGGGAATGAAAACAGGGTCAAAGACTGTACAATTTGAGGAAAAATTGGAATACTGGCTACGTAAGTATACTTCAAATATTGAGTAAGGAGATATTCTGCATATGTCAAAACGAGAAGAGACTCTCAACAAGAAATTGCTGGCGGCATCTGTTTCCGCTACCAAAGTGAAGGAAGTGAAAAGTCTTCTTGAGCAGGGTGCAGACATCCATGCTCAGAATGAGTGGGGGCTTACTCCCATCATGCTGGCTGCCCAGTACAACCCATCCGTGAATGTACTGAAGGCGTTGTTGGAGGCAGGTGCGGATATTCAGGAGGCTGAACCCAAGTATCGATCCAATGCGCTTCATCTCGCAGCCAACAAGAGTACCAGTCCAAAAATCATCGAAGAATTGCTGAAAGCCGGTGCAGATCTGAATGCACGAAACTATCTTGGGGAGACTGCCTTGATCATGGCAGTGAACAGCAATCCTGAAACGCGTGTGGTAACCGCCTTGCTGAAAGCTGGTGCTGATATCAATGCCCGTGACTACCAGGGGCACTCTGTACTTGAATATGCAAAGGCAGCAAAGCGAACGTACATAGTCAATCAGTTGAAAAGGATGGGCGCCAACTAACATCTGGAGCCTCGGAATACAACAATCCCCTAATCAATTCATATTGAATAGGGGATTGTAGTTGTGTCTTGGTTCAAATTTTAGTTGTTCTGCCACTCATTTTCTACAATCTGAGATGCTAAATCATTCCTGAGTTTCGTAATCAGACTGAGGGTTTCCTCCACCACAGTATCTACACCAAAGGAGAAAGACTCTTCAAGATTGCTTCTGAGCTTCACCTCTACTTTTCCTTCCTTCAGGGAACGGTTACCCAAGGTAATGCGGATTGGAAGACCAATAAGATCTGCATCAGCAAACTTGACACCGGCTGACTCCTTGCGGTCGTCGTAGAGCACCTCAACACCAGCTTGGGTGAGCGCGGTGTAAATGGTTTCTGCGACTTGTACGTCCTTCACCAAGCTTACCAGATGTACCTGCATCGGAGCAACACTGATAGGTAGACTGAGTCCCTTCTCATCACTGTAGTTCTCTGCTAGACAGGCAAGCAGGCGTCCAACTCCAATACCATAGGATCCCATGATCACAGGCCGACGAACACCGTTTTCATCCTGATAGGTACAGTTCATGCTCTCACTGTAACGAGTGTTCAGCTGGAAGATGTTACCCACTTCCACTCCCTTTGAAGCAACCAAAGGCTTCCCACACTCAGGGCAGGCATAGCCGTCGCTCGCACTTGCAATATCCGCAACTTCTCCTTGATAATCCCTGCCAAAGTTGGTATTCAGCAGGTGATAGCCTTCCTCATTTGCACCAGCGACCAGATTGTTGCTTTTTGCCACTGAGTCATCAACTACAACGAGTACATCATCTGTGCAGCCAATAGCTGAACCATAGCCAGGTATCATGTTTTTTGCAGTAATTTCTTCCGGGTGGGCAGGCCTTAGGGAGTTAGCCTTGACTGTATTCTGGAGTTTGTTCTCTTCTACTTCGAGGTCACCTCTGATGATGCCAACGATGAGTTTTTCCTCTTCCTCCCCGTTGGTGTCATTGATGAACGTACCCATCAGGAATACGGCCTTGGCAGTTTGGCGTTTTTCAATCTTAAGGAATGCAGCAAGTTCTTCGATAGTCTTGCAATCGGGGGTAAGGACTTTCTCAGTTTCCTTCAATTCTTCAGTGTAATATGCTTTCTTGAACGTAGCTACTTGTCGGTTTGCGGTATACTTACATGCTGGGCAGGTAATGATGGTGTCTTCCCCTATGGGGGAGAGGTACATGTATTCATGACTGATCTTGCCACCCATCATGCCACTGTCTGCCCCAACGACGATGACCGGAAGGCCACAGCGGCTGAAAATCCTGAAGTAGGCTTTATAGTGTTCAGCATATTGTTTATCCAACCCTTCCTGATCAATATCGAAAGAGTAGCTGTCCTTCATGGTAAACTCTCTCACCCTTATCAGCCCTGCACGAGGACGGGGATCATCCCTCCACTTGGTCTGAATCTGATAGACAAGCAAGGGAAGACGCTTGTAGCTGTCGATTTCACCACGGGCGAGGTCGGTCACAGCTTCTTCATGGGTCATGGCAAGGACCATGTCGCGTCCCGCGCGGTCCTTGAACCGACTCATCTCACGGTCAATACTGTAGAATCGACCGGTTTCCTTCCAGATATCCGCTGGATTGACCAGAGGCATCAGAATCTCCTGCCCTCCGATTGCATTCATTTCTTCGCGAATGACCTGTTCTATCTTCTTGGTCACACTGACCCCAAAGGGGAGCAAGGTGAAGATGCCAGCTCCCAACTGGCGGATAAAGCCTGCTCGAAGCAGATATTCATACCCCTTGCTGTCAGCTCCGTTTGGGGCTTCCCTCAGGGTTTTGGAAAAGAGTTTAGACATCCTCATCGTGATACATCTCCTTAGTATTCGAACAGGGGCCATTGTAGCAAAAGCTCCTTGCCTTCTCAAGGCATCAGTAATAAGGTTTTACGTTCCCCAAGTCAGACAGTCATGCTATACTCGCTGTATGGATACCAAGAAATATGAAAAATACCGCCGGCAGGTAGCTTCGTTCATGACCCGCCTGTATGACCGACAACTCACCACCGCTAGTGGTGGCAATATTAGCATGAGGATCAGCAAGGATCTTTTTTGCATCACACCCAGTGCCCTTGACAAAGGACTGCTTACCCCTGATGACATTGCTGTGGTGACCTTGGACGGAAAGAATCTGACTCCGAACCTACGTCTCAGCATCGAAACTGAAATGCATCGGTTGATTCTTATAGCACGTCCTGACATCCAAGCGATTGTGCACGCCCATCCTACCTGTGCATCCGCGTTCACCGCAATCACAAAGAATGGAAAGAGCGCCATAAACACCCATCTGATTGCAGAATCCTACTTCATCCTTGAGGATCCCGCATATGTCGAGTACCGCCTGATGGGCACAGTGGACCTAGCTGAGCAGGTTGCAGCCAGTTCCTTTGACCATGATGTACTCCTTTTGGAAAACCATGGTGCCGTAGCCCTTGGACGAACAATGCTGGAAGCCTTCGATAAGATGGAATTGCTCGAGCGGGCAGCACAAATGACGGTCATTACGAAGCAGATGGGTGGTGGGGAGTATGAGGTGAGAGAGCTACCTGAACCACGACTGAAACAGCTGATGCAGATGAAGTACGGGTCATAATACTATGAAGCTTGAACTTGAGACCATTCCTGTCTGGGACGGGGTACAGCATAACAGTGAGTGCTTCATCTGTGAGTTGATGACAGAGGCTCAGAAGGATGCTATCAACTTTTATCTGGGTAACTCAGTTATGAATCCAGAGACCCGGGTACGGGTGAATGAGCATGGATTCTGTCCCAAGCACTGGCGTATGCTTACTGCAGCCAACAAACCGCAGGGTGTTGCCCTGATGAGCGACACCTATCTCGAAACAAGCAGAAAGAAAGGTGAGGCTGCCATCAATGGACTGCTTTCAGCGAAAAGCCCCAAGCAAGCAAAGAAAGCGGTAGGAGCTTTTCATGCGGTAATGGATTCTCGTGAGAAGGGGTGTCTTGTGTGCTCATCCATGGAAGAGCGACTCCAGCGCTACCTGTATACGACCTGTTACCTCTGGGGGGAGGACCCTGCATTTCGTGAGGCACTCTCACAAGGAAAGGGGTTCTGCCTCCACCACTTCTCACTCTTGTTGGAAACAGCACAGAAAGCGCTCTCTTCATCGTTGTATCCAGAGTTTGTACGTGAGCTGTCGAAGATTGAAGTTGCCTCCCTCGATAGGATTGCAAAAGATGTCCATTGGATGACCCAGAAGTATAAGTCAGAAAATGCAGATAAGCCTTGGCATGGCTGTGAGGATGCCCACAAAAGAACAGTGGACAAAATGACAGGACGCAGCAGGGTCATTGATCCCGTTCACTGACCTGTTTCCTACGTTTCTTTTTCCGTTCCTTGATCCCCAACAGCAGCTGCAAGGAATCTTTTTCTCCATCCACATCCTTCTGTTTAAGATGAGTTGTGGTACCGTCTGCCTTGTTGAAATGGTAGTACTCCAAGCTCTCCTGTTTTGGGCTATAGAGCAAAATGTACTCTCGCTGGGGGAGGAATGAAGTACCCAGGACAAGTTGGCATCCTTCAGCTTGGGCCTGTAGGAGATGGTTTTGCTGAACCTTTGTCAGATACTCATTACCAAGGATGATTCCCAGAAGTTTGGTACCCTTTCGGTCATGGACAAGCACATCAAGCCCGTGCCTCTGGATATCTACCTTGATGTTGCCGGGAAGGGAGAAAAAATAAGGGTTTGCGATGTCTTCTGAAAGGCTGAGTACCTTCCGTAGGCTCAGTTGCAATTGGGATGCCAGGCAGTGGGCAAGACTCGTCTTTGCCTTCGGCCAGGACAACACCACCTCATCTTCAACAAGAAGTTGCCGCAAGGCAGTTTCGAACGCTTCAAAGAGAAGAATATTGGTATATCGCGCATTGTTTCCCATGGTACTACAGGAAGTCCACTGAGTAATCCATCTCACTCACATGTGAAATGGTCTGATATATGGAGCAGTACCGGGTGGCAGTCTCAAAGGCTTTCAGAAATTTCTTTTGGTTGTCCACTCCACTTGCCTGTACCGTGATGTGCAATGACTTGAGTGTGGTAGGGCTTTCTTCACGCTTCTCGCCATTAATCTCGAAGCTGATATGTTCCCAACGGATTCGCATTTTTTCAGCAAGTTCTTCGAATGTTTTGAAAAGGCATCCACTCAGAGCACCCAACAGGTAATCGTAGGGTGTACTGGAAGGGCCAATTTCAAAGCTGGAACCCTTGTCTGTAACGAACTGGGAGTGGCCAGGTACAAAATCTGCACGAACATGTTTTTTCTCACCCATGAGATATCTCCTATTGCAATATCATAGCCCATACAGAATGATTTTTCTAGGATGGGGATCCTTTGTGTCACTGCTTTTTAGTCTTGTGTGGGTTCACATGCACCATGCAGTGTTTGACTTGTGGGAAACTGGTTTCTATGGCGTGGTGGACTCGTTCAGCAATACAGTGAGCATCAACGAGGCTTTGGGAACCTTCAGCTGAGATTTCAACATCCACATAGGCTCGTGAACCAAATGTGCGGGTTCTCAACAAATCGATTCCCTCTACTCCTTCCTGGTCGAGAATGATGAGGCGGATTTCTTCCACTGTTTTTTCAGGGCAGGCGTGGTCGACCATCTTGTAGGTGCCATCGCGGAATATTTCAATTCCGACTCGGATGATGAAGAGGGAGATGATGATTGCTGCAACGGAATCAGCTATGGGATACCCTATCCTTGAAGCAATGATTCCGATCAAGCCACCGGTGGTTGCCAGTACATCACTCTGGGAGTCCCATGCAGAGGCCATCAAGGCAGAGGAGTTAGTCTTTTTTCCGGCCCAGCGGGTATACAGGAACATTCCTTGCTTGATGATGATGGAAACAATGGCCGCGACCACAGCAAGAAAGCCAGGCTGTGGCTTGTCCTGGTAGCTACCAGTGATAATGGTTGAGATTCCATCGACCAAGAGGCCGAATCCCACGACCATGATGATACCGGAAAGAAGAATTGCAGCAACTGATTCCAGCCGCTCGTGTCCATACTGATGATCCTCATCAGATTCCTTGGATGCAGCGGAGATACCAATCATGGCGATGATGGAACTTACCACATCACCTGCGTTGTTGATTCCATCATTGAGCAGAGCTGAAGAGTGCGCAACGAAGCCAATCGTTGTCTTGCTTATGGCGAGAACGATATTGCTGAATATGTTGAGATAGGAAATTTTCAATGCCAAGTTTTTTTTCATGTCCAAAATTCACACCTTCGTTCGGTGCTCCTCCTTGGTAAGAAAAGGCCCCGGTTGTCCGGGGCTCTCTGTCAAGTCTTAGACTCAGGATATTTTATGATCAAGTGTAAGTCTTCAAGTTGTTTCTCGTCAACTACTGAAGGTGAGTCATCCATTGGGGATATCCCTGCAGTATTTTTCGGGAAAGCAATAACCTCATGAATCGAACTCTGCTCGGCCATGATCATGACCATTCTATCGACTCCTGGGGCAATACCTCCATGAGGTGGAGCTCCATATCTGAAGGCGTTGAGCAGGAATCCGAAGCGCTCTTCCGCAGTCTCGTCATCAAAATTACAGATACGGAAAATACGTTTCTGGAGCTCTACATCATGGATACGGATGGAACCACTTGCCACCTCATACCCATTGAGGACTAAGTCATACAGGTCACCCTTTACGCTTCCGGGATCAGACTCGAGCGAATCGAGATACTCTGCCTGCGGCATACTGAACATATGGTGTGCAGCTTCCCAGTGCCCTTCATCCTCATTGTACTCAAAGAGGGGGAAATCAACAATCCAGCAAAACTCAAAACTCTTCCTGATTAGGTTCAGATCCTTTCCCAATTTGGTTCGAACCGCACTGAGGCTGGCACAACATTGCTTCCAGTCCTGATGGGCTACAAAGAGGATCATGTCCCCTTCCTTTGCATCCATCTTGGTAGCAAGTTCATCTTCAAGCCCAGCGAAGAACTTGCTCACACCGCCGGAGAAGGTAGCGTTCTCTCCCACCTTGATCCACGCCAATCCCTGCGCACCGTAAATCTTTGCGGCATCCTCAAGGCTGGTGATGTACTTCCTTGAGAAGTCAACAGTCTCGCTCTTCGGAGCACAGATTGCCTTTACATACCCACCCTGGGAAACAATATCCTTGAAGGTGGCAAAACTACTCTTCTGGGCAATTTCGTTGACATCTGAGAGAGGAAGGTCAAAGCGAAGATCTGGTTTATCGCAACCATAGGTATTCAGTGCATCCTGGTAACTAAGTCTTCTAAATCGTGCAGGTAGGTCATAATCCATAACCTCCTTGAATACGGAACCGAAGAGATCCTCCATGAGAGAGAGAACATCGTCACGTTTGACAAAACTCATTTCGAGGTCAAGCTGAGTGAACTCCAACTGTCGGTCGCCTCTGGCATCCTCATCACGGTAACAACGGGCAATCTGAAAGTACTTATCCATTCCTCCGACCATCAGGATCTGCTTGAAGAGCTGTGGGCTTTGGGGAAGTGCATAGAACTTGCCCGGGTAGAGCCTGCTGGGAACAAGGAAGTCACGAGCTCCTTCAGGGGTGCTCTTGATCATGGTAGGGGTTTCTATCTCGTAGAAGTCGCGACTGGTAAGAAACTTTCGGCAGGCAAAGATAAAGTCATGACGAAGTTTCATCCTCTTTTGCATGCCCTGGGTGCGAAGGTCAAGGTAGCGGTATTTGAGCCTGAGGTCTTCCCTCGGTTCATTCCCATCATCAATTTGGAATGGAAGTGGGGCACACTTGCTGAGAATCTCAATCTTTTCAGCTTTTACTTCTACCTCTCCGGTTACCATCGCCGGATTGACCATTGAATCGGGTCTAAGGCGTACCACACCTGTTACTGCAATGCAGTACTCCAGGTGCAACTCGTTGGCAACTGCCTGAAGTTCTTTGCTGGCATCATCATCCACCACCACCTGGGTAATCCCATAGCGGTCACGGAGGTTGATGAAGTGCAGGGCACCATGATTTCGGTCACGGTGTACCCAGCCGTTGAGAACCACCGTAGCTCCATTGTCAGCTTTGGTCAGTGATCCACAGGTAGTCGTTCGTTGGGAAAATACTTCTTCTGCCATAGTCGGTCCCTTTTGGTCTCCTTAAGAAAGTATTCCCATACTATACGATAGAAGTCCAAAAGGCAATTGCCTCTAGGACGTTAGCTCACGGACAACAACCTGTTTTTTCTGCAGGTATTCAACCGCCTCAACCGCTGCCACGGCAGCACTTGTGGTAGTGGTGTAGGGGATTTTCATGCGCATGGCAATACTTCGTATCTCATCATCACTTATGTGTGCGTGGAGTCCCATCGGGGTGTTTATCACAAGAGCAACCTGCTTTTTCTGCAGATAATCAGTGATGTTCGGGTGCCCTTCGTGCACTTTTTGCATCACTTCAACAAGGATGCCTTGCTCAAAGAGGAATGCTGCCGTCCCTTGTGTTGCAGCAATCGTGAACCCGAGGGAGACCAATTTCCTCACGACGGGAAGGATAGTCTTGCGATCCTTTTTGTTAACACTGATGAACACCTTTCCTGAGACCGGAAGGCGGTTACCACTGCTAATCTGACTTTTTGCAAAGGCTTCCCCGAAGGTTTTGCCCAGTCCGATCGACTCGCCGGTCGACCTCATCTCAGGTCCAAGTGCTGGGTCCACATTACTGAACCTATCGAAGCTGAATACAGCTTCTTTCACTGCCCAGCCAACCTTGCAGGTGCCCAAGGCTCGCCCTCCAGCGCTTTGTACCAGCCCTTGCTTCACCAAGGTTTCTCCTTCCCAGACACGGACCGCGGCCTCAATAAGGTCGACCGCACTGGTCTTGCAGATGAAGGGAACTGTACGGGATGCACGTGGGTTGACCTCGATGAGGTAGAGCTTCCCGTCTTTGGCAGCGAACTGGATGTTCATCAATCCCTTTACATGCAGTGCAAGTGCTAGCTTGTGTGCCCAATCCTGCATCTCTTCAAGTAACTCTGGTGTACTCTTGTATGGGGGGAACACTGCCGCAGAGTCTCCACTATGGATGCCTGCAGCTTCGATATGCTGGAGAATTCCCCCCACATACAGACTCTCCCCATCACACACCGCATCAAGATCATACTCAAAGGCATCCTCCAGAAACTGGTCCACCAATACAGGAGCATCCACTGTCGCCTCAATATCGGCAAGGGAGAGAAGTCCATCCTCGTCATACACAATGTACATTCCCCGTCCTCCCAGTACATGGCTAGGTCGAATCAATACCGGGAAGCCAATTTCTCGTGCAGTGGTGAGAATATTCTCTTTCTTGGTGACTGCTTTGTTCTTTGGTTGCCTGAGCCCCAGCTGTGTTACCAAGGCCGAGAACTTCCCACGGTCTCCTGCACCCAAGAGTCCCTCTAGATCAGTTCCTTCCAGTTTGGCCCCTGCACGTGTGAGAGCCGGGGCAAGGTTCAGTGGGGTCTGACCTCCCAGTTGTACCACCACCCGTTGGGTTTGTTCGTGACGGAGAATCTCCTTTACCTCTTCAGCGGTGAGACCTTGCAAGTAGAGTCGGTCACTGATGTTGAAATCTGTTGAGACAGTCTCTGGATTGCTGTTCACCATGATGGTTTTTCGCCCCAGCTTTCGATAGGCCATGGAAGCAAGGGTACAACAGGTATCAAACTCGAGTCCCTGTCCGATCCTGTTGGGGCCGCTGGCAAGGATAAGTACAGCATCTTCCCCCAAGGGAAGTGCTTCCTCTGTTTCACCGTAGGTGGTGTAGAGATATGGGGTGAGCGCATCAAATTCCCCACTGCAGGTATCGACATGGTGAGTTACTGGATGCATCTCATAGGCATAACGAAGTCGTTCGATGTCCTCGCTGTTCCTTCCGGTCAGCATTGCAATATAGACATCACTCATTCCAGCTTGTTTTGCCTTGAGCAGGACATCTGCATCCAAGTGAAATGCTACGTCCTGTTCAATGGACAATTGTTGCACCAAGAGATCAAGAAACCAAGGATCAAATTTTGTGATCTCCTGGATTCGAGGGAGAGAACCCAAACCTTCCCTGCAAAGCGTGGTGTATGCAGCAACCAGGCGCAAGGGGTGTGCGCTTGTAAGAAATCTTGCAACCTCCTGTGCATCATAAAGCCCTGCTCGAATGAGGTCACACAGCCCCTCGAGCTTTCGCTCTGAGCTTCTGATTCCCTTGTTCAACGCTTCCAAGGCAGTCCTCCCCAAGGCCAACGCTTCCCCGATACTACGCATCTGTGTTCCCAAGGCAGAGAGGGGAAGTGGGAATTTCTCCAGCTCGAAGCGAGGGACCTTCACCGCACAGTAGTCAAGTACCGGCTCAAAACAGGATACCGATTGGCCGGTTATCTCGTTGACCACTTCATCAAGGGTATATCCGACTGCCAACTTTGCAGAACAACGGGCAATAGGAAATCCAGTTGCCTTGCTGGCAAGGGCTGAGGAGCGGGAGACCCGGGGGTTCATCTCTATGACAACCATCCTTCCGGTTTCCGGGTGTACAGCGAATTGGACGTTGCTTCCCCCACAGTCGACCCCGATCGCCCGCAGAATTGCAATTGATGCGTCCCTCATCTTCTGGTAGCTTTTCTCATCAAGGGTTTGAATCGGGGCAATGGTAATACTATCCCCAGTATGTACTCCCATTGGGTCAACGTTCTCGATGGAACAGACAATGATTGCATTGTCCTGTTTGTCACGCATTACCTCCATTTCGAACTCCTTCCAACCGATGAGAGACTCTTCAACGAGAACCTCATGGGTGGGGCTGGTTTCCAGGGCATGTTCAAGTAATGACGGGTATTCTTCCTTGTTGTAGGCAATGGATCCTCCCATGCCGCCCAGCGTATAGGAGGGGCGGATGATGAGAGGAAAGGGTAGGTCTGCAAGCAGTTCCATACCCTCATCGATGTTGTGGGCGATGGAGCTCTTTGCGCTTTCCAACCCCAACTGGTTGATGACTTTTTTGAAAGCTCCGCGGTCTTCAGCTAGCTTGATGGATGCTATGGATGATCCAATGACCTCGACCCCATACTGGGCTAGCAACCCAGACTCATCGAGTTCGAGTGCCAGGTTGAGCCCACTTTGTCCTCCCATGGTAGTCAGGATTGCATCAGGGCGCTCCCTCTGGAATATTTGCTCAACATACTCGGTTCTCAGTGGGTCAAGGTAGATATGGTCAGCCATGCCAAGGGTAGTCATTACGGTTGCAGGATTAGGATTGAGTAAAATGACCTCATACCCTTCCTCTTTCAAGGCCTTTACCGCTTGGGTCCCGCTATAATCGAACTCGCAGGCTTGCCCGATGACAATAGGACCGCTGCCGATTACCAGAATCCGTTTGATATCACGTCTTGCACTCATGCTCTTGCCTCCTTGGCTGCCAGGATGAATGAATCGAAAATCCAGGTTGCATCATGGGGGCCTGGAGATGCTTCTGGGTGAAACTGGACGCAGCTGACTCGCTTGTCTGTGCAGAACAGTCCTTCGATGGAGTTGTCATTTGCATTTTTGAACCACACTGTTGCAGAGGGCGGAAGTGTTTCAATCTCACTGGCGTAACTATGGTTCTGGCTGGTGACGAAGCATGTGCCACTTTGGGTATCCACTACCGGATGATTCCCCCCGTGGTGCCCATATTTCATTTTCTTTGTGGTTCCCCCCAGTGCCCAGGTGATCAACTGATGACCGAGGCAGATTCCAAAGACAGGCAGCCCTGCCCCAATGACCTGCCTGGTCATCGAGACAGCGTCTTGCAATCGTTCAGGATCTCCCGGACCGTTGGACAGCAGCATTGCATTACATCCAGAGTGGAGGATGTCATAAGAGTCTACCGTAGGAGGAAAGAGAGTGACTGCCACCCCACGACGATAGAGTTCGGTAATGATTGAGCGCTTTATCCCGAAGTCTACAACAGCGAATCGTAGGGATGCCTCCTTGGGTGCTCCCTCCCAAGGATCCTTGATGACCTGCTTGGTGCTCACCCCTTCTATGAGATCGATCTCACTGACCGAGGGATAATCCCTCACCAGGGAGAGCGCATGTTTATGTTCTGAACGTGAAAGCGACTTGCCTTCAGTCCTGAATATGATTGCTTTCTGGGCTCCCTTGTTTCGTATATGGATGGTTAATGCACGGGTGTCTACGCCACTCAAGCCCACTACCTTGTGTGTGAGCAAATAATCATGTAAAGAGACCCTCTTTGGAGGAAGAGGGCCTGTGTATACAGAATGAACTATCAGTGCTGTACAGCTAATGGGATTGGGTAGATCC
Organism: Sphaerochaeta halotolerans; assembly: GCF_003429665.1. Lineage (GTDB taxonomy): Bacteria > Spirochaetota > Spirochaetia > Sphaerochaetales > Sphaerochaetaceae > Sphaerochaeta > Sphaerochaeta halotolerans. Next base: position 61,789 of record NZ_QUWK01000011.1, on the reverse strand, counting down.
AGATGCTCCTCAAAGGAGGCTTCACACCCATAGTTGCCTATGTGGGGGTAGGTCATGACCACCATCTGCCCATGGTACGAAGGATCGGTGACAATCTCTTGGTATCCACACATACTGGTGTTGAAGACCACTTCAGCCATGGGCGCCTCTCTACCAAGCAAAGGCGCAGGCAATCCAAATCCTACTGCGGTGAATACTGTTCCATCCTCGAGAAGAAGAAAGCTTGTGTCCATAGGTTCTCCATCAGTTCAAATTGTAGGGATCATACCGTATACTGAAAATTTATGCAACAGTATGTGTATATTTATGCAACAAAAAACTGATTTATTAATACCTATGCAACACACTAGAGGAAAAATAGCGTAAAAATGTTGCTACTCCTTCCCAATGGTAAATTTTTCTGGATTGAATGCATCACTCCCGAGCCAGAGATCAATTCGCAGCCCACTATCTGAATTATCTACATCTGCATGCTTAATCTGCCATCCGATAAGCTCAAGTCTGGAGTCCCACGTCACATCGTGGCCTGCCATCAATCCATAGTATTCAGCAAGTTCCGGCCTCTCATATTTCGGGTGAAGGGCCTTGTTGATGCGGTTGAGCTCCTCTTCACTTCGTTTCTTATCGTCAAAGAAGGTCAGATGAGCCCCGTCCTCTTCCTGGTGCAGAGAAACCACCAAGCGGAGGGGATTACCGTCCAGAAGGAAGTTTGTAACCTCCCCGATCAATCGTCCTAATAGTTCTTTGCGCTTCATTGCGTGAAATCCTCCTCAGGTCGGTTGGTTTTATACCACTGTAAGATTGCCACAAACAGGCTTGCTGTCAGCCCACCGGCGAAACCATTGTTATACAGAACAAGTCCACCGTGCCAGGATGCCGTTGCTTCTACCATCACCAGGTGCAGGAATCCAGCCAATAGGCCTGCGAAGAAACCGAACTGCCCTGTAATTGGGGCCAAGGTGGTGGCGAAAAGTGTTGCCAAGAGGGGGCCTGGAGCTACCAGGGACTTTCCGAACAACAAAGTGGAGAGCACAACTCCCAACGCTACAGGATACGTATTCTTTAAGGTTTTTCCGAAACCTCCAAAGGCGATTATGGTAAATAATGCTCCAATGGTTGGTCCATTTATCGGGGCTCCGATGATAACCAGATATCCCCAGAAAACCAATCCAAGCAGTCCGATATTCAAGAATGTTCCAGCCGTGTATCCGGTGTCAAAAAAATCATAGGGGAGACGGCCTGAGAGCTTCTGTACTTCAAGGAAACCTTGGAATCCTTGTTTGGGTTTCTCAATAAACAAGGCTGTTACGATCAACATAACGGAAAACAGAGGGATAAGAAGGAAGAGTGGGAGCGAGAACTCTTCACTCCACTTGATGGTCAAGGGTTCCATCTTGCCAGCAGCAATGAGCAAGTTGGATGCAAACAGGCCGATGAAACCACAACTAAAACCAACGTTGTAGAGATTGTAACCTTGATGTAGTTGCAGCATGGATCCGGCCACTGCAGGAAGGATGAAGCCAGCAGCAAGGCCCGCGATGATTCCCAGTGGAACGGAGAGAGGCAACGGTAGGCCTATTGAGAACATTAGATAGGTCACCAAGGGACCGAGTGCGGTGCTGAAGAGGGCGATCAGGCTGTAGGAGCCGAAGGTCTTGCGTGCAAGTTTGCTAGCCAGCCATACCCCCCCAATGAGAGGGATGCTATTGAGCAACGTATTTCCGAAGAAGGAGAACCCCATCATGGTCAAAATTGCCGAAACAGCAGGACCTGAAAGACTGACTGAGGCATGGAAAATGAGAACCATTGCCAGCAGTCCCACTGTTGCTGCGTTGAACATTGCAGTCCCAACTCCATGCAACGTAAAGTCGCTGATCAGGCGGGCTGCCTGAGTCTGCAGATGGAGTGTGTTTTTCAAGACAGTGAGCGGACCCTCAAGAATCATGGCTGTGAGCATGAGGGAAGAGATGAGCACAATGAGTAGAGCATAGAGGATGCGTTCACTTTGTTCCATGGTGTCTCCTTGATTGCTGCATGTTACCTACAGATGAGGGATTATGGCAAGTAAGCAAGCTAAGATAAGGGAAAGAAAGAGGAATGGAAGAAAGGGCTGCCACTCGAAGGTAGCAGTCCGTACAGTTGCTCACGATCCTATTGCTTGTTGATATCCACTCCACCGTATCAGTGAAGCGAAGATCCCCAAAGGTTGGAGATGCTTGGTCGAGAACCAGGATTCCATCTCCTGCACTGTGCAGTATCTCCCCGTTTCTGAAGATTGTTTGGGCAGTTCCCAGGGTAATGAATGGAGCCTGAATTGTAAATAATTCCAACCCAATCTCCAGCTTGTGGTTTGGTTGCAGTCCCTCCCCATTCGTGTCATTTCGAAGATCATCGTTGTAGCTGGTGATGGAAATGGGGTAGTCAGCTGTTCCCTTTGCTATCAGGGTGCCTGAAACGGCCAGGGAAGAGTTCTCTTGCATTTTCAGCGTGACGGCAGGTTTCAAGGTGAGTCGACCCTTGTCTCGGACTGTCAAATCTTTTGCAATATAAGGAAAGTTGTCCCAGTTCTGTAATAATAGGTGAACGCTTGCTTGAATTGGTTGAGAAGGTAAGGTTAACAGCTGGGTCGGTCATTGGCACTGGCTCAGTTGCTGGAGGAGGAATGACCTTCGCTTCATCAGCTCTCTGCAACAGGAAATTGACTTTCTTTCCAACCATGGGTTTGTCCGCAGTTATATTCTCGGCGATAATATCCTTATTGTTGATATCCTTGCTGTAGAGCCCCATGTAGAGGAGAACATCTGTGTTTTCCATATTGATGAACTAACCCAAAGTGTCCAGATATAGCGATTGGAATTTCCAGAATCAACGGGTCTGAAATTTTAACCGTGAATACTTGTTCTGGGTTCGATACATACGCAATCCCTTGTTCGCCAGTGTAGTATTGGAAAAAAAGCGGTGTTCCCAGAATTGCAAGAACCGTTTCAAATCCAGTCAAACTTACGATAAGCATGATGAACAGTGCATGCAACGAGATTGTCCTTCGTTTTGTTCCCATGAAATACCCTCCAGTATTGATGGCATAGTCAAGGTACAATAGTAAATGCCTCGGAAAAAGGAAAAATACTGAATATATGGCAAAAATGTCTAAAAACGGAGCCAAAAACGAAGGCAGAATTTTTCAATCCTGCCTTCGTGTACCCATTATCTGGAGCTTAGTATACCAAATCGATTGAGCCACTTACCGATGAGAGTGTAACTGAGTTGCTTCCTTCCCCAGTCTGTAGGCTGGCATTATTTCCTGCCTGCCGCTTGTCATTGAATTCAATTGACCCGCTGACAGTGGAAGTAGTTATGTTTAGGTTGTTGCTTGGGCGAAGATCAAGTTCAATTTCGCCACTTGTGGTTTTAGCTTCCATTGATCCGTTCTTTGAAATGCTCACCCCTGCTTCAATTCCGGAGCTTGTTGTCTTGAGGATGGTCTTCGGCCCCGTTATCCGCTGGATCTCAATCGTACCGCTTGTTGAGGAGATATCTGCATTGCCATCAGAAGAGGCTTCTTTTCCAGAGATGTCCCCGCTGATGGTATGTAGTTCCAGGTGCTCAGATGCCCAGAGGGTAAGGAAGTCTACCTCGCTGCTTACTCCAGAGACCTTTGTCGACTTGGTCTTCAAGGGGTGCATGAGGGTGATATCCCCACTGGTGGAAGTGACTTCCAAATGTCCCAGGTTCTCACTGGGAAGGGTGAGTACCAAGGGTGAAGCGGTATAAGAGAAGAAGCGAAGAAACCAACGCTTGACTGGACTGACCGAAACTGTGACCAGGGAACCTCGTTTGGAAACCTCGAGCTGTTCATTGTCATGGCTCCCAAGTGAAACACTTGCTTGTTTTTGTCCTTCATTCACTTCAATGAAAATGTCATTGCTGATGGTCGATACCTGCAGGGAGTCTCCTGCCTGGAAGTCAATCTGCTGATCCATACGCTGCTCGATTCCCCGTCTCTCCCATCCCTTGTAAAGAAAGAAGGAGAGAGCAAGTATAAGGACAAGGATGATCAGGAAGATTTTGTTGGCATTGGTGTCCTTCAGCATATTATGTCCCTTGGTGGAATCGGTTGTCCCAATCACGTTCCTTGTTGAACATCTCGTTTTCCATTTTTTCTACTTTTTGCTTGAGCCGTTCATACTCAGCCTTCAGTTCCTCTTCACTCGCGTCTGGTGCATCATCAGTATAGCTGGTCGAGTTGTAGGTACCTTCAGGATTCATCGGTATAATCAGTGCAGCAATCAAGTAGATGAGTGCTCCGGGAAAGATGCCGGTTGCCATTACCACAAGAAATACAATCAAACGGACCGGGTCTGGGGGAAGGTCTCTCCACTCGGCAAGGCCGGTGCAAACCCCAAAAATTTTTCCCCGAGGGGATCTGTACAATCGTTTGGTAGCCATAGTAGTCATTCCTTATTTTCAAAGCCTTCAAATGAATTTTTCCGGCTTTTCATAATCGTTTCAAGGTTTGCAAGCCGCCCCTGCAATTCATCAATTCCTTTTCTCAATTCAGCTCGGTTGGTACCTTGTCGCCATTCGGTAAAGCTGGCTTCAGAGGCAGCCCCTTTCTTATGCTTTCTATACGTTACATTGCTGTAGGTCCCAGGGGGGTATCCCATCTCCATCTCCCGCATCCGAAGTGCTGCCTCAATCTTCTTCTTTCTCAGGTTGTAACGGTGATCAAGGGTAGATACGACTATGATGAAGGAAAATATAACTGTTAAGATCCAGATTGTTTCCATGCCTTACCCCTTCGCTCACATGCCGGCGCGTTTACGCAATTCCTCGATCTCAGCATCGATGTCATCCATCTCCTCGAGGTCTCGGAACTTTTCGTCCAAGGTAGCGCTACTGTGGTTCAGGTCCTTATCAGCCTGCATCCGGTCAATCTTCTCTTCCATATCATTGAAGTGGTGAAAGGTGCTCCCATCGCTTGCCCGTCTGAGGGTTTCCTGGGCAGCTTGTTCTTCCTTCGCCCGTTTAGCCCTCTCAACCATCATTTGATACTTCTGCTTCACGGTGGTAAGCTTGTCTTCAATCTGGTTGATTTCACTCTTTGCAGTTTTGATTACCTCATCATAGGTAGTAAGTTCCTCTTTAAGGCGATCGAGTGCTGCCTTGGCTTGCTTTTTCTCAAGTAGTGCCTCCCGTGCCAAATCTTCACGTCCCTTGCTTATGGCAAGTTCTGCTCGACTCTGCCAGCGTTCCACAGCATTGAGTGCTTCTTTATAGGTACGGTCAGCCTTTGCTCTGCTGGCCATTTTTGCGGCACAGGAACTCTTGAGCTCAATAAGAGTATCTTCCATCTCCTGCATCATCAACTTGATCATCTTTTCGGGATCTTCTGCTTTGTCCAATAGTGAGTTGATGTTTGCATTAACAATATCCAAGAATCTTGAAAAAACTCCCATAGTTTCTCTCCTTAGGTAGTAGTACCACCTCTGTTTCTATAAGTCTAGTTGCACGATTCATGCCAACTCAAAGATATCTATGATAAATTTGATAAATCACCATTTTGCTTAGGTTTTAGACTCTCCTGCTTTTCTTGTCCGCTCAGCTGTGCTACCCTGTTTCTGGCAAATCATACCAAGGATGGCAAAATTTACCAACAAAGGAGTATCAAATGGAATCTCCACAGGGAGGAGGATACAACCAGCAACCACTTGGCGAGAGCGAGGTCTTTCTGGATTTTCAGAGTAAACTGAGTCGTGCAGCTACCGTTAACCGTTCTATTCTCTTGGTAGGGGAGCGTGGGAGTGGTAAGGAGATAGCAGCCAGAAGATTACATTTCCTCTCTCCTCGATGGCAGCAGAGTTTGGTAACCGTCAACTGTGCAGCGCTTCCTCCTTCCTTGATCGAGACTGAACTCTTTGGCTACGAGCAAGGTGCCTTCACTGGTGCTCAGAAGACCCGTAAGGGTCGGTTTGAAGAGGCTGAGGGAGGTACGCTCTTCCTGGACGAAATCGGGCTCATCCCACTGGAGGTCCAAGAGAAGATTCTTCGTGTGGTGGAATACGGAACCTATGAGCGAGTAGGATCTTCGGTTACCCATGAGGTGAATGTAAAGATCATCGGAGCAACCAACGCAGACCTTCCCACCCTGTGCCAGGAGGGCAAGTTCAAGGAAGATCTCCTGGATCGCCTCTCTTTCGAGGTATTATTCCTCCCTCCCCTGCGCGAACGAGGTGAAGATATCCTGCTGCTTGCTTCCTATTTTGCTTCCAAGATGGCTCTTGAGTGTGGGAGAGAGGAGATGCCGTTCTTCTGTGAGGAAGTGGAAGCTTCCTTGCGCTCCTATCCATGGCCTGGAAATGTTCGTGAATTGAAAAATGTAGTGGAGCGTGCTGTCTACCGGAGTGATACCCCAGAAATTGAGCGGCTCGATTTCAATCCCTTTGATAATCCTTTCAGCCCGCCGGAGATGCAGAGAGAGGAAAAGACCACCACGAAAGAGCAAAAACACTTGGATTTGTCACAGTTTGGACAGGCTCGTGTTGACCTTGATGTATCCTACCTTGCAGAAGCCTTGAAGCAGGCAGGCGGGAACCAGAGGGAGGCTGCTAAGCTGCTCAACCTTACATATGACCAGCTCAGGGGATTGTACAGAAAATACCAGGATCTGTTGTAAAGAGAAGAACAGGACACAACCATGCCCTGTTCAAGGAAACAATTCAATCTATGTCATGAAACCTATCGTGAGGGGAGGATGAGGGCAGCGCCAAGGTAGGCGATTACCATCGGGGTGAACCCCACAGAGAACAGCAGGATGACGGCGACGATTCTCAGCAGGAGTACGGGAAGCCCTGACCATGTTGCCAAGCCTTGGAATACTCCCAGAATCATGCCTCTTCGCTCACGGTAGAGCGACCTGTGGCAGTTGTCCATTACTTCTGCTCCTTCTCTTTCTTCTTGCTCATCGATGCCTTCAGCTGTTCCATCTCTGCATCAATTTCACTTTCATTTTCCATCTTGCTGAATTCATCGGCAGCACTGGCGGTACCATGATAGCCGGCCATTTCTGCGTCTGCTTCCATGCGTTCAATCTTGCTCTCGAGTTCACTGAACTTGCGAGCCAAGTCTGTACTGTCACTGCTTTTCAAGGTGTCGGCAACCTGTTTCTTCTCCTTGGCGCTTCTTGCTCTCTGGACAAGAATCTGTTGCTTATCCTTTACTTCCTTGAGCTTGTCGGCAATCTGGGTAAGCTGGCTGCTCTGACTGGCAAGAATGGTCTGCAGGTTTGTTTCAAGCTCTTCGATGCGCTTGATACGTGAATTTGTATTGTTCTTTTCGATCAAGGCTTCACGGGCAAGATCCTCCCTTCCGTTGGTAATTGCCAATTTGGCACGGTCTTCCCAACGAAGAAGCAATTTCTCCAACTCTGCCTTCTCCCGCTCCAGGCTCAATTGCTCGGCTTTTCTTGCAGCCATCGATGAGCGGGCCTTGCTCTGGGTTTCCTCAAGTTCGGTGATCATCAAGTTGATCATCTTTTCCGGATCCTCAAGTTTATCCAAAGCACTGTTTACGTGGGAGTTGAAAATATCGGCGATTCTTTTGAACATCTGCATCATTGTCTCCTTTCGCCACTGTGTGGCTGTGGTTTGCGTTTGTTTGTACGTAAAATAATGTGCATATGGCGTGCCAACTTTGAAAATATGGAAAATTTCCATGATTAATCATCATGTAATGACTAGATTGCCATTCAGATTGGTAAATTATACCAACCTGTTTGGCCAATACTACCATCCTCTTTGGCTTGTAAGGGGTACTCAGAGCGTGTAGACTGCATTCATGAGTACCTTGTATATGGTGGCAACACCGATTGGAAACCTTGAAGATATTACCTACAGGGCTGTTGAGACACTAAAAAGTGTTGAGGTAATCGCCTGCGAGGATACCCGGCATACACAACAACTGCTGACCCATTGGGGGATCAGCAAGCGTTTGATCGCATGTCATGCACATAACGAGATCAACTCGGCAAAGGGAATTGTAGGCTTGCTAGCCGAAGGCAAGGATGTTGCGTTTGTCAGTGATGCAGGGACACCGGGCATCAGCGACCCGGGGGCTCGAGTAGTCAGTGCAGTACGCCAGGCTGGATACCCTGTAGTTCCCATTCCGGGAGTCTCTGCACAATCTGCTCTTGTCAGTGTTGCGGGCTATGTAGGCAAAACGTTTACATTCGAAGGGTTCCTCAGTCCAAAAAAAGGCAGAAGAAAAAAACGTTTGGAAGAGTTGCTCAGCCGAAATGAAGCCTTCATCATCTATGAGTCGCCCTTCAGAATTCTCAAGACGCTTGCTGAGTTGGCTGAACTAGATGGGGAGCGTAAGCTCATATTGGGAAGAGAGATGACCAAGAAGTTTGAGGAGTTCTTGCAGGGAAGTGCTTCCCAGGTGATGGAAATGCTTTTAGCAAAACCATCGATCAAAGGGGAGTTTGCCTTGTTGGTTGCTCCGCTCCAGGCACAGGATAGCGATGATCACACTGAAGAAGCTTAGAAGCCTGAACAGTCGGACCTGTGTACGAAAGTGTGCAAGTCTGTTTCATCAACTGTCACAAGAACAGGAGTTGGACCGCACCTATCTCAGTGGTTTGCTCTCTCTCTTTGAAGAGAAGCAGTTTGGTGAAGTATTGGATACAGCTGAAAAGGAACACTTGCTTGCCTTGGCAAGGAGAGTTTCCTCAGTCCAGGGAAAGGATTTGAAGATTCTGCTGGAGGATATCCATTATTTCTTGCTTGCGGTCTTGGGTAGCGATCCTTCCGATTGGGATGTCACTGATGAGAATGGACAGCTTGATGCTTCAGCTCGTATCATATTGCCCCATATCCTGGTACTCGACCGGATTCGTTCTCCCTATAATATCGGATCCATATTTCGTAGTGCAGACTCCTTCGGTGTCAAGAAAATTTACTTGGTTGAAGGGTGTGCAAGAATCGATCACCCGCGCACCATAAAGACCAGTCGGGGATGCGTAGATACGGTTGACCATGAGGTATTGCCTGAAGATGTGGTGTTGCAGCGGATACAATCACTTCCCATCTTTGCCTTGGAAACAGGTGGGAAAGATCTCTCCCGGTTCCCTTTCCCTCGGGAAGGGGTGGGGATCATAGGCGGGGAGGAGCTGGGAGTCAGCCCATCCCTTGTACAAGCAAGTGAGTCCTCCCTTGGTAGGGTGTCCTTGCCGATGGGAGGTACCAAAGGTTCATTGAATGTGGCGGTAGCCACAGGCATTATGCTTTGCAGTTGGTACCAGAGTTCTAGCCCCGGTTGGAAGTGACCGCTACATACATCCGTTTCAGCTTATCTTCAATATCAAAGTTGAAATTACCTGCACTCCAGTTGCCCTTTGCATTACGTACCCCGACGCTTCGCCCGGTGAGTATCTGCATTGCTTCATCAATGGTACTGACCGGATAAATGAAGAATTGCTTCTCCTTGATGGCTTCCAGTACCTCATAGGGGAGGATGAGGTTGCGTATATTCTGCTTGGGAATGATGACTCCCTGTTTTCCGGTGAGTCCGGTTGCCAAACAGGTGCGGAAGAAACCCTCAATTTTCTCATTGATGCCCCCTACCGGTTGAATCAAGCCCATCTGGTTGACCGACCCGGTCACCGCAATATCCTGGCGGAGAGGCAGTTCCCCTATTGCCGACAACAGGGCGAGCAATTCACTGGAGGATGCACTATCGCCATCCACTTCCGCATAGGATTGCTCAAAGGCAATACCTGCATATATGGAAAGTGGGAAGGTACGTGCATAATGTGTACGTAGGTACCCTTCCAGAATGAGAAGGCCCTTGTCATGGATCTCTCCACTGAGTCCGGCTTCATGTTCAATATTCACAATGCCTTCATTTCCTGGACTGGCAGTACAGGAAATGACCGTAGGGGTTCCAAAAGAAGCGCTGCCTCGGTCCATGACTGCCAAACCATTCACTACCCCGATTTTTGTCCCGGAGAGGCTGATAATCATATCACCGCTGAGGATCTCTTCATTGATTTTGCTCTCACTGATTCCGTTGATGTATCCTCGCTCCTCATTGACACGGAGGATGAGCTCTCCATCGATGTAGGTCTGGTTTTGGTGCTTTGCCCACCAGTGGGCTTCCTCAATGAGATCATACAAGGAGGAAAAGTGCGTGGTCAGATGGGTACGGGACTCCACATACCAACAGGAGTATCGCAGCAATTGACTAAAAGCACTGTCCAGGAGGGGGAGCATATGATGGTTCTCTGCATAGGTTTCCAAGATTGCTATGCTCTGGGCAATTGTTGTCTTGGAGAGCTCCATCGAATAATCAAACTGGGCGCAAATCTTGAAGAGGGTTAAAAACCGTTCATCCTCCTCAGAGAGCATATCATAGACCTCTTCACTACCGATGAGGATTACCTTGATCGGTAAAGGAACTACCTGAGGTCTTATCACTTTACTTCTCAGTTCACCCTTGGTGACAAGTCCTCCTTCATATGCCAGGGCATTTGCATCGAGATATCGTTTCAGTGCTTCCCAGAGACCACTCTCGCCGAGCAGTTTTTCAGCCTCTATGACAATGAATCCTCCTGCTGCTTCGAGCAGAGATCCTGCATGTAGGCTGAGGTGGGGGATTTTTTCATCGGAATCCACTGACCCGAAGAGGTTGTTGAAGGTTGGGTAGGATTCAATGATAAGGGGGCGTTGTTTTGTTTGTGCATGATTGACAAGCAGGTTTGCTTGGTATTTCCGTGCAATCGGGTCGTTCTTGAGCATCTCTGCATCAAGATGCTGGATATGGACATCTTCCCTGGCAAGATCGGCCTTGAGATGGGCAAAGTATGAGGATAATTGTCGATTGTCGGGAAATTGCTGTTCCATCTGGTCCACAAGATGCTCTGCTTTCTCCAAGAAGTGCTGACCGTCCTGGGCGAGACTGAGCAGTTCTTGGTTGAATGTGCTGCAGGCATCACAGAAGCGCTCTCCCTCTCCTGGTTTGAAGGTAAGCGCGGTAGGGCTGTCAGGTTGTTTGAAATTACACACATAGACGATATCCCTGATTGCATCAAGATTGTTTCTCTGGTGTTCAGCACAGAAACATACCGCCTCATACTGTCCACTTGCAGCCTCTCCACTTACAAAGATGTTATATCCGCATTTCTGTAGACTGAGTCCAATCTCCAAGCTGCGAAGTGCCCTAGGTTGGCCAACAATGTGTTCGTTGCTGCCCAAGGCTCGGCATTCGCTGATGAGTAGGGGATCAAAATCAAAGGAGGCTTCTTCATAGGTGAGCGGATGGACCCGCTTTTTGGTGTCGGTCATGAAGGAACTATAGGTGGTGGAACAAAAGGTGTCAACTCTATATACTGAGGGCATGAAACGAAGCGAACTTGTTGCCTATCTTGATGTATATCTGGGACTTGAATCATTTGAGGGTTTGGATCGTTCACTCAATGGATTGGTTGTAGGGGGACCAGAGAAAGAGGTCCATAACGTTGCCTTCGCGGTTGATGCATGCCAGGCTACCTTTGAGAAAGCCATTGGTGAGGGTGCAGATGTTCTTATTGTGCACCATGGGCTCTATTGGGGCACCCCACTGCCTATTACCGGGACACACCACACCCGCATCAGTACATTGTTGCAAGGCAATCTGGATTTGTATGTAGCACATCTTCCCCTTGATGCGCATCCAGTGGTAGGAAACAATGTCGTCATGGCTGGAAAGCTAGGACTTCAGGACATTGAGCCATTTGCCCCATATAAAGGCACAACGCTGGGGTTCAAGGGAGTACTCAAAGAGGGTAGGGACGTACGATGGATTGCCAGCCAGCTCGGTTTTGAGAGTCCGGTAGTACTTCCCTTCGGCAAAGAACGCATCAAGACAGTGGGTATTGTAAGTGGAGGAGCAAGCAGCGATGTCTATGCTGCCCTTGCAGATGGACTGGACTGCTTCATTACCGGGGAAGTGGAACATCAAATCTATCATGATGCGCAGGAAGCGGGTATCACAGTTATTGGGGGTGGACACTACCAGACGGAAATTTTCGGGGTACAGGCGCTCTCAGAACATATGAGGGATACGTTCGACCTTGCAGTTTGTTTTATTGCCAACCCAACTGGCTTATAGTATAGTCAACACCATGGCACAGAAATACACCAGCAGATTCATCCCGCTCATCCTCACCCTCCTTATTGTCGTTTCCGACCAACTCAGCAAGGCATGGGTGGTTGCCACAATCCCAGAGAACACTGTGGGGTTTCGCTATCTTGGTGATTTTCTTGCACTTGTTCATGTCCGCAATACTGCTATTGCTTTCAGTATGGGAGATGAGCTTCCTATTGTGGTGAAGTTGCTGTTCTTCATCATCGTTCCCGTTCTTTTGGTTGTAGCGGTATGTATCGTATACTTTTCACGAAAGATTCATCTTTCCACGTTCCAGAGATGGGTGCTTGCACTCTTCCTGGGGGGTGGCATCGGAAATTTGATCGACCGTATTTTTAGGAGTTTTCGGGTAGTGGATTTCATCAGCGTAAAGGTCTATGGGTTCCTAGGATTTGAGCGATGGCCAACCTGGAATATTGCTGATGCCTCGCTGGTAATCAGTGGGATTCTTCTTGCCGTGAGTCTCCTGTTTGAAAGCTCTGAAACGAAGGAAGATAACAATGTCTAAAAAAATGAACACCGTTTGGTTTATGTTGGCAGCAACCGTACTGAATATCGTGCTGATGATAGTCCTTTTCATCATCTGTTTTGTACTCATTACGCGTTTTGTCGACCCGAACAGCTCCCTGATTCCCCTCTGGTTGGGCCTTACCTTCCTGGTGAGTATCGGAGGGAGTTTCTGGGTTTACTCACGAGTCATCAAGTGGATGAACAACAAGTTCAACCTTGAGGATAATCTCAGCCCGCTTTTCAATAGAAAGAGAAAGCCAAAGCGCCGAGAGGACTGATACCATGAACCAGAGCCTCTCCACATTCTCTAGAATTTCTTGGTATCCATTCAGTGATGAACCAGTCATCAGAAGCCTCTGGTACATGCCTAGGCTTTGTGATCCCTTCTTTCTGTTCCCTGAGGAGAGTCCTGATGGGAAATGGCATCTCTTTGGTCACACCTGGGTGGGTATTGAACACTTCATCAGTGAGAATGGGATCAGCTGGGAACCAAGAAAAATGGTTGCTTTACGGGGACATTCCCCCTCAATCTATCAAGAGGATGGGGTGTATTACCTCCTGTACGAGAAACATAATGCCTCATTACCTAATCTGAAGAAAGGAAGACTGAAGCGTAGAGAGCAGGAGAAGGTCAGCTATAGCCGGTTTGAAATGTGCTCCTCTACAGATTTGATACTTTTCAGTGAGCCTAAGATTATACTGGATAGTAGGGAGATACCCTTCTCTGCAGACGGGTTGAAGAAGCCAAGGATTTCACGACCTCAGATTATCAAGGATGGAGCAGGGTATCGACTGTATTTTGGAGCCTCCCACCTGCTGCTTCCTGACACGAAGCAGAAGACCAGCCGCTATTTTGCCCTTGCTCTTGCTTCAACTATTGAAGGACCATATGCTCTTGCGAACGAGGGAGAACCTCTGCTCTCCCCGGATCCAGATGATCCGTATCGGAGCATGGCGGTAGGAAGTATCAAGGTAGTACGTGCTGAGGATGGCTATGTTGGGTTTGAATGTGCAATGTATTGGGATAAGGAGTGTGCAAAAACCGCTTCCGTGCTGCTGCAATTGGAGAGCAGAGATGGGATTTCCTTCAAGCCTTCCTTCCGGTCCCCCCTCTTGGTCTCTCCGAAGGAAGGGTGGGCTAGCCGGTATATTGTCAGTTGTGATGTCCGCTATAAGAAGGAAGAGGCTTGCTGGTATTGCTACTATAGCGCCAACTCCAAGCATGGATACTATCCGGTAAGAGAGTCCATCGGTTTGCTTTTAGGCAAGGAGCCTTCCTTGCGGAAGGTCTTTATCTAAGATCTTCCCGTGCTTTCCACCGTGTGGATCCCACCCATACCAGTGTTTCAGTCCCATCTGTTTCTTTTCGGATAATCCTGTGGTGCAACAGTGGTTCATCCTTCTTTAATGCATCAGGGTCTTTGCTCTCGGTGTATACGACGATTGTATCCTCAAGGAAGGTCTGGCGCAGATACGATACGTCCACCTCCGCTACCTTGAGGCGGTTACGGAAGGAGGAGGGAAGGCTCTCCAAAGCCCATGAGAGGTAGGATATATTGTTCACATGCTGGTTACGGTCGGTATCGAGGTAGGTAATCCTGGGGGAATGGACGGTCAATTGATGAAGATCCGCATCTTCCCCATGGTGGTTGTTCTCAAGATGCATGTCCAATGAGTGCTCACTATCATCCTTAGGGGGAATACCGATACGAAAGGACATATCCTTCGGTCTGCACGGCCTGTTACGTTCCAGATCTAGAATCGCCCAGTGGGTCTTGGCAATGAAAATCAGATTTCCTTCTGTATCGAAGGCTCTGACCACACGAGGAATATGCAACCTGATCGGATCCTGTGCCCAGGTTTCCACCTTCAGAACTTCCGGCCAATGGGTATAGCGGAATACTTCCATCCGAATTCGGGTGATTACCCAGGTTTTCCCTTCTTTGTTCATCTCGGGAAGAGAGTATCCCCTGCTTGCTGCATGGGCTCCTGCTGCTTCCTGTATAATCTGGAAATAGAAGGCCAGACGGGCATCAGTGTAGCAATCGGTCTCATAGCTGTAGGTAGTAAATGTGCTGTGTGCCACATTCTGCTCGTCAATGGTTACGAGTGCATCATACATTTGCTTGTTCCTCCCCCGTGGTGTTCCGATAGAATCGTAGTGTACTTCTTCCATATTTTCGCTCATCATAACAGACCAAGGCACCTATCGCTTCTGGCCACTGTTTCTTTTCTTCTGATGGGTAATGTATGATGAACAAGCCTCCAGAACTAAGCAGTTTTTGTGTATCCACTGCCTTTGCCAGGTCAACCTTGCCTTGCATTGGAAAGGGAGGATCTGCATACACAATGTCGTACTGCATTTTTGCCGTAGGGATAAAGCGTCTGACGTCAGCCATAAAGAGCTTGATTTCGCTCTCCACCATGCTGATATTATCCAGGATGGTGGCCTTTTTCTGCCGGTCTTTTTCCACCAAGTGAACCAAGCCTGCACCCCGGCTCGCTGCCTCGATACCGACGCAGCCGCTCCCGGTGAATAGATCCAGCCAGGTTTTTCCTTCCAGATTTCCCAGGATTGAGAAGAGAGACTCCCTCATCATGTCCATGGCAGGTCTGATGATACCTGGCGGACACGCGACGGTCCTCCCCCGATAGATTCCTCCGGTAATTCTCATATTCTATGCCTCATGGGATTGATGATAGGTAATTGTGTAGAAATGTGCAAGTTACGCCTCACTTCCTTCCGCGGTAAAGGGTGGAGCGTGGCGAAGTACTTCCCTGATACTTGCAAGCGGCGGGGCAAGAAGCCCTGGATCGGTGGTAAGGATGAGGTCTGCTTCCTCTCTTGCAATCTCGATGAGGGGGAGATCATCGGTTAAGGATGCGTAGGCGAGCTTGAGGTACCCTGACTGTTTGGTTCCGGTCAACTCTCCAGGCCCCCTGATCAAGAGGTCCTGCTCAGCAATATAAAACCCATCATTCGATTCCTTCATGACCTTGAGACGTTGCTTTGCTTCATCGGTCAACTCATTTGAGAAGACGAGGAAACAGTAGGATTGCAGCTCAGAGCGGCCGACCCTTCCTCTCAGCTGGTGAAGGGCGGAGAGCCCAAAGCGCTCTGCATGTTCAATGATCATGCAAGTTGCATTGGGAATGTCGATTCCGACCTCGACAACACTGGTGGAGACCAGATACCCAATTTTTCCAGCTTGGTAGTTTTTAAGGATTGTGACTTTTTCTTCTTCATCAAGTTTGCTATGGATCAGCTCAGAGGGTACATCAGGATACTCTTGTTTGAGAAAATCATACATCGAGATGACATCTCTCAGGTCACTCTGTCCACTGTCATCAATTCTTGGGTAGACGAAGTATGCTTGGTGACCTCGCTTGAATTCGACCCCTACAGCTTGGTACATCCGCCTTCGACTTTGTTCATTGACCAGGTGGGTGATTACAGGCTTTCTTCCTGGTGGCATGGTCCTCAAGGTGGAAACATTGAGATTTCCAAAAACCGTAAGGGAAAGCGTGCGGGGAATCGGGGTGGCTGTCATCAGCAACACATCAGGGACTGTCCCTTTCTGTGTCAATGCGAGCCGTTGTTCCACACCGAATCGATGTTGTTCATCGATGATGACATACGCCAGGTTCTTGAAGCTGACCTCAGCAGAGAAAAGTGCATGGGTGCCAATGATGATGTCTACTTGCCCTTCCGCTATCGCCTTGAGCAATAGGCGTCTTTCCTTGTTTTTCACTGAACCGGTGAGAAAAGCGAGGCGGATTCCCAAATCTCCAAGCAGGCTTGCTGCTGACTCTGCATGTTGGCGTGCCAACAGCTCCGTTGGAGCCATGAATGCAACTTGGGCACCATGGGAAAGTACATGGAGGGCACTGATCCAGGCTACAAGGGTTTTACCACTACCAACATCTCCTTGGAGAAGCCGGTTCATCGGCAACTCCCCATCAAGATCTTCCCTGATCTCTTTCAAGCTGGTCATCTGATCTTTTGTCAGACTGAAGGGAAGCTGCTCCATAAAGTGCAGTTCAAGTTTGGTGGGAATGCTCGGGCCCTGACTGGCGAGTCGTTGTTGCAGGCCCTTGTGCCTGCGTACTATAAGCTGGAGGTAGAAGAGTTCAGTGAAAGCAAGGGTCTTTCGTGCCTGATTCAGGAGCTCTATGGTTGGCGGAAAGTGGTAGCTTCGAATTGCCTCATCAGTAGAGAGTAGCTGGTATTTTTCTTGCAGACTTTCAGGTAACTCATCATGGAAGTGGTTAACACTTTTCAGAATCTCCTGGATATTCTTCCTGATCAAACGCTGACTCAAGGAGCCTCGCAAGGGGTAGATGGGAAGAATCTTGCCAAACTGCCTGGGAAAGTCACCATCTTCGGTTGCTGGATACAATTCAAATTGGGAGCACTGCAGTTCTCCATGATGCCTGCTTACAGTTCCATAGAGGTAGTAGATTCTGCCGATCTGTATTGTCTTTTCCAGGAAATTCCGGCCAAAGCAGAGTAAGCTCAAACGACCATCTCCCTGGCCCGAGACATCCCGTACCATAATTTTTAGGGTCCGTTTCTTACCCGTTCGCATCCCAAAGTAGGAATGAGAGAGCACTTCGACCAGGGTGTTCGCCATCTGGTTGTCCTGGGTGCTTCCCAAGGGATGGACCCTGCTACGGTCTTCCCAGGTTCTAGGAGAGAGCAGCAAGAGGTCACTGAATGTAGTGATTCCCATTTCAGCATAGGAGGTCTTTGCAGCAGGTCCCACTCCACTCAAGGTGGTGATGGGGCGTTGCAGGTTCCTCAAAAACTCCATGGCTTAGAAAGAGAGCGTCCCAAAGAAGTTCAACAGGAACCTAAGTGCGAATGATGCAGCAATATAGAGAACGATGAAAAAGACCAGAGCTGTGGTGACAAGCTGTCGGTCGTTGATTGCACGCTTGTGGTAGAAGATTCTCTGGACCCAGTTCAAAACACCACCGATCAAGGAATCCAACATAGTTATGTAACTGATGGTTTTTGCACTCCGCTTATAGCACAAAAAGAGCCGGATGCCCAAAAGAATGATTAAGAACCAAAAAATTGGGCTTACCAAATAAGACCAGAGTGTCTGGAGGATCAAGGCAACAACCATACCCACGGTAATGGTTCCATAGGCACCATAGAGGCGGAGCATGGATTGCACAACCGAAAGGACTGCCAGGGCAACCAGCGGGGTAAGGTCGATATGGCTGCGCCTGAGGCTTGAGATTCCCCTGAACCAAGAGAGATAGGGGTCAACAATCTTGCCGATATAGTAGGCAAGTGGGTTTTCTCGTGTTTGTCCAGGTACCCTGATCCAGGTGAGGATGATCCTGAGCCAGATCAATAAGGAGTAGAATGAGAGCAAGCTTGCTGCAATCGAGGCGATGCTCATCAAGACATTCCCTCCAGCTGTTGCTGTCATACCACTTTCGTAATAGGTTTGGTTCATCGCGTTCCTCCACCTAGTAAGATACCGAACTTTTTGCCGTTAGTCGAACCAAATATGCAAGATAGCAGGATTTTTCTTTGTTGCTTCCACTAATTCGTCACAATAGCGTACACTGAACTCTCTACCACAGGCAATACTGAGTGGGGACGCTTCTCCCTCTTCCTTGAAGTGGAGCAGGAGGGAGCAGGACCCACCATAGGAGAGGCAAAGGTCCCTAAGCTGTGTGATGTGTTCATTGTTGCAGAAAGATTTCTCCAGTTCAATATGGCATCTGCTTACCGCCACCGGGGAGAGCTGGTTCGGATCAACGAAAATTTGTTCGATGAGATAAGAAATCTTATCATTGCCTCGGGAGTTGTCAAATTTCCCCACAAATCCATAGATGCCATCCACCTTGAGGATGTCTCGATACTGTTCGTAGGTTTTTGGGAAGAGCGTTGCGTCGAAGGTCGCATTCTTGTCGGTGAGTTGCAGGAAGCCCATAACACTGCCCTTTTGGGTGGTGAATGGCCTGATACCTGTGACCATGGCAATGATGTTAACCTGCCGGCCGAAGGGCACCTGTTCCAACTTAGCGGTATTCACCGTCACTCGTTGTGCAATTGCTTGGTTGAAAGCATCCAAGGGGTGTCCAGAGATGTAGAACCCGAGCAATCCTTTTTCCATTTCCAGCTTTTCGGGAAGGTTCCAGTCAGGCACCTCGCGCATGGAAAATGTCTCCATGGCTGCCTCTGTTTCCTCATCGAAGAGCGATATCTGCCCAAATGCAGTAGCTTCTTTTCGTTTCTGTACATAGGTGATAGCATCGCTAAGATTTTCCAGCAGGGTGGGGCGGTTGGTTCCCAATGTATCGAAGGCTCCTGCCTTGATCAGGGATTCCAGAAGCTTGGTATTCATTGCCTTGGTATCCAGGCGGGTGAGGAAGTCAAGCAAGTCTTTGTACGGCCCGTTTTCTTCCCGTTCCTTTACGATAAGTTCAACGATTCCTTCTCCAACATTCTTGATGCCTGCAAGTCCATAGACGATCTTTCCCTCCACAACAGAGAAGTGTTTGTCGGAGTAGTTGATCGAAGGAGGAAGAATTTCCAGTCCATTATCTTTTGCGACCTGTAAATACTCACTGAACTTATCTGGATTGCCCATCTCATTGGTGAGGTTGGCAGCCCAGAATTCAGAGGGATAGTTTGCTTTTAGGTATGCGGTCTGGTAGGCAACCACAGAGTAGGCCACAGCATGGCTTTTGTTGAATCCATACCCCGCAAAAGGTTCCAACATCTCGAAAATCTCGATGGCATGTTGTTCGGTTCTTCCAAGGGCTTTTGCCCCTGCAATGAACTTCACCTTCTCCTTTTCCAAGGCTGCGACTTTCTTCTTCCCCATGATACGCCTGAGGATATCAGCATTGCCCAGCGAGTAGCCGGCAATAATCTGGGCTACCTTCATTACCTGTTCCTGGTAGACGATGACTCCGTAAGTGGTTTTCAGTTCTTCTTCCAGTTCAGGGTTCGCATAGGTTATGGGTTGTTTTCCAAGTTTACAGTTGATGAACTGCGGTATGTAAGCCATTGGTCCGGGGCGATAGAGGGCGTTCAATGCGACCAGGTCTTCTATGTCATTGGGTTTTGCTTCCTTGAGGATGTTCTGCATCCCCTGGCTTTCAAACTGGAATACAGCATTGCTTTCGCCTCTGCCAAGCATGGCAAAAGTCTTTTCGTCTTGTTCATCGATTTTACTTGCATTGAAGGAGGGGTCCTTCTTCTTAATCAAGTCCTCGGTATGCTTGATCAAGGTCAGTGTCTTGAGTCCCAGGAAGTCCATCTTTACCAGCCCACACTCCTCAATCAAATCCATTGAGTATTGGGTGGAGATGGCACCTGTTTTTGCATCACGGTAGAGTGGGACATAGTTGAGTAGATTCTCTTTGCCAATAACCACCCCTGCTGCGTGGGTGGATGTATGACGGTTCAACCCCTCAAGCCTCCGTGCTGCATCAAAGAGTTCTGCGTAAACACCTCCCTTTTTCTCCAGCTCAGCCAATTCGTTGTTCTGGGCGAAGGCCTTTGTCAAATTCATCTTTGGGTCATCGGGGATGAGTTTGCAGATATTGTTTGATTCCTCGAAGGGGATATCCAATACCCTGGCGACGTCTTTCACCACAGCCTTTGCTTTCAGGGTTCCAAAGGTGGCTATCTGGGCGACTCGTTCGGTCCCGTAATGCTCGGTGACATAGTTGATGACTTCCTGCCTTCGCTCATAGCAGAAATCAATATCGAAGTCAGGCATGCTAACCCGTTCAGGATTGAGGAATCGTTCGAAAAGCAGGTTGTATTTGATTGGGTCGACATCGGTTATGCCCAGGGAGTAAGCAACAAGCGACCCTGCACCTGATCCGCGCCCAGGTCCGACGGGAATGTCATGGTTCTTTGCCCACTGGATGTAATCCATGACAATGAGGAAATAGCCTTCGAATTGCATCTTGGTGATGATATCAAGTTCGTAGTCCAGACGTTTTTGCAAATCCTCGGTTATCGTTTCATAGCGTTTCTTCAGTCCCTCGTTGGAGAGATGGCGGAGATACTCTGCAGTGTCACGAAAGCCGGGAGGAACTTCAAAGTTGGGGAGCAGAGGACCCGGGAAGTGGATCTCTAGATTGCAGCGTTCAGCAATCTTGGCAGTGTTTTCAATCGCTTGGGGACACCATTTGAAGAGTTCACGCATCTCTTGCTCACTCTTCATGTAGAACTCTTGGTTGGGGAAACGCATCCTGTTCGGGTCATTTTTCTTGGAGTTGGTGCCAACACAAAGCAGGAGATCCTGTGCGTTGGCATCACTCTTCTCGATATAATGGATGTCATTCGTACAGACCAAGGGTATGCCTGTCTCATCACTGATCTGTTTCAGCAAGGGATTGGTTTTCTTCTGTTCCGGTAGTCCGTGGTCCTGCATCTCCAAGTAGTAGCGCCCGTCATCGAAGACAGAGGCAAACCACTGTGCCCTCTCCTTTGCCAGATCATACTGGTCATTGAGCAGATGTTGCAGAATCTCTCCGCCAAGACAGGCTGAGAGGCAGATCAACCCTTCATTGTGTTCGATGAGTAACTCGTCATCAATTCGTGGCTTGAAATAGAACCCTTCAGTATAGGAAATCGAGTTGAGTTCCATCAGGTTATGGTACCCCTTCTCATTCATCGCAAGGAGAATGAGGTGGTACTGGCTGGTCTTCTTCCCTCCTGGAAGAGGACGTTCTGTATGGCCCTTTGGGTTGCAATAGAACTCACAACCAATGATTGGGTTAATCCCAGCATCCTTTGCAGCGTAATAAAAACGGAGGGCCCCGAACATGTTCCCATGATCAGTGATGGCAAGACTCTTCATTCCCAATTCTTTGGCCTTTGCCATATAGCGAGGAATCGGGGCTGCTCCATCAAGCAGGGAAAAATCGGTATGGTTGTGCAGGTGGATGAAATTACTCTGCATCTCGGTGTACTCTCGTTCAGACTCAGCCATGTACATATGCTCCAAGCATCAGGAGGAGAACGTTTGGGCATTGAGTTCATGCAAGAAGGATTCGAAGATTCTCCTGGCACGCTCAAGCTGTAGTTCGCTAATCGCTCCCTGCATTTTTCTCAATTCAGATACCAGCTCATAAGAGAGCGTATTGACCCGTTCTGGATGAATCGGGAGGGTCTGTCCCGACAATTTCGAAACAAGGTCCTTGCTGATATGATAGGCCTTGTTTGGGAAGGTTGTGCAAAATTGTACCTTGGAAATGGTGTTTTGTGCACGGGTTGCTTGAAAGGCAACTATAACACATTCATCAGTATTTCGGATAGGGTCTTCAACAATAATGAACCGTTGGAAATCACCATATTCCAAGCCAATGCGAATTCTTGTCAGCAGGGCTTTCTGCGGGCCAAGCAACAGGTTTCCGCTTTTGTCATAGAGCTTCGCAATCGGGATCCAATGAGTGGTTGTCTTTCCCCCTTGGTAGTACTTTACTTCGGCATTTGCGTCGAGAATAGCAAGCGTGGTGGATAACCCCAAGCGAATATCTGGAACACACAGACTTCCCCCTATGGTGGTCTGCCTCCTCACAATCTGAGAGGCTTGGCTTTGCAGTGTCTTCTGGAGAATTTCAGGGAGGACCAGTTTTCCTGCATACAACAACTGACTTGCGGTGACCATGGCCCCGATTTCAACGAAGCGATCATTTCTGGTGATTCGCTTCAGTTCATCCAACTCCCCAAGATTGATGATGCCATCCTTGATCTCACTTGGATAATAATCCTTTCGGCTCATCAAATAGGTACCACCTCCCCAGATGACGGCTTGGGGATAGCGGTGGGCGATGGTAGCAAATTCGTTTAATGTCTTGGGGGTATGGATGACAGGAGACCTAATGCCTTCGTACACGTTTTCGCCTCCTATAGGTTAGGGCAATTTCAACAATTTGCAGTAATTCAGCCATATCCATACACTGGCAAGTATTCAGGCTGAGTTCCTGAATAATAGCTTCCTTGTTCAAGGAATTATCTTCATTTTGAGTTCCTGGTAGAGACAGATTGTTTCTTCCAAATGTCCTGGTACGGGTGCTGTTTGTCATCTCTTGCAAGATAGATTCAATGATCAGTGTCTTGGATGCGTAACAATTGGGACACGGGGTGTTTCCTGTAGCCTTGTAAGCCCGCTCAATATCGCGGTACAGACGTGTTTTCTGATAACTGTCAAACGTCTTAACCGTGGCATCCTTGAGGCGGAACGCCGGGATGACACAGGAGAGGGTAGCCTCATCATTAAGCAAGACGATGCAGTTTCCACAGGCATTTCCCCTGCAATGGCTGTTTATGCTCTTGATTCCCACATCCTCCATGAGGATGAGCGAGAGTGGTTTGTTTGAGTTGACCGAGAGAGAGAGAGCCTTCCCATCTATAGTGCATTCTATCTTCATACATTACCTCGCAGAGCTCCAAGCAGGGTGTTTCCATCTACAGGGATTTTTCCAACAGGAAAACCGAGGGCTTGTTCCAGGGCTGAGACAAACGCACTGGTGATTACCCCTTTCAAAGCACTGGTGATTGAAGAGGAAATCTGCTGTCCCTCATCCTTTATGGTGATCTCGATAGTAAACGTATCGCTATGGCTCAGGAGTGCTCCTGCTTCCCTGAGGGTGGTGACAATCGTGTGGCGGATCTTGCTTCTCAGGCTCTGCTCCTCAAATACCCTGGAAAGGGATACTGCACACCAGACCCTTCTTACCAGGGGCCGCAACGTGACCGAATCAATCTCTAGTTCCAGGACAGTTGCTACCCAGCTATTGCTGAGAAACATGGAACCTTTCATGCCAGGTTGTTTAGGAGAGAGTACACTCTCGCAGATGGGCAACGGCTGGACAAACCGTTTTTCCTTGATTTGATTGCAAGCCTTTTGAATCTGCTGAGGCATTCTACCGCTATTTGCGGACAATACAGAGGGGCCGCTGTCAAGCATCTCTTTTTGTTCCTCAACAAAGGAGATGTCACTTTTTGCAACCTGGAGCTCCTCACTGATAATCTGCCTCCATATCTCAGCGCTCGAGCCAATGGTATAGAAGGAAGTGTTTACTTCGACTTTGTTGTTTGGCTTGAGGGTAATCTGTACAGGTTGCTGTGGTAGGGAACGACACTCACTGCTGAAGCCGCTGATACCTGCACCACAGGCAAGGGCAACACCCCTGCTGTAGTTGAAGAATGTTGAGAGTTTGACTCGCATTTGAGCCTGCATCTCATAAGCAGCATTTTTCCTTTGGAAGTCACTTGAATCACTGACGGTAGCTATCAATTCCTTGAGTTTTGCATATTTGTCTGAGCGGATCACCTGGCTGTGAGTGGAACTCTCAGAGGCAAATTTCAATCGCCAGGTTAGGGGATTGTACCCACTGAGTTTTGCCAAAGCGCTATAGTGGGTCTCGGTAGAGCAGAGGGCATCGCTGTAGCCTAGGTCACCAAAGAAATGTGCTGGTCTTCTTCGCGAGGTATTGAAGGTGATGCTGATGGACAGCGATATGAGCGGATACAGTGGCACCAAGCCGGCAATGAGCTGGTTTGCCATCTCATCGCTGAACATTGAAACACTCCCTTGGTCTACTGCCACCAGGATAGATTCAGCTTGAACGCGACCATCTTTGAAGTACCAGGTCTTTCTCTTGATGGTGAGATCGGGGCGGAAGCTTTCCGCATTGAGGAGAATTTCAACAGGGCAGTTGCCTTTGAGACAGGCAACAGAGGCGATAGCACACATGGTACTTGGTGTAATGAGCATCTCATCATGCGGTGCAAAAAAAGGTTCTCGATGGATTACAATGCGGCGTTTGGGAATGCCGGTTACATCACTCACGGTCTCCCTGACATGGCTTGGCCATTGTGTTGGCGTAGTGATATGCAGTATATCATCTTCCAGCACGACACTGATTCGTGAGAGAGTATTACTCTCATAATTGCTGCCGCTATAGCGATAGGTCCGCTCCAGGACCTCCAATCCTTCCTCCTTGGTTGCTGATTCCAAGTTGCCGAATTGGTAGGAGAATGGTTTTACTTCCTGCTGAGGAGCGGGTTCCTCCCGACTGGGAAGTTGGTAGGAGATATTGATCTCCTTGCTTTTCAGCTGGACAGATTCCGTATCATAGCCAAAGAGAGCAAGGATGGGTTGTTGATAATAGGAAATGGTAGAGGAGGTGAGCAGAGGGGTGGAGGCATCCAAGACGCGTACGCGGTTGGTACCGGGGATATCCCGGGTGGTGACCAATACAAAGTTATTGTCTAATGCAGGTAGGGATATTTCCTCTATTCGGCCGGCATCGACCGATGAGGTGACGATATAGCCATGAAGGGTGGTTACCTTGCCTGTCGATGATCGTTTTTCTGCCATGCGATATTCCCCTCTCGAGTATGAAAGATACCATGTACCGCCTCCAAGGGCAATGAGAGAAGCCGCCTACTCTGCTTGCAAGGCAGGGGTGCAAGCCGTACAATCAGATGCATGAATACCTATGATGAATCCCACCAGGAGGAAGTTCGTTCCCTGATAGAACAGCTTTCTCGTTATCAGAAAGCATACTATGTCGATAATCAGCCCTTGGTAAGCGACACAGAATATGATCGTCTTTTTGACAGACTGCAATATCTGGAAAATCAATATCCATCCTTGCGCTTCCCTGATTCCCCCACCCAGCGGGTTGGAAGTGATCTGGATGCAACGTTCCCCGAGGTCCGCCATACCATACCGGTACTGAGCCTTGATAAAGCATATACTGACAGTGAGCTGCTTGCTTGGATTGAACGGACCGAAACCAAGGTTTCCCGGGATCTTGGGATTGTGATTGAAGAGAAGATTGATGGCATTTCCATTGTGCTTTACTACGAGGAAGGGTATCTAGTTCGGGCCGTTACGCGTGGAAACGGGACAATCGGCAATGATGTAACGGCTAATGTGAAGACTATCGCTTCCATTCCTTTGCGCTTAAATGAGCCGGTGACCCTTGCTGTCAGGGGAGAGGTCTACCTTCCGAAAGACAAGTTTGAAACGCTCAACTCCCAGATGGAGGTTCCCTATGCAAATCCACGGAACCTTGCTGCGGGAACCATCAGAAGGATCAAGAGCCGTGAAGTGGCCAAGGTACCTCTTCAAATCTTTGTATATGAGGGATTCTGGGAGGGTGAGACAGATTTCAAGGACCATCTCTCCATTCTCAGTAAACTCTCCTCCTACGGTTTTAGGATCAACAGTAATTTTGCCTACTTTACCAAAGATGCAGAGCAGGCAAAACGCCAGCTTGGTGCAGCAGGTCTAAAAGGGTATGCCGGTGCATACGCAGATATTGCTTCCTATATCAAGGAACACACCAGTAAACGTGCTTCGCTCGGGTATGAGATAGACGGTCTGGTTGCCAAGGTGAATGAGCTTGATGTTCGATCTCAGCTCGGCTATACAGCTCATCACCCGAGGTGGGCTATGGCGTACAAGTTTGAATCTCCTCAAGCCCAGACAACCTTGCTTTCCATTGATCTACAGGTAGGGAGAACCGGACGGGTGACCCCGGTCGCACGGGTAAAGCCTGTGCAGGTAGCTGGCTCCACCATCAGTAGCATTACCCTTCACAACCAGGATTACATCAATATGTTGGAACTTGCACTGGGGGATGTGGTGGAGATTTCCCGTAGGGGGGATGTTATCCCAGCGGTAGAACGGGTTATCGAGAAGAATGAGGATTCCAAGGGGGTGTACACGATGGATCCCTTCTGTCCTGTTTGTGGCACGGCGTTGGTGGAAAAGGGAGCGCATACCTTCTGTCCCAATAGCCAATGTCCTGCACAAGTTCGGGGTCGTATCGAATTTTTTATTTCCAAGGATGGCATGGATATTGATAATTTTGGTCCTGAAACTGCCGCTGTTTTAATCGAACAAGGGGTCCTGCAGGATGTCCCCGATATCTACAGGATTGACTATCGAAAGGTCCTCGGTGATTTGAATGGGTTTGGAGAGAAGAAGATCCTTTTGCTTGAGAAAGGGGTGGAACAATCCAAGAAACGGAGTTTCAGACAAGTGTTGATCTCCTTGGGAATTCCCGAACTGGGTAAGAAGGGTGCACAGATTTTGATTGAGTCAGGTCTAGACAGCATGGAAAAGCTTCTTGATGTTGCCAAGCGTCAGGATGTGGAAAGGCTTACCAGTATCAAGCAGATCGGAGAGAAGAGTGCAAGGCTCTACATCGATGCATTGAATAATCCTGCCATGCAGGAGCGGATCGCGGCGTTGGCAAGCTTCGGCTTGGCAATGGAGGAGAGGGAAGAAGAACATGCCTTGGTGGATGAGAGCTTTTCAGGTCAGGTGTGGTGCGTCACTGGTTCCTTCGAACACTTTAATCCCCGCTCTAAGGCCATGGATGAGGTAGTCAAGCGGGGTGGCAGGACTGTCAGTGCCGTAACAAACAAGACTACCCACCTGCTTGCCGGCAGTGGGGGGGGAAGTAAACTGGAAAAAGCCCAGGAACTTGGGATAACCATTGTGGACGAAGAAACCTTCCTGGCGATGTTGGGGGAAGGAGCAAAGAAGCGTGAAGAAATGCAAGGAGAATTCTCTTTTTAGGGTTGTTTTAGTGACATTTCTCCCGAAAACGTATATACATACCCATGATTGGAGGACAGATTATGCATGTACTAGCCAAAGAACTGAATGAGACGTTGCAGGGTACTATTGTGGACGCAATGCTCTCCGACGTAGGACGAAGGATGTTTTTCCCCAAGGGAATTGTCGCCCAAAGCGCCGAAGCCGGCAAAAAAGCCACTCGGTTCAATGCCACTATCGGGATGGCTACATCCGGGGGGCAACCGATGTATTTGTCAGACATTTACCATCAGTTTACTGAGAACGCCTTCAAACCCTCCGAATTATTTTCCTATGCACCCGGTGGGGGAGATCCCGCCCTCAGGGCATTGTGGAAAGAACAGATGGTCGTCAAGAACCCCAGCCTGCAGGGAAAGACATTCAGCCTTCCGGTTGTTACCTCCGGGTTGACTCATGGCCTGCAGCTGATGGCTCAGCTTTTTGTCCAGGAAGGGGACACTTTGGTGATTCCCAACCTTGCTTGGGACAACTATGAGCTGATTTTTGCCCATCAGACGAACGCTTCAATCAAGACTTTTGATCTGTATACCCCAGAAGGGGGGTTCAATGTGAAGGGAATGCGCGAGGTACTTGCTGCAATTCCAGAGAGAAAGGCACGTATTTTACTCAACTTCCCGAACAACCCGACCGGGTATACTCCAACCAAGACAGAGATGCAGGCCATTGCAGACACCCTTGTTTCGCTTGCAGAAGAGGGTATGCAGCTGATGGTGCTCAGTGATGATGCCTATTTTGGCCTCTTTTTTGAGGAAGACTCGGCTACCCAGAGTTTGTTTGCACTCCTTTGTGATGCTCACCCCAATATTTTCGCGGTCAAGTGTGATGCCGCTACCAAGGAAGAGATGGTCTGGGGATTCCGTATTGGATTCATCACCTACGGGAGCAAGAATCTGAATGAAGAACAGTACGATGCCTTGAACAAAAAGACCTTGGGCATCATCAGGAGTACTGTTTCCAACTGTGACCGCCCTGGACAGAGCCTTCTGCTCAAGGCAATGCGCTCTGGAAAGCACTATGAGGCAGACAAGCAAGCTGCCAAGATTGAGATGGAGAAGCGCTACCGTACACTCAAGGAAGCATTGAAGAAGCACGAGGGTAGTGATTTGCTCAAGCCGCATCCGTTCAATAGTGGTTACTTCATGGCTTTTGATTGCAAGGGGAGTGCCGAGCAACTTCGCAGGCATTTACTCGATACCTATCAGGTAGGGTGCATCAATATCGCCGATGTTACGCTTAGACTTGCCTATTGTTCAGTAGAATGTGATAGAATAGCTGAACTGGTAGATGTTGTGTACCAGGCGGCAGGAGAAGCATGGAACTAAAAGCGAAGCTCTACCTCGTCGATGAGGAAGGCAATAAATTTATGGGAATCGGGGTGTTGTGGCTGCTCGAGCAAGTTGAGCAACAGAACTCGTTGCGCAAGGCAGCTTCTGCTTTGGGCATCTCCTACTCCAAGGCGTTTGCAATGGTCCAGCATCTGGAAAAAGGTCTTGGAGTTCCTGTTCTCAATCGACGAAAAGGTGGAGCGAGTCGTGAAGGTGCGACACTGACGGAGTTTGCTGTACAGTTCCTTGCATTATATCGACAATTCAACAAGCAGGCCAAAGGGAGCCTTTCTTCTCCTTTTTCCCTGTTCAAGAAAGAACTGGGTTTGCTGCTTGAAGAATATGATGAACATGGAGGCGAGGTGTAATGAATAAGAAAATGGATTTCTCCATACCTAGTCTGGGAGTAGCGAAAATTTCCTCCCCGATTATCATGAGCTCAACCCAGAACGATGGGCAGGCAGATTATGTGGATGATAGTGACCATATTCTGTATGGCATCGACACGGATATTGATAAGGATGGACATCCCGTTCCACGGCATGAAGAGACTGTAGAACTTGCAGGTCCTCGTTCAAAGATTTATTTTAATCCTGCCCATGTGCATGCTGCCATCGCTACCTGCGGCGGAATCTGCCCAGGCTTGAATAATGTAATCAGGGCTGTGGTACGTTGTTTTTGGTACCGCTACGGGGTCCGGAGGATCAGTGGTATTCGGTTTGGCTATCAGGGTCTGCTCGAGAACAGCCCCTGGCCTTTGATGCCCCTCGACCCGGATGTTGTTGATGACATCCAGGAGAAAGGTGGTACAATCCTTGGTTCCGCTCGTGGTGGGGGCAAGCAGGTTGAAGAGATAGTTGACTCCCTTGAGCGACTGAATATCAATATTCTTGTCACTGTTGGAGGGGATGGGACGCTCAGAGGTGCATGGGAAATCTATGAAGAGGTCAAGAAGCGGGGATTGAAGATTTCAATCATTGGAATCCCAAAGACCATCGACAATGATCTCTCGTTCATCCAGAGCTCATTCGGGGTGGATACTGCAGTGCAGATGGCTGTACCTGTGGTCCGTAGTGCCCATGTGGAAGCGAAGAACTCCGTCCATGGTATAGGCCTTGTAAAAGTGATGGGGCGTGAATCAGGGTTCATTGCCGCCCAGACTGCCCTTGCCCAGAGTGATGTGAACTTTTGTCTGATTCCCGAGAATCCGTTTGACCTGGATGGTCCTAATGGATTGCTTGAGCATCTCAGGAGAAGAGTGCTGGACCGTGGCCATGCGGTCATTCTGGTCAGTGAGGGAGCAGGGCAGGATTTGGTTCCTGAAACTGGAGAAAAGGATGCATCAGGGAATGTGAAGTACCATGATATCGGAGTATTTCTCAAGGAAAAGATCATCGAGTATTTCAAGAAAGAGGGTATTGAGACCAATGTTAAGTACATTGATCCTTCCTATATCATCCGCAGTGCTTCTGCCGATTCCTATGATTCGATTTACTGTGCTCGTCTTGGTGCTCATGCCGTTCATGCTGCAATGGCAGGAAAGACCCAAGCCTTGATTGGGCTGCTTCACAACCGCTTTATTCACTTACCAATCAGCTTGGCAGTCTCCAGCCGCAATCATGTGGATCTGGAAGGCTCTTTATGGAGAGATGTGCTGGAGAATACCCGCCAACCACTGTCGATGAAGAACTTCAACTTCGACTAGGCAAGAAACTTGTACCAGGAGAGTAAGGCTTTGCTTTTCCAAGCTTACAATCTGTACGTGCGTCATTCGATACATTTTAAAGACAGTATGTAAAGGATTTTTTCAAACCTTGGATAATTTTTAGAAAGATTGAAAGCTAGTAGCATAACTTACTATCCAGTAATCAAAAGGAAAATTAAAAAAATGTAAAAACTTTAAAAACCCTCTTGATTAAAATATTAGTTATGTACTATTGTCTGTTTCAGAAAGAGAACGACATGCTTCTGCACCCGTTGGGTCGGTTAGCAACGAAATCGGATTTTTTCTAACCTCCTTTTGTTCCCCCTAGGGTTTAACCTCCTTTTCCCTGGGGGGTTTTTCTATTCATTGACGCCTTCCTGTAAAGAGCGTATCATCTGCGAACAATGACACAACAACCTATCAATACAATACTCTTTGACCTTGATGGCACCTTGTTGCCGCTTGATCAAGATCAATTCATCCAAGACTACTTCTCTCGTTTTGTGAGAAAGGGACAGGACCTTGGCTATGCATCTGAGATGCTTGCCATTGCATTGCAGAGCGGTATTACCGCCATGGTCCAGAATGATGGAACCTTAACAAACAAGGAACGATTCGACCTGGTCTTCGAAGAGGTCAGTGGAATCGATGCAGAAGAATTCAATGAACGCTTTGCTTCATTCTATGAACATGAGTTTGGTTTCTTGAAGCGTCATGCAACTCCCTCCCCATTGGCAAGGGAGATTGTGCATGAGGTGAAGGAGAAAGGGTACACCGTCGTACTGGCCACCACTCCGCTCTTTCCTTGGCAGGGAACCAAAGCACGCATTGATTGGGCAAGCCTGGATTCGTCTCAATTCTCTTTGGTGACCACCTATGAAGATTTTCACCATGCCAAGCCAAATCTCGGATACTACCGTCAGATACTACAGCAGATTGGAAAGGAAGCTTCTTCTTGTCTTATGGTCGGCAACGATGTTGAAGAAGATATGGTTGCCCAGACCTTGGGTATGGAGGTGTATCTGGTTACTGATTGCTTGATAAACAGTACCAATAAATCAACTGCCAGCTACCGTACTGGTTCCCTACAGGAATTGGCGATTTTTTGTAAGGAGCTTCCCCCATGCAACCATTGAAACCGTCACCCTTGAGCCGTCCCTTGATCGCTTCCCTGCTTGCCAGTCTCTGCGCAATCCTATGGGGTAGTGCCTATCCTTCAATAAAGTTGGGGTATGAATTGTTCCTGGTTGGTCCTGATGATACTGCTGCAAAGGTGGCATTTGCAGGTCTTCGGTTCACGTTTGCCGGACTACTCGTACTGCTCTTCAGATTTTTCCAACAAGGAGAGAAACAACGCTTCAGGACATTGGAGGGCAAGTCTTGGGTTCAGATTCTCATGCTTGGATTGTTACAGACTGCCATTTATTCTATCTTTTTCTACATTGGAGTCTCCTATACCACCGGTGCCAAGAGTTCGATTCTGAGCTCCTCTTCAGTATTTTTCAGTGCATTGCTTGCACACTGGGTATATGCAAATGACCACATCAATAAGAGGAAGGGCTTAGGTATCTTACTAGGGTTCTTATCGGTGGTCATGGTGAACTTTGAGCCCAATCTGGGGATTACTTTCTCCTTAAAAGGAGAGGGATTCGTGGTAATTGCTGCCTTTCTCACCAGTGCAGGGGCACTGTACAGCAAACGGGTAAGCAGGAGGATAGATTCGGTACTACTTACCAGCATGCAACTCTTCCTTGGTGGTCTCATCTTGCTCGCACTGGCATTGACACAGGGAGCATCCTTTCCCACCAGTACGCTTGCAGGATATGTCTTGTTGTTGTATATGGCTTCGCTGAGTGCAATTACATTCTCCATATGGACAATGTTGCTTCAACACAACAAAGTGAGTTCCATCACGGTATTCTATTTCCTTATACCTGTAGCAGGAACATTTCTTTCTGCATTGTTCTTAGGAGAGTCGATTTTCCGTTTGCAATATCTTTTGGCACTTCCCTTGGTAGTTGCAGGTATTGTCTTGGTGGCCTACTCCAGTTCAAAAACACCAGTATAGAGACGGTAGTACTGACCCCCAAGAGCCATGAGCTCTGCATGGGTTCCCCTCTCAATGATTTCTCCCATTTGCAACACCATGATGACATCGGCGTTGTGAATGGTCGAGAGCCGGTGGGCGATAACAAATACCGTTCTGCCTTCCATGAGGGCGTCCATCCCTTTCTGAACCACTTCCTCTGTATGGGTATCGATGCTGCTGGTTGCTTCATCAAGCACGAGGACAGGGGGGTCGGCCACAATGGCACGTGCAATGGAGATGAGCTGTCGCTGTCCCTGCGAGAGCGTGGAACCATCGCCGCTGAGTTGCGTTTGATACCCTTGGGGAAGGTGTGCAATGAAGGAGTCGGCATTGGCCAATTTTGCTGCCTTGATCACCTCTTCATCGCCTGCTTCCAGATTGCCATAGCGGATGTTATCCATGACCGTTCCACTGAAGAGATGAACATCCTGCAGTACTACACCCAGTGAGCGTCGTAGATCAGCCTTGCATATCTTGTTGATATTGATTCCATCGTAGCGAATCTTACCATCAGCAATATCGTAGAAGCGATTGATCAGATTAGTGATGGTGGTCTTGCCAGCACCGGTAGCACCGACCAAGGCGATTTTCTGCCCAGGTTCTGCGTGAATGGTAATGTTCTTGAGCACCAAGGTCTCTTCGGTGTACCCAAAGTCTACACCGGTGAGGGAGACCTGACCTTTCAACTCAGTGAGTGTTCCTGTACGGGGATCTTTCCAAGCCCACCGTTCATTTCTCTCAGGTGTCTCTTCCCCTGTCTCTGAGAGATTGACCAAGGTGATGAATCCCTCGTCTCCTTCCGGTTCCTCATCAAGCAAGGCGAAGATACGTTTGGTTCCTGCCAGTGCCATCACGACGGCATTCAGTTGGTTCGCCATCTGGTTGATTGGCATGTTGATCGTCCTGCTTAACTGAAGGAAGGCAGCGATGATTCCCAGGGTTAATGCCCCTATGCCATTAATTGCCAATATTCCTCCAACAATTGCGACCAGGACGTACTGGATGTAACTGATGTTGCCCATAATCGGCATGAGTATGTTGGCAAACCGGTTTGCATTGAATGCATGGTTGTTCATTTCTTCATTCAATACATCAAAGCGTTCTTTGGCTTTCTGCTCATAGGTGAAGACCTTGATGATCTTCTGTCCATTGATCATCTCTTCTATATAGCCGTTGGTTTTTCCGATTGACTTCTGTTGCTCAACAAAGTGTGCGCCACTTTTTCCTGCAACAAAAGAGGAGATTTTCAGCATTATCGCAAGTGAGAATAGGACAACCAGTGTCAGTTGCCAGCTAGTAAAAAGCATGGCAAAGAAGATAGCCAATACCGTGATGATTGAGTTGACGAAGTTCGGGATTGATTGACTTACCATCTGCCTGAGTGTATCAGTATCGTTGGTATACAGACTCATCAGATCCCCGTGGGATTTGGTGTCGAAGAACTTGATTGAAAGCTTCTGCATATGGATGAACATTCCATCACGAAGAGTTTTCAAGGTTCCTTGGGCTATGGTGATCATCAAACGGTTGTACATAAATGTTGCAATGACACCTGCAGCATAAATCGCTGCCATCACCAGAAGTGCCTGTATCAGCGGGGCAAAGGAGGCGGTTTCAGGGTTTTGTGCCATCGGTACGATATAGGTATCGATCAAGATTCGCAGGAATAATGATCCCGCAACTGATGCAAGAGCACTGACAAGGATACAGACCAAGACAACGAGAAAGCGTAGCTTGTATGGTACAAAGATGTAGGTGAAAAGACGTTTCAAGGTTGGCCAATCGAATGTAAGCATTTTGGAGTTTGGCTTGTTCATGCTCGTTCCTCCTTATGCATCTGGCTGCAATACATCTCCTTGTATTGGGAACAATGATCCATCAGCTCTTGGTGGGTACCTACATCGTGAATTCTTCCATCATCGAGCATGATGATCTTGTCAGCATCCATTACCGAGGTTACTCGCTGCGCAATAATAATTTTCGTGGTTTCAGGTAGCTCATGCAGCAAGCCTTCCCTGATGGCAGCATCTGTTTTGGTGTCAACAGCGCTGGTTGAGTCATCAAATATGAGGATTTTTGGATACTTAAGCAATGCCCGTGCAATGCACAGCCTCTGTTTCTGCCCTCCAGATACATTGGATCCATCCTGTTCAATGTAGGTCTCATATCCATTTGGAAATTGCTGTATGAATCCATCGGCCTGGGCAATGCGGCAAGCCCATCTCAGCTCCTCATCACTAGCATGTTCATTACCCCAACGAAGATTTTCTGCTATGGTCCCACTGAAAAGAAGGTTCTTCTGCAGTACCATGCCGACCTCCTTCCTAAGACTTTCCAGTGTATAGTCCCGTACATCCACCCCTCCAACCTTTACCGAACCGCTGAAGGTATCATACAGTCGTGGAATCAACTGGACGAGGGAGCTTTTCGCACTACCGGTAGGTCCTAGGATGCCGATGGTTTGTCCACTGGCAATATCGAGGTTGATGTCACAGAGACAACACTTTTCCTTGGTTTTGGTATAACTGAAGTAGACATGGGAAAAAGAAACCGAACCGTCGGCTACTTTGGTGATAGCATCCTTTTGCTCAGCCAGATCACTCTGTTCGGTAAGAACTTCCTCAATTCGTACTGCGGAGGCCCTGCTGATGGTAATCATAACCACAACCATGGAGAGCATCATCAGGCTCATGAGAATCTGGGAAGTGTAGGTGATGAAGCTCATCAACTCCCCTGCGGTCATGGAGGAGGAGACAATCAATCGGGCTGCAATATAGCTGATAGAAAGGAGGCTGAGGTACATCATCCCCTGCATCAGGGGACTGCTATAGGCGATGATTTTCTCGGCCTTGCTGAAATCATTATAGATGTCAGTAGATACAACACCAAACTTCTGTACCTCATATGCTTCCCTGACAAATGATTTAACCACCCTGATTCCCCGGATATTTTCCTGAACCACTGTATTGAGCCGATCATAGGTCTTGAATACCCGAGTAAAGATGGGGTAGGCAGCCTTGATCAGGAAGAAGAGCCCAATAGCCAGCAGCGGGAGTGCGACGAGATATACCAAGCTCAAGGTCTTGTTTATGGACACCGCCATAAAGAAGGCAAACACAAGCATGCCCGGACTGCGTACTGCTATTCGGATGATCATCTGATAAGCACGCTGTACATTGGTGACGTCGGTGGTAAGTCGGGTCACCAGGCTGCTGGTAGAAAATTTGTCGATATTGGAAAATGAGAAATCTTGTGTGTGATGGTACAGTTTCTTTCGTACATTCTTTGCAAATCCAGTAGATGCTTTAGCAGCATAGTGGCCTGAGAGTACCCCAAAAAGGAGTGCTACTGATGCGCAGAGAAGGAGCAAGAGACCCCATTTGAGGATTTCATCAAAATTCCCTGCATCAATACCTCGGTCTATGAGAAACGCCATGAGAAAGGGAATAATGACATCCATGATTACTTCCAAAGTAACAAATACCATAGTGAGGATGGTTGGACGCCGATATCCTACTGTCAGTTTTCGTAGTTCTGCAAACATATTATTTCCAAATTCCTTCTGATTTGATCAGTAATTGTGAAGAACTGCGCTCGTTGTTCTTTTCTAGGGCATTGAATCATTGCTGTCTCTCTCAGGACCACCTGCTTCTTCCGTTCCTTTCCTCAGGATTAAGCCATCTCGTTCCATTCCCTTGAGCATATTGGCTATGGTTGAACGATGGATACTCAATTGCTGTTGCAATTCGCTTTGCAGTAAACAGATTTTCTTATAATGAGCGAAATACCCAAGAAGGCGACTTTGCACAACAGTGCCGTTGCACTCATCTTCAAGGTTCACCATCGTCGTCATGCTCCCCTGGAGGAGCTGTGAGAGTGTCTTTATTCCCCAACGGAGCGAGAGGAAAGGAATCAGCAGGAAGGTTCCTCTCTGGAGCGAGTGCCGGGAAAGCAAGGTGAGATACCCCGTCCCTTGGGGCGGAAAAGGAGGCAACGCCTCCTGAGTCCAGGGCTGCCCTGGGGTATTGATACCTTTCATTGTATGGCCGATCTGTCGTTGTTCTTTTTTCAATCTTCACACTTTATTGTTGAGTTTATAACAATAGTACTTATCTCTTCCTTCATAGGCAAGCAGGATACGTGAGGAATAATTCGGCCCCCAATCGGGGGCCGAGGAGAGGATGTGTTACAGAAGGCCGATAAAGGATTCGAGTACCTCGTCTCCTTCACAGCCATTGAGAACCTTGGTTGCGAGTACCTTTCCCAATTGGACCCCTTCCTGGTCGAAACTATTGAGATTCCAGATGAATCCTTGGAACATCACCTTATTCTCATAGTGTGCCAACAAGGAACCCAAGACCGAAGGGTTAAGCTGTTTTGCGTAGAGCAAGCTGCTTGGTCGGTTTCCACAGAACTGCTTATTAGGATTCG
Organism: Sphaerochaeta halotolerans; assembly: GCF_003429665.1. Lineage (GTDB taxonomy): Bacteria > Spirochaetota > Spirochaetia > Sphaerochaetales > Sphaerochaetaceae > Sphaerochaeta > Sphaerochaeta halotolerans. The sequence goes on along the minus strand of NZ_QUWK01000011.1, from coordinate 24,919 downwards.
TATCATCCTTTCCACGTGCAAAGGCTACAATCTGGGCGACCAGATTGGCATTGAGCTTTTCTTGGCTGCTCGAACCTTCCACCTGAATATCCTTCTCATACTGGGAAACAGAGAATCCAATGAACTGCAGAGGAACGATATCGGTCCCTTGGTGCAGCAACTGGTAGAAGGAGTGTTGTCCATTGGTCCCAGGCTCGCCAAAAATAACAGGTCCGGTGGGATAGGAGAGTGTCTCACCATCACGGTTTACATGCTTTCCATTGCTCTCCATGTCAAGTTGTTGCAAGTGTGCTGGGAAGCGGCTCAATGCCTGTGAGTAGGGTAGAATGGCAGTACTGGGATAGTGAAGGACGTTGCGCAGGTAGACACCGAGCAGTGCATCAAGCAAGGCAGCATTTTCGCTGATTTTTGGGGATTGTGCTGCCAAGTCAGCTTGATGGGCACCCTCAAGGAACAACTGTACCGTTTCGAAGCCGTAGGCCAAGGAGAGAATGACAGCCCCTACTGCACTGGTGGAGCTGTACCTTCCTCCAATATAGTCATCGATGAAAAAGGCATCGAGTACAGAGGATGAGGATGCAAGTGGACTGCTCTTGCTGGTTACTGCAACCATATGGGCAGAAGGGTCTATTCCTGTAATGCCACTTTTCTTGATGGCTTCAATGACCAAATCTCGGTTGGTCAGAGTTTCCAGTGTCGTCCCACTCTTGGAAACCAAGATGAAGAGCGTACGCTCCAAATCTAGCTGTTCGATTACAGCCTGTGCATCATCAGGGTCGACATTGCTGATGAATTGGGCATTCAACTGCTCAATACCCTCTCTTGTACACCACCCCTTCAAGGCCAGATAGATGGCTCTTGGCCCTAGGTCGCTTCCCCCGATTCCTATCTGGACAACGGTGGTAAACCGTTTTCCCGTTGAACCTACAATGGTTCCACTTCGAACTGCATCGGAAAAGGTCTTGATCCTGGAAAGTTGCTCTCGGTAGAAAGCTCCTTTGTCTTCACCGTCAGCTTCTACAGTTTTTCCTACTTGGCCACGGGTGAGATGGTGCAGCACAAGGCGATTCTCTCCGGTATTCATGACGTTTCCATCAACGAGCGCTTGGTACTTCTGGGTAAGTTGGAGTTCGTCACTCAACTGTTGTAGGACCGAAAGATGGTGTTCATCAATTGGCATTGCCGCATAGTTGTACATCAGTGTATCACTGGCTTTGACCTGGTAGGTTTTGATGCGCTCAGGATTCAGGACTTGTCTTAGGTCACTTGCCTCGAGAGCTCCCAGAGTTTTGAAAGCCGTACTTGTATCGAGATTTTTGTATGTCATTGTGGTTGCTCCTTATGGTAGATGAAAGCCCCTCCATTGTAAGCGGAGGGGCGTTTCTAGGCAAGGTATGATTACTCTTCTATGTCGGGGATGCGTGTCTTGAAGCTCTCCTGCAGATCTTCCTTGGTCATCCCTTCTCGGAGGATGACAAAGATGGTGTCATCACCGGCCAAGGTTCCAAGAATCTCAGGGATTGCCAGCACATCCAAGGCAATACCGACCGAATTGGCATGTCCCGGTCTGGTCTTGATGACACCGAAGTTTCCTGAAAATTCTATGGACAGGATTCCTCTTCGTACATCTTGAATGTAGCTCTTCTCTGATTCACTGATTAAGTCATTTTCCGGCAAACTATAGTAGTAGCCTGACCAACCGTCGGAAATTTTTCCGACCTTGAGCATCTTCAAATCGCGGGATAACGTAGCCTGTGTAACTGTATACCCCTCGGTTTTAAGCATCTCCAGCAGCGTATCCTGGTTGTCGATCCTATTATTCTTGATAAGTTCTTTGACGACCGCCAACCGGTTGTGTCGTTCCCTCATGGTTTGGATTCTCCTGGAATGGAATATTTATGCGTTTTACACGAATAAAGATACAGTACAATCGCTTCCATTGCAAGCTTCATAGCTTCTTTTTGTCGAACTCTTGACCGGAGCTTCCGCATATTGCATGCTACACATTAGTATGGAGTAAGGAGAGGATTGTATGACAATTGCCTATCTATTGATTGCAGTGGTGCTTCTGCTTGTCTTGTATGGGATTAGTATCTATAACCGGTACGTTCGGCTACGAAATCAGGCTGAAGAAGCAGAGTCGGCAATTGATGCCCACCTTAAACAGCGCTATGACCTAGTACCTAATCTTGTTGAGACGGTGAAAGGGTATGCCAAGCATGAGGAAGAGACGTTGCGAAAGGTCATTGAGGCAAGGAATATGGCGATGAATGCAACGGGAATGGTAGACAAGAATGAGGCAAATAATGCCTTCAGTTCCACCCTTAAATCTCTGTTTGCCCTCAGTGAGGCATATCCTGACTTGAAGGCAAACCAAGGATTTTTGGACCTCCAAGCTCAGCTGCAGAAGATTGAAGAACAATTGTTGGGCGCTCGTAAGTACTACAACGCCATTATCAAGCAATTGAACACCATTTGTGAGGTATTCCCTTCTTCGATCATAGCTTCCATGGCACATTTCTCTAAGAAACCCTATTTGGAAATCGAGGAGGAGGCCAGAGCTCGTGTAGAGGTGAAGTTTTAATGGTAAAAAAACCACTGTTGTTGCTATGGGTTGTCTCTTTCACTCTGGTGCTATTGCCTGCAGTGGACTATCAATTTGAGTCATATGATTTACAAGTTGATGTAAGACTGGATAATAGTTACGCAGTGCAGGAACACATTGTTGTTGATTTCTCTTCTCCTCGACATGGTATCTACCGGGAAATACCGGTTCTCTTTGGTCGACAGAACGTGAAGCTCACCAACCTTGAGGCCAACGTGCCGATTGTTAGGGACTCGGTTTCCTCTGGGTATGCCACGTTCCGTCTTGGATCGGAGAACAGGACAGTGACAGGTATCCAGGAGTACCAGATCAGGTATGACTACGCCATCGGTGACGACAGAAACGATGAATATGATGAGTTTTACTACAATATTGTAGGGGTAGGGTGGCAAGCTCCCATACAGCATGTTTCCTTTACCGTGAACTTACCCAAACCTATTGATCGTTCCCTGGTCTTTCTTACCGGGGGAACATATGGATCCACTGCACAACGTGGAAGTTTTTCCATTAGTGCTGATGGAAAAACAATAACAGGGGAAGCGAATGACCTGTACCCAGGAGAAGCACTTACCCTACGGGTGCAGATGGATGAGGGATACTATTCTGATGTGCGCCCTTTTATAGATTTCACCATTCCTGCATCAATCTTTGCCATCTTGGTTGCATTTGCTGCCACAGTGCATGCTACATTCCTTTTCCGCCGCTATGGAAAAGAGGAGCTCTTTGTTCCTGTAGTGCGTTTTGATCCTCCAGAGGATCTTTCTCCGATGGAAGTGGGTTATTTGGCCGATGGGGTAGTTGATAACAAAGATCTAACCAGCATGATTTTCTACTGGGCAGACCAAGGTTGCTTGACCATCAGCGAACTCAGCAAGAAGGAGTTCACCTTTACCAAGATCAAGGAGCCCGCTACCACCAAGGCACACGAAAAACATCTGTTTTCTGCACTGTTTGCCTGTGGGGATGGTACAGAAGTGACGCTCAAACAGTTGGAGAAAGGGACTTTCAGCAAAGATCTTGAGAAGGCAAAAACGGAGGTTCGTTCCTATTTCAAGGGAGAGCGGGAGCTTAGGGATGGAAAGGCAGAACGCAAGCGTATTGCTGCCATGTTGTATGGTGCCCTCTCGGTAGTTATGTTGGCGATTGCCTCTACAATATCCTACATTGGCACTGAAACGGTGGTGTTCTTGGTAGTTGGCTTCTCCAGCCTTGGCGTTTTTGCTTTGGTTGCCAGTCGCCTCAATGCCATCTGGGAGACTTCTTCCGCTTTCAAGAAGGGATTCAAGTTTTTCCTGCTTGGTGTCTCGGCAATCGTCCTCTTTGGATTTGCTTTTTTGTTCATGAATTCCGTATTTGGACATGGTGTCTTCTACTCGGTAGTCATGGCGTTATTCCTTGTTGCTATTCCTGCGTATCTCGGATTCCTGGCCATCGTTACAGGAAAACGCAGTACGTATGCCCAGAAGAAACTTGAGGAGATTGTGGGATATCGCGAATTCATAAGCAAGGTGGAAATGGACAAGCTGAAAATGATGATCGACAGCGACCCATCACTGTTCTACCACGTCCTCAGCTATGCTATCGTGCTTGGGTTGGAAGATGTCTGGGCAAAAAAGTTCGCAAAAATAGCGCTCGCTGAGCCGCAGTGGTATATGGGGAACCGGCCGATTAGAAATGCACTGTTCTATAGTGCACTAAGCCATAGGATGCATACCAGTGTCATGGAAAAGGCAGTATATGCACAGGCAAAGAGTGGTTCTCGATCCCCCATCCACTCCTCGTTTGGCTCCAGTGGATTCTCTGGCGGCGGTTTTGGCGGTGGAGGCGGTGGGGCATGGTAGTTCCCCAGCAGATACAAAGGGGATGGTATCGTCATTCCCCAACGGAGCGAGAGGAAAGGAATCAGAAGGAAGGTTCCTCTCTGGGGCGAGTGCCGGGAAAGCAAGGTGAGATACCTCGTCCTTTGGGGCGGAAAAGGAGGCAACGCCTCCTGAGTCCAGGGCTTGCCCTGAGGTATTGATACCTTTCATTTCAAGGGAGGCTTGTACCAAGTGGTGGACACGGTCATTGAGAGTGAATTGCTCTCCACCATGGTGCTGTACCGCCCAAATGACAGTAATTACTTGTGGGTTCGTCCCTATCAGATGTTCACCTCAGAAGTTACACGTGATGGGGTAACCTACCAGACTAAAAAAACGGAGCCATTTTGGCTCCGTTCCCGTTACTGAATCATGGTGGTTTGGCTTAGTGGTGATAACTGCCGTGTGCCGGTCTGGGTTTTGCGATTGCTTCATTTACACGAAGGTTTCGCCCACCGAAATCCTTGCCATCCAGCTCGGATATCGCAGCATCGGCAGATGCATCCTCTTCCATTTCCACGAAGGCGAACCCTTTGGGGCGTCGGGTTTCGCGGTCAATGATGATATTGGCACTGAGTACAGTACCGTACTGTGCGAACAGGTCCCGAAGTTCTTCTTCGGTTGTCCGGTAACTCATGTTTCCGACATAAATTTTCTTGGCCATTCAAAGCATCCTTCACAGGCAGAGCCTGTCATTCAATATTGCTTCATGTGGCGCAGTCTTGAACTCTTACCTGTCTGCGGGAGCGATTCAGTAACGCACGCGTGCGAACATTTAGGAATTACGTATCAGCTGCAACACAAAACCGAAAGCACTCAAACGGTATCACGGCCCATTTTAGCTGTCAATTATCACACGCACCCAAAAGGATAAATTGCCTCCTGCAAGCCAAGGGGTTCTTGCATTTATCGAATATTCTCAGCATGATGTCGGTTATGGATAACAATATACTTGGGTTGGCACTATCATTTTCTTTTTTGGCGCTCATCATCTTGGTAGGAATTATCTTGAAGCGGTACGCTTCAATCTCCAGTGAGGCGATGCGCAAGTTCGTACATATTGGTGTTTCGAATTGGTGGTTCATTGAAGTACAATTTTTTACTTCACTTTCCTTTGCTGTTATCGGCCCAATTCTCTTCATCATCCTGAACAGCTTGTTCACCTTCCTTGACTGGGGCAAATCCCTTGGAATGGATGACAAGAGGCGGAACTATGGGCTGATCTATTTCCCCGTTACCCTCCTCCTTCTAGTCATACTACAGTATCAAGGGGTTGTCTCCACTCTGGTTTGTAGTATTGCTGTGTTCGTCATGGGCTATGGTGATGGGCTCGCTGCCTTGGTAGGTTCCAAGTGGGGAAAGAAGAAGTTGCCGGTCCCCGGTATGATTAAGAGCTGGGCAGGTACCTTGACCATGGCTTCTGTCAGTACATTGGTCGCTCTCATCGGATTGGGCTTTTTCTCTGCGCTCTCATTTCCCGCTGTCCTGGGGATATCCTTGGTGGTTGGGCTCGTTGCAGCAGCAGCGGAGGCACTTACCCCGCTTGGCTTGGACAATATTACAGTCCCCTTTTCGGCAGTACTGATTCTAGGAGTGTTGCTATGATTGATTATGCGAATCTTGTACCTCCAACTGGGTCGCTCGCATCACTGTTCAATACATTCTTTTTTGCACTTCCCTTTGCTTTTTGGGTTTTGGTTGGTATCATGGCCGTGGTGGCGATTTCAAGTTATTTTACCAAACAGCTCACTCTAGGTGGGGCTGTTGCTGCTTTCCTTGTTGGGTTTGGCACCACCTGGATATTGGGTTTTGGTGGGTTGGCTACCCTTTTGCTTTTCTTTATTTCTGCCGGGGTATTGGGAAAGATTGCGAAGCGTTCCATAGCCTTCGATGTAATGAAAATTCATAAGAAGGGTGGTAGGCGTGACGCTTCCCAGGTCTATGCCAATGGGCTGATGGCGCTGGTCAGTGCCCTGCTCTATGCACTAGATCCCTCCATCCCTTTCTTGGTTATGTTTGGCGCCTCGGTGGGGGAGGCCGCAAGTGATACTTTTGCAGGTGAGGTTGGGATTCTTTCCAAGACAAAACCTGTTTCCATTCTCACTGGACGGTCCATGACTCCAGGTCTCAGCGGTGCGGTAAGCCCCCTTGGCCTTGCCAGTGGGTTGTTGGGAGCAATACTGATTGCGCTTTGTGTATGGGGGTGTTTTCTTCCTGTCACAGGGAAAAGTGTTCTGTATGTCTCGGTTATAGCGCTGAGTTCCTTTTTTGGATGTTTGCTTGATAGCGTCCTTGGGGCAACAGTCCAAGCCCATTACTATGATGAGGTCAATGACCGTATCACCGAGCATGCAGTTGTGGATGGAAGGATTCTTCCTCTCGAACGAGGGATTCGTTGGGTTGATAATGATGTTGTGAATCTGCTGAGCAATGTGGCTTCAGCCCTGTTTGGCATGTCGCTGACCCTGATAATAGGGTAATCTGTATTTTTTACTTGCTTCTCCGCATTTTTCTTTGTATTTTACATGTCGGTAGGCCAAAAGCGGTCTACTATGTGTAATCGCACCACATATTCTTTAAGTGAGGATATATAGTATGGCAAAACAATTGCAGTTCAATGAAGAGGCACGCAAGTCCCTAGTGGCTGGTGTTGAAAAGATCTCTCGCGCAGTAATGGCAACGCTTGGCCCGAAAGGTCGCCTGGTTGTTCTCGACAAGAAGTTCGGTGCTCCGACTGTCACGAAGGATGGTGTTTCTGTAGCACGCGAAATCGAGCTGGAGAATCCGTTTGAAAACATGGGCGCTCAACTTCTCAAGGAAGTCGCAACCAAGACCAATGATGTTGCAGGTGATGGTACCACCACCGCAACCGTTCTTGCCTGGTCCATTATCAAGGAAGGCATGAAAAGTGTGGCCGCAGGTGTGAATCCAATGGGTATTCGCCGTGGTATCGACAAGGCTGTAGCTGATGCCGTTGCCGAAATCAAGAAACAGGCCAAGATGATCAAGGACAAGGAAGAGATAGCACAGGTGGCTTCCATCAGTGCAAACAATGATCGCACCATTGGTGATGAGATTGCCAATGCAATGGAGAAGGTTGGTCTGGACGGAGTAATCACCGTTGAAGAGTCCAAGACCATTGAGACCACCACTGATTTCGTCGAAGGAATGCAGTTCGATCGTGGGTATCTCTCTGCATATTTCTGCAACAACCGTGACACCATGACCGCTCTTCTTGATGATCCCTTTATTCTTATTTATGACAAGAAGATCAGCAACATGAAAGAATTGCTTCCTGTGCTCGAGAAAGTTGCCCAGGCAAGCAAGCCTTTGCTCATCATCGCAGAGGATGTGGATGGGGAAGCTCTTGCAACATTGGTTGTTAACAGCGTCCGTGGCATCTTGAATGTAGTTGCTGTGAAGGCTCCTGGGTTCGGCGATCGTCGTAAGGCAATGCTTGAGGATATTGCTATTCTTACTGGTGGCGAGGTCATCAGTGAAGAGCTCGGTCTGAAGCTTGAGAATGCTGACCTTTCCCAGCTTGGACGGGCAAAGACCGTTAAGGTTGAGAAAGAGAATACCACGATTATCAACGGAAACGGAAAGCAGAGTGACATCAAGGATCGTATTGCACAGATCAAGGCCCAGATTGGGGATACTACCAGTGATTATGACCGCGAGAAGCTTCAAGAACGTTTGGCTAAACTCGCCGGTGGTGTTGCCGTTCTGAATGTCGGTGCTGCTACAGAAGTTGAGCTGAAAGAGAAGAAGCATCGTGTTGAGGATGCGCTTTCCGCTACTCGTGCAGCTATTGAGGAAGGCGTCATCCCAGGTGGTGGTGTTGCACTCATCCAGGCAGTTCAGGTAATGGACAAGATGGATATCTCCAAGTTCACTGAAGATGAACAGGTTGGATACAAGATTGTTCGCCGTGCTCTTGAGGAGCCGATTCGCCAGATTGCCCAGAATGCCGGGCTTGATGGTTCACTTATTGCCGACAAGTGTAAGCATGAGAAGCCGGGTATTGGCTATGATGCTGAAAGCGACAAGTGGGTAAACATGTCTGAGAGTGGTATCATCGACCCGGTGAAGGTCACCAGAAGTGCCTTGCAGAATGCTGCATCGATTGCTTCTTTGATCCTAACCACCGAGTGTGTTGTTACCGATATCCCAGAGCCTGCAGCTCCTGCAGCTCCAGGGCCTGAAGGGATGGGCGGGATGATGTAGTCCCAGAGCCTGCATGAGGGGTCGCTTTCTGGCGACCCTTTTTGCGTCTTATGGCTTTTGATGCTGAAACTTGACTAGTGGGTAGCGAACGTGCTACTTTAACCGGTACTTGGAAAATTGGATGCGAAGTTTTCTTCCGCCTCTTTTCTGCATCCGATTTTATGCAAAGTGAGGATTACCAATGCTTTCATTGATTAGTGTTATGGCAGCCCCTGAAACGGCCGGCGCCGCAGGTTCAACAACCGGTTCAATGATGACGACCTTTGTTACGTTTGGTCTCATTATTGTTATCTTCTATTTCTTGATTATCCGTCCGCAGAGGAAAAAGGACAAGGAGACCAAGGAGATGCTTTCCTCCATTAAGAAGGGGGATAAGGTTGTCTCCATCGGGGGTATCCATGGAACTGTTGTGGCGGTGAAAGAGACTACCGTGGTGGTCAAGGTTGACGACAACACACGTATGGAGTTCTCCAGAAATGCCATCAGTAGCATCATAAACAGAAAAGGTGATGGTGCAACTGCTTCCAGCAAGAAGAAGAGCAAAAAGGAAGAGCAGGTTTCTGCTCCTGAAGAGAGTGTTGAGGCTCCCGTAGAGGAAGTCTCCGCCGAAGCTGAGAAGAAAGACAAATAATTCTATAAAAGACATCTGGAGAGTATCATGAAAAAACGGAGTCGTCTGGTGGTCGTTCTGTTGGTTGTCTTGTTGTGCGGGTTCTTCCTATATCCCACGATTGCGTGGTATGGATTCGTACCACAGGACGCCAAAGAACTTGCAACAGGCTCAAATGTACAGATTAAGGAGTATTCCCGTGGACAGGCTTCACGTGATCTCCGTGCACTCAAGGAGTTGGTCGCTGATGACCCCCAGGCAGCCCTGCCTTCTGAATTCTCCTATTTGAAGGAGTATGCAAAGGAAAACTACAAGGCGATGAAGCGTTCAGTTCCCCGGAATTGGACTGTTGAAGCATTGTTTGCTGGGTTCTACAACGAGCAGGATATGTTCGATTCGGCCGAGTCCTACTATCGTACTTCATTGCTCGATCTGAAGGCTTTGGGAAACAAGGCTTTGCAACTGGGCTTGGACCTTAAAGGTGGTATGAGTATTCTGTTGGAGGCTGATGTTGCTGCCTATGAGGAAAAAATTGGCAAGGCCGCCTCTTCTGCTGAGATTTCTGAAGCAATTCACCAAGATATCGAGATTCTTGAGAAACGTATTGACCAGTTTGGTGTTAGTGAGCCAGTCATCCGGTTGCAAGGTGACGACCAGATTCTCATTGAAATTCCCGGTGCTGCAGACCCAGAACGTGTAAACTCCTTTCTCCGTGGCAAGGGTTCCCTTGTCTTTAAGATAGTTGACAACACACTAACCTCTGAGTTGAACGCTTATTATGCAGAGAATCCTTCTGAGGTCTATACCGACACCGGTGCTCTGAAGCAGCCTTCATTCCTGCCTGCTGGCAAGATTGCCGCTGGCTATTATGTCAGTGACGAGTATGGTATTGATGAGCTGGAAAGTTATGTAGTGATCGAGGAGGAGATTGGGCTTGACGGAATTCACCTTGAGAGTGCAACCACTGCAACCGATGGAATCACCGGTCGTCCAGTTGTCAACTTCAAGTTGGACAGCCTTGGAGGAGATATCTTCTACAAGCTGACATCCACCCATGTTGGAGACACCATGGCAGTAGTGATGGATGGCAAGGTAAAGGCTATGGCCACCATCAATGAGGGGATCAGGAGCAATGTGCAGATTTCCGGTTTCAATTCCGAGGAAGCAGCTGACCTTGCGATTGTTCTGCGGACCGCTGCGCTCCCCATCGAGTTGATTGTCAGCAGTCAGCAGGCTGTAGGTGCTACACTTGGTGAAGATGCCGTATCTGCCGGTTTGAAGGCTATTGCTGTTGGACTCGCTCTGGTAATGATTTTGATGTTTGCTTACTACCACGTTAGTGGCCTGGTTGCAGACCTCGCATTGCTGCTGAATATGTTCTTCATGATCAGTATTCTCTCTGCTTTCAATTTCACCCTGACCTTGACCAGCGTTGCCGGTCTTATCCTAACCTTGGGAATGGCTGTTGATACCAATGTCATCATCTTTGAGCGTATCAAGGAAGAGCGAAGGTTGGGCAAGAGTGATGTCGCATCAATTAAGGCAGGATTTGATAAAGCATTCTGGACCGTCATGGATGCAAACATAACTACAATCATTGCAGCTTTGGTTCTCTCCCAGCTCGGAAGTAGTTCAGTTAAGGGCTTTGCAAATACCCTTGCTATCGGTATTGTGAGCTCGGTATTTACTGCTCTGTTTGTTTCGCATCTCATCTTTGATGCGACCGTCGCCCAACGTGAGGGCAAGAAGCTACACATCAGCTGGAGGAAAAACTAAATGCTTAAGAAAGATATTCCTGTTATCAAGCTTCGCTGGTACGCCTGGGCTTTGGCTGTAGTCCTCCTGCTCGCCGGAGGTATCTCCTTCGTTATGATGGGTGGTTTCAACCTGGGTGTTGATTTTGAAAGTGGGTTGAGTCAAAGAATCCAGATAGCTCCCATTGGCTTGGAAGTTACCTATACTGGGAACAAGGATGCAGTCCTTGCTGTATCTGGTTCTGGCCTCACGCTTGAGATTCGGGGTGATGAAGGGGTTTCCAGTACCAACTTCAGTGCATCAAAGTATCCAACCGCACAAGATCTGGCAACAGCACTTGGCGCTGTGCAAAACATCAGTGTAACAGTTGTGGATGGTTCCTTGAAAACTTCCCAGTTGCTCAGTGGGTATGGATTCCCTGCAACACTCTCAGCTGAACCCACCAAACTGAATTTCCAAAGTAGTGGGAACACCAACATTGAGGATGTGCGCTCTGCTTTTGACTCATTGGGTAATGTACGTGTACAAACTGTCGGGATGGATGGAAGCCAGACGTTCCAGATTCGTCTTGGTATCAAGGAAGGTGCAACACAAGCTTCCATGGAAACTGAGGTGAAAGATGCGTTGGATGCAGCCTTTGGATCGGGCAACGTTGTGGTACTCCAGAGCGATTATATTGGACCTAAGTTCAGTGCAACGCTGCTCTCCAGTTCCATCCTTGCTATTGTGGTTGCAATGGCTTTGATCCTGCTTTATGTCTGGGTCAGATTCCGCTTTGCCTATGCAGTATCATCCCTGATCGCACTGGTGCATGATATTTTGATGATGCTTACAGTAATCACACTATTCCGCTTTGAGTTCTCTGGAATCACTGTTGCAGCACTGTTGACCATTATTGGATACTCACTGAACAATACGATTGTTATCTTCGACCGTATCCGTGAAAATGTTGCATTGTCACCGAACGCTTCGTTGTCTGTGAATATCAATCACAGTGTTACCCAGTCGTTGACAAGAACGGTTATGAGTGCAGTCACAACCTTGATTGCTATCATTCCGCTCGCAATCTTTGCTTCCGGTGACATCCAACTCTTCGCAGTGAAGATGGGCTTTGGTATTCTGTTTGGAACCTACTCATCCAACCTGCTGGCACCTGCGATGCTCTACTGGGTCAGCAATGCTCAGGCAAAGAGAAAAGCAAAGAAAGCAGAGTAACCTGTTCTATCTTGCAAGTCATACGCTGCCGCACTCTTACCATGTGGCAGCGTTTTTGCCATAATGGGGGTATATGAAACTGATTCTTTCCAAAAACATGGGGTATTGCAAAGGGGTGTCCAGAGTATTGGCTCTTGCTGTTTCAGCTTTGCAGGATGCAAAAGATGCTGGCAAGCCTGTGTATTCATTGGGAAAACTCATTCACAATGACGAAACTTGTGCTTTTTTTGCCGATCAGGGGATGCAGGTTATTGCAGGATCAGAAGGCTATGAGCCAGGGGTGGTCGTACTTCGTGCACACGGAGTACCTGATACAGTACGTTCCTCCTTTGTGGAGGCTGGGTTTGATTTGGTCGATGCAACCTGCCCAGTGGTGAAGCACAACCTCTCAAGCATTGCCGCATATGCTTCGAGTCACACCATTTTGATTATAGGGCACCCAGGGCATCCTGAGACTCTTGCGATGAGAGGCGTGCAGTGTGGGGGGAAGAGCTGTGAGACTGTCTTGATACACAATCCTGAGGATATTGGGCTTCCTGAGCCTGGGAAATCCTATGTGGTGTTTGTGCAGACGACATTTGACCAAGGCTTATGGAATGAAATCCAAGCTATCTTGAGAACGTGGGAACGTTACGGGTGTGAGATTATCTTTGCCAATGAGGTATGCCCAAGCTCAATCAACCGACGACAAGCAACGCTCGAGTTAGCTGATGCCTGCGATGCTGTGGTGGTAATCGGGGGGAGGGAGAGTGCAAACACCCGTGCACTGTACCGGCTGGTATGCAAACGGGGAAAAAAGGCCTGGCATATAGAGAATGAAACGGAAATTACCGACGAAATGCGTAGCTATGATATACTAGGGATAACGGCAGGGGCTTCAACCCCTTCTGAAGTGATTCACCGCGTAATAGATAGTTTGCAACAGGAGTGATACATGGAGACAGGTTATCGGGGGATTCCTATTCCCACCATCAAGCGGCTTCCTTCCTACCTCAGGCTTTTGCAGGGGTATCGGGAGCAAGGAATGGAGATGGTCAGTGCAACTACCTTGGCTGAAGAGCTTGGATTGAAACCGATTCAAGTGCGTAAGGACATTTCCTGTACCGGGATTGAGGGTAAACCCAAGGTAGGGTTCGTAGTTGTAAATCTTATTGAGGCGATCATCCATACCTTAGGGTGGGATAATGCCACCGATGCAATTGTGGTAGGTGCTGGCCATCTGGGGTCAGCTCTCGCACGGTACGAGGGTTTCGAGAGATATGGACTTAAGATTGTAGCTGCCTTTGATGTCGATCCAAATAAGTGGGATACTTGGCTTGGAGACGTTCCAGTCTTTCCTCTCAGCAAGGTCAAGGAGTACATTGATCGGAACCATGTCAACATTGGCGTGCTTGCCGTTCCCGCTGACCAAGCTCAGGAGACATCTGAGCTACTTGTGGAGTGTGGATTGCTCGCCATCTGGAACTTCGCACCCAAGGATCTGAGGCTTCCGGACCATGTGGTGGTACAGCGCACAGATCTGGCTACAAGTTTCGCGGTCCTTTCTGCCAAGGTACGGCAAAAGATGAACAAGAAGGAACTGAGTAGCGAAGTGGATGATTGGTAATACGTAGTGTGCAGATATATGGGGTATCGTAATGATACCCCATTTTAATGTGAATATGAGTATATAAAAAAGCATTTTTATCCTAAATATGTGCATTGAAATCGGAAAATATTAAATTATAAAACCCATTGGATTAAATATTTATTGACTATTCGACACTTCCATCGCTACCATGACCACAAGAGAAAAGGTAATGAGGTCACTAATGAAGAAACTGGTCGTGGAGCTGTGCATGGGGAGTTCTTGCTTTGCTCGAGGGAATTCCCAGACACTTGCAGTCTTGGAGTCTTATTTGCAGAAGTCTGGATATGCAAGTCAAGTCGAATTGGTAGGACACCTGTGTATGGGTGATTGTTCCAAGGGTCCGAATATCCGTATCGCCGATGCTACCTACCAGGGGCTTGTTGCTGAAGAGGTGCTCCAACTGGTTGTAGATGCCTTGGTAGAGAGGGAAGGGTTGTAATGATACACCCCATCTTTACTGAGCTGACTGAATGTCGCGACTGTTATAAATGTGTTCGTGGTTGTCCTGTAAAGGCTATCCAGGTGAAGGATGGCTCAGCTGTTGTTGTAAAGGATCGATGTATCTATTGCGGGCACTGTGTTGATATTTGTCCTTCTCATGCAAAAAAGATACGTGGTGACTTGTCAAGGGTCAGGCAGTTTGTCCAGAGTGGAAGAAAAATCTTCTGTTCGCTTGCTCCTTCCTGTGTAGCCGAATTCCCCTTCAGCATTGACAGCTTGGTAGTTGCGCTTACCCGTCTGGGGTTCAGTGGAGTGAGTGAGACAGCTATTGGAGCACATTTGGTTAACCAGGCAATTGAGATGTATGCAGAATCCCATGAAGGAACTTGCCCATGGATTTCCTCTGCCTGTCCAACGGTGGTTCAGATGGTGAAAAAGTACTACCCATCACTGATAAACCAGCTAAGCAAGGTACCTTCCCCCTTACAGTGTCATAGCGCATATTTACGAGCGCTCTATGGACAGGAGATTGGAGTGGTCTTCATTGGTCCGTGCATTGCAAAAAAGGTGGAAGCAGACCAGACTCCCGGCTATCCGGATTTTGCCTTGACCTATGAGGAGCTCAATGCTTGGCTCTTGGCCGAGCAGATTGATTTGGACATGATTGAAGCTGAAGTCACCGCAGATTCGTCCATTGTTCCTTCTCTGGTCCCCTGCCGAGCTGGAAAGTCAACCCTATACCCGGTTGAGGGCGGAATGATTGCTTCCTTGAAGTGGGGAAGTGACCCCTTCCAGACTCATGCTGTTGCTATCAGTGGTATGAACCAAGTAGCAGGGACTTTATCGGGGATGGAGAAGGAAGATCTGAATACAGCATTTCTAGAACTCCTTGCATGCGAAGGAGGGTGCATCAATGGACCAGTAAGCAGCCAAGGTCGTTCCTCTGCTACCAAAAAGAGCTTGAGCTCACGCTATACACGCAGTCGGATCACAGACCGAGTGCCAATATTTAACGGAGATGCCTCATTTGTTGCCAAGCTTCTAGATGGGGGCTATTCCCTTATTGTGAAAAACAATGAGCAAGAAGAGAAGCCTGTATCCAGCTTCATATCTTCGCATAGTAAAGAGGAAATTGACCAAGCGCTCAAACTTCTGGGAAAGCGGGATGCAGCAGAGGAGTTGAACTGTGGAGGGTGTGGTTACAACAGTTGCCGGGAGATGGCCGTTGCCTATCTAGATGGTATGGCTGAACCTGAAATGTGTGTAACCAAGATGAGGAAAGAAGCCCAGAGCAAGATGGATGTATTGCTCAGGACCATTCCTGTAGGAGTGGTAATTGTGGATGACCAACTCCAAATAGTGGACTGCAACAACAACTTCCTGAAGCTGTTCGGTGATCTTGACTTCTCTTTGGGGCCATCACAGTTGAATCTGGTCTTTGGGTTGCCTGTAAAACGGTTTGTACCGTTCTATGAAAAGTTCATGGACCAGTTCACCTCTTCCATGGTACGGCAGTACCGGCTGCACTACGAGGACACCTTTCTCAAGGTGACCTTCTTCTCAGTAGAGAAGCAGCATCTAGTTGGTGCTTTGTTTGAAGATATTACTACTCCTACGGTTCGGCGCGAGACAGTAGTAAAGAAAGCTGAGGATGTAATCCAAAGGAGCTTGGAGACAGTACAAAAGATTGCATCCTTGCTTGGGGAGAATGCAGCAGAGACTGAAATCATGCTGAATAGTCTTATTGATACCTTCAAGGTTCCTCCCAGCGGGGAGCAAGACGGATATACGCAGGAAGAATCATGAACGACGTTTTCATTGATGTAGATTATGCACAAATCTACAAGCATGGTCAAAAAATTGGAGGGGATGTGTTCCTGCTGTCTAGACAGGATGCATCTGGCCAGATTGTCTGCACACTCAGTGATGGACTGGGTAGTGGCGTAAAGGCAAATGTGTTGGCAAGCCTTACAGCCCGTATGGCCCATAAGCTTAGCTTCAGTCCCATGGATTTGACGCGCTCAGCTAAGATTATCATGAATACACTTCCTGTGTGCAAGGAAAGAAAGATCAGCTATGCAACATTCACCATTGCTGATCTGAGAAGGAACAACGCGGGTGAAGTACTGGTGAATCTTGTTGAGTACGACAATCCTTCAGCACTCATGTTCCAAGGGGGTGTTCCCGTCCGATGGGAACGGGAGAAGATTGATCTCAAAAGGGATGGGGCATTTAAGCGGGAAGTGTTAGGGCATTCTTTTCTGAAGCTTCCCATTGGAAGTCGTCTCTTGATATTTAGTGATGGTGTTACCCAGGCTGGCATGGGAAAATCGCTTCCCTTGGGCTGGCGTCTTGATGGAGTGAGGTCATTCGCCCAAAAGTTAATCGAACGGAATCCAGATATATCTAGTCACGATCTTGCACGGGATGTTGTGGCCCATGCCCATACGCTCGATCGTCTTACTGCAAAGGATGACATTACCTGTATGGTTTTGTATGTGAGAAAACCCAGGAGGACACTGGTAGTAACTGGTCCTCCCTTTAAGAAAGAACAAGATTGTGTACTGGTAGAGAAAATCCGGAGTTTTGAAGGGAAACGGATTGTCAGTGGAGGAACGACAGCCCAGATTGTAAGCAGAATCCTGAATCGACCTTTGAAAGTTGATATGAGCTGTTGGTCCCCACAAGTACCGCCATGCTCGAAGATGGAAGGGCTGGATCTGGTGACGGAAGGGATGTTGACACTGAGTAAAGTGGCAACCGTCCTGGAGCAAAAAAGGCAAGCATATACCCTACCCAATGATGCAGTGAAGAAGTTCATTCAGGTCATGCAAGAGAGTGATCAAGTACACTTCATCGTCGGAACGAAAATTAATGAAGCACACCAAGATCCCAGCATTCCGGTGGAAATTGGGATTCGTAGAACCTTGATTTGCAGGTTGCAGCGGGCATTGGAAGACAACTATTTGAAAGAAACATCTTTGGAATATATATAGGAGATACAGTCATGGGAAAGAAAGAGAAGGTGAGTGTCAGGATTTGTGTGGGGACTGCATGTTTTGTGCAGGGTGGGGCCGATCTATTGCTTTACCAGGATTTTTTGGACCCTGTTGTGCTTGCAGGATGTGATATCCATGGCATTTCCTGCATCTCAGGTTGCAAGGATGATACAATGGCCGTCCGTCCCCCCTATATTGAGATTGATGGAAAAGTATTTGGAGAGATGACCCAGGATAAGTTATGTAAATTATTGCGGGAGGCCGTCCATGCTTGAATTGAACAACCAGTACACAACAATCAAGCGCCAAGTGCACACTGAGGTGCTCAAGCAATTTTTCCAAGATACCTTGGTCCAGAATGTGGACAAGATTCCCATACAGCTCATTCCAAAGCAACGTATTCCCACTCGGTGTTGCATCTACAAGGAACGGGCGATGGTACGCTACCGTATCATGGCCTTCTTGGGTTTTGATATCGAGAGAGAGGATGATGAAATGAAGAGCCTCTCTTCCTATGTGCAGGAGATCATGGAGGAAGACAAACCGCTTTCCCCTTTGTTGACGACAATCAGCACTGCTTGTTCATCCTGCCCTCCCGATCGATACATGATCAGTGATGCCTGTCGTGGATGTTTTGCGCGTCCTTGTCTTTCCAATTGCCCGAAGGACTGCATTACCTTCTCAGGGGGCAAGGCACACATCGATGAGAGCAGGTGCATCCGTTGTGGGAAATGCATGGAGGTATGCCCCTTCCATGCAGTAGTGCATATTCCCGTTCCCTGTGAACAGGCTTGTCCAGTAGATGCAGTGAAAAAGAATGAAACGGGCTATGTGGAAATTGATTGGGACAGATGCATCAGTTGCGGAAAATGCGCAATAAGCTGTCCTTTTGGAGCGATTGTGGAGCGTTCAACAATCATGACTGTAGCCAAAAAACTCAAAAACAGAGACCATATGACTGCAATTATTGCGCCAGCGATTGAAGGGCAATTTCCCGGAACCCTTGCCCAAATAAAGCATGCTCTGCTTGCCACCGGCTTCACCTCAGTGATTGAGGTCAGTGAAGGTGCTCATGAAACGTGCTTGCACGAGGCTGAAGAATTGGCCTCCAGAAAGAGAGAAGGAACAGGATTCATGACAACAAGCTGTTGTTCAGCGTACATGACGCTGGTAGACAAGCACCTTCCGTTCCTTGAGAATCGTCGGTCATCAGCTCTCTCCCCGATGGCATACACAGCAATGCTGGCCAAGGAGCGGAATAAGGATACGAGTGTGATTTTCATCGGTCCTTGTCTGGCAAAGAAAGATGAGGCTGCCTCCCTTGGCACCATAGACGGTGTGCTGACCTTCAGCGAACTGGCGTCCCTCTTTGTCGCAAAAGATATTGATGTTCGGGAGATGGATGCCACTGATCTTGAAGATGTTTCCCGCTTTGAAGATTGCAGGGAATTTGCCCTCTCTGGCGGTGCTGCTGCCTGTGTGAACAAGCGTGCTGCGATTGGGGATGAGATTTCGTTCTTCCCGGTGAATGGGATAGACAGAAAAATGGCCCGGGTGATGAAAACGTGGGAGAAAAGACCTGTAGATGCCGACTTGGTTGAGGTCATGTGCTGTGAAGGTGGCTGTATCAACGGGCCGGGGGTGGTAGTAAAGCCCTCTGTTGCACTTCGACTCAGGGGAGGCAATAGAGCCTCTAGCCCCGTAGAAGCGATGCGTGCAATACTGAAGCCCAAGGAGTAATCATATGCATGTAGGTACAGGCAGTTCATTCCTTGAACAACTTTCTGCAATAACTGAAGGGTGGGATGGGAGTATAGAGAGACGATATTGCCATCTTTCCAATGTCTCAGCTCTGCTCAACCAGTATCTGGAGAGGATCAACTGGGTGGGGTTTTACCTCATGAAGGAGGACCGCACGGCCTTGGTGCTTGGTCCATTCCAGGGAAAAGTTGCCTGCACTGATATCAGCTTGGATCGTGGAGTATGTGGACTTGCTGCTCGTTCAAAACAGAGTGTGAGGGTAGACGATGTGCACACCTTTCCTGGCCACATTGCCTGTGACAGTGCTTCCAGAAGTGAATTGGTGGTTCCCTTGATCAATAAAAATGGGGATGTGCTAGGAGTCCTGGATGTGGATAGCGCCCAAAGAGGGCGTTTTGCTGAAGATGACCAACATCTGTTGGAACGTGCTGCCAAGATTATTTCCCAGGCACTTTGGACTTGACTAATTGCTTCGATGTGAGCATTCTATAGGACAAGGCGATGAGAAAGACGAGTAGTCGGTAGCGGATTCAAAGAGAGGACTTCCTTGGTTGAGAGAAGTCTGAATGGCGCCCGATGAAAACCCCTTTTGAGCTGCAGGTCGAACGCATCAGTTAGTAGGCCATGCCGCATACCTGGCGATACAGGTGCAATGAGTGTCTTTCCCAGAGTGAATAAGCTGGGAAGGGAAGCAAGGTGGAACCGCGGAACATGAGAGCTTTCATGTCTTCGTCCTTGCCGGAAGTGGAACATGCCACCCGGTAGGGTGAGGGCATGAAGGCTTTTTTTGTTGGAATGGGTATGAGTGAGGAGATAGTATGGCAACGTTAGAAGCAGGAGAGAAACTCTCCAAGATACGGCATTCAATGGCACATGTGATGGCAGAGGCGGTTCTCGAGATGTTCCCAGATGCACAGATTGCTATTGGTCCTGCGATTGATAATGGATTCTATTATGATTTTGATCTTCCCCGGCAGCTGGTCACAGAGGACCTCGATGAGATTTCCGAGCGGATGCGTGCAATCATCAAGGAGGATAAGCCGTTTGTAAGGACGGTGGTCAGCCGAGATGAAGCAAAGCAGCGCTTTGCAAGCCAGAAGTACAAGTTGGAATTGCTCGAGGCAATTCCCGAGGATGAAGAGGTAAGCCTCTACAACCAAGGAGGGTTTACCGACCTCTGTCGTGGTCCCCATGTGGATTCTACCAAGGAGCTTAACGGTGATGCCTTCAAATTGATGAGCATTGCCGGAGCATATTGGAGAGGCAAGGAAACCAATCCCATGCTGACCCGTATCTATGGTACGGCTTGGTCCAATGCCAAGGAACTTCGTCTCTATTTGCAGCATCTTGAAGATGTTGAGAAACGCGACCACCGCAAGCTCGGCAAGGAACTTGATTTGTTCAGTTTGCATGAGGAAGCAGGTCCGGGTCTTGTCTATTGGCATCCAATGGGTGCCCGTATAAGACAGGCAATCGAGGATTTCTGGCGTAAGGAGCACTATGCCAATGGGTATGAAATGGTGTACACCCCCCATATTGGACGTTCCTGGCTTTGGGAGACCAGTGGTCACCTTGGTTTCTACAAGGAAGGGATGTATCCTCCCATGGAGATGGACAAGAGCGATTACTATGTGAAACCGATGAACTGTCCGTTCCACATCATGATCTATAAGAACAGCAAGCACTCCTATCGCGATTTGCCTTTCAGATGGGCGGAGCTGGGGACTGTCTATCGCTATGAGAAGGCTGGTGCGATGCACGGGCTGATGCGCGTTCGTGGGTTCACCCAGGATGATGCTCACCTGTTTGTCACTCCAGACCAGATGAACGATGAGATTTTGGAAGTACTCAGGTTCTCGCTGCATATGTTGCACTCCTTCGGGTTTTCCGAAATTAATGCATACCTCTCCACGATGCCGGAAAAGGCTGTCGGGGATCCGCAGCGTTGGGCGGATGCAACCGAGGCCCTCAGACAGGCCATTGAGAAGGAAGGTCTTTCCTATGAGGTTGACGAGGGTGGTGGTGCCTTCTATGGCCCGAAGATTGACCTGAAGGTCAAGGATGCCATCGGACGTGAATGGCAGCTTTCCACAGTGCAATTCGATTTCAACGAACCTGAACGATTTGACATGACCTTTGTAGACAAGGATGGAGTGGAGAAGCGTCCCTATATGATCCACCGTGCCCTCCTTGGTTCCATCGAGCGGTTCTTCGGGGTGCTTATCGAGCACTACGCAGGGGCGTTCCCGCCTTGGCTTGCACCTGAGCAGATCAAGATCATCCCAGTAGGGGAGACCTTCTTTGACTATGCAAAGACCTTGGAGAAGCGACTTCGCAGCGAAGGTTTTCGAGTTTCTGCTGATCTTGGAGATGACAGGATGAATGCAAAAATTCGTAACGCCCAGAAACTGAAGATACCGTACATGGTAATCATTGGTGAACGTGAGATGGAGCATGACCAGGTTTCAGTACGCCTCAGAAGCGGCAAACAGGAGAACGGACTTACAACCCAGGCTTTCATTGATATGGTGAGAGAGAAGGTTGCAAGCAAGGAACAACTGTAGGACAGTAAGGAATGTAATACTGAGAGCCGGAGCCATTCTGGCTCTCAATTTCAGTTGGAGGTATCCATGACACAAAGAGAAGCATATGCACGTTTGGTTGAGATTGATCGCCAGATTGTATTGATTGATCATATGGAGGCAACACTCTACTGGGACCAGGAGATATCACTATCTCCTCTGGGATTGGAAGAGCGGTCGGTGCAACTGGGCTATCTTGCCCAACTGCGGCATGACTTGGCCAGTTCCCCAGAAATGGGGGAGGTGTTGGCACATCTTGAGGGTTTGAATGATGCATCGGATGTTGAGCTTGGGCTGATTAGGATCAGGAGACGGGAGTATGAGAAAATGAGAAAGCTTCCTGTCTTATTGGTACGTTCAATATCTGAACAAGGGGCAAGAGCCCATAACAGCTGGGTTGCTGCGCGCAAGGCAGGCGATTGGTCGCTCTTCAGTGGGGACCTCTCTTCCATGGTAACGTTGGTGCGAGAGAAAGCTACACTATTGAAACAGGAGGGAGGGTGCCTCTATGATGGATTGCTCCAGGAGTTTGAGGAGGGGATAAGGACTGACCAGGTTGCCCAACTCTTCAGTGAGATCAAGGAACCTTTGATCTCCTTGGTGGACCGATTCTCCTCAAAGACTGTGGATAGTTCTTTTCTCTATGGTTCCTACCCGATTGAACAACAACAGATGTTTGCAAATGAGGTGTTGAAGGCAATGCAGTTTGACTTCCAGAGAGGGAGTTGTGCTGTCTCTGTGCATCCATTTACCACCACCATTGGTTCTGATGATATTCGAATTACTACCCGCTATACTGATCCTTCGGTGATGGATAGTTTCAGTTCCACCGTTCATGAGGGAGGCCATGCTCTTTATGAGATGGGTGCCTCAAATGCAGCACTGAAGGGGACCAGCTTGGCAGTTGGCGCCTCGCTTGGAATGCATGAGTCGCAGAGCAGGCTCTGGGAGAACATGATTGCCAAAAGTCCTGAGTTTTGGCATTTCTACTATCCCCGGTTCAAAGCACTCTTTCCTGTACAAACTGCAGGGATTTCCGAGGATCAGTTTGTAATTGCAATTAACAAAGTGGAGAGAACTCCGATCAGGGTTAACGCTGACGAGGTTAGCTACAGCCTGCATGTCATGCTTCGCTTTAATCTGGAACAGATGATTATCAATGGGGAGGTCTCCATCAATGAGGTTCCCGAAGCGTGGAATGCGGAGCACCGTTCACTCTTGGGTTTCACTCCTGCATCGATTAAGGAAGGGGTGCTGCAGGATGTCCATTGGAGTAGTGGTGATTTCGGGTATTTCCCAACCTATGCTCTGGGAAATCTCTATGGAGCACAGATTTGGAAAAAGGTGAAGGAAGATCTGCCAGTTTCTTCATTATTGCAAAGTGGTAATCTGGGGACCATCAGTGACTATCTGAAAACCTCAATCTATGAACGAGGAGCAATCAATACCGGCCTTGAAACGCTGGAGAAGGTAACCAACAGAGGTCTTGACGCGAGTTTGTTCACAAGCTACCTTGAAGACAAATTCAGCCGTTTGTTCGGCTAATGAGAGGTCCGTATGAATATTCCGAATAAGCTTACTGTGTCGCGGTTGATTATGGCACCACTTTTTTTCATTGCATTTCATCTTGGCTCATGGTTCGGACCTTCATTTCAGGATGCGGCCTCCATCCTTACGCTTGTGCTTTGGGCTTTAACAGAGCTGACCGATCTGTTGGACGGCCAGATTGCGAGAAGTAAAAATTTGGTGACTGACTTGGGAAAGGTAATGGATCCCTTTGCTGATACTTTTAGCAGGTTGACCTATTTTGTCTGCCTCTCGGGAGCGGGAATTATGCCACTCTGGACTTTTATTTTGATCATGTGGCGTGAGTTCTCCATCCTGTTTGTCAGGATGCTGATGATGGGCAAGGGGAAGCCGGTTGCTGCAAATATCTGGGGGAAGAGCAAGGCAGTGCTGTATGCAGTGAGTGGAGCGTTGGGTATCCTCTATATTGCGCTGGGTAATTGGATTGGTGATTCCTCGTTTGTCCAGGCCTTGCGTCCCGTAGTCACTGGGGTTTTTGTGTTGGCAGCAATTGCTGCTGTGATGTCCTTCTTGACCTATATTAGGGCTATTATTCGTGATGGCACACTTTCTTCGATGAGTCGGTGAGCATGCAACCATTAAAAAATCTCTTAGATACAGAAGCAAAAAAGATTGCCTTCCTGCTCACCGATGTTGATGACACGCTTACCACCCATGGAAAACTACGGCCAATTGCTTTAGAAGCATTGTATAAGCTTGAAGAGGCAGGAATCCGAACCATCTGTGTAACAGGTGGTTCAGCCGGTTGGGGGGACACCTATCTCCGCCAATGGCCGATAGAGGCAGTGTTGAGTGAAAGCGGGGCTGTCTGTCTCTATCGAGAGGATGGTGCTATTCGTCATTTTGTACATCCTTCAATTGTGCAGGAAGGGTATCAGGAACGCGTGCAGGCTATGATTAAACGGGTCCTCGCTTCTGTTGATGGTGCCAAGGTATCGAGCGATCAGTTTGCACGAATATACGATGTTGCTTTTGACCATGGAAGTGAACCCCCCTTTCTTTCTGAGGCCGGTATCGATAAGATTGTCGAGATCTGCCGAGATATGGGTGCTGGTACAGCTGTCAGTTCGATACACGTGAATGCTTGGTTTGGGTCGTTTGACAAGTATGAAGGTTCCAGAGCCTTTTTTAGCCAGGTGCTTGGCCTCGATGAGCAGGAAATGCTGGAAACTGGTTGTTACTGTGGGGACGCCCCAAACGACCAAGTGATGTTTTCCCATTTTCCTCTGAGTTTTGGGGTCGGGAACATAAAAAAACGAGTTGATTCCATGCAGTTTTTACCTACCTATGTTGCAGAAAATGAAGGTGGAGAAGGGTTTGCAGAGATAGTTGATGCTCTGCTCGCCAAGCGACAGCAAGATTTGTGAAAAATCTTTGAATGGAACGCTTGACACTGTAAGAGGTCTTTTGCTATGTTATCGGAGCACGCTAAACGACGTTAAGTCGTAAGCGAGCAGATTTTTGACAGACATATGAGAGAAGAGAAGAGAAGATATACCGCGAGATGATTGCCGTTTACGGCCGTTGATCAAGCGGGTTAGGAAGCTTTAGGGCTTCCCAGTCAATTCACAAGAATGAAGAACGATAGTGTAACAAGCTACGTTCGTGCGAGAATTACAGGGAAAACTTACAAGCAAGGCAAGCCGGG
>NZ_QUWK01000010.1 GCF_003429665.1 Sphaerochaeta halotolerans | reverse complement strand
ACAGCGTATCTCGGAGAGTCCATACTGTTTGTTCCTGATGATATCGTCAGGAAAGATTGTCGAGTAGAGGCCATCCCGAGGGCAACGGTAAACGGCGAGGAGCATCTTCTCCACCGCCGGGCCAGCTTCTGCCGTGTACCTCCTGCCTCGCTCCCGGGAAAACGCATACTCACCCGGGCCCAGGCACTTGCGGCACACAATCCCGCCGTTGCCCTTTCTCAAGGATGGATGGCAACTGTCTTGAACTTAATAATGACCGGTGTTACTGTTTTCATGGTTGTTGATGAAGAGGAAGTCATTGAAAGTTGCCACAGACAAAGGGCTTCCTCTTCATTTTCTCCTTCGGGGATTCTCAATCCAATTATTATCCTATTAAACCACAGCTTTCCCCCTACTGGAATATTTCATTTACGGTATGAGTGGGAGTTTTCATATTCGAGACAGTCAATAGCAATATACACCAAAGGATAGACTTGACAACCCCTTCTCTAGTTCGTAGGATAGGTTGTCCATGCCAAGGGAAAGGGGTTGAAGCCCCTGCGGTCCCGCCACTGTAGAGGCTGGGAATCTGCATAAAGACACTGTGTAAACGGGAAGTCGCAGATTCTGTGTATGCCTGAGCCAGGAGACCTGCCATGGATAAATTCCGACGGCCTACGGAGTATAGGTCAGGGTATGTTACATGCCCGTGCAAAGGGGCGTTATGCACAATCGAACAGTAAAACAGTATCTTCTATTTCTGGCATCTTTCCTGCTTTTGACATTCTCTCGTGTCGGAGCTCAACCAACTCTTGAGATCGATAATCATGATAATGGGCAAGAATTGAGGATTGTAAGCCTCTCCCCCAATGTTACCGAAACCCTGTATGCATTGGGAGCAGGAGAGACTTTGGTGGGAAGAAGTGACTACTGCAACTACCCTGAACAGGTTACAGCGCTCCCATCGGTTGGAACCTTGTACAACCCAAGCCTTGAGACATTGCTTTCGCTTGAACCAACGGTGGCAATCAGCAGCGCATTTGTCCCTGAAGACTTTCTCTCTTCTGTAGAAAGAGCCGGCATAGAAGTTGTACAACTCGATACCCAACAAACCTTTCAAGGCACCTATGGGCTGATCAGAAAGATTGCCGAGGTGGTTGGAAAACAAAGTGAAGCTGAATTGATGATCCTCTCCATGCAGAATACGGTGAGGGAGGTGGTAAGCTCCTACAAAAACGAAACAAAGCCAAGTGTGTATATGGTTATCGACTTTGGCGGGTTTGATGCCACAGCCACAGGGGACACCTTTCTTGGAGAGATGATAGAACTCGCAGGGGCAACCAATGTAGCAAAAGATGCCAGAAACTGGACGTACAGCAAGGAACTGCTGATGGAAGCAGATCCTGAGATTCTTTTGCTCAATCCTCGATGGGGAGAAAGCGGAGAGGCAACCATCCAGGAGTTCAGAACCACAAAACCCTATAGTGACCTTAGTGGTGAAATTATTGTCTTTGATGCCGATTCAACCAGCAGGCAAGGACCAAGGAGCGCTGATGCATTGAAAGCACTAGCTGCCCTGATCCATCAAGGGAAACAATGATGAAGAAAGGGTTGTCAGCAACACTCGCGCTCTGCAGTATGCTCTTGATGTTGCTCTCCCTGACCTTGGGCCCGTCCAAAATCTCGCTTGCAAACACAATCGCCATACTTACAGGCCAGGAGGTTGGAGGAAATCAGGGGTACATCATTTGGCAACTGAGGCTGCCTAGGATTCTTGCATCATTTTTCTCGGGTGCGATCCTTGGATGTGCGGGCACGGTTTTTCAGGCTGCCCTACGCAACCCCATGGCAGACCCCTTCATACTGGGCATTAGCAGTGGGGCCTCATTTGGGGTAGCTCTTGCATTGTTCATAGGGATTGCACCGCTGCTTGGATTTCCCCTCAGTGCACTGATTGGTGCCAACCTCACTACCCTCTTCATCGTGGGAATGTCTCTCAAGCGCAAGAGCAGTGATACGACCCTTCTGCTTACTGGAGTAGCAGTGAATTACATTCTTAGCGCAGCAATGACACTGTTGATGTTTTTGCATCGTGAACAGTATCAACGTATTCTCTATTGGACTCTAGGGAGTTTCTCTACCAGTACCTACGCGCAGGTAATTATTCTATCAATTACGTTTCTCTTGCTCTTTATTCTGCTGCGGGCAAACCACCAAACCATGGACATGTTGCTTCTCGATGAAGCCTCTGCGCATGCAGGAGGGTTGGCAGTGGGAAAAACCCGACTCCTTCTCCTGCTTGCAGGTTCTGCAGCCAGTGCTATCTGTGTATCCTATTTTGGTGTCATCGGGTTCATCGGTCTGATGGCCCCCCATGTAACGCGTTTGTTGGTAGGTCCAAAACACAGCAGGCTCTTACTCCCTGCAAGCCTGTTCGGTGGGTTTCTTCTCCTTGCCAGTGATACTGTCGCCAGGGTCATGCTTCCTACCGGGGAGTTACCGGTAGGTATTATCACCAGCTTGCTGGGAGTTCCTCTGTTCATTTACCTGCTCCGCAAGGGACGATACCGCTATGGATAGCCTCAAGATACATCTCCTTACAGGTGGTTATGAGAAGCATCAGATTTTTCATGAGCTGGACCTCACCCTCCCCAAGGGGAAATTTATTGCGCTCACAGGTCCCAATGGCAGTGGCAAGAGCACGCTCTTGAAGTTTTTGTACAAACAGCTCAAACCAGAATCTGGAGCGGTCTATATCGATGGACAGGATATCCAACACCTCAAGCAGAAAGAGCTTGCTACCAAGTTGGGCTTTGTCGCCCAAAACGGTAAACTCGATTATGCCTTTACTGTACATGAGGCGGTTTCTATGGGTCGGTATGCATATGATGGGGAAGATAATGGTCATGCAATTGAAGCAGCAATGGAATCCTGTGACATTCTGCATTTACAACACAAGACAGTTACAGAGCTTAGTGGAGGAGAGGTGCAGCGTGTCTTGCTGGCAAGGGCGTTAAGCCAGGATGGAAGGCTTCTATTGCTTGATGAACCTGTGAACCACCTTGATGTCAGGCATCAGAGAGCCATGATGGGATTGCTTACCGAACTGGTTAAAAAGGGCTATACGGTCATCTGTGTCCTACATGATATGCTGCTTGTTCAGGTATATAGTCAACTTGCACTGGTGCTCAAGGAAGGAAAGATCGTCTCCTATGGGCCTACTGAAGAAGTCTTCACTGATGATTTGCTTAACGAGGTCTATCATATCAAGGCACACCAGGTTTATGATGGTGAACTGGACCGTAAGATTTGGCTACCCACCTGGTAGCGACAAGGATAGTTGTGCATGAAACCATTGAGCTTGTTTCTTCATCACATCTACCGTACCGTAGTCAAGGTAGGGTTGGCATTGAACTACGACTTTTTTACGTGGCAGGAAGAAGCATTACCCAAAGGTCCAAAATTATTCTGTTCAAACCATTTCAGCTCCAGTGATGTGCATTTTGTCACCACCCTTACCAATGAACCGTTGCATATGGTCATTGGTCCTGCTTTCGGAATTCCCGTCATTGGGTCTTTTCTCGGCTGGACAGAGCAGATCAAGGCCTTGAATAGAGAGGATCGCAAGCACGTTGTTGAAGAAGCCGTCTCATATCTCAAAAAAGGAGACAATGTGTATATTTTCCCTGAAGGTGATCTGAACACCCAGGAGGAGCTGATGCCCTTCAAGAAAGGGATTGCAGAGATGTATCTCTCCTACCCCGTCCCCATAGTCCCCATTGGCTTGATCGCCCCGAAAAGAAGGGTGAGAAACAAGATGAGTAAAACTGCACGACGAGAAATGCGGGTTGTGAGCAGGAATTACTATGCTAATATTGGAAAAGTAATGGAGTTTCCTGAAGCCTTGGAGGTAGCCAAGGTGGATAGAGAGGCAGCACGTGAGATGATCCTGACTGAACTCAGGAACACCATAGATTCATTGATTCGCGAAATCAAGACAGATAAGTTCTGGAGTTGAAAATGGATGATGTACAAAAGATCTTTTCAGATTTCAAGAACCGGGTTGATGAGATTGCAACACATGCAGAGCATGTACATTCAGTCTCTTTCAAAGCGGAATTGAAGAATGGCACCTCGTTCAACTTCTCCTTTAATGCGGAGAAGTTTGCAAAAGCAAAGAACCCAGAAGGGGCTTTCAAGTCCTATAGCATCTTCAATGGAATTGTGGACATTATTGCTTCCCTTTCCAGTATTGCAATGATTGCATACTTGATTCTTCAAATGCCTGATGGACAGGGGGTAAGAGTGCTGACATTTCTTACCTATTCTCTTTTTATCATCAGCTTTATCTGCTCAGCACTCTTCCACTTCTTCTCTACTGAACAGAAGGCCCATGTAATCTTCAGCTATATCAAGGAAAGTGCAAAAATCTTTGCTCTTGCTTTGGCTAACCTCTTGTGGGCACATATTCTAGAGCCTTCAAGCCTTGTCATGGTCAGAAGTCTTTCCTTGTTGTTGATCGCCCTTGCATTCCTTTTCCTCTCAGGAAGGACCCAGCTCTCATTGCAAGTAAGTTTAGCCATAACGGCCCTCTTGCCTTTCGTCTCACTGGTCGTTGATACCAGCATGGATTCCATCCTGCGTAGTATATTATTCAGTCTCTGGTCTATCGCCACCTTGGTGTTCAAGCCTGAATCCCGTATGAAAACCAACTCAGCTTTTGCATTGATGGGAGTAATCTCATTCTCCACCGCTCTCACAGCTCTGCTTTAATGGCGCATATTGTATCTTTTCATTCTGTTGAGTTGCCTCTATACTGAGAACATCAAGGAGGACGCTATGATGAGAATGGGAATTCTGGGGGCAGGCAACATCGCCCGCAAGATGGCTGCGACCATAGGTGAAATGGAACAGGTGGAAGCGTATGCTGTTGCTTCCAGAGATTTGCAGAAAGCGCGTGCCTTTGCCCAGAAGTGGAATGTACGGAAAGCATATGGTTCTTATGAGGAAATGTTGGGTGACCCTGATGTCGATTTGGTGTATGTCTGCACCCCACACTCCTTGCACTATGAACATATGATGCTCGCCCTTGAGCATAACAAACCGGTACTCAGTGAAAAGGCATTCACGATGAATGCCAAACAAGCACGAGAAGTCATTGCATTGGGGAATAAGAAAAAGCTTCTGGTGGCTGAAGCCATCTGGACACGATATCTTCCCATGCGACTGGTATTGGACCAGATTCTTGAGCGCAGGGTCATCGGGGAACCTCATTCTCTGACTGCAAATCTCTGTTATCCTGTCAAAGGTGTGAAGCGTATGATGGATCCAGCGCTTGCAGGGGGGGCACTCCTTGATCTCGGTGTTTACCCGATCAACTTTGCCATGATGGTCTTTGGCAATGAGATTGAATCAATAGACTCGTCTTGCATCAAGACTGACAGCGGTGTCGATGAATCGAACTCCATTACGCTCTCCTTCAAGGGGGGGAAGATGGCACTGCTTCACTCCTCAATGCTCAGCACGAGTGATAGGCGAGGTGCCATCTTCGGCAGCAGAGGTTATATTGAGTTCTTGAATATCAACAACTGTGAAGGGATCAACGTATATGACCGTGATTACAATCTGGTTGAAACCTACAAACCTTTCAAGAATATCACCGGATTCGAACACCAAGTTGAGGCATGTAGAAAGGCACTCGAAGAAGGAGAAATAGAACTCAAGCAGATGCCGCATAGTGAAATCATCAAAGTAATGGAAGTGATGGATACCCTAAGAAGCCAATGGGGTGTGCATTTCCCAGGAGAATAAGATATGGATTTACAAGAACAGATTGCGCTGGTGGAGAGCCAAGAAGCACTCCTGCAGTTTGACCATTTCTCCAACCAGGATGCATGGGAATTGGGAAAGGTGTTTGTGCAGGAAGCTTTGGGCAAAGAGATTCCTATTGCCATTTGCATCAAGACACTGAGTGGCAAGACGTTGTTCCACTATACTGCAGAAGGATCAAACAGAGGATCCCAGGACTGGATCGAACGCAAATTCAATACGGTCCAGCACTTTGAAACAAGTACATTGGGATACTCTTTATTTCTTAAGCAACGGGGAGCGACATTGAGTGAACGGGGGCTGGATCCAACCAAGTTTGTTGCTTGCGGAGGTGGGTTTCCCATTGTTGTCCGATCAGCTGGATTGGTTGGGGCAGTAATGGTAAGTGGTCTTACCGACTTGGAAGATCATGATGTTTTGGTACGTTGCATCAGCAAGTATCTCGGGGTAGAGAGTGTACCCAACTACCCTACGAAAGCTCCTTGAGCAAATGCATGTAATAGCGTTCCTCAATACGTTCTTGGGGAACACCTAACAATGAAAGTACTTCGAGCAAACGGGTCCTGGCATACGGGACCTGTTCTTCTGCCTCCAGTACGAATTCCATCTCTAGAAACCACCCAAGGGAAGCAATTTCAACAAGCTCAATGTGCAGCGCTGAGAGTGTTTCATCAACCTTCCATTCATAGGAATACCCACGTTTTGTTTTTCTGATATACACTTGATACCCAAGGCTCAGGAAAAATGCATGAGCTTGCTCTGCTTGGTCAGAGGAAGTGAGAAACTCAACTTCTTCATTGACTTCAATTCCCCCTTTCAGGTTTTTATATTTTCTTGTAAAACGGACGTTTCCAGAAAGCTCATGAAATGAGGGACCAAAACGTTCCATTCTAAGACGGAAAAGTGGTTCATCTCCTAGTAGTGCATAGTAGATATCATCCTTCTCCTCACAACATGCATCTACAATTCCAGTATGTTGCTCAATATCGTGCATGAGTGTGATGGGATCATCTACATGTGCTTTCAGTTCAACTTCATAGGACATATTAATCTTTCCAGGGGAAAATCATATTCTTTAATGATCGGTTGCCAACACTTTCGCGCTCTTCATAGAGCAGTTCATCCCAAGGGATATGCTTCCTGTCTGCGTCTGCTTCTGCTTCAAGATAATCATACTTGTACATCATCAGTTTGATGGCATCACTACTGGCAAGCAGCATACCGGTTACCCCAGGGGCAAGACCAGCAAGAAGTGCTGAGAGTGCAAGATTTATAAGTTGGTATACAGCAAAAAACAACGTAAAGGGCAAGTTGTCGAATACGATGAGAAAGCTCTTCTTCAGTGTCTTGATTGGACGATCGCCAGGCATGGAACGGAAGAGTGCCCAGTAATAGAGAAGGGCAAAACTCAATCCCATGAACAACCAGAAAAGGATAACACTGAGCAAGGTGCCCACCACATTGCCATAGCTCAGATAAAAAGGTACCACGAACAAAATGAGGGAGAGATCAAGGGCGGTAAGAAGCCAGTAAAAAAGACTATGTCGCCAAGAATCACGAATCCCATGTTTGAATCCTTCCCAACCAGGCCGTTCATATTTCGAATATGCCCAGGCAGAAGCAGATGCTCCTGCAGTGAAGAAGGCAAATAAGCCAATCGATAAGACCATGGCGAATGCTGCCAAAAGACCATTGGTTTCCATTAGACTCATGCTACCCATGAAGGCTAGCAAAATCAGAAGAAACCCAAGGTTGTGGACAACCATCGAAATGAGGTTGTCCCAGCCATCAAAGAACGCTTTTTTAATGAAGAATCCAGTCATGCTACAAGAGTACTCATACGCTTGCAGGAAAGCAAGAGGTTTTAGAAGGAGGTTTCATCTGGATTCTGTGTAGGTCCACAGATATTCTCCATTGCATCGAGTTGTGCCATTTGCTTGTCAT
Organism: Sphaerochaeta halotolerans; assembly: GCF_003429665.1. Taxonomy (GTDB): domain Bacteria; phylum Spirochaetota; class Spirochaetia; order Sphaerochaetales; family Sphaerochaetaceae; genus Sphaerochaeta; species Sphaerochaeta halotolerans. Next base: position 93,106 of record NZ_QUWK01000010.1, on the reverse strand, counting down.
CCAACGTGAAATCGAATATGTCCTTGTTCTGGAGAATGGAGGATGGTGTTACTGATTTAGGAAGCACAACATACCCTTTCTGGATATTATAACGAAGACATACCTGTGCAGGGCTCTTCCCCACTTCTTCTGCAATTCCTTGAACCAGAGAACTGGTCAGCAACGCACCGGTGCCTAATGGGCTGTACGCTTCCAACACCATCTGCTTGTCCTTGCAGTATTGGACCAACGGACGTTGTTGTTCTCCTGCAAAGAGGCGGATTTGATTGACCTGTGGTTTAATCTCGGCCTTTTCAAGCAACGACTCAATATGGTGTTCCCTGAAGTTACTGATACCGATGCTCTTGATCAGACCCTTTTCAACAAATTCCTCCATTGCCTTCCAACTTCCCCTGTTGGCATCCTGCCAATGAGAACGGGAAGCAATGGGATTGGGCCAATGGATCAGATACAGGTCAACATAGTCTGTTCCCAATTTTCTCAGGCTTTCCCAGAAAGCTTCCTGTGTTTGTTCATAGCCATGATCATTGTTGTGGAGCTTGGTGGTTAGAAAAATCTCCTCACGAGCGATACCGCTCTCTTGTATTGCTTTTCCAACGCTGACTTCATTCCCATAGGCAGCAGCAGTATCAATATGGCGATATCCTACCTCGAGTGCATAACGAACACTTTCATATGCCACCTTACCTTCTGGTATCTGCCAGGTCCCGAACCCAATTTGTGGAATCTCGAGATTGTTGTTCATCTTCACCGTCTGCATAAAACCTCCTGTTAATTCAAGAAGAAATCAAAAATATCCCATTCTGTCTGCCCTTTTTGCTTGAACAGTTCAGTATACCCACATCTAGTACAGGGTATCGTGATGAACCGTTTGCTTTGGGCATCGAAAATCTTGGCAATATTGCCACCATATTTTGGGCACCTATATTGTTTCTTCTCCATGCATGTAAGCATACCATGGTTTTAAGGAACCAAAAAGTGATAAAAACCCTCTTGACTAACTGTTTGGCCATTGGCTATAGTGTGGGAGTTGCTGTGGCGGCATAGCTCAGTTGGTAGAGCAAACGGCTCATATCCGTTCGGTCAGGGGTCCGAGTCCCTTTGCCGCTAGAAAGACCTCCTTGGAATACCAGGGAGGTCTTGTTGTATCATTGCACACAACCCAACTACCGCTGGTTTCGTTCGATCACCACAATCCAAGTAAGAAGCAATCCTCGGCTCAAAATATCAACAGCAAGTTCCCCGAACGGGAGAGCATCTCTTTCTGTCTACACATGGTTTCTTGCTCTTGATACCCTCTGACAGCGGATGAAGGGTGGACCCTTCGGCGATGAAAGCTTCTCCGTGCTTTTCCTCTATCCCTGTAGTATGTCTCCTGAAACACGCTGAAATGGTTCAAATCTGCACTCCGGGATTGTACCGGGGAGCCATCTCATGACAAATACCCACAAACCTGAGATCAGGAAAGAGTGCGGTAACATTACTACCATTTACTGCTTCCTTGCGCTCTGTAGCAACTTCTATGATGAAAAGATTATGCGCTTCAACAGATGCTGTAGCCTGGAAATACAGGCCATAACGCTTGTATAGTGTTATCCATCAAGGGGTACAAGACAAACATGGGCACTCCCTGCTTCTCTTACTCTTGCTACAAAGTCTATGTTTCATAGTATACTCAATCCATGAGACTCTTTTATGCACTCCTCTTCCCAGAGCATACATTGCGAGAACTTATTTCCATCCAGAATGCCATTAATCCGTATCTTTACAAAGGAAATGCTACAAGAAAGGAAAATCTCCATCTTACTCTGGCTTTCTTGGGTGAACAGGACGAGAAACTCCTTCCTTTGCTCAGTTCCATCTTGGATGCATTACCGGGAAAAGAGATTGAAGTTACATTCAATCATCTAGGGGTATTCCCAAAGAAGGGAGGGGATATCATCTACACTGGAATTGCATACCACCAAAGACTGTTCCAAGTACAGAAGACACTTATAGCTTTATTGCAAGAGTACCACGTTGTTTTCAAGGATACCCGTTTCAAAGCACATGTAACACTTTTTCGAAGAGCACAGTATGAAGAGATTCCCAGTTTTACTCCCTGTATCAGCAGGGCAAGCAGTATAGCCCTCATGCAGTCACACCGCGTGAGGGGAATACTCACCTACTCTCCTATATATTCTAAAATATTGCAATAAATACAGTTGTATCTCTTTTGATTGCAAACTTTCCCCTTTCATGCTACCGTAATAGCATGGATGGATATGTTGAGCATAATGCAAAGGCTTGGGATAGTGAGGTTGATAAACACAACATCTGGACAAACGGTTGTACTGAAGAACAGATAGAAAAAGCTCAAAAAGGCGAACTTGATATGGTGCTCTCTCCCTTTAAGCAGGTTCCCCCTTCCTGGGTAGCAGATGTGAAAGGAAAAGAGATACTCGCCCTTGCCTGTGGTGGAGGACAGCAAGCTGTTCTTCTCTCCCTTGCAGGGGCGCATGTGACACTTTTCGATATCTCTGAAAAACAACTTGCACGGGATGCATCATATGCTGGGCGTCTTCATCTGGACATGAAATTCTGCAAAGGTGATATGCGTGACCTCTCCCGGTTTGCTGACTCAACATTTGACATGATCTACAACCCAACCTCAACGTGTTTCATCGATGAGGTGCATAGCATGTATCATCACTGTTACAGGATCCTGAAGCCGGGAGGACGATTGCTTACCAGTATTACCAATCCAGTACTTTACCTCTTTGATGAAAAGAAAGCCCTTAAAAACCACTTACGGGTAAAATACACAATCCCTTACTCTGATTTGAAGAGTCTTGGAAAGAAAGAGTTGGAAAAACGGATGAGGAAAAATGATACCATTGAATTTTCCCACACACTGCAAGACCTGCTTGGTGGGCTTACAGATTGCGGTTTTCATTTGACCGGAGTCTACACGGATACTGCCGGATTCATGATGATCGACAGCTATATCCATGACTGTTATCTTGCGGTACGGGCAGAGAAGAGCTTGTAGGGCGCAAACCCATCTGTGTATACTAGAGGTATGGAAAACTACTTTACACGATTATTGATCTCCAGTGAACTTGATGACCCGCTCTACTTTGCACGTGTGCATCAGAATATTGCTGACCTGGAGAAGAAGCGAGTTGCACATTTCAATGAATATGGACCCATTAATCAGAAATACATTGTTTTGATGGGAGAACTTAATATGGCTTATTATCGTGCAGGAGAGACACAGAAGGAGCTTGAGATAGCACAACAGATTTATCAAACAAGCCAACTCCTTCACGGTGAGGAGGATGAGGCGACTGTTGAGGCAATGATAGCCCTCGGCACCTCTTATCTTGATAACGGCCTGAGTACAGAAGCACAGTCCATTGTTGAGAACTTACTGAGTCGGGACTTCACCAAAGAAGACGGGCCTTCCTACGACCTCTATATTGATTTACTCTGCCTGCAGGCGGACATCTATTACAAGCGAAAGCAGTTTGATGAGGAGCTCTTGATTCGTCAACAAGTACTCACCATACTCACCTCCTTCCAAGGTTCTACAAGCAGTCAAAGCATCATGGCACGTTGTGCACTAGGGGTATGTCTGGAGAAACGATACGCATGGAGAGAAGCACTTGAACAGTACAGGATCATCCGCTCTTACCTTGATATTGAGACAGATTTTGCTTCTGAAGCAGAAAAGATTGGACTGCTTGTGCACATTGCACGTTGCTATCGCAAACTTGGGGAGGTGGAAGATGCAAAAACCCTTTACCGATGGGCTCACCGTAAAGCGCATGTTTACTTTGGTCCTGCTTCTCCCTTGGCTTTGAAAATGCAGAGGATTCTTAAGGCTGCTGAACAAAATAAGAGATCCTATCATTCTTGACACACTTCCCTACAATGATGTAGTAATTAGCCAAAAGAGTTAGCTTGCACTAACCCTTATGGGATACATGAGAGCATGCCCCTATGGAGGAATTATGAAACGCATTGCAATTGTATATTATAGTGGAACAGGAAATACTGAAGCCCTGGCTCAGGCCGTAGCAAAGGGAGCAAAGGAAGCTGGAGCGGAGATCAGGATCATCAAGGCAGGACTTTTTTCAGCAGATATGCTAGGGAACTATGATGCTGTCGCGTTTGGTTGTCCTGCTATGGGATCAGAGAACCTGGAGGATGAGGTATTCGAACCCATGTTCGATGCAATCCTTCCCCATCTTAGTGGAAAACCTGTTGGGCTCTTCGGCTCCTATGGATGGGGAAATGGGGAGTGGATGGACGAATGGGCTGAAGTCACAAGAGAATCAGGTGCAGTATTGGTTGCAGATCCCGTCATTGCCTTGGATACTCCTGAAGAAGATTCACTGGAAGCAGCATTTTCACTGGGAACAGCGCTTGCTGGCTAATCCCATAAGGAAATATGTGAGCTTGCTTGCAGTGTAGGAAGGATGATGCAGGATATTGGGAGCCAATTCCACTACATCACAACCAACTATCGTCCTATTCTTGGTGAGGACGGTAAGCAATGTAATCGCATCCCACCAAGAGAGCCCACCGGGATCTGGGGTGCCTGTGGCACTCATCAGCCCACAATCGAACGCATCAACGTCAAAGGTGATGTAGAGCTGTTTTGGAAAAGAAGCCGGGAGATCAAGCGTTTCTATCGCGTGGATGCTCTTTTGGTTATAGAGAAACGATGCATCATAGTGGCCGACTTGATAGCGCTCACGAGCCTCAAGATCCTCTTCACTGTAATTTCGAATCCCTACTTGAAAAAGTGGTATGCCAGCTTCTACCACACGCCTCATTACCGATGCATGGCTGAGTGTATTGCCTTCATAGGCGTTCCTCAAATCCATGTGTGCATCAAATTGTAGAATACCTACCGCCCCTCTTGGGAAACGGTCTCTTAGGAGTGGGATGGCAGCATTCGTTACTGAATGCTCTCCACCCAGAAGCACTGGGATGGCCCCATGGTTATGCGCCTGTAAAATTGCCTCTGCAGCAGCAGCTACTGCTTGAGCAACCATACCGTCAGTTCCAATCGGCTCTCTTGTATGAATGCCCAGTAATCCAGGATTTCCAAATCCCTCAACAAGTTGCTCGAGCTGTGATGATGCTTCAATAATGGCTGCCGGGCCATTTGCGGTCCCCCCCATATAGGAAACTGTATCTTCCAAAGGAAACGGAATTACATGAAACCGTGCAGTCTCTTTATCGCTGTTGGGAAATTCTGAATCCAAAAACCAATGTTCCATCATATCTCTCCTACGACAATCGTCGTTGATACTCATCAAAGCCGAATGTCTTCACCACGTTATACTCTCCATCGTGATAGATGCCGATATCCGGTAAGGCGATACCGTTGAACATGGTGGTCTTTACCATGGTGTAGTGCATCATGTCACAGAGGATGAGGCGGTCACCGATTTTGGGTTTTTTTGCAAAGGTATACGTACCAACCCAATCCCCCGCCAAGCAAGAAGATCCTCCAAGACGATAGGCTCCATTTTCTTCAAGTTGGGCTCCCACCACATTTGGTGAATATGGCATCTCCAGGCAGTCCGGCATATGGGCAGCAAAGGACGTATCGAGCATCAAGGTTTTGATGCCCCCATTTTCCACGATGTCAAGAATTTCTGATACGAGATACCCGGTCTCCCAAACGAAAGCTGCACCTGGTTCCAATATAAGCTTGATATGGGGATGACGTTCATGGAAATCCCTGATTGTCTTTTTAAAGAGATCCAGGTCATACCCTTCCCTGGTTACCAAATGACCACCACCAAGATTCAACCACTCGATCTTTCCTAGCAGATGCCCCCAGTGTGTTTCAATGGATGCCAATGTATTCGCAAGTTCTTGAGCTCCACTCTCACAGAGATTATGGGAATGCAATCCGCTTACACCCTCCGGGAGAAGAGGAAGATCCTTTGGGAGTATTCCCAAACGGCTTCCATAGCTACAAGGATCATACATGGCTGTGGAGACTGTTGAGTACATCGCATTGATTCGGAGACCCAATTTCGCATTGCCGCTTCGATTGCGATAGGTTTCCAGTTGGGAAACAGAGTTGAAGGTTATGTGGGTTGCCATGGAGGCAATTGTTTCAAATTCGTTCTTTTGATATACCGGGGCATATGCATGAATTTCATTGAAATAGGGGGATGCCAGAAGAGCTTCATTCAATGAGGAAGCTGTAGCACCTGTTGCAACAGAGGCCAACTCAGGGAATACTGCATACATTGCAAACCCTTTCAGGGCAAACAAGAATGAGACGGGAAGCTCCTTTTGCAGCTGTTCAATAACGGAAAGGTTCTTTTTTAAGAGCTCATACTCCAGCACGAAAGCTGGAGTATGGGTAATCTTTGTTACATCGATCATGGGCTACTCACCAAAGGCAAGCTTGCCATCGACAACCACTTCCCAAGGAAGCCCGAGTGGTCCAAGTTCTTCCAAGAATGGATCGGGATCGAACTGTTCCATAGTATACACTCCAGCTTTTGACCAGATACCACGGGCAACCAAGCTGGTTCCCAGTGCAGCAGGAACCCCGGTAGTGTAGCTTACTGCTTGCGCTTTCGTATCCTGATATGCCATCTGGTGACTACAGTTGTTGAAAATGTAGAGAGTCCTTTCCTTGCCGTCTTTTATTCCCCTGATCTGGCAACCAATGGAGGTTTGCCCCTTGTAGTTTTCTCCCAAGGAGGAAGGTTCTGGGAGCACCGCCTTGAGGAACTGCAATGGCTGAATTTCCATTCCCTGGAACATGATCGGCTTGATGCTTGTCATACCAATGTCTTCAAGTACTTTGAGGTGGGTAATGTATTGCTCACTGAAGGTCATCCAAAACCGCGCACGCTTCAAGCTTGGATAGTGTTTTACCAAAGACTCCAACTCCTCATGGTAGAGCAGGTAGCTCTCCTTTCCACCAATACGGGGATAATCCACGTTCTGGTGGATTTCCAAAGGCTCGGTACTTTTCCACTCCCCCTGTTCATAGTAACGCCCATTCTGGGTAATCTCACGGATATTGATTTCTGGATTGAAGTTGGTTGCAAAACTTTTTCCATGATCTCCTGCATTACAGTCTACTATATCGAGATAGTGCATCTCATCGAAATAGTGTTTTGCAGCATAGGCGGTGAACACATTGGTCACCCCTGGGTCAAAACCACTTCCAAGTAGAGCGGTCAATCCTGCTTCTTTGAACTTCTCTTGGTAAGCCCACTGATAGGAGTATTCGAAATGGGCTTCATCCTTTGGTTCGTAATTTGCAGTATCTACATAATCTACACCATACTGCAAGCAGGCATCCATGATAGGGAGATCCTGATAAGGAAGCGCGACATTCAGTACGATATCAGGCTTGAATGTTTCCATCAACCTGACCAAAGCTTTCACATCATCGGCATCAACTTGAGCGGTTTGAACCGGCACAGGGCCGGCTTCAGCGGCAATTGCATCACATTTTGCTTTTGTCCTGCTCGCCAACATGATTACTTCATAAAGGTTTTCCATTCTGGCAGATTTACGTACGGCAACATTACCAACACCACCTGCTCCTATGATCATCAAACGTTTTTTTTCCATGTATTACTCCTCTTGGTCGGTTTCGTAGTAGGTATATCCTCTGAGTCCGGCTGTATAGGCAGCAATGATTCGCCGCCTCTCAAGCGGGGTTATTTTTCCATCCTGAACGGCTCGTTCAGCTTTATTTCTGATTAATGCTTCAAGATGCTTTGGTTCGTATTCCACATAACTCAACACATCAGCCACCGTATCACCTTCCAACTCATTGTGAAGGCGGAATTTCCCATCCTCATAGGTAACAGATACAACATTAGTGTCTCCAAGCAGATTGTGTAAGTCACCCAGCGTTTCCTGGTAAGCTCCTACCAAAAATACTCCAAGGATGTAATCATCATTTTCCGGAAGGGAGTGCAAGCTGAGGGTCTTTTCCACTTCCCAACGGCCGATGAATCGGTCAATCTTCCCCTCACTATCACAGGTGATATCGCTCAGTATTGCTTTTCTATCGGGCCTCTTGTCCAGCATATGGATCGGCATGATGGGAAACAATTGGTCGATCGCCCACACATCAGGAAGTGATTGGAAAAGACTGAAATTTCCGTAATAGATATCAGACAACTGTTGCTCCAGTTTCTCGAACTCAGGTGATTCAACTTCTCCATATGATTGCTTGATCTCTGCAACGATAGACCAGTAAACATGCTCTGCAGCAGCACGTTCTCGCATATTCACCTTGCCATAGAGAAACTTGTTCCGGATCTCCTCACGATAATAGTTCAAGTCATTCAGGCACTCTTGGGCATTCTTCTCGTTGAGCATCTTCCTTACATACAGGAGGTTTTCCAATGCAGGGAGGACTTCTTGATCGAGATTGGCTTCAACATCTTCCCCATTCCAGAATATGTTGGTGTCGAGGATGTTGAGTAACAATACCGAATAATAGGAGACCAATGCTCTTCCAGACTCACTGAGCAAGGTCGGATGCGCAACACCCTCTTCCTTACAGATTGTCATTACTTCCTCGACGATATCATCACAATACTCCTTGGTGGAATAATTCCTGCTGTTGGAACTATCGGTATGAGAGCCATCATAGTCTATAGCCAATCCACCACCGATATCCAGCAATCCCATGGGTGCACCCTCATGGACCAAGCCACAGTAAAAACGAGTGGCTTCAGTAGCTCCCATACGGATGTCCCTGATGTTGGGAATTTGACTTCCCAGATGGTAGTGCAACAGTTTTAGGCTATCGAGCATCTGCTCTTTCCTGAGTTTGTCCACCACCTGAATGACCTGTGTGGTATTCAAACCGAAAACACTACGATCCCCACCACTGTCTGTCCAATGCCCACTTGCAACAGTGGATGGCTTCATCCTGAGCCCAATATTGGGTGTAATACCCATAGCCCTACTTCGTTCCAGAATGATATCAACTTCCCCTGGCATTTCAACAACCAGGACGGTCTGGACGCCAATTGAAAGACCTCTGAGAGCCAGATCGATATACTCTTCATCTTTGTACCCATTACAGATAACATAGGCTTCAGGATCATCAATATGTGCCAATGCGATCAAAAGTTCAGCTTTACTGCCGGTCTCTAATCCATGATGATATTGCTTTCCGTATTTACAAATTTCTTCAACAACCTGCTGCTGTTGGTTCACCTTAATAGGATAGACCCCTCGGTAGGTACCGGTGTAACCGGCATCCTTCATAGCACCAAGAAAACTCTCATTGATGTGTTGAATCCTTGAGTCAAGAATGTTGGAAAAACGTAGAAGCACAGGCAACTTCATGCCTCGTTCTTGCAAACCCTTGACTATGGATAGCAGGCTTACCTGACTCTTGGGGTCTTTATCCTTAAGCCGAACCTCGATTTCCCCGTTTTCGGAGATATGAAAATAGTCATTCCCCCAGGAATCGATATGGTATAGTTTTCTTGCATCATCTAGTGTCCAAGTGTCCATTACTACTCCTCATAGGTCTTTTTGTTTCATCAGTATACCAGAAATGACCGACTCTGCACACAGAGGGGATGACTCACCAGTGAAGAAAGCGGATTTCATCACTCTGTCAAAAAACGAGGAAGCAGTAGGGTATTTGGCTAAAAATACTGTTGCATTGAGTTTCTTCTCACCGAGTGTGTGTGCACCCAGAGGAAAACACACAAAGATGATGAACAAGAGGTATAGAGCAGAGGGCTGGCCAAGCGACCAGCCCTTCCTGTTGCTACTTAATAATCCCTTGTTTCTTTAATTCATTGATGTTTAATGATTTACCGTATGGAACCTCAAGCTTTCCCTCATTAACCATCTTGATCACTTCATTACGATATGGGCTATCAAGGTTCACGCCCACAATCTTCCAGTTGTTGTCAACCTTTGGATAGATGGTTCCTTTTTCCTTTATGTAGGCAACCAGCATATCGCGAATTGAGTTTGGGCTTTCCCACTCTCTCACCCCTGATACCAGCTTCTGGGCCTTCAAGGCTGATGAGTAGCGGTAATTGTTCACAGCAAGGGTAAGGTTCTGTGTATCAGAGAGAGGCTTGCCCTTGAACATGACGTTTTTGATACGCTGGCCTACCGGCTTGCTGAGATCAATCTCATAGTCGACACCACTGAACATATCATAGAGGTAACCCGGCTTATCAGGATTGAAGCTGATGGAGATGTCCCCAGGCTTCCACTGGTTGTAGCAGGCAGCAGACCACTCCATATATGCTTTCAGTTCTGCACCGGTAACCGGTACGCGATAGAGGGTGTTGTCAAACTTGTAGATGCCAAAGATAGTTCCGTAGTTGATTGGACCCTTGGGAATATCACTGGTGTCTGCAAAGAGAGCAGCAGCTGATACATCAGCCCCACTATTGAGCAGTTGTACCTCATTGATGAGATCCATGACTGCTGTATCGCGTAGTTTGCCCTCAGGAATGCCCATAATCTCATTTTTGGGTTGGAAGTCGACCGCTGCAGTTCCGAATATCCCGCCACTGGTACTTCCATCAGCTGATGGGGCTCCTCCTGAAATAAAGTCTCTGGTAGCCTGATGAGCCTCCTTGATGAAATCATTACCCCTGATCAATTCACTCGGCTCATAGTCTGCCATATCGACGATAGTTACTTCTCGTCCATCAACCTGTTTATTTTCATCGAGACTGAGGTCGATCCTGATGACTTCACGGCCAAGGTTCTTTGCCCCACCGATTGCAATAGTATTCTGAACCTCAGCAATCGTGGTATGGGCATGACCAACAATCAGCACATCTATTTCAGGACAGAGTTCCAGGATTGCGAGTCCTCCATCACTACCACCGTCCACGTCATATTCTGGATAAAGACCCACATGAGCAACTACGACCAAGACATCGACTTTATCAGCAAGAATATCCACTGCGCGTCTGGCTGCAGGTCCTACCGGGGCATATACAAAGGGGTCCGTCTTCTCACCATCCCATCGGGGGGCATTCGGATTGGTCAGCCCAATGATGCCAACCTTTACTCCTGCTCTTTCAACAATGGTATACGGCATGGCTGCCATGGTTCCATCAACACGGGACATGTTCGCTGAAAGCACGGGGAAGTTGGCGAGTTCCTGTATACGTTTGATCAGATCCTCACCAAAGTTGAATTCATGGTTACCTAAGGTCATACTGTCATACTCAAGAAGATTCATAGCACGCATGACCGGATGTTCCCCTTCTCTTTTATTATAGAGATCATCGGTCATAATATTGCCTTGGATGGTATCACCATTATCAACTAGGATGACATTTGGATGCGTTGCACGCACCTGCTCTACATAGGTCGCGATGCGAGCCATCCCGTTGTTGTTTGTCTCCTTGTCGTTCTCGTAACTGAATCCCCAGACATTACCGTGAATGTCAGTGGTTGCAAGAATGACCAGTTCGTTCGCCTGTTCAGGCAGAGGCTGCGCAAAGAGGAATCCCATTGTGATGCAAAGCATCAAAATGCCGAGTAATACCCGTTTCGAGAGTACTCGTTTCATCTGCTACTCCTTTTTCCCGATTACCTATCGGTTGTATGATGTTGTCTCAATTCTACCACAGCTTTCCATGAATCCAAAATGAAAGGTATCAATACCCCAGGGCAAGCCCTGGACTCATCAGGAGGCGTTGCCTCCTTTTCCGCCCCAAGGGACGGGGTATCTCACCTTGCTTTCCCGGCACTCGCTCGCGAATCAATGGTACAATCGTTTCGTAATTTCCTTTCCATCTTCGAACTGTGCTTCGTACTCAACAGCCCCTACATGGTCATAACGAACCCAGGGACCATGTTTCACCCCATGCTTGAAGTTACCTACTTGCCATACAACCCCATTCTCCCGGTAATAATGCCAGAGCCCGTCCATAAGGTTGTCCTTGATTGGCCCTTCAGCTTTGACGGTTCCATTCTTAAAGAAATAAGTCAGCTTGTTTCCCTGCATCCGCTGTGCAACCTGACCGTTCGCATACGTTTTTACTTTTTCCATTGGTTACCTCCTTGTTGCGCACAATTAAAAGAGCAAGGACCAGATTAATCCTTGCTCGTAGGTTGTAATTTTGCACAAATGGATTTCTGCAGAGAAATCCTGCAGAGCGTTCAGATACTTTCATAACAGGAAAGCCAACCATGATGCTTGCCTCCTGAATACACTTTACCCTAGCACACCTTCCTGCTTTCGTACATCGTTAGGTATCGGCTTCCTGAAGATAATTCAGCAACTTCTTGATCGTCAGAGGAGCACTTCCTTCGTAGTGATTGTTAACGTTGATGTAGATTACCTTTCCCTCCTGGGCAAGCTGCACAATCTTTGGCGCTATTGTGCGTAATTCCTGATCATGATTTTCTAGGATACGGTCCCATCGTCCTCCACTCTCCTTCTCCATCTCTTTTCTATCTTCACCATGTAATCTGACACAAAAAGGTGAATGAAGATGAGTACCAGATTGCTGCAACTGGGCATCCAGATCATCCATCCAGTACCCTGAGAGTAATACAGGACCAATTTGCCTCTCTTCCAAGAAGGAAAAATAGGATGCATCCATCCATGCAGGATTCCTGATCTCCAAGGCATAGGGAAGCGAATCCGGAAGTAAGGTAAAAAACCTATCAAGTGAATCAAAGAATTCGCTTCGTTCCCGGAACATGGTACGGTTTAGGTATCCGAATTGGAACATCAACAGTCCTATTTTAGGTATGATTGGTTCGAGGGTCTCTATAAAGCGATAGAACACCTCCGCATCAAGAAACCAGGGATTTGCTTCAGTTTTACTTTGGTATGCAAAGGGTAGTGTCAACGTATTTGGACATTTGATAGTAAAACGAAAAGATTCAGGTGTATCTTGGTCATACGCTCTTACATCTTGAGGATCGGGAAGGCCATAGCTCTGCTTCCCTAAAGACCAGAACCATCTATCGACCTCAACTGTGTTATAAATCTTGGCATACTGCGCAAGATATCGTTGTGAACTTCCCTTCTCATACACCAACCCTTCCCAACTTTCGTACTTCCAGGAACAAGTTCCAAGGTGCAAGGTATCCATGCCTTAGTGTAGCGAGGCTGATAGGATGGGGCAAGGCCGGAACCTTGCAGTTCCGACCTTGTCAGGAAGATATATGAACACCGCTTGGGCGCTATAATCAAGTTCCCAGCCTTCCATCCCTCGTTGATATAGTTACCAAGTGGGAAAGGTTGCGGGCAAGTCCATCTGTAAACTCCTCTACATTCACCCTCCAGCTCCATAGGTAAGCACCATTTCCTTGTCCTGGGCATCGAGTGAATTGAACCAAAGTATTCTCTTACTTTCTTGAAGAAGGTTTCCCCGTCCACATTGATCCATTTTCCTCTCTCTGCGGTGCAATCCCCCGTGGGAATCTCATAATAGGTAGTTTTACCTCCTGTACCTTTTGAAAGAGTACCCTATCATCTGAAAACGATGGCGAGGAAGCCAAATCTTCCGGTGAAAGGAAACCTTCGTGCATCAGAGCTTCTAGATCTATGAGCAACTCATTGCCAGCGAAGGTGGAACGAGGTGCATAAGGAGAATTGCCAAACCCAGTAGGATGGAGTGGCAAGAGTTGCCAAAGGCGAATATCGGCCTGCTCCATCCAATCGGCAATGGCATAGGCATTACGCCCCAAGTCACCAATACCATAGGGAGAAGGAAGACTGGTGAGGTGCAACAGAATACCTGCATCTCTTATATGCTTGCTATTCATTGTTGCACACCTCGTTTACTGTATGTGGATTTCATGCTCATCACCCTTTCACTGCTTCGGCAATCACACCACATATGATGTGTTTCTGCGCAGCAAGATAGAAAGCAAAGGGGATGTAACAAAGACCAACAAAAAGGATTACATGAATTACTATGGTGAGAAGCTGTCTTTTGCGCGATAATCAATTGGAGAGTCAGTCTGTGAATACACCACTACATGGTTTATACTCAGTCTCCCGGCATAATGAGTGCAGCATCAACTTGGCATAAGATTTTTGCTTCTGTGTCATCCATATTTTTTAAAACAATTCGCTCTCTTCTTGGGTTTCTCCGTCTTGACCACGGAACTGACTGATTGAAGAAAGGAAAGCCGAAACAACAGCAGGGTCGTACATGGATCCACTACAGCGCTTGATCTCTGCAATAGCCACTTCCGGAGGCAATGGCTTCTTGTAGGAGCGCTCACTGGTCATGGCATCATAGCTGTCCGCTACACTGATGATTCTTGCTGGTAAGCTGATAGCTTCTCCCTTCAGCCCTCTGGGATACCCAGTTCCATCCCACCTCTCATGGTGTTCCAACACTGACAGGGATAGGTCACTGTATTCAACAGAAGCAGAGAGAATTCGATACCCAATCTCCGGATGCCTTTTTACTGCATCCCGCTCATTATCCTCAAGACGCGTTGGTTTATTGAGAATTGACTCATTGATTCCTATCTTTCCAATATCGTGCAACAAAGCAGCAATCCGAATACGCTTAATATCACTCTCAGAAAGATGCAACTGTTTAGCCAGGAATACGGAAAGGAGGCTTACCCTTCTTGAGTGTTGCAATTCCCGGGGACTCTTTGCGAACAGTGAATTGATGACCAATCCTATAGACTTGTTCTTTGCACTTGCACTTTCGTAGATCTTGTTTCGTTGCAGATGATCCTCCGCTCGCTTAAGCGTTTCCTGCAAACGCTCCTTTCCCACTTCTTTTACAGCATACCCAGAGGAGATGGAAAGTCTAAAACTCTCAATTCGTATCTCCCTGGAGCGTTCTTCTACACAAGCAAGCAACGCTTCCGTTTCTTGGACAGAATCGCCAGGAAGAAGAAACACAAACTCATCTCCACCATACCGCGCGATTGTAGTGCCCTCAGTGCTGCATTTTCGTAGGATTTGTGCCGTGGCCTTGAGCATCGAATCACCCACATCATGGCCAAAACTGTCATTGATTAGTTTCAATCCATTGATATCAATCAATGCAAGGGTAAAAGCTCCTGCATGTTCAAGTCTTTGCAGCTTGTGCTCAAAGTAAGCTCGACTATAGAGACCGGTAAGGTAATCATGGTTTCTCTGATAGATCAATTTTTTTTGGTTTGCACGGATTTCCGTTACATCACGACAAACGACAACAGCACCAAGCAACACATTCTGTTCATCTCGTATGGGAGCATAACTGTAGCTTCCTATCCAACGCTCCCCGGTTTCTCTCTTTACTACTGTATATTCAGTGTCTCCCGTTTTTCCTGAGAGTGCTTGAAACCCTGCCCACTTCTGTTTATCGAGTAGATTCCCTTGACTGTCATAAGCTTCAAACAAGGAAGAGAAGGCGTTCAGGGTCTCGGGACATTCAGTACGCTCCGAAAATCGGTAGTAACGCAAGAATGCTTTGTTGACTAGGATGAAACGGCTTTCAGGGTCAATTATAAACACAGAGTCAATCATGCTGTTGATGGCTGCATCAAGGGTGGCCTTGCTTTGTGCAAGTGATTGCTGGGCAATCTTCTGATCCTCAAGCGCATTAAGGATGATTCGCCTTCCCTGCTCAGTTTGTTCTTGCAAACCTTGTAGCGAGCGCATGGAGGAGTTTCTCTCAGTAATATCAAAGAAGGTAATAAGGAGAAACCGGTCCAGGAATGCACCACTGATTTCCATCTCCAAAACAGTTCCTGATGCTGCAACCAAGGTATATTCATGCGACTCAATATGATGCAGTTTTTTTCTTCTAGACTCCTCAACAGCCGCTTCCCAAGATTGTCTTGCCTGTATTCGATAGGTAGGGTCGGGATACACCTTCTCATACCAGATATCAATATCGTTAATCTCACCATGCTTGAAGCCAAACGTTGTAACCCAAGCATCATTCACAGAAGCCACCTTCCCTTCATGCGTGAGCAGAACCATTGGTACCGGTGCATTGGAGAAAAGTTGCTTGAATTTTATTTCACTGTCTGCTAATTCTTTTTCCACAGCTTTTCTTCTCTGTACTTCCTCGATGAGTTTCCAAATCCAGAAACCCAATATCACAGCAACAATCAAGGCTAATCCAACAATCAGGTAAATGGTTGAGCGCTGTACTGTTCTTTCATACTGGAGCGGGAGATATGTTCGATACAGACGCTCCCGCGTCTCGCTATCAATGGTTTGGAGAGCTTTGTTGATAATGGGAAGAATTGATGCATAGTCCTCATGCACAGCAATGGAGAGAGAGTTCATATACGCGGTAGTGCCCACTACCTTTACCTTTCTGGAAAGCCCTAGCTTTGCCCGATAGTGGTTAGCAACCAGTAGATTCTCCACCAGAGCGAAGCACTCACCCCGGGAAACCTTCAGCAATCCTTCTGAAACGGAGGGAACCTCAACCAGTGTCAGATTCGGGTAATCCCGGGCAAGCCATTCCTGTGCCGCATAATGGGATACTACTGCGACTCTTTTTCCTTCGAGCTCAGCCAGGCTGCCAATATAACCCACCTGTTCTCCTGCGATAATAGCCAAAGGCACAGTCAGGTACGGTTCACTGAATCGTAGGGTTGCTTCACGCTCTTCAGTCTTGCTGATGCTCCCTGTCATGGCAATTTCACCGGAAAGCAACTTGTCATATGCATCCTGCCACGAAGCTTCTTCAACAGGAATAAAGGTTAAGCCACTGAGAGAGCTGATACACTGCAAGTATGCATAACTCAAACCAGTTGGGTTCCCCTGCTTGTCTAGGTATTCCAAGGGTTCCCAGGCAGGATCAACCAAGACAGTGAGGGGCTCCTGCTGTGCAAGCAAAGCAATTTCAGCATCACTCAATGTAGAAAGGAAGGAGGAGTCGGAGGCGAAGAGAATGGAGGATAGTGAGAGGAGTATAACGAGTAGTTTCAAGCGAATAACATTCATGGCATACCCTCCTCTTCCACTGAGGAGTAACGGGATGTTCTTCCGAGTTCCCTAAGCAGAGCATTCACCTCTCGCTTCAATTCCATGATTCGTTCTTCCCTCTGGCTCATTACTGCGTACCAACGCTTCAGTTCTTCCAGCTGTTCCTTGTTCTGTTGTTCTATCGCATTACGTTCAGTTATATCCAACCCCTGGGCGATGGTTGCTACGAGGGAACCGTCAACAGGGTCAAGAATGGGCCCTGCATTCCAAAGAATGGTCCGTACCTGGCCATCAACAGTTTTGAGATGTATTTCGACATTGGAAAGACTATGTTCCGTTTCCAGACGGCTTTCCAGACGGTCGAGCTCCCCCTCACCCAGTGAAGATAATACGATGCCTACGTTCTTTCCCACAATCTCGTGCATTGGTATTCCCAACAAGGTGGAAAAAGAGTGGTTTGTTCTGGTAATAGTATAAGAAGAGTCCCAGACAAGGATGGGACTGTTCGATTGCATAAGCAATGCATCAAGATAATCATGGGTTTCTTTCAGTTCTGATGCCATCCGCTTCTGTTGGGTGAGTAACTCAGTATAGACAATGATGCCACCAATCTTGCCGTTCTCTGTATACCATGGGCGGCATTCCCAACGTGTGTAGTCTACAGTTCCATCTGCATGAGTATAGGGGTCGTCTTCCCCATTGATCACTTCACCTTTCAGACAACGTTGGTGGACCTTTCTCCATTTTTCGGGGAGATTGGGAATTACCTCATAATGGTGTTTGCCAATAATGGCATTCCTATCTGGGATATGATACTCCTCACAATATTTCTGACTGACATAGAGGTAATGCAGGTTTGTGTCATGCACGGCTATGGCATAACGCGAATGCTCTATAACATAGCTGAGTAACTCTGATGTATGCCGAAGAGAGGTTTCCTGTGTTTGTAATGTTCTGGCCTTACGTTTCTGTATGAAGGTTATGACCGTAAAAAGGATAAGCAGTCCAAAAAGGAGTACTATCAGATTGGAAAATGTTAGAACAAAATGCCCTTGCGTTGCGCTGAAAAGCAAGTTCAAACTCGTTACTCCTCGTTCTCCAAGCCTGTATACAACACTACCTTACCATACCCCCAAGCATCCTACCAGTACGTCTAGCGTTGCTTTTCTATAATTTTCCTGATGGTCCCAACCAAATCATGACAGTGCTCGAAATCCCTGTCCTTCACTCCTTGGTGTGCACTTCCCATGATATAGCCTTTACCAGCAGCCTCAAGCATGGGAATGTCATTCTCGTCATCTCCAAAGGCATAGGTGTATGCGAGGGGAACAGAGAAGTGCTCACTGATGGCTTTCAACGAGGTGCCTTTCGAAGTAGGACAGATGTCAAACATCTGGTTCCCTGTGGTGACTACATGAAAGGAGGAATCCCAAGCCTTCCGACTTTGCTCAAGAACTGTAGGTACATTGCCATCACATACTGCGGTAATCTGCAACACATCACCGATTACTTCGTTGAATGTGTCAAAAAATCTCGTATACCCCTTTGCCAGATAGCTCTTTGCCTTCAGCTGATTCCGGGAGAAGGTGGGCAAGTAGATCGCTTCTGTCGTAGAGATAAGCGCCGTGGCTCCCCAGGCATGCAACGAGGAGGTTATCTGCTCAGCCAAGGGACGGGTTATACCATGATTGGGAAACAACTCAGTTCCCTGATACACTACCCTGCACCCATTGGAAGCTGAAAAAACCACCTGGGAGGAAACCGGTGAAAAGAGAGGAATGAGCGCTTCATGAAACCGCCCGCTGGATATGCAGAACAGGAAATCCGCCTGCCTTGCTTCTTCTACCAAGGCAAAGAACTCCGAGGAGATGGTTCTCTCCCCATGGGGAAGAATCGTTCCATCCACATCACAGAAAACGATACCGGCATATGTATGCACATCCACCTCCAAAATATTGTGCACCAGTATGGCAAATATCCATCCTAGAGGCAAGACACGTGAGGTTTCCTCTTGATTACTTAACATATATATAGTATATCAAGAATATGAGTACCGTTTTGATTGGAACTTCAGGCTACAGTTATACCGAGTGGATAGGACCAGTGTATGCACAGGGAACCAGACGTGAGGACTTCCTCGCCCACTATGCCCAGCTGTTTCCCACAGTGGAGCTGAACTTCAGCTACTATCGCATGCCTGAGGCCACACAACTTGCAGCAATGCACAAGAGTGCTCCGTCCCTCCAATTCTCCATCAAGGCTCACCAGAGCCTTACCCATACCATTGATCCTGCTTCCTGGAGGGAACAGGCCCTCTTGTTCTCCCATGCCATTGAGCCACTGGCTCACAACCAAGTGCTTAGTGCTGTCCTACTGCAATTCCCCTATTCGTTTCATTATGAAATAGCAGAACGCAAATATCTGGATTCGCTCCTGAAGGCCCTTGCCCCCTTCCCCCTTGCCATCGAATTCCGGAACAGCAGCTGGTACAACAATCGTACTCTTGACTCACTACGACAGAGAAACATTGCCCTTGCTTCCCTTGACATGCCCTCGGTGAAAGGCAATCCTCCCATGATGGATGTAAAAACCAGCAACTCACTTGCCTATATCAGGCTCCATGGAAGGAATGAAGAGACTTGGTGGGGATCGGATCGTGCAAGCCGTTACGATTATCTGTACAGTGCTAAGGAACTTGCCAGCCTACTTGGACGGATTCAATCGTTTACTACACATACACAGAAGGTACTCATCTACTTCAACAACCATCGCAGGGGTCAGGCAGTAGCCAATGCGCTGATGTTGTACCAGTTGGCAGTAGGAGGGAAAGTATGCGACCTTCCGGGGCAAGCATCATCCATATCAATGTGACCGACTTTGCAGCAGCAGTAGCAGTGGCAAAAAATCCAAGTCTTGCTGACACCCCATTTGTGGTCGCCATGGAGGGGTCGGCAAGAACAGTAGTGCTTACCCCATCACGCAGAGCATGGGAGGAAGGAGTACGGACCGGTATGCCACTTCGTCTTGCAAAACAGAGAATCCCCTCCCTGCAGGTACTCCCCTGGGACAGGCAAAGCACGGCAAAGGCTGATGCAGCAATTACCACCATCGCACAGGCATATTCTCCCAGCATCCAGTGCGACCGGGGCGGTCATATCTATCTGGACATGCAGGGAACCACACGCCTCTTCGGCCCGGTGGTGGATAGCGCTGTGCATATTCGGGGAGAAATCAAAGAGAAGCTGAACCTTGATGCTTCAGTGGCTGTGGCCTCCAACAAGCTGGTCGCCAAAGTGGGGACCCGTACCACCAGACCTGCTGGATTGATTCAGGTCAGGGAGGGGGATGAGGCTTCATTCCTTGCTTGGCAGGATGTTTCCTTGCTGAGCGGAGTAGGAGTTGCCACTGCACGACTGCTCTCGGTGGCAGGTATCACGACAATTGGCCAGATTGCAGCGCTGAAGGATGACCAGGTACTTGCCTTCCTGGGCAAACGTGGTTTGGCTCTTCGCGATGCTGCCCGTGGACTGGATAGCAGTCCACTGCAAACCGGGCTGCCAGAGAAACGGCTTGTGCAGAGGAAAATCAGGTTTGCTGCACCAATCCTGGAGATGGATGCCCTCCATGCCGCTGTGGTCGCTGCAGGAGAGGATGCAGCCTTGGCCATGAGATCTGCAGGACTTGGCTGCGCAAAGATCCAAATAGCACTGCTCTACAGTGATGGAAGAAGAACCGAGGCGTCCCTCCGTACCAAGGGACAGTGGGTCTATGACCATGAGATCACCCTTGTTGCATGGAAGGTTGCCCAACTGGCAGCAAGCCGTAGGGTACATGTGCTCTCTTGCTCACTCTCCCTCGCCGAACTCTCCCCACTTGCACCGACTCTGGACCTCTTTCTCCCCGATGCACAGCATCGCTCGGACTCCCTACAACAGGCAGTTGATCGAATGCGTCATAAGTTTGGTCCTGGCATCCTGACCCATGCAACAACCATCGCCCATGCGTAGTCGTCTAGCTCTGAGCACAGCCTACTCACTTCTCTTCTCTCCAGTGGCGGTGGATGACCTCTTCAACCGTTTACAGGCAATGCAGGTAGAACAAGTTGCCATCACGGACCGTGACAACCTCTATGGGTATCCTGTCTACAGGGAAGCAGCAAAAGAGAGGGGAATATCCCTTGTTTGTGCTTGCCTGCTTACCGAAAGGCAGGGGGATCTGTTTGCCTTCGTCCAAGACCAGAAGGGCTATGAGCTACTCTGCACCCTCATCAGCAAGAGGAATCTCGATCCTTCCTTTTCGTATCTCCCTACACTTAAGAAAACTTCGGAAGGTCTTGTGTTGGCAACCACAAGTAGTGCAATCCTTTCCCAGCTTGCCGATACAGGAGCAGCCCTGTACGGTGCGATTAGCCCAGATTCCCTGCAGATCATCACAACTGCGAAAAAACTCGCTGTTCCCCTTCTCGCCATTGATGGAGCTTTTCTGCTTGAAGAAGGACAACGGGAGGTCCACCGGGTACTTCGTGCCATTGCTCTCCATAAAAGTGTGGGCAGTCTTACAGAGGAAGCGTATATACAAAAAGGAGGAATATTGCTCAGGCAAGAGGAGTGGGAACAGGCTTTTGCGCCCTGGCCAGAGGCCATAGAGCATGCACAGATCCTTATACCGTACGACCCATTTTCCTCCTCCCTCATCTTTCCTACCTATCCGGTCACTGCACAAGGCAGTGCTGAGGAAGAACTGAAAAATCGGGTCTACCTAGGTGCGGAGAACCGCTATGGGGAGATTAATGATGCCATCATGGAACGTATCGACTATGAGTTGGGCATCATCAACGAAAAGGGGTTCGCCCCCTATTTCCTCGTGATGCACGATATAGTACAGATGAGTAGCAGGACCTGCGGCAGAGGGTCAGGAGCTGCATCCATCGTCTCGTACAGCCTCTTCATTACCAATGTGGATCCCATTGCCCATCATTTGTACTTTGAACGGTTCCTCTCCCCTTCCCGCCAAGACCCACCGGACATCGATGTTGACTTTGCATGGGATGAACGAGATGGGGTTTTTGCTGCTGTTTTTGAACGCTTTGGTATTGAACACTGTGCGAGGGTAGCCAACCACAACCGTTTTCGTCTGCGCTCCGCTATCCGTGAAACGGCCCGTTGTTATGGACTGAGTGATGCACAGATTACCAAAGCGGAAGAGACGTTGTTCATGAAAGGGGTTGATGCTCTGCTTGACCCACTGTGGCAGACCATTGTGCGGATAGCCACAGCACTTGACCGACTTCCCAAAGAGATTTCCATGCACTGTGGTGGATTGGTTATCACACCCAAAGAGATAACCCGTTATGCCCCGATCCTCCGATCAGCCGATGGATATCCCTTGCTGAGTTGGGAGAAAGAGGGGACGGAAATGGCAGGCTTTGTAAAGATTGATCTCTTGGGAAACCGCTCCCTTGCAGTCATCCGCGATACCTTGCAAAACCTGAGGGAAGAGGGAGTCTCCCTCGATGAACGAACATGGCAGCCTGCAGAAGATGCTGAAACCGTCAATGCCCTCGCCCGTGGGGATTCGATGGGAGTCTTCTACATTGAATCTCCTGCAATGCGGCAGTTGCAGAAGAAAACAGGACGAGGGGATTTTGCACATATCGTCATTCACTCCTCCCTCATCCGGCCTGCAGCAAACAAGTACATCAATGAGTACGTCCAGCGTTTGAAAGGAAAACGGTGGGAACCCCTGCATCCCAGGCTTGCCTATATTCTGGACGAGACATACGGGATTCTTTGTTACCAGGAAGATGTCTCCAAGACAGCCGTTGCCTTGGCAGGCTTTTCCCAAGCTGATGCCGACCAGCTTCGCAAGATCATTGCAAAGAAGGCTGATGGGAAACGTCTGCAGGTATTCAGGGACCAGTTCTTTGCAGGTTGTGAGAAGAATGGGGTCAATCCTTCGATTGCTGAACAAATCTGGCTGATGATGCTCTCCTTCGATGGCTACTCTTTTTGCAAACCACACTCAGCAAGCTATGCAATGGTTTCCTTCCAAAGTGCATACCTCAGGGTCCATCATCCAGCCCATTTCATAGCAGCTGTATTGACCAACCAAGGGGGATACTACCGCCCACAGGCGTATATCAGTGAGGCAAGAAGGATGGGGCTTACCCTGACCGGTCCCGATATCAATACAAGCAGGATAGCGTACTGGGCTGAAGGAAACACCCTCATCATCGGCCTAATGGCCATTGCTGAACTTAGCAGAAATGCTATGAAGCGAATTATCGAGGAACGAAAGCAAGGTGGATGGTTTTCCACTCTAGAAGAAGCTTCCCACCGACTCGCTCTGGGCAGGGAGGATCTGGTGGCCTTGGTAGCCTCAGGTGCGTTTGACTCATTGGCCCCTGCAAGGAAGCGAAGTGACCAACTCAGGATACTGCTCACCACGACACGGTCCCACTCATGCAATGGGCAGGCAGACTTGTTTTCTATTGAGCAGCCCCATTACAAGAAAGAGCAGCTTCCTGTTGCCATTCAGCGCCCCTACAGTGAAGGAGAACTCCATCGTGAGTTTGCTTCCCTGGGTTTTCTCAGGAATCATCACCCCTTGGTACTCTACGCACACCTCTTGAGTTCAGTCCACCGGATCAAGGCATGTGAGATTGATCAAAATGTGGAGCGATATGTTACGCTCATTGGCTACCAGATTACCCAGAAACAGGTATTGACCAAAACAGGAGAATGTATGAGCTTTGTCTCCTTTGAGGATGAGACAGCACTCTACGAGACGGTGCTGTTCCCTGAACTCTATAAGCGCCTTTACCCTTTGCTGGCAGGTCGTTGGCCGCTGTTGGTCTTCGGCTTGGTAAAGAATGATGAAGGTGCCTTGATCGTGGAGGTGCAGAATCTGAGAAAACTGGGGTCTTGAGCAATCCGCTCAAGATAAGCTTTCATGTTGAATTTACGCTCTAGACCTCGGTCGCTCCACCCATGGACGGTCATGCTTGCCGAAACACCAGGCAACCCCGGCATACCCATTGGGGTCGCGCCCATCGGCCTGGTAGGTAGTGTTCAGCTCAAAGGCCAATGAAAAGCCCTGCTTGATTCCCATGGCTTCTACAACTCCATACGGATGAGAAGTCAGTATTTTTAACCCAAAGGACATCTATTCCGCTATACTGCAGGGAGGAGTATTGTTCATGCATCTACCCTATCATGGAGCAGGCATTATATTTTGGACAATCACAGAAAAAGGTGAGTTGTCTTTTCTGATGGGCAACCGTTCCATGTCTCCCCAGAACCACCACTGGTCTTTTCCCGGGGGGACGTGGGAGAGAGCAAGAGATGGATATGATACCAAGGGAAAGATTTCCTACAGAGAGACAGCAAAGAGAGAGTGTCTTGAGGAAGTGGGACTGGACGTACCATCTCCCGAGCACATGATACTCATCTGGTCACTTGATGTGCCTGGTTTTCACTACAAGGTGTTTGCCTATCATCTGGATGAACAAGTAAAACCACCCTACATCGACGAATTCTCCGAGGTAGGCTGGTTTACCTTTTCTACAGTCCCTTCTCCTACGGTTACCTTTGTAAGGACCCAGATCCGTAAGCTGAAGCACTATGTTGAGAAGTTAGGGTGCTAGAAGAAAATGTTGTTCTTGTTTCTTCGTAGCTTCCAGCCAAGGCATACTAGTATCGCGTGTCTTCATCATAACCATCCTTCCAAGGGTGGTTTGCTTCACAACGGGTCAGCCAATAGCCTTTGCCACTTTGGCCGCCCCTCAAGGGGCAACCGTGTTACTCGCTACCCGTAAAGGGGCCTATCATACTTCCTTACACTCAGCTTGCTATGCTGTTCATACTTCAGACACTCCCACCCTGCTTACAGAGTACCCCATAAAACTCGATACAATCCTTCGCACCCACACAGTGAGCGCAGGATCTGGCCTAAACTGAGCCTATATTGATTGTAAATTGCTTTTCTCACATACTTTGGCGTAAGCACAATATTGATACTTCGTGTGGGCCACAGAGGTTTCCTTATAGCGGGTGGTTTATTGTTTCGCACACTTCATGTGCTCAACTGTCTGAAGACATTAAAAGAGGAACCATTGGTTTTACAACGGCCCCTCTATCTATTGAATTACTCTCTTACGGCTTGATATGGCAGAAGTAGTAGTGATCTTCCGTCAGCTGTACCATAGGAGGATACTCTTTCACACAAATCTCACCCACTTGCTTATGACATCGACCGGCAAACGGACATCCCTTTATTTTCTTTGCGGGATCAGGGAGCATTCCTTCCAGCTCAATGATATCTTTTTGCTTCGTTGGATCAACCTCGGGAACAGCAGATAACAGTGCTTCGGTATACGGGTGATGGGAATTTTCCATCACCTCATCACGCTTTCCATACTCTGCAATTTTTCCTGCATACATTACCATGATGTAATCACTCAGATAGTTGATGACATTCAAGTCATGAGAGATGAACAAGTAGGCAACATGCGTGTCCACCTGGAGATCGTTGAGCAAGTTGAGTACCGATGCCTGTACAGAGACGTCTAGTGCACTGGTTGGCTCATCACAGACAATCAAGCTTGGAGAAATGGAGAGTGAACGGGCTATTGCAACACGCTGCTGTTCTCCTCCACTCAGCTGACGAGGTTTCTTCTCCAAGTATTCCTTCCCTAAGTCAACTTTCCTGAGAATGTCGATAATTTTCTCTCGTCGTTCTTTCGCATTATTGATGTTTGCAAGCTTCTGCATGGTTCGACCAATAATCTTCTCAACGGTATGGGAAGGATTGAGACTTCGCCCAGGATTCTGGAAGATGAGCTGAATATTTTTCAACGTCTCCTTATCCCGCTTGTTCCAGCCAATGGAAATATCGGTATCTCCGAAGATAATCCTCCCTTTGGAGGGGGGGAACAATCCACTGATCATATGTCCCGTTGTGGATTTTCCACATCCTGACTCACCAACAATTCCTAAAATTGAATGAGGCTTGACCGAGAACTCAATACCATTGACAGCATATACTTTTCGCTTGTTACCATAAATCTTATGCAAATCCTCGACCTTCAATAGATCACGTTCACTATCAAAATCAGGATCTTTCTTGCGTGCAATGGGAGTAATTCGTACCTTCAGCTTGTCAGGGATATCCTCAGCATACGCACGATCACACGCTGCATAATGATGTTCGCCAATTTTCTTAGTTCCATATTTACTGATACAGGTGTCATTTTTCTTATCACAACGGTCAGCAAACGGACAGCCACCTTCATCAACCCCACGTCTCTTTACATATCCAGCGATGGTATTGAGTTTGGTCTTTTCCTTCACAACTCCACCGCGAGGCATACAATTGATCAAAGCACGAGTGTATGGGTGCACAGGATTCTCAAAGATCTGCTTTTTAGGGCCACTTTCTACAATTTCTCCACTGTACATGACCACAATATTCTCGGAAACTTTATTGATGACACCGATATCGTGGGAGATATAAATCATGGACATCTTCAACGTATCCCTGAGCTCTGCAATAGAATCAAGAATGACTGCTTCAGTGGTAACATCCAAGGCAGTAGTTGGTTCATCAAGAATCATAAGGTCTGGCTTGCAAAGCAAAGCCATCGCAATACAGATCCTCTGCTGGATACCACCACTGACCTGGTGAGGATACCTTCTCACAATCCCCTTGGGGTCCCCAAGGTTCATCATTTCCAAGGCCTCAATTGTCGCTTTTCTTGCCTGTGACTTAGAGAGCTTCTGGTGGTGCATTCCCACCTCATCCAACTGAAAGCCGATAGTAAGAGAAGGATTCAGTGAAGAGTATGGATTCTGGAATACCATGGCAATCCTATTGCCACGAACAGATTCCATCTCCTTTTCCGAATTCTCAAGTAAGTTAATACCCTTGAACCGTATGGCTCCCTCCACTTGTGCGTTGGTGGCAAGATAACGCATAACCGTGAAGGCAAGGGTACTCTTTCCACATCCCGACTCACCAATAATCCCTATAGATTCATTGTATCCCAGATTCAAGGATACATTATTGACCGCAGAAAACAGTCCATCAAAGGTGCTGAATCGTACATGGAGGTTTTCAATTTCTAAAATATTATCGTTCATGTATCAATACCTTACTGACAAAGTCAGAGAAAATTGAGATGGCAATCACCAAGGAAGCGATAGCCAAAGCTGGAAACAAAACCGCCCAAGGCGCTTGTGCTATGATCGGTTTATTCTCGATAACCATCATGCCCCAGTCAGGGGTGGGGGGTTGTAGTCCAACTCCCAAAAATCCTAGCGAAGCAACCATCATGATTGAATACGCAAACCTTGCAGTCGCTTCAACAATGATGGGACCCATGGTATTGGGAAGAATCTCCACAAACATAATGTACAAATGATTTTCACCACGAATACGAGCCGCCGAAACATATTCCTGGCTCTTCTCTGTCAGCAACACACCACGGGAAACACGTGCAGTAGCCGGTACAAAGGCAATGGATACGATGATTGTCAAACTAGCAATACTGGAGTCTCCAAGAATTCCAAGAATTACCATTGATAGTACCAAGGGTGGAATGGCCATAAGTATATCCATTCCACGAAGGAATGCCGTATCCAGTCTTCCCCCAAAGTACCCTGCAGAAAAACCGAGTAAAATACCTACCACCGTTGAAAATATGGATGTAAGCAATGCAACGGTAAGGATGGATCTGCTTCCATACACAATTCTGGAAAGAATATCGCGTCCCAGACTGTCGGTTCCCAGAACATGACCATATTCACCAGGAGCTGCCATCTGATTCATAGAATCCATTTCTGTATGCGTGAAAGAAATCATGGACGGCCCTGCAAAGGCAGCTATCAACCAGAATACAATGATTGCAATACCAACCATGGCCAAAGGACTTTTCTTTAATTGATAAAAGAAATATTTCATTTTTGACCTCCTTGGTATCTGATCCTCGGGTTGAGATAACTGTACATAATGTCAGTTATCATCGTAGAAACTGAGTAAATGACGGTAATCAAGAGAACACAAGCCTCAATCAAAGGTACATCACGTGTCTTGATGGCGGTCATCAAAAGAGATCCCATACCGGGGAATCCAAAGAGCGTCTCAACTACAACAAGTCCGCCGAAAAGCCAGCCCATGTTCATGCCGATGATAGTAATGGTAGGAAGCATTGCATTCTTCAAGGCGTGTCTGAAAATGACATATCTGCGAGGCATACCTTTCAAGGTTGCTGCACGGATGTAATCAGAATTCATGACAGAAATCATGGAAGAGCGTTGCATTCTCGAGATGTATCCAAACATTACCAAGGTGATGGAGAGCGCAGGGAGAACCACGATGTTCAAATTCTGCCATATGCTCTCTCCTATCGGTATGACACTTACAATAGGAAACCATTTCAATTGAACAGCAAAAACTGTAATAAGAATAACTCCAGAAACAAACTCAGGAAGCGCCATTGTCGCCAACCCAAAAAATGAAATAATTGAGTCTGTCGGTTTCTTCTCCTTTACCCCTGCCAATACCCCAAAGAAAATAGAGAGCGGAACAAAAATAATAAAGGCGGTCATGGCAAGGATTATTGAATGTCCAACTTTTCTCCAAAGAATAGAGTTGATCGAAACCCCTTGCATATAGATTGAATCACCTAAATCACCGACAACTACACCGCTGATCCATCTTCCATAGCGTTCCAGCAAAGGATCATTCAATCCCCTCGCCTCACGGAGGGCAGCAACGGCTTCCTCTGTGGCACTCTGGCCAAGAATCATCTGTGCGACATCTCCCGGCATGATTTCAACAAGCAGAAAGATAACAAACGACATGACGACCAGGGTCGCTAAAAGCGACCCCAGACGACGAAGAAACATTTCCATTAATCTCTTCATAGGATATCCATGTACTTATATTGCGGGAGCATGGTAAGCGGCTGACGATAGCCAACAACATTATCCTTGATCGCCACCAGATACGGAACCTGTACATTGATCAAAGGACCATTATTGTAGAACCATTCCTGCAACTCATGATAGTATGCCATGCGCTGGTCTGGATCTGCCTCACTGGAAATCTTTTCAATCAGGTCATTCAAAACCGGCTCATCCAAATGGGACTCATTCCAAGGACCACCGCCCTTGAATGCAAGTGAGAGCAACATTGATGGGTCAATACGTCCACCCCAACCGGTGATAGAGATGGGAACATTCAACCAGTATTGAGAAAGGTAGACGTCACGCGTATATCCTTTCAGCTCGATATCAAATCCTGCTTCAGCTGCCAATTCCTTTACGGTCTGGCTCAACTCTTTTCCAAATGGATGATCAGAAGCGTAATAGAGTTCAGTACTCAAACCATTGGGATACCCAGCTTCTGCAAGCAGTTGCTTTGCCTTTGCAATATTTCTCTCACGAAGCGGTAACTCTTTGTACTCAGCCAACATGTTCATGATAGGAGTCTCATTGTAGAACACCCCATCATTGAGCTCCATTTTTGCAGTACTACGTGCTATTACCTTCGGGTCCATAGCATATTTGAATGCCAAGCGAACACGATTGTCATTAAACGGAGCCTCATCTACACGCATGGAGATGAATCGCTGCTCCTGATAAGGAGAGATGACAGAAATACCATCAATCCCATCAACACGCTGCTGAATCTCCGGGGTAATAAAGGGAACCACATCTACACGATCGGATTCGAGCATTGAGATGCTTGCATCAATATCACCTACGAAATAAATAGCAATCTGATCAATCTTCGGAAGACCTTCTGCCCAATAATTAGGGTTCTTCTTGAGCAATGCAGATTCCTTGGGAACCAACTGACTCATCATGAAAGGACCAGTCCCCATTGGCTTGGATTCACCCAAGGAAGCATAGTCATACTCGCTGGAAAGAATAGCCATGTTGTAGTCAGTAAACAGATAGACGAATGTCGGGCGAGCTTCTTTAAGCGTTACCTGAACAGTATAATCATCAACAACACGAACAGATTCCACTACTTCAAAGTCAGTTTTTTTCAAGTGACCAAGACTTGGATCCTGCGTCCTTTCAATGGTGTATTTCACATCTTCAGCGGTGAAATCAGAACCGTCATGGAACTTCACTCCCTGGCGAAGCTTGAAGGTCCAGACTTTTCCTTCATTGGTTTCCCAGCTGGTTGCCAAGACAGGATCAAGTTCACCGGTTTCGGCATTGATTTCAATCAAATACTCATAAATGGATGAGTTCATAGAGAAAACCTGACCATCCCAGACACCAGGAGTAATCAATCCAGGGACCTGTTCCGCCACACGAATCTGTTTAACAGGAGCCTCTTTTTCTACAGGCTCACCTATTACAGCTGCCTCTTGTGTGGTTTCATCTTTCTGAAAAACCATCAGCAAGACAACGACCAAAACCACTACCAATACCAGCAATCCTATCATTATAGATAATTTACGTTGCATAATTCCTCCTCAAAGTTGTTTGAACCAAAACGTTTTTTTGTCGGAAGCTCCCCCCATGGGAACCATTTTTTCAGAACATACAGGTTTTTCGTGCAACCTTTGCACGTAACATGGCTTGTGCAATTCCTGTATCCGACAACTCTATTAAACTATTAAAGTTGTCACTTTGTCAAGAAACATGCTATAATTGTTTGCTATTAGCAATCTTTCGCTTTACTCCTCCTCTTTCAATCCTTCTCTAGTAAAGAGCTTATTAGAAGTTTCCCTGGGTATAAAATTTTCAATATAGCAACGGTGCTATCTGGAATAACAAAAAACTCACTGGAATTCATAAAAAATCACTTTATGATTTTTCTCGACATATTTATGATTCAATGATACCCTCTGAGTATGTACATTCCATCAAGTACAGAGAAAAGGGAGTCACCATGAAAAAAATCACGATGGTTGCAGCTATTCTGTGTGTAACGGCTTTGCTCTTTAGTGCAGGAATTAATGAAGGCCAACCTCTTCAGAACCAGTTTGCTGATCAAAGCAATGCTGAATATCTTGATCACTATTTCCGAATCACACTTCCATCCGATTCAGTGGATATCGCAACATTTGCCGAAGCACTCACGCAAATTACCAATACTCCTGTTGAAATACAGGAGCAGAAGGACATCTTTGAGGCACTCGTCGATGCTGCTGATCTCACTGAACTTGCCTTGACCTATAGTTCGGAGAAAGCTGCAACACGACTATCCTTCCATGGCATCTCTCGTGAAGTCCCCTCCGATGTCCAGAAGTATCTTGCATGTGCCTTGGATGCATCGCTACTTCCTTCCTCAGTTGCAGAAGAAATCATAAGTAATGCCCCACTTTCCAGCCATACAGCATCAAATCTACTGATGAGCATTGCCAATGCGAATGGAATAAGTAGAAACTATATCGGCAATGTACAGGATAGTGATATTTTAATGCGTATTTCCAACTCATTCGACCACTACACCCTCTTTACTGACAATAATTTGGATGCAATAGGTGCAGAAGCAGTCAAAAGGAAAGCTTCTACCGGATACAATTTAAAAAGGGACGCAGATGACGCACAATTTATTCCTTCACGAACTATCCAATATGGGCACAGTGATGAAACCCATCTCAAACAACTTGTTGTCCTGCTCGCCAGTGAGGGAATGAATGCAAAGCTACAAATTGAGCCAAAAGTATCTATCTATGAGTACTTGCTCGACTGGGGTCCTGTACCTGAACCAAGCCCCTACTACATGGTACTTGAAAACAGTGAAGACTTCTATCTTGCTTATGCAGTTGAGTATGATGCAAAATTTGAGTTTGAAAAGAAAGAAGATTTGTTGAAATTCGACCAGATCATCAATGCTTATGCAAAGAAGAATGATGAGAATCAAGCCAAAGACAGCAATGCAGCCTTGCTTAGTGATTCTTGGTGGCAGCCCCTATACAGCACCAATTTCAATGCAGATACAGAAGCCTATCAGGAAATTGTAGACTGTATTCTTAGGGAAAATGGGTATTCCATTCATCCCTTCTCCTTGATCGAGAACAAGAACAACCTCATCATTACTCTGGAAGGACTTAGTGGATTGGAAGTACAGGAACATACCTTGTTTGTAAATAATGCCTTTTACCGGTATCTCACCGGTTCAGATTACCAGTAAGATTGTACCTGTAGGATAGGTTGCCAGATATCGGTCGCATATCCTTCATGCAGGTATGTAAATACACCTACCATGGAGCCCACTCATATGATTCCATATGTTCGTCAGAATCAAATCTATTCCTACATCAAGATGAAGCAGATTGCCTACATCGAAGATATTCTGGAATTGACCAAAGTTTCCCTTCCAACCGTTCGTCGAGATCTCAAGAAACTTGAAGAAGAAGGCAAAATTATTCTCCTGAATGGTGGTGGGGTGAGGCCTAATGAAGAAGTCGAGCACTCCGTTGTTGCAAGATTGGAGATGAATTCAGAAGAGAAGTACTTGATTTGCAGCACAGCTGCAAAATTATTAGAGGATAATGAATTCTTGTACCTTGGTCCGGGAACTACGGAAACGTATCTTATCGGGTTTCTCTCTGGAAAGCATATAACAGTGGTGACAAACGGCATATTTCATCTTTCAAAATTATTGGAATACAACGTCAAGACAATTGTAATTGGGGGAGCTCTTGACAATAACTATGGGATTACCCATGGCCCTGATGTATATGAAAAAATTGAAAAAATGAATTTCAGTACCTGTATCATTGGAGCAAGTGCCGTTTCGAACCAAGGGATTTCCTCCTTTGACCAGGATGTTTCAGTTATTAATCAACTGGCTCTTCGTCGTGCAAAGAAGCGCATCCTGATTGCAGACTCAACCAAGTTTTCTGCATTCAGCCATTATGAATTCGCTAACGTTGATGATTTCGACTATATCATTACTACGGAAAAAGCTGGGCTTGATGCAACAAAAATGAAGAATCTTGTCATTGCTCAGCCCTCTGACTTATAAAGGAATTATACCATGCCACATTGCAGAAAAGCTATCATTGGAGGAACAGGAGTCGGGTCTCTGGCAAATCTTTCGGGTCCATTTCCCGTTGAGACTATCTATGGGGTTGTAGAAACATACCGGTTCATTCTATCAGGTGAAGAGATTCTTTTTCTTCCCCGGCATGGAAGAGCACACACTACGCCTCCTCATGCCATCAACTATAGAGCCCAGATGAAGGCAATCCAACAAGAAGGGGTTTCCCATATCTTTGCCCTACTCACGAGTGGGTCAATGGATGAGGCTGTTGTGGAAGGTTCAATAGTGGTTATTGAAGACTTCTTGGACTTTACCTCTGGTCGTCAAAAAACGTTCTTTGATGGGAAGGACAATACCGTTGCTCATGTTGATATGCATGATCCATACTGCAAGAATCTTCGTTCCCTCTTTATCCAGACAGCACAAGCTAGAGATTTGCCTATCCATACCAAGGGGGTGTATGTATGTACGGAAGGACCCCGCTTTGAAGGCAAAGCAGAGATTGCCATGTTCCAAAAACTTGGTGGCACATTGGTAGGTATGACAGGCCTCCCTGAAATGTTTTTAGCCAAGGAATTGGGGATGTGTTATGCCGCTATCGGGCTTATCTCCAATATGGCATGCGGGATAAAAGATGAAAATCTTGCCCAGATTGACCATGGGCAGAGAGTAGCAGCAGCGAAAGATTCTGTGTTGCAGGTCATCAATTCCATTTTCACTTCCCAACTACTAACCCAAGATAGTTGTAACTGCTCCCATGCAGTCCTTCAAATATAATTCAGGAGTTCACTATGCCTACTATTCTTCCCGTCCGCTTGCAGCAACACCCAGAGAAACTCGTACTGCTGGACCAAACAAAACTTCCAGTCGAAGAGGTATTCTTATATCTTGATACGCGAGAATCAATATTTGAGGCTATTAAAAAACTACGTGTTCGCGGTGCACCTGCTATTGGTATTGCCGCGGCGTATGGTATGTATGTATGTCTCTCTCAGAATACATACCCAAGCTTGGATGCAATGGAACAGGATATGAAGGCCCTGAAAGAATATTTTGCTTCCAGTAGGCCCACTGCTGTCAATTTATTCTGGGCTTTGGATCGCATGGAAAAGACTTTCCATGAGAATCTGGGGAAGCAAGGCATTACCCAAACGCAACTACTTGCAGCATTATTGCAGGAAAGCAACCAGATTTTCTTGGAAGATCAAGCAATGGGGAAATCCATTGGAATGCATGGATTGTCACTCTTCGACAAGAAGAAACAGTGGGGTGTAATGACACATTGCAATGCAGGAGGACTGGCAACCAGCGGATATGGGACTGCGCTTGCCCCACTCTATCTTGGTCATGAACAAGGGTACCAATTCAAGGTATTCTCGAATGAAACAAGACCGTTGTTGCAAGGAAGCCGACTCACAGCCTATGAACTTGCAAAAGGTGGCATTGATGTCACTATTCTTTGTGATACTATGGTATCATTGGTAATGAAGGAAAGGAAGATTGATGCTGTGATTGTAGGAGCTGATCGTATTGCTGCAAACGGAGATACGGCCAACAAGATAGGCACTTCTGGTGTCGCAATACTTGCTAGGTACTACAATATTCCATTTTATGTTGCTGCTCCTAGTTCTACGTTTGATGTTGCAACAGCAACGGGAAATGACATTATCATTGAGATACGTGATGGAGATGAAGTAGTCAATGGTTTTGGAAAACGTACGGGGCCGAAGAATGTGAGTGTGTATAATCCTGCTTTTGATGTTACTGATGCTACACTTATCACAGGTATTATTACGGAGAAGGGAATAATTGAATCCCCAAATGCTGAAAAAATTAAGAACCATCTAAGCATTTGATCAAAAGGAATATCAAGAGGATCAATCATCATGGAAAATGATGGATATCACAAAATAGTCAGAAGGAGATAGACATGAAGAAAATTGTTGGTTTTATTGCAATTGTTCTTATTGCAGGAATGCTGTTCGCAGCAGGTTCCACTGAAAAGGCATCTCAGGCAGCAGGCTTGAATATTGCCATTATCACCACACCGAGTGGAGTGGATGATGGTTCATTCAACCAGGACAACTATAACGGAATCCTGGCCTTCATCGATGAGCATCCGGAAGCTCAAGTTACCGCAATTCGTGAACCCAGCGGGGATGTTGCAGCTGCCTTGAAGACAGCTGCTGATGTTGTTGCTGAGTATGATGTACTTGTGTGTACTGGATTCCAGTTTGCAGGTATTGGCGAATTGGCTAAAGAAAACCCGGAGACCAAGTTCATCCTGGTAGACACCTACCCCACCGATGCTGCAGGCAACACGGTTGAACTTCCCAATGTGTATGCAATGATGTTTGCAGAGCAAGAAAGTGGATTCTTTGCTGGTGTTGCTGCTGCCCTTGAGACCAAGACAAACAAGGTTGCAGTGGTAAATGGTGTGGCCTACCCCTCAAACGTCAATTACCAATATGGGTTTGAGTGCGGTGTCATCTATGCTAATGAAAAGCTCGGTACCAATGCAAAACTCGTTGAACTTGCTTCACGGGCTGGAACTGATGTAACCGGTGCGAATGTAGGCGGCAACTATGTTGGCTCGTTCGCAGATGAAGCCACCGGCAAAGTCATCGGGCAACAACTACTCGACCAAGGCGTAGACACCATCTTTGTTGCAGCTGGAGCAAGCGGAAACGGGGTCTTCACTGCTGCAAAGGAGAGTAATGGAAAGCTCCACGTCATAGGTTGCGATGTCGACCAGTGGGATGACGGCCAGGTCGGAAACAATAATATCATTCTCACCAGTGTACTGAAGGTAATGAGTTTGAATGTGCATCGTGCCCTCTCCAGAATTCAGGATGGGACCTTTGAAGGAGCCAATGTATTGCTGAAGGCTGACACTGATTCTACGGGATTTGTAAAAGAAAGCGGTCGCCACCAGCTCAGCGCATCCACTATAGAGAAACTTGAGGAGGCTTATAAACTTGTCCAGGACGGAACAATCGTCCCTGCCTCTAACTTTGGCGGATTCACTCCTGAGGAATTCAAGGTAAACTGATTTTATGTTCAATAGGTACTGGTATCAAAACGATACCAGTGCCTTTTCTTAGAAGGGGCGAAACGACGTGGACACTTTGGTTGAATTCAGGCATATCACCAAACGATTTCCTGGTATTGTTGCGAACAATGACATCTCACTTTCTATCCAGAAAGGGGAAATCTTGGCTATTCTCGGCGAGAATGGTGCAGGTAAGTCGACATTGATGAGCATGCTCTTTGGCATGCAAATCCCTGATGAGGGGGACATACTCATACGAGGAAAGAAGGAGCATATCTCTAGTCCTCTTGTTGCGAATGACCTAAACATCGGAATGGTGCATCAGCATTTTATGTTGGTGGAGAACCAGAGCATTACAGAGAACATCATTATGGGAATCGAACCAAAGAAACGCTACTTTGGGCTCTTTCCCTATGTGGATATACAATCTTCAAAAGAGAAAGTACGGGAGCTCTCCAAACAGTATCAGTTGGAAGTGGACCCAGAGAGTATCATTGAGGATATCCCGGTCTCAACACGCCAACGTGTTGAAATTTTAAAAATGCTCTATCGGAATGCCGAGATACTTATTTTTGACGAACCCACTGCAGTATTGACCCCACAAGAAATTGAATCCCTGTTGGGTATCATCAAAAACCTTAGGGATAGCGGGAAAACCATCATCCTCATTACCCATAAATTGGATGAGATCAAGAAGATTGCTGACCGTTGTGCCATTCTCTGCAAAGGAAAAATGGTTGGGGTGTTTGATGTCGCTTCCACCACCACACAAGAAATGAGTGCATTGATGGTGGGAAGAGAAGTATCTCTCACCCTTTCATCAACAGAGCATAAGCGGGGTACAGAAGTACTGAGGGTAGAGGGGCTTTCTGTTGAGACAAATGAGCATATACGTAAGGTTGACAAGGTAAGTTTTACACTCCACAGAGGAGAGGTCCTCTCTATTGCAGGTGTTGCAGGCAATGGACAGGTTGAGATTGCCGATGCCATTGCAGGGTTGCTCCCGGTCAAGGAAGGAGCAATTTTTCTTGCAGGTAAAGACATCAGTGGCTGTACGGTACGTGAGCGTATTGAATCAGGGGTTGCCTACATACCGGAAGACAGGCAATCAGTGGGTTTAATACTCGATTTTCCGCTTCGTGAGAATCTATGTTTGAAGCAGTACTATCAGGATCCGTACAGTAATTCCCGTGGAGTTCTACAGAAGCAAGAGATGGAATCGCTCGCCAAGCAACTTATCTCCACCTACGATATTCGCAGCGGTTCAGGGGTAAACACACTTGCAAGAAGCATGAGCGGAGGTAACCAACAGAAGGCCATCATTGCACGTGAGATCAATCTTCAGGCAGACCTCCTGATCTTCGTGCAACCTACTCGAGGTTTGGATGTAGGGGCGATAGAAACAATCCATAAGAAGATTGATGAGCTTAGAGCG
Source organism: Sphaerochaeta halotolerans (assembly GCF_003429665.1). Classification (GTDB taxonomy): domain Bacteria; phylum Spirochaetota; class Spirochaetia; order Sphaerochaetales; family Sphaerochaetaceae; genus Sphaerochaeta; species Sphaerochaeta halotolerans. The sequence goes on along the minus strand of NZ_QUWK01000010.1, from coordinate 55,699 downwards.
CAAGGAAAGGCAATCCTGCTCATATCTTTGGAATTGGATGAAATCATGGAGCTTGCAGACTCGATTCTGGTTCTCTACAACGGGAAAGTGCAGACTATCAAGCAGGCATCAGAGATGACAAAGCTCGAAGTTGGCGAGTATATGATGGGGGTTCATGTTGAAAAAGCCTAATCTTTTTAAACGCATATTCATGATCTGTTGTGGCCCAGGCAAGCACCAGCTACTGAGAGTAAGTCTATTCTGTATCTTTCTTAGTCTCCTAGCAGGCAGTGTATTGTTGTTATTATTGGGAAAGAATCCTTTTGAGGCGTACCGTAGTATACTACAAGGTGCTGGCATTCTTCCTAAAACACGATATGCAGGAAAGAAGAGTCAACTGACTGACTTCATGAGTCTGCTTAATTACACTACCCCAATGATATTTGCAGCGCTTTCTGTTGCAGTAGCCCTGAAAAGCGGTATTTTCAATATCTGCGTCTCAGGTATCATGGTCTTCTCGGGATTTATTGCAACGATCCTCGTAGGATACTCTTCCCTTGCTCCTATTATTGCTAAACCCTTGGTTGTCTTGATCGGGGTTGTCGCAGGAGGCTTGATCGGGGTATTGATCGGATATCTCAGACACCGCTTTAATATGAACGAGGTGGTGGTAGCGATTATGCTCAACTACATCATCAGTTATGTGGTCAGCTTCTTCATCCAAACCAGGTTTGTCGATCCCATCACCCGTCAGTCGGTCGAGGTAGGACAGAATGCCCGTTTGACATTGTTCGACTACCCCATCATGAATTTGAAGATGGAGATCAACTTGGTATTTCCGCTTGCCTTGATCACCGTTTTCCTGATTCGTTACTTCATAACCCGTACTCGGTTTGGGTTTGAACTGCAAGCAGTGGGACTGAATAGCAAGGCAAGCAACTATGCGGGCATCAATGTGGGAAAAACCGTGATTACCACGATGTTAATCAGTGGTTCGCTTGCTGGTTTGGCTGGCGTTTCCTACTACCTTGGCAGCAATGCATCGATTCAACCGAGAGTGCTTCCCGCTCTTGGATTTGACTCCATTGCGGTCGCGCTTCTCGGAAACACATCCGCCATCGGGAGCTTCTTTGCTTCTCTGCTTGTTATGATCTTCGACTCAGGTACAACCTATATGTCTTCAAGGATGCAGGTACTCCGTGAGATCGCTGCACTGATTACCAGTATTTTGTTGCTGTTCAGTGCAATCGGTATTTTCTTCAGGGCTCTTGCAAATCGATATGCCCGCGAAGTTGAGGAGGTCTAAGTATGGATAGCATTATCATCGAGGGAATTGCCTTTTCCATTCCACTCTTCATTATCGCAATCGGAGGCATCTACAGTGAGGGTAGCGGTGTCATCAACCTGGCCTTGGAAGGATTGCTTGGCTTTGGCGCATTTGCAGGGGGACTGAGTTATGCATTATTGAGCAGTGTGATTACGGGAAATCCTCTACTGCTTATTTATGCATCATTGGCATTTGCCATGGTCGGAGGAGCATTGCTTGCTTCACTGCATGCACTGATGTGCATAAAATTCAAGGCTAATCAGGTTATCAGCGGTGTGGTGATAAACATGCTCAGCGTTGCCTTGACGGCCTTTTTAGCAAACCAGATCAATGCATCAGTATTCGGGCAACCCTCGAACAAGTTCCTTCTGGAGATCTTTCCAAAGGTCACAGTTCCTCTGCTTTCCAAGATTCCTATCCTCGGTGCTTTGTTTACAGATTTGTACACCTTTGTCCCGATTATTGTTGTGATTGCCTTGATCATGGCATATATCCTCTACAAGACACCGTTTGGCATGCATATTCGTGCGTGCGGAGACAATCCCCATGCAGTCGCTGCCGCTGGCGGAAACGTAATGAAGATCCGATTCATATCGGTTCTTGTAAGTGGAGCGTTAGCTGGTCTTGGTGGTATGTGTTTTGCCTACTCTATTTCGACTACTTTCTCCCCAAATATCTACATGGGCTTTGGTTATCTTGCGATTGCTGCCTACATCTTCGGTTCCTGGAAGATCAGCAGGACATTCCTTGCTTGCATTCTTTTCGGGTTTGCACGTAGCGCTGGCTATGTTCTGGTACAGAAGTTGGAACTACCCTCTTCCTATGGTGACCTTGTACTTACACTCCCCTATATCGTTACCCTGGTCCTGCTGCTCTTTTTCTCTTCCAAGACAAAGGCACCAAGAGCCCTTGGGGATGTGTATGAATAGTATGAAGGGAGTCATTTGGCTCCCTATATTGCTTTCTGTATCCAGAATACCGTCTCTATGAGTCACATCATATGAACTTCCTGACTTTTTATTACTCAAGTGCAGTAACCGGCTCTCAGAGCTTCCCATTCTTGATGAATTTCAGCACATCTTCATCCTCCCCATTCGCTCAAGCTTGGTTTCCAAGCACCCCGTATAGGAAGAAGAAACAGGAATGAAAGACATCTGCAAACACTATCCAAATTCACAGGGATGTTCACTGGGTGGAGGCTTTACCCTAATCACTGTCGATGATACGCTGGATTATGCCCTGCAACGGGCAGATTCCCTGCTCTTCCAAGCCAAGGAAGCAGGACGTAACTGTATTATTGGCAACCTGGGAGGAGATTCAGAATGACAGATGACGATACACTTGCAATGTGTTACCAAGCCATAGGGGATACTGCGACCGAAATTTCACAAGCGTATTCAGATTTTGGAGATCTTGTAGGGTATTACATGGGCCAAACTTCAACTACATTACAGCTCAGACTTTTCAGGCCTTTGACTCTGGAGACCTCTCTCTATCTGCTTTCCTTACTCGATACTACCAGTGAAATCTATGCTGATATCTATCAGGAAACAAAAAAGCTTGCAAAAGAATTGGAGGTTTCTTCTCTTGAAGAATGTCTAACAGCATACAAACAGGAACCTGATAGGGTCGCCCACTTCGTCACCTCTTGCCAGCAGGTTGTAGGGAGTGATGCTCTCTGGCTCAGTATGAGGAGAAAGGACGCACCTCCCCAGGAGACCATCAGCGACAGGGGCTATGTGGTGATCAAGAGAGCGGCAGAGAAGATTGAAGAGGTGGTGGCGAACGTAACTGCTGCCGATTTGTGAATTCATATAAAACTGACAAATTACATTAGTCTGCTCTGTATCCTTGTAGGACCCATCGCAGGATTGGGTGCTGCTGGATTCAAGTATCTAATCGAGTTCTTCCATAATCTCTTTTTTCAGGACAACTTTCATTCCAACACAATCGATGCGGCAAGAACAGTTCCTGCTGATCGTTTGTCATTGTAGTTCCCGCCGTGACCTAGGATTCTGACGGCCTGCGGGAGCGTGCTAAAATCAGCATTCTTTGGCCATGCCTTCTCCGGCCTGCATGACACACACGATTTAGTACAACGCAAGAAATACGAAATTTCCTATTTTCCACTGAACAATTGACCCGCCCATTTTCAATGGGTGCGTCCAACTGGTTTTTTTCCAATACTGATAGCGGGGCAAAGGTTTCCAGTGTGATGCATACGCTTGCCCAGAACGCGAAGCTTACCAAGATTAATGAGATGGATTACCTTTGGGCTCTTCTGGACAGGGGCCCCTACTGCCCCACTGAAAAGGATTGTCAGAAACTTCTGCCCTGGAACATCGATCTTTCGGACAACTGCTTTGACCCGATTACTACCCAGATGGGAAGGAAGATGTTCCTAATCAGCTACATGCGCATCACATTGAACAGGTCTCTCTTGAATATTCTCGACGTCTTCCAAAAACCTTGCCCAATCGTGTGTCCTTTCATTCGCCTTCTGATCATAGGGGAAGCCAGATTTGAAATGGCCTCCTCCTTAGCGATTAAAAGTGACTAGGCTCCTCGGCATGATAACTGCTCCGAGCGAATGGTTCGGAAAGTATCCAATTGAACCCCATAGCCTTTGCCTCATCGCGCCACTTGGCGAAATCATCAGGATGGATGAATTTCTTGACTGGAAGGGAATGCTTAGTGGGTTTGAGGTATTGTCCCAAGCATAAGCGGTCGCACCCTATGGTTCGTAAATCAATGAGAACCTGTCTTACTTGGTCCTCAGTTTCTCCTAGGCCAAGCATCAAGGATGTTTTTATCGGAATTTCCGGCCAACGCTTTCTGGCCATGGAGAGCAACCGAAGCGACCTGGCATACTCCCCGCCGGGACGAGCCACAGCATATAACTCAGGTACCGTCTCCAAGTTGTGCCCGAAAATGAAAGGGCGTACCGGATCAAGGATTTCAAGGGCTTCTTCCTGAATATTCCTGAAGTCGGGTACCAACAGTTCAAAACGCATCGAGGGATTTGTCTTCCTGCAAGCAGCGACTACATCCCTGAACTGCGAAGCCCCTCCGTCGGGAAGATCGTCCCGGTCGACGCTGGTGATCACGAGATATTGCAATCCCAGTTCTCTTGACAATTCTGCGATTCTTCTCGGTTCATCGCTGTCAGGATGCTCAGGTATGCCATGGGAGACAGAACAGAAGGGGCAATTCCTGGTGCAAAGGGTGCCGAGAATCAAAACGGTAGCGGTTCCTTTTGTCCAGCACTCACTTTGGTTGGGACAATTGGCCTGCCTGCAGATGGTGTCAATTTCCATTCTCCCGAGAAGGTCCTCCGTTTTGTGATATTGCACCCCAGTGGACAAACCCTTTCTGATCCAGGGAGGGAAAGGAACATGATCGGATTTCATCGTATTGCCCCCAGTTTCGCACCATACTCAAAGAGAAGATCGATTCGTCTGGATTGAACCACATCCTTCAGGTGTTGCATCGGGACTTTGAGCCCTCCCTCCCTTTCAGAACTGGTCATCTCCACCCCAGCGATCCCACATGGCACAATGTGGTCAAAGATGCCAAGATCATTGTATAGATTGATTGCTATGCCGTGCATACTGGTCTTTTTGCTTATCTGGAGGCCGACCGAGGCGATTTTTCTCCCATGCACCCAGAGTCCGGGATATCGGTTTCTTCTCTCTGCTTGTATTCCAGTCTTGGCAAGGACGTCCATGGCGAGATGCTCCAAGTAGTGGACGAATGGTGCTACATGGAAACCAAATTTTTCAACATCCACTATCGGATACACTACCAATTGTCCTGGATTGTGAGCGGTGGTTCCACCACCTCTTCGTATCTGTACTACATCGATGCCCATGTCGGATACCTGTTTCTCCGTTCGGCGCAACTGATTGTGGTCTTTGTGTAAGCCAAGTGTGATGACCGGGGGATGTTCGACTAACAGTATCACCGATGGTAAAGCTCCTGATGATACTTTCTCATGAAGTTTGACCTGCAGGTCCAATGATTCGCGATACGGCATCAGGGCACAATCGATACACTGCAAAGGTTCCATCTGGTTTCTTGGTATTTCAAGATCATCTATTGGAAAACCATGGAAATGAATCATGATGTATGGTGTCAGATTGGACCGCTTTTGTCAATGAAATGACAGGGAAAACCACACTACCCGTGGAAGTAAACTACAAGTTTCTTGCCTCAATGAAATACGTATTTGGAGCATCAATGTGTAGTTGGATATCTTTTGGAAGCAAATGCACAATCCCGTCGTATGTCATGTTGAGAAAATTGCAATTGGAATCCCCTGTTGATCTCCTGGGTGATGTACGTAGTATAAGTTTTGTCTGTATGTAAGAATCAGTACCTAAGACACTATATAGTACACTTGATGGAATATACTTACATCAAGTGTACGATACAGTGAGAGCGTATTATCCCCTGGCCATCATGGTATGGAGGCCACCACCATTTTCCACGTTGGTGAATCCCATCTGGTTCAGAATACGCATGCCATAGCTGGAACGCGCTCCCGAGGCACAATAGATGATGATCTCACGATCCTTGTCTTCAATGCCTTCAGCCCACTCTTGCAGGGAATCGAGTCCAACATTGATTGCTCCTGGGTATGCTCCCATTTCAAACTCCATAGGAGTACGAACATCCAGGATGATGGGTCCATCTGAGTCAAGCGTTTCCGTTTCATCAGCTTTCTCTTCTGCCTTTGTCTGCTTTGAATCTTCTACTGACTTTTTTACGATCGGAAACTTTCCTACCTGAAGATACTGGAAGCCTATAGCACGTGCATGTCGCTCTAGGCTTATATAACCGCCACTCACGTAGAACACACGGTCAAAGCCCGCACCCTTGAGCATTCTGAGTACTACATGGCCTTTCTGTCCATCATCACTGATGAGAATGATAGGGTTCTCCCTGGGGATCTTGTCCAGATTCTCTCTGATCATATCCTGACTCAAGTTGTTCGTTCCACGCAAATTGGCTTTTCCATAGCTAATCGGATCACGCAAGTCGATGGCAATAGGCTGCATTTCCATGACAAAATGCTCAAAGTCCTGTGCTAACACTGATGGACTGAAACCACTGTCATGATTTATTGCAGTGAACGCTGCCATATTGACAGGACCGTTGGGAGAGTTGAACGGAGGAGCGTAGGCCAAGTCCAGTTCAGCGAGGTCTTCAAGCGTCAATTCTCCTGCAATTGCAGTGGCAATAACATCAATCCTCTTGTCAACACCAACACGACCAGCAACCTGGGCTCCAAGGACTTTCTTGCTCTTCTTGTCAAAGATCAACATCAAGCTTACTTTCTCAGAACCAGGGAAATATGCGGTATGGCTTGCTTTGTGTACGACAACTGCATCGGCGTCGATGCCTGCATCCCTACTCGCCTTCAGGCTCAAGCCGGTAGAACCTGCTACAGCTTCGAATACTTTAACCACGGATGTACCTGAAACACCTTTATAGGTACGGGATCCTCCAAGCGCATTCTCTCCAACAATTCTTCCTTGTCTGTTTGCCGGCCCTGCAAGTGGCATCCTTACGTTCTTGCCAAGTACGTTGTGAGAAATTTCTACCATATCCCCAGCAGCAAAGATGGAAGGATCACTGGTACACATCTGATCATTGACCTTGAGGCCACCGGAAGAGCCCATATCAAGGCCAGCATCTTTTGCAAGTTGTAGTGTTGGACGTACACCCACTGAGAGCAAGACAAAATCGGTATCAATAGTTGAACCGTCATTCAAGATTACCTTGGTATCTTCAATGACTTCAACTGATTTCCCGAGCTTGAGTTTCACTCCATAGTCAAGCAGTTCTTTCGTGATGAAACCGGCAAACTCCCCTTCCAGATTAGGCATCACCTGTGGTGCCATTTCTACGAGGGTGACTGCAATTCCACGCTTGGTAAGAGCCTCCACCATTTCTAGACCAATGAAACCACCACCAACTACTACTGCCTTCTTGGGTTCTTTTTCACTGATGTAGTGGTCGATCCTATCCATGTCTGCAAGGGTCCAGAGCTGGAACACATGTTCTTTGTTGACACCCGGCAATGGCGGTACAACCGGCTTGCCCCCCTGTGCAAGAATAAGCGAGTCATAGGGGAAAACAAACTCTTCTCCAGTACCTGTATTCAATGCCTTGACCTGCTTTTTTTCTCGATCAATAGCAATCGCTTCTGTATGGGTATGGACCTTTACACGATACTGTTCATGAAACGTCTCTTCACTTGCAAGAATCAAGGAAGAACGGTATTCAATATCTCGTCCAAGAAAGTAAGGAAGCCCACAGTTTGCAAATGAAACGTCTGCCCCTGCCTCCAAGAGTGTGATATTCACATCATTATCTAGTCTGCGTGCTCTTGCCGCTGCAGTTGCTCCAGCTGCAACACCACCTATGATCAATACATTCTTCATTAGCAACTCCTCAAGTAACGAACGATGAAAAAGTAATATTATTAGTTGCTAGTGTCAAGTATTAACACTAGCAATCGTTATTTTTTTCTTGATAGAGATATCATTTCACCTAATGGCATATATTCATTTCTATAGGTACATATTTTATACGTTGGAAGTGTTGTAGAAACACCTTCTATTGAATAAAAGTCTCGATCTATCAGCTTTGCACTGCAATATAGAAAGAATCATTTCCCAACGGAGTGAGAGGAAAGGAATCAGCATGATGGTTCCTCTTTCGAGCGAGTTCCTGGAAAGTAAAGTGAGACACCCCGTCCCTTGAGTGAAAAAGGAGGCAACGCCTCCTGAGTCCAAGGGTATTGATACCTTTCATTGACTTTATTTACTATATTTTGATATATAGTTAAATAATACTATAATTATCAATTATAGCTATATATATCAATATTGACAGATTATAGTATCAGATGTAATCTTGATCCATGGATAATAGACAACACTATGCCGCTATCATCGCTGATATCATTGGCTCACGTACACTCACAAACCGAAGACAAGTTCAGACAAAGCTGCAGATGGTCTTGCAGAATATTAACAACTATTCCTTTTTGGGTACCTATGAGCAACTTATTCAAACCGCACCCTTCTCCTACACGTTTCCTAAGCCCAAACAAAGCAATTTTATCAAGGATTCAATTGCATCATCATTCACGATTACGCTTGGAGATGAGTTCCAGGGTTTGCTGAGCGATTGTTCTCTTGCAGTTCCAATCGTTGATTACATAGAACACCATATGTGGCCGGTGCGCATCCGTTTTGGTATCGGTATTGGAGAAATTCACACTGAAATCATCAAGGATTCTCCTTTTGGCATGGATGGACCTGCATACCACATTGCCCGTGATATGCTCATGCAGCTCAAGCAAAGCGAGAAAAAACACAAAGAACCCTATACGACCATACGAATTGGTATTGCTGATAATGAGAAGCTTTCACTCATGCTCAATATGACCTTTTCTCTCCTCTCTACGTTGAAAGCAGGCTGGACAGACAAACAGCAGAAAACATTGCACACGTTCATGGAAGCAGGCCAATACAACCAAATGCAAACTGCTGCACTGCTCGGCATCACCCAACCAACGGTGAACAACGCATTGGCCTCAGCACAATTTTATACCTACCTGCATACATTAGCTGGAATCACGAGCATCCTCAGTGAGGAGTGTGTATGAATACCGTTGTTTTCCAATTGTATCTCCTGCTACATATATTGGGTGATTTCTACCTCCAAAGCGAAAAAATGGCAGGGTCTAAAAAAACAAAACACCGAGCTGTATTGCTTCATGGTTTTGTATATGCACTACCATTTTTGGTCTCCCTTGTGTTTATTCAGCCTTCCATGGCCTTGATCAATTCCCTCATTTTCCTCATCATTCTTCACATTTGTATCGACACGATCAAATTCCTTTTTTACAACCATGGAAAATACAAGGAATCTACACTGTATTTGGTGGATCAGGGTGTCCATCTCATCTCATTAGCAGCAGTGGCAATATTCATCAAACCAGTGCCATTACAACCGGCGTCATGGATTACCAAGTCTCTGGGACCAAGTACTTTCCCCTATGCTACCTTACTTGTTTGGACTCTCTGCATCCTGATTCTAGCCAAACCTTCCAATATAACCATTAGACACATTATATCAAGGCTAGGAAGCAAAGAGGAGACACCCCGTAATAACGCTGGGGCTATGATCGGAACCATTGAACGCTATATCATGATAATACTGTTGAGTCTTGGACAGTTTGGTGCCCTGGCTTTGGTGATGGCAGCCAAGTCTATTTCTCGCTATGAAATGCTTAAAGATAAGGACTTTGCAGAATATTACCTTCTGGGAACCCTCTTGAGCATTCTCATTGTTCTGATAGTCTGGCTACTCCTATTTCTCTAGCTACTACAAACTCCAGAATTAATCATGAATGTGAGTAGAACCATCATGGTTTGTTTGTTTCCAGGAGAGGAGTTGAAATAACTGCTCCCCAATGAAGGCAAGCATGCTGATCACGATGGTTCCAGAGAGCACAAGGGCGGAGTTACGCAGGGTAAGCCCACTTATGATGATTGTCCCGAGGCCTTCCCCTCCTATAACCGCCGCAATGGCAGCCGTACCCAGATTGAGGATGTAGCTGTGTCGAATTCCAGTAATAATCATAGGTAAAGCCTGGGGAAGCTCAGCAATATGCAGTTGTTGGAACCACGTCATTCCCATTCCCTTTGCAGCATCAATTGCTGCTGGACTCACTGAGTTGAACCCTATTACTGTATTCCCTAGAACAGGGAAAAGTGAGTAGAGAAACAAAGCCAGAAGCGCTGGCTTCCACCCAAATCCCAACACAGGAAAAGCCAAGATGATCACTGCAGACGGTGGGAATGTCTGGATGAATGCATTCAGTTTGAGTACCAGCTGTTGGAACTCCCTTCCAGCTTTTCTGGTGACCAAGATTCCAATAAAAATACCGAACACACTCGAAAGCAGCGTTGCTGCAATCGTCAACGTAATATGTGCTCCAGTCATCTGGAGAATTGTCTTTCTTGCATGCGTGAATTGTGTCTCATGGGGAAACACAAGAGAGAGAATTGCACTTTGCAACGTGGGAGAAGTGATATACAGAATCAAACCGATTGTTAGCAATAGAAGAGGAATCCATTGTGTTAGTACATGCCTACTAGGAGATGCTGATCGTTTGGATTGTCTCAAAACGCACCTCCCCAAACAAGCGACCTTCATCATCCACAACGGCAGCAGCAGGTAAACCGAGGCTCAAGATTGTTGCCATGCACTCCCTCAGGGATGAGTATGTTTGTACTGTGTGGCTTGCGCTATTCACCACACGGGAAACGAGACGGCCATTCACCCACATGAAACCTTTTATAGGATGCCCCATTGCATCTACTTGCCAATAACAACTTGTCGAATCTTCAGGTAATACTGATTTGGTTGGTTCTTCCAGCCCCGAAGGTACTTTCTGGATACAACAGTGGTCGGCGGTGAAGAGAGAGAGCCGTTTGAGAGATCTGTCAGGGCCGAGAAAACGCTCAACAAACTCATCTTTTGGGGAAGCGAGAATATTAGCTGGTGTATCAGCTTGCACTACCTCTCCTTCCCTCATGATCACCAGATAGTCAGCAAGGCGGATTGCCTCATCAATATCGTGAGTGACAAAAATAACCGTTTTCTTCAATTGTCGTTGAATGTGGATAAACTCATCCTGAAGCTGTTCACGAGTCAGGGGATCCACCGCCCCAAAGGGTTCATCCATCAGCAATACAGGAGGGTCTGCACCAAGGGCACGGGCAACCCCTACCCGTTGGGCTTCCCCACCCGAGAGTTCATGGGGATACTTATTTCTGTAGACCTCAGGGTTGAGTCTCACTAGGTTGAGTAATCGTTTTACCCGTTCAGCTCGTCCTGAACGTTCCCACCCGAGTAACCGAGGAACCAGATCGACATTTTCCTCCACACTAAGATGAGGCATCAATCCAACTGATTGAATGGCATACCCCATGGCTCTTCGCAGCTCCGTCTCATTCATGTTCTGAATGGATTCATCACCATAGGTAATAACGCCAGAAGAGAGTTTCACCAGTGCATTGATGCACCTGAGGGTTGTGGATTTCCCACACCCACTGGGACCGATCAACACTGTTACCCTATTGGTTGGTATTTGCAAGCTAACGTCTTTGAGTGCCCTGGTCTCTCCATACTGCACAGAAATACGTTCCGCTTGCAGAAAAATGGAGGTTTCAGAAAGGATAGGATGTGGAGGCAAATGCATCAGTGTTCCTCTCTTTTTAAAAATGTTGGAGAAAAGAAATTGATTAGGATCTGAAAAAGTTGGTCACAGACGACAGTAAGAATGATAATAAGCAACATGCCAAGCAAAACCATATCAACCGAAGCTTGCCCCAGCCCCTCAAAGACCAAGACACCGAGCCCATCCCCTCCGATCAACTTGGCGAGGGTGGCGTTCCCTATGGTCTGTACCAAGGCTACTCGCACTCCATGGAGAATCCCTACGGTTGCCAAAGGCAGACGTACAATCTTCCACAATTGGGATGAGTTCATACCCATTCCCTTTGCAGCTTGGATGACTTGTTCATCAATTCCATCAAGCGAGGTAAAGGTATACCTGATGATGGGATAGAGTGCATACATACTGAGCGCAATAATCGCTGGTGTATTGCCGATTCCTTGGATTCCCCACTCACGAAGAATGGGGAAAGCCCGGGAAAGCGCCGCAAGTGGAGCAATCAACAATCCAAAAAGCGCTATACCGGGGATGGTCTGCAACACATTGAGGATGGGAAACACGATGTTTCTAACCGTCCGATTCGAAAAGGCAAGGAAGGCAATGGGAATACCGATGACCATGCTGATAAGCAGGCTGATTCCAGTAATCCTGATATGTGCCAGGATTTCTCTCCCCAAGCGGGGTCCGAGGTTCTTTGCTTCAAGGAGAATACCGAACCGGTCAAACAGTCCGATAAAGCCCATGCCAATTACAAGCAATACCACCAAAAAGAGAGCAATCTTATCACTGGTTTGCAACTTTGGTTTCATCAAGTAGAGAATGGAAACAGCTGCCAGATACACATACATTCCTGAGGCTGGACTATATCGGGCAAACGCCCCAAGGTCTGCAACCAATGCATTCCCCACGATTGTCAATACCAAAAGTGGACTGAACACTCCCATAGCTGTAGCAACAGTGGCTATCAGTGAGGCATGCATCCTCTCTGTGATGCATGCACTTACCAGTACCATGAGTGGGGGAATGAGCAAAAGCAGGATAGGCCCAATACCGAGAGAGAACAGCCTTACCGTAAATTCTTCAGCAATTCTGTTTTCTCGTGATTGCAAAAAAGGAAGGGTCAAGCTCAAGAGAAAAAGAAACAGAGCAAATGCCACCTGTTTATCAAGGGCTTTCAACGTTAGTGTGTTCCGATTCAATGCCATTCCTTTGTTAGGCGTATCGCCTGTTTGGTCACTATCTACACCTCGCAACAAAGGCAAAAAAACCCTTGTTCGTTTGAGAATAACAGGAGAGGGATGAGGAATCAAGGTATCCAGAGGGGTTTTTCCTTGTGCAATGGTGCAATCACCTTTATAGTGCAGAGTATATCAACAACCTACCAGGAGGGAATCACGATGAAACGTTACGATGTAATCATCATTGGAACAGGGCAAGCAACCGGAACTATCCTTGGTAATCTCCTGGAAGAAAAGAAATCTGTAGCCATTGTTGAAGCGGATCGCGTAGGTGGAAGTTGTGTCAATTGGGGCTGTACCCCTACAAAAACACTTATTGCAAGTGCCCGAACAGCCCATATGATTAAACGAGGCAGTGATTTTGGGATTGAAGTAGATTCCTACCATACAAATTTTTCCAAGGTAATGGATCGGGTTAATGCTATCCGCAATGAATCCAACAAAGGCTTTACGGCATGGCTTGAAGAAACCGTTGACTTCTATCCTGGCTTTGGTACGTTTGTAGATGCCCATACGATAGCAATAGAAGGAACTCATATTTATGGTGGATTAATTGTCATACATACAGGAACCAGGGCAAGGGTTCCTAGTATACCGGGTATTGAATCTGTTCCTTGGTTGGACAACAAGGGAATCCTTGCTTTGAATGAGCTTCCCTCGCATCTTTTAATCATTGGAGGGTCCTACATTGGGTTGGAATTCGCGCAGGCTTTCAGACGACTCGGCTCAGAGGTAACACTCTTTGAATCGTCTCCTCAGATAATCTCTAAAGAGGATGAAGATATCAGTGAAATTGCCCGGTCCGTCCTGGAGGATGAAGGGATTGAGATCTTTACCTCTGCCTCAATCAGCTCAGTCTCCCAGAAAGCTGATCAGCAAATCTCAGTAGAATACCAGGGAGGCACCATAACCGGTAGTCATCTGCTTGTTGGTGCCGGTAGAATACCCAACAGTGATGGATTGAACCTGAGCAATGCCGGCGTCGAGATCGACGAGAGAGGGTTCATTATTGTTGACGATACATGCCGTACATCTGTGCCGCATATCTATGCCCTTGGGGATGTAAACGGGAGAGGTGCTTTCACACATACCTCTGTGCATGACGGGCAGGTGTTTCTCTCGGCACTCTCAGGTGGTTCCAAGAAAATCTCTGACCGAACTCTTACCTACTCGCTCTTCATCGATCCCCCACTGGCCAGGGTAGGCATGAATGAGAAACAAGCAAAGCAACATAATATTCCCTACTTGGTGGCTACCAAAGAGATGGCATCGGTAAGTCGTGCCAAGGAGAAGGATGAAACAAAAGGGCGTATAAAGATTTTGGTAAACAAGGACGATGATACAATCATTGGAGCCGCTGTATTCGGTGTGGGTGGGGATGAAGTAATCGGTATGATTGCACTCGCCATGCAGGCAGGACTTCGCTATCAGACATTCCAGGAAACCGTCATCCCCCATCCTACCGTTTCGGAATTGATCCCCTGGGTATTCTCATCTCTTCAATCGGAGGCATAATCATGAAACAATTCACGAAAAAGGTACTCTTTGCACTCTTGGCTCTTGCACTGCTAACCACTCCTGCTTTCACTACAGGGACAAAGGAAAGTACTGGCAAACCTACGATTACCGTTGGTTCAAAAATAGATACAGAAGGTGCCTTGCTAGGAAACATGATTGTACTGATGCTGGAAAACAATGGCTTCCGTGTGGTTGATAAAACTCAGACGGGGTCTACCCCCATCGTTCGTTCTGCTATCACCGCCGGGGAAATTGATATCTACCCAGAGTATACAGGCAATGCTTACTACTTCTTCTCTGGAGAGAGCGAAGCAGATCTTTGGAAGGATTTCCAAGCCGGCTACAAAAAGGCGGCTGAGCTTGACTTGAACGCTAACAATATTGTCTGGCTTACGCCTGCTCCAGCCAACAACACCTGGGCAATTGCAGTACGAGGGGACCTTGCTGAAAGGGAATCCTTGGAAACCCTGGAGGACCTTGCTGCCTATGTGAATGCAGGAGGCCATTTCAAGCTTGCGGCGAGCGAAGAGTTTGTTTCCAGTGAGGCTGCACTCCCCGCCTTTGAAAAAGGGTACGGATTCTCTCTGCGTGAGAACCAGCTTTTGGTTTTCGCTGGTGGAAACACCACCCTTACAGAACAAGCAGCAGCCTCTGGACAGGAACAGGTCAATGCAGCGATGGCTTACGGTACCGATGGACAGCTTGCTGCATTGGGCTTGCAGGTCCTCACTGACACGAAGAACATACAACCGGTCTATGCTCCCTCCCCAATCATCCGAAAGTCAGCACTCGAGCAGAGCCCTGAGATTGCCACGATTCTTGAACCGGTGTTCAAGAGTCTTGATCTTGAAACCCTGCAACTGCTGAATAGTAGGATTGCAGTTGAGGGCCAGTCTCCCCGAATGGTTGCTGAGAACTATCTGAAAGAGATTGGGGAAGTTCAGTAATCATCTTCCATTGCTGTAAAAGCAATGCGTAATCAAAGTCATATTGCCCTTCAGCAGTTACCTTGGATAGTTTGTCCTTATTGGTGAATGCTGATGGGCGTGTTTCCTTCAGGTCCAACTGAGCCAATAATTGGGTATCCAGTATTGCGACTGTAGGCAACAGCATCCTTCTCCTTCATGCTGAGCAAGAGTCCTCCCGAGGTCTGGGGATCATACAACACATCAAGCATTTCTTGTGCGAAGGAGTCCCGCAAAGAAACCTTCTGTTCCAGATATTCTCGATTTTTGTACATCCCTCCCGGGTTCAATCCCATCTGTGCATATACAAGTGCTTCTTGGAATAGGGGAACTTTGGATGCATATAAGGTAATGCCAACCTTTGAAGCGACAGCCATTTCAGTTGCATGTCCAATCAGGGAAAACCCTGTGATATCAGTCGCTGCGTGAACTGTGAAAGCAGAGGCTTCATCTCGTGCCTGCTTGTTCAACATGGTCATACTTTCGATTGCCTTTTTTGTTGCGACTTCACTGGCCTGACCAGCCTTGACAGCAGTATTGATGATTCCTACACCAAGCGGCTTGGTAAGTACCAGTAAATCACCCACTTCTGCCCCACTATTCGCCCAAATACTTTTCTTGGATGCAAATCCAGTTACGCACAACCCATATTTTGGGGTAGGATCACTGATGGTGTGTCCCCCGGCAATAACCGCACCTGCCTCTCCTACCTTGCTCTGACCTCCTAGGAGAATCTCTCGCAGAACCGAAAGATCAAGGCAGGAGGGAAAGCACACCAAATTCAAGGCAACCTTGGGTTCCCCTCCCATCGCATAGATATCGCTGAGCGCGTTTGCAGCTGCAACCTGCCCAAACAGGTAGGGATCATCCACCATAGGTGGGAAAAAATCTACTGTTTGGAGCATCACGGTATCATCCGCTGAAGGTAATGTATGGACAAAGGCATCATCACTCCCTTCATACCCTTCCAAAAGATCAGGGCTGTGCATCACCGGTAGGCTATCCAAGACTTGATGCAAGGTGCCTGGAGCTAACTTTGCTGCACAACCACTTGTCTCGACCATCTGCGTAAGTTTTACTTCTTGCATACGTTCATCCTTATAATTTAGTTAGTTTCATTCCGAAGCAATTGTATGGAATTGCTTGGAATGCATATCATCCAATACCTGGGAGCATGCTTCAATTGTCTTCTGGATCTCTTCCTCTGTCGTTGCATACCCGAGACTGAAACGTACGGTTCCGCTGGGAAACGTCCCTATGCTCCTATGGGCGATGGGGGCACAATGCAACCCTACCCTTGTCTCAATACCAGCGCGGAGAAACAGCATGTCTGCAACCTTTGCATTGTCCAGACCAGGAAAATCAACGCTGATAACGCTGGTACGATTACACATGTCCTTCGGGCCTATTACCCTGAGGCGATCATCTGTTAAAAATGCAGAGAGCAGAATCTCTGTGAGTTTCTGTTCATGTCCAATGATGTCTGTTTTGTTCTCATTAATGTAATCCAATGCAGCTGATAGCCCAATTATCCCAGGGAGATTCTGTGTTCCCGCTTCGAATTTATCGGGAAGAAAGTCCGGCATCTGCAGCAGGGCACTCTTGCTTCCGGTACCACCTGCGGCCCAAGGTTTGACAAGGTTTGCCAACTGATCGGATACAATTAATCCCCCGACGCCCTGTGGACCCAACAGACTTTTGTGTCCAGTAAAGGCAATAGCATCTATTCCATCAGCAATCAGGGAAAGGTTTGAAGAAAGAGGTAGCTGGGCAGCATCAATGAGAAGCATAAGACCATATGTTTTTGCGATGGCGGCAACGTCCCTGACAGGTTGGATGCTACCAGTGACATTTGATGCTTGCGTCATGATGATTGCTTTTGTGTGTTCTGTAACAAGTTGAGGTATTTGTTCAATTTGCAAAAAACCTTCAGCGTTGCAAGGAATGATGGAATAGGGGATTCCAAACTGCGACAATGGACGCATAACAGCATTGTGTTCCATTCCACTGACCAGCACATGGTCCTCAGCTGTAAAGAGTCCTGCAATCAATGTGTTCAGCGCATGGGTTACGTTGAGACTGAAGGTTACATTTCTGCTGTCGCTGGCTCCAAAGAATTTTCCCAGTTTGTCTCTGCATGCTTGTATTTCCAAAGCGGTTTCATAAGCCCGATTATAGCTGCCTCTCCCTATGTTCACCGCACGTTCACGTATGAACGAAGCAACTGCTGTTGCAACTGTGGGTGCTTTGGGCCAAGAGGTAGCACCATTATCGAGGTAGATGGTTTTCATGGAGCAAGCGTAGCATAATACACTAAAAATTACCATTGTTTTTTTATTAATATAAAGGTTACAATAGGGTTTATATGGAGGTAATATGGTTGTCTCAAGAGAAAAAAAATCGCTTATGGTTGCAGGAATAATCATAGGCATCATCTCTGTGGTGCTTGTACTGCTCGGCAATCCCAGAAACATGGGATTTTGTATTGCTTGTTTCTATCGCGACATTGCAGGTTCTTTGTCTTTGCATCAAGCCTCTGTAGCTCAGTATGCTCGGCCGGAGATCATAGGATTGCTCTTGGGCTCGATGCTTATCAGCATTTTCAAAAAAGAGTTCAAACCAAGAGGTGGCTCAAGCCCGGTATTTCGTTTCATCATCTCTTTTTTTGTTATGATTGGAGCATTGGTGTTCCTTGGATGTCCCTTCAGGATGATCCTAAGGCTGGCCGGAGGGGATTTAAACGCAGTGGTGGGGCTCTTTGGTTTCATTTCCGGAATTATTGCTGGTTCGGTGTTACTGAACAAAGGATTTACCCTTGGACGAAGTTACAGACAATCCAATGTGGAAGGTGGTGCCATTGGCGGTATTTTTGCATTCCTTCTTCTCATTCTTTTGTTTGTTCCATCACTTCTTTCATTCAGCACTTCAGGGCCAGGTAGCTTGCATGCTCCCATCATTTTCTCCCTCCTAGGAGGGCTTGTTGTGGGGTCTCTGGCACAACGGAACCGGTTTTGCATGGCAGGAGGCATCCGGGATATTTTCCTTTTCAGAGATTTCACCTTGCTTTCAGGTTTGGTCATGGTATTCGTGGCAGCGTTAGGTATGAATTTGGTGACCGGAAACTTCATGCTTGGATTCGAAGGACAGAGCGTTGCACATACCAATGTGTTGTGGAACTTTCTGGGCATGGCTTTGGTCGGGTATGGTTCCGTGCTACTTGGAGGTTGTCCTCTCAGGCAGACCATCTTAGCAGGAGAAGGGAACAGTGATAGTGCAATCAGCGTGCTGGGCATGCTCGCAGGAGCTGCATTCGCCCACAACTTTTCCTTGGCTTCCTCTCCCCAGGGACCTACTGTTGGAGGCAAGGTTGCAACCATCCTTGGTTTTGTACTGCTCACAACGATTGCTCTGACGATTATCTATGGCAACAAGAAAAAGGAGGCTACAAATGGAAATTGATGCTCGCGGGCTGTCTTGCCCACAACCAGTAATTGAGACAAAGAAAGCAGTTGACAAAAAAATCATGCATCTTAAGGTGCTTGTTGACACCATAGCGGCAAAGGAAAATGTAAGTCGTTTTGCAAAGGTAATGAAATACCATGTAGATGTCGTTGAAACCGACTATGGATGGATGTTGGAATTGGAGAAATAATGAACCAATTCATCGCAACATTTCACAGCCAATATGGAGCGGTACAATTTCTCAAGCATGCAAGAGACTATCATATTGATTGCAGGCTGGCACCGGTACCAAGGATACTTTCATCTTCATGTGGAACCTGTGCCTATTATACGTATAAGGATTGGAATCCTGGATTCGTCATGAAGGATCTGGAATCAATTTACAAAGCATCTGATACTTCATATGAATTGGTATTCTCAAACGAAGACACACTCTAGTTGCATGGTACTTGCTCCTGTGCTCTTCTGTATTGTATGGGATATAAAGGTATCATCATCATTTCTAATACTGAGCATTGTTCTAGTAAATTCACACGCTACGAGTGCCAATCATTTTCATAAACTTTTATAGGTAACGCGCTAAGACCACTTTATTTTACTATGACTAATATTCTTGTAAACGTTTACAAATTTTCCCTTGACAGTTAGGAATAGTCATGTGAATAATACAATTGTACAAGGAGATGCGGCTGTGAGTAATGTAATCCTGTCGATGAAAGCTATTGACAAGCGATTTGCCGGCGTACATGCACTCAAGGGTGTAGACTTCGATTTGTATGAAGGCGAAATTCATGCAATTGTCGGTGAAAATGGGGCTGGCAAATCAACGCTGATGAAGGCCCTTACCGGTATATTTCCAAAAGACTCAGGCGAAATCTATTACATGGGAAAGTTGTTCAATCCTCAAGGTCCGAAGGAAGCATTGGATGCAGGAATTGCAATCGTGCACCAAGAGTTGAACATGATGGAACATCTTACTGTTGCCCAAAATCTATTCATAGGTCGCGAGTCTACTAAACTTGGTGGTTGGTTCTTGGATGAAAAAGAACAGAACAAGAAAGCTAGAGAATTGTTCGCCCGGTTGAATATGTCCATTGATCCAGAAGAAACGGTAAGTAATCTTACCGTTGGAAAACAACAGATGGTCGAGATAGCAAAAGCTGTCTCCCACAATCTTAAGGTTCTGATTCTTGATGAACCTACCGCTGCCTTGACGGATAGGGAGATTAACGACCTCTTCTCCATTATGAAAGATTTGGCAAAGAATGGGATTGGAATGATCTACATCAGCCACCGCCTGGATGAAATAGGTGTCATCACTGACCGAGTTACCGTCTTGAGGGACGGTGAATATGTAGGGACCAAGCTGACCAAGGAATTAAGCAAGGACGAGATGATCAACATGATGGTTGGTCGTGTTATCTATGAGCAGCCAAAATCCAAAAGCAACGTTCCAAAAGATGCACCGGTGGTCTTGAAAGTGGAGAACCTTAATGCAGGTAAACTCGTACAAAACATCTCATTTGAATTGCATAAAGGAGAAATCCTTGGGTTCTCAGGGCTCATGGGCGCAGGCAGGACTGAGACGATGAGGGCTCTTTTTGGCGCCGATAAAGCCTCTGGGACTATATATGTCAATGGGGAAAGAACAATCATTGAAAGCCCCAAGGATGCAGTGCTCAACGGTATTGGGTATCTTTCAGAGGATCGAAAACGCTTTGGTTTGGCGATTAGACTGTCAGTGGAGGCAAATGCCGTCATGGCATCCTATGAAGATCTCTGTCCAACACTCTTCCTTCCCCGCTCGAAGCTTCATCAGGTTGCTGCAGAAAATATAGAGAAACTGAATGTAAAGACACCCTCACTCGATCAGTTTGTACAAAATCTATCGGGGGGCAACCAGCAGAAAGTGGTTATTGCAAAGTGGTTGATCAAAAATTGTTCCGTACTCATTTTTGATGAACCGACACGAGGAATTGATGTAGGTGCCAAGAGTGAAATCTATCACTTGATGAATGAACTGGCCAAAGAAGGAAAGTCTATCATCATGATCAGCAGTGAACTGAATGAAATACTGAGGATGAGTGACCGTATTGCTGTAATGTGTGAGGGAAAACTCACTGGATTCCTCAATATTGAAGAGGCAACCCAGGAAAAGATTATGGAACTGGCAACACAACATGGATAGGAGAAGCCATAGATGAAAACGGATGATACTATTGAGTTGAAAAAAAAGAAAGGATTGAGCCTTCAGAAAATGCTTGCCCCATTGGCTCTCGTCATTATCTATGCATTTTTTTCTTTGTTCGGTAGAAATTTCTTCTCTTATATAACGTTGGTAAACATTCTTGACTCTTCCTACTATATTGGATTCTTAGCTATCGGGGTGACATTCGTCATTATCACCGGTGGAATTGATCTCTCTTGTGGTACGGTGATGATGGCCGCCACAATCATCGGGGGAACTGCATATAAAACCTGGGGATGGCCTATGTGGCTTTCCTTGATTCTGATCATCATCGTCGCTACCTCCTTCGGTCTTTTTAACGGTATTCTGGTAAGTCGACTGAAGTTGCCTCCTTTTATCGCAACTCTTGGAACTATGATGATTAGCTTAGGAACTGGTTCCATTGTTTCGAATGTGCGCAGTGCTACGTTCCCTGCTCGTGGTTCTGCAGATAGCTGGTTCAAAGGAATCTTCAAATTCATCACAGAAGACAATACATCCTACCCTACTGGAGCAATTGTGCTCTTTGGTACAGCTTTTATTGCCTATATCATTCTTACGAGAACCAAGATGGGACGGTATATTTTCGCAGTTGGTTCAAACAAGGAAGCTGCACGTCTCAGTGGTATTGATGTTGCAAAATGGGAGATGATGGCTTACGTAATCAGTGGCTTCCTTGCTGGAATCGGTGGTATTGCTTTTGCTGCAGTCTACACTACGGTGATGCCTGCCCAAGGACAGGGTTTCGAACTCTATGCTATTGCAGGGGCTGTCATCGGAGGAACAAGCCTCAGCGGAGGAGCTGGTTCTGTCTTCGGTACCATGATTGGTGTGTATATCATGAGTGTGTTACGTGCTGGACTGCCATCGATGGATTTGCAGTCACAGTACCAGACATTTTTTACCGGAGTGGTTGTCCTTGGTGCAGTCATGCTCGATATCTATCGTACGAAGAAGTCATCAGAAGTTCGTATTCTCTCTGATTCGGACAAATACAAGGAAGAGATGCTTGCAAAGATATCCCAATTGAAAGCCAAGGAATCTGTTGCTGATATAGCTGACAAGAAAGCTCTACAGAGTGAACTGGCAGATTTGCGACGCGAGATGCGTACACAATATCGAACCTTGAGACGAGAAGAAAAAGCGCAAAGAGCCGCGCTCCGCAAGAAAGAGAAGGAGTTTTCAAAGAAATAACGGAATACATCCGTTTATATAGTCAATCCGGGTTATTGGACCCGGTAGAAAACAGGAGGATTGGTATGAAGAAGACCTTATTCGTTCTAATGGTTCTAATGTTACTTACTTCCACTATTTTGCTAGCGGAAGGCGTAAAGGAGCAAAAGCCCTATATTGCTGTTGTTTCCAAAGGAGAACAACACGATTTCTGGCAGCAAGTGAAACTTGGAGCCAATGCGGCAGCTACCGATTTTGGTGTTGATATCACGTTTGAAGGCCCTCCTTCTGAAAGCGATGTACAAATCCAGGTAGAAATGCTCAACAATGCTATGGCCAAGAATCCAGTAGCAATTGCTTTGGCTGCATTGAATACAAGTAGTGTACTCGATCAGCTCCAGCAAGCGAAAGAACGAGGAATTCCTGTAATTGGATTTGATTCAGGTGTACCCGAAGCTCCCGCTGGTTCTATCTGGGCAAATGCTTCCACCAACAACTATGCTGCAGCAGGCATGGCTGCTGAAAAGATGTTTGAAGTAATCAAGAGCAAAATTGAAGCAGCTACAGTTGCTAGACCTGTCAAGATTGTAGTCATGAATCAGGATGCTTCTGGAGAGTCCTTGCTGAGCCGTGGTAAAGGATTCAGAGATACCATGATTAAGTTGATTGATGAGCAGACCTCACTTAGCAAGAATGACATTGCAGTAATTGGAAACACAGCGTACATTGCTCCTGATAGCCCAACAAAGGGAAGAAAAGTTTTCATTGAGATGATTGTACCTGCCTCTGCTGCAATGACTGATGCTACCAATGCCTCACAGGCAATGCTGAACAAGGTGACCAGTGACAATATTCTTGGAATCTTCTGTTCCAACGAGGCTACGGTCAAGGGTCTCTTGGCGGCAACCAATGATGGCGCAACATTGAAGAGCAATCCTGCATTCAAGGATGTTGTGGTAATAGGATATGATGCTGGTGCAGCACAGAAGAATGCTGTCCGTAACCAGTACTTCCTCGGTTCAATCACCCAAGACCCCTATCAGATTGGATATAAAGCTGTCGAACTGGCCTACAAGGCTTACAAGGGTGAACCTGTTGCCGATGTCGATACCGGTGCAAAGTTTTATAACTATCAGAACATGGATGATCCAGATATCAAGGGTTTGATTTACGATTGATGAACCATTGATGAGAGATAGCATCTCATACGTTTGGGGGGGTCACCGGCACTTGTACCGGCTGACCCCTTTTTGCTAGGAGAATATCATGTCCTCACCAACAATCAAAGATGTTGCAAAATCGGCAAACGTTTCAATTGCCACTGTGTCTCGTGTCTTGAATCATAGTGAAACTGTTCACAAACATACTCAAGAAAGAGTATTGGAAGCCATGGACCTTCTTGGATACAATCGTAATGAAGTAGCACGTTCTCTTAAATTCCGCCATACCAAGACTATAGGCATTATTGCTCCAGAACTTTCCAATATATTTTTTATGGAAGTTGTAGAAGCTATTGAACGTTGTGTAGGTCCTTTTGGATATTCATTGCTTATCACTTCTTCTAATGATTCGATAGAAGAGGAGAAAAGAAAATTACAAATCTTCATTGAGCGTAATGTAGATGGAATTGTGGTAATGCCGGCAGGAGCAGAAGGTCAGCACTTTTTGACGAAAGCATTGGACAAGATTCCATTGGTTATGGTTGATCGTTGCATCGAGGGGATTAACGTTGATTTTGTGGAGACCGATAGCCGCTACGGTGTCCATCAGATGATTAAGGCACTGAGCCATGAAGGATATAAGCGAATTGGTTATATCGGTGGTGATCTCAGCATCCATACTGCGCATGAACGCTTGTTCGCTTATTTGGAGGCTATGGAAGAACTAGGGTTGAAAGTAGAAAATCGATTTGTCTATCATCAAGGCTCGATGACTCAAACCTCGGGCCGGTCTCTTATTAGGCAAGCACTTCTTGAGGTTGATTATCCTGAAGCATTTTTTATTGCCAATGATTCACTACATCTGGGTGCAACCATTCAAGCATTGGAGATGCTCTCCTCTTCTCAGCTTGACCAGCTTGTCTTTGCAAGTTTTGACTATCTTAGCTATGCTCCGCTGCTCAAGCTTTGTCATTATGCGGTAGCACAGCCTTGTGATAAAATTGGGGAAGAAGTTTCTACACTCCTCTTAAAACGATTGAGTGGAAATTGGGAGGATTATCCGAAGCATGTAATGTTGAAGCCGGAAATTAAGGTCTTACGAGCCAATGGAGGCATCCCCTACCCCTTGGGTAATTCAAAATCTGATATGCTTTCTTCTTGAATCATGGTAAGCCATCTCACTAACATTCCCTGCTGTCTTATCCTTAGCATCTGTTAGGTCAGTGTAAAGCAAGGGTGTATGATGGAGAAAGCTCAGCGACCGCTTGGAACCTGGGATACGCCAAGAACAAGACACTGATTTTACGTTGCCATGGTTCTCATGAAACCCATGTTTTTATATTCAAGTTTGGAGATAATGAATGCACCATAGCATTCAAGTCTGATCCTGTTGATAATTTAGGCTTTTTTCGTGCAACAAAGTGATTTGACTATACGTATCGTTTCAGTGCCAAGTTCAATCACCATATCCATTACAGATGAAGGGTTTGAACCAAGGACGGTATGCTCCTTCTGCTTTGTTTATCACCAATGGAAAAGAGTGATAAAAGACAAGGTTATATGTTATTGTACACCGCCAGGAATATAGTGCTTTGTTTCATGGGTCATGGCTTTTGAACGAGGGCATACTGCATCAAAATATTCTTTTGCATAGCGCGACAAGGCTTCTCTTTTAATGCAATAAATTTGGTTCTTGATTAGATTATTGCGTTGCTTTGAAATTGCTGTTGCATCAGGATAGGTTGAAATAGCAAATCCACACGATTCCTCCTAGATAGATGAAACATTTACAGGTTTGACTCGGGTATTCATGGAAGTCCTGTAAATGATGAATCTGTTAACACAGTACTCTGTGATTAGGTTGACCACCATGGTACCGCCCAAGACGATGTAGTCTGACATTCCAAGACCAACCAGTGCATCTCCCCACCAGGTTGAGAGCGGGGTAAATATGAGATAATAGATTCCCAGCTGGGTCATTGCCTTGGGGATATTGTTTACACTCTTGAACGTGAAACGCCGGTTCACAGTATAGTTGTATATGACACTGGCAATGAGTGCAATCAAATAACTCGGCCAATATTGAAGATGAAATAATTCCTCTAGAAGCATGAACACCAGCACTTGAATGACTCCTGCACTGATGGAAAAGAGCACGAACTTTCCTAATTGAATGAGATTCTGTTTTCCAGTCATCGGAACATTGTTGTTTTTATCCATGGATATTCCTTTTTACAGTCCGTTAAGGGAGGCAAAGTACTTCTTATTGGTTCAACAGAGCTATTATATACCTTGTGATTACGGTCATATACTTTTTTGTTATCTTGCCTTGGTTCATATATGATTCCCTTTGGAATCGCTTCAGTTGCTTCATTTTCTAGGAGAGTCTGTTACCGGTTTCTTTTCCAAGGAGAGGCGTAACTCATCAAGAGCCAGATGATCCTTAACCCATTCGAGATATTTTCCGTCAGTCTTCGGTTCAGAGAAATAGGTAAACCATTCGAAAGAGCACTTACGATTGCTGCAGTCTTCGTTGCAGGATCAACCACGCTTTTCTCAACTGCTTGGTTGCACGTTGATTGAGATAGCTGAATGCATTTCTGATCGTCCTTCCTTGCCTGACAACAAGTACCAATCCTTGCATCTGGGAACAGAAAGAAATACCTTTGATGTCAGTTGCGTCGACAGCAGATTGGGAGAGAATCTTCTCACTTGTGATGATCATTGTATTCCACCATTCTTCTGGATCCTGCCCGGATCCTCCTCCATCCAGGAGATACAGTGTATAAGTTCGCGAGTGCTGAAGCAACACGTTCCAAGTAACCACCAGCAGCAAACACACATGTTTTTATCCCTGTAGTACCAACATCATAGGAGAGTAGATATTTTGTATCTTCCTTCTTGCGTATACATATGCTGTAAGCACTGTAGTAGAAACCGTACCATCTGCTCAAGGATAAATGTGTCTCGATTATGTATATCGTCCCCCAAGAATATCGTAAAGCGTTGGAGATACTATTCACAGGAATATGAGTACTGAAGAGAAATGAAAGGTATCAATACCCCAGGCAAGCAATGGACTCAGGAGGCGTTGCCTCCTTTTCCGCCCCAAGGGACGGGGTATCTCACCTTGCTTTCCCGGCACTCTCTCGGGAGAGGAACTTTCCTGCTGATTCCTTTCCTCTCGCTCCGTTGGGAAATGAAGAAGCTAAAGAATATTTTTTATTGCAAGATAAATAATTACATATTTGTAAATAA
Source organism: Sphaerochaeta halotolerans (assembly GCF_003429665.1). Taxonomy (GTDB): domain Bacteria; phylum Spirochaetota; class Spirochaetia; order Sphaerochaetales; family Sphaerochaetaceae; genus Sphaerochaeta; species Sphaerochaeta halotolerans. The sequence continues at coordinate 29,131 of NZ_QUWK01000010.1, read as the reverse complement.
GAACACAAAACCTATGTAATACGATAACCAGGGCCATTCCACCCTTTACTATTCACGAGTCGGAGTCTACACTTATCTACGATACATCGCAGAAATCATTAGGAGTCAGAATATGGCTAAAAATCCAAAGGAAGCCCTTGGGGTATTCGCATCTACAAAGATACAGCAACTGCTCATAGCCCTTTTGTTCATAGCAATGGGAATGATGGGTTTTGCATCTGCTTCAGGTGCTGGTAGTCAGCTTTCTCGTGAACTTTCCAATATGTTTGGTGGAGACCGGGAACTCCTACTCTACATTCTCTCAGCGTTGGAGTTGCTTTGTGGTATTCTCCTTGTTGCCCAATTCTTCATGAAGGGAATCCCAGAGAAGTCCGGCAAACTTGCACTCACCATTATTTTGATCTTCTGGCTTGCCCTGATTGTTATCCTCGATATTCTGACTATCGACTTTGGTGGGTTCAGTGGACATGACTGGTTCTCTTGGATAGAACAGGTTGTACTGCACCTAATCGTACTGACAAGCATTGTGCAACTGCAGAAGTAAATACAGCAGTAATGGAACCTAGCATATGCCCTGCTCTCTCTCATTCCTAGGACAGGATGAATGTCAGAGGCCACAGGGCGGTAATCTTTGCACATACCATAAAATCTTGGAACAAACGTCATTTTGGTGATCCATGAGTGACCACTCCTTGTCCTAAGACAAAAAACTCTGTGCACACTTCCAAAGAGTGAAGGAAGAAGCCCGAAGCCTATATGGTGGTGAGAATCCTTGGGTCCAATTCAACCTTTCTGGAGAACCTCTCAAATGACAATTCTGTTCTCTATCTCAATGTACCTTACCAGGGGATTACCTGGTAAGAAGGAAACTTTGCAACAGCTTTTGCTGTGCGGAGACTGTTCATATTGTATGAACTTTTCTTATTGCAACCTCCAATCACCATAACACTGGTTGCACGATAGGAAGTACTGAAGTCTATCACAAATGGCTTAATACGATGTTCATAATCCCTCAATTATAGTCGATGTATGAATAGTTTTGGAAATCACACTATCAGAAAGCGCTAAAAAGGGATGTTTTTCCTTGCTTCACAGACAATTGCACCACTGGTTTTCGATTCGTAAATTATGTTGTATATTATAGTTATAAGTATTGTCGGATGCGGCATAGTATGTATGAAAAAAAGGAGTATAGCATGGCATATGAGATTGCACAGCGTTTTCCAAATGAAATTTTGTATCAAGAGGAAGGACCCTTTGTTTCTCTCTATCAACCGACGCACAAGCGCTTCCCTGAAAACAAACAAGATCCTATTGTATTCAAAAATCTACTGAGAACGATCAAGAAGTCCCTAAGTCAGAAATATGAAAAGGATGTAATCAACGTAATCATGGAACCGTTCTATGAACTGGAGGAAGATGCACCGTTCTGGAACAATACATCACAAGGCATAGCCGTCCTGGCGAGTAAAAACAAGTGCATAGTGTATAATCTCCAGATTCCTGTGATGGAATTCGCTACTGTCGCAGATAGCTTTCATATCAAGCCTTTAATCAAGGCTTTCCAATCCACGGAAAGCTATCAGTTATTAGGGTTGAGTAGCAATAATTTTGCATTGTTTCAGGGTGACAGAAATGGTTTTTCAGAAATCACGCTACCCGCAGATACACCACGGACGTTAGAAGAGGTTTTGGGAGAGCAATTGACAGATTCGTATCTTTCCCATGGCTCGTATGGAGGTACAGGAAGTCATACCATGTACCATGGTCATGGAGATCCCAAACAAGAGAGAGATACTGACAGTGAAAAGTATTTTCGATATGTAGACCGCTTCGTGCTGGATCACTATTCAAAACCATCGAAATTACCGCTTATCGTTGTTTCACTTCCAGAGTTTTTTTCTCTTTTCAAGAGTATCAGCAATAATCCGTATGTATTGGACGATGGGATTGAAAACTCCTATGATTCCTTGGATAGGGATACGCTTAAGGCTAAAGCTTTGGAGATTATCAAACCAATCAATCTGAAAAAGATACAAGAGGTAATTGAATCCTATAAAATAGCTGAAGCAGACAATCTAGGCTCCTCTGATATAAAAGCGGTAGCCAATGCAGCGTCCAATAGTCGGATTGAAACATTACTCATTGAGGAAAGCAAAATAGTGCCAGGAAAGATCAATCATGCTACAGGTGAGGTAGAATATGGAGCCATTGGTGACCCTGAGCTTGATGATCTTCTGGATGACATAGCTGAATTAACCCTGATGCGAAAAGGTGAGGTTTTAATCGTTCCTCAAGATATGATGCCAAGTACCACAGGTGTTGCAGCAATATTCAGATACTGATGAGTATTTTTCTCAGCGCCAACAATCATTCGATACATCAATGGATTAATGGTGCCAATCCAATCTATCGGGAAGGCTGTTCATAGATTTACCAGCTTTCAAAGTTTGATTTGCAACGTTGTAATCATTTACACAGCTACCTGTTCTGAAAGGAACAGGTAGTTATTTCGCTCAGGCAACCTTCACCATTCGTTTGGGTGTCGTACGAATAATGACAAAACTATAGGCAACAGAAATGATAAGAATGGCAAGCAGCAGCATTGCCTGCAATTCTGTAGCTTGATTGGTGACCGTTCCACTGAAATTGAACAGAGCGTGAAATATTGCACCGGGAACAATGCTTCGTGTCATTGCCACTAAGAGTGATAGCATGATGCCTACGGCTATTGCTACTACTATTTGAGAAGAAAGTTCCACAGCACCATAGCCCCTAAGCAAGTTCACCACATGTCCAAAACCAAAGGTTATTCCACTTATGATGACTGCACGTTTGGTAGTTGAATTCTTTTCGATTGCCTGAAAAAGTAATCCACGGAAAAGCACTTCCTCAACAACCCCGACTGCCAGCATCAACAAAGCTGCAACCAAGATATCAGATAGGAGCAAGCTAGTTTCTAGTCCTGCAAACCATTGGATAAGAGCAAGCACCAAGAGTGGGATGTAAAACCATACACCTTTACATGCTTTTCGTTCTGGCAACTTCAGCAATAGGTCTTGCGCCCGATACGTTTTCAACAGTATTCCTGAAAAGCAGAGCAATACCAAAGCAGTCACCAGACTACCTAGCCCTGTCTGCCTCCCTATCTCATCCCCTATATTCACCAAGGCAATATAGACAAGAATCCAGAGAAGTGAGCGCCGTAAAATCTTTTTGTCATTAGTTGGGTTCATATACATTTCCTTCTTCACTATATTCATGTTTCAAAGCAGTAAATGTATGGATCAAGAGCTGGGAAATCTGTTCGTCTTCCAACGTGCACTCGTTAGTGGCCAACATCGAGGCGATTCCATGAACCAAGAGCCAAATCCCCAGGAATATCTGTTCTGATTGCTTCTCACTAAGTTGTGTCATTTGGGCAATGATGCTGATAATCGGCTTATTAGCATCATTCGAGACAAGGTCTATTACCTGTTTCCCTGCAAATTCATCTGACATGAACAATAATCGAAACAGGTTCTTCTCCCTTCTGGCAAAATCAATATAGGATAACCCTAGACCAAGAAAGGGGATGGCGTTTTGTTCCAATCCTTTGAGCAACTGTTCCTCAAAGAGGGTATCGACCTTTCGATACACTGCTTTCCTGAGATGTTCCATGGATGGAAAGTTATGGAAGATCGGCTGTACTGAACAGCCGAGAGCCTTTGCAACAGACCGAGCATGTAATGCTCCTTCCCCTTCTTCACGGATAATCTGGATTGCAGCATCCACAATAGCTTGTTCTGAAATTTTAACCTTCGGTGGCATACATGTTCCTTTTAATACCAATCGTTATATAACATTTGTTATGTTTTATGCAAGCTATGTGTTTATGTATTTATATTTCTTCTCATGGACAGGGAAAATTCTCGCTAATCTTTTTTAAATGCCCATATACATCTTCCGCTCTAGGTTCAGAATGACATATCCTAATGAAAGGTATCAATACCCTAGGGCAAGCCCTGGACTCAGGAGGCGTTGCCTCCTTTTCCGCCCCAAGGGACGGGGTATCTCACCTTGCTTTCCCGGCACTCGCTCGGGAGAGGAACCATCATGCTGATTCCTTTCCTCTCGCTCCGTTGGGGAATGAAAAAAGAGGGAACCTGTAACAGCTCCCCCTAAAAACATCGATTTTCTATTCAGCTACACTAGTACTGTAAGTTGAGACCAAGATACCCACCAACACTGAATCCATTATCGAAGGATATCGTGCTTGATGACGTGCCACTATCGGTTGTTTTCTGGTCTATGACATTGATAGGATACCCAAGTTTGACTCCGGTTCCCAGGAGCAACGTATCGGAAACTGCAAAGAGAACACCTACTTTTGTCTCAATTTTTGATACGTAGAAAATTTGTATATCCTCACTTGAATCGGTATCACCGGTTCCTGTTAATCCATACCCAAGACCCGTCTCCAAACTGAATGTTTCACTGAGCTTAAACTTGAGTTGTGCTAGGAGGCTCGCATTGAAAACCATTTCAGGTTCACCTTCGAATGTCCCCAAAGAAGTAACCAACGTAGGGGTAGATTGCCCCATACCAACGTGATATCCGAGTCCAAAGATTCCTTCTTCACTCAAATAGTGGGCTCCACCAATAGCAAACCCTACCTGATTGAAGACATAATCACCATAGTCGTATTCAAATGTATCTCTCTGGAGGATAGCACTTCCTCCAATATATCCAGATGAAAATACCATTCCCATTGCGCCTATCATGATTGCAGCTAAAAGTATCATTTTTTTCATAGAAACTCCTCGTAACCTTCCTGTCTTTGGTCTTACTGACCAATAATCACTGTATACTTTTTTATAATATAATGATATAGGTAGGTCCTACAGATCTTCTTCTGATCAGTTCCAAGTGAGAGCAAAGTGTAACCATAGTAGCAATAGTTTTACAGTATATTCAGGTGATTCATGCCTTAGAAGACTATTTTTAGTTTCTCTACTCTTGTGTATCTCTTCAATGCTCAAGAGAAGTAGCAAAAAGAAAACTCTGTACAGCTATTCTTCTGCTCTTCGTCATGCTCCCCCTATAGGTTTACCTGAGGATCAAAATCGGGTTACATGGTACAACAGGAAGTATTGAACAGTTTGAGCTGGAATTGTTCTGTAGCTCCCTGGTCGCACAAGCAGTTCTCTTGGGTTTTATTACTTCACGTTCAGAAAAGATTAGATTACACATTGTCCAATAGAGTTCAATCGTAGAAAAACCATAATCTCTGTAATAAATTACACTCAATGAAAGGCATGTATTGTATGGGAGATTCATCAACCATGAGGAATCGATACATGGCAATTTACATACTGTTCTATGAAATCAAGATTCGCCTATGAAGCCCAGTCTTTTGCTTCGTTCTCTTGGTCTTACCCGAGCGGTATGTGCTGTGTCTGCAATGCATGAATCTTTCTGTGCACTACTCTCCTAGGTTATAGAAGCTTCATAGATTGCCTTGATGGAATTTTCTAGCATCTTGTTGAATTCTTCGTCGCTCTGGTCTACATGCAGATCTTGCGTAAGTGCCCTTGAGAAGCTGGCAATGAGCCCATGGTTCTTTGCAAGGAGTTTGTTTGCTTTGTTCTGGGGATAGCCTCCTGAGAGAGCCACCACACGAATCATATGCTCTTCTTTCTGCAATTCAGCATAGAAGTTTGGTTCTGTAGGTATGGAGAGCTTCAGCATTACCCTGTCTTCATCATTGAGGAGAGCTAGGTGTTTAGCAATCTCAGTTTTCAGAATCTTCTCAGATGCTTGCTTGTCCATGCTGTGGATATCCACTTCAGGTTCGATGATTGGAACCAAACCGGCTTTCAATATGACCTTAGCAATTTCAAACTGCTGTTCAACAATCTTTTTGATACCCTTGGGATTAGCTTCCTTGATGACTGAACGCATTTTGGTGCCGAAGATTCCCTGCTCGACTGCTCTCTCAAGCAAGGGCTCAAGGTCGGGCATGGGTTTCATCAACTGCACTCCCTCAGCAAGGTCAGCAAGCCCTTTGTCCACCTTCAGGAATGGTACAATTCCCTTTTTCCCCCAGAGATATTCAGAGGTTGGAATTCCTTCAATGGTTCGGTCCATAGTGTCTTCAAACAGAATAGCTCCTAAAATATGGGCCTGGGTAAAAGCAGGACTCGTGATGATTCTCGTGCGCATTGCATGTACAAGATCGAACATTTCCTTATCAGTTGCATAAGAGTCCTCTGGTATTCCATATTGCAACAATGCTTTGGGTGTACTGCCGCCACTTTGATCCAATGCAGCGATAAAACCTTTTCCAGTTGCCATGCGAGTAAGTTGTTCTCTGTTCATACGTATCCTTCCTTGGTTACCAATATAAGTAGTTTATTGGTTACACTTTAAAGATACTCAAATGTAGGGAATCAAGCAAGTGAAGGGCTTAAGGCCTGGGGTCTATAATGAGTTTTCCATGTGACTTTTTGATAAATTATCGGACTCACTAAGCATGAGCCTTCAATGTGTGTTTCATGCTACTGACTGTACACCACTTATATCCCTCACCTAAATCGCAAGATGCTGTCGCGGGTTCCTATGGCCTCCATGATTTTGCCACGGATATATTTACTCTCCCATTATAGATGCTTTTATGAGAGATAAATGGTAATCAGGATTCCATACAGGGGGCATGATTGGAATAAACCTCTTTGCCTGTATCGTCAATCCGCTCAGATTGACCTATATAAAAAGATTGATACTCTGCTCAGCAGGGTTTTCAAACCCTCAATTTCGCTCAGTTATCGAAATAAATACTCAAATTAACACACCATTTGCAGTTGGGTACCAATACTGTGCTAAAGAGGGGTTTATTGTTAAAAAAACGGCCACCTATGCCAGTCGTAGGTAATCTAAAAGTCCACTTTCAGAGAACAAGTGGCTGCCGAAATGATTGAACCCTTCAGCAGCCAATTTGCTCTATGTAGTCAATGGTTATTCAATCGCTTGGATGGCATCCACCAGTCCTGCAGACCATTTTCCGGAGGCTTCTAGTTTCTTCACGGCGTTAATTGCCTGAACACGTAGCTTCTCACGGTCTGCAAATGTCGCACTGTAGATGGCACCTTCTGAAACCATCTGGTCAATCAGTTCCTGCTCCAATTCCTTGGTTTGTTCGAACGACCATACATTGGTTGTTTCAAGAGCATCCTGAACTCCTTTGCGTTGCGCATCGCTAAGTCCTTGCCAGAACGCCTCGTTCACGTACCAAGCATTTGCCGCATACATATCCTCTGTACGCGTGATATATGGTGCAGCAAGGTGCCACTTGTTCGCGATAACGTCTGCTACCGGGCCGTGGGCAGCCTCGACTAGTTTGGTCTTCAGTGCTAGGAAGATTTCGTTCCAAGCAACGGTTGTAGGACTTGCGCCGTATGCTTCATAGGACTTGACAAACATCTCAAGACCGGGTGCGCGAACCTTAAGACCCTTAAAATCATCAATGGTCTTCAAAGGCTTGACGGAGAAGAACATCCTTGAGGCCATCGGAACGGGGGCGAGGATACGTAGGTCGTTGTCCTTAGCCACCTTATCCGCCAGTTCCAGGAATAATTGACTCTTGAAATAAGCATTCATGTGATCGACATCACGAAACATGAACCCAAAGCTGATCGGCTGGAAATCAGGATCATAGGGGACAATCCACGCGATATCGTTGCCAAACAGGTGGACAGAGCCTTCTACAACTTGATCCATGATTTGGTTTGCGGTTCCTAACACTGCACCTTGGACGTGGTTCACCTCTAAGTTCAGCTCAGGATGTTTTTCAATTTCCTTTTTGAAATACTCGCCCGCAAGGTTCCTCATGGAACCGATTGCATCACCAGTAGCCAATGTAATGGTCTTTACCTGTTGCTGCTCTGTAGTACCCGCAGTAAATACGGTCGAGCATACGAACGAAAGCATGAGTACGATAACAATAATCCTTTTCATATTTTTTTCCTCCTTGGAAAATTAATGCAATATACACACGATTAAGCCCCGAACAGTCTTGGAACGAAAGTCGTGATTGAAGGGACGAACGTGATTAACACCAAGAACGCCAGGTAGGGAAAGTAGAAGGGAGCAACCGCCCGGAACATTTGCGAGAGAGTGAGCTTGGTCTGGTTCATCATCACAAAGAGCAAGGAACCAAATGGCGGTGTAAGCGTACCCATCAGCAGGTTGATCAACATTACTATCGCAAAATGGATTGGATCAATGCCGTAAATTGCTGCAATAGGGAACATGATTGGAGCAGCAATAAGTACTACAACAGTTGTTTCCATTAACATACCAGCCACTAAAAGCACCACGTTCGCCAATAGTAGAAACACAACAGGGTTGGTGGTCAGCCCCATCATGAAGTTCTGTAACTGAATACCGACATTCCCCACCCCCATCAACCAAGTAAAGGGGCTTGCTACCAAGAGCAGCATGCCTAATATCCCGGTGGTCTTCGCAGTCTCTATTGCACACTCGAGGAACGAATGCCACGTGAGATCCTTGTAAGCGATTCCCAGTATAATAGCAAATAGACAGGTAAGCGCACCCAACTCAGTCGGGGTCGCAACACCGGTTACCAACCCAATTATCAGGAAGATTGGGACTGCAAGTGCGGGAACTGCTTTGAAGAAGTTGGCGAGCCGTACAGAGAACGGTTCCTTAGGCATCACGTCGACTTTCACATGCCCGCTACGCACCATAAAGTAGATGGTAACCATCAGGAATACACCGAGCATCAGGCCAGGGACAAACCCTGCCAAAAACAGTTTGTCCAACGCGATGTTTGCCAACACTGCAATGATGACCATCTGCCCGCTAGGAGGAATGATAGGACCGATGGTTGCTGACGCAGCCGTAATTGCAGCACTAAAGGGTACCGGGTACCCGTGGCGTTGCATCTCCTCCATTTCAATCTTTCCAAGGCCCGCAGCGTCGGCCATAGCGACGCCGGACATGCCGGCGAACACGATTGAGGAGAGGACATTTACGTGACCTAACCCTCCTGGGATATGCCCGACCGCGCTGTTGGCGAAATTGAATATCCGTTTGGCAATCCCCGAGCCGCCTAGCAAATTTCCTGCAAACACAAACAGCGGCAATGCAAGAAGCGGAAAGCTGTCCAAGCCGGGGCCTAGGCGACCCGCTACAACTGTAATGGGATAAGTCTGCCCTACTAGCAAGTAGACGACCGTACCAGCTATGAATGAGAAGGCGACAGGAACTTCCAGGAAAACCGCGATGAAAATGAATATAATTAACCAAGAGAAATTCATACGTCCACCTCCCCGTTGACCTTGTGTGCTTTGAATATCGGACGCATTTGTAGCAGATAGTCCTCAGGGACTGCCTTACCGAGTAACATTTTCACCTCAAAGTATACATAATAAAACTGCGTTAAGAGCATAAGGATCACGGCGATGAGCAACGGGGTCGAATAATAATGACCCTTTGCAATATTGATCGGCATCGAGGATGTACGTGTCTTGTTCTGGATTTTTATTGAATCCGGAAGCGTCATCGCAAGGTAGATAAGTACACCGATGATTATCAAGCTGACCAACAACTGCAAGATTGTCTTCCATCTGTCACTGAAAAATTGGCTGAAAGTCGTGATTGTCACGTGTGTTTTCATCATCAAAGCGGCACTACCACCGAGCATGGTGATCCAGATAAACATCATAATAACAAACTCTTGCACCCATATAATCGGGTTGTTGAAGATATAGCGCATGATTACTTCCATGACCATGATAAAGACCATCACAATCACCAGAAAAGCACCAATCAGTACCTCGGCACTCATGATATTCTCCAATATGTTTTTTACTTTTTTCATTTAGCCCCTCCAAAAGGTCTCTTTTTCATTACGTTGTGCTGATGGTTACACATTCGATGTCGAACGCATTCGCAATCGAGGAAATCTCTTGCGCATGGTGGCCGACGCCCAACGCAAAGTGATGAGTCGGCCCTTCAGCCATCCAACGATGAAGGAATGTTTTCAGGTTGGGTTTGAAGTGCCCATGAGTATTTGTATTCCCGGTTGGCGGAATAGCGCCGGCCATCGATTCGCCTTCAGCTACGATGAACTTTAAGTTTCCTTGGCTGCTTACTGTAATTGCGAGCATCGTAATCGCCCCCTCTTTAATTTTGAACTCAACACCAGCACCGCTGCCAGGCTTGCCATGATACTTGCTCAGTGAGCGTAACACCGGCTCACGGTCGGCGATATTAATATGATGTGGTCCATCATGACCGACCAGAATCGAGTCGCGCTTGAAATCCATTGGATGGAACTCTGCAAAACTTCCCCCAATCTCAAGGCGATCCATAACCAGCATTGCCATCAGGGTTTTGAGGTCGTATTCGCCGCACATTGGGAATCCTGCGGAGGTGAGTAACGAATTTCCTACGATAAAATTGGTTACCAGCTTGCGCATTTCTGAGCCTTCTTCAGCTTCATAATAATACGCCAATCCGGTAAGTTTACGTTCATCAATCATCCGTTCAAGTGCGACCGCAACCTTCGCAGAAAGTGTCAAATCATCTTCTCGAAGCATGAATGTAATGGAATCAGAAGCGGGATCAGGTGTATCAAAAAACGAGTGGATACGACCCTTCATAGCATCAACCTCCTCGTCGGAAGTCTTGCGGTACTGGCGCATTACATCGTCCGGTTCCACGGGGACCACGTGGCACCCGAAAGTCTTAGTGATGAGTGCCGGATCCACATGCATGTCGTACATTGTTTCTAGCACATGGCCCATCAATCCGATGCGAGCATGCTTCAAGTCATGTATTGCGTGGGCAATTCTGCACCAAGAAGCAATTTCCGCATCAGCTTCAGGATCATCCTCGAGTGTTCCTATGATCACCGGGGGTGTCTTCTTGCCCATTCGGACTGCGACGTTGCAGAATTCGGGTACACTGCAGATATCATCATTGCACAATTGTAAAAAGGTGGTCCCGTTTGCATAATCCATCGCCTTCACTGGTTGTAGTACGACCAAGACTATCGGTATAGTCAAGGACTTGACCAATGGGGCAAAAGTTTCCGAGGTAGCATAGGTAAGCATGTCGATGAACAGAACATCCAAGTCGGCAGCATGTACCTTCAGCAGTACCTCGTATGCTTTTTCCGAGGAATCAACCAAACCAAAATCTATTACTGATACGCTATTATTCTCCAATTTTTTGCGGAGTTTGAGCTGTTTTTCGTGCATGACTTCTAATAGTCCGTCGAACTGATGCCAATATGTTGCATGCCCCACACCGAGTAGGCCTATATTTGCTACAAGGGGCCTTCGCCTTTCAATTCGCATTAATGATCCTCCACGCCATATTACTTTGTTGGTATCCATTTTCAATTTCATTATTGCGGTGATTTTCCTAATAAGTCAAACAAATAGCTTTCAATATATTTGCAAGCTTATTGCAAATTTATATCCTTTATTCATTATATATTATCAATTTATGTATTTATATTATCATTATATGTTTCGAATACTTATCCTTGTTTATCTCTGGGTACCATGTTAGAATCATCTCATGGAAGAATTGAGTCAGAGAAAGCTTATGCTACTCAAGAAGATTACCAGAAAAACGTATTGTACAATGGAGGAGTTGACTCAGCAGTTCAAACTGAGCAGGGAGACGATACGTAAGGAACTGTTGCCATTGGAGGCATCGGGGTTGATTATTCGTGAGCATGGAAAGATCCGATACAAGAATACTCGTGAAAACGCGGAAGTATTGGAATCATTGGGAGTCCTCTCAAAAGCACAACGCCACCACCGCATCCTTCAGCTCCTTGGAGAGAACAAGGAAATGCGTATCACTACATTGGCTGGTAAATTGAAGGTTTCGGTGATCACGTTACGTAACGACCTCGCTACACTTGAGTTGGAGGGGAAGGTCATCCGGAAACACGGATCCGCAGCCCTCTTTGTATCTTCTGTCGGTACCTTGGAGGGACCTGATAGGGAAATCCCTGCGCGCATCAAGATTCTCGGCCAACATACAATCATGCATATCAGTCCGGGAGAGCGAATATTCCTCGATTCGGGTGAGGTTTCTCAGTTTGTCGCATCTTCGGTTCCACCCTATTCCAATATTATGATACTTACCAATAGTATGCAGACGCTCGAGGTTTTGCAATCGCGCAATTATGCTTATCCGGTTATGACGACCGGATGTTCTGTCTCCATTCAAGAACGTCGTTTCCGTCTCGTTCAATCGAAAGAGTTGGACAAATCGGTCGAAATTGACAAGGCTTTCATCTGCTGCAGTTCCTATGCCGCCCATACGTTCTTTCTTGATAACGGGGATGATATCGCAACGATTGAGGCTGTGTGCCGACGTGCCAAGAGAATCTACATCATCCTCGATTCAAAGTTCCTCGACTTACAAGGGAACAATCCGTTCGACCATCGCAAGTTCCTTTCAAAGGTCCAGGAAGTGCTTATCGACGATGGCATAGGTAGTTTCCGTGCTAACATACTCTTTGCACGGCAAGACCCTCTTGTGATTTGCGGGCATGATTTCACCTATCGTAATGCAGGCCAGCAACAGCACCGAATTGGTTTCTTAGTGAACAAAGACCGAAACTACTTTGTCCAAGCGGTACACAACAGCCTCCTGGATGCAATCCGGGCGTGCAACTCCATCTCTTTGGTAATCCGCGAGTGCAATGGCGATTACACTTCAACCGTCGATAACTTCAATATCCTCCTCGACGAGCGAGTTGACCTGATTATTGACTATAGTCTCTGCATGGAGTCTCTTATGTACATAGGGGAGAAGTGTCTCGAACGGAATATCCGTCTTATCTCAGTAGACTACATGGCACCAGGAGCAATCTACTTTGGAGCGAACAATGCAACCGCTGGAAGAATTGCAGGTGAGCATGCGGCAGCGTACATTAAGGAACACTGGGATGGCAAGTTGGAACAGCTGTTGGTGCTGGGTAAATACGGACATGAACCAATCACAAAACTTAGGATTTCAAGCGCGCTTGAATTTATCGGTTCACAAATTGAGATGAACCACAATGCTTTACACATGATTGAGTGGGGACATCCCACAAACAATCCAACCCAGGAACTTGTAAAGCTACTAAAGGATATCCCTAAGGAAGATCACATGCTGATTATGGCATTCAACCTGCGACACCTGCTTGCTTCTTATGACATAATCCTGCAGTATCGCGAGGGCAAGAACACGATTATAGTCGGGCAGAACCACACCAGACAGATTGAAGAACTGATGAAATTGAGAGATTCACCAATCATTGGGTGCGTACACTACAATCCCGAAGGGTATGGTGAGCGAATCATGGACCTAGCTCTCCGTATGCTGAACAATGCTGATGTAAATCCTCTTAACTATACTAATTTAACGTGGCTCGAACGACAGCACGAGTAAAAGGCACGTACCTATTGTAGATTTCCCTATTCGTGGTTTAGTTTATTATCATCTGCAGGGTAAAGCTTGCTCATTAACTTATTTCTTACAAGAAATGTTTGGACCAGTCATCAATTACAAGTTTTCAGTAAGCGGACTCTATAACCATATCAAGTTCAATTCGGATTACTCGGAGCTACTGAATGTTCTCCCTTCCAGATGATGGGGGCACCTGGCTCTCCATCGTGGCCTAACGACTCTGTCATTTCTATCAGACGATACCGTCATAAATGAAGAAGACTTAATTATTGTTTTTTTGTATTTACTATTTGTTTGACATTTACATACCATTATTTCTAATCAGAGACCCCAAAAGAGATTCCAATACTGTAATCTGTTTCACTACTACCTACATTTGATTGCAAAAAACTCTATTTTATACAACATTTACACAAATCTATATCATAACTACACTTTTTTAATTCTAAACTTGCCTTTTTCCCTTTTTCCCAAACATTCTCATGTTGAATTTCTACTAATTCGATAGTATATTTAACAAACATTCAACTGTTGTTTTTGAATTGAATTGCATACACTCACTATCGGAGGAAATGTATGAGTAAACAGATTTTTCATGATCCAGACCCTGAAGAGACCAAAGATTGGCTGGATTCGCTGGAGGGTGTAATAAAAAATGAAGGCAACCAGAAAACTGATTATTTGCTTTCAGAACTTACCCAAACTGCCCGTAACAAAGGTGTTACCACCTCCCCCGGGGTCATTAGCCCCTATATTAATACAACTATAGTTGACACTAGTGCGGTAATTCCGCCGGAAGAGTCTCTTATTGCCCGAAATGTATCTGCGTTTGTCCGTTGGAACGCCATGGTAATGGTAGCCAAGGCTAACGCAGAGGGGAAAGGATTGGGCGGGCATATTGCTAGCTACTCATCCTCTTCTGCAATATATGAAGTAGGATTCAACTGGTTCTTCAAGGGACCAGAAGCCGAACACGGTGCGGACATGATCTACTTCCAAGGCCACTCATCCCCAGGCATGTATGCCCGGGCATTTACTGAAGGAAGGCTGAGTGAAGAACAACTGAATCATTTCAGACAGGAGACAGGGGGCAATGGCCTCTCTTCCTACCCTCACCCTTACCTGATGCCTGAATTCTGGCAGTTTCCGACTGTCTCAATGGGCCTTGGTCCCTCAATGGCAATTTATCAGGCACGCTTCATGAAATATTTGGATTCCAGGGGCCTGAAGAAAAATGGAGACAGAAAAGTCTGGGTTTTCATGGGTGATGGTGAATCTGATGAACCGGAGTCCCTGGCAGCGCTTTCGCTTGCCTCTAGGGAGAAACTGGATAACCTCATTTTTGTGGTTAACTGTAACCTGCAGCGTCTCGATGGGCCGGTTCGCGGCAATGGAAAGATTATTCAGGAACTTGAAGGAAAGTTCAGAGGCGCAGGATGGAATGTAATCAAGGTTATCTGGGGAACCGAGTGGGACTCCATCCTGGAAAAAGATACAAAGGGAATGCTCCTACAAAAACTTGCAAATATGGTTGATGGGGAGTTCCAGACCTTACAGGCTAGAGGGCCTGCATATCTGCGTGAAAAACTCTTTTCTGGAGATGCATACCTTGAATCCCTCATCGAGGGCAAGACGGATAAGGATCTCTGGCAGTTGAGCCGTGGAGGCCATGACCCCAGAAAGATTTATCAGGCATTCCATGCGGCATCAAACCAGAAGGGAGTGCCCACCGTCATTCTTTTCAATACCATTAAGGGCTTCGGTATGGGAAGCGGAGAGGGTGCAATGGGAGCTCATAACCTGAAGCATATGGAAGAGAAGGATCTTCTCGCCTTCAGGGACCATTTCCATGTACCCATCGATGACGAACAGGCAAAAAACATGGTTTTCATCAAGCCAGACCCTGAAAGCAAAGAAGGAAAATTCCTTGCAAGGCGACGTGAGATGATGGGAGGCCCTGTTCCGTACCGCTATAAGGATAGCGAAAAGCTGACCGTTCCTACAATGAAAAGCTTTGAAGATATGGTTGCCTCTACTGGGGAAAGAGAGCTTTCCACTACCATGGCATTTGTCCGTCTGCTTACCAAACTGGTAAAGGACAAGAATATTGGGGAAAGGGTTGTTCCCATCGTCTCCGATGAGGCTCGAACCTTTGGCATGGAGGGCTTATTCAGGCAGATTGGCATTTATGCCCCAGACGGACAGCTGTACGAACCAGTAGACAAGGAATCATTCCTTTGGTATCGCGAAGATAAGAAAGGACAGATTCTGGAAGAGGGAATTTCTGAGGCTGGTGCGATGTCCTCTTGGATTGCGGCCGCCACCAGCTATGCAAACCACCAGGTTTCCATGGTTCCGTTCTTCATTTTCTATTCCATTTTCGGTTTCCAGCGGGTCGGTGATTTCATCTGGGC
Source organism: Sphaerochaeta halotolerans (assembly GCF_003429665.1). Classification (GTDB taxonomy): domain Bacteria; phylum Spirochaetota; class Spirochaetia; order Sphaerochaetales; family Sphaerochaetaceae; genus Sphaerochaeta; species Sphaerochaeta halotolerans. The sequence goes on along the minus strand of NZ_QUWK01000010.1, from coordinate 13,232 downwards.
CGCAGGAGACAGTCGGGCAAAGGGCTTTTTGATGGGAGCTACCGCAGGAAGGACCACCCTAAACGGGGAAGGTCTGCAGCATGAGGACGGGCATGGGCTGCTCTTGGCATCCACCCTCCCCACGTGTCAGGCATATGACCCCACATTCTCTTATGAGCTTGCTGTGATCATTCAGGATGGAATGAAGCGCATGTATGAAGATAATGAGAACATTTTCTACTACATTACGCTGATGAACGAGAACTACACCCATCCAGAGATGCCTAAGGGAGCTGAGGAAGGAATCAAGAAGGGTGCCTACCTTTTCAAGAAGGCAAAGAAAAACAAGAATCCTGTGGTACAGCTGATGGGAAGCGGGACAATTCTTAGAGAAGTCATAGCTGCAGCTGAACTCCTGTCAAAGGACTTTGGTGTGGAATCGGACATCTGGAGCATCCTTGGGGTCAATGAATTGCATCGTGACGGTGTTGAAGCTGAGCGTTACAACCTCACCCACCCGGAAGATGAAGCCAAGGTTCCCTATCTCACCAAGAGTATGGAGGGCCATGACGGGCCCGTTGTGATAAGCACCGACTATCTCAGGGCCTACCCTGAACAGATTAGGCGGCTCATCCCCAATGAGAAGGTGACAATTCTGGGTACTGATGGGTTTGGTAGATCGGATTTCAGGGAGGCACTCAGAAAATTCTTTGAGGTTGACAGGTACTACATTGCTGTTGCAGCACTCAAAGGCCTTGCAGACGAAGGCACGATTCCTGTCAAGAAAGTAAGTGAGGCGATTAAGAAATATGCTATTGACGTCGACAAGCCCAACCCATTGCTGAGTTAAGGAGAGATACACTATGGCTATAAAACAAATTCTAGTACCAGATATCGGGGATTTCTCTGATGTACCAATCATTGATGTCTATATCAAGATCGGTGATGTTCTTTCCGTTGAAGACTCAGTAGTAGCTCTTGAAAGTGAGAAGGCTGTCATTGACATCCCTTCTCCGTTTGCAGGGACCATCACCAAGGTTCTGGTCAAGGAGGGAGACCTTGTTTCCAAGGACTCCCCGATAGCGGAGATCGAGGTCGCAGCTGAAGGTGTGGAAGAGGAAGGGAAGCAAGGTTCTGATGAAGAGCCCGTAAAAGAGCAACCAGTAGTAAAAGTGGAAGAGGAAAAGCCAGAAGAGGTTGCTGAGGCAGTACAACCGACACCGGTTCAACAAGAAAACAAATCAGACCTTATCAATGAGCAGGCACCAGGTGCTGTCTACCACGCTACCCCTTCCCTACGCAAATATGCAAGGGAACTCGGAGTCGATTTGGCAAAGGTTAAAGGGAGCGGCCCGAGCGGGCGAATCCTTCATGAAGATGTGCAGGCTCTGGTGAAGAAGGCGCTCAGTGGCGGCGGAGCAGCAGCTTCCTTTGGCAAGATTGAGCTGGAGGACTTTTCAAAGTATGGGGAGATTGAACGCAAGAAGCTCTCCCGTATCCAGAAAATCTCTGGACCACATTTACAGAAGAGCTGGCAGATTATCCCTCATGTCACCCAGTATGATGAGGCTGATGTCACTGAACTTGAAGCCTTGAGGAAATCGATCAAGGAAGAGATGAAGAGAAGTGACGATCCTGTGAATATCAGCATTCTCCCTTTCATCGTCAAGGCTGTTGTCGCAGCATTGAAGAAATTCCCAGAGATGAATGCTTCCTTTGATGAGGACAGTGGTGAGTTGATTCTCAAGCATTACTATCATATTGGAATTGCTGTTGACACTCCCGAGGGCCTGATCGTACCGGTCCTCAAGGATGCAGATACGAAGAGCGTTACAGACATTGCGAGGGAGCTTGTGTCCACAAGCCAACGTGCCCGAGACAGAAAGCTGAAGCCGGAGGACCTCTCTGGAGGCTCTTTCAGCATCTCAAGCCTCGGAGGGATTGGTGGTACTGCGTTCACCCCTCTTATCAACCCACCGCAGGTTGCCATTCTTGGAGTCTCAAGGCTTTCGAAGAAGCCGGTATGGAATGGAAAGGAATTTGTACCCCGTGACATCCTCCCCTTCTCTGTTGCCTATGACCACAGGGTTATTGATGGTGCTGCTGGAGTTCGCTTTACCACGTATCTTGCCTCACTTTTAGGCGATTTGCGACGAGTACTACTCTAAGGAGGTGTGTACAGATGCAAGAAAAGAAAACAGATCTCGTGGTCCTCGGAGGAGGACCGGGAGGTTATAGCGCGGCTTTTCGGGCCGCAGATTTAGGGAGAAAGGTAACCATCATTGAAAAGAGTTCAGTATTGGGAGGCGTATGTCTGAATGTAGGCTGTATCCCTTCCAAGACCCTGCTGCACCTTGCTGAAGTGATTGAAGAGGCTGAGAAACTCGCACCTCTTGGGGTTTCCTTTGGTAAGCCTACCTTTGACCTGGAGAAGATCAGAGCCCATAGGGATTCGGTTATACATACCCTTACCTCTGGGCTGGACTCGCTCTACAAGGCTAGGAAGATCGAACGCATTGTAGGAGTTGGAACCTTTCTCTCTGATACTGAGCTAATGGTAGTGACCGACAAGGAAGAGCTGAAGCTTACCTTCGAAGACCTGATCATAGCTGTCGGGTCCAGGTCAGTACAGATACCAGGTATCCCCTACGAGGATGAACGCATCTGGGACTCTACAAAAGCCTTGGAGCTCACGCACATCCCTAAGCGGCTCGCGATCATAGGGGGAGGGATCATAGGGCTCGAGGTGGCTACCATGTACCACGCCCTGGGCTCAAAGATAACCATTGTCGAGATGATGGATTCCTTAATCCCTCCTGCAGACAGGGATCTCAAGCAGCCGTTGTTGAAGAAGCTCAAGAAGCAGTATGAAGCCATCTATACCTCCACGAAAGTGGAGAAGGTGGAAGCAAAGAAAGAATCTCTTACGCTCCATCTAAAGGGAGACAATGCGCCTGAAACCATCGAAGCTGATGCTGTGCTTGTAGCAGTGGGAAGGAAAGCCAATTCTGATGGCATTGCACTGGAGAACACGACTATCAAGACAAATGGCCGTGGATGGATTGAAGTGGACAAAAAGCTGAGGACCAATGTTTCCCATGTGTTTGCCATAGGAGACGTTGTAGGAGACCCGATGCTCGCCCATAAGAGCAGTCACCAAGGCAAGGTGGCCGCTGAGGTGGCATCTGGACAAGCTTCTGCCTTCACTCCCATGGGAATTCCCTCTGTTGCTTATACAAGCCCTGAGGTCGCCTGGGTTGGCCTGACCGAAACTGAGGCCAAGGAGAAGGGAATAGCCTTCAAGAAGGGTTCCTTCCCCTGGACGGCGAATGGTAGGGCATTGAGTGCTGTCGCAACAGACGGAGTCAGCAAGGCACTCTATGACGAAAAGACAGGACGCTTGCTGGGAGCTGGAATCTGCGGAAAGAATGCAGGGGAGCTTATCTCTGAGGCTGTAGTTGCGCTTGAAATGGGTGCTGTTTCCGAGGATATTGCCCTAAGCATTCATCCTCACCCTACCCTCAGTGAGACGTTTGCTATAGCTGCAGAACTTGCAGAAGGTACAGCCACTGATACATTGAACAGGTAAAGGCAAGAGAGCCCGTCCAATTACAAAGGACGGGCTTTCTGTTCTGTGACAGTTCTTTCTGGAAACGAATTGCTTCGTGGTAAAATATGCCCTTCCCCCTTCCCGTTTAGTGATTTTTTTAGTAGGTTTCTAAAACACAGTCTTTTATATCCACTATAAATCCATTCATTTTGAATTTTATAGAAGGTTGTTTATACGGGATCAAGTCATGAAGGTGAAAACACGGTCATGACCGATTTCTGTATTGGAATAATGGATTGTGATCTAAATTTTCGAGGTGGCTAATATGCAGATTTCTGACAAACATGTAGTAAGTATGAACTACACATTGAAAAACGACCAGGGAACAGTTCTCGATACTTCTGAAAACAGTGATGCGCTGCAGTTCATTGTCGGTACTGGAATGATCATCCCAGGGCTGGAAAAAGAGCTGTACGGGAAAGAAAAGGGAGACAAGGTATCAGTAACTGTGGAACCCAAGGATGGGTACGGCGAGTATGATGGAACCCAGATGGTAAAAGTTTCCAAAAGCCAGTTCTCTGAAGGAAGTGAAATCAAAGTGGGGATGACTGTTCAGGCCCAAAGCCAAGAAGGCCAAATCCAACTATTAACAATCAAAGAAGTTGAGGACGATACTGTTACTTTGGATGCCAATCACCCGCTTGCCGGACAGACGCTTCATTTCGATGTTGAGATTGAAGATGTACGAGATGCTACCGAGGAAGAGCTGGAACACGGCCACATACACTGATTCGCATCTTGATTAATTTTCTCGACACATTCATGTTCACAAGACCGTCGGTAATCAGGGAAATGCCCCTGGCTGACGGTCTTGTTTTGTAATCTGACATAACGTGGTATTAAGGGCGACAAGATTCAAAACAGAATGTTTCGGATTCAGTGGTAGTGCTGCATGGTGCCAACGAAACTGTTTCTGGATTCGTTAGAAAGAAACTCCTTAGGTTCGTAATAGAACAATTGCTTTTTACTAGTATTACGGAGATTTGGACCAACACTTGATATCTCCGTATGTATGAAAGTTGTCTTGGACCGCAATCAACAATTGGTCTCTGGATTCGTGCCTATCCGACAACTATTGGAGCTACCTTACCACTTACGTGGAGCGGGATGTTGCGTCGGTGGGAGGTGTGGCCAGTTGGTCAACAACTCGGCCTTGAGTGGCGTTGTCGGTGTCAGTAGCACGACAATAGGTTCCTGGCTTTCCATTCTTGAGGCATCGGATCTGGCATATATCCTCAGGCCCTGGTCCACCTCCCGCACAAGCCAAATCTTCAAGACCCCAAAGATCTATTTCTGTGATGTCGGGTTTGCTGCACATCTTCTCGGCATCAGCACTCCTGCCCAGATGAATCGGGACCCTCTCATGAGCAATCTTTTTGAGAATATGATTGTTATGGAGGCGGTTAAAGCGCGCTACAATGCAGACAAGAGCGACCAGCTGTACTTTTTCAGGAACTACAGGGGGTTCTTGAGGAAGTTTATCCCCTATGAGATTAAAAGTAGCAGTACCATGGATAGCAAGTACACGCTGAACTTGAAGAAATTCATTCCCCAACGGAGCGAGAGGAAAGGAATCAGCATGATGCTTCCTCTCTGGAGCGAGTGCCGGGAAAGCAAGGTGAGATACCCCGTCCCTTGGGGCGGAAAAGGAGACAACGCCTCCTGAGTCCAGGGCTTGCCCTGAGGTATTGATACCTTTCATTCCCCAGTATCCTGATGATATCGCAGAAATTGGTGGTATCACATATAGTGGGGAGTCCGTCAACAGGTTCAAGGGGTATATATACCGCAATTTCCATGACTGCACTCCGTTATTCGAGAATGACGATTCCCTCTTCACTGTGTCTTTCCAGGTATCTGAATCAGAACGTTATGACTGAAGAATCTTCTTCATTGCCTTTCCCTTCGCCAATTAGCTTCTCGAGGTATCGGATCTGGTTCCTAGTACTGATGGTGCTGCTTGAATTCAACTTCTTATTCCCTGCTGGATCGAAAGAGAATCTATCCAAGAAATATATAAACAGTTTTTATGTTTATCTTGACTATCAGGTAGTTTGGCGCGATACTGTGAACAAGCCCCTAAGGAGCGTAAGCATGTTATTATCTTTTCAAATAAAAAATAATAGATCGGTCCTCGACCTCACTCTCCCCATGACGTACGCGGAAAAAAAGGCCCCGAATGGATACAAGCAGATGGAACTGTTGCCATTCCTCGAGGAAGGTGCCGTCCGGGCCATCCCATGCCTGGCCATATACGGTGCGAACGCCTCGGGAAAATCCAACATTGTAAAAGCGTTCGCGTCGCTTATCAGGATCATCAAAGACCGTTACAACCCAAAGGATATTTCGCCCAACAAATTGCATCCCCACAATGACATCACCTCGTTCGCGCTCGAATTTCTCAAGAATGGCAGGAGGTTCCTGTATTCTCTGGAAGTCGACGGAATGGAAATCGTCGATGAAAGACTGGTGGAGAACAGCGAGATTGTCTTTTCCATTGCGAACAGGACCACGTCGTTCACAGCCTTGGCAACAGAAGTATATCCATCCAAGAAGCTGGACACCATATTTTCGGTTGAATGCCTTGATCAGCAGCGGCTGTTCAGGATTCCTTTCCTCTCTGTAGTCGGGAAGAACTATGCGGGTCTGAACGACTCCATGACAGTTGCATATGGATTCATCACCAATAACCTTGAGGTATATCCTAGCAACAACTTCCCATTTTCTTTTGGATTAGACAGATTGGCGAATACAAACTCTGATATAGATACACAAAGGGCCTTTGATGATATTGTCACAATCTTGCGGAAGTTGGATATCGATATCACTCGCATGGAGTACAAGAGAGACGAGCTGGGAAAGGAAGTCAAAGCCTTTCCGGGAAGCCAGTATGAAGTCAGCATCTCCAACAAAATGGTCACGGCAACTGAGATCAACTCATATCACGAAGATGTTCTTGGAAATGAGGTTCAGTTCAATTTTAGAGAAGAATCCTTAGGAACTCAGCGAGTTGCATGTTTGCTCGGAATTGTACTAACTGCGCTGAGAAAAGGAAACATACTTGTAATTGATGAGCTGGGGAACTCCCTCCACCCGTATCTGTTTGCTGAGATTGTAAGGATGTTTAAAGACAAGAGATACAACATATCAAATGCGCAGTTAATTTTCATCACACATAATACAGATATCATGGATCAGGACATGATGCGGGTATCAGAGATTGGAATCGTGAACAGGACATTGAAGAGAGGGACAGTTTTCAAGCGAGTATCTGACTTCGAAGGAGTAAGGAATGTGACGAACTTCAGGAAACAATATCTTGATGGAACCTTTTCTGGAATCCCCCATTCATATATTTAACCGGGAAGGCTCATTGATGTACGTAAGAAATCGAAACATAATCATTGTATGTGAAGGAGCATCCGAGAAGGCATATATCCAAGAGCTGAACCGATATCTGGAGGAGAAGGAAATTCACTGCATTTTATCCCCCGCTGCACGTGATTTTGGTTTATCATGTACGAGATATCTTCTTTGATATCTCATGCATTATAGTTTACACTCATGTATAAGAGGGAGTTATATGATAGGATTTATTGTCATTGTAGCTATTGCTGCTTTAGCCTTTGCCGTAATCAACTATTATGGAGTGAAAAGGAAGGATTCAGGAACACTAGAGATGCAACAAATTGCTGCTGCAATTCAGGAAGGAGCAAGAGCTTTCTTGGTTCTTGAGTATTCCCTTATTTTAAAAGTTGTGATTTTCATTGCGATACTACTTGGTATTGTTGTATCTCCCAGTAGTGCCATAGCTTTTGTATTTGGTGCGTTAATGAGTGCCAGTGCAGGTTGGATTGGAATGAATATTGCGACAATTAGTAACGTACGAGTCTCGAATGAAGCTCGCAATACTAAAAGTTTAGGAAAAACATTACGTGTGGCTTTTAAAGGGGGGTCTGTTATGGGTCTCTCTGTTGGGGGGTTTGCTCTTCTTGGACTTGCTCTTGTTTACCTGGTATTTGGGGTTCTCTTGAAACAGGTTGCTCCTGAAAATCTTAAATTTCATACCAACTGGCTTGGTATTAGTGATATTCCTTTTACTATGACAATAAGTGCCTATGCTTTAGGTTGTTCGATTATTGCTATGTTTAACCGTGTTGGAGGCGGAATCTATACCAAGGCTGCCGATATGGGGGCTGACTTAGTCGGAAAAACTGAAGCAGGAATACCTGAAGATGACCCAAGAAACCCAGCCACTATTGCTGATAACGTTGGAGATAACGTTGGAGATGTTGCTGGTCTTGGTTCCGACTTGCTAGAAAGTTATGTAGGAGCATTAGTGTCAGCTATGATTCTTGCAGCTTATATCTATTTTTCTCAGGGAGGAATAGAGGCGAGCCTTGTCTCTAAACTTATTTATGTTCCTCTTCTTGTTGCCGCTGTTGGCATTATCTCTTCAATGGTAGGAATTCTCTACTTACTCGTAAAGAAAGTGTCTTCCAACCCACATAAAGAACTTAATGCTGCGACATTTGTTGGCGCAGGATTAACCATTATTTCTACTGGGTTTATCTCATATTTCGTATTTAAAGGAGAAGCGCTAGATACTATAGGATTCGCACTTGGAGCATTTTCTCCTTGGGTTTGCGCTGTTCTTGGTATTGTAAGTGGTATTGTTATTGGACAAATGGCTGAATATTTTACAAGTTATGATTTTAAACCAACACAGAAAATTGCAGCGAGCAGTGTAGAAGGTGCGGCCATTACCATTACGGAAGGAATGAGTGTTGGGATGATTTCTGTGATTGGTCCGGTGATGGTCTTAGGGGTTGCTATTATTGCAGCAAATATTACAGCTGGCCTGTATGGTGTAGCTATGGCAGCTATCGGCATGCTTAGTTTTGTCACTGTTACCGTGTCTGTTGATACGTACGGACCGATTGCTGACAACGCTGGCGGTATTAGTGAGATGGCAAAACTTCATCCAGATGTTCGTGGTATTACTGATGAATTAGATGCTGTTGGAAATACAACGGCAGCTATTGGAAAAGGATTTGCTATTGGTTCTGCAACTCTTGCAGCTCTTTCTCTCTTTTCTTCTTATCTCTATGCACAAGCCGGTGAAAATGCTGTTCATGGTGCAGCCATGATTTTAAATATGGTAAATCCTCTTACTCTCGTTGGTGCTTTAGTAGGAGGAGCTCTTCCTTATTTGTTTAGCGGAATATTAATAAGAGCTGTTGCGAATGCTGCACGAAAAATGGTTCAAGAGGTAAGAAGACAGTTTAAAGCAGATCCTGGTATTATATTGGGAACAAGTCTTCCTGATTATAAAACGTGTATAAGTATAAGTAGTGCGGGAGCTCTATCTGAAATGAAGATTCCTGCTCTTATTGCCGTTCTAACTCCCCTTTTCACAGGTTTTCTCTTTGGCGCTGAATTTGTTGGTGGCTTATTAATTGGAACAACGATTTCTTCAGTTATGCTTGCTCTTTATACAGCTAATGCAGGTGGTGCATGGGATAATGGAAAGAAATATGTGGAGAATGGACACTTCGGCGGCAAAGGTTCTGATGCTCATAAAGCTGCTGTAGTAGGAGATACTGTAGGTGACCCTTTAAAGGATACAGTTGGCCCCTCTCTCGATATTCTCATTAAAATTATGGCAGTTGTTTCCTTAATAGCTGTATCTATTTTTAGTAAGTATAACTTGTTTTCACTTCTCATGAATTAAAAAAATAAGGAGTGTAGGTATGTATTATTACTACGTAGTTTTTTCACCTATTGAAGCTCTCATTTCTAGTCAGTTAGAGCCAAAAGCGTTCGGGGCTTACATGGCTAGAGGTTCAAAGAAAGGCTCTGCCGAACGCCTTATGTTCGCTGAGGTTGAGGGTGAATTTGGTGATTATTTCGATTGGGAATATGCAAAAGCAAAATGTGTGACGCATGCAAGCGGAGAGGTGAAACATTCGCTCTATTTATCGATATATCGAGTGATTGAGCATATTCCTCTTAAACAGTATAAGAATATCTACCTAGTAAATAAGGATGGTTCTACGCTTTGTCTGGAAGCGGCTCCTTATAAAACGCCTAGCAACTGGAGAGGATACGGACTTTATAAAGAACATTGTCCTGTTCATCCACTTGTTGTTAGTTCCTTGGAACCAGACATGTTAGCGGATTATATTATTAATGATACCACCAAGAAAATTACAGTTCCTGCAATCATATTCACCGATATACGTATTATCGATTTCAATGAGAAAGAAGATACTGGTAATATTGGGAGCATGTATGAGCGAGATCTTGATCACTTAAAAGATTGTATTGCCACTATACAGAGCAATAAGGATAAGATCACCAAGACTGTGGATCGTTCTTTTGATACTAAATTTTCATATCAAATTATTGATAATGGCTTCTACTTTGCTAGAGGAAATGGAATTATCTTCTATCCTATGCTCTCCTCTGAACAACTAAAAGAGGTTGATTATGATTGGGCAAGAAGTGCTAACTTCTTCTAGACTCCTTGTCGTAAAGACTAAAATTGATCTGAGTCCGGTTTGGTAGACACTTTTTGATCGACGGGCCGTTTCTGGAGACAGAAGGAGGCCCCATGGGTAACAGACGGTATACACTTGAACTGAAGATCAAGTTTCTCGACGCATTCGAGAAAATGGGATCAATTGCAGGAGCAGCAAGGGCTGTAGGCATCCCTCATGCTGATGCATGCCACTATTGGCTGAAACACAAGGATGAGCTAAGGGCAGATTATGCATTATCCCTCAAACCCACAGAACCGATAAAACAGGTTCAACGGAAACATCCTACGGTTCCACTGGAGGAGAAGATACGATGCATCATGGCCATAGACGCCGGGCTCAGTGTCCATCGTGCTTCCATAGAGTTCAACAGGAACTTGTCCACTGTCCAGAACTGGTATAAGGCCAAGGACAGCCTTATGGTGCTATACTACTCCCAGAAGGATATCAATGAGGCCGCCAAAACCCTTGAGGAGGGGCGCCACTCGTCGGATATCGCATGGGAGGCCCAGATGGTCGATGAGCAGCTAGACAAGGAACTTGCAAAGAAATGCAAGGCTCAGGCAAGGGAAATTGAATACCTTAAGGACAAGGTGGCCTTTCTTGAGAACTTGAACGGGATCCTCAAGGAGAGGACCAGGCCTGTAAAAAAAAGACTGTTTTGCCGCAATCGAGCGAAGCATCGGGGGAGGAAGAAGGAACGTAAGGCGCCTTTGTGCTATTGCAGGAGTCTCCCGGTGCGGTTATTACAAGTATCTGAGCCAGGATTCACCAAAGCAGATTGAAGACAGGTGCATAGTAGAAGCGATCCGAAAGATCCAGAGAGACTGTCACGACAGTATAGGATACCGCAAGATGGGTCCATTGCTTGAAAGCGAGATAGGCAAGAGGATAGGCTGGAAACGCCTCAGAAGGCTCATGAAGGAGAATGACCTGCAGTCCACAGTGAGACCGAAGAGGTATTCCGAAGAGGTCTATGCCAAAAGGAGAGAGATGAAGAAAGCTCTTCCCACGGATCTCATCCACAGGGACTTCTTCGCACTTGAGCCTTTCAAGCGTCTTATGGAGGATATTACGTATCTGCCGTGCCTGGAGCAGACGATATACCTGAATACCATAGCGGATTATTTCAATGCAGAGGTCCATGCGTACAGGTTCTCGGAATTCGTGGATGCAAGGCTCTGTACCGATACCCTTAGGGACCTGGGGGATGTGCTTGAGGCAACAGAAGGGGTGATCCTGCACTCTGACTGCGGTACGACCTATACTGCATACATCTATAAGGACCTGATAAATGAGCTTGGCATGCTCATGAGCATGGGACGTACGGGAATCTGCTACGACAACTCTCCGATGGAGTCCCTGAATGGAGTGATCAAGACAGAGTGCCTGTATTGCAGATTTGGAAAGAGCAACGTCGAGAACCGGAGAATCCCGAAAAAGGATGTGATGGCTGCCGTGATTGAATTCATCGAGTTCTACAACAAGAAACGGCCCAAAGAGAAACTGGGCTTCCAGTCCCCTCTTCAGTTCAGGCTCCAGAATCCCAAGGGCACCTATCCTGTCCCAATCTCTAAATAATAAGGAGGCAAGTATTGACGGAGAAGAAATGAGGGTTGAAGATGTACAGGAGCAGAAGTGAAAACTCTTCTGGTAGCAGTCCTTTGAATTGTGTCTCCTTAAGGAGACTGAGATACTGAGAAAGTGTCTTCTAAACGGCTACCTGTCATTTGAAAAGTGTAAACCTAGAAGGCATCATATCAAATATTCCTTACCACAAGGGCCTAAAAACTGCTTACCGAAAATATGGTAAAGTTCTTACCGTGGGAAGGTAAAAACACCTTACCGTTTCCAACCTGTCATGGTTTTCATCCACCGCTTGGATGTTGATCTTGTAGGCGTCGTACTTGATCCTGTCCAGAGTAGCTTCTTGTTCACTCCGTTCCGAAGCAGCTCCTTGCGGATGTATTCATAGTCCGGCATTCTCTTGGCGGAGACAGCCCGTTCCTTTGGAAACAATCTCTGCTCCAGGATTCTATCCGTAGCTGAATCATCCAGCGACCAATTCATGCCAAGCTTCGAAGCTTGCTTCTGAACCTTGACAACCGTTTTCTGTGAGACGCTTGCACTTGCACATATCTCACGCTGTGAACATCCCAAAGCGGTAAGCCTAAGGATTCTCGATAGTGGGTCATGTTGACCTCCTCAAAATGAATTTGCACGTATGTGCATGCATTCATTCTAAGGCAGGTGATTTCCTTATTGGAACTGTGATTCCCGTCAAGCGGAAAGGTGATTTCCTAAGACCGGACTGGTGCTGTAAATACGCCCGGAATATTCAAACTTTGTTTTAGGCTCTATTTGACAATTCATGTTGAAATTGCATCTCCTGGCTTCGTATCAAGCACCTCATAGACAAATGGGGGATAGTCTTTAGCTCTCAGGTCCTTCCATCTTGCTACCTTGGAGACGTTTCTAAGTTTTTCAGTGAGCAGTGATGTTCTGGTAATGACCGTGATCCCAGGGGTTTCCTGCCTGAATATGGTCAGGTTGGCATAGTTTTCCAAGTATTTCGTGCTGACACCCTTGTAACCTCCCAGATCCTGCTTGAAGGAGGAGTGGAGATTGTTGACTTTCTGGAGGTTATGCTTGCCTTGTCTGGATTCCGTCTTGCTTTTCAGTTGGATGATAGGGATTTCCTTGTCTTCAGCATATTTTCTGGCTGCTGTTGAGGCATCGGTGACCAGTATGACTGATTCGCCAAGATGCCCAGCATATACCGAATCAAGGTCATCGGAACTTGGACCTCCCATATTTGAGGGCTTTCCCCAGCAAATGTCGTTTCCCCCTATGGCAAAAGGTGTGCATACAAGACCTTGGTTCAATCCCCTGGTGCTGCTGCACGATCCTCTTGCATGCTTGTGTCCGGATTTCCTGACTTTCTTGTAATCAGGCTCCCTGAAAACCGGCTCTCCCCGATGCAAGTTGTTGTAGGCATTATTGTTACCCTTGGTGCTCAATTGGGTGAAGGTTTCGTCTGCTTGCGTATGTTCCTCCAATACAGCATCGGATTTGCCATCCTTAAGGGCTGTGAGGATCTT